>CAVPGY010000003.1:0-5019 GCA_963704115.1 uncultured Chloroflexia bacterium
CAACCCACCCTGGCGCCGCAGACAACGCTCAAGGACGCGCTGTCGATGATGCTCGACTCGGACGTGTCGGCCGGCGTCGTGGTCGATGCGGACGGCCGCGTGCTTGGCCTGCTCACGTACGACAAGATCGCCGCGGCGCTGCGCTGATGCTCGACTTCGGCTGGATGGTCGATCACCTCGACGAGCTGGCCTTTCGCACGGGTCAGCACATCGTCCTGACCGCGATCGCCGTCGGCGTGGGGCTGGTCATCTCGTTCGCTCTCGCCGTAATTGCCGTGCGCAGGCGTGCGACCTACGGACCGATCCTGGCCGTGACCGCCATCCTGTACACGATCCCCAGCCTGGCGCTGTTCGTGGTGCTGGTGTCGATCACCGGGATCAGCCTGCTCACAGTCGAGATACCGCTCGTCCTGTACACGCTGGTGATCTTCGTTCGCAACATCGCCGCCGGCTTCGACTCGATCCCGCGTGACGTACTCGAGGCCGCACATGGCCTGGGCTACACGGCAGCCCAGCGTCTCTGGCGCGTCGAGGTACCACTGGCCGTGCCGCTGATCCTGGCCGGCGTGCGTCTCGCGACGGTCTCCACGATCGCCCTCGTGACGGTCACCGCGATCATGGGCGACGGCTTCGGCGGCCTGGGCTACTTCATCCTGGAGGGCTACCGGCGCAGCTTTCCGACCGAGCTTTACTTCGGCGCCATCCCATCAGTCCTCCTCGCTCTCCTGGCCGACTACCTGCTCTCCCGGCTGCAGCGTCGACTGACTCCGTGGCAGACGGCCGTGGCGGCAACCTAGGGAGACAGATGGATCTCCTCTCGCGCACCCTTGCCTGGCTGACCGACCCGGCGCACTGGGCCGGCCCGAACGGGATTCCCGCCCGGCTGCTGGAGCACGCCGGTTGGTCGACGGTCGCGCTGCTGATCGCGATCGCGGTCGCGTTGCCGGTGGGGCTGTGGATCGGCCATACCCGGCGCTTCACCTGGCTGGCCGTCAACTCCGCGAACCTGTGGCGCGCGCTGCCATCGCTGGCGGTCATCGCCATGGTTCTGCCGATCACCGCGGCGCTCGACCCGCAGGCCGGCTTCAAGATCTACCCGACGGTGGTGGCGATGGTCGTGCTGGCGATCCCGCCCATCATGGTCAACGCGCAGGCCGGCGTCACCACGGTCGAGAGCGACATGGTCGAGGCCGGCCGCGGCCAGGGCATGAGCGAATGGCAGATCTTGGCGCGCGTCGAGCTGCCACTCGCGGTGCCGATCATCGTGGCGGGTATTCGGTCCGCGGCAATCCAGGTGGTCGCGACTGCGACGCTGGGTGCGCTCCTGGGCGGGCCGGGCCTGGGCCGGTACCTCGTCGAGGGCTTCGCCACATTCAGCTTGGGTGGTGATGTACAGGTGGTCGGCGGCGCCATCCTTGTCGGCGCGTTGGCCATCGCCGTGGAAGCGGCTTTCGCCCTGACGCAGTACCTTCTGACTCCGCGCGGACTGCGCCGCCGGCGATCCGTGGAGCTGGTCGGCGCGTAGTTCCCATTAGTCCGTCGCGCGGTTCCGATGTATAGTCCGCGCCTGACGCCGGACTAACCGGATGAATGAAAGGAGAAGGTTACCCATGCGGACATCCCGCAGGCTGGCCCTCGGGGCGATCGTGCTCGCGCTGCTGGTCGGTGCGTGCTCGACGGGTGAGGGCAGCAAGCCGGCCATCAAGATCGGCTCCGTCGGCTTCGACGAAGCGCGCGTGATGGCTGAAATCTATGCCCAGGCACTCGAGGCCAACGGCTACACCGTGGATCGCGCCGGCATCGGCCTGGGTCCTCGTCCGGTGGTCGCGCCGGCGATTGAGTCCGGCCAGATTGATCTCCAGCCCGAGTACATCGGCAGCCGCCTCGCATACGAGGGCGGCACGTCCGGCCCCAATTCGGCGGCCAACGCGAGCGGGCTACAGGAGAAGCTCACCGCCAAGCACCTCACGCTGCTCGACTACGCGCCCGCGATCGATACCAACGCCTTTGTCGTACGCCAGGAAACGGCGGACGAGTTCAACCTGACCAAGGTCAGCGATTTGGCGGCGGTCCAGGATCAGTTGCTATGGGGTCTGCCGACGGACTGTCCGACCAACGCCCTGTGCGGCGCTCCGGGCGGCGCACTGCAGTCCGCCTATGGCATCACCGCAGACACGATCGCCGCTGCGACCCTGCTGTCGGCGTGCGACGTGCCCATGGCTGATGCCCTGAAGAACGGCACGATCGATGTCGCCGAGCTGTGCTCGACATCGCCCGAGATCCTCGTTTACGGCTGGGTCGTCCTGGAGGACGACATGAACACTCAGCCCGCGGACAACGTCGCGCCCATCGTGCGCGACGACTACCTGGCGAAGCTGGCCGACACGGACGCGTTCAAGAAGATCCTGAATGACGTCTCTGCCCAGATCGACACCGCGACGCTGGCTGATCTCTACAAGCAGGTCAGCGTCGACCACAAGGACCTGGCCGATGTGGCCCGCGCCTGGCTGCAGTCGAAGGGCTTCGTCCAGTAACCGACCACCCCTCCTAGCAGGATCGAACACGGCCTCCTGGCGCTCGCCGATGTGGCGGCGCCGGGGGGCCGAACTCTTTGCCGCGGGGCCGGACCAGGCTCCCCCGCCGCTAACATCGCTGGCGTGACCGTCCCGGCTGCGCCAACCCTTGAACTCGCCGCGAACGTGCGCTCGTTCCTCGCCGCGCACCCGCCACGCTTCGCGACGCTCGCCACGATCAACCGCGACGGCTCGCCGCACCAGATCGTGATCTGGTTCCTTGTTCGCGGCGACCTCCTGGTGGTCAACTCGCGTCGCGGCCGGCGCTGGCCCTCCAACCTGGAGCGCGACGGCCGCGCCAACCTCGCGGTGTATGAAGCGGAGGACGCGGTGACGATCAACTGCGCGCTTGAGCGCGTGTACGACGGCGATACGGCGCAGGCCGATATTGCCGAGATGGCCCGCCGTTACGACGCGCCCGAAGTCGCCGAGCGCGAGATCGAGCGCTTTCGCACCGAGGAGCGCGTCACGTTCATCCTGCGCCCGACCAAAGTCAGCATCCATGGAGACCCCCACTAGATGGCTAAACCGCAGATCGGCTACGCCGCGATGCTCGAGCAATTCCATCCGACCGAGCTGGTCGACTATTGCGTGGCCGCCGAATCGGCCGGCTTCAGCGGCATCATGGCCGCCGACCATCTCCAGCCGTGGACGCCGCAGCAGGGCAACGCAGCATTCGTGTGGGCGTTCATGGCTGTCGCCGCGGAACGGACCGACGGCGACATCGGCCCCGGCGTCACCTGCCCATCGTTCCGCCAGCACCCGGCGGTTATCGCCCAGGCCGCGGCAACCCTTGAGGCAATGTACCCGGGTCGATTCTGGCTGGGCCTCGGGTCGGGCGAGGCCTTGAACGAGCACGTGGTTGCCGACTACTGGCCGGAGGCGCCCGAGCGGATCAATCGGATGTTCGAGGCGATCGAGATCATCCGCAAGCTGTTCACCGGCAAGGATGTCAAGCACAAAGGCGAGTTCTTCAAGATGGAGACGGTGCGCATCTGGACCATGCCTGAGGTACCGCCGCCCATCTTCGTCGCGACTGCCGGGCCGATCACGGCTGAGAAGACCGGCAAGCTGTGCGATGGGCTGATCACCGTGGGCGCGCCCGAGGGCAAGATCGAGGGCATCTTCGAGCGCTTCGAGAAGGGCGCTCGCGAGGCCGGCAAGGATCCAGCCACGATGCCCAAGATCATCCAGATCCACATGTCGTGGGCAGAGACCGACGAAGAGGCGCTGGCGAACGCGCTGACCGAGTGGCCCAACGGGGGCATGAAGTTCCCCAAGCAGGACATCCGCTCACCGATGGACTTCGAGCAGATGGCCAAGCTCGTGCGGCCGGAGGACTTCAAGGGCCGCATGCTGATCTCGTCCGATCTCGAGGCGCACCGGCGTGAGATCCAGAAGTTCGCCGACCTGGGATTTGACCGCATCTACCTGCACAACGTGGGGCGGAACCAGAAGGAGTGGATCGAGGCGTTCGGGCGCGAGGTCCTGCCGAAGATCACGGCCTAGACATAACGCCGCTTGGCCGCCCTCTGGCCGTAGGGCCTTTACCTTAATTGCAGCCTGGCCACCGTTAGTCGGGACCGCTGCGGCGTCGCAATTCTGGCTGAGCGTGGCCGGCGCCGACTATCTGGACTATCGCGAACCTGGCTGAAGTTAGACAGGCTTTCCGGCATTCGGGCCGACTAACGTTTGTCATCCTGCAATTTGGCGAAGTTGCGGCCGAGCTCAGAGGAGTAGTGGCGGCCGACGTCGTTTGCATTCGCGGCCAGCCAATCGCTGAAGCGCGTCGGCGTGGTGCCATCCGGGTTGGCCGCGCTGGTGAGCAGGCTCTCCATCAGTTCGCGAATCTCGTCGCGCGTCAGGACCACGTCGCGCACCAAGAGGCCGAGCAGCCTGGTTGTGCCAAGGACGATCGCGACGGGCATGTGCGCCAGAAACGCCCGGCTGCGCACAGCGGTCTTCACCAGCCGCACCAACTCGTCGAACGTGAACGTCTCCGGCCCGGCCGCGTCGGTCTCCGTGTGGTCGTCAGCGACGCCCAGGCGGATGCACATATCGGCGACATCGTCGACGTGCACCGGCTGGACCCGGTAGCGGCCGTCGCCGGGAATGCCGAACACCGGCAAGCGGCGCAGTGACCAGGCCATGTTGTTGATCAGGATGTCGGACGGCCCGTACAGCAGGGTAGGCCGCACGATCGCGACCGACATGGCGCCTGTCCCAGCAGCGCGGACGTGATCTTCGGCAGCCGCCTTGGCGCGGAAGTAGGGCGTGGTCGAGTCGGGCCTGGCGTTGCTGACGCTGATGTAGACGAGACGCCGGACGCCCTGGCGTCGCGCGGCCGCAGCGAGACGCGCGACGTTGGCGACCATCTCATCCCACGTGGCGCCTCCGCGCGGGAAGCGCATCCAGTAGGTGACGTACAGCGTGTCGACACCGTCCA
>CAVPGY010000004.1:0-7434 GCA_963704115.1 uncultured Chloroflexia bacterium
TCAGCTGCTCTGATCCACTGAGCTACGGGCGCACGACCCGCATTCTAGATTGTCGTCGGTATCGGCGCCTTGAGCAGCTGATGGTGTCGAGGCGGACCTGCGCAGGAGGTTCGTGACGCACGCCACCGCCGCTCTGGCCCAACGGTCAGCCGAAGGCCGGCATCGCTCGTGGCCCATTTGCGACGCTGGGGTAGGCTGGACGAAGGGGACAACCGAAGCGGAGGTAGCGCCCATGCCAGACGAACGAGAGATCGGCCGCCGTGTGAAGGACAGCATCATCGGCACCATTCGCGGGACCGGCGAGATCACCGAGGCAACCGTGGGGACTCTGTCATCCGCGGTCCAGCGAACCTTCAAGGAGGTCGGGGCCGCCGGTGGCAGCGCCGCCGACCTCGCGATCGGCGTGGTCAAGGGAACGATCGGCGCCGTGGGCGACGTCATCGGGCTCAGCGCCCTTACCGCGGCCAACACCGTGAGCACCACCGCCCAGGCCGCCTCGTCGGCGGCGACCTCGGTCGGCAACGCCGCGAAGGCCGCCGTGCTCGGCACCGTGCGCGGATCGGCCGAGACCGGTGTCGGCACGCTCGAGGCCATTGGCCAGACAAGCCGATCCGCCGTCAGCGAAGCGTCCGCGGTCGGCGCCGACATCACGGCCGCGGCCGTCGGAGCCGTCGAGGGCGCTATCGAGATCGCGAAGGACACGGCGGTCAGCGCCGAGGAGGCGGCGGCGGCGGCGGCGAGCGGTGCGATCGACGCAGCCGCCGACATCGGCGATGTCGCCGCCACGCGGGTCCGGGCGGCCGTCGAGGGAACGATCCAGGGCGTCAAGGTCGTCGCGAAGAAGACCGTCGGCTGAGCAAAGGCGCCATCGCGCCCCGGCGTAGAGCGATTGCCTATCGGGGCCGCTCCTGTCGCCCGGCCTCGCCCGACTCTCCGTCATTCGGCCGCCTTCTTGGAGTCCATCGCCTCGTCGATGCGGATGTTCCGCTGCAGGTGCGCGCTGACCTCGTCTGGCGTGGATCGATGCTCGAACAGGCGGCCGAATACCTCGACCGACGCCAGCAGTGCGCCGAAGTATCGGAAGCGATCGGATACCAGCTGCTCCACCGCCTCCTGCGACAGTCCGAATTCGTCCTCCACGTAGCCGCCTTCGAAGAACTGCTTGTCGATCACCAGGGAATGGTGACCATAGGTCGGGAACCCGAACTTGATCTTCGAGGTCAGCTCGCGAGGCAGGAGGTCCCTCGCTGCATGGCGTACCACCGCCTTGTCCATGAGGAACGGGTGTCGGCGGTTGTAGATCCTGGGCACGGGCCGCAGCTTGAACTTGGTGGGGAGATTCAGCGCGAAGCGCACCAGTTCCTCGTCGAGGAATGGGAACCGCGATTCGATGCCGGCCAGCATCCCCATCCGATCGTTGCGGTGGAGCAGCGATGCGAGGTGCGAGGTGAGCAGGGTGGTGGTGGAGAGGTGGTCGCGGCGCTTGGATGGCGGTAGAAAGCCATAGGCTTCCTCGAAGCTGGCCTTCGCCGTGTCCTCCTCGAAGTTCGACAGCAGCTTGGGATAGGCCTGCGCCACGCGGGAGTCGGGCCTCGGAAAGAGGTAGCGCCGCACGCCCGGGATGAGGCCGTAGGCCTTGATCATCAGGTTGACGGGTGCCGCCAGCTTCCGGTAGCGGCGGGCCACGTACGGCGCGTATCCGAGAAAGAGCTCATCGGAACCCTCGCCGGTCAGGACCGCCTTCACGCCCGTCCGCTGCGCCAGCTCGGCGGTGACGGCGAGTGGCATGGAGTTCATGTGGGCGATCAACGGCGCTTCGTAGTGCCATGTGGCTCGTGACCACTCGCGGAGCACGTCGTCGGGCCGATAGCTCACTTCATGGAGCTCGGCACCCAGCGATCGGGACAGCAGGCGCGCATCGTCGATCTCCGAGTATCTGCCCATCACGTTCGCGGTGAACAGGGCAAGGTCTGGGTCCTCGGCGACAGCCGTCAAGGCGATGAGACTCGAGTCGATCCCCCCGCTGACGAACACCCCCATCGGCGCATCGCTGAGCAGCATGCGCTTGACACTCGTTTGCAGCAGCGCCTCGAAGCGCTCCACGATCGAGGACCTCGACTGGCTGTCCAGCTCGCGATAGCTCTTCTCACTGATCTCGTCGGTCCACCGGTGGTACCGATGCGCGACCGGCGGTTCGCCGGCGCGGGCAACCAGGTAGGTGCCGGCCGGCACGTTGCGCACGTGCCGGAAGACCGTGTGCTCGCCACGCCCGTCGAACATGGCGCCGATCGACTGCAGCAGGCGGGTACCATCGATGTCGAGCGCGCGAGCCTCGGCGATGGCCTTCACCTCCGAGGCCCAGATCAGCTCGCCATCACGTGATCGGTACACCAGGGGCTTCACGCCGAACCGATCACGACACAGGTAGACCGTCTGCTCGCGTGCGTCGAAGAAGCTGAATGCGAACATCCCCCGCAGGCGCGGGAGGGTTCGGTGCGACGCCGTCGAGGATCAGGAGACGAAACAGGACCTCGGTGTCCGACGTCCCCGCCAACGCCACGCCACGGTCGAGAAGCTCCTGCCGCAGATCGGGGTAGTTGTAGATCTCGCCGTTGTACACGAGGTTGTACGCGCCATCGTTGAACGGCTGATTCCCGGCGGGGCTGAGATCGAGGATGCTCAGCCGTGTGTGGGCGACCCCGTAGTTGCGGTCACAGAACGATCCGGAGTTGTCGGGACCTCGATGGCGCAGCGCACCGCCCATTCGCTCAACTGCGCCCTGATCGACGTACCGATCGGGAGGCAGCAGCATTCCCGCAATCCCACACATCCGACTGGTCGCCTCCCTGAGCACTGGTAGTCGTCGCTCGAGGAGGCGAGCCCCCGGAATGCCGGGCATCGGCGGCAGCGCGGCGGGCACCCTCCACGAGTCGTGCGATAAGACTACAAGTCCGAGCCGACCGCAACCTTCGTACCGGACCCGCATCTGGAACCAATCGGCGTGAGCCGCGCGATCCCGACAGGGATGAGCCGTTCGGACCTTGCCGGAATCCCCGCCCAGCCGTTGCGCCTACGTCGTGCGGCTGACCAGCGCGTCGCCCTCGCGCCGCAGGTGCGGGAGCCGGGCGGCAAGGTCGTCGAGGAAGGCCTCGCGGTCGGCCGGCGAGATCGTGGTCGAGATCGGTCCGCCCAGGTCGATGGCCAGGCGATCGAGCGAGAGGGCGGGGCTCGCAAGCACGCTGCGACTCGGTCGAACGCCGCGGATGCGGTCGTACCGGATCCGTGAGCGGACCAGGCCGAATCGGATGACGAGCGCATCGTCGTGCAGCTCGTAAGCGACCGGCCAGACCAGGCCGACGTAGAGGGCAGCCACGCCGGCGACGGACAGCCAGCCGATCAGGGGCCCACCCGGTTCCGCGGAGAGTGTCAGCAGCACAGCGCTGAGCACCATCATCAGTGGAAGTGCGACGAGCAGGACGCCGAGCCACCAGTCGACCCTGCTGGGATAGCGGCGGGTCGGCGGCGGACGTTCGGCCATCGGACCGCTCACCAGAGGGCCAGACCGGTCGCCTCGTCGGGGAGGCGGTTAAGGGAGACGCCGCCCAACTCGCGGATCATGACCTCGGCGGCGAAGACCTCGATCCCGCGCAGGAGATGCCCACCGACGGTCGCGCCGTCCGCATCGGCGAAGGTGGCGTGGGCGTGGAGGAAGGGACGATCATCCTTCAACGACACGTTCCCGGTGAACCCGACGATCTCGTGGTGCGTATCGGTCTCGAGCTCGAGATAACGGTGATCGTCCTGCTCGTAGTACGCGTATCGCGCCCTGCGAACGGCACCGATGACCGTCACCTGCGCCGCGACGACGCCCTGCTCGGCGCAGTAGCGCTCGATCTCTTCGACGAGGTCGCTCCCCGTCTCCAGCCGGCCGACGAAGGCCCGTCCGGCATGGGCTTCCCAGAACCTGGTGGACATCGGTCTCCCTATTCGAAGTGCGTGAGGTTTCGGACGATCGGCAGCGACGCCGCGACGCGTGCCGGGTAGAGACCGGCGAGCGCGGCCACCCCCGTCCCGACGAGCACCACGGCGATGAGCAGCCCCCATGGCAGCCGCATCCCTGCGGCGAGCTCGGCGGAGGCTCCCCCACCGATCAATGTGGCGGCCACGATGAGCCCGGTCACGATGGCGAGCACGCCGGCGATGGCTCCCATGATGGCCGCCTCGGTCACCACCATCGCCTGGACCTGGCCGACGGTCATGCCATGCGACCGCAGGATCGCGATCTCGCGCACGCGCTCACTGATCCCGATGCCCAGCGTGTTGACGATTCCGAGCGCGCCGATGACCACGGCGATCAGCGCCAGCACGTCGAACAGCCCGATCAGCGTCTCGAGCGATCGCGCCAACTCGCCGGCGAGATCGCGGGCGGTGAGAGGCTGTGCCGCCAGTCCCGCCGCGGTCTCCCGAACCGCGGACGCGAAGGCCGTCGCCGGCACCCCGGCCTGCGGGACCATCACCCACAGGGACGCGTGGACGGCGCCGAAGATGTCGCGGGCATCCGCAGCGCTCACCAGGAGGGCGCCGTCGGACGTCCGAGCGGGCAGGGTGTACTCCACCAGCCCGGCGACGCTGAATTCGGTCATTGCGCTGCCCGGGACGCCGAGCCCGATGACATCACCGACCTCGATCCCCTCGCGGTCGGCGAGCGAGCGCGGCACGAGCACCGACCCTCCGTCGCGGAGGCTGGCGAACGCGTCGGCACGGGCCGCGCCCTCCACGATCAGCGCGCCGTGGTCCTGGAACACGTTCGGATCGATGCCCGCGATCGCGGTCTCGACCGCCCCGCCGTCGGTGGACCGGACGGCCGGCAGCTCGAGCACGGGGCTGGCGGCCATGAGACCGGGCGTCGCCTCGAATGTCGGCCGGAAGGTCTCGACGTCGAGCGGCAGTCCGGTGCGAATGGCGTTGCCGCCCGGCAGGATCGAGTCGACCCAGCGCTCCGTGCCGGCACGAGCCGACTCCGCAACGGTGCCGAGCGCCACGATCGCGGCCAGCGCGATCATCATCGCTCCGACCGTGAGGCCGGTCCGTGCGCGGTCGCGCCCCAGATTGGCCCGCCCGAGCATGCCCTGGGCGCCGAAGAACCATTCGAAGGGACGCCCGATGACCCGGCCCAGGGGCTCGAGGACGAACGCTGCCGCGACGGCACCGCCGATCAGGAGGCCGAGCGCGAGCAACAGCGGAACGATCGGCGCACTGACGCCGGCGACCACCACCGCCAGGACGCCGACTGCCACCACGGCCAGCTCGCCGATGATCACCGGGCGAAGCCGCTCGGTGAGACCGCGGTCGGCGCGGTGCGACGGGCGGAGGGCATCGAGCGGGCTGAGGCCCGCGGCGCGTATCGCAGGAACCAGCGCGCCGGCGAGGGTCACCACGAGGCCGACGGCGAAGGCCGCCCCAAGTCCCATCGGCGGTAAGGGAAGCCCTGCGACGAGCACCGCCCTGGTCGCCGAGAGGAACCCAACCATGGCGGCCGCCAGGATGACGCCGATCAGGACGCCGGTGACGCTTCCGACGAGCCCGATGGCGAGCGCCTGGCGGAGCACGATCCCGAGGACCTGGCGCGAGGTCGTCCCGGCAGCGCGGAGCAGGCCCAGTTCGCGCGTCCACTCGCCGACCATCATCGCCAGGGTGTTGCCGACGAGGAACGCGCCCACCACCAGCGCCACGAGGCCGAAGAGGAAGGCCAGCCCGACGAAGCTCGTCTGCGCCGATGCGAGGCGGGCCGCGGCGTCATCGGCGGTCTCGATCACGAACGGCTCGGCGAGTGTCGCGGTCACCCGCTCGATCGCGGCAGCTGTGTCACCGTCATCGACCGCCAGGTCGAGGTCGATCGCGCGAATCGGCGCCGGGACCTCGAACGCATCATCGAGGGTCGAGCGGAGCATGACGAGCACGTCCCCACCGTCGAGCGCGGCGAACCCGCTGTCCGGCAGGAGCCCGACGATCCGCAGCGGCGGCATCCCCTCTCGCCGTCCGCCCAGCAGCAGCTCGTCACCGAGTCCGAGGCCATGGCGCGCGGCCCATGACGCGGGGACGAAAGCATCCGTGGGGCTGTTCGTCGATAGGGAGACGCCCTCGATGAGGCGGAGCTCGCGCAGCTGCGCGTCGACCTCCGGATCGATGCCCACCACCAATAGCGAGAACACCTGTTCGTCCTGACCCGGCACGGTGGAGACGAGCAGCCGGCGCTCGGATACCGGCGCCGCGGTGTTCACCTCGGGAAGCGCACGAAGCGCCTGGAGGGTGCGCGGCTGGAAGCCCGCGTCGGCGAAAGCGCGCAGGCGAAGGTCGGCATTCCCGAGCAGGTCGGCGGTCGCGCTGCGCAGCGCCTGCTGCGACGACGAGCCGGCGATGATCGTGGCGGTGACCACTGCGACGCCGAGGGCGACGCCGGCAATCGCCAGCGCTGTGCGCAGCGGGCGGGCGAGGAGCCCACGCCAGGCGAGCGACGCCAGGCGCATCAGCCTAGAGCCCGAGCGCGGCGAGCCGGCGGATGAGCGGCTTCGCGTCGTGATCGCGGCGGCGCCCGAGGTCGATCTCGTCGCGAACTTCGCCGTCGCGCACGACGAGCACGCGATCGGCATAGGCGGCGGCGCGGGCGTCGTGGGTCACCAGCACGATCGTCTGCCCCAGCCGGTCGGCGGAGTCCCACAGCAGGTCGAGGATCTCGGCACCGGTGGTGTAGTCGAGGTTGCCGGTCGGCTCGTCGGCCAGCAGGATTGCGGGGCCGGTTGCCAGCGCACGGGCGAGGGCGACCCGCTGCTGCTCGCCGGCCGAGAGCTGGTCGGGCTGGTGATCCGCCTTGTCGGACAGGCCGACCATTGCCAGCAGCTCGTCGATCCGCGTCCGGTGGCGGTTGGCCGAGTCACCCGCGATGAGGAACGGCAGGGCGACGTTCTCCGCCACCGTCAGCAGCGGGATGAGGTTGAAGAACTGGAACACGAAGCCCGTCTTGTCGCGGCGGGTGAGCGTGCGCGCCTCCTCCCCCAGTGCCGAGATGCTGATTCCGTCGATGACGACCTCCCCGGACGTCGGGAGATCGAGCCCGCCGAGCAGGTGCAGCATCGTCGACTTGCCGGATCCCGACGAGCCCATGATCGCCACGAACTCGCCCTGCTCAACGGCGAGCGAGACACCGCGAAGCGCCTCGACCTCGGTCTCGCCGACCGAGTAGCGCTTGACGAGGTCGCGGGCCTCGAGGATGACGGACATGCGCCGCAGTCTAGCGACCGTCACGGTGCCGGACGGCGGACGGCGGACGGTCAGCCGAAGAGGAAGCCGATGACGGCGCCGATGATCCCCTCGAAGAGGCCGACGTCGGTCGGCGCGTCCGCCCGAACCTCGAGATCGGCCGCCGTCCCCCCGGCG
>CAVPGY010000005.1:0-26269 GCA_963704115.1 uncultured Chloroflexia bacterium
GTCCGGATGCTCTTCCGAGAGAAGTCGAGGCAGATTGGACACGGTCGTACCCCCCATCGTGTTGCACAATTCCTCCACAGATTATGCACGAGAAAATCGCTCGGGGAAAGACAGGGGCTCCGGTATCGAGCACGGGGTGCAACGGGGTCCCGATTCCCCCCCACCTGCCCGCCTATACTGCTGGCCATGCACTGGCTCTTCGGGCTGTGCGAGCTGTTGTGTCAGCCGCCGCAGTGGAGCAAGTAGGTCGGGTTTCTCCTCCACGCCGGGCAGGGCTATCCTTGAGAGTGATCCCCGGGCCAAGGCTGACCAGCACCGTGGGAGTCCACAGCTGTAGTTGCGAACCGTCGGCGTGGTTTGAGCGTGCGTTTGCCGGCCTGCTGCTTGCGGCCTACAAGCGCCGGCTGCGGGCCATCATTGCGGCTGCGATCATTCCCGCGGCACCGCACACTCTTCGTTTGACATCCAATCAGGCGGGGAATACAATCTGTGAGAATCAAATGGCAAGCCAGCAGGATGCCGTCACCTGCCCATCGCAGAATGCCCATGGGGTTCTGCCCTCTGCGGGAGGCCACCGATGACGGCTAGAGAGTGCACACTGGAGTTCACCTGCTTTGAAGACGCACGCCAGATCGATGAGTTCGTCGCAGGCCTCAGAAGCCGCAGGCTGCCTTTCAAGTTCGCCTACGTGGGTCCTGCTGCTTTCACTCACGACACTCTTGTGCGGTCGCAGGAATACGGCTTGGCTGACAAGGAGGCCTCGCTGATCCGCACAGCGTTCGCGTCGGCTGTTGTCCCGGCGCTGCTCAATACGCACCTTCTGGTGATCGACATTGGCGCAGGGAACGGCCTCAAGGGGCTTCTGGTGCTTCGGATCCTTGGCGAGAGCATCCGCGGCCTGAGGTACGCTGCACTGGACTACAGCGGAACTCTGCTCGGAATGGCCGTGCACAATGTGTCAGCCGAGTTGCCGCTGGTGGACGCGAGCGGATATCAAGTCGATTTCGAAAATCAGGGTATCGGTGAAATCACCGACGGGTTGCGTCACGGTGGCTACCAGCGTTGCCTTCTACTTCTGCTGGGCCACACTCTGGGGAATCCCGCAAGTCGCACACAAGTTCTGGCCAACATCTCTGAAGGTATAGAGATCAGGCGACCGCCTCCTTGTGGGTATTGAACTTGGCACTGGCGATAGGGCCGAGGAGATACTTGACCACTATCGCAACGAGCCGTTCTATAGAGGCTATATTTCGGCCGCTCCGTTTCGCAGGTCTGAGGAGGAAGACGGCGTCCTGGAAGTCCAGTACAACGGGGCGACGAATGATGTCGAGGTATGGTTCACTCTCCGAGATGACACGTGCATCAAGGTGCGAGATGGTGAGAAGGTCGAGATTGCCGGTGGTGAGAACCTTCTGATAGGCGTGTCCCATAGATTCGGCGCCCCGGAACTGAAGGGCTTGCTGCTGGGTGCAGGACTGCGGACCTTGGACATGCTGATCGATCGAGGAGCACACCTACACGTTACTGCTTGCTAGTCATGATTGACGGGTTAGCCACGAGATAGGAGCAAGTATGAACGAGTCCCGCTCATTCGCCGCTCTACATTGCCCTAAGTCAGCACCTGCGCCGTCACATGATGCGCGTTCAGGAGGAAGAGAGACGAGGAGTACTGAGCTTTCCGCCTACGGAGGAGACGAGCACGTCGCGCAAGCCATTTTCTCCAATCTTGTGCAAGGCGGTTTCGCAACGTTCGTTGTCTCGGGCCGGCGGAGTTGGGATCCGCAGAGTTACTACTTCGAGGCAGCGCGACGCGCGTCTCGGCGCGGATGTAAGCTGACGAGGGCGTTTCTGCTACCCCACCGCCAGTACCTGAGGGAGGATGTCCTGAACCTGCATTGGCACCTGGACACGGATGCGGGGATTGATGTTCAGCTGCTATACGTTGGTGATCTGCTGCCTACGCTAGTCATCGCACCACCGTTTGGATTGGACTTCGGCATCTGGGACAACGAGCTGGTCTGTACCGCGGCGCTGCAGGGAAACTTCGAGGAAAGTCCTTCAGAGTGGCGGCTCTCGTCGCGAGAGGACCTTGAGCTTGCGCGATCTCTTCGCGACGAGCTGCTCGCCAGCGCGACGCCTCTCCCACCTCCGGGGACGCATCTGAATTCGCTTGACCTCAGAGGAGCCAATGGTTCAGACGGCGCCCCTGATGGACTTGCTTTCTAGTGCCGTCTGTGGTGGGAGCTACGTCGAAGATGGGGACTGCTCGTGGTATCACGGTGTGTGGCAGTACCTCAGGATACTGGACATGGTGTCGACACCGACCTGGCACCCGCGCTTCTACGTCCCTGAGCTAACGGCTTTGGCCCGCGAGCGTGACGGGGCGAGACTTCCTGATATCAGGGACTGCGGATTACAGTGTACTTGCTCACGTTCTATGGGCCTTTAACTCCGTAGGGAGCAGATGTGAGGTTACTGTCTTAGATCTCTGTCAGACGCCCCTCATCATATGCCAGTGGTATGCGCGTCGGACGGGCCACGAGATCAGAACTGCGCAGCAGGACATCCTATCGTTCACACCCGGCGAACCGTTCGATGCCGTAGTGTCCGATGCGTTCCTCACCAGGTTTGATGCGGCAAGCCGAGAGGCTGTGATCGAGCAGTGGGCGCGAGTATTGCGGGATGGTGGCCGCGTCATGACAACGATCCGAATTAGCGAGGGTGCTGCGGCCGGCATGGTGGTGGCTACGCACCAGCAGGTTGACAGGTTCCGATCCGCGGCACTCGAGCGAGCCAAACGGTGGCGCGATTTCCTGCCGATCTCGAAGGATGATCTCGCGGTCAAAGCTCAGCGATATGCTGAGCGGATCACGAGCCATCCAGTGGCGTCCATAGAATCAATTCGGGACAGCTTCGCGCGTCGGGGGTTCTCCTTTCCTCGCCTCGAACTCGCCGAAGTCAAGGGTGAGATGGTACCATTGCGCTATGTGGGGATGGTTTCCTGAAGGACCCATCCACCTAACTGACGTCCTGCATCTGGCATTCCTGATGAGATGGAGCTGCGCTGAGTTGGGAAACGGCGCCACCGCGGCCCCGAGGCAATGGTGGGCGCCGTAGCTGAAGGTCAGGATCTTGTCGATGGCGCGGCAGACGTCGAGTTCCTCGGCGTCTGCTCCGAATTCGCGGGGATCGCGATTGGCCGACGCGTACAGCAGCATCACCTTCTTGTCGGCGGGAATCTCGGTGCCCCCGATCTCCACGGGGCGGGTGGTGGTCCGGGCCAGACCCTGCACCGGTGAGGTGAGGCGGAGGAACTCCTCCACCGCGCCGGGATCCGTGCCGGATCTTCCAGGAGCAGGGCCCGCTGATCGGGGTGTTCGGTGAGGAGCTGTGCCGCACCACCCAGGAGACCGGTGGTGGTGTCGTTGCCGCCGGTCACCATGGTGAAGGCGAATCCGAGGATGTCGAGGATGGGCACCTCATCGCCGTTGAGCTCGGCGTGGACCAGGTTCGAGGTCATGTCATCGGCCGGCTCCTTGCGGCGTCGCTCGATCAGTTCACCGAAGTACCCGACCAGCTCGGCCACCGCGTCACCGGCGGCGAGGGTGTCTCCCTCGGCGTTCGCCCCGACGATCGCCTCGGTCCAGGCGTCGAAGCGATCCCGGTCCGTCGCGGGGGACCCCGAGGTAGTGGGCGACGACGTAGCTCGGCAGTGGCTTGGCGAGCCCGGCGATCAGGTCCCCCGAGCCCGCCGCGGCCAGCGCGTCCACCCTGTCGACCACGAAGGCGCGGACGTCGTCCTCGATCTCGGCGACCTGGCGGGGCGTGAATCCTCGTCCGACCAGCCGGCGGAAGGCCGTGTGCTCGGGTGGATCCATCATCACCATCGGGGAGAAGTCGAGCTTGAGCTTCTCGCGTTCGCCGTAGGTGAAGGTCAGACCCTGGGCGGAGGAGAACGTCGCGGTGTCCCGAGCGGCTCCGAACACGTCGGCGAAACGGGACAGCACCCAGTAGTCACCGTCGACCACATGGTGGACAGGGTCCTGATCGCGCAGATCTCGGTACATCCCGAAGGGGTCGCGCCAGCTCTCGCCGCTGCGTGGTTCGAACGCGGCGACGGCCGATGGACCGGCGTCGTTGGACAACATCGAAGACATGTCTAGAGTGTTCATCAACACCTGGCGGTCGTCAACCGATGTCCGACTCGGCACCCGAGTGGGCCGATCGGGCCACCAGGGACCCTCGTCCCTCCGCCGGAGCCGGTCCCGTGGTACTCACTGAGTATGAGTTCGATCCCCTTTCGCCACGTCACGCTCCACGGTCACGACGTGGGCTACCGGATGGCCGGTGAGGGTCCGCCCGTCCTGTTGATCCACGGCATGGCGGGGAGTTCGCGCACCTGGCGTGGGGTGATGCCCGCCCTGGCCGACCATCACCAGGTGCTCGCCCCCGACCTGTTGGGACACGGGGAGTCCGCCAAGCCGATGGGCGACTACTCCCTCGGCGCCTACGCCAGTGGGTTGAGAGACCTGCTGGCCGCGCTGAGCATCGAACGGACGACGGTCGTCGGACAATCCCTGGGTGGTGGGGTCGCGATGCAACTCGCCTATCAGCACCCCGAACTCGTCGAGCGCCTGGTGTTGGTCGGAAGTGGCGGTCTGGGGCGCGAGGTCAGTTGGATGCTGAGGGCGCTCACCCTCCCCGGTGCCGAGTACCTGATGCCCTTCCTGTTCCCACCGCTGGCGCGCGATGCCGGTGACGCGGTCAGTGGTTTCGTGGCGCGACAAGGCTGGAGTGCCCCCCATGTCGCCGAGATGTGGGATGCCTACGCCTCGCTGACCGGCGTGGAGAATCGGCACGCGTTCGTGCGCACCCTGCGCGCCGTGATCGACATCGGTGGTCAGTCGGTCAGTGCCGAGGACCGGTTGTACCTGACCTCGGCTCTCCCGACCCTCATCGTCTGGGGGGACGAGGATCCCATCATCCCGGTGGAACACGCCTATGCCGCCCACGAGGCCATGCCGGGCAGCCGGCTGGAGATCTTCGACGGGGTCGGCCACTTCCCCCACATGGAGCGTCCGGAACGATTCGTCGAGGTTCTGCTCGACTTCCTCGACACCAATCCGCCGCTGGCCGAGGAGGTCGGCAGCTACGCCGAACTGCTGCGCCTCCACGGCTCGGACTGAACGGGCAGCACGGGCCGAGCGAGCGGCGGATCAGGTCACCGGCCCGAGGATTCGCCGGTCGATCGCCGACCACGCCGCGAGGGCGCGCTCGGACGGTCGTCGCGGGTAGGTGCGGTACAGCGCCGGGGCGGCCACCATCCGGGCGAGAGCAGGAGCGATGGTGGGAAGCAGATCGAGCGCTGCGGCGGCCGCTCTCGCCTGTCGCCACAGGACGGTCGGGGAGGGCGAGCCGATCTGTTGGCCCAGGCCCGGTTCGATGGTCCCCGGACCGAGGAGGCCGGTGGCGAACATGGTCTCGACGCCCCGGCTCCCCAGCGCGGCACTCATGTGGCGGATGGCGTCGTAGCCGGCCAGCGTGCCCCCGAACTCCCGCTGATAGGTCGCCTGGTAGCGCCACATCGTGGCGAGGCTCCCCGGGTCGGTGGCGCCACGAACCGCGTCGGCCAGGAACCGGGCGCCCAGCAGCCCGTAACCGATGCCGCTGCCGTGGACCGGGAAGACCTGCCCGGCCGCGTCGCCGACGAGGGCCACACCCGGCGCGGCCAGGCGGTCATAGGCGTGGCGAAGCGGAATGAAGGACCCGCCACCGAAGAGCCGTCGGCCGATCCATCGGTGGCGGTCGAGGGTCAGGCGCATCAGGTCGGGCCCCGAGCCGTGGTGCCCGTCGGCGATGGTCCCGGTGAGAATCGAGACTTCATCGAGTGACGCCTCGACCCGGACGACCACCACGGAGTACCCGCCCAAGGGTGCCATCCAGTTGACCGCGTCGCCGGGTTCGGCACCGCACTCCGCGAGAAAGCGACGGGCGGACGAACGATCGGCCACCTCGCAGGTGAGCTGCTTGCGCGGAGCACAGGTCCGACGGGCCGGCCGGCGGACAGGTGCGGGACAGCAGAGGCACCGCACCGCGGACGACGCCCTCGCGACCGGAGGCGTCGACGAACAGGGCGGCGGCCGCCGAGAAGGGCCCGTCGGGAGTCGTGGCGGTCACCTCGACCGGTCGGCCACTCTCGAGGCGGACGTCCACATCGGTGACCTGCCACTCGATGGAGGCTCCGGCGTTCTGAGCGTCGTCGCGCAGGCGCTGCCGAGCAGCCGCATGTCGGCTTCCCAGATGGGGCTCTCCACGGTGAAGCGGCGTCTCCCCGGAGGGCTCAACATGTGCGTTCGCCCGCCCTTCGCCCGGAGCTCGCGCCCGGACGGCACCGGGATGCCGGCTCGCTCGAACTGCCAGGGCACGATTCCGTTGCACCATCGCGCTCCGCCGAGATCGGGCCCCCGTCGATCCAGGACGAGCACGCTCCGGCCGTCGTGGGCAGGAGCCCGGGCCGTCGCCGCGCCGGCGGTCCCGGCGCCGATGACGGCGACCTCCACCTCGATTCGTCGGCGGTTGCGAGTGGCCAGGTGCGAGTCGATCCTGTTGACGATGTCACCGGGCGCGACGGGCGCCAGGGCCGAATGTCCCTCGATGAGGAATGAGGGTGGTCGGCGCGTGACCTACCGAGCGTCGTGCTCGTCGGAATCGGGAGGGGCCTTCTGATCCTCGCCCACGGATTCGTTCTCGCGTCGCTGGAGGACGACGATGGCCATCAGGAAACCGGCCCCCGCCACGAAGGCGCCGCCGGCGGCGACGACCACCGCCGTGTTCCAGTCGAGTGCAGCGAGCATGTGCCAGAATGTCGACCTCTGTGATCGGCATCTTGAGGGCGAAACGGTCGAACGGTCACGTAGGTCCGGTCGGATCATCGAGAGGCCTGGTGACGGGGGTCGCGCGGCTCATCAGGCTCAAGGGGTTCGGTGCCCAGTGCCGAGGGCATGGTGATGATGGCCAACCCCCTCACGGAACGCCGCTTGTTCGTGCGCCGGGCGGTGGACGGAGTGGAGGTCGACTGGAACATCGACCACAACCGCCGCCGCTCCCGATGGGGCGCCCGCAAAGCTCCCCGGGTCAAGGTGCTCGACATCTCCGCCGGCGGACTCTGTGTTCTCGCGCCCCGCGACGATCATCTCGTCCGCGGTACCCCGTGGTCATCGGGGAGGAGCTCATGACTCGCCTGGTGGCGGTTCGGTGGTCGCTCCCGTCGGAGGAAGGTCGGTTCGCCAGTTCGGCGTCGAGTACATCGAGTTCTCCTGACGAGTTGGAGGCGTACCTGATGGAGCCGCTGTCGGACCGTGAGTCACCGTTCGTCGAAGTCGGCTGGACCCCCTAGGTACGGCGGGGCGCTCCTCCGACGAAGCGTTCCGGGTCGGGGACGTGGCAGAACAGATGTCTGTTGCGTGACCAGCGACCCCGACTCCACTCTCGATCGCGGGCCGACTACGTCATCGCCGAGATGTCGGGAAATCACAATGGCGACATCAGTCGCGCCATCGCGATTATGGAAGCCGCCAGGACGGCGGGGGCCGATGCGGTCAAGCTGCAGACCTACACCGCCGATACCATGACGATCGACCATGACGGCGACCGACTTCCACATAAAGGGCGGGTTATGGGACGGGCGGACGCTCTACGAGCTGTATCAGGAGGCCCACACCCCTTGGGACTGGCATCCGGCCCTGTTCGACAGGCGAAGGAACTGGGCATCACCGTCTTCTCTTCCCCGTTCGACCCCACTGCGGTGGACTTCCTCGACGATCTGGACGCGCCGGCGTACAAGATCGCGTCGTTCGAGTCGTCGACCCTCCGCTGATTCGCCACGGCGCCGGCAGGGGAGACCGTTGATCATCTCCACCGGCATGGCCGAGCTCGACGAGATCGAGGAGGCCGTGGACGCGGCCCGGCGGGGGCGTCGAGGCGGCATCCTGCTCCACTGCACGTCTTCGTATCCCCGCCACCCGACGACGCCAACCTGGCCACCATCACCGATCTGGCTCGCCGCATGGGGGTGGCGGTCGGCCTGTCCGATCACACGCTCGACACGACCGCGCCACCATCGCCGTCGCGCGGGGGCGGTGTCGTCGAGAAGCACTTCACGTTGTCACGCGCCGAGGGCGGAGTGGACAGCGCCTTCTCCCTGGAGCCCGAGGAACTCGCCCGTCTGGTGCGCGACGTGTCGGTGGCCCATGTGGCGGTCGGTGAGCCCGCCTACGCGCCGACGGCTGCCGAAGCGGGAATGCTGGTCAACCGCCGTTCCCTCTACGTGGTGGCGCCGGTGCGCGAGGGTGAGGTGTTGACGACCGAATCGGTGCGGTCGATCCGGCCCGCCAAGGGCCTCCCACCCCGATATCTGGATCAGGTGCTGGGCCGTCGCGCCGCACGGGACCTGTCCTTCGGTGAACCTCTGGCCTGGTCGATGGTCGAGGGCGGCGCCCCCGAGTCTCCGCCGTGATCCTGGCCATCATCCCCGCCCGAGGGGGCAGCAAGCGTATTCCCCGCAAGAACATCCGGAATTTCCGGGGCCGGCCGATCCTGCACTGGTCGGTGGAGGCCGCGCTCGACTCCGGTCTCTTCGACGAGGTGATGGTCAGCACCGATGACGCCGAGATCGCCGACGTGGCGCGATCGGCCGGTGCCGCCGTGCCGTTTCTGCGTTCAGCGGAGACGGCCAACGACCATGCCACCACGGCTGACCTCCTGGTGGAGGTCCTGGGCGAGTACGCCCAGAGGGGTGCCGGCGTGGAACTCGGCTGTTGTATCTACGCGACGGCACCATTCGTGCGGGCCGGAGATCTGGTCCGGGGTCTGGAGACCATGAGGACCGCCGGGTTCGATTCACTCTTGCCCGTGGCGCGTACTTCGACTTTCCGATCTGGCGCTCCCTCCAGCGGAGCGAGGACGGCCGTGTGGTCCTAACTTTCCCGAGCACATCGACTCCCGCTCCCAGGATCTACCCGCCGCCTACCACGACGCCGGCCAGTGGTACTGGTTCGACGCGACGGCCTTCGAGCGTCACCGTTCGCTGTTGGGGCCCAACGCGGGCCGATCGTGCTTCCCGCCACCCACGTTCAAGACATCGACACCGTGGAGGACTGGACCGTGGCGGAGTGGAAACACGAGAGGTTGTTCGGCTGACCGACGCCCGGTTCGCGGCAGCGGGTCACCGTCGACACGTCGGTCGAGGTCTCGCCCCTCGCCGGCAGGGTCCCTCACGATCGGGCGGATCAGAGCGATCGTCGCCCGAGGACTCTCTTCAAAGCGCCCAGGTTGAATGCCCACCCCACACCCCAGGCCTTGCCCGGCAGGAGCCGACCGTCCGGATCCCAGTAGGTCGTCCGGAACCGCTCGAGGGTCGGCCAGCGGAAGTCGTAGGGACGAAGCCGAGGACCCTGCCGTGCCAGGTTCGCCTGTCCTTGGGCGTTCGCAGCTCCTGGACGACGGCGACGATTCCGATGATCGCCAGGACCGCTCTCCACAGGTCCTTCGGGCTCGGGCGCCAGGTGTTCTCGCCGGTCTTTTGGTCGTCCATCGCTCCGACGGTATCCGGTCACGGGCCCCACCTGCCGGTGGTCAGCGCGCTCGGAGGGACTCGAACCCCCAACCTTCTGATCCGTAGGGCTGGAAGAGGGGTGCGAGCGATGCCGCGCGATGCCGGAAAGTGTCGGAATACCAAGGGTTTCGGGCCTATGGTCGGACTCTCGGGCACTCGATGGGACGGTCCGATTCGAAGCGGATTGATACATCTCTGATACATCGCCCGGGCAACACGAGATTCCGACTCGCGGAATTGCGATCGCCAGGCGTCGGTTGCGAACCGACAACAGACCCGTTCGAGGAGGCGCCAGACGCGGCGGGCGATGATGCTGCCATGGTATCATCAAGCGGTTTGTTCCGATATGCCGTCTGGTTCACGCCGCTCACCCTCGCCGTGTGCGTCGTGGCCTACCTGGCGTCGTCCGACCCGGTGCGGGTGCTGGCGGTCCTGGTGGTCGCCACCCCCTGCCCCCTCATCCTGGCCACCCCGGTGGCCATTATCGGGGGCTTGAATCGGGCGGCGCGCCAGCAGATCGTCATACGAAACGGCGGCGCGCTCGAACAGCTCGGCGGCGTGACGGTGGCCATGTTCGACAAGACGGGGACGCTGACCGTCGGGCGCCCCGCGCTGGCTCGGGTCGTGGCGGTGCCGCCCTTCACCGAGGCGTCGCTGCTCGCCCTGGCCAGCGCGGTGGAACATGGATCGGACATCTCCTCGCCCGTTCGGTGGTCGACGGCGCCCGCACGCGCGCCGTCGGCATGCCGGCCGCGACCGACGTGCGCGAAGCACCAGGGGAAGGGGTGGAAGGGCGGGTCGAGGGACGGGGTGGTCGTGGTCGGCGCCAGGGAATACGTCCGGCGACGTGCGCCGGACGCGGCCGAGGCCCTGGACGAGGCGGACGGCGATCGAGCCGCACTCCGCGCCTACGTCGCCGTCGACAGACGGCCGGCAGGCTTCCTGGAGTTTGCCGACGCCATCCGCCCGGAGGCCGGCCCGTTGCTGCGGAGGCTCGGCGCCCTCGGCATCACCCGCATGGCGTTGCTCTCCGGGGACCGGCGGGAGAACGTCGAGGCGCTGGGCGCCAAGCTCGGCTTCACCGAGACCCACGGCCTGCTGCCGCAGGACAAAGTCGCCCTGATCGAAGCCGCCATGGCCGACGGGGCGCGGGTGGTGATGGTGGGCGACGGCACCAATGACGCCCCGGCGCTGAGCACGGCGACGGTCGGCATCGCGCTGGCGTCGCACGGCGGCGGCATCACCGCCGAGGCGGCGGACATCGTGATCCTGTCCGACGATCTTAGCCGCGTGGCCGATCCGGTCGAGACGAGCCGGTGGACCGTGCACATCGCCCGCCAGAGCATCTTCGCCGGATTCGGCATCAGCGGGGTCGCGATGATCGTGGCCGCGGCAGGATATATTTCACCGATCACCGGCGCAGCTGCAGGAAGCCATCGACATCGCCGTCATTCTGAATCGCGCTCCGGGCCGCAGCACCGTGTCCGGCGCTTCCATCCACGGGCGGTCGCCTGAGACCACCACACGCTGTTCCGGGAGCCTCCATGACTTCACAGCTCGATTCGTTCCGGTACGACGACGCGATCGTGCGGAAGTTCCCTGGGCGACCTTCATCTGGGGCCTGGTCGGCATGCTGGTCGGGCTGCTCATCGCCCTCCAGCTGGCCGTGCCGGCCCTGAACTGGGCATCGCCCTAGCTGACGTTCGGCCGGCTGCGCCCGCTGCACACGAACGCGGTCATCTTCGCGTTCGTCGGCAACGTCATCTTCACGGGCGTCTACTACTCGACGCAGCGGCTGCTGAAGGCGCGCATGTTCAGCGACGTGCTGAGCGCCATCCACTTCTGGGGCTGGCAGCTCATCATCGTGGCGGCGGCGGTCACGCTGCCGCTCGGCATCACGCAGGGCAAGGAGTACGCCGAGCTCGAGTGGCCGATCGACATCGTGATCGCCGTCGTCTGGGTGATCTTCGCGATCAACTTCTTCGGCACGATCGCGAAGCGGCGCGAGCGGCACCTCTACGTCGCGATCTGGTTCTACATCGCGACGATCGTCACGGTCGCCATCCTGCACATCGTCAACAGCCTGGCGATCCGCCGGCACTGCTGAAGAGCTACTCGATCTACGCGGGCGTCCAGGACGCGCTCATGCAGTGGTGGTACGGCCACAACGCGGTGGCGTTCTTCCTGACCACGCCGTTCCTCGGGCTGATGTACTACTTCCTGCCGAAGGCGGCCGAACCGCCCGGTCTTCAGCTACCGGCTGTCCATCCTGCACTTCTGGTCGCTCGTCTTCGTCTACATCTGGGCCGGCCCGCACCACCTGCACTACACGGCGCTGCCCGAGTGGGCGTCGACGCTCGGCATGGTCTTCTCGGTCATGCTCTGGATGCCCTCGTGGGGCGGCATGGTGAACGGCCTGCTCACGCTCCGCGGCGCCTGGCACAAGGTGCGCGAGGACCCGATCCTGAAGTTCCTGGTCGTCGCCGTCACCGCCTACGGCATGGCCACGTTCGAAGGGCCGATGCTGTCGATCAAGAGCGTGAACGCGCTCTCGCACTACACGGACTGGACGATCGCGCACGTGCACACCGGCGCCCTCGGCTGGAACGGCTTCCTCACGTTCGGCATCCTCTACTGGCTGGCGCCGCGCCTCTACGAGACGAAGCTCTACGCGACGAAGCTGGCCGACCGCGCACTTCTGGATCGCCACCTCGGCATGATCCTTTACGTCGGTCGCCATCTATAGCGGCCGGCATCACGCAGGGCCTGATGTGGCGCGCCTTCGACGTGACGGGCGCCTGCAGTACCCGGACTTCGTCGAAACCGTGACGCAGATCATCCCGATGTACTGGGTGCGCGTGGCGGGCGGCACCCTCTACCTCTCGGGGTGATGCTCTTCGGCTACAACCTGTTGAAGACCTGGCCGTCGCGCCCGGCGACGCTACGAGGAGCCGGTGTCAGGCGCGCCGCTCGCGATACGGCGGGTCGACGCCCCCCGCCCGCCGGGGCGCTGGCGCCGGTTCGCCCAGGCCGGTGGCACCGCACGCTGGGAGGGGCTGCCCGTGCTCTTCACGGTCCTGACGACGCTCGCGGTCGTCGTGGCCTCGCTCTTCGAGATCATCCCGACCTTCCTCATCAAGTCGAACGTGCCCACCATCGCGACGGTGAAGCCGCTACACGCCGCTCGAACTTGCGGGCCGCGACCTCTACATCCGCGAAGGGTGCTTCAACTGCCACTCGCAGATGATCCGTCCGTTCCGCTACGAGACCGAGCGCTACGGGGAGTACTCGAAGCCGGGCGAGTTCGTGTACGACCACCCGTTCCTGTGGGGCTCGCGTCGCATCGGGCCCCGACCTCGCGCGCGAGGGCGGCAAGTACCCCGACCTCTGGCACGTGCGGCACATGGAGGACCCCAGGGCCATCGACGCCGAACTCGATCATGCCGGCGTATCCCACCTGCTGCGCCGGACGCTCGACTTCGACGGCCTCCAGCGCGAGTGGACGCCCTCGTGATGCTGGGCGTGCCCTACGGCGACGTGGTCACCGGAAAGCGGGCGCCCGCGCTGGCACGCGAGCAGGCGCAGGCGATCGCCGAGGGCATCGCCGCCGAGGGAGGACCCGCCGGGCTCGAGGACAAGGAGATGACGGCGCTCGTCGCCTACCTGCAGCGCCTCGGCACGGATCTCGGGAAATCGGGTGGCGTCGCCGGGCGCGGCGCGGGCCCGAGGGGGTGGTGACGTGAGGCTCTCCGACATCATGAGCGGCGCCGGGCTGGCGGGTTACGCCGAGGCCGCGCTGATCCTGTTCGCGCTCGCGTTCCTCGGCATCGTGGTCGCCCTGTTCCGGCCCTCGCAGAAGGCGCGGATGGACGAAGCGAGCCGCCTGCCCCTCGACGACGATCCCGCGCACAGGCGGAGGAGGAGACGGTCATGAGCGCCTCGCGCGACGAAGACCGCCTGCTCGACCATCGCTACGACGACATCCAGGAGTACGACAACCCCCTGCCGGGGTGGTGGACCCTCGTCCTGTGGGCCACGATCGTCTGGGGCGTCGCCTACTGGTTCAACGTCCCGGGGTCGGTTTCGGCACGGGGTGATCGCCAATTACGACGCCTACATCGCGGCGGCCGCGGCGGCGTTCCTCAGCCGGTGAACACCAGGCCGGACGTTGCGGCACTCGTCGCCATGAACCGGCGATGCCGCCGCGCTCGCCGCCGGCACGACGATGTTCCAGACCACGTGCGCCGCGTGCCACGCCGCGGACGGTGGCGGCAAGATCGGACCGAACCTGACCGACGACTTCTGGCTTCATGGCGCCTCGCCGGACGCGTTCTCGCGACGATTGCCGACGGCGTGCTGGAGAAGGGCATGCCGCGTGGAGCGCCGCCCTGACACCCGATGAGGTCGCTCAGGTGGTCGCGTATATGGTCACGCTGCAGGGCACGCGCCCGGCCACGGCGAAGGCGCCGGAGGGCGACGCCGTCGAGGCCCCGCCCGGCGGGAACTAAGGAGCGCAGCTCCGATGGCACGCCAGGAACGACTCGCATCCGGCCGCCCCCCGAGCGCGTGCTGTCGACGCTCAACGCCGACGGCTCGCGCCGCTGGATCCGCCCGAACTCACCACCGGCCGATTTTGGCGGGGCGGCGCGTGCTGGCCTACGTCCTGATGCTGGTGTTCTTCCTCATCCCCTACCTCCGGATGGGCGGGAAGCCGCTCGATCCTCCTCGACCTGCCGCGGCGCGAGTTCACGCTGCTTGGCGCCACCTTCCTGCCCACCGACACTCTGCTCTTCATGCTGCTGTTCCTGAGCGTGGCCATCGCCATCTTCCTGGTCACGGCGGTCTTGGGCGGGTCTGGTGCGGCTGGGCGTGCCCGCAGACGGTGTACATGGAGTTTCTGTTCCGTCCGATCGAGCGGTCTTCGAGGGCGGTCGGCGCGGGTCAGCGGCCATGGACGCCCGCCGCCGTCCGGCCGCGACGCCTAGTGAAGTACGGCCTCTACCTGGTGCTCGCGCTCTTCCTGGCCCACACCTTCCTCGCCTACTTCGTCGGCGTCGACCAGCTCGGTCAGTGGGTGCGGCGCTCGCCGTTCGAGCATCCGACCTCGTTCCTGATCATGGTCGGCACAACCGCGCCGATCTATTTCGACTTCGCCTATTTCCGTGAACAGACCTGCCTCGTCGCCTGCCCCTACGGTCGGCTGCAGTCGGTCCTGCTCGACCGGCAGTCGCTGATCGTCGGGTACGAGCCGCTCCGGGGCGAGCCCCGAACACTCAAGGTCAAGGGCCGTCCGGATACCGCCGGCGACTGTATCGACTGCGGCGCGTGCGTCCTCACCTGCCCCACCGGCATCGACATCCGCGACGGACTGCAGATGGAGTGCATTCACTGCACCCAGTGCGCCGACGCCTGCGACGCCATCATGGACAAGGTCGGGAAACCCCGCGGGCTCATCCACTACACCTCGCAGAACACGGTCGAGGGAAAGCCGAACCGGTTCCTCCGTCCGCGGGTCATCCTCTATCCCGCCGCGCTGGCACTGGCCGTGGGCCTGCTAGGCTTCAACCTCGGTACCAAGGCCGACACCGATGTCACGCTGCTGCGCGGTGCCGGCGCGCCCTTCACCCGGCAGCCGAACGGCAGCGTGGTCAACCAGATCCGCGTGAAGATCACCAACCGGGGCACCGGCGAACGCCGCTACCGCCTCGAGGTGTCCGGCGTGGAGGGTGCCTCACTGATTGCGCCGAACAACCCGGTCACCGTCTCCGGCGACAAGACCGTCGAGACCAGCATCTTCGTCGTCGTGCCGGAGGGGAGCTTTGCGGACGACCGTCTCCCCTCGACGGTTCGGATCACCGATGGCGCGGCCTTCTCCACCGACATTCCGTTCGAGCTGGTCGGTCCGGAGGTCGCCTCTCCGTGAACGCGGCCAAGCTCTGGCCCGCCGCCCTCGTGGCTGTGCTGGCCATGACCGTCGTGGCAAACTTCGCCATCTACTGGATGGCGAACAACGACAGCTCGTTCGCGGTCGAACCCGACTACTACCAGCGCGCCATCGATTGGGACTCCACTGTCGCGCGTGGAGCGCGGAGCACCGCTCTGGGCTGGGTCACCGATGTCCGGCTCGCACCTCCCGAGTCGGGGCATGCCACGCTCTCCGTCACGATCACGACCCGCGACGGTCTCCCCCTCGATTCCGCCGACGTGCGCGCCGCACTCAGCCACAACGCGCAGGGTGCAAACGTCTATGAGGTTCGGCTCCTCGCCTCCGGCCCCGGGCTCTACGCTGCCCGCGTCCCCTCCACCGCCCAGGGGCTGTGGCGGGTCGACATCGCCGCCGTGCGGGGAGGCGACATCTTCTCGAGGCGCGTGACCGTCGACAACGGGGCACCGTAGCCCCCATGAACGCCCTCGTGCTCTCGGTCCTCGGCGCGAGCCTCCTCGGCAGTCCGCACTGCGCGGCCATGTGCGGTGGATTCGTCTGCTTCTTCAGCGGACAGCAGGACGCGAAGCCGAGCCAGCTGACCCACGCCACCTACCACCTCGGACGCCTGATCTCCTACGCGCTCCTCGGCGTGGCCGCCGGCGTCGCGGGTGCCGGCTTCACCTGGCGGGCCGGATGGCCGGCTTCCAGCGCCCCGCCGCGGTGGCTGCCGGCACCCTGCTGATCCTCTGGGGTCTCGCCGGGCTGGCGGCCGCCGCGGGTATCGGACGGGGCGCGACGGCGGCGCCCGCCGGATTCCGGAGGTTTTTCAGCGGCGCGATCGCGCGCCTTGCCAACAAGCCCCCCATCCTCCGGGCCCTGAGCATCGGTCTGCTGACCGCCCTGCTCCCCTGCGGCTGGTTGTACGTGTTCGTGGCGACCGCGGCAAGCACCGGGTCGGCCCCGGGCGGCGCCGTTGTGATGGCCGCCTTCTGGGCAGGCACGGTACCGGTCCTGGCCGGCATTGGCGCATTGGCACAGCGCGCCGCCGGACCGCTCCGCGCCAAGCTCCCGGTGGTGACCGCGGCGGTGCTGCTTGTCCTCGGCGTCCTGACCGTCGCCGGGAAGTTCCAGGCTCCGCACGCCGCCGCACACCCTCCCGCGGCCCATGACAGCCACTAGCGCACCCAGAGACTCGGCGCGCACCACCGCCTGCGTCCACTGCGGCCTGCCGGTGCCGGCGGCCCTGCTCCGCGCGGACGGCGATCCGTCGTTCTGCTGCGGCGGCTGCGCCACCGCGTACGCCATCATCCACGAGGGTGGGCTCGACCGCTACTATGACCTGCCGGAGAAGCGGCTTGCCGCGGTGGCGCCGAGCGGCCGCAGCTTCGACGAGTTCGACCACCCGGCGTTCCAGTCGCTCTATGTGCGCACCCGCGCCGATGGGACCGCCGACACGGAGTTCTATCTCGACGGCGTCCACTGCGCCTCCTGCGTCTGGCTGGTGGAACGGGTGCCGCTGCTTGTCCCAGGTGTCATCCGGGCCGAGCTCGAGGTCGGGCGCGCGCTCGCGCGCATCTCGTGGAATCCGGCCGACACCTCGCTGAGTTCGATCGCGCGCTTCCTCGATACGCTCGGGTATCGGCCGCATCCCTTCCGTGGCCAGCGCGTCGAGGAGATGCGCCGCCTCGAAGATCGCACCGCACTACTCCGCATCGGCGTGGCGGGGGCGCTCGCCGGCAACGTGATGATGCTGGCGGTCGCACTCTACAGCGGGTGGTTCGCAGGGATGGAGCCCGCCTTCGTCCGCTACTTCCGCTGGCTCAGCCTGCTCCTGACCGCCCCGGTGCTGCTCTGGCCGGGCCGGGTGTTCTTCCAGGGGGCGTTCGCGTCCTTCCGAACCCGCCGTCTCCACATGGACCTGCCGATCGCCATCGCCCTTGGCGCCGGGTTCCTGCGTGGCGTGGCGAATACCGTCACCGACACCGGACCGATCTACTTCGACGGTGTCGCGATGCTGGTCTTCCTCCTGCTGGTGGGCCGGTTTCTCCAGCAGCGCGCTCAGCGGGCCGCCACCGATGCGACGAGCCTGCTCCACGGCCTCACCCCGTCGGTGGCCCGGCTGATCGACGGCGACGCGATCCGCGAGGTCCCCGTCGAGGCACTCCTGCCGGGGGTCACGGTGGAGGTGCGCGCCGGGGAGACCTTCCCGGCGGACGGGACGGTCACCGAGGGGAATTCGCAGGTGGACCTCTCCCTGCTGACCGGCGAGTCCCGGCCGGTGCGCGCCGAGCCCGGATCGAAGGCGTGGGCCGGCACGGTGAATCTCGCGGCGGCGCTGCGGTTGGAGGTCACCCAGGCAGGGGAAGAGAGCCGCGTGGGCCGGCTGGTGCGGGAGGTGGCCGCCGGGGCCGGTCGGCGCGCCCGCATCGTGCTGCTGGCCGACAGGATCGCCGGGTGGTTCGTGGCGGCGGTGCTGTTGCTCGCCCTCGGCACCTGGTGGTACTGGCGTGGCGTTTCGCCCGACGCGGCACTCGACCACGCCATCGCCCTGCTGATCGTGACCTGTCCCTGCGCACTGGCCCTCGCGACTCCGCTCGCCGTGACGGTCGCGATCGGTCGGGCCGCCCGGCAGGGGATCCTGATCCGCGGCGGAGACGCGCTCGAGGCGCTGGCCCGTCCCGGCACACTCTACCTCGACAAGACGGGGACCATCACCGAAGGGAAGTTCCGGCTGACCGGCTGGGCCGGTGACGACGCGCTGAAGCCGCTCGTCGCGGCGCTGGAGCGCCACTCGAGTCACCCGGTTGCGGCCGGGTTCCTGGCCGCATGGCCCGATCTCGAGGCGCCGGTCGCGTCTGGCGTCCGCCAGACGCTGGGCGGCGGGATCGAAGGCTGGGTGGCGGGGCGTGACGTCGTCGTCGGCTCGCCGCGGTTCGTGCGCAAGCGCGCGGGAGGGTCTCCTCCGATCTTCCGCGCAGCGTCCGCGGCGGATACGCCGGTCTGGATCGCGGTGGACGGCGCCGTGGTCGCGTCGGCGACCTTCGGCGACCCGATCCGCCCCGAGGCACCCGCCGTGATCGAGCAGGTTCGTCGGCGCGGATGGTCGGTCCATCTGCTCTCCGGCGATGCGTCCAGGGTCGTCGAGGCGGTGGCTGCCGAGACCGGCATTGCCGGCGGGGCGTGGCGAGGCGAGGTGACGCCGGAGGGAAAGCTCGAGGAGATCGAACAAGCCGCGGCGCATGGCCCGGTGGTGATGGTGGGCGACGGCGTCAACGACGCCGCGGCGATGGCGCGGGCCACCGCGGGTGTCGCCGTCCGCGGAGGCGCCGAGGCGTCGCTGGCGGTGGCCGACGTGTACCTGTCGCGCCCCGGGCTGGGCGCGCTCGATCAATTGATGGAGGGGTCGGAACGAACGCTCCGCGTCATTCGGCGCAACGTGGCACTGTCGCTGGTCTACAACGTGGTCGGGGCGGGGCTGGCGATGGGTGGATGGATCAACCCGCTGATGGCGGCGTTCCTGATGCCGGCGAGTTCGATTACCGTGGTCCTGGCCTCGTGGCGGAGCCGGACATTCGAGGAGAGTCGGTGAGCGTCATCTATGTGGTGCTCCCGATCGCGATGTTGCTCCTGGCGGGGGCCATCGCAGCATATGCATGGGCGGCACGGAAGGGGCAGTTCGATGACCTCGAGACGCCGGCGATGCGCGCGCTGCACGACGATGATGGCACGCGCACTCCGTCAACCAAGACATCGAACCCTCAGGCTGACCCGCCCCGTACCCCTCAGGGAAACGCCTGCTTCCATGTCTGCACCGACCTGCCGATCATCGCACCGAGCGTCGCGCCGATGGTCCCTCCGACCAGGAACGAGCCGATCGCCCCCGGGACTGTAGCACCACAGTCGAGGGTATCGCAGTAGCTGGCGAGACCGAAGTACATGATCGCCGTCAATGTGCCAACTAGCGCGCCCCCGACAATCGCCCCGGACTTCCAATTGCCCCCTAGCACCCACAATGTATCGATCGCCGGGACCGGAATCCGCCGGACGGCGTCCTGCTGGGCGAAGTCCAGGGTGTCGTTCATTGCGACTCCTGCCTTGCCGGTCAGTCTGCGCATCGCCTCGCCGCTGATGCGGATCTGCTGGCCGGTGTTCAGCTTGGCGATGGCGCTGTCGCGCTTGGCAGTGGTGTCCTGCGCGGAGGCGATCCCGGGAAGAAGCAGGAACAGGACGACGAGGACCCGCGAGGCAAACATGCGAAGCTCTATGGCGCGGATTGCTACCAGCGAAACTCCCACCCGACTGTCAGCAACAGGAAGCCGGACTTTCCCTCGGTGTCGTTCTGGAGGCTGAAGAGGTACCGCAGTTCCGCCGAGATCCCGCTCTTGGTGGCGGTCCCTCCAGCCCACCCCGCGCCAATCCCGGCGCCGAAGCTGCTCTGGCTGCCGTACTGAGTTCCCGGCCCCTGGTACCCGAGGCCCGCAATGCCGTACCAGCCGGTGCTGGTTCTGGCGCCGTATCGCACGAAGGCGTCGAGCGTCGTGAGGTGCGACTCCGCGCCGAGTCCGTAATAGCCCGCCTCGGGGCCGAAGACGAAGTGCCCACTCCGAAACCCGAGTGCGGCGCGGCCGCCGATGAGCGCATCATTCTCCACCGCATCGTTCGTGAATGCCACGCCTCCCTGCAGTTGTGCCAGGCCGATTCCCTGGGCAAACAGCGGGGCAGCGGACCCGACGCTCAACAGGAGCGCCCCGACCGTGACGGGCCTCACGGATATCTCCGCTTCCACTTGGGAATGGCGGCGCCAACCAGGGCGCCGACCGCGACACCCGCCACCAGGCCTGCTGCGCTGCCCGCCAGGACCGTCGCGCCGTCGCTACCGCAGTCGTATTCGCAGGCTACCGACACCACCGCCCCGCCATAGGCTCCGAAGAGAGCCCCGACCACTCCCCCAATCCACATCCCTGTCGTCGTCGCTCGGCTGCGAGTCCAGAGGGTATCAATGGCTTGAATCGGAATCCGTCGGACCATGTCGTCCTGGGCGAAGTCGAGGGTGTCGTTGAGCGCGACGCCCGCCTTGCCGATGAGCCGGTTCATTGCCTCGCCGCTGATCCGGATCTGCTGACCGGTATTCAGCTTGGCAACGGCACTGTCGCGTTTGGAGACGGAGTCCTGCGCGGATGCGAGCGCCGGGAGATGAGCCGCCGCGATCAGGACACCAAGTGCCACCCACCAGCGTGTCCGAATCATGGGACTCCCGTGCCTATTTGCTGAGCGCTGTCCGCGCCGCGAGGATGGCGTCGATCAACGGCGCCGAATCATACCGCACCGGGTCGGTGCAGGGCAGCCCGGTCTCCTTCGCCGCCTTGGCGATCGCCGCCTTGGCGGCCGGCTCGTCGAGGTCAAAGGTGTTCAGGCAGATGCCGATGACCTTCGTCGGGTGTACCGCGGAGCCGATATCCTCGTACCAGCGGATGTAGTCGGTCAGCGGCGGAATCTTGACCCACGCGCCCTCGCGATAGTCGCCGACATGTTTGCGGCTCGCCTGGTGGCAGAGGATCAGCGCGTCGGGGCAGGAGCCGTGGAGGAGACTCAGCGTGACGCCGGAGTAGCCAGGGTGATTGATGCTTCCCTGCCCCTCCACCAGCACGATGTCGGCATCCTTGCTCCCCTGCAGCACCAGCCGCTCCGCGGCCCCGCCGGTGAAGTCGGACACCACCGCGTCGACGGAGATGCCCCACCCCTCGATCATGATGCCGGTCTGCCCGGTGGCCACGAAGGTCGTCCGCTGGCCGCGCGCCTTGAGCTCTTTCACCAGCTGGAGCTGCGCCGTCATCTTCCCGACGTTGCAGTCGGTGCCGACCGTCAGCACCACCAGCGCGTCCACATCCTTGGCCAGGCCGCTGGCCACCGGTATGTCCGCGGGCGGCTTGCGCAGGTCGAGCAGCTTCGCGCCGCTGGCGCGCGCCCGCTCCACCAGCATCGGATCGTCGGCGAGGAAGCTGTGCAGCCCGCTCCAGATGTCGCACCCCGCGTCCAGCGCCTCCGCCAGCCAGGTGCGCCACTGCTCCGGAAGCCGCCCCCCGACCGGCGCGATCCCGATCAGCACCGCGTCGGGCTTGAACGCCAGCCCGTCACGCATGGTTCCGACCACGGGAATATCCCCGCCATAGCCGAGGACGTCCTGCACCGTCTTGCCGACCAGCTGGCTGTCGAGCACCGCCACCGTCCGGTCCGGAAGGTACCGGATGATCGAGTTGGCGGTCTTGGAGGTGAGGGGGCCGAAATCGCGGTCGGCCAGGATCAGGAAGCGGGGGGCGCTCATTGGAATGGGTGCTCACAGGCTGGTTGGAGGATGCCGAAAGCTACCGATGCCAAGAGGGGCGTGGAAGGGGTTCCCCCTCCACGCCCCTCAATGGTCAGCCCTCCGAAACATCAAGCCTGGGCGTCGTCGTCCTTCTCGATTTCCAGGACCTCGGCCTCGTGCACCTCGTCCTCGCCCTTTCCGATCTGGCGCGTCTCCTTGGCGCCGGCGGCGAGCAGCCCCATCTTGGCCTTGAGCTCCAGCAACTGCTGGTCCGAGCTGCCGTGGTATTCCAGCGCCTCGAACTGCTTCATCAGGTTGTCGCCGCTGAACTCCTCCTGCAGTTCCGCGGAGGCGAGCGCCTTCCGCTCCTGGTCCTCGATCTTCTCGGTCATCCGCTCGAACGACTCGAAGGCGCTCTTGTCGGACATGCCCGACATGGTGGCCTGAATCCGCTGCTGCGCCTCCGACCGACGCGCCCGCGCCACCAGGATGTTCTTCTTGCGCTTGGCCTCTTCGATCTTGTCGTTCAGCTGGCGGAGCGAGCCCTTGAGCGACTCGGTTTCGGCCTTGTGCTTGACCCACGTCTCGTGGAGCTGCTGGGCGCCCTGGAGGTGCTCGTTGTAGCGGAGCAGCGCCTGCTTGGCGAGGTCGTCGCGCCCTTCCTGCACCGCCAGCATGGCGCGCCGCTCCCAGTCCTCGGCCTGCTTGCGCATGGTCTCGGCGTCGGCATGCAACTTCTTCTCATCGGCAATGGCGCCGGCCACTTCCTGCTTGGCCTTGGCCAGATTGCTCTTCATGTCGGTGATGAGCTGGTTGAGCATCTTCTCCGGGTTCTCGGCCCGGCTGATCAGGTCGTTGATATTCGACCGGAGCATGGTGGACAAGCGATCAAAGATCCCCATCAGGCATCACCTTTCGCGATACGGCGCCAGGGCGCCCAAGTGGGTCGCCAGCGCCAGCGTGAGCGAATCGAAGCTGGCCTCGAACTCGCTGAAATCCAGATTGTCCAGCTCGAGAGTATCCGTCAGCACGACGTGATCACCCTCCACCCCGTAGGATCCATGCACCAGGTCCGTCGCGTTGTACTCCAACAGACGCCGGTACAACTCCGCGGCCCGGGCAGGCTCGGCCGGCACCTCCATGACCCGCACCCGGAGAATCAGGACGGGGGGGGAAAAACTGACCACCACCTCCGACTCCTCCGACGTTCGCACCTTCCAGAGCCCGTCTTCCAGCTCCTCGACAGTCCCCCCGGCCGCTTCCATCCGGTCGAGAAAGGACTGGACGTCATCCCGTGTGACCATGGCACCCCCTCTGCAAGAATCTAACCGCGGCTGGCACGCCGCCAAACGCCCCTCAATCCGGCGGGAGTTGCGCCGCGTCCTCGGACCGCTGTCGGGCCAGGAGCCGCTCCGTGAAGTCCAGGCGCTCCTCGATTTCCACCATCCGGCCCCGCATTTCATAGAGCTCGTCGACCACATCGGGGTGTGGTTCGACCTGGGAGACCGTCCCCTGGTGGATCCGGGCAGCCAATGCCTTGCCCACCGGGCCCCGAAGCGCCACGGTCCCCACCACCGCGCCCGCGATCAGGGCCGGAATGGCAAAGTCCTCGCCGATGACGATCGAGAGGGCGATGAACGCCCCCAGCAGGGCGACGGAAATTACTGAGATCGCGGCGTACAACCCCGCGTTCGGTTCCTTCATGTCAGTCGCTCCGGTTCACGGGCTTGAGACAGCAGTCGCTCGGCGAAGTCCACCCGTTCCTCGAGCTCGTGAAGGCGGGCCCGTTCCTGCTCCAGCTGGTACAGCCGGTCGTCAAGCTCCTCCAGCTCCGCCGGACCGCCCGCGTCGGGGAGCGCTCGCTGTTTCGACCGCCCGATGAAGATCCGCGCCACGAGCAGCGCGGCGGACGCCGCGAGGAGCAGGGTCGCCACGCCATCGCCGTCGTAGTTGAACTCGCCTCCGGCGCCTCCCACGATCACGGCGACGACGACCGACACCCCGACGTGAATTACGATGTCTTTCCCATCGATACCGAATATCTCCCGGATGCGACTCACCGCCCCTCCTCGATCCGTGCGGGATCGCGCTGCTGTGCCAGCAGCCGCTCAGTGAAATCAAGCCGTTCCTCGAGTTCGAGCAGCCGGCTCTGCGCCTGTTCCAGCTCGAGCAGTCGTTCCTCCAGCTCGAGGACCCGGGCACCGTCACCTGTGCCCTCAGCCTGGAGCAGGTGCGGATTGCGCGCGAGGTGCCGGCGGACGCCGAGAAGGACGAGGGAGGCTGACAGCACAAGGGTCGGCCCCGTGCCGTTGTCGGTCCCAAGGTACCCCAGAACCATGAGGCACCCCGTCACGGCCGCATGGATCGTGAGGTCGACCGCATCCAGCCCGAACGTCTTCTTGATCCAGCTCACTGCCGCTCCTCGATTCTGGCCGGCTCCCGTCCCTGTGCCAGGAGCCGTTCCGTGAAGTCGAGCCGCTCCTCGAGCTCCACCATTCGCTGATAAACCGCGTCGGTCTCGCCGGTAATCGGCCGGGTCGCCTCGAGCGCCTCAAGCCGGGCCTCGAGTCCCGATGGGACGGCGCCTCCGCGCACCCGGTCGGCCAGCGCCTTGATCAGCGGCGACATGGCGGTCCAGAACGCGATGTTGATGACGCCGATCGCGATCCAGAACGCGAAGTCACCGATGCCGTCGCCCACTACTTGCTCCCTGGCTCGTGTTCGCGCCCCTGTGCCACTCCACGCGGCGAAGGCAGAATCCGCTCGGCAAAGTCCACCCGTTCCTCGAGTTCGAGGACGCGAGTGCGCAGCGCATCGACCTCTGCGAGACAGGCATCGAGGTCCGCCGCGAGGGCGGGGTCTGCGCCCCTCCCGGCGATCCGCTGCGCGATGGCCTTCCCGATCGGACCGGCGAGGACGAACGACCCCGCCCAGGCCACCACGAACACACCGAGAATGGAGACACCAATGACGACACCAGGTTCCAAGGTGGCCCCTTCCTATGAACCGAGCCGCGGCTGCTCACGCTGCTGCGCGAGGAGACGCTCGGTGAAGTCGAGTCGTTCCTCCAGCTCATGGAGTCGGTCGATCTGCTGCTCCAGCTCCGCGACACGCCCCTGAAGCTGATCGACTTCCGGCAGCGCGCGCGCGTCCGCCTGCGCGCTCGTACCCTCGATACGGCGGGCCCACGCCTTGCCGAGCGGGCCGCGGAGGATGAGCACCGCGGCGGCGGCCACGAACATGGCGATACTGACGATGACGGGGGCCAAGTCACCAGAATTCATGAGTGCGCCGGCTTTCTAGTGTGGAAGCCGCGCCTGCTCGCGCTGCTGCGCGAGGAGACGTTCGGTGAAGTCCAGCCGCTCTTCCAGTTCGTGGACCAGCCCCTGGCGTTGCTCGAGCTCCGCCACGCGTGCGCGGAGGTCCTCGATCTCAGCCAGCACCGCCGGGTCCTGCCGCTGTTTGCCCTCCAGGCGGCGGGAAATCGCCCGAATCAGCGGGAACGCGATCAGTACGGTTCCCGCGATGAAGGCGAGGGTAATCAGCACGAGCGCGGGCTCCGAGAGCAGCGCCCACGGTGGCAATGGCGGTAGCGGCGGCGCCTGGACGATTACGTCGGCCTGGGCCAGCAGCGGCAGGGATGGTGTCATCGGGCAACTCCGGGTGGTATCTCTGCGACGTCTCGCTGATTCGCCAGCAACCGCTCCGTGAAGTCCAGCCGCTCCTCCAGCTCCCCGACCCGCTCCCTGAGGATGTCCACCTCCTCGATGAGGTGGGGATCGTGACTCCGCGAGGCGCCCTCGATCTTCCGGAGCAGGGCCTTTCGGAGCGGTATCGCGAAGGTAAACACCAGCGCGATGCCGGCGATGAGCAGGGTCATGACAATCAGGAATTCTTCTTCCGGCATCGTCGGCCTCCCTAGCTCGGCGAGAGCTTTTCCGGATCGCGGCGCTCGGCCAGGAGCCGCTCGGTGAAGTCCACCCGCTCGTGGAGCTCTGACACCTGTAGCCGCAAGTCGTCGATCTCCGCGAGGACTTGCGGATCGGGCGGCGCCAGTTCGTGGGTCTTGGCCCGAATCCGCTCGGCGTACGCCTTGCCGATCGGGCTCACGGAAAGGAGGAAGAGGGTTCCACCCCCGAAGATGAAGATGATCGCGAGTACGCCTTCCATGTCCAGAGCCTTCTCCAGGGGTGAGTATTGGAAGTACGGTAGGACGTTTCACATTGTTTCATTCGTCACCGCTTCTGTCAGTGCATGGCAGCAGAGCTGCCAAAGCAACCTCGATCGATCCCGAGATTGCTTCGTCGGCCCGTCCAGGGCCTCCTCGCGGCGACAGATACTGGTCTAAGCCCTTTGTCCAGAACGCTTTATCTGAACGAGCCGTTCCTTTGCGAGCCGGCGGCCGGTCGGGGTCGCCGCCAGGCCA
>CAVPGY010000006.1:0-15288 GCA_963704115.1 uncultured Chloroflexia bacterium
TGACAGCGCCGGCCTGGTCCAGGTGCTGTGGGGGTCGTGCGACCCGGTCATGCCAGCCCGGCCGTTCGCACCACTCGCGATATCGCAGATGAGATCGGCGGCCCGCTGCGTGCGGCGCTGGATGCGGCTGATCGCGACCGGGTACTGGAGGCGTTTCCTGGCAATGCTGCGAACGACGACCCGCGGGACCCGTCCGCCTGATCGTCCTGGACGATATGCATTGGGCCGACGAGGCCACGCTTCGACCTGCTCAGGATCGTCGGACGGCGCGTGCGCAGCCTCCGCGTGCTCGTCATCGCGACCTACCGCGACGACGAAGTGGGCAGCCGACACCCGCTCCGCCTGGCGCTCGGCGACATTCCGCCGGGCACGCTGGTCGAGCTTCGGGTGCCACCCCTCTCGCCCGCCGCCGTCGCCGAGCTGGCTCGAGGGGTGGAGATTGATCCGGCGGAGCTTCACCGCAACTGACCGGGGTCTTCCGCCCCTAGCGCCGATTCGGCCAATCGCACACGAGCCGGGCTGGGCCGTCCCACCCGGCTTCTTGGTGTCAGCCAGAAGGTCGCGTTCGCGCGCGCAGGATGGCATCGGCGGTGCGGTCGATATCGGCCTCGGTGGTCGACCAGTTGCTGACGCTGATGCGCATGGCCCCCATCCCGTGCCAGGTGGTGGTGCCCATCCAGGCCTCACCGCCAGCCTGCACGCGTGCCACCACTTCGCGCGTGAACGCATCGGCATCGCCACCGTCGCCAGGCGTGAAGCGCACGAGCACCTGGTTCAGCACGACCTCGTTCAGCATCTCGACCCCGGGGGCTTCGTCGAGCCGCTCCGCCATTCGTCGGGCGATGTCGCAGCACCGCTCCACCATCTCGCGCACCCCGCTCCGACCGAGCGAGCGGAGGGTCGCGTAGACGTGAAGCCACGGGCCCGGCGCGAGGAGTCCAGCACGTACTCCCAGCCGTCGCGGTGCGCGTCGTCCTGGATCAGGTACGCGGCTCTCGTCGACATCGCCGTGCGGTGTGCCTCGGGTCCCCGACAGCGACGAACCCGCAGTCGTAGCCCGACGTTCAGCCACTTGTGGGCGTCGGTGGCCCATCGATCGGCTCGCTCGACACCCGCCACGAGGTGTCGGAGTCGGGGAGGAAGCGGCCGCCCAGAGTCCGAAAGCGCCATCGACATGGAGCCAGCGCATTGTGCTGCTGCTCCACCAGGGCTTCGCCATCTGGGCGACGGGGTCGCACGCGCCGGAATTGACGTTGCCGACCTGGCTGCAGGCGATGGATCGGCCTGCTCGCAGCGACTCGATGACCTCCCGCGAAGGCTTTCGGCCCGCATACGGCCCTGGTCATCGGTCGGCAGCCTCGCACGACGCGCTCCCGCCCCCAGGCCGAGGTACTGCAGGGCCGCCTCGAGCGTGGCGTGGGCCTGGTCCCAGATGAGCAGCGTGATCTCTGGCGCACCGAAGAGACCCTTGGCCTCGACGTCCCAGCCCTCGCGCGCGAGCACGGTATGGCGGGCCGCCGCCAGGGCCACGACGTTGCCCAGGCCGGCGCCCCCATGCACGCCGAACCCCGCGTCGGCGGGCAAGCCGAGCAGGTCCAGCATCCACTTTCGCCGGCGACCTGTTTTTTCGACGGCCGCGGCAGCCGGCGACAGCGGGTGGAGGTTGGCCGCCTGCGACCACGCGCCCGTCAGCCAGTCGGCGCCCGCGGCGGCTGGCGGACGGCACCCCCGATCACGAAGCCAAAGTATCGCGGTCCCGCCGATGCCACCAGTCCCGGGTCGAAGTCGCGCGCCATCTCCTCGACGACCACCAAGGGGTCCTCTCCCGCTTCGGGTAGCGGGCCGCCCAGCCGGGCCACCAGGCCTGGGCGTCATCGTTCGTGCGCCGACATGGCGCTCGGGCAGCCCCAGGACGAATTCGATTCCCAGTTCCGCCGCCCGGCGCATGGCCCGTTCGCGCGATTCCATCGTCAGCCCGCGGGCGTCGCAGCGGCTGCGTGCAATGGCTCGCCGACCAGCTCGGCCAGCCGCTCGGCGATCGCCACCAGTCGAACGACTCGGTGACGTCGGACGCCCGCACCGTAAGCAGCCGCTCCCCGGGGACGTAGCTCGGAAGGATCCGGTTGAGGATGCTCTCGATCTCGTCACGGAAGGCGTCGTTGGTGCTGCGGACCCCATCGGGCTTGCAGCGGCACGTCGGGCAGCAGCCGAACGAACAGGTCGTAGGTCCGGCACCAGTTGCTCCACGAGCGGCTCGACGTCGAAGGGGTCCTCGCCACCGGTCACCCTGAGGTAGTAGGCGAAGTTGTCGACCACCGCCCGGTCGGTCACCAGGAGCGACCTCGGCTCGGCTGCGAAGCTCGAGTTCCTGCTGGATCTGTGCGGTCAGCACCCACAGCTGGGCCTCGGCGGGTCAGCACCTCGTTGAGCCCGAGCGGATTGAACCGAACGACCTCTCGCCCGACTTCCACGCTACGTCCGCTGCGGCCGACGGCGCCGGCAAAGGAGTGGACGGCGTTGGTCTTGCGGACCGAATGTGATCCGATGAAGGCTCCGTCGGGTTCACCTACAGCGAGGAGAGTTGCGGGATGGTACACCGATCGAGCGGATCCTGGTGCGCCACCTGGGGAGCCGCCTGTCGGTGCCACTCTTCCTGGTCGACTCCGAGGGCACGCTGGTCTACTACAACGAAGCCGCCGAGGGCGTCCTGGGTCGTCGCTTTGACGACGCCGGCGAGATGGGCTTTGCGGAGTGGACCTCGGCCTTCGCCGTGCGCGATGACAGCGGGAGTCCGCTGGATATCGATGAGTTGCCGCTGGTCAAGGCACTGCGCGAGCGTCGCCCCGCTCACGCCCGCTTTGACATCACGGGCCTGGATGGAGCGATGCGCACCCTGGAGGTCGCCGCCTTCCCGCTGCAGGGCCAGGGCGGCAGCCGGCTTGGTGCTGTCGCGCTCTTCTGGGAGACCTCAGCGTGACACGCCGGTGATGGTCCGGCTGTGGGGAACGCGCGGATCGGTCGCAAGTCCAGGCCCCGACACGATCCGCTACGGCGGCAACACGGGCACCGTCGAGGTCCGCACCGACGACGCGCTCCTCGTGCTCGACGCCGGGACCGGCATCCGTCGGCTCGGGACGGCGCTGCGCGAGCACCAAGGCCGAATCGACCTGTTGCTGACCCATCTGCACCTCGACCACCTGCAGGGGATCGGCTTCTTTGAGCCGTGCTTCCGGGCGGACATCGAGTTGCACATCTGGGGTCCGCCATCCCACGACCATGAATCTTCGGGAACGCCTGTCGCGATACCTGTCGCCGCCCCTCTTCCCGGTGCGCCTGCGCGATCTCGGCTCTCGAGTCTCGCTGCACGACGTGCCTGCCGAGCCCTTTACCGTCGGTTCGCTGACGATCAGCGCGGATGCGGTCATCCACCCCGACCCGACGGTCGGCTGCTTCATCACCGGCGGGGGCCGGACGCTGGCCTACCTGCCGGATAGCGAGCCCGCGCTGGGGGCCCCATCCTTCCCGCTGTCGCCGGGCTGGACCTCGGGGCACGGCGTGGCGGCTGGCGCTGACCTGCTGATCCACGATGCCCAGTACACCGCCGCCGAATATCCCGATCGGATCGGCTGGGGACGCAAGCCGGTGGAGCACGCATGGGCCTTCGCCGTGCAGGCGGAGGCTCGCCGCCTCGTCACCTTCCACCACGATCCGAGCCATGCGGACGATCGAGTCCCTCGATCAACTGGTGGCCGACCTCCAGGCCCGCGATGGGCCGGAGGTGGTCGGTGGCGCAGAGGGGCTGGAGTTCACCCTCAACTGACCTTCGCCGCTGGCCCGCTGAGCGGTGTGATGCGCTGCTGCAGGTGTCTCGGCTCCCTGACCCGACCGAACCCAGGAGGAAACGAATGGCGCGAATCATCCGCGCGGCCCTGTTGCAGGCCGACTGGACCGGCGACAAGGAGTCGATGATCGAGAAGCACATCAAGTACGCGCGCGAGGCGGCCAAGCAGGGCGCCAAGGTGATGTGCTTCCAGGAGCTCTTCTACGGTCCCTACTTCTGCCAGGTGCAGGACCCGCAGTACTTCCTGCACCGAACACATCCCAGACGGTCCCACGACCAAGCGCATGCAGGAACTGGCGCGCGAGACCGGGATGGTGTTGATCGTACCGATGTACGAGGAGGACTCGGACACGGCCGGGATCTACTACAACACCGCCGCGGTGATCGACGCCGATGGCTCGTACCTGGGCAAGTACCGCAAGACCCACATCCCGCACGTCAAGGGCTTCTGGGAGAAGTTCTACTTCCGCCCCGGCAACACCGGCTACCCGGTCTTCGACACCGCCGTCGGCAAGGTGGGCGTCTACATCTGCTACGACCGCCACTTTCCCCGAGGGCGCGCGGGCGCTGGGGCTCAACGGCGCCGAGCTGGTCTTCATTCCTTCGGCCACGTCGCGCGGGTTGAGCGAGTACCTGTGGCGCGTCGAGCAGGTCTCGCATGCGCTCGCCAATGGGTACTACGTCGGGACGATCAACCGGGTCGGTATCAGCCGCTCGGCGAGGACGATTTCTACGGGCAGTCCTACTTCGTGGATCCCCGCGGCCAGTTCGTCGGCGAGGTGGGGGACGCCTACAAGGAGGAGCTGCTGGTCCGCGACCTCGATATGGACACGATCACCGAGGTTCGGCAGCTCTGGCAGTTCTACCGTGATCGGCGTCCCGATGCCTACGCTGACCTGGTGCGCCGTTAGGGTGGGCAGATACGGGCGCCCGTTACTACGTGACGTAGTTCAACAGCGCATCTGCCCGCATCAAGCACCGAATAGCACGTGAACTGCGTCATGCCACTACCTCTCGTAGTACGGCGACACGCGGAGGGCTCCGTACGCGCTGATGTACTACGTCACGTGGTGCGGCGACACGCGCCGAGCTCTCCACGTGCCGATGAACCACGTCACGTGGTAAGCGGTGAAGGCCAGGGGACGTAGATGGACTTCGGATTCACCCTCAAGCCCGATAACGACCTCGGACGCACCGTCGAGCTGACGAAGCGTGCCGAGGGAAATGGCTTCACGTACGGCTGGATCTTCGACAGCCACGTGCTGTGGCGCGAGCCGTACGTCCCGCTGACGCTGATGGCCCAGGCCACGACGGCCATGCGCCTCGGCACCTGTGTCACGAATCCCGCCACGCGCGAGCCGAGCGTCACCGCCTCGACCCTGGCGGTGCTCGACGAGCTGAGCGGCGGGCGGATGGACCTGGGGATCGGTCGCGGAGACAGCGCGCGCAGGGTGCTCGGCAAGCCGCCGACCACCATGAAGACGCTCGAGGAGGGGATCGGCGTCATCCGCGACCTGGTCGAGGGCCGCACCGTGCAACTTCGAGGGCACCGACCTGGTCCTCCCGTGGACCGGCAGGTGGAAGCTCCCCGTCTGGGTCGCCGGCTACGGACCGATGGCGCTCGCCATGACCGGCCGCATCGCCGACGGACTGATCCTCCAACTGGCCGATCCCCGACCTGATTCGGTTCTTCGTCGCGCAGGTCCGCGAGGCAGAGGCAGGCGCCGGCCGCTCACCGGGCAGCGTTCGCGTGCAGTCGGCGGCCGCCGCGCACGTGGGCCCCCGCGAGGTCGGGCGTGAGCGGACCCGCTGGTTCCCCGCCCTGGTCAGCAACCACGTGGTCGACCTCGTGAACAGGTACCCGCGCGAGCAGCTGCCCGAGGCGCTGACCGGCTACGTCACTGACCGCACGGGGTACGACTACCTCCACCACGCCGAGGTCGGCTCGAGCAACGCGGCCTTCGTCGGCGACGAGGTGATCGACCGGTTCTGCTTGCTGGGCGAACCCGACGAGCATGTCGCCAAGCTCCACGAGCTCGCCGACGCGGGCGTGGACCAGTTCAACTTCTACCTGATGAACGGCGACGAGGAAGACCAGCTGGACCGATACGGCCGCGACATCATCCCCGCCATGAACCGATAGGCGCGCGTGTCGCTGCGATTCGCCATCGGCGTGCGGGCGTTTATCGTCGTGGTGCTCGGTATCCTGTACTTCACCAGCGGCGACTCGTTCTACCTGGCCCTCGCCGCGATCGCGGTGCTCGGTGGGGCGTGGACCATCTACAGAGCGATGCGGAGTTGAACCCATGACCTCGACACGAACCCGTCGGATCGACCGAATCGGGGAATCCATCGCGCCGTTCATGGCCTTCTTTACGGGGCCGTTCGCGAAGCTCAACGCCAATCCGGAAGTCGCCAACTTCGCGGTCGGTAACCCGCAGGACTTCCCGATGCCCGAGTATGTCAGCGCGCTCGCCACGCACCTGGAGCCGCGCCGGCGTGACTGGTTCGCCTACAAGGACAGCGAGCCGAAGTCGCGCATCGCCGTCGCCCGCGGACTCAGCGCGCGGACCGGCATGAAGTGGGATCCGGCCGACGTGGCGATGACCAACGGGGGCTTCGCGGCGCTGGCGGTTGCCATGCGTGCGCTGGTCGAGCCCGGCGACGAGGTGATCTTCCTCTCGCCGCCGTGGTTCTTCTACGAGTTCATGGTCCTCGCCGCCGATGGCGTTCCGGTGCGCCTCCACCTGGCGCCGCCCGCCTTCGAGCCCGACATGGCGGAGATCGCCGCGGCCATCACCCCGCGCACCCGGGCGATCATCTTCAACTCGCCGCACAACCCGAGCGGGCGGGTGTACCCGCTCGAGACGCTCCAGGTGCTGGCAACGACCCTGACCGATGCCTCCGAACGCATCGGTCATCCGATCTTCCTGATCTCCGACGAGCCCTACAACCGGATCCTGTTCGACGGCATCGCCTTCCATACGCCGGCCGAGGTGTACCCGCACACGGTGATCACCTATTCCTACGGGAAGCAGCTGCTGGCCCCCGGTCAGCGCATCGGCTACCTGACTGTGCCGCCGACCATGCCGGACCGCGAGGCATTCCGCGAGAGCATCTTCGTGGCGCAGTTCGCCACCGGCTACGCGTTCCCCAACGCGCTGCTGCAGCACGCCATCGAGGATCTCGAGAAGCTCTCCATTGACATCCCTGCCATGCAGGCTCGCCGGGACCGGATGGTCAGCGGGTTGCGGGAGATCGGCTACGAGACGACGGTACCGGAGGGGACCTTCTACATCATGGCCCGCGCCCCGATCGCCGACGACGTCGCCTTCTGCGAGCTGCTGGGCAGGCATCGCGTGCTGGTCCTGCCCGGGTCGATCGTGGAGGTGCCCGGCTGGTTCCGGATCAGCCTGACCGCAACCGACGAGATGGTGGAGCGGGGACTCCCCGGCTTCGCCGCCGCGTATGCCGAGGCATCGGCCCCATGAGGCCGGCCTTCGTCGCCGGCTTCGGACCGATCGTGAAGGACGGTGCCGCGAGCCGCGCCTTCTGGGCCGATGGACTCGGGATCAAGCTCGAGGAGTCATCACCCGGCTATTGGACCAACGACGATCTCGAAGGTGTCAGGGCCTTCGCCCTGTGGCCCTTGTCGCAGGCGGCCGAGTCGTGCTTCGGGACCGATGCATGGCCGACGGATCTCCCCGAGCCCCAGGCCTGGCTTGAGTTCGACGTCCCGTCCGCCGACGACGTCGCGCCTGCTGCCGCCGAGATGGCGGAGCGCGGCTATCGGATCCTGGTCGATGCCAAGCTCGAGCCGTGGGGCCAGACGGTCAGCCACCTGCTCAGCCCCGAGGGGATCCTGGTCGGCATCGTCTACACCCCGTGGATGCACGAGAAGGGCTAGCCGGCGTACACCAACGACAGGATCATCAGCCCCTGACCCAGGTGGTAGGGGACGCGGGTCAGCAGCCTGCCCTGGCGGATGGGCGTCACGAAGCGATTCCAGCCGAGCACGCCGTCCGACGCGTACAGGAGCACCGCCCCGACTCGCGCGAGGATGAGGTCGGACTGCCCGGCAAGCACGACCATCGCTGAGATGGTCGCGAGATAGGCCGCCACCGCGACGCCGAGTGCCGCGCCCCGCTTCCTGGCGGCGCCGAGCACGATCGGGATGCCCATGAACAGGCCGGCCAGCGCAACGAACACGAGGCCGGCCGCGACCGATTCTCCGGTGCCCTGGACCTGCAGCAGTCCCCCGATGTACGCCACGTGCGCCAGCAGGAACGCCCCCAACCCGACCGCGAACCAGCGTGGCGGTGCGAGCAGCGCGACGTCACCCGCTGCGGAAAGGGCGAGGGCGGCCACGAAGAATGTGCGCTGCTCCGTGTTGACCGGCGCGACCATCACCGCCGCTGCGAGGAGCAGCAGGATCGCCGCCGGCTTGGTCACGAGCCCCACGCGCCGCCGGTCGCCCACGAGCGCGACCCAGTCCACCATGGCCATCAGGGCGGCCGCCGCCATCAGCCCTGCTGCGGTGGATGTCATGCCGCGAATCGTAGCCGCGCCCGCCAGATGTGCACCGGTCGCCGTCAAGCCTCATCAGGCAGGGGCGCCACCGAGTCAAGGAAGGTGGAGAACTCCGTGGCCGCTTCCCAACCGGCCGAGACCAGCTCGAGGTAACGGCGCGAGGCCGCGACAGCCGCGCGTGCCTCATCGGTCATGACCCCGTCCCGCCAGGCACTGTCGCGGGGATCGGTCGGGAACCCGTGCTCGTCGGCCGATGCGCCCCGTGGGCCGGAGCGCACCGGACCCCAGTGCTTCATGCGCAGGATCCGAGCGCCGTCTCGATCCGTGTGGGCCGTGGAGTAGGAGTCCTGCAGGCAATGGAGCAGGCGGCCGAAGGTCGCCCAGCGCCGCGGGCCGTCCGGCATCGCGAGGGCGCGCGCGTGGCAGTCGGCCATGAACGCGCGCATCTCTGCAACGCCACGCCGGGTCGTCGTCGAGGGCCAGGCGCGCAGTGCGTGGCGCCGTTGTGCGAACGGCAGGGCGGAAACAAGGAAGCCGCCGAGCCCGATATCCGGGGCGCGCACCCCGCGGATCAGGGCTCGCTGCTGGTCATCGGTCACGTGCAAGCCGGCCCAGGCGGCGCGAGTGATCGCCTCGTGTCCTTCTTCGCCGTTCAGCAGCGGAACGCGGACGGTCCAGGCGAGGGCGATGAGCAGTGGCAGATGCTCGGCCCCCCACGCCGCGATGTCGGTCATGCCTCGCATCGTAGCGACGCCTGTCAGATGTGCACCGGGGGACCGTAACGGGAGTCACGGTGGGTCCGCGTTCACCGCGCAGCGCAGATTCGTGCAGCGTCCGTGCTCAGCCCGGGGGCAGCCGGGCCCGAGTTCCGGCTGATTCCGCCCGACTGCTCGCCTAAGCGTCCCCCGGTGCAAGTCTGAGCGGATTCCGCCGCGAGCCGCCCGCCGCGAGCCGCCCGCCGCGAGTCGCCCGCCGCGAGTCGCGCCCGCCGCGAGTCGCGCCCGCGCCGCTGTGGCAACCCATTCACGCACCTCCGTCGCGGCGCTACCATGGCGACGCTCTCGCGCCACGCACCGACTCGCTCCCCACAAGCCACCGGAGGAACCGATGCGCACCCTGATCAAGAACGGCACGATCATCAACGCCGACGCCACGACCCGGGCGGATGTCCTGGTGGACGGCGAGACGATCGCGCTCATCGGCTCGGACCTGGCGGCCGAGGCAGGAGCCACCGCCGACCGCACCATCGACGCCACCGGCAAGTGGGTGATCCCCGGCGCCATCGACGTGCACACGCACATGGAGCTGCCGTTCGGCGGGACCGCGGCCAAGGACACGTTCGAGACCGGGACGCGCGCCGCGGCATTCGGGGGCACGACGACCATCATCGACTTCGCCGTCCAGTCGCGTGGGACGGCACTTCGCGACGGGCTCGACGCCTGGCACGCCAAGGCCGATGGCAACGCCTGCATCGACTACGGCTTCCACATGATCATCAGCGACGTCCGCGACGATGTTCTGACCGAGATGGACACGCTCGTCGACGAAGGCGTCACGACCTTCAAGCTGTTCACCGCCTACCCCGGCGTCTTCCTCTCCGATGACGGGGCGATCTTCAGGGCGATGCAGCAGACCGCGGGGAACGGCGGGCTGATCATGATGCACGCCGAAAACGGCCTCGCCATCGACGTCGTCGCCGGGCAGACCTTTGGCGCGGGCAACACCGATCCCTACTACCACGGAACATCCCGCTCGCCGGTGCTGGAGGGCGAGGCCACCAACCGGGTGATTCGGCTGGCCGAGGTCGCCGGAGCGCCGGTCTACATCGTCCACCTCTCGGCGCGCGAGGCCCTCAACGAGGTGCGCCGGGCCCGCGATGAGGGGCTGCCCGTCTTCGCCGAGACCTGCCCCCAGTACCTTTTCCTCTCGCTCGACGACATGGGCAACGGCTTCAACGGCGCCAAGTTCGTCTGCTCTCCGCCCCTGCGCCCGGCGGACCACCAGGAAGACCTGTGGCTCGGGCTCCTGAAGGACGACCTGCAAGTCGTCTCGACTGACCATTGCCCATTCGATTTCCACGGCCAGAAGGACCTGGGGGTCGGCGACTTCCGCAAGGTCCCCAACGGCCTGCCCGGCGTCGAGGACCGCGTGAACCTGATGCACTCGGGCGGAGTGGTCACCGGGCGACTGACGCCGAACCGATGGGTGGAGGTCATCTCGGCGGCACCCGCCCGCATGTTCGGACTGCCGCAGAAGGGCGCCGTGGGGGTCGGCCTGGATGCCGACCTGGTCGTCTACGACCCGACGCGTCGCCACACCATCAGCGCCTCGACCCATCACATGAACGTGGACTACAGCTGCTACGAGGGGATGGAGGTCACCGGCGGGGCCGATCTCGTCCTATCGCGCGGCAAGATCGTGGTGGATGGCGAGGAGTGGCTCGGCGCCCGGGGCGACGGCCGCTTCCTGAAGCGTCAACCAAGCCCATTCCTGAAGTAGCTGCGGCTATGCTCCAGCCGGCAACGCCCGAGCATGAGGAACCAGACCGATGAATCGCTCCCGCACCCTGGTCGCGGCAGGCCTGGCGGCCATCATCCTTGCCGCCTGTGGCTCGTCATCGGGGAGCCCGTCGGCGAGCCAGGCCGAGTCCGTGGCTCCCTCGCAATCCGCAGCCGAGTCCCCCGGCATCGGTCTTCCATCCTTCAGCGCGGGCGTGGTCGCCGAGCTCGAAGCGCTGATCCCCGACGAGATCGGCGGAGCGACCATGCAGAAGTTCAGCATGCGCGGCGACCAGTTCCTCACATCCGGCCAGGAGGACGAGATCACCGCCAAGTTCCTGGCGGACCTCGGCGTGTCGCCGTCCGACGTGGCGATCGCGTTCGGTTTCGGCTTCGGTGCCGACTTCACCAGCGGCGCGGCGATGTTCGTCTTTCGTGCCGAAGGCGCGAGCGAGGATCGGCTGCTGCAGGTCTTCAAGGCGTCAATGGACGAGGACCGGGACGTCCCGCTCGAATGGACGACGGTGACCGTCGCGGGGCACCAGGTCGAGAGCGCGACCGACGCCGAGGCCGATGACCAGGCCATGTTCCTGTACGCCAAGGGCGAGCTGCTGTACTTCGTCAGCACCACCGACCCCGCCGCCGCCGAAGAGGTGATCGCCGGGCTTCCGTAGCCCGCCCGTGGTTGAAGCGACACCGCCACCGGCCGCCATCTTCCTGAACGAGGGGGCGAGCTCCGCTCGGACGAATCGGGTCCAGGCCGCCGTAGCACTGACGCGACGCGCGCTGGATGCCGACCTGCACACCACCAGCACCCGCTCGGTGGAGGAGTTGCGCGCCTGGCTCGAAGAGCGGATCGCGGGATACACGACCGCCGTGATCGTCGGTGGCGACGGCTCGCTGGGCGTGGCCTACAACGTGATTGGCGCCCTGCCGGACGGGCAGCGCCCCGTGCTCGGCTACATTCCCGCGGGGTTCGGCAATGCCACGGCGCATCTGCTCAACCTGCCGCGTCACCCTGCTGCGCTGGCTGCGCTGGTGGCGGTCGGCGAGTCGCGTCCAATTGACCTTGTTTCGGTGGACGGGCGGCTGGCGCTCTTCGCGGGGGCAGGCTGGGACGCCGTCGTGGCGGGGCGATACGCCGCGGGGGGCGCGAAACGGCTGCGCGGCTGGGCGGGCGCTGCCGCCGGCTCACTTGGGGCGTTGCGCCACCGCTTCTCGGTGCGGGTCGAAGTTGACGGTGCGGTGGTCCACGAAGGACCGATGGCCCTGGTGGTCGTCGGAACGACTCCGTTCTACGGACGCGGCCTGCTCGTCAACCCAGGCGCCCGGACCGATGCCGGCCGGCTCACGCTGCACGTCTACCCAGGCCCAGAGCCACGTCTGGCCCTGGAGGTTGTGCGCTGGGCTGCTCACCGTCGGCCCTCCGCCGCGGCCCTCCACGCCCAGGTCGCCGTGATCACCAGCCTCGACGGCCGCCCGATCCCCGTGCAGGCCGACGGCGACCTCATGCACGAGGCTGCCGAATGGCGTTTCGCCGTCCGCCCGGCAGCGGTGCGGCTCATCGGTCGGTGGTGACAGCGGGCACCGGGATGTCGCGAAAGCGTTGCGAGGCGTTGCCGCCGCCGTTTAGAGTGGCGCCACTCAGCATGCTTTTGGGTCCCCGGGGGCCCGCCATATCTCCATAGCGGAGGAGCCCGATCTTGAGAAGCCTGCGTAAGTTGCTGGCCGTGTCGGCCACCGTTGCTCTCCTCACCTCGATGGCGACGCCGGTCGGGGCATACGTCCCGGCCCGGGAGCCAGAGCCACAGGCCGCCCCGCGGTCGGACAATCTGCCGAATCCGCTGGCCGACGCCCAGTTCGCAGCGCGTCAGAAGGCGCTGCAGCTCGTCGCGCAGGGAAAGGCGACGCCGGTCGGGCCGAACGACGTCGTTCGACTTGATTCATCGACCGCCGTTGCCCATGGCAACCGGAACGACCACAACTACGATTTCAAGAAGGGACATCAGTTCGTCGCGCTGTCGCGTGAGAGCGAGGACACGATCTGGACCATTCTCGGCGAATTCGGCGACGCGGTTCACCCGAGCTATGAGGCCTTCGGGACGGATCCGGGACCGTCGCACAATGAGATCCCGGCCCCGGACCGGTCAGTTGATAACACCAGCATCTGGACATCGGACTTCAACCAGGCGTACTACGAAGACATCCTCTTCTCGGGAAAGAGGGGTGACGTCTCGATGCGAAACTTCTACATTGAGCAGTCGTCAAATCGCTACACCGTGAACGGTACGGTCGAGGACTGGGTCACCGTTCCATACACGGAGACCCGGTACGGAGCCAACGTTTGCGGCGACATCGTCTGTTCCAATGTCTGGCGCTTTGTCCAGGACGAGGCAAACGTGTGGTACGCGAACGCGACCGCGACGATGACGGCTGACGAGATCGATGCCTACCTCTCGCAGTTCGACGTATGGGATCGCTACGACCAGGACGGCGACGGCATCTTCGACGAGCCTGATGGGTACATTGACCACTTCCAGGCGGTCCACGCCGGTTCTGGCGAGGAGACCGGCGGCGGGGCACAGGGTGAGAACGCCATCTGGAGTCACCGGTGGTACGTTCAGCTGACGTGCATCGGCTGCGGCGGCCCGACCGTGGACGGCACGGTGGTGCCGTACGGCGGCACGCAGATCGGAGACAGCAAGTACTGGATCGGTGACTACACCGTCGAGCCTGAGGACGGCGGCGTGGGCGTGTTCGCCCACGAGTTCGGGCATGACCTTGGCCTGCCCGACCTGTATGACACTAGCGGCAACACCGGTGGCGCGGAGAACTCGACCGGCTTCTGGACGCTCTACTCCAGCGGTTCGTACGGCAGCACCGGCAAGGCCAAGGACGGCATTGGCAGCAAGCCGATCCCGATGAGCGCCTACGAGAAGATCTTCCTGAACTGGTCGAACCTGACGGTCGTTGACTCGGCGGACCAGATCCACCGTCAAGTTGGGCCCGTCGTTCTTCAACAGCAAGTACGCCCAGCAGATCCTCGTGCTGCTGCCTGATAAGTCGGTCGATTTCCCGCTGGGTGATCCGTACTCGGGCGACTTCCAGTACTTCTCCGGGTCGGGCAACAGCCTTGACAACACCATGACCCGGGACGTGACCTTGCCGCCGGGTCCTGTGGACCTTATGGCCAAGGTGAAGTACGACATCGAACCCGACTGGGACTATGCCTACCTGACGGTGGACGGTGTTTCCGGTACCCAACAAACCTGTCGACCAACACCAGTCCCAATGGGCAGAACTTCGGCGAGCGGCATCACCGGTTCGTGGGCGGCGCGTGGATCGACCTCACAGCCGACTTGTCGGCGTTTGCCAGCCATGACGGTCAACATCGGCTTCGAGTACTGGACCGATGCCTTTGAGGCACCCCGCGGGCCTGGTTCATCGATGACATCGCCATCACCGGACAACCGCTTGACAACGCCGAGACAGACCCGGGATGGACGTTACGGTGGGTTCGACCAGGGCTCGGGTCGATAGTAAGCCAGTCGTTCTTCAACGCCTACTTCGTTGGAATGCCGGACGTACGGTGGCTACGACAACGGGTTTGAAGACTCCGGCCCCTACAACTTCGGATTCCTTGACAACCCGAACCTTCAGAACTGGGTCGAGCACTTCCCGTACCAGGACGGCCTGCTGGTCTGGTACTACGACGAGTCATTCGAGGACAACAACGTCGGCGACAACTGCGCCTCAATGGACGATGCGGTGGGCTGGTGCTGCCAGTCGACGCGCACCCGGAGCTTGCTGCTCCAGCCGGACAGGGCAGGTATGGCGGCCGCGCGTCCAGTCGTACGACGCGACGTTTGGATTCGATCGCACGGATCGCATCTGCCTTCACCGCGACAGCGTCAAGCGCTGCTACGGACGCTTGCGGGGCAACCCGAAATTCGACGATTCGAAGAGCTACTGGGTCCCGCCGAACCCAGCCATCGGCCACCTCGGATGGGCCAGCGTTCCGGTGCCCAACACCGGCACGACCATCCGCGTGAAGTCGATCGGCCACCAAGGCTCGTACATGACCGTGTACATCAACCACTGATGTTCCGAGTCTGAGAACTGGATCTCTGCAGAGGCCCGCCGGTCCGCCGGCGGGCCTCTGCCTTTCCGCGGCGAACGTGGTTAACTGGGCCTTGTGACTCGACTCCGCGCCCTCATCGTCGCCAGTACGCTCGCCGCAGCGGCTGGGCTGGGCGCCTGACACGGCGCCGGCCTGGGCCGACCGATAACCAGGGTCCCTCAGACCGGCCGACGGCCACCCAAACACCTGACAGCAGCCCGGCAGCGAGCAGCTCACCTGTCTTCCCGCAGGAATCGCCCCGGCGGCCCGTCTCTCCGACCCCGGAGATCCCTCCGCCG
>CAVPGY010000007.1:0-500544 GCA_963704115.1 uncultured Chloroflexia bacterium
ACCCGGTCCTGCTGCCGACCGCCTCCGCGCCGCCACCGGGCATGCCGAACCTCGGCCCCCTCAATCGGCTGCTGTGGCGCGTTCTCGACGGCGCGATGACCCGCAGCGGGAAGCCACTCGACGAGCTCCTCGCACGCGCCGGCAGCGGGCAGCGCAAGCTCGATCTCTTCCGGGCCCGCTCGCCGCGGCTGCACCTCGTGGCCTGCTCGCCGTCGATCATCCGCGTCCCGCCCGACCTGCCACCCACGACCCGCGTGACCGGCGCATGCTCGACCACTCAGGCCCGCCGGCGCTGCCTCCCGACCTCGACGCGTTCGTCGCCGACGGCGCGCCGCCCATCGTCGTCACCTTCGGCTCGATGCACGGAACCCCGGCCGGGCCTCTCCACGACGCGATCCGCGCCATGCTGGAAGGCGGGCGTCGCGTCGTCCTCCAGGGCCACGCCCCGATCGCCTCGCCCAGCCTGGCGACGATCGGGCCGGTCGATCATCGCGCCCTGTTTCCGCGCGCCGCGGTGGTGGTGCATCACGGTGGCGCGGGAACGACGCACGCCGCCTGCGCGGCGGGCGTGCCGTCGGTGGTCGTGCCGCACGTCGGCGACCAGCGCTACTGGGCCGATCGGCTGCATCGACTCGCGGTGGCACCTGCACCGCAGCCCGCGCGAGCGCTGCGTGCCGACCGGTTGGCCGATGCGACCCTCGCCACCCCAGCCGACCCGGCCATGCGGGAGGCGGCCCGAGCGCTCTCACTCCGCCTTAGCGCCGAGAACGGGCTCGGGGAGCGCGGTAGCGGCCCTCGAGGCGGCGACCTAGGTGGCAGGCCGGGCCGCCGGGAACGCACGGAGCTTGGTCAGTGGCCGTGGGATTCTGCACATGCGACCTGGCGGGTGGCACGCGGGGACGACTCAGTCGTCCAGCGCGATTACCGCCCGATGTGCGTCGATCCACGCGATTCCGGCGTGGTCAAGCTCGTTGGTCATAGTCGAGCCGCTTCCGCGTTCTCGGGGCGGGCGAGAAACCGATATCCCAGCCCGCGCTCGGTGCGGATGAAACGCGGGGCCTCGGAATCGTCGCCCAGCTTGTCCCTCAGCCGTCGGATGTATACCCGGAGGTAGTCGACCTCGTCGACGTACTCGCGACCCCACACCTTGGCCAGTAGGGTCCCGTGCGGCAGGATGTGCCCGGCGTTGCGCACGAGGTGGTAGAGCAGCTTGTACTCGGTTGGCGTCAGCGCCAGCGCTTCGTCATGCAGCCGCACCTCCTGGCGTGCGAAGTCCATCTCGAGGTCATTCGACCGGAAGGAAGGGGCACGGCTGGCCGGTGCGGGCATATCAAGCCGTCGCAGGACAGCCTTGACCCGCGCGAGGAGCTCGAGGTGGTTGAACGGCTTGGTGACGTAGTCGTCGGCGCCCAGCTCGAGTCCCTTCACCAGGTCCAGGGTGTCGTCGCGGGCGGTGAGCATCACCACCGGCACGTCGGAGAAGTCGCGTATGCGACGCAACACCTGGTAGCCGTCGATGTCCGGAAGACCGATGTCCAGGAGCACGAGGTCCGGCTGCTCGTGTTCCACCAGGTCCAGACCGGACTCCCCGGTGGACGCGCTCAGGACGTCGACCTCCCGCCATTGCAGCGTGAATCCCAGCCTGACCGATTCGATCACGTCGGGCGCGTCGTCGATCACCGCGATCTTCATGACGCGCTGGCCTCCGGGCCAGCTGCGGGGAGGAAGAGGCGAAAGGTGCTGCCCCGCCCGATCACGCTGTCGACCTCGATCCGCCCCCCGTGCGCCTGTGCGATGGCCAAGGCGATCGGCAGACCGAGACCGGCACCGGGCCGACCTCCGTCGGTCGCGCCGACGAAGAACCGCTCGAACAGCTGCCCTCGCTCCTCATCGGCGATCCCAGGGCCACTGTCCGTGACCTCCCATGACACCTCGGAGCCCGGCGCCGCGACTCTGATCCCGATGCGCGCGCCCTCGGATGAGAACTTCTGCGCATTCGAGGCAATGTTGAGCAGCGCCCGCTCCACGCGCCGGTGATCGGCCACGATCCAGATCGGCTCCGCCGGCGCATCGATTGCGATCTGCTGTCGCCGCACCTCGAGCGTGGAGGCGAGCGTTTCCGCGACTTCACGCGGCACCGCCCGCGCATCGAAGCGACGCAGGCCGAGTCGGATGTGCCCGGTCCGGAACCGCGCAAGTTCGAGCACGTCATCGGCGTGCTGCTGCATGCGCTCGGCATGGCGTTCGATACTGGTCAGGAGCTCGCGCCGCTCAGCTGCCGTCGCCCTAGTGTCGGGGATCGAGGAGCAGACCAACAGAAGTGCGAATCGAGGTCAGCGGCGTGCGCAGCTCATGGGCAACGGTCGAGAGCAGGTCACCACGCAGGCGGTCCAGCTCGCTCAGACGCTGATCCAGCAGGCCGCCTCCGGCCACCGATGCGCGCGCACCAGCTCGTCACCCAGGTTGGTTCGAACCGCGCGGCGTTCGGCGCCCTCCAGGGCCTGCGCCACCCGCACCAACCCGCGTGCAGCGAGCTCGTCGAGCAGGTGTTGCGCACGGTCACGTGACAGTGCTGCGCCATCGGCCTTCAGCCGCGCCACGAGCTCCGTCGGCGAACAGGCCGAATCGACCGCCGCCAGCGCGGCCCACACCATCGGACCCGCGCCGAGCGACGCCACCGACTCGGTCGTGCGCACGGCCGGCCCATTCGCGGGCTTCGATCCGGAAGCTGCGTTCATTCGGCTTCATCATACGAGCACACGCACGGGCCACCCGCTCCGCAACCGAGGCAGCAGTAGCCCTAGGAGAAGGATGATCGGGCTTGGTAGCAATCGACCGGTCCACGCGTGTACGCCCGATGGATGCATCCCTTCCCGAGCGCTTGCGAGCGAACGCCCGATCCCGCCGTCAGCGCGACACCGGTCCGACCGAGATCATGGCCTCGCCCAGATCCACGCCCAGCGGCTCCAACGCACGCCAGGCGGCCAGGTACGGCGACCGGTCAGCGGCCATGGTCGGTCCAGATTCCGTGTCGACCGAAGCAAGCCAGCCACGCTCGAAGGCGACGAGCCGCATGGACCGAGTCTGTCCGCGCACCGTGACCGTGCGGTGCTCGAGGTTCCAGACGGGTTGGTGCAGGGTCTGGCCGGTCACGGGTAGCGGCCTCGGATCTCGCTGGCCTCGGCAACGCGGCCGACCGCGATCGCCTGCGCAGCCAGGCGCGCATCGATCCCGCGTCGTCGCAGCATCGGCGACTTCGTCGTAGGCGTGGCCGATGACTTGCTCGAGCTCTCGGCGACGCGCTCACCCGGCCAGGAGAAGGACTGGAGGTTCTGCACCCACTCGAAGTAGCTGACGATGACGCCGCCCGAGTTGCACAGGATGTCGGGCACTGACGACGCCGCGCTCGGCCAGGATCGGGTCGGCATCGGGGGTGACCGGGCCGTTGGCACCTTCGGCGATCACGCGGGCCCGGACCGTCGGCGGCGTTCGCCGCCGTGATCTGGCCCTCGAGCGCGGCCAGCACGAGCAGGTCGACGTCGAGCGCAAGCAGCGTCTCGTTGTCGATCGGCTCGGTGCCGGGCGCGCCGGCGATCGAGCCGGTCTCGCGCAGGTGCGCCGTCAGCCTGGCCGGGTCGAGCCCGGCGGGATTCGCGACGCCACCGCCGACATCGGTGATGGCGACGAGCCGGCCGCCGCGCTCATCGATGAGCCGGGCCGCCGCCTCGCCGACGTTGCCGAAGCCCTGGACGGCCACCGTCGCGCCCTCGAGTCGATGCCGGCCTCGGCCAGCGCGCGCTCGGCGGTGAACATGACGCCCATGCCGGTGGCATCGGCGCGGCCCTCGGAGCCGCCCAGGCCGACCGGCTTGCCGGTCACGACGCCCGGCACCGTGTAGCCGGCGTGCATGCTGACGGTGTCCATGATCCAGGCCATGGTCTGCGCGTTGGTGCCGACGTCCGGCGCCGGGATGTCGACGTCCGGGCCGATGATCCCCTGCAGCTCGGTGGTGAAGCGCCGGGTGACGCGCTGCAGCTCGCCGGCCGAGAGCGCGCGGATCGACGCGTGACGCCGCCCTTGGCGCCGCCGAAGGGCAGGTTGACGAGCGCGCACTTCCAGGTCATCCACATCGCCAGCGCGCGGACCTCGTCGAGGTCGGTCGCGGGATGGTAGCGGATGCCGCCCTTGGACGGCCCGCGCGACATGTTGTGCTGGACGCGGTAGCCGGTGAAGACGCGGATGCTGCCGTCGTCCATGGGGACCGGGAAGTTGACCGTCCACTCGCGCTTCGGGACGCGCAGGATGGCGCGGACGCCCGGGGCGAGATGGAGGTGGTCGGCGGCGCGGTCGAACTGGGCCAGCGCCGACTCGATTGCGGTCGGCGTGGGGCCCGTCGCGGCGCGCGGTGTATCGGCGATGGCCATCGGGTGCTCCGTCTGCAGGGTCGTGGCGTGACCGGGCATGGACGCCCGGTCGCCTCGCCAACGGTCGCAGATCCCCGTGACATGCCGCATTGCCATCCATGAACGGAGCGTGAACAACCTTCACAGCGGTGCTTCAGCTAATCGATGACCGCAGCCCAAAGGCATCGTCATGTGACCCACGGCAGTGAATGACCTCGCCGCATACCGTTCTGCTGATGTACGACGAGTCCAAGAACGCCGGGCTGCTCGACATCGAGGACCGCCACGGGCAGGCGGATGAGGTCACCGCCACGTCCGAACCGGCCGACTCCCGTCGAACAGGGAGATCAGGAGTGGTTCAGGTTTCCTGGCGCGGCGACGCGTCGCGGAGGCCCGCACCGCTCGCGGGCGGCGTTCTGCTGCGGGCAGCCCACTCACGCTGGCGCCGCCGCCCCTACCCTTCGACGACGATCTTCGCGCGCATCCACGGGTGGGGCAGGCAGTAGTACTCGTACTCGCCGGGCTCGGTGAACGTGAACGAGAACCGCTCCCCCGCCGCGAGGAAGCCCGAGTCGAAGGACCCATCGACATCGGTGACGGTGTGGAGCATCTCCGGATCGTCGTTCGTCCAGGTCACGGTCGTCCCCACGCTCACGGTCAGCACATTGACGCTGTAGTCGGGCAGCGACTCGGATTCGGCGAACTCGTCGGGGGCCCCGTCCTCCTGGAAGTCCCCGCTGCCGGCGAGGATGCTGACCGTCTCCACCGGACCGGCGGCGGCGGATGCCGAGGGCTCGGCGGAGTCGCTCGCGGCCGGTGCCGGGGTGACCCCGGGCTCGGTCGCACCGAGCGCCTCGAAGATCTCCGGGTTGTTCTCCCCTTCGATCACGATCAGGCCGATGGCGCCCTTGTCGAACGCGCGGGCAAGGGCGTGGTCGACGAGCACGACGGTCTGTGGCACCTGGCCGATGAGCTCGACCACGGTGCCACCGCCGGCAGGCACCAGCGTGGTCTGCGACCCGCGGATCGGTGCGTTCAGGAGTGCGCCCTCCTGGTACACCTTGTCCCAGTGCGAGCCGATCGGGTGGAAGTTCGAGTCGAGGTTGAGCCCGGCGTTGACGAAGTAGATGCGCATCGTCTCGCCGACCTGCATGCGCGGGGCGTTGTCGCCGGTCAGTGCACCGACCGCGCCGTTGAAGACCACGTACTCCGGGTCCTCATCGGTCACGGCGCCGCGATCCGTCTCGACGAGGCCCGAGTCGGGCGAGGTCGTGTAGTACTCCGACTGCACCATGTAGAGCTCCTGCTCCACCTCCGGGAGCGGGTCGGCCGGATCGACCAGGATGCCGCCGTACATGCCCTGCGAGATGTGGAGCGGCACGTCGCCGTAGGCGCAGTGGTACATGAACATGCCCGGGTAGAGCAGGCGGGCCTCGATGGTGACCGTCTCTCCCGGCGCCACCGTCGTATCGGCGGCGCCCCCACCCTGCCCGGTCACCGCGTGGAAGTCGACGTTGTGCGGATGGGTGTTGCCCGGCAGGTTGGTGATCGTGAATCGCAGGACGTCGCCGACGCGGGCCCGAATGATCGGTCCCGGGGTGCCGGTCACGACGTCGGTGCCGCTGATGCGGTAGCCCCAGGTCTCGTACTCGGTGCCGTTGGCCGGATCGATGGCCTGGATCCCCTCCACCACGTCGAACGCGACCTCGACGATCGCCTGCTCGCTGCGTTCGGCGGCCGGTGGCACCTCGGGCGCAACGGCCACGTTGACCTCCTCCTCCGGGGCCGGCGCCAGCTCCGCCTTGGGCGTGAGCTCCGGGATGACGCTGCCCGCAATGGCAGCCGGCGCCGCCGGACTGGCCGATGCCGTGGCGTCACCTGCGCTGGCCGGCTCGCCCGTCGCGAGGGCGAACAGCAGCAGTGGACCGGCGAACAGGGCTCCGCCGCCACAGAAGGCGAGGAACAGCACGAGCGGTGCGGGGAGCTTCACGAGCGGACCTCCAGGAACGCGGGGCGGGCAGAGGCCGGCACCGCGTGAATGTGTAGTGATGCACTCAGGATTACGGAGTGGCGGGCCTGATCGCAGGGCCATCGGTCCTCGATCGGGCGGGACATTGTGTCCCATCGGTGGCGGGGCCAGCGCCGCAATCCGGTACCGCTCGTTCCTGCTGAACGACGGACGGGTGCGCCATGCGGTTCAGACCACCAACGGCCGGAAAGGGCCGTCGGGTCTACGCACCGGAGCGCTCTGTCACGACTCGCGTGGTGGGCAGAACCGGTTTCTGTTATCCCGGCTGGCGATTCTACGGGCTCCGCCGCGGGGGCCATCTCCCGTCGACCGTGCCTGGGCGAGCATGTTTGGTCGAACGTCTCAGTTCGACGGGCCAGGATCGGTGGTGCCGACCTGCTCCCCGCGCAATCCAGATTCCGGGCTGACGGCAGCCCGCAGCGTCTCGAGGAACTCGTCGAGTGGCACCCGGTGGATCGTCGCTGCACGTTCGACCGTGATCGCCCTGGTGATGAACGAGCGGAACGAATAGCGGGCCACTCGCTTGACGCCGAAAACCTCCATCACGTCCGCGATGTCGCCGTACTCGCGCAGGATTTCCGAGACCTTCGTGTCCTTGGTGATCTCCATCACCGGCTGGACTCGGGCTCGGAGCCGACCCTGACCCCGAGGAAGGCCAGACGGGTCTCAGCGTCGATTCCGCGTGATGACCCGGCCGGGGCGATGACCGTGGCACCGGCGGTCAGCGGATAGCGCTCAGCGTCGACGGTCATCGACCCGCTGCCCTCAAGGACGTGATAGACGGCCAGTCGCTCGGGGTGCGCTGGGACCCGACCACCGGGTTCCAGCCCGACGAGGATCGCTCGGGCACGCGGATCGTCATGGAGGATCATCGGCTCCGGGCCCGGGGCCTGCATAGCGGATCCGTTCACGCCACGCCGGGAAGTAGATCGTCGTGTCGATCGGTCGAGGCTCCTGCTCGTTCGATGTCGATGTGGGTTGGACTCTGCCCCTTCGCCGGCCGAAAGCAGCTCGGTGAGCGCCGGACTGTCGCTCGACGTCATTTGCGGTGCCGGCGCCGGCAGACGCGTCGCTTGATGGCCAGGATCGGGCAGTGGTCGGCGTGGAATCGACGCAGATTCACCATGGTTCGGTCTCCTTGAGCGTGGCCGCAGGTCGGCGGCACGAGGATCGTTGCACGAGACCGGCACCCCGACGAGGAACTGGTTCCACCCCGAGCGGGTGATCGCCGCTACCGGGTCGAAGCTGCGTCGACATCGTCGATGCCTGCCGCTGCTCGGAGACCGACCGGGTCGAGAAGGACGAGCCCCGTCGCGCCGACTCGAGCGATGAGGCCGCGCTGCTCGAAGTCGCGGATGACCCGTCCCGCCATCTCTCGCGACGTGCCGGCAAGGTCGGCGAGCTGCGGTCGCGACAGGAGCGGACGTCGATCGTGAAACAGGATCGCCCGCTGCATCCAGAGGATCATGGCAAGCCGCCGGGAGACGGTGTCGAAGGAGACGTGCTGGCAGACGGTTCAGGAGCCGTGTCGCGCTCTTCAGTGCGTGGTCGAGGAGCCCGATGGCCAGGCCCGCGTCGTCCCGCGCAAGCGACATCACCACGTCGCCCGGCCAGAGTGCAGCGCCGCCTCGGTCCAATCCGACGAGATCGACCGGTGGGGCGTTCCGTCGCAGCGACAGGACGCTGACGAACTCACCCGGACCGGCGATCGTGATCATCTGCTGGCGGCCCTCGGCGTGGGATCGAAGGCGCCGAGATGACCATCCACGACCAGCGTCAGCAACGGGTCCTGCATCTGGGACAGGACCTGTTCATGGCGCCGAAAAGGCCGAACATTCGCCTGCCGAACGAGCGCGGCGAGCGACGGTCCTCCGGCTCCCGGCAGCGCAGCCGGCAGGAGCCCCTCGAGCGCCAGCCGACCGTCATCTGCGGAGCCGGACAGCGTGGCGGCGGGCTCCAGATGCGTCATGATCGCTGATCGTGACACACGAGGTGCCTCGGCGTGGCCGCATCACCCTTCGCGAGGGCTACGCCCGGATCGAGGTCAGAGGTCCACGGTTCGACGCCGCACACCTGACCCCGGTTGCCGCGGAACGCGGTCTCACGGGGGCGCTTCCCGCCGTCTCGGTTGCTATGGCGTCCCCGGCAGGATTCGAACCTGCGACCCGCGGTTTAGAAGACCGCCGCTCTGTCCACTGAGCTACGGGGACCCGGCCACAGGATACCGATCTCGTGCTCGCCGGCAGCAGCGGTGCTCGCTGACTATCATGTCGAACGGCGGCCCACGGTGATCGCAGGGCCCGCCCGGAGGGATCCCCGCCCATGGCCGAGACCGCTCGACCGCGCATCAGCGTGGTCAACGACAACCCCGACTTCCTCGAGCTGATGTCGGCGATCCTCGACGACGATGCCGGCTACGACGTCACGCTCTTCGACGGCGAGTCCACCTCGATCGCCGAGCTCGTCGCGTCAGACCCCGACCTGGTCATCGTCGACCTCGTCCTTGGGGCCGCGTCCGGTTGGGAGATCGTGACCCTGACACGAGCGGAGCCGAGGCTGGCCGATCTGCCGATCATCATCTGCTCGGCCGACGTCGCCGCGCTGCGCGAACGCGCGGGCGAGCTCGAGCGCATCGGCAACGTGCACATCCTCGAGAAGCCCTTCAGCCTCGACGAGATCACCGATGTCGTCGAGCGGCTGATCGGTCGCGGCACACCCGTCAGCGGGTAGACTGACCCGCACATGGCCGACGACTCGATCATCACCCCGGTGCAGCTTCAGCGGACGCAGATCGACGCCGATCGCGAGCTGCTGCGCGACGAGGATCTGCTCAACGAGGAGCACCTCCGCCGCATGGACCAGGTCCTCCTGCGCCGCAACCTGGACCACGCGCGGATGTTCAGCCGCAAGCTCAGCCTGGAGCTCCAGCAGTACGTGCACCTCTACACCCCCGAGGCGAACGAGCTCCGGCGGCGGATCGAGAAGTACATGGTGATGGAGCGCATGATCGAGCGGGAGATGGCGCGCCGCCACACCTACTGAGCGAGCCGCGCCTTTACCTCGGGCGTCGTTGCCACGGTGGTTGGCGCAACATCCACCAACGAGGCGGTCGAGGCACATTGCGATCCCTACTTTGCTCGGCTGACCAACCGGCTTGGCATATCGGTCATTCGCAGCCGGTTGGCGGCCGCTCGATGGGCGTTGCGCCATCCAGCTTGGCACGGCACACCAGCCGCGCGGCGGTGGCACAAAGGAGCCCCGGTCCGCCGAGCCGGACCGGGGCGTTGCCGTGGTGCGTCGAGAGGGCGCAGGCGGCGCGTCAGGCGACCGCTGCCTGCGCCCTCAGACGTGGTGTCGTGGACCCCTGGTGACCGTCGAGCTCACGTTGCTCGGCCATGCCGGCGAGCACCGCCCGGCTCCAGCCGGCGAGCCGAGGCATCTCGAACAGTGAGAGCGTCAATCCGCGTGCGGCCAGTTGGGCGTGGTCCCAGCCGTTGAACTCGCGACGAGCGGCAACTGCGCACATCTCGTCGTAGAGCTCGGGCCAGGAAGCACCGCGGCGGCGATGACAGAAACGGATGAACGCGACGACATCGGGCGGCGGCAGCTGCTCGCCGGCCTGTCCGGACCGTGCGGCGGCGTCGGACACGGACGACCGCTGGGTCATAACGATGGCACCCTCCGGGGTTTGGACGTGATGGGGTTGGATGATGGCGTCGGTCTCGCCGACCAGGTACAGGATGCGGGACCGGCCGGCATCGTAGGCCTCGCGGGCGACGCACCGGTAGGGGGTCTGTCCACCAACTTGTCCACATGTTGGCGACGATGGGGGCACCGACGGTGGACAACCTGCTCCGACGGCCTCAGCCGTCGAATCGGTCGAGCCGAAACAGCCCGATGTCGTGCCGAGTGAACCCGTCGATCGCAAGGTCGGCCATGATCTCGCCGACCACGCTGCAGAACTTGTAGCCATGGCCGCTGAACCCGGCCGCGACACTGACCTGCGGCGCCTCGGGCAGCCGATCGATGAGGAAATGCTCGTCGGGCGAGTTGGTGAAGATGCAGGCCTTCAGCATCTCGGTCGGCCCCGCACGCATCGGGGAAGTAGCGCTCCGCGAAGGCACGCAGCGCCGCCTCGTCCTCCGGCCGCGTCGAGCGATCGGGATCGGCCGGATCGATCGGCTCACGGAGATGGTGGTACCAGCCGAACTTGAATCCGTGGCCCTCGTGGGTCGGAAAGCCGTAGTAGCTCCCCTCCTCGACGTCGATCAGGAAGACCGGGAACCGGTCCGGCGTGAACAGCTCCCGGTGGCGGGGCGTCAGCCAGGCGAGAACCTGTCGCTCGGGACGAGCCAGGCCATCCAGGGCGGGCACCATCCGGCTCGCCCACGCACCGGCGCAGATGACCAGCCGGTCGGCCTCGTGGATTCCGGCGCTCGTGGTGACCCGGACGCCGCCGGAGCCGGTGGGCTCCCAGCTGTGCACCGGCGTCTCGAACCGCAGCTCCGCTCCGGCGCCGGCGGCTGCATCCAGGTGCGCGCGGACCGACTGCTCCGCGAGCAGGAAGCCGCCGTCGGGCTGGAAGACGACCCACGTGGAGGGATCGAACCCGGCGTAGGCGGGATACCGTCCGCGGAGCTCGGCCGCGTCGAGAACCTCGTGCGGCACCTCATGGAGCTCGGCCGCCTCGAGCGCCCCTCGAAACGTAGTGCCGTCGCCCGGCCCACCCTCGAGCGACCCGGTGGTGATCAGCAGCTCCTCCCCCGCCACGCGCTCGAGGTCGTGCCACAGCTGGTAGGCCCGACGCAGGAGCGGCACGTACGACGGGTGCTCGTGATACGCAAGGCGGATGATGCGGGTCAGCCCGTGCGACGAGCCCTGCTCGTGCAGCGCGCCGTACTGCTCGAGGCCCAGCACGCGCTGTCCCCTTCGGGCCAGGTGGTAGGCCGATGCCGAGCCCATCCCTCCGAGGCCGATGACGATCACGTCGTGGCGGCTGTTCATCGGGACGAGTCTAGGGCGACGACGGTCGCGGTCGAGCGACCGGTCGACTCGAGGGACGAGCACACGCCACGCTGCAGTGTCGACGCGAGGTGGAGATCCGCCTTGACGCTCGGGCAGATGATGAGTGCATGCCACTCTTCATGGATCGACACGACGTTCCCGGCGCGACCCAGGCGGACATCGCGCAGGCACACATGCGCGATGTCGCCCTGGCAGCAAAGCACAACGTGGAATTCCTCACGTACTGGTTCGACCAGGAGCGCGGACGGGCGTTCTGCCTCGCGAAGGCATCGGCGCCGCGCGACATGGAGGCCGTGCATGGCGAGGCCCATGGCCTCATCCCCAATATGATCATCCCGGTGTCGGAGGACAATGTCCTCCGCTTCCTCGGGACGATGTCGGGCCCGGAGGCGGGCGCGGAGGGCTCCGGAAACAGCAGCTCGTTCCGGGTCATCCTCTTCACCGACCTCGAAGCGTCGACGTCGCTGCAGGAGGAGGTCGGGCAGGCCGCGTTCATGGTTCTGCTCTCTGAGCACGACCTGGTCATTCGGCGCGCGCTCGTCGCGTCGGACGGACGCGAGGTGAAGCACACCGGCGACGGCATCATGGCGTCGTTCGACGAAGTCGGCCAGGCGCTGCGCTGTGCTGTCGCCATCCAGGATGGATTCGACGCGAGGGCCGCGACCGACAAGGGTCCGCTCCTGCGGGTGAGAATCGGCATGGCGGCCGGTGAGCCCGTGGACCGGAACGACGACCTCTTCGGCTCATCGGTCAATCTCGCCTCCCGAATCTGTAGCGCCGCAGACGCTGGGCACATTCTCGTATCCGACCTGGTCCATGACCTGGGAGGCGACAGCGGGTTCTCGCTTCGAGAGATAGAGTCGAGAGCCCTCAAGGGCTTCACGGACCTGACCCGCATCTTCGAGGTGGAGCGGGGCGCGGCCGCCTGACGGTTGGCCGGCGACGGCAGGGCGGTCCTTCAGCCCGGCCCCGCAGCCCGCAGCACGATCCGCAACCTGCACGCTTCGCCGTCGAACGGCACCACGACCCCGCTATCGGCTTCCGCGAGCTCGATCGTCCGCTCTCCGGAGACGCCTGCGATCTTCGCGTTGGCCAACAGCCGCTCCGAGGCTCCCTCGGGCGTGATCGTGTGCGCCCACAGCTTGAGCTCCCGGGCTGGACCGGCCGGCAGGTCGATGCGGATCGGCCCCACGGTCACGAGGTCCGGGAGATCTGTGGCGGCGCGCTGCACCGTTCGCCCGTCCCCAGCCCCGCCGAGGTGGATCTCGGCGGCCAACGGCCGGCCGCCGGCGGTGACGGCCACCAGCGAACGTTTATCGCCACGGAGATCGCGGCGCAGCTCCACCACCACCCGGGAGCCGAGGGCGCCCCGCCGGATGATCATCGCCGTGACCACCAGCATGAGCAGGCCGACGAGCACGCCACCGGCCTGGAGGAGCGGCGAATCCCAGATCACCAGGCCGTGCACGAACAGGTTCGCGACGGAGAGCAGGTAGACGCCTCCCACGACCACCGGGTGGCCCAGCGCGCGGTAGGACACGCCCGGCAGCAGCTCACCCTTCCGTCGACTGGCCAGCACGAGGAGCATCGGGAAGATGCCGCTCATCAGCGAGTGGACCATCACCCCCAGGAAGCCGAGGATGCCGGTGAACGATCCCGTCCCGGTGAGCACCATCCACTCTGCGACTACCAGCACACCGATCACGGGGGTCAGCGAGACGATGAAGCGACCGCGCGATCCGGCCCATCCGAAGCGTTCGCCGATGCGCTCCCGGGCAAGGTTGAAGAGCGCGAGCGAGAACTGGATCAACCCGAGGCCCATGCTGAGGATGACGAAGATCGCCCCCAGCACCTGGACCTGCGGGCCGGCCACCGCCGCCAATGGCACCACCACCGTGCTCGTCTGCCCGGCCAGCACATCGGGCGCGATTGCGCCGGAGACGGCCACCACCCACACGACGTTGAGCAGCATCGCGAAACCGATGCCGGCGGCGTGTCCCCGCACCACCGACCGGCCGCCGGGATCCCGGTCGAGCAGCATCTTCCCGAAGATAGCGACCAGGATGTGGGCGGCGTAGATGTCGAGGATGACCCCGACCAGCGCGCCGAGCAGGATGGGGGCGAAGGTGTTGCCCGCCGTCCACGGGAGATTGACGTAGGTCAGGTGCTCGATGCGGAAGTGCGAGAAGGCCATGGCCGACAGCACCAGCAGCAGCGCCACGTTGACGGAGGTGATGACGACGGCCGACGCCACGGTTGCGTTCAGCGACCCGCGCGTCAGGAAGTAGAGCCCGACGCCGAACAGGAGGAGCATCCAGAGGGCCGCGGGCAGGCCGGTCGCATCCGCCAGCGTCGTTGAGATGCCGACGTAGAAGATCAGCAGGATGCCGAACGAGAACGCGGTCAGCAGCGCTGACAGCAGGGCGGAGGCGGTGCCCCCCAGGTAGTCGGCCACGACGGTGCCGATGAAGGCGTTGCCGTGGCGAATGCTGCCGCTGCGCGTGACCACCTCGACCATCGCCACGATGGTCACCAGGTTGATGATCCCCAGGATGACGATCATCGCGATTCCCGGCAGGGCCCCGACACCCGCCACCGCGATCGGGAGGGCCAGGTTGACGGCGCCGATGATCAGGGTGAGCACGAAGGCGAGCCAGAACACCGGGAGCCCATCCAGCCGGGCCGCGACGCGGGAACTCGCCCAGCGGAGGCGATCGACCGCACGGACCGCGGGCACGAAGATCTCGTCCAGCGGGGTGCCGTAGAGGCGCTGATGGGCCTGCTGCACCGCGGCGGTGTCGAGTCCCAGCGCCGTCCGCAGGCGTGGAGCCGCATCGGCGGGAATTGCGTACTTCGCTCCCAGCAGGTGCGCGAGCCCGGCGCGCATCGCCGGATCGGCGGGCACGAGGTCGGTCCACTCGGGGGCGTAGCGCTCCAGGTCCTGGGCCGTGACGCCGACCAATCGGTCGCGGCCCTGGGCCAGCGCCTCCAGGAAGGCGTGCTCGCGCTCCTTCGTCGCCGCCTGGCTCAGGACGATCGGGACCGCCCGCGGCCGGGACGCCATCAGCCGCGCCGTCCGGCTCTCGATGGCGAACAGGAGCGTCGTCGCATGGCGGGCGGACCAGCCGCCCAGCAGCGCGTCGCGCGAGATCATCTCCGGGCCATCCGATGTCATGCTGGCGCGCAGCCTAGCGAGCGGCGATGCCTCGACTCGGCCTCCGCCTGCAGAGCATGGCCGGGGCACTCATCCAGCCGGCTCCGAGTCGCGACGAGAAAGCCGATTCCAGACAACTCCTTCATATCGGGATGTCAGACTTGCCCAGATGAACACCACTCCCAAGCACGCACGCCTGCTGGCGGTCGCCACCGCAGCTGCGGTGCTCGTCGCTGCATGCAGCCTTGGCACGGGGGAACCGGTCGACTCGGCCAGTGAGTCCGCGTCGGCCAGCGAGCGCCCGGCCGCGACGACATCGGCAGACCCCGATACCGGCGCAGGTCTCAATACCGACCACTTCTTCGATGGAGCGCTCGCCGGGGATGTCTCGACCGAGGACTGCACGCTGAGCGGTGGCGCCGAGACGACGTGCTACCTGATCACCGTCGCCGGCTACCCGGTGACATACGAGACCGGGCCGTTCTGTCCTGACACGATCACCGACGGCGCCGACGCAGGCGGCATCTGGTTCGACGGCGACGGGGTGTACGACCTCGACGGCGCCTTCATCGTCGGGCTCGCCGACCTGTACGGGGACGACAACTGGCAGCTGTACGACGAGGACGGGAACGTCCAGGTCACCGAGACGCTCGAGGAGTTCGAGGCAGCTGCCCGGCCCGACGTCGATCCGGCGCTGCAGAACCACTGCGTCGAAGGTCGTCTCGAGTGGCTCGCGAACGGTGAGCCGGTCACGACCACCGTGCTGATCCCGGTCGAGCCCGTGCTCGCCGACGCTCCCGCCGCGGCGCAGGGCAATCTCGGGGTCACGCTGGACGGCGTCGTCATCGCCGCTTCGGCCCCGGTCGACGCGATCCTCGGTGCGTACACGATCGCCGCCTTCGACGACTGTGGCGGCCACTACAACCCCTTCGACGGCTACCACCTCCACGGCGCGGTGGGCTGCTCCGAGGTCGACGAGGTGTCGGAGGGCGAGACCCCGATGTTCGGCTACGCCATGGACGGCTTCCCGGTCCACAGCCCGCTCGATGACCCGGGGTCGGCCACGCTCGACGAGTGCAACGGTCATGCGACCGAAGCGGACGGCTATCACTACCACGCCAACAGCGCGGCGGAGAACCAGGTCATCGAGTGCCTGATCGGCCAGACCGTCGCCGGCGTCGATGCCGGCGGCCCCCCTGGCGGCCAGGGGCCCGGCGACGGATGAGTCAGCAGATCCCTTCGATCCGCCCCGACGTGGCCTTCCAGGCGAGGTGATCGGCCGCCCTCGATCGTCGGGTTCGGTCAGTGCTGCGTCTCGCCCATCCCGAAGCCATCGCGTGCCGAACGTTCCTCCAGCGTCTCGAGCTCCTCGAACAGCGTGATCTGCAGGCCGGCCGGGACTTCAAGCCGGGAGTTGAGGGACCGCCAGGGCGTCTCGGTCGGCGGCGCGATGAGCTCTGCGCCTTCCGAGACCAGCCGGTCGGTGGTGGCCGGGCCGTCGGCGACCTCGAATGCGACGCGGATGCGGGGTGCGACCTGCCGGCCGACCTCCACCTCGTCGATCATTCGCATCTGGCCGGGGTTCGCAAGCTCGAGGGTGGCGCGCCCTGCGCGTGCTCTTACACTTGGCCCTCCCGAACGAGGTGGCGAGAGCGAGTGACGCTAGCGGAGAAGTGGCGCACCCTGGCGCGGGTCCTCGCGATCACGGTTCCCGTGGGAATGGTGATCGGCTTCGGGCTGGGCTGGCTCATCGGAGGTGCGGGCGCGTCCCTGGCGGCAGGCGCCGTGATCGGCCTGCTGATCACCGCAGGAATGGTCTCCTTCAACGTGAGCTGGGCGATCGGGCTCATTCCCCGCCGCTGGCGGGAGTCCCCCTTTCTCGTGGTGCTCGTCACACGCAGTCTCGTGTGGCTGGTCGTCATCGTCGTTGCGGTCAGCCTGCCGCTTCTCACCATCGCTGGTGTGTCCTTCGAGGATCTGGTGGACCAGCAATTCCTCGTCTCGATTGGCGCGAGCTTCGCGGCGGCCTTGCTGGCCAACTTCGTCGGGCAGGTCAACGGACTCCTGGGACGCGGGGTGCTGGTCGGCCTGATCCTGGGCCGTTACCACCGGCCTCGGGAGGAAGTCAGGGTGTTCCTGCTCATCGACCTGCGCGGATCCACCCAGATCGCCACCCGACTCGGGAACCTGCGCTATCACGCCTTCCTGAGCCGGTTCATCAGCGACGTCTCCGCGAGCGTCGTGCGCTACCGAGGAGAGGTGCACCGCTACGTGGGTGACGAGGTGATTCTCACCTGGACCGCCGAAGAGGGTCTCCGAGATGCGGGCTGTGTGAGGTCCGTGTTTGCCATCTCCGACACGCTGGAGGCAGCAGGCCCGGAATACGAAGCCGACTTCGGCGTGATGCCCAGCTTCTGGGCCGGCCTCCACCTGGGGCCTGTCGTCACCGGAGAGATCGGAACGATCAAGCACGAGATCGCCTTTCTCGGCGACACGCTGAATGCTGCGGCGCGCATCGAGCAGGCAGGCAAGGGGCTTCGCCGCCAGTTCGTCGCGTCGGCCGCAGTCGTCTCGGCGCTCGATTTGCCCGACGACATCGCGAGGGAGAGCCTCGGCCGGATCGAGCTGCGCGGAGTCGAGGACGCCGTGGAGCTCTTCGCCGTGACGCGAGTCGCCGCCCGGCCCGCGACGGTCTGATCCAAGGCCGTCGTGCGTGGCCGAAGGCGACGGCCCCTGCCAGTGTAGGATCTGTCTCCGCCCACTCAGTCGGTCGCTTCGCTCCAGATCTCGTCGAGCACCTCGCGCACCCGCTGCGGCTGTGTCAGATCGATGTCATGTCCGGCGCCCCTGACCCACACGAAGCGCCCACCCTCGCCGACGCCCGCCATCAGCTCCGTCGTCTCAGCCAGCGGCTCGAGGAGCCGGTCGCAGACCGCCGCGTCGCCCCCGCAGTCCTCGTCGAACATCACGGCGTAGGGGAGGGTGGCCGGTAGGGGATCCGTCAGCATGCTGCTCGTCCCGGTCATGTCGATGCCCTCCTGGTTCTCTCCGGCGTACCAGGAGGCTTCGATGGTCTCATGCTCTTCCGGCGTCCAGATGTCTCGAGAGACATCGATCCACGGCAGGTAGGGCGGGGAGGGATTGATCGACACGAACCCGACGACGTCGTCGGGGTGGGCCTGCGCATACATCATCGCGAGAGAGCCGCCGCCCGAGAACCCGACGAGGAAGTACGGTGGTGGCACATTGGCCGCGCCAAGGACCTCGTGCATCTCCGTGATCAGGTCCGCCGCCGGCCGCGGGCTCTCGGCGGGCTCATCGCTCTGGCCGACGCCCGCCCGCGAGTAGCCGCACACCATCGTATGTCCGGTCAGGTGCTCCTCGATGACCGACAGGTCCGTGTAGTCGCCACCGATGCCGTGGACCAGAATCGCAGCCGGGGCTCCGGTCGGACGGGTCCCGACGCAGCTGCCGTGGATGTTGCCGCCCATGACGGTCACGTCGAATGGCACCGCTGCGTCGGCTGCTGGCGACTCGGTGACCGACGGCTCGGTGACCGACGGCTCGGTCGAGGCTTCCGAAGACGCGGGCGCCTCCGCCGTCGTTGAGGCGGGCGCAGCGGCACAGCCGGACGCGAGAAGACCAAGGATCGTCAAGGCCGCGATCAATCGGACCTGGAGCTGCACGGCCGAAGGCTCGCCCAATCCCTCTTGCATGGCTTTGAGCGCATCCCGCCCCTCGAATCGCTCCCCGGTCTGTGGAATCTCGGCCACGAAGTCGTCTGAGCGCAGCTCGTCTTCGAATTGCGGGGACTTGAACGTATTGCCCTCGAACATCGACTCCAGAACGCGCCGGTTGTCGTCGCTGGTCGCCATCGATCACCCCTCCAATGCTCGATACACCTGATGGTCAGGTATGCCTGATGATGAGGGATGGGCTAGGATTAGTCAACGATGAACACCCCGACAGTCGCCCTGCTCCGCCTCGCCTATAACCTGTTGGCGGACGAGGTCGGAGCCGCAGTCCGAACCGCGGCGCCCGACCAGAGGCCGTCCCACGGGAACGTCATGGAGCAGCTCGACTTCCAGGATGGCCAGCGGCTGACCGATCTTGCCGCGGGAGCAGGGATGACACTGCAATCCACGGGAGAGCTAGTCGACCAGCTCGAAGCCCTCGGGTATCTGGAGCGTCGGCCCGACCCGGACGATCGGCGAGCGAAACGGATCTACCGCACCGCCAAGGCGATGGAGGCCTCCACGATCGCGGCTGCCGCCGCCGAGCGCATCGAGACTGACCTGGAGCGGCTCCTTGGACCACAGCGACTGTCGGAACTCCGCCATGACCTCACACGAGTCGTAGATGCCAAGGGTGGAGCCACCAGACGTCCGATCGACTGCTGAGCGTCACTCGCCCGGCGAGCCGTGGGTCAGGCGGGCGGTGCTGCGTCCGCCGCGGGCCCGTCTCGCGTAGGCGCGGCCTCGGCCGAACCTGCGCCCGCTCGATGCCGTCGAGGATCAGTTCGAGCCCGAACTCGAATCCGGCGCCGTACTCGGTGCCCGCCTCGATGAACTCCCTGGCCACCCGCGCGAGGTGCGGGTATTCGTCGGGGGGCAGCTGCTGGAGGGTGGCCTGGGCGACCTCTGCCTGCTTCTCGGGGCTGCCGTACGTCAGGCTCGCCTCCTGCAGCGCGAAGCCGTAGATGTAGCTGTCGAGGAGGTTGTAGGCGCGCGCGGCCATCACCGGTGAGAAGCCGGACTCGAGCAGAACGCCAAGTACCCACTCGTGGTGGCGCAGCGTGACGGCGCCGGGTCGTGGCCGCGATTCGACCAGGCCGATCGCCCAGCGGTGGCGCGCAAAGACCCGGCGGGCCGAGGTCGCGCGTTGCCGCATCGCCGCCTTCCAGTCGGCCGAGCTCATCGGCACCTCGACCTCGAAGACTACGAGATCGACGAGCCCATCGAGGAGATCCGCCTTGTTCTCGACGTGCCGGTACAGCGACATCGCCTGCACCCCCAGCCGCTGACCGATGGCCTGCATGGTCAGTGACTCGAGCCCTCCCTCATCGGCGAGGACGAGCGCGGCGCGCAGCACGCGCTCCCTGCTGAGGGTCCCTCTGCTTCTGCGTCTCGGGCGGGCTGGTGTCGGCATGTAGTCCCCTTCGATTCGGGTGTTGACCGCGCGGCGTACGGCATGCTAGCTTACGGCATACGCTTATGCAATAAGCCTACGTAGTAAGCGCCCCGAGGACCGGCCGATGGTTTCCAATGGCAGCCGCGGCGTCCCATCTCACAGCCGTCATTCGGGCTCGCCATCACGAAGGGAAGACACCATGGATTCGAAACAAGTAGCCGAGACCACGCAGGTCCCGGTGCAAGCGAAGCTCGCAGCCGCCTGGACGAGCTTCATGTTCCTGTACATCTACGTGGACTACCTCCATTTCTACACGCCCGGCTCGCTCACCGACATGCTGGCCGGCGTGGTCTTCGAGTTCGACATCAGCCAAACCTTCGTCGTCATCGCGCTCACGAGCGTGGCGATCCCGATCTTCATGATCCTGCTCTCGATGACGCTGCCCGCCCGTGTCAACCGCGCCGTCAACCTCATCGTGGCGACGCTCTACATCCCCTACTCGGTGTTCAACCTGGTGGGCGAGTCCTGGACCTACTTCTACGGCCTCGGCGTCGTGCTCGAAGTGATCATCCTCGCGGTCATCCTCCGTTCCGCCTGGACCTGGTCCGGCGCAACCGCACCGTCGATGCCGCGCCTCGCCGAACCGATCGCGCCGCAGACCGAGATGGGACGGTAGACACATGGCTTCGATCCGTTCATCAACCCGGTTTCGAACCCCGTGAAGAGCGCGAGCACGATGCAGGCGATCGTCCAGGACGTCTACGGAGGGCCGGATCGCCTTCGGCTGAGCGAGGTGGAGGCGCCGACGCTCGCGGCTGACAGCGTGCTGGTCCGCATGCACGCCTCATCGGTGAACATGGGGGACCGGCTGGTGGTCCGCGAAAACGTTCTGTGCGGTCCAACCGAGCATGGGCCCACGCTGCTGACCGTGCCCGTCGGTGTCCCCGACCTCGCGCTGGGCTGAGGAACTCCCCGGCAGTTGAAGGCCAACTCGACAGGAGACGGGCAACGAAATGGCCCGATCTGATGTCAGGTCGGGCCTGAAGATGAGTGCTGGTACCGCATACCGGATTCGAACCGGTGATCTCCGCCTTGAGAGGGCGGTGTCCTAGGCCTCTAGACGAATGCGGCACGCGTCACAGGACGGGCCCGAGTCTACCAACAGCCTCGAAGCCGATGCAAACCGCCATCCCGGGGCGCTAGCATCGGCCGATGCGGATCACTTCATCGGCCGTGAGCCTGAACGTCGCCGACGAGCGGGCATCGGCGGCCTTTCTTCGCGACCACTTCGGATTCGTCGAGGAGATGAGCGCCGATGGCTTCGTCTCGCTGACCCGACCGGACGCCGGGTTCAACGTCATCTACCTCCGCACGGGTCTCGCCACGTTCAAGCCGGCGAGCATGGCCGCTAGCACCGCCGACGGGCTGCTGCTCGTATTCGTGGTTGACGACGTGGATGCCGAGTCCGATCGCCTGGCAAAGGCCGGCGTGTCGTTCACCACGCCGATCGAGACCGAGCCGTGGGGCGAACGATACTTCCAGGTCACCGATCCGAACGGCGTGGTCATCCAGCTCGTGCAGTGGATGACCGATCCAGGCTGATCCCTTCGAGCCGGATCAGCGACGCGCGCCGACCGGAGCGAGGGCCGCCGAGGCGGCGCTCATCGCGTGGCGGCGTTCCTCGAGCCAGCCGAGGACGTTCTGCGCCACGTCCGGCCAGGTGTGCTCCCCCATCACCAGCCCGAAGTGCGATGCCGACGGGAAGTATTCGTAGCCGGCGCCCAGCAGGTCGGCGGTGCGGCGCGCCTCCGATGGGTGGATGACGTCATCCAGGCCGGCCCCGATGACCAGGCTCGGCACGTCGACGAACCGGCTCATGTCGATCTGGACGCCCTGCATCCGCTCGCGCCGGGCACGCCCCGACTCGCGGGCACCGGCGAGCAGCTCGGTCATCTTCTCGATGTCGGCCTCGTCCATGTCCGGCATCTTCTCGCGCAGTTCCTCCGGCGTGCCGGTCCAGCCCCACCAGGCCGCGTCGTAGACGGCGGGCACGGTGCGCAGCTCGTGCGCCTCGGGATGGCGCGGCAGGGCGGCGGCCGGCGGCGACGGCGCCAGCAGCACGAGCCCCAGCACCGGGTTGCGCTCGGCGTGCATCAGGGCGGCCAGCGCCCCGATCCCCCAGCCCATGAGCACCGCCGGCCGGCCGAGATGGCGCATCGCGACGCCGACGTCATCGGCGTAGTCGCGCATCGTCGTCTCGTCGAGCTCGGCGAGGTCGCTGGTGAAGTGGCCGCGCAGGTTCATGGCATGTGCCTCCCAGCCTCGCTCGGCGAGGAAGGCCGCGAACTCGTTCCAGAGCCACGACCCGGTGAGCGCGCCATGAACGAGCAGCAGCGGGGGCTTGCGGGAGCGTCGCTCCGGCTGGTGGGTCTCGACGTGGATGCCCTCGGGCTCGATGAACGCCTCGTCGCGCTTGATCGCCTGCACCATCGGGCTCGTCAGTCCTCCCAGCGGTCGGATACGGGGTTGAAGACCATGCCGGTCAACAGCTTCGGATAGAAATAGGTCGACTTCTGCGGCATGACGTCGCCGGCGCTCGCCACCTCGGCCAGCTGCTCGAGCGGCGTCGGTCGCACGAGGATGGCGGCGGCGGCCTCGCCCCGCGCCACCCGCTCGCGGGCGTCGGCCTCGTCCCTAGTGTAGGCCAGCCGTGTGCCCGCAGCGACATCGGCCTCGGTGATGCCGAGCCGATCCCCGAGCACCGCCACGTGCAGCGCGGCGAGGTCCAGGGCCCGCACCGCGGCGCTCATCCGCTCGCGGCGCAGCCGATCGGCCAGGCCGTCCGGATCGCCGATGAGCAGGTGCCCGTCGTCGCCGGGCAGCACGAGGCCGAAGACCGGCGTCTCGTCGTGACGGCGCTCCTCGAGCGCCGCAGCCAGCGCATCGGGCGCCACCGCGATGGACTCGAACAGCGGATCGTCGCCGGCGACGAGCGTCCGCAGCGCCTCGGGATCGGCATCCCGCAGCAGCCGATGCGTCGGGCGGATCTCGAGCTCGGCGAGCTCGGCATTGACGAGCATCATCATGATCCAGTCGGCCGCCAGCGAGCCTGCGGGCGCATCGGCCCAGCGCGGGTCGGCGCGGACCTCGGCCTGGTAGGCCAGGGCGGTCTCGTACCGATGGTGCCCATCGGCGATGAACAGCGTCTGCTTCGCCAGGTAGCCGATGAGCCGATCATCCGCCTCGACCGCTGTGAGCTGGTGGAGGATGCCGTCGCCGTCGCGCGCGCGCCATTCATCGCTCCAGGCGCGCCCCATGACATGGTGGTAGCGCTCCGAGCGGTCGAAGTAGACCGCCAGGATCGGGCTGAGCTGGGTGCCGGTGGCGTGGAGCAGGGCCAGCCGATCCGCCTTCGGGCCGGGCATGGTGTGCTCGTGCGGTCGCACACCGCCGCCCCACGGCTCGAGCTGCACGCGGACCACGATCCCCTCCACCGTGAGGTCGTCCGGCGCCGATGGGGTCCCGTGCCGGTAGTAGTAGGCCGCAGGGTCCGGGCGCCGTGCGAGCGTGCCGTCGTCCAGCCACGCGGTCAGCGTCTCGGCCGCCGCGGCGTGCGGATCGGGCGCGGCGCTGAACTCGAGCCGGACCGCGTTGCGCTCGTGCCGCGCAAGGAGCTCCTCTCGCTGCGCGTCGTTGATGACGTCGTAGGGCGGGCAGACGACGTCCGTCAGGTCGGCGAGTCGGGTCGGAGCCGCATCGTCGTCGTCCGGCGTGCGGACGCGATCGGGCACGGTGTCGCTGCCAAAGCGAGCGATGGGATAGTGGATGCCCGGGAGGGGCGCGATGCGGGGCATGCCGAGAGGATAGCGGCCCCGGCCGCCGCTCGGCTCAGCGGGCCAGGATCGCGCGCGCCTGCTGCCGGACCTCCATGCGCCGGTCCTGCGCGGCGCGCTCCAGCAGGCCGTGCGCCTCCGCCGGCAGCGATCCGGCATTGCCGAGCGCCGCGACCGCATTGCGCAGCAGCCGATGGCGGCCCGCCCGCCGGAGCGCCGACTCCCCCACCGCCCGCTCGAAGGCGCGGGCGCCGAGCGGCAGCAGCCACTCGATGAGCGGCAGCAGCGGCACGGCCAGCGCCCCGTCGTCGTTCGCATCGGCATTGACGGGACAGACCTCCTGGCAGATGTCGCAGCCGAAGATCCAGTCGTCGATGGCCGCCGCCTCCCATGCATCCAGCGATCCGGGGTGCTCGATGGTCAGGTAGCTGATGCAGCGACGGGCGTCGATCGTCCGCGCCTCGACCAGCGCGCCGGTCGGGCAGCCGCTGAGGCAGCGCGTGCAGGAGCCGCAGGTCGTCCGCACCGGTGCGTCGGCCGGCAGCTCCGCCGAGGAGAGGATGGCGCCGAGGAAGACCCACGAGCCCGCCCGCGCGTGGGTCAGCAGGTTCGTGTTCTTGCCGATCCAGCCGAGCCCGGCCCGCGCCGCCAGCGCCCGCTCCGCCAGCGGTCGATCGTCCACGTAGGCGACCTCGCCGGCCGGCAGACCCTCGGCGCGCAGGTCGGCGGCCAGCGCCTCGAGCCGGGACCGCAGCGCGACGTGGTAGTCGGTCCCCAGGGCGTAGCGCGCGATGCGCCCGGCCGGGGCCGCCGGTGACCCCGCCAGGACCGGCGCCAGGGCAGCCCGCAGGGCATCGCGATCGGGGTCCCAGCCGGCGCGGTCGGCACCGGCGTACGGCGCAGCCACCACGATCACCGACCGCGCGTCTCCATCCAGCGATCTCGGGGCGGTGGCGACCGCCGGCCGCTCCCCACCCATCCAGCCCATCCGGCCCATGCGGCCGGACGCCACGCTGGCCTCCATCCGCGCGCGGTCGTCGGGCAGCGGCGAGGCATCGGTCACGCCGACAAGCTGGAGGCCGTGCCGGGCCGCGAGGTCGGCGATCCGGCGGCGCGGAGCCGCAGTGGTGTCGGGCATGGCCCCCAGCCTACCGCCCTCGCGGACCGGCGGAGGCGGGCCGAATGGCTCTGGATGGCGGCGCGGCGCTGCCGAATGCTGGCACCACCGATCCCCGTTGATCGCGCTGGAGCCCAGGGAGGCCCGTCATGACCGCTCAGACGACCGATGTCGCCGGACGCGCAACCGCGCCGGCTGATGTCCTGACCCTCGACGCCTTCGATCCGGCGGGGCTGGCCGCCCTGCTCGATCTGTCGGACCGCATGAAGCGCGACCCTCGGCTGGGCCGCAACGCGCTCGCGGGCGGCCGGGTGGCGCTCATCTTCCACAAGCCGTCGACGCGGACCCGGGTCAGCTTCGAGGCCGCGGCATGGCGGCTCGGTATGCTGCCGATCTCCCTCCGCGCCGACGAGCTCCAGATGGGGCGCGGCGAGACGACGGCCGACACGGCCCGGACCCTGTCGCGCTACGTCGACGCGATCGTCATTCGCACCTTCAGCCAGGGGTCGGTGGCCGAGCTGGCGGAGCACGCCACGGTGCCCGTCATCAACGCCCTGACCGATGAGCACCACCCCTGCCAGGCCCTCGCCGACGTCATGACGCTGCGCGAGGAGTGCGGCACGCTCGACCGCCTGGCGGTGGCCTTCGTCGGCGACGGCGACAACGTGTGCGCCTCGCTCATCCAGGCCGCGGCCCTCACCGGGTTCGAGCTGCGGGTCCTGACACCGCCCGGCTTCGGCCCCGATCCGGCGATCGTCGATGCGGCGCGGGCCGCCGGAGGGCGGATCCTGCTGGCGACCGATCCGCACGAGGCGGTCCGCGACGTCGACGCGGTCTACTCGGACGTGTGGACCTCGATGGGCAAGGAGGGCGAGCAGGAGACGCGCCGCGCGGCCTTCGCGGGCTACACCGTCGACGCGCGACTCATGGCGCTGGCCGGACCGCGGGCGATCTTCCTCCACTGTCTGCCGGCGCACCGCGGCGAGGAGGTGACCGACGAGGTCATCGACGGGCCCGCCTCGCGGGTCTGGCCGCAGGCCGAGAACCGGATGCACACCGAGGCGGCGCTGCTCTATTCGCTGCTCAGCGGCGACCCGTCCGGCTCCCGGCTCGACTGAGCGACCGCGCTACCCGGGTCCATCGCGGCGTCGCACGACGAAGGGCGGTGGCTCGCCGGTGGGAACGACCTCGGCGGGCGCGAGCGGCATCGCCACGCGCGGGATGCGGAAGCCGAAGACGGATCCCGCGCCGTCCTCGGTGTTCGGCGCCGCCCAGATGCGACCGCCGTGCGCGTCGATGATGGCCCGGCTGATGTACAGGCCCAGCCCGAGACCGCCGAATCGACGGCGACCGGCGTCGCCATCGGCCTGGTAGAAGCGCTCGAAGACATGGTCGCGGTGCTCGGGCGGGATGCCGACCCCGACGTCGGCGACGCGCACCTCGACCTCCCCACCTCGCCGCTCGGCGACGACGCGCACCGGGCCGCCCTCCGGCGAGTACTTCACGGCGTTCTCGATCAGGTTGGTGAGCACCTGGTCGATCCGATCGCGATCGGCGTGCACCGGGAGGCGATCGGGCGCCTCGACCGCGATCGTCCGGTCGGCGTGCTCACCTCCGATGCGGGCGGCGGCGCCGCGGACCTCCTCGGCGAGATCGAAGTCGGCCGGCTCGACGCTCACGCCGCCCCGCCGGTCGATGCGGCTCACGTCGAGCAGGTCGTCGACGAGACGTCGCATGCGTCCCACCTGCGAGCGGATCACGCCGAGGTGGGCCATCTCCTTGCTGTCACCCACCGCGTCACCGCGAAGCCGGGCCTCGAGAAGCTGCGAGTAGCCCTGGATGCTCGTCAGCGGGGTGCGGAGCTCGTGGCTCACGATCGAGAGGAAATCGTCCTTGATCCGCTGCGCGGCCTGCTCGCGGGACATCCGCTCCTGAAGATCGGACCAGAGCTGGGCGTTCTGCATGGCCGGGCCGGCGCGATCCGCCACCGCGGCGGCGAGCCGCCGGGTCCGCTCATCGAGCGGCCGCTCCGGGTGTCCCGTCGCGGCCAGCACGCCGAGCAGGCGTCCGCCGGAGATGATGGGCACGGCGTGGATCCATCCGAGGCCGAGTGCGCGCACGCCGTCCGGATCCCCGGTCGCGATCTCGTCGTCGGTGGCCGTGCGCTCGGTCACGGTGCCGGCCACGCCGCCGAGCACTCCCTCCCCGATCTTCGGGCGGCGCCCAGACACGAAGGCGCGCCACCGGTCCGCCAGCTCCGGATCGGTGCCGTCCGATGCCGAGGCATCGAGCCGTCCGTCGCCATCGGTCTCGGTGAGCAGCAGGACCGCATCGCCGAGCAGCTGCGCGGCCGCGGCCGCGACCGCGCGGCCCGTGGCGTCGCGGTCGAGCGTGGCGCCGAAATCGCGACCCAGCTGGCCGACCAGCTGCCGCTCCCGTTGCTGCTCACGCTCCCGGGCCTCGTCGGACAGGCGCGCCTGGAGCGTGGCGACCTCGGTGGCCCGCCCCAGCATGATGCGGCTGAACAGGCCGGCGACCACCCCGAAGCCGATGAGGTAGAGCACGCGCGCCGGCAAGAGCTCCCGTACCACGGTCTCCGGGCCTGATGCCACGAGCGTCACCGCCAGGTACAGCGCGCTCATCACGAGGGACGCCCAGACCGATGCGGCGAGGCCGAAGCGCAGCGCGACGCCAAGGATGACCAGGCCGTAGAACAGGTAGGCATCGAGCGCCCCGGCGGCCACGTAGACGGCCATCGTCACCGCGGCCATCTCGAGGCCGGTGCTGACGATCCCGACCTCGCGCGCCGGGAAGCGCCGCAGCAGCAGCGGCACGGCCAGGCTCAGCAGGGCGAGGATCCCGAGGATGGCAAGGAGGACACCGAGTCCGTCGAGCTCCCGTCCCAGAGCGCCACGAGCACGACCGCGACGAGCACGGCCATCCCGAGACGTGCCCAGGCGAGCTGACGCTCCTGGGCCCTCATCTGACGCTCGAGATGACGCTCGAGCTCGCGGGGGCCGTCGGGGGATGCTTCCATGGGCTGGGGCAGCACTCTAGCATCGGCGAAGCGGCGCGCTCATGGCCCGACGGTCCGGCGCACCGTGCAACTCGTGGCGCCGGCACGGCGTCTACCCGGCAACCTCCCGGCCGCACCACCAGCTCGAAGCGAGGACGATGACGACGATCCGGCTGCCGATCCTCCGTGCCGCACTCGCCGGCCATGCTCGTGGCGCTCGCCGTCACGAGCCTCGGCATCGGCCCGGTCCGCGCCGCCAGCTCGGTGACGATCGAGGCCCGCGTCCTGCTCGGCGGCCGCTACGAGGTCGGCGGCTGGGCTGCCGTTGCGGTGACCCTCGTCAACGAATCCTCACCCACCGAGGGCTACCTCACCGGCAGCCACCGATGCCGGCACCGTGCGGCGCTACGTCGAGATGCCCGCGGGCGCTCGCAAGGTCGTGACCCTGTACGTCCGGCCCGGCGGCCTTCCAGCGCCAGCTCACGGTGCGCTACGAGGAGCCCAACGGGACGTCGTCGAGACGAGCGCAGAGGTGCGGGTTCTGGAGGTCTCGGCGGCAGGTCGCGATCGTCGGTGACGCCGCACGGGAGCTCCGCACCCCAGCTGGCTCGGCGGTCCGACCCGGGCACCCACCCGACCCGCTCGCGCTCACGATCGCCGACCTGCCCGAGCGGCCGGAGCCGCTCGGCGGCCTGTCGACGGTCATCTGGGCGGCCGACGCCGGTCCACTCACCGACGGGCAGCGCCGCAGCCTGGAGCGCTGGGTCGCCGACGGCGGCCAGCTCGTCGTGCTGGGAGGCGCCGACTGGCAGGCACGGACGGCGGGCATCGAGCGACCTGCTGCCGATCGAGGAGCTGGCGGCGGTCGACGAGGTCGAGCTGGCGCCACTGGCCGCCTGGGCCGGGAGCGACGAGGCGCTCGACCCGGACGACGATCGCCACCGGGACCCTGCGGGAGGACGCCCGGGCCCTGGTGACCGATGCCGACGGGGCACCGGTCGCGGCCTGGCGGGGCTCGGTTCCGGGCACGTCGTATTCTTCGGCACCGATTTCGCGCGGGACGCCTATCGGGCCTGGGCCGGATCGCCGCTCCTCTGGTCTCGTGTGCTCGATACGGGCGCTCTGTCGGAGTTCTTCGGCGGCGTGCCTGCCCCGATCGAGAAGCCACGACGAGCTCGATGGCGAGGCACTGAGCACGCTGCCATCGCTCGACGTCCCACCGGCCGAGCTGCTGCTCGCGCTGATCGTGGGCGTACATCCTGCTCATCGGCCCGATCAGCTACCTCGTGCTGCGCCGCATCGATCGTCAGGAGCTGGCCTGGTTGACCGCCCCGCTGCTCGTGATCGTGTCTTCAGCGCCTGCGTCGTACGGGATCGGCGCTGACGCTCAAGGGCACCGATGTGGTCGTCAACCAGATCGCGCTCCTGCGCTCAACGTCAGGCGGGACGCTGGCCACGATCGAGGCATATGCCGGTGTCTATTCGCCGACGCGCGAGACGTACGATGTGATCGTCGAGGCCGATGCGCTCGTTGCGCCGATGCGCCCCGACCAGTTCCTCGATGGCCAGAGCGCGGCTACGGGTATCACGGTGGACCAGGGCGAACCCGCGCGGCTCCACGACCTGCTTGTCGCGGCCCGGGGCTTCGAGTACGTGCGGGCCGACGCAGTCGTCGCTCACGCGTCCCCGCTCGAGGTGACATGGTCCGTCGAGAACGGTGACCTGGTCGGGACCGTCACCAACGCCGGCACCGAGCCGCTCAGTGATGTGGCCTTCGTCAGCAGCAGCGGCGGGAAGATGATCGGCGATCTCGAACCGGGCGCCAGCGGTGAGTTCCGGGTCGCGCGCGACGGCTTGAGCCAATCATCGGCGGCGGACCAGGTGTACGGCTTCGGGGGCTTCGACAACTCGGATCCCGAGCGACGCCGAATCGTCGCGCGCCGCGGCGTGATCGATGCCCTCGTCGGCTACGGCGGCTGGATGCCGGTCGACACCCAGCTCGGCGGCTACGGAGGCCGTGGCCCCTACCTCATCGGCTGGCGTTCCGGGGAGGGCCCGATGCCGGTCGCGATCGACGGTGTCGAGACGCAGCGCTTCGCGGAGCTGGTCGAGGTCGTCGCCATCCGGCCCGGCATCGGCCGCGGCGAGGTGGTCATCGGTCCCGCGTACATGAGCATCTCGGTCGCCACCGAGGGTGGCGCCGCACTGCTCGACCCCGGCACGGTCGCGCTCGGCCGCGAGGCGGGCGCGAGCGCGGTCTTCAGCATCTCACTCCCCCTCGAGGCGAGCGGCATCGAGGTCGCCGCGGTCGATCTGATCGCCGGGTTCGATCCCATGACGACGATCGTGGAGGGTGGCGGATTCCCCGGCCAGTGGCCGCCGGGGTACAGCGTCGAGGTGCGGAATCCGCGGACCGGCGAATGGACCGTCGTCGGTGACCTGAGCGCCGGCAACCGATTCGAGATCGACGACCCATCCGCGGCCGTCAGCGACGCGGGCCGCATCGACGTCCGCGTCACCGCCGGAGCCCCCGACCCGAACTTCGGCGACCCGAGCGTCTTCATCACGGCGCAGGTGGAGGGGGTGATCGCGCCATGAGCGCACCATCCACGGCGCCGGTGGTCGAGACGCGCGGCCTCGTGAAGCGCTACGACGACGAGCTCGCGGTCGCGGGCATCGACCTCCTGGTGAACCGCGGCGAGATCTATGGACTCGTCGGGCCGAACGGCGCCGGCAAGACGACCACCATGAGGATCCTCGCGACCCTGCTCTCGCCCACCGCGGGCGAGGCGTTCGTGACCGGGATCCCGGTCACCGCGGATCCGAGCGCGGTGCGGCGGCAGATCGGCTACATGCCCGACTTCTACGGCGTCTACGACGACCTCCGCGTCTGGGAGTACCTCGACTTCTTCGCCCGCTGCTACGGCGTTCCGGCGAACCGCGGCGGCCCGATGATCGGCGAGCTGCTCGAGATCGTCGACCTGTCCGCCAAGCGCGACGCCTACGTCGAGAGCCTGTCCCGCGGGATGCGGCAGCGGCTCTGCCTGGCCCACACCCTGGTCCACGACCCGGCGCTGCTCATCCTGGACGAGCCGGCATCCGGGCTCGATCCCCGCGCACGCGTCGAGATGCGCGAGATCCTGCGGGAGCTGCGCGGCATGGGCAAGACGATCCTGGTCAGCAGCCACATCCTGCCCGGAGCTCGGCGAGATGTGCACCGCCGTGGCGATCATCGACCACGGCCGCGTCCTGCGCTCCGGCACGATCGGCGAGATCGAGCGATCCCTGCGAGCCTCGGCGCTCCTGCGCATCGATCTCGTCGGCGACGAGGCGGCTCGCGCGGCCGCGGCGACGTGGCTCGGGAACGACCCGGCGTGGCGGACGTCCTGCCGGTGGGTGACGCAAGCGAGGGCGTGGCGCGCCTGGAGGTCTCCTTTGACGGACCGGCCGGGGCGCAGGCCGATCTGCTGCGGCGGATGCTCGAGGCCGGCCACCGGGTAGCGGCTTCAGCCAGGCGACCACCGACCTCGAGGAGATCTTCCTGAAGGTGACCGGACAGGACGCGGAGGACTCGGCGGCATGACTGCGGCGACGGCGCAGCACGCTCCCCGCCGGCCATCGGCCGTGCGCGAGTTCGGCTCGTCCGTCACGACGATCATGGTCAAGGAGCTTCGGTCCCGGATGCGCGGGCGCCGTGCCTTCGTCGTGCTCACCGTCTACCTCGCGCTGCTCGCCACGATCGCCTACGGTTCCTACCTCGCCGTGGCCCCGCTCGCCCGCGCCGCCGTCGGAGCGGGATTCGGCGACGCCGGGTTCCAGGCGGCGAACGTGTCATCGCTCATCGGCATGGCGATCTTCAGCGTCTGTCGGTCTTCCAGATCGTCCTGATCTCGGTCATCGCCCCAGCCTTCACCGCCGGCCAGATCAGCCTGGAGCGCGAGAAGCAGACCTTCGACCTGCTCGTCACCACGCCCCTGCGTCCCGGCGCGATCGTGATCGGCAAGCTGGCAACGGCGCTCGCCTTCGTGGTGCTGATGGTCGTGGCCGCGATCCCGATCAGCGGCCTGGTGCTGATGTACGGCGGGGCGCAGGTGATGGACATCGTCCGGCAGCAGATCGTGCTCCTGGCGACCGCCATCGGCTTCGGCTCGGTGGGGATCTTCGCGTCGGCCCTGATGAAGCGGACCCAGTCCGCGACGGTCGTGACCTACTGCGCGGTCATCGGCGCGATCCTCGGGACCGCGATGCTCTTCTCCCTCATGCAGAGCGTCGCGCGGATCGACGATCCGCTGGGCCTGCGCCCCGACGGCGGGGCGCCGGAGCAGATCCGCTATCGTCAATCCGATGGTCGCCATGCTCGACGTGGTGGCGAACGTGGAGCCGCCCGGCGGCACCGACCTCACGCGGCCGCTGTACCAGATCTTCGGCGACGACCTCTCCGGCGGCGGGGTCGAGCCCGATGGCCCGTTCGGCCGGGACGTGCCGCAGGCCGCACCGCTCATCGACAGCCCGCTCCTCCGGCTACTGGTGGCCGCGCGTGTCGATCACCATGCTCGCCATGGCGGCATTGCTCACGTTGCGGCGCCATGCGGCTCGTCGTCCCCACCGGGATCGGGTGGCGGCCCCGCGCGCGCGGCCGGCGCCCCGAGCCGAGATCACCGAGGTGGAGCCACGATGACCGATCGAGACCGTTCTGACGTCGGTCCGGGCCGCGTCTCGGGGCGGATGCCGTGTTGCGCCTGCGGCGGCAGGCTCCGCAACCGGCTCTGGTGGCGGCGCGCGGTGCGCTCGGCCTGGTGGCCGTTGCGGCGATCGCGGTTCTCGATGGCGGTCGTGCAGCTGCTCGCGCGCGCCTTCCCGATCGAGCCGGCCCGCTGGATCCAGGGCGGCGCAGTGATCGTGGCGCTGGTCGCCTGGCTGTTCGACGCCGCGCGGCGCCGACCGAGCCTGATCGAGGCCGCCCGACTCGCCGACGAGGAGCTGGGCCTGCGACAGCGCCTCGGCACCGCGCTCGAGCTCGCCGAGCGGGAGGCCGAGCGATCCGCTCGAGGCCGGCGCAGCTCGCCGATGCGCAGAACCAGCCTGCACGCCCTCGACGTGCGGCGCGCCTTCCGTCCCTCGTTGCGCCGTCGGCCTCTGGCCGTCGCCGGAATGGGGCTGGCCATGACCCTGCTCCTGGTGGCGTGGCCGAACCCGCAGGACGACGTCGATCGAGCAGCGCCGCGCGGCCCGCGAGGCGGCGGAAGAGCGTCGCCGAGCGGGTCGAGGACGTCGCCGACGACCTCGCCGAGGAGAACGTCGAGAACCCCGATCCGCGGCGCGAGGCGCTCGAGCGTGAGCTCCGCGAGCTCATCGAGCAGCTTCGGGATGCCGGCGCCGACCGCGAGGCGACGCTCGCGCGCATCGGCACCGTGCAGGAGGCCCTCGCGCGTATGACCGATCCCCAGGCGACCGCAGCGGGACGCGGCGCTCAGCCAGCTGGCGCGATCGATCTCGCGCGCTGCGACCGGCGACGAGGAGGCAAACGAGGACGGCGACGCGGAGGATGCGGCGCGTGACCTCGAGGAGCTCGGCCGAGCAGGCCGGGTCGATGAGCGCGTCCGACATGTCGGCCCGCGCAACGTCACTGCGCCAGGCCGCCCAATCGGGAGCGGCATCCCAGCCGACCGCGGCGCGGGCCCTTGCCGAGGCCGCCGACGCGCTGGAACGCGCTGCACGCTCGGGATCCGAGGCAGACCGGCGAGCTGCGCAGGAGGCGCTGGATCGGGCGGCGGACGCCGTGCGCGACGCAGCACGTGATCGCGACCTCCAGCGTGACGTGGCGCGGGCGCAGTCGGCGCTCCAGGACGGCGCGCGCCAGGTGGCCCGCGCCGGACAGCCGACTGCCCAGCCCGGTCAGCCCGGGTCGTCCGGGCAGCCGGGTGCCTCCGGACAGCCGGGTTCGTCCGGCCAGCCGGGTCCTCAGGCCAGCCGGGGTCGTCCGGCCAGCCGAGTTCGTCCGGCCAGCCCGGGTCGGGCAGGTCAGCCGGGGTCCGGCAACCAGGCGCCCGGGGCAGTCGGGCAATCAGCCTGGGATCACGGGCAACCAGCCGGGGAATCAACCCGGGAATCAGCCGGGCAATCAGCCCGGAAGCCAACCGGGCAATCAGCCGGGGCCGGCAATCAGCCGGGCGGCGGCGGCGGCACGAACGTGCGACGATTCCCGGCGGCGGACTGCGGACGGGGGGCTTCGACGGCCCGACGCGCGGCAACCAGGACTTCGAGGTGGATGGCGACGAAGGCCGTGCTGTCCGACTTCGATCGCATCGGCCGTCCCGGCGACCCGACTTCATCGCCGGCAGCGGCGGTGACGGCGGGACCGAGCAGCCGGGAAGCGGCACCGGCAGCGGGTTCGACAACGACTCGCGTCGTGCCCTATCGGTCCGTCTACGGCCTGTTCTTCGACTACGCGCAGTCCGCGCTCGACCGGCAGCAGGTCCCGATCACGCTGAAGGACTTCGTCCGCGACTACTTCTCCCGCCTCGAACCCAGGAGGTGACTGATCCGATGACCGACTCGACCCCGACCACCGCTCCGACCGACGAGGCGCTGAGCCCGGAGGGCTTCGCCGAGCTGGCCACGGCCATCGAACGCGAGGTCGGCACCTTCATCGTCGGCCAGGGCCAGCTGGTGCGGCAGACCCTCATCAGCCTGCTCGCCGGATCGCACGCGCTGCTCGAGGGCGTGCCCGGCCTCGGCAAGACGATGCTGGTGCGCACGCTGGCCGAGGCGCTCGACCTCGGGTTCAGCCGCATCCAGTTCACGCCCGACCTCATGCCGGCCGACATCATCGGCACGAACATCATCGTCGAGGAGGGCGGCGAGCGGCGGTTCCGCTTCCAGCAGGGACCGATCTTCAGCAACCTCGTCCTCGCCGACGAGATCAACCGCGCCACGCCGAAGACGCAGTCGGCGCTGCTCGAGGCGATGCAGGAGCACCGCGTCACCGTCGCCAAGCAGCAGTACACGCTGCCCGAGCCGTTCTTCGTGCTGGCGACGCAGAACCCGCTCGAGATGGAGGGCACCTATCCGCTGCCCGAGGCGCAGCTCGACCGGTTCTTCTTCAAGATCGACGTGCCCGTTCCCGTCGGAGGCGGACCTCGTCCAGATCATGGAGCGCACGACCGGAGGCGAAGCGCCGAGCCGGTGGGCAAGGCGGCGACGGGGGCCGAGGTGCTGGCCATGCAGCGGCTGGCGCGCGACGTCCCGATCGCGTCGCACGTGATGGCCTACGCGATCCGCCTGGTGCGCGCGACCCACCCGGACACCGAGGCAGTGTGCCGGACGATGGTCAGCGCCTACGTGCGCTACGGGGCCTCGCCGCGCGGCGCCCAGGCCATGGTGCTCGGCGCGAAGATCCACGCGCTGCTCGAGGGGCGCTTCAACGTGGCGTACGCCGACGTCCAGGCGGTCGCCGCTCCGGCGCTCCGCCATCGGATCATCCTGAACTTCGAGGGCGAGGCCGAGGGCATCAGCACCGACTCGGTCGTTCGCTCGATCATCGCCGAGACACCGGTCGAACCGGCCGATTAGGCCGATGTGTCCGATCGTATATCCCGCATATACGATCGAGCGAGACCGATGACCACCGCTTCCCCGGCGACGCTCTTCGACGAGGCATTCCTCCGTCGCCTCGAGCAGCTCGAGCTTGCGAGCCGGCGCCTGACGGCCGGGCGGATGAAAGGTGAGCGACGCAGCGTGCGGCGCGGTCAGAGCGTCGAGTTCGCCGACTACCGGACGTACGCGTCCGGCGACGACCTGCGCCAGCTCGACTGGAACGCCTACGCGCGCCTCGAGAAGCTGTTCCTCAAGCTGTTCGTGGAGGAGGAGGACGTCACCGTCCACATCCTCGTCGACGCCAGCCGCAGCATGGACTACGGGGAGCCGAACAAGCTCGACGCCGCGCGACGGGCGGCCGGCGCGCTCGGCTACCTCGGGCTCGCCGGCATGGACCGGGTCAGCGTCGCCTTCCTCGGGGACGGGACCTCGAGCCCGATGCGTCCGATCCGCGGCAAGCGCCGGGCGGCAGAGCTGTTCGCCTTCCTCTCCGAACCGCGCACCGAGCGGCTGACCGGCCTTGCCGCGGCGTCGCGCGCCTACGCCGGCCGCATGCGCGGCAGCGGTCCGCTCATCCTGATCAGCGACCTCATGGACCCGGGCTACCTCGAGGCGCTCCGCGACCTCGCCGCGACCCGCTCGCAGCTGTCGGTGCTGCACCTGCTGGCGCCGGACGAACTCGAGCCGGAGGTGGCGCCCGACGCACGCCTGGTCGACAACGAGACGGGACAGGCCATCGAGGTCAGCGGCGACGATGACCTCGTCGATCGCTACCGCGCACGCCTCGCCGAGTGGCAGGCGGAGATCGCGGCGTTCGTGGCCAAGCGCGGGGTGCATACGTCCCGGTCCCGTCCGACCTCGACCTGGCCGACCTCCTCTTCGACGTCCTGCGGCGGCGCCGGGTGGTGGAGTGACGACGCTCGTGGCTCGGGCGACGCGGATCTGGCCGGCTCGAGCCGGTGCGGCCAGCGGGCTACGCCTAGCGTTGCCGGCGCGCTCGGCCATCGAGGCTCTAGAAGGCCGACCTGCATCGCCTTGTTCGATGTGCTCCGACGCATCGCCGCATCGACGCGGCTGGTCGATGCATGCCGATGCACCCCGCTCGGCGCGGGATGATCGCGCCCGGCCCTCATCGGCCTGTCGGCCGATCGTCGTCGCCTTCTACATGCTCCGGCTGCGGCGCCGCGACGTGCCGGTCGGATCCACGTTCCTCTGGCAGCAGCTCGTGCGCGACGTCGAGGCGAACGCTCCGTGGCAGCGACTCCGCTTCAGCTGGCTGCTGATCGTTCAGCTGCTCATCGCCGCGCTGGTCGTGATCGCGGCGACGCGACCGTTCGGCGTGACGCGAGTCCGACCTCGCGGCGAACGTCGTGCTCATCGTCGACACCAGCGCCTCGATGGCCACGTGCGCAACGACGGACGAGGATCGCATGGCCAGGCTCGCGCGACGCGCGCCGCGCGACGTCGTCGACGCGGCTGCCGGAGGGCGGCCGCGTGACCGTCGTGGCGGCGTCGGACTCGGCGAACGTCCTCGTCAGCGAGACCGACGACCGCGACGCGGCACTCGAGGCGATCGAGCCGGATCGGGCCGACCCAGTCGACCGGGCGACCTGACCGATGCCTTCGCGCTCGCGTCCGCCCTCGCCGCACGCGACAGCGACTCGACCGTCGTGGTCGTGACCGATGCCGCCGGCGACGATCTGCCCGAGCTCGGGAGTCGGAGCCCCGGTGCTGGTCGAGCGCGTCGGCGACCATCGACGCGCAACCAGGCGATCGCCGCCCTGTCGGCCGCCTGCGGCGCTCCGGCGGCGCGCAGCTCGACCTGTTCGTGGCCGTCACCAACCCGTCGAGCGCCGACGCGACTCGCCGGCTCGAGATCTACGCCGACGGCGAGCTGGTCGACGCGCGGGATCTCACCGTTCCCGCCGGGCAGCGCTCCGAGGCGCTGGTCTGCGACGGTGCCGTCCGCGCCGTCGACGTCGAGGCCCGCCTCGCCGGGACCGATGCGCTCGACACCGACGACCGCGCCTTCGCCATCGTGCCGCGCCGAGGAGACCGACCCGCGCGCTGCTCGTGGTCGGGAGGGCAGCGCGTTCCTCGAGAACGCGCTGGCGCTGCTCCCCCGCCTCGAGCTGTACGCGGTCGGCGAGGCCGGATACGTCGACGCCGTCGACCGATGGCGGAGGCGACGGGACGCCGTACGGGTTCATCGTCTTCGACGGCGTCGTGCCGGATGAGCCGCCGGCGGCGCCCGCGCTCTACCTCGACCCCGATGCCGACGGCCCTACGGCGATCGTCGACGGTCGGATCGATGGCCCGATCATCGACCGGCCAGACCCCGACGAGCCGCTGCTGCGGTTCGTCGACCTGAGCACGGTCCACATCGGGCGAGCGCGGAAGGTCGAGCCGGTACCGGGTATGCGCGCCGTGGTCTCGACGCCGGCCGGGACGCCCGCTCGTCGCGGTCGGCGAGGAAGCCGGCCGCCGCATCGGCCTCATCGCCTTCGACCTCGACGAGTCCGATCTGCCGCTCCAGATCGCGTTCCCGCTGCTGATGAGCAACCTCGTCGAGCATCTCGTGCCGGCGGGCGACGGGATCCTCCCGTCGTCGATGCGCCTCGGCGAGCCGGTGGCCGCGCGGATCGACGATGCGATCGACCGCGTCCGTCGTGACGACCAGCGACGGCGGACCGCCCGGCCGCTCACCGCCGACGTACCCGAGTGCGCGATGTCGACGGCCGCCTGACCCTGCCGGGCGCCGACCTCGGTCGGCCATCCGCGAGGTCGTCGTCGCTCAGCGACGACCCGGCCCTCGACGGCACGCGGATCGGGCAGACCGCGGTGAACCTGTTCAGCGCCGACGAGTCGGACATCGCGCCCGGGCGACCCGACGCGGATCGTCGACCTGGGCCGTGTACCGGACGATGCGCGGCGGCACCTGCCGCAGCAGGCGCGAACCGAATGGTGGTGGCCGCTTGCCCTGGCGGCGCTGGCCCTGCTGGTCGTCGAATGGCTCCTCTTCCATCGGCCCGACCCGCCGAACCATCGGCAGGCTGGTGGCGCGCCGACCACAGCCGACTGGGCGGACGCGCGCGATGACGTTCCCGCTCTCGTTCGGCGACCCGGCGTGGCTCTGGCTGCTGCTTCCGGTCGTCGGGATCGTGCTCGCCGGCTGGCTGGGCGCTTCGCGCACCCTGCCGGCCGGACGGCGCATCGCGTCACTGGTCATCCGGCTGGTGCTGGTGGCATGTCTCGTCCTGTCGCTCGCCGGCGCGCGGCTCGTGCTGCCGGCCGACCGGCTCAGCGTGGTCTTCCTGCTCGACGCCTCGGCCTCGATGCTCGACGCGACTCGCGAGGAGCTCGTGTCGTGGGCCCGGGCCGCGGTCGGCGAGATGCCGGAGGGCGATACGGCCGGGGTCGTCGTGTTCGGCGCCAACGGCGCTCGTCGGATCGGCTCCCCTCCGACCTCCGCGAGCTCTCCGATCCCGGCCTCGCGCGCCGGTCGCCGGGGCGCCGATGTGGCGGCGGCCGTCCGCCTCGCCGAGGCGATCATGCCGGCCGGCACGCAGCGGCGCCTGGTGCTCCTCTCGGATGGCAACGACACGTCGGGCGAAGCGGAGGACGCAATCGCGGCGGCCACGGCCCGCGGCCTGCGCCTCGACGTCGTGACTGCCGGCGGACGAGGCGGCGGCGGAGGCCCTGGTGGACGCGCTCGACGCACCGCCCGGCGCGCGGGTCGGCGAGACGATCGACCTCTCGGTCCGCCTGCGCACCACGATCGCCACCTCGGCCACGCTGCGCCTGCTGGCCGACGGCGAGACGGTCGCCACCCGCGAGCTGCGAGCTCGAGCCCGGCATCACCACGATCCCGTTCGGCGTCACGGCCGAGGAGGCCGGGTTCCACGTGTTCCGCGCCGTGCTCGAGCCCGAGGACGATCGGTTCACCGAGAACAACGCCGCCGATGCCTACGTGCTGGTGACCGGCGAGCCGCAGGTCCTCGTCGCCACCGACGACGCCGAGCGGGCCGCCGACCTCGTCGCCTCGCTCACCGACGGCAGCCTCGAGGTCACCGTCGTCGCCTCGGCCGGCGTCCCCTCCTCGCTGACCACGCTCGCCGGCTACGACGCCATCGTGCTCGACAACGTCGACGGCCGATGCGCTCGGCGAGGCGACGATGGCCTCGCTCCAGGTGTACGTCCGCGATCTCGGACGCGGCCTGGTCATGCTGGGTGGTCGCGACAGCTTCGGCGCCGGCGGCTATCTCGACACGCCGCTGGAGCAGACCCTCCCGGTCTACATGGACGTGCGCGATCGCGAGCGGATCGCCGGAGGTGGCGATGGTGGCCGTGATCGACAAGTCGGGCAGCATGGCGGACTGCCACTGCACCGGCGACTCGCGCGACAACGCCAACCCGTCCGGCACGCGCGGATTCGAGAAGGTCGACATCGCCAAGGAGGCCGATCCTGCGCGCCGCCGAGGCGCTGGCACCCGACCGATCAGCTGGGCGTGGTCAGCTTCGACGAGAACGCGCACTGGGCGGTGCAGACCGGCGCCGATCGACTTCGGCGCGCTCGGCGCCGGCCTCGACTTCGGGGCCGATGGCAACACGAACATCTACGCCGGGCTGAAGGCGGCCTACGACGACCTCGTCACCAACCCGGCGTCACTGCGCCACATCATCCTGATCACCGACGGCTGGTCGACATCGGGCGCGTACGACGAGCTGCTGGAGGACATGCGGGCGGCCGGGATCACGCTCTCCACCATCGGCACCGGCGGCGGGTCAGGACAGATCCTGCGCCGGCTCGCCGAGGCGTCCGGCGGGCGGTACTACGACGCCGGCGACGCGACCACGATCCCCGACATCTTCGTGCGCGAGACGATCCGGACCGCCGGTGAGCAGATCGTGGAGGAGACCTTCCAGCCGATCCCGTCCGCCCCGTCCGAGATCCTCGACGGGCTGGACGCCGGTCGCCTGCCGCAGCTGCTCGGGCTACAACGCCACGACCGCCAAGGGCAGCGCGACGGTGGCGCTCCTCACCGCCCGCGAGGACCCGCTGCTCGCCCAGTGGCAGTACGGGCTGGGCCGCGCCGTGGCGTGGACGTCGGACGCGCGCCAGCAATGGGCGGCGCCGTGGATCGGCACGGCCGAGTTCGGGACGCTCACCGCCCAGCTCGTGGCCTGGACCCTGCCACCGCAGGACAGCGAGGGCATCGAGGTCCGCTTCTCCCCCGCCTCCGGCGGGCAGATGGCCGTCGAGGTCACCTCGGTCGACGAGGAGTCCGGACCACGCAACTTCTACCGAACGGTCCTCCGGCTCGTCGCAGCCGGACCTGTCGCCGACCCAGACGGTGCTCGAGCAGATCGGCCCCGGGCGATACGCGGGCACGGTGCACGCCGACGACCCGGGCGCGTATCTCGTGCGCGTCGCGCAGACCCGCGAGGACGAGAACGGCACCGATGCGGCCAGCCGCACGCTCGGCCTCGTATCGCCGGCGGCGATCGAGTACCGCCGCCTGGGTGTCGATGCCGACGCGCTGCGCTCCTTCGCCTCTGTCGGTGGCGGGCGCGAGCTGGGTCTCGGGGAGGAGGAGGGGCCGGCCAGCCTGTGGTCCCACGACATCGAGGCCCGGGCCTTCCCGACGCCGATCTGGCCGTGGCTCCTCCTGCTGGCCATCCTGCTGGTGCCGCTCGACGTCGGGGTGCGGCGCGTGGCGCTGTCGGGCGCCGACGTGCGCCGAGCCCGTGACTGGATCGCCCGCCGCGTCGGCGTCGGTCGCCGCCAGCCGGAGGCGGTGCCGGGGCTGGGCGAGCTGCGCGCCGCGAGGGAGCGGACCGCCCGGCGGACGACCCGGGTCGCGCCGCCACCACCGGTCGATGCGCCGCAACCACCGCCGGGTGGCGCGCCGCCGTCGCCACCGGATCGGCCAGGCCCGGCCGCGGAGCCGGCGCCACCGACGGAGCCGGTTGAGGCGACCGAGACCGGCAGCCTTGCCGAGCGACTCGCACGACGTCGCCGAGGCGGTTGACCCTCAGTCGGGATCGAGCTCCTCGAGGGCCGCGTCGTCGTCCGCGCGACGCGGCGCCGGCTCGGCACGCGGGACGCGCAGGTAGAACGCGATCGTCACGCCGGCCAGGAGGAGTGCGGCGATCGGGATCCACGGCAGCTGCCGGTAGTCGACCCAGCCGACGGCGACCACGGCGGAGCGGGCCTCGTTGCCGAGCGGGTCGACCGACCGGACGACGATCTCGGTGGGCCACGGCGGCGCATCGACCCGCGCAGAGAACGTTCCGTCGGAGGCAACCACCACCGGGCGCCCATCGACGGTGACCGAGGTGAACGGCGCTGACATGCCGCTCACGTCCGCGCTTCCCGATCCGAACGGCGTGTTGACGGAGACACGAAGCGGCGGCGGCTCGGTGAGGACGCGGACGTCCCAGCTGGCCAGGTAGCCACGGCCAGCGGGCGTCGCCACCGCCAGCGTCGCGCGGTAGCGGGGCTCGGGGGTCGCGACGAGCGGCGGCGGCATCGGGACGTCCAGGCTGCCCTCGGCGGGGACCGCGAATACGGCAATCGCCACCGTCGGATCCGTGCCGGCCACGTGGACGCGCGATCCCGGTGGCGCCTCCACGCGCACGGTGAACCCGCCGGCACCCACGGCGATCGCGTCGCCGTCGCCGTCGCCGAGGGGGGTGGCATCACGAATCGCCGGCTCCAGCATGCCGGCGTCCTCCTCCGGCGCGAGGGTCAGGTCGAAGGGCGCGACGCTGAGCGCCGCGTCGGGATGTGCCACCGGAGCGTCAAGCCGTCCTCCGGACGGATCCGGCAGCCTCGGGCCGGTCGCTGCGTGGAAGAGCGCGATGCTCGCGGCCCCACGCCCAACGAGGCCGACCGGCTGGACGCCCACCAGGGCGGCCATCGAACGCTCCGGGATGGGGACGACGGTCTCCGGCCGCTCCATCGAGGACAGGAGGCGGCCCGAGTACACGATCGCCAGGCGCCCATCCGCATCGCCGCCGGGGATCGGTCCGACATAGGGGCTGACCGGCCCGGACGCAAAGGCGGCGGCCACGGGGGTGCGGGTCACCGCTCCGAAGCGCGGCGGCGTCAGGTTCGGCAGTCCAAGGACGTGAAGCGAGTCGGCGGTCCCCGGCTGCCGCGCGACGAGCCGTGGCATGCCGTCGATCTCCACGACGCCGAGCAGCTCACCGTCCGCCAGCGGCCGCTCGGCCACCGGCCCGCCCAGCTCGACCCCGAACGGCCATGGGTGCACGCCGAGCGTGCCGGTCCTGGTGACCACCGCGATCCCGCGCCCCTCCTCGATCGGCACCGCCGTCGCATCGATGGCGACGAGCCCGGCGTCTTCCATCACCAGCGCGTCGCCGTCGCCGAGCGAGACGCGGTGGAGCTCGGGGCGTCCAAGCGTGGCGATGATCCCGAGCTCGTCGCCGGGCCGCTCGTCGGTATCGCCCAGGCGGAACGGGATGTCACCCGACCCGGCGGGCAGGCGGGTCGTGGTGACCTCGAAGGTGTTTCCGGTCCAGCGATGCACGAGACCCTCGAGCGGGTAGCTCACGTCACCGAGGGGTGCGAGCGATCGCGTCGCCACGATCTCGTCGGTCCCGTCGCCGTCGAGGTCGACGACCCAGGCCGCGTCGACCGAGGTCGCCGGCTCGGCGACCGGCGCGAGTCGGAGGCCCCCGTCGATGAGCGCGACATCCTGCAGCGTGAGGCAGCAGGGAACCTCGGCGGACGCCTGGCGGAGGAGCGTGACCCGGTCGACCCCTTCCACGCGACGCAGGAGCAGCCGGACCGGGCTGTCCAGCGCGGCGGGCGTCGCCGGCGCGGCGGCGGGCACGACGGTGAGGCCGTTCGACAGCCGCGACCAGGTGCCGTCGCCGCGCTCCGTCCAGACGTCGAGCGTGGCGGACCCGTCGGGAGCGCCTCCGGTGAGGACGAGCACGTCACGCGCCCCGTCCCCGTCGAGATCGGCGGCCACGGCCTGCATGATCGCGCCCTCCGTCAGCACGACCGCCCCCGGCTCCTCGGGGATCGAGACGAGAAACGTCGCGGCGGTCAAGAGCGAGACGATCGCGGCCGGCAGCATGGGCGGTGAGGATACCCTCGGGTCTGGCATCATCGGCCGCATGCCCCCGCCCCCGGTGCTCTGGCATCCACGACCCGATGCGCGCCAGGCGACCCGCATGGGCGAGTACCTCGACCGGATCGAGAGGGAGCTCGGCCGATCGTTCGGCAGCTACGACGACCTCCTTCGATGGTCGATCGACGACCTCGACGGCTTCTGGTCGTCGATCTGGCGGTACTTCGAGGTCGGCCCGACCATTGAGCCCGGGCAGGCACTGGCCGACGACCGCATGCCGGGCGCGCGATGGTTCCCCGGTCATCGTCTGAACTGGGCGCAGCACTGCCTGCGCCTCGACGGTCGCGACCCCGACGATGTGGTGGTGATCGGCCGATCCCAGTCCCGGGAACGCTCGACGCTGACCGTCGCCGAGCTGCGCGACGAGGTGGCACGCGTCCGCGCCGGCCTCGTGCGGCTGGGCGTCGGCCCGGGCGATCGGGTTGCCGCCTATCTGCCGAACGTGCCGGAAGCCGTCATCGGCCTGCTGGCGACGGCGTCGCTGGGAGCGACCTGGACCAGCTGCGCCCCGGAGTTCGGCACGCGATCGGTGGTCGATCGCCTCGGGCAGGTGGAGCCGAAGGTGCTGCTGGCGGTCGACGGCTACCGATACGGCGAGCGCGCCGTCGACCGTGCCGAGGAGCTCGCCGCCATCCGGCAGGCCCTGCCGACGCTGGCGGCGACGGTGGTCCTCCCCTACCTCGAGCCCGACGCGCGCCGCATCCCGGATGCCATCTCGTGGGCGGCCCTCCGCGCCGAGCCCGCCGAGCTCGCGTTCGAGCCGGTGCCGTTCGACCACCCGCTGTTCGTCCTGTACTCGTCGGGCACGACCGGCCTCCCGAAACCGATCGTCCACGGCCACGGCGGGATCCTCCTGGAGCACCTCAAGGTCCTGGCGCTGCACAACGACCTCGGCCCGTCGGACCGGTTCTTCTGGTTCAGCACCACCGGCTGGATGATGTGGAACTACCAGGTCTCCGGCCTCGCGGTCGGGGCGACGATCGTGCTGTTCGACGGCTCCCCCGGGCACCCGGACCTCGGGTCGCTGTGGCGCCTGGCGGCCGAGGAAGGTGTCACCTTCTTCGGAACATCGGCCCCGTTCCTCATGGCCTGCCGCAAGGAGGACCTGCGTCCGGCCGAGCTCGTGGACCTGTCGTCCCTGCGGGCGATCGGCTCCACCGGCGCACCGCTGCCCGTCGAGGGCTTCCGGTACGTGCGCGATGCGATCGGTCCCTCCGTCCACCTCCAGAGCCTGTCCGGGGGCACCGACGTCTGCACGGCGTTCGTCGGCGCGTCTCCGCTCGTCCCGGTCTGGGAGGGCGAGATCAGCTGCCGGCAGCTCGGCTGCGCCATCGAGGCGTTCTCCCCGGACGGCAGGCCGCTGGTCGGTGAGCAGGGGGAGCTGGTGATCACGCGGCCGATGCCGTCGATGCCGGTCGCCTTCTGGAACGACCCCGACGGCTCCCGCTACCGGGCCGCGTACTTCGAGGACTTCCCGGGGATCTGGCGCCACGGCGACTGGATCACCTTCACCGAGCGCGGGTCGTGCGTGATCAGCGGGCGATCCGACGCCACCTTGAACCGGGGTGGCGTGCGCATCGGCACCGCCGAGTTCTACGCCGTGGTCGAGGCGATTCCCGAGGTTGCCGACTCGCTGGTGGTGCACCTCGACCGCGACGATCGGCTCCTGCTGTTCGTCGCCATGCGCGGGGAGCGGCGCTCACCGATGAGCTCCGTGCGCGCATCGTGCGCGAGCTGCGGACCACGCTGTCGCCGCGCCACGCGCCGGACGAGATCACCGCCGTGCCCGCCATCCCGCGCACCCTGTCGGGGAAGAAGCTGGAGGTGCCCGTGAAGCGGATCCTCACCGGCACCCCGGCCGACATCGCCGCCTCCCGAGGCTCACTCGCCGATCCCTCGTCGCTCGATGCGTTCGAGGCGCTCGCCCGCGGCGCATGACCGCGTCGCTCAGAGGTCGCCGTCGATGTCCTCGAGGCGCCCGTCGTCGAGGACGGCATGTCCGGGCAGCGGCCGATGGCGAGGCTCGCATCCACCCGTCACGGCGTGCCTACATCGCGCGCAGGCCGAGCAGGTTCCGGGCGATCACCATGCGCTGGATCTCGCTCGTCCCCTCGCCGATCTCGGTCAGCTTGGCGTCGCGCAGGTAGCGCTCGACGCGGTACTCGGTGATGTAGCCGTAGCCGCCGTGCACCTGGATCGCGTCGTTCGTCGCTCGCTGCGCGACCTCCGAGGCGAACAGCTTCGCCATCGCCGCCTCGGTCGAGTAGGGCCGCCCGTTGTCCTTGAGCCAGGCGGCGCGGTAGGTCATCAGGCGCGCGGCGTCGATCTCGGTCGCCATGTCGGCGATCTTGAATGCCACGCCCTGGAAGGTGCCGATGGCACGGCCGAACTGATGCCGCTCCTTCGCATACGCCGATGCGGCCTCGTAGGCCGCCTGCGCCAGGCCCAGCGCCATCGAGGCGATGCCGATGCGGCCCCCGTCGAGCGTCTTGAGAAAGAGCTTGTCCCCCTCGCCCTCGGTGCCGAGCAGGTTCTCGGCGGGAATGCGGCAGCCCTCGAAGATCAGCTCGCCGGTGTTGCTGGCATGGAGGCCCATCTTCTCCTCCATGCGCCCGATGCTGAAGCCGGGCGTATCGGCCTCCACGATGAAGGCGCTGATCTTGCCGCTCTCCTGCTCGCGGTCGGTGACCGCGGTGACGATGTAGGTGCCCGCCACCCCGGCGTTGGTGATGAATCGCTTGCCGCCATCGAGGATCCACGCGTCGCCGTCGCGTCGCGCGCGCGTGCGCGTGCCGCGGGAGTCGCTGCCGGCGCCCGGCTCGGTGAGGCCGTAGGCGCCGATGACCTCGCCGGACGCCATCGGCCGCAGGTACCGCTCCTTCTGTGCGTCGGTGCCGGCCAGCCAGACCGGGTTGCAGCCCAGGCTGGTGTGCGCACTGACGATGATCCCGACGCTGCCGCTGACGCGGGAGAGCTCCTCGACGGTGATGGCGTAGGCCAGGGAGTCGAGCCCCGTGCCACCGATCTCCTCCGGGTACGGCACGCCGAGCAAACCCAGCGATGCCGCCTCGCGGATGATCTCCATGGGGAACTCGCCCTTGCGTTCGAGCTCGTCGGCGACCGGAGCGATGCGCCGATCGGCGAAGTCGCGCACCGTGCGGCGGATCTCTTCGTGCTGCGGTGAGAGGGCGAAGTCCATCGGCGTCGGAGGCTCCATGCGGGATCGAATTCGGCGCGCTCGGGGGTGCCGGGAGTCTACAAGCAGACGACCCGACCGGCTATCCCGATCGGGTCGTCCGTCCACAGCAGGGAGTGGTGCTATGCGCTGCGTCGCCAGCGCTCGAGGTCTCGACGGCTGCGCCGCTCCTCCGTTCGCTGGAGGGCGGCGCGGCGGCGGCGGGTGGCCGCGGGCCGTGGTCGGTGTCGCTTCTGGTGGTTGAGCTTCGCCATCTTCTCCGGTTCCTCCCCGACAGGCTCGGGATCGTCGATGCGCGTCAGACGCCGGGGCCGACGGAATGGTTGCACGCCATCCGTGCAGGCGCTGTCAACCGCCCGACAGCACGCTCGGAAGGTTGACAGCCGATCGACGGGCAGCCGTATACTCCCCGCCTTACAGCAATGCGACAAGGTTTGCGAGGCGCTGGTGCCTAACGCTGACGTCCGGCTCGAGCGAGTCACGAAACGGTTCGGGGAGTTCACCGCGGTCGACGACCTGTCGCTGGCCATCGAGCACGGCGAGTTCTTCTCGCTGCTCGGTCCCTCGGGCTGCGGCAAGACGACGACGCTTCGGATGATCGGCGGCTTCGAGGAGGTCACCTCGGGCGCGATCCACATCGGCGAAACCGAGGTCACGGACCTTCCGCCATTCCAGCGTCGCGTGAACACGGTCTTCCAGAACTACGCCCTGTTCCCGCACCTCGACGTCTTCGAGAACATCGCCTTCGGCCTCCGCCGTCGCAGGACGCCGACGGGCGAGATCAAGCACATGGTGGCCTCGATGCTCACGCTCGTCGATCTCGAGGGCTACGAGAAGCGGAAGCCGAACCAGCTCTCGGGCGGCCAGCAGCAGCGCATCGCGCTCGCTCGTGCGCTCGTCAACAACCCGGACGTGCTCCTGCTGGACGAGCCACTCGGCGCGCTTGACCTCAAGCTGCGGAAGCAGATGCAGGTGGAGCTCAAGCGGATCCAGAGCGAGGTCGGCATCACCTTCGTGTTCGTGACCCACGACCAGGAGGAGGCGATGACGATGTCCGATCGGATCGCCGTGATGCGGAACGGGCGGATCGACCAGCTCGGGCAGCCCGAGGAGCTCTACGAGCATCCGCGGACCGAGTTCGTCGCCGGATTCCTGGGGGTGAGCAACCTGCTCGACGGGGAGGTGAGCGGACGCTCCGGCGATCTGGTGCAGATTCGACTGGCGGACGGCACCGTTCTGCGCGCCCCGAACGAGACGGTGAACGGCGCCACGCGGGTGCGCGTCGGCGTCCGGCCCGAGAAGCTGCGGGTCGTGCCGGCGGGTGCGGAGGTGGCCGACGCGGCGGAGCTCAACGCGCTGGAGGGTACCGTCCTCGATGCCAGCTACATCGGCGTCAGCACCCAGTACATCGTCCGAACAGCCGACGGTCACAAGGTGACCGTGTACGCCCAGAACCTCGAAACGAGCGGAGCGTCGGAGGTGCTCTCCGATGGGCAGCGCGTCACGCTCACCTGGCGCCCGCAGCACACATTCGTGATCGATCACCCGAGCGGAACGCAATCGGGGACATCAGAGGAGGCTACGGTATGAACGACTCGAAGCGTGCGGCCGAACCCCGGCGTAGCGCGTTCCTGGCGGTGGGCGTCAGCGCGGTGCTGATCCTCTCCGCCTGCGGCATCGAGCCGGGCGACTCCGCGACCGCGTCCAGCGATGCGTCGGCCGGCACCGGTGAGCCGGTGGGCGGTGGTGAGCCTTCAGGCGTCCTGAACTTTACGAACTGGCCGCTCTACATCGACCAGGATGATGACGGCAGCTCCCCCACGATCGACGACTTCGAGGATGAGACCGGGATCGACGTCACGTACAGCGAGGCGATCCAGGACAACACCTCCTTCTTCGGGACGGTCCAGCCGCAACTCCAGGCCGGGCAGGACACCGGCCATGACATCATCGTCATGACCGACTGGATGATCGGCAACATGATTGCGCTGGGGTACCTCGCGCCGCTCGACGTGGCGCGCGACATCCCGAACTTCGACGCCAACGCGGCGGACAAGTACAAGGAGCGTTCGTACGATCCGGGCAACCGATACAGCGTGCCGTACCAGTCGGGCATCACCGGCATCGGCTACAACCCGGCGCTCGTCGACGAAGAGATCACCTCGCTCGACCAGCTCTTCGACCCCGAGCTCATCCAGAAGTACTGCGGCCAGATCGGCATGTTCAGCGAGATGCGCGACGTGCTGAGCCTCGCGCTGCTCTACAACGGCGTGACGCCGGAGGAAGCGACGATCGAGGAAGTCGAGGCCGCCCAGGAAGTGCTCCTCGAGCAGGCCGAGTGCGTGCGCGGCTACTACGGCAACGAGTACGCCGACGACTTCGCCAACGGCAGCCTCGCCATCACGATGGCGTGGTCCGGCGACGTGTTCCAGCTCCAGCTCGACAACCCGGACCTCCAGTTCGTCGTCCCCGACGAGGGCGGCATCCTGTGGACCGACAACATGGCGATCCCAAAGGGTGCGGCGCATCCGAACGACGCGCTGGCCATGATGAACTACCTGTACGAGCCGGAGGTGGCCGCCCAGGTCGCCGAGTGGGTGAACTACATCACCCCGGTGCCCGGCGCGCAGGAGATCATCCGGCAGCACGCCGCGGACGCGGAGGCCGAAGGCGACGCCGAGACGGCGGAGTACCTGCGGGCCGTCGCCGAATCACCACTCGTCTTCCCGACCGACGACATGCTTTCGCGCCTGTACAGCTACAAGGTTCTCGACGAGGCCGAGGAGCGGGAATGGGCGGAGCTCTTCCAGCAAGTGGTCCAGGGCTGAGCGCGTAGCCGACGATAGGGAGAGGACAGGGGTCGCATGCTGACCTGGCTGCGCCATCACTCGGGCATCGTCCCCTACCTCTTCCTGGTCCCGGGAGGGCTGTGGCTGATCGTCTTCTTCGTGGTCCCGCTGATCACGACGGTCTCGGTCGCGCTCCAGGAGGGGACCCTCGCGACCGGCTTCCGGCTCACCTTCAACTTCGGGATCTTCCCGGAGGCAATCGACCGATGGAGCACGCAGCTCGTCCGGTCGCTGCAGTACGGCGTCACGGTCACGGTGCTGGCCATGCTCATCGGCTACCCGATGGCCTACACCATTGCCTTCCGCGGCGGTCGCTACAAGAACATCCTGCTGCTGCTCGTGATCATGCCGTTCTTCACGAGCTTCATCATCCGAACCATCAGCTGGAAGTTCATCCTGGCCGACCAGGGCTTCGTCCTCGGGACGCTCAAGGACATCGGCATCCTCGACCAGGGGTTCCGGCTGCTGGCCACGCCGGTGGCGGTGATCAGCGGGATCACCTACAACTTCCTGCCGTTCGTGGTCCTGCCGCTCTACGTGGCGCTCGAGCGGATCGACCCCCGCCTCATCGAGGCGGCGACCGACCTGTACGCCAGCCGTCTCCAGGCCTTCCTGCGCGTGACGCTGCCCCTCTCCATCTCGGGGGTGTTCGCCGCGTCGCTGCTCAGCTTCATCCCGGCGGTCGGCGACTACCTGAACGCCGAGCTCCTGGGCAGCCGGAACGAGACGATGATCGGCAACGTCATCCAGCGCCTCTTCCTGGTCAACCGTGACTACCCGGAGGCGGCGGCCCTCAGCCTCGTCCTGATGGGCGGCATCCTCGTCAGCATCTTCCTCTACATCCGTCTGCTGCGCGGCCAGGAGCTCACGGTCTGATGGCGAGCATCGGTTCCCTTCCCGATCGCGGCCGACCGCTCGGGACGCGGGTGCGCAGCGCCGTCCTTCCGGTCTTCACCGCGCTCGTCGTCGCGTACCTCTTCCTGCCGATCATCGTGATGATCGTCTTCGGGTTCAACGACATCCAGGGCCGGTTCAACTTCGCGTGGCAGGGATTCACGCTCGAGCACTGGGCGAACGTCTTCAGCCGCTACCCGCAGCTCAACCAGGCGCTCATCAACAGCCTCACCGTGGCGATCGTGTCGACCGTGGTGGCGACGACGTTCGGGACCCTCATCGGCCTCGCCCTCACCCGCTACGAGTTCCGGGGCCGCGGCGCGCTCAACCTCCTGATCTTTCTGCCCATCGCCACCCCCGAGATCGTGCTCGGCGCGTCACTGCTGGCACTTTTCGTGTCGCTGGCGACCCCGCTCGGCCTGCCGACCATCATCATCGCCCACATCATGTTCAACGTCTCGTTCGTGGTGGTCACGGTCCGCGCTCGCATCGCGGGCTTCGACCGCCACCTCGAGGAGGCGGCCATGGACCTCGGCGCCGACGAGTGGACCACGTTCCGCAAGGTGACCTTCCCGCTCATCTTCCCGGGGATCCTCGCCGCCGGCCTGCTCGCCTTCGCGCTGTCCATCGACGACTTCGTGATCACGCAGTTCACGGCCGGCGCCCAGACGCTGACGTTCCCGCTCTGGGTCTACGGAGCTTCGCGCATCGGCGTGCCTCCGCAGGTCAACGTCATGGGCACGATCATCTTCCTCGTCGCCCTTGTCGGGATCGTCCTGTGGGTAGCGCTCCAGCGGCGTGACCTGACAGGCCAGCCAACCTCGGCAGACACCTGATGTATCGCATCGGGGAGGCGGCGCAGCGCATCGGTGTGTCGCCCTCCGCCCTCCGCCTGTGGGAGCGGGAGGGCCTGGTCCGGCCCCGGCGCAGCGACCGACGCTACCGAATCTACGACGACGCTGACCTCGACCGTCTGCGCCGCGTCCGCCGTCTGCGCGAGGTCGACCGCCTGAATGCCGCGGGCATCCGACGGTTGCTCCGCGACCCGGTCGGCGCGAGGCACGCCGACACCGCACATGACGGGTGGCTGCTCCGGCAGCTTCGCATGGATCGCCGCCTCAGCCTCCGCGAGGCAAGCGACCGCACCGGCCTGTCGGTCTCCTTCCTCTCGGCGCTCGAGCGCGGTCTCACCGGAGCCAGCGTGGCCACGCTCCAGCGCGTCACCGCGGCATATGGCACGACGATGCTCGAGGTCTTCGGCAGCCCCGGCGCGCCGGGGAACCGGCTCGTGCACGCCGAGGATCGCCAGGTGCTGCGCGTCGGACCGGCCGAGGTCCGGATCGAGCACCTCGCCCGCGACGCCCAGCACCTCGAGCCGCAGCTGTTCGTCCTCGCCGAGGGCGCCACCAGCGACGGTGCCTACGCCCATGAGGGCGAGGAGTTCCTCTACCTCCTCTCCGGCGCCGTGACCATCTGGGTCGGCACCGAGGAGCCCTACCTGCTCGATCGCGCGGGCGACGCGCTCACCTTCCCATCCACGCTGCCACATCGCTGGCGAAACGACGCCCGCGGGGAGAGCCGACTGCTATGGATCAACACGCCACCGACCTTCTGACCGATTGGCGCGGCCTGCGCGCAGGAGTGCCACCGGTTTGGGCCCGCTACACCGATCTCGTCGTCGAGCGCGCCTCGGGCTCGTGGATCGAGACCCCCGGCGGCGACCGATACCTCGACTACACGTGCGGCATCGGTGTCACGAACACGGGACACGCGCATCCGCGCGTGGTGGCGGCGATCGCCGAACAGGCGGCCAAGGGGATCCACCTCCAGCAGAACGTGGTCTACCACCAGCCGGGGCTGGAGCTTCATCGCCGGCTGCCCGAGCGCTTCCCGAACCCGCGCAGCGGCGAGTCGTACGGGCTCTTCCTGTCGAACTCCGGCGCGGAGGCGGTCGAGGCGGCCGTGAAGCTCGCGAAGTACGTCACCCGGCGACCGATCGTGATCGCGTTCCGCGGGGGCTTCCACGGCCGCACCCACGGCGCCATGGCGCTGACCAGCTCGAGCGTGAAGTACCGGGCGCACTACGAGCCCCTGATGGGCGGCGTGCACTTCGTCCCGTACCCCTACCCGCTCCGCATGGGCGGCGACGAGGCGGCGCTGACGACCACCATGGCTGCGATCGAGGACCTCTTCACCACCCTGGTCTCGCCCGACGACGTCGCCGCCTTCCTCGTCGAGCCGGTTCTCGGCGAGGGCGGGTACGTGGTCCCACCCGCGGGATTCCTCCCGGCCCTTCGCCAGGTGGCCGATCGCCACGGAATCTTGCTCGCGGTAGACGAGGTCCAGTCAGGCTACGGGCGCACCGGGCGGTTCTTCGCCACCGAGTGGACCGATGCATCCCCGGACATCGTGATCATGGCCAAGGGAATCGCTTCCGGCCTTCCGTTGTCGGGCATCCTGGCGCCGCGATCCCTGTTGGACCAGCTATCGCCCGGCGCCCACGGCGGGACGTACGGCGGCAATGCGGTGGCGTGCGCCGCGGCCCTCGCGACCCTGGCCGTGCTCGACGACGAGGGACTGGTGGAGCGCGCCGAGCGCGTCGGGGCCCGCATGCTGGCAGCCCTGGGCGAGCTGGCCGCGGGCCATGCGTCGGTAGCCGAGGTGCGCGGTCGCGGCCTCATGCTCGCCATCGAGTTCGCCGACGGTCCCTCGCTCACGCCCCGTCCCGATCTCGCGAAGGCGCTGCTCGCGGAGGCACTGGCAAGGAACCTGCTGCTCCTCTCGTGCGGCAGCTACGGCCAGGCGGTGCGCATCATTCCGCCGCTGGTGACGGCTGACGACGAAGTGGACCTGGCACTCGGTATCATCGGCGAGGCGCTGCGGTCCATCGGCGCCTGAAGCGAAGCCGTCCGCAGCCGGGAGGTCTCCATGGCACAACGCGTCTGGGTCGTCGACGACGAGCCGCTCATCCGCACCGCCGTCCTCGCCGTCCTGGACGAGGTCGGCTACGAGGCGCGCGGATTCGCCGACGCCGAGGGGCTCTATACCGCGCTCGTCGAGGAGGGAACCGTGCCGGATCTGCTGATCCTCGACCAGCGCCTGCCTGACGAGTTCGGCTCCACGATCGTTCACTCCCTGCGCGAGCGGCCGCAGTATCGCGACATCCGGGTCCTCTTCGTCACCGCCATCGACGACGAGGAGGCGGGGCGACTCACCGACCTGGCACCGGTGGTCCGCAAGCCGTTCGACTTCGTCGACCTCGTCGAGGCGGTTCGGGGACAGCTCGCGGCATCGGACGCGGACGAGGCCTAGCTCAGGGGGTCGACCCCACGACGGAGGCACCCCGGGCACCGATGATCCGTACCACGCCGTTTCACGATCGGACCAGCGCGCTCAACCAGACCGGTCTCTGGCAGCACTGGTCCGCCCACCTCGTCGCGACGCGCTACCAGGCATCGGACAAGTTCGAGTACTTCGCGGTCCGCAACAGCGCCGGAATCTTCGACACCTCGCCGCTCTACAAGTACCGCATCACCGGACGCGACAGCGAGCGCTTCCTGTCCGGCATGCTGGCCCGCGACATCCGGAGCTGTCCGCCGGGGCACGCCCAGTACACGACCTGGCTGGACGACCGCGGATTTGTCCTGGAGGATGGGGTCATCCAGCATCGCCAGCCCGACGAGTACCTGCTGACCTCCGCGGAGCCGAACCTCGCCTGGTTCGCCGATCGGGTGGGCCGGCTGGCGGTGACGGTGGAGGAGGTCAGCCTGGACGTCGGCGCGCTGGCGGTGCAGGGCCCGCGCTCGCGCGACCTGCTGGCACGCCTGATGCCGGGCGTGAGCGACCTGCCGTTCTTCGGGCTGACGTCGGGAACCATCGGCGGACGCGGCGTGACGGTGACCCGCACGGGCTACACCGGCGACCTGGGCTACGAGGTCTGGGTCGATGCCCCCGATGCCGCCGAGGTGTGGGATGCCGTGTGGGAGGCCGCCGAGGGGTACGGCGTGCTTCCCTACGGGATGGATGCGCTCTACATGCTGCGCATCGAGGCCGGGCTGCTGCTGCTGGGCGCTGACTTCGATTCCAGTCGCTTCGCCTTCAACGATGCCCACCGCTCGACGCCCATGGAGCTCGGATGGGCCTGGATGCTCAAGGGGCTCGAGGAGGACGATCGTCCGTTCATCGGCCGCCGGGCCCTGGAGCGGGAGCGCGCGGAGAAGACGTCCCGATGGCGGATGGTGGGCCTGGTGGTCGACTGGCAGGACTACGACCGCGTCTACTCGGGGGCCGGTCTCATCCCGCCGAAGGATCACCGGCCGGTCCACGAGGACTGGATGGTGTACGACGCCGATCGGTCCCGCATCGGCTACGCGACGAGCATCATGTACTCGCCGGTGCTCCAGCAGCACATCGCACTGGCGCGCGTGCGACCCGACCTGGCGAAGCCCGGAACGCGGGTCTTCCTCGAGTTCACCGTCGACCACCAGTACCAGCAGGTCGCGGCCAGCGTGTCGCGGCTGCCCCTCTACAACCCGGCACGCAAGATGAGCATGGGTGACCGATGAGCACGGACCGATACGACGCGATCGTGGTGGGTGGCGGCCACAACGGACTGGTCAACGGCGCCTACCTGGCACGGGCCGGGCTGAAGACGCTGATCCTGGAGCGCCGCCACCTGGTCGGCGGCGGCGCCATCACCGAGGAGCTTCGGCCCGGCTTCCAGTTCACGACCTTCAGCTACGCGCTGTCGCTGCTGCGGCCCCAGATCATCCAGGAGCTGCAGCTGACGAATCATGGGTTCCTGCCGCTGCTGATGGCCACCCGGTTCGCGCCCGGCGAGGACGGCGACTACCTGCTCTTCAACCGCGACCACGACGAGACGCTGCGTGAGATCGCCCGGCTCTCGCCGCACGATGCCGATGCCTACGAGCAGTACAGCCATGACCTCGATCGTGTCTGCCAGGCGATCAAGCCGCTGCTGGACACGGTCCCGCCGGACCTCTTCAGCAGCGACCCGGAGGAGCTGGTCGCGCTGGCGGCCGTCGGCTCCCGACTCCGCGGACTCGACCGGCGAACGCTGCACAACGCGGTGCGGCTGCTGACCGGGAGCGCCGCCGACTTCCTCGACGACTACTTCGAGTCGCCGCTGCTGAAGGGCTACCTGGCCTCGTCCGGGATCATCGGCTCGAAGGTCGGCCCGCGCTCACAGGGAAGCGGCCTCGTCCTGCTCTTCCACTCGCTGGGCGAGCACGACGGTGAGTTCGGCAGCTGGGCCTTCCACAAGGGCGGCAACGGCGGCTTCACCCAGGTGCTGGCACGGGCGGCCGAGGCATTCGGCGCCGAGATCCGGCTTGAGGCACCCGTCGAACGCGTCGTGACCCGCGACGGTGAGGTCACCGGGGTGGCGCTCGCCGATGGGACCGAGATCGCGGCCGGCGTGGTCGTCAGCGCGCTCGATCCGCGTCGCACGTTCCTCGAGCTGGTCGACCCGCGGGAGATGCCGGACGACCTGGTGGAGGACATCCGGCGCATGAAGTTCCAGGGCGTCAGCTCGAAGGTGAACTTCGCGCTCGACGGGCTGCCCGCGCACCCGGTGCTCGGCGCGCGGCCCGACCTATATCGCGGCTTCATGAACATCGGTCCGTCGATGGACTACCTGGAGCATGCCTTCGACGACGCGAAATACGGCTGGTACAGCGAGCACCCGTACATCGACTGTGCCATCCAGTCCACGATCGACCCCGACATGGCGCCGCCCGGCAAGCACGTGCTCTCGTGCTTCGTCCAGTACACGCCGTACGAGCTTCGGGAGAGCGACTGGGACGCGGAGCGCGACCACATGGCGGATCGGGTCCAGGCGACGCTGGAGCGGCACTTCCCCGGGTTCGGCGAACTCGTGCTCCAGCGCGAGGTGCAGACGCCGCTCGACATCGAGCGCACCGTCGGCCTGTCGGAGGGGAACATCTTCGCTGGCGAGTTCCTGGCGCCCCAGATGTTCTTCTTCCGCCCGGCGCCCGGCTGGTCGCAGTACCGAACCCCGATCGCCGGCTACTACCAGTGCGGCTCGGGGACCCACCCGGGCGGCTGCGTGATGGGAGCGCCAGGCCGCCTCGCGGCCGGCCAGATCATCCGCGATCGGGAGCGCGCCGCCGGAGGCTGAGAGGATCGCGCGACAGGTCGTCAGCTGTCGCGCTCGGCTGCGCTGGGAAGGTCAGGGAGCGCGTGGCCGCCCATCGCCCGCAGTCAGCCCTCCGGCGCCATACGGCGGTAGCCCGACGCGTACCACAGCAGGGGCTCGGCATCCTCGCGGAAGCTCGCCGCCACGATCTCGCCGATGAAGATGGTGTGATCGCCACCGGCGTGGCGCTCGATCAGCCGGCAGTCGAAGTAGGCCAGCGCGTCCTCGAGGATCGGCGATCCCGTCTCCGCCTCGTGCCATGCGGCGCCGCAGAATCCGGTCAGCTTCTCGGCCGTCGTCGCCCGGGCGAAGCACTCCGCCAGCTCCTGCTGGCCGTCGGCGAGGACGCTGATGGAGAACGCGTGGGAGCCGACGATGGCGCCATGCGTCTCGGCCTTGCGCGCGACGCTGGCCATCATCAGCGGCGGGTCGATGCTGATCGAGGCGATGGCGTTGGCCGTCATGCCCGCCAGGAGCGGGCCGTGGCGGGCAGCGACGACGGTCACCCCGGTCGCGAAGCGCGCCATCAGGTCACGCATGCGACGTCGCTCGCGCTCCTCCATGCGGGCTGGCGTCAGCCGGCCACGGGGGTGGCGGCGAGGCGCGTGAGCGCCACGAAGGTCCGGTAGAAGGCGTCGCCGTCGGGAGCGCCGAACGCGACGGTGTGGCCCCGGATCCTGGTTGTACCGGGGAGGACGGCGGCGTAGTCCGCCTGGATCGGCAGACGGAAGTCGATCTCGGCGGCGAGTGGCCGGGCGGGCTCGTAGCGTGCCATCTCGTCGAGCCGTCCCAGCGCACGGCGCATGCCCTCCCGGATCGCCTCGGCGGCGCGTGCCGGCGAGAGGGAGTCGGCCACGCTGTAGCCGAGGCCGCGCTTGACGACGACGCGCTCCGCCCACGGCAGGAGGGCTTCCACCTCCCTGGCCAGGGCATGGTCGCCGCTGACGAGGACCACCGGGACGCCATGGTGGCCCAGGCGGATCGCGTTGAGTGCGGCCTCGTTGTGGGAGACGCCGCTGACCCGGACGTCCATCACGGTGGCGGAGGAGTAGGTATGCGCGATGACGCCGGTGGGATGGCCCGCCCCGGCGTGGTAGCCGATGAAGGCCGCCGCGTCGAACGCGCCGTCCTTCCCTTCCCCGACCCCCTGGGTCATGCTCAGCGGCTTGTCGCCGATCACCAGGCGGGCTCGTGGGTCGAGGTCTCCTGCCCGCAGGTTGCGCATCTGCCAGTGGCTGTCGTTGACGACCACCTCCCGTGCGCCGGCCGCGAAGGCGGCCTCGATCGCCGCGTTCGCCTCGGCGGCCATCAGGCCGCGGGCGATGTCGTAGTCGACCCGGTCGATGCCGCCCCCGAAGGCCACCTGGTGCGGATGTGCGACGCCGGCGAGCCCCTCCATGTCGATCGAGACGTAGATGCGCATCGCTACCGGTATCGCTCCAGCTTCTCCAGGATGCTGCTGGTCGTGGCCCAATCCTCGGCGGTCGGCGCTTCGCCGAGATGCAGGTGAAAGAGCGGCACTGCATTCCAGCACGGCCCGTCCACGAGCGGCAGATGGATCCCGAGATCGCCCCGGTCCAGGGCGGCCACGAGCGTGGCGCCCCGATCGCCGCCACGCGCCTGGGCCCGGGTCAGCGAGTCGGCGAAGCCGGCCGAACCACCGAACTCGACGCCGATCCGCATTGCGGCCAATCCGGTCTCTGGCACGCGGAGGGAATCGGTCATCCGAGCATCTCCACCAGCCAGCTGAACGCGACCGCGGACCCGATGACGGCGAAGGCGAGCACGAGCAGGAGCAGCACACCGCCGACGAGGGTCGCCCAGCGCGGGACCCGAGACTCGTCGAGGGCGACGTGCTGTGGCGGCACCTGCGCGAGTGACCCGCTGCCGAGCCAGACCGCGAGCGCATCGCCATCCACGCGTACCTCGACATCATCGTCCAGGGGCATGACCACCAGGCGCTCGCCGCTCGGCAGTTTGTCGGTGGTGAGGAGCGCACGGCCGCGCTGCGTCGGATCGGCCTCGCGAACCAGCAGCGCGTGATCGCCCGCGGCGGTCAGGGGCATCGCCTCGAGGCGCCCAGAGCGGCCGATCGGAATGACCGGCTCGCTGGCCGTCTCGCCGGGATCGCTGCTCGCCTCCACGCGCTCGATGGTATCAGCGGGGCGTATCGTTGCGGGGTGGACGATCGTGATCCCCTCGCCGACGAGCCGTTCTCCTACCTCGGCCGGACCGACGGCTCGATCGTGATCCACTACCGGGCCGCACCGGTGACCGTCCTCCGCGGCAAGGCGGCCGGTCGGTTCCGAACGCGCGTCGAAGGCGCGGATTCGGGCGCCGCGCAGCAGCTCATGGCGCGCGCGACCGGCAACTTCAAGCGCGGAAACGAACGGCGCGGCGGAGGCCCGACCTAAGTCAGGCCACGCGCTTCGACTTCTTCGAGACGTAGTCGACCAGCACGTACTCGCCGAGGTGCTCAGGCTCGACGTAGAAGGCGCGGCCGCGGTTCACCCGTGACATCAGGTCGACGAACTCCGAGAGGTAGCGCGACCGCTCGAGCATGAACGTGTTGATGACGATCCCCTCACGGGTGCATCGGCCCACTTCGCGAAGCGTGGACTGGACGGTCCGCAGCGTCGGCGGGTACGCGAACTCGACCTGGCCGCCCTCGATGTGGGCGGTCGGCTCGCCATCGGTGATGACGACGATCTCCTTGTTGCCGCCGGTGGACCGGCCGAGCAGCTGGCGCGCGATGATCAGCGCGTGCTGGAGATTCGTGCCGTACTCGAACTCGTAGGGCGACAGCGTCGGGATCGACTCCGGCTTCAGCTGCCGGGCGTAGTACGCGAAGCCGACGACGTACAGCTTGTCCCGCGGGTACTTGGTGTGGATGAGCGTGTGGAGGGCCATCGCCACCTTCTTGGCGGCCGATGAGCAGCCGCGCAGCAGCATCGATCGGCTCATGTCGAGCAGTAGGACGGTGGAGGCGGTCGTGGTCTCCTCGGTGCGGCTCACCTCGAAGTCCCGGGCGCCGATGCGGACCGGCGTCCCCGCTCCGCCGCGTGCCATGGCATTGAACAGCGTCCTGTTGATGTCGATGGCGAACGCGTCCCCGAATTCGTAGCGTTTCGTCTCGTCGGTCGGCTCGCCGCCGCGACCCGGCGCCGGAAGCGCGTGGCCGCCGAAACCCTCGCGCCGCAGCCGGCTGAAGATGTCGGTCAGCGCCCGCATCCCGAGCTTGCGTGCCGCGCGAGGGGTGAGATCCATGCGCCCGGACTCGCGGTCCAGGTACCCGGCCTCCTCGAGGCTGCGCGTCAGCTCGCGGAGCTGGTCGAGATCCTCGACCGCCTCGTCGCCCGCGAGGTCGCGGAGCGCATCTGGATCGACGGCCGCGAGTGCATCGGGATCTCGCGCGGCGCCGATGGCCTCCTCCATGGCGTCGTACTGCTGCTGGCGATCGATGGCCGCCAGCGCGTCGGCCAGGCCCATCGGCTCGTCGCCCTCGAAGGCATACGGCTCGCCGAACGGGAGGTCGGGACGCGCGGCCTGGAGGTTGCCGGCCAGGCGGGCCATGTCGATCTTCAGCCGGTCGTCCCGCAGCAGGTCGTCCATGAGGTCGCGCAGCTCGCTGCGCATCTCGGGCGACAGGCTGTTCATGAGGCTGGCCATCTGCGACGCCTGGCGATGGAGGTGCTCGATCAGCTCATCGGTGGAGGTGATCCCGGGCGGGAAGTAGTGCCCGTGCTGCCCCATGAAGCGCGCGAAGTCCCCCGTCGTGTCGATGCCGGTGGCGTGCTTCTCGAGCAGGGCGTTGAGGTCGCGCACCATGCCGCGGATGCCGGCGAGGTCCTCGGGCGTCACCTTCTGGACACCTTCCTTGAGGCCCTGGAAGTAGGTCTGGAGCATCTGCTGCCGCAGCTCGTCGGTGAGCTCGGTGAAGGCGTCCCGGGCATCGTCGTCCAGGAACTCGTACTCGCGCAGGCCATTGAGCCGCCCCGCGAGCGTCTCGGGCAGCGCGTCGAGGCGATCGCTGCGCTGCCGGGTCGTGCGCCGCATGACCTGCTCCGCCATGCGGGCGTGGTCCTGGTCGTCGCCGGGGGCCGCGTCGAGCGCCCGCTGCTCGGTCTCGTGCATCCGCCGCTCGATCCCGGCACGCTCCTGATCGAGGATCCTCGCCAGCCGGTCGTTGATCTCGTCGAGCACGCCGTCCAGGTGCGCGCGCTCGAGCTCCTCCTGCCGCCGGGCGCGGAGCCGCTCCGTGATCCGGCGCAGCCCGGGGATGTCACCACCGCGCGTGCCGCGCAGGCCGCGCTGCATCAACCGCTGGAGGGCGCGGCGCACATCGCCCTCGGCAAGGATGTCGTCCGACAGGGCATCGAGCACGTCGTCCGCGTCGAAGGCCGGCAGCTGCTGGCTGCCGTCCCATCGGGTGTAGCGGAAGGTGCTCATGGCTGGCACCAGCCTAGGCCGATGGCGTGGCCGCGTCCATCGACGCGGCTGCCATCGATGCGTTGCCGGATTCCAGGGCGTCCAGCGGTCCCTGGCGATGCTGGGCGCTAGGCGGTCTCGAGATCGCTCAGCACGAGCTCTCGGTCCTCGTCGTCCGCGATCTGGGCCGCCAGCTCCCGAGCCCGCACCAGCGCGGCATCGGCCGTGGCGTGGTCGCCGCCAACGCGCGCGGCACGCGCGATCGCCTCGTGGGCGAACGCGATATCGAAGTCGCCGATGCCATGCTCCTCGCAGAGGGTGCGGCAGCGCTGCGCATGCCACATGGCGGGCTCCGCGCGGCCGAGCACGGCGTACACCCGCGAGCACTGCCACTCGCCACGGGCAAGGGTCACCGCATCGCCCACCTCGCCCCAGTGGTAGCGCGAGGCGTGGGCGGCGTGGAGCATCTCGTCGTCGTCCCGCGGCGTGCGATCGGTCCGCTCGAGCAGGGTCCAGACGTGGTTGAAGAGGTCGACGGCGAGCGTCCGCCGCAGTCCATCGTCGATCGGTGTCGAAGGGGTGGTGGTGGTCATGATCGGCTCCTCGTGGTCGATGGCTCGATTCAGCCAGTGGATCTGGCGCTGCGTGCGTGCGAGCAGAGCCTGCAGACGCGAGCGGTGGTCGGCCAGCAGCGCGGAGCGATCCGCGTGCCCGGCGCGCAGGATGGCCCGGATCTCGGCCAATCCCAGGTCGAGCTCCCGCAGGCGAGCGATGAGCCGGGCGTCCTCGAGCTGATCCGCCGCGTACTGCCGGTACGACGTCTCGGGGTCGACATGCGCCGGAACCAGGAGCCCGAGCTCGTGGTAGTGACGCAGCGCTCCGATGCTCAATCCGGAGCGTCGACCGAACCGCCCGATCGGCAGCAGCTCATCCATGGCGCGAGCATGAAGCCTCGACCAGGTCGAGAGTCAAGCCCCTTGCTCCGGCAGGTCGGGAAAGGCCGTGGGCTCGGTGGGTCGCCCGGACCGCTCGCCGATCGGCATGCCGTACCACGCGACGTCGTGCCAGGCACCGAACTTGAAACCGACCCCCTCGTAGACGCCGATCAATCGCATCCCGATGCGCTCGTGCAGCGCGACGCTGGCCGGGTTCGGGAGGGCGACGCCCGCATACAGGTTCACGAAGCCCTGGCGTCGGAGGATCGGCAGGAGCGCGTCGTAGAGACGACGTCCGATGCCCTGCCCCCGGAACGCGGGGGCGATGTAGGCCGACACGTCGACCGACCATCGATACCCGGGACGTTCGCGGTGCCGCGCCGCGTAGGCATAGCCGACGACGGGTCCACCGGCCGCCTCCTCGGCGACGAGCCAGGGGCTCCACCGCAGGGTGGTGCGGATGCGCTCGGCCATCTCGTCGGGGCCGGGCGGGACCTCCTCGAACGTCGCGACCGAGGCCTCGACGGCGGGGCGGTAGATCTCGGCGACCGCACCCGCATCAGTTTCGGGGTCGGCGACCCGGATGCTCAGGCGCATGCCGCCATAGTGCCGCACGACGGACGACCCGTGGCGGGCGCCGGCGGGACGTCAGCCGCGGCGCTCTCCGGGCAGCGGGGTCCAGCCGCGGTTGCCGATGCTGCTGCCGGGTGCCGAGGCACGGGACTGGCGGCGCGGGCCCCGGTCGTTCCGACGACCCGGCCGGCCTGCGCCCGCGTTCCGCTTCCCGCCGCCTGGCGCGCCACGGTGCGTCGGCGCGCCGTGACCGGGACCGCGTCCCGACGTGTGGTGTCCGGCGGAGCGGAGACGGATCGGCTCGGCGCGGATCGTGCGGTTCGGCTCGAAGCCGGGGATCGTCTCCGAGGGGATCGGCTCCTTCAGCAGCCGCTCGATCTCGCGCAGCAGCGGAGTCTCGTCGACGCACACCAGGGAGACCGCCGTGCCGGTCACGCCGGCACGACCGGTGCGGCCGATGCGATGGACATAGTCGGAGGGCACCATCGGCAGCTCGAAGTTGACGACGTGCGGCAGCGCCTCGATGTCGAGGCCGCGGGCGGCGACCTCGGTGGCAACGAGGCAGAGGATCCGTCCGGCCTTGAAGTCGGCGAGCGCACGCACGCGCTGCGGCTGCGACTTGTTGCCGTGGATCGCGGAGGCGGCGATGCCGTCGCGGTTGAGCTGCTCGGCGAGCTTGTTGGCGCCGTGCTTGGTGCGGGTGAAGACAAGCGCCTGGTCGATCGTGCGCGTTCGGACGAGGTGCGTCAGCAGCTCGCGCTTGCGCTCCCGGTCGACCGGGTGAACGACCTGCTCCACGAGCTCGACGGCCGTGTTCTCGGGCGTCACCTGGACCGATGCGGGCCGGTCGAGCAGCCCCTCGGCCAGCGATCGGATCTCGCGCGAGAAGGTGGCGCTGAAGAGAAGGTTCTGGCGACGATCGGGCAGCAGCGCCAGGACCTGGCGGATGTCGCGGATGAAGCCCATGTCGAGCATGCGGTCGGCCTCGTCGAGGACGAGGAACTCGACCCCGCGCAGGTCGATCGTGCCCTGGCGGGCGTGGTCGAGCAGGCGGCCGGGCGTGGCGACCACGACGGTCACCCCGCGGCGGAGCGCTCCGGCCTGCGCCGGGAACCCGACTCCACCGTAGATCGCGGTGGATCGGATGTTGCCGCTCGAGTAGGTGCGGACCGACTCCTCGACCTGGATCGCGAGCTCGCGGGTCGGGGCGAGGATGAGGACGCGGATGCGATGGTCGCGCGCCGGGCGCTCGGCGAGCTGCTGAAGGATCGGCAGCACGAAGGCGGCGGTCTTGCCGGTACCGGTCTGGGCGCCGGCGAGCAGATCGCGACCGGCAAGGACGAGGGGGATCGCCTCGCGCTGGACGGGGGTCGGATCGGTGTACCCCTCGCGCGCCACGGCGCGAAGCAGGTCGGGACGCAGCCCGAGGTTGGTGAACGTCAAGGGAAGGAAGCTCCTGAGAGGGCCCTCCCGCACGCGGCGATCGCTGCGGGGCCCGGTCAGGGCGATGAGATAGGCGAGGTCGGGCGGGGTTGAAGCCGTGGCGCTGACCGGAGCGCCAAATCGAACACGTGTGCGAAGCGTATCACAGCGATGCGGTGTACGCTGGAGACCCACCCAGAAAGGCGGCACATGTCAGACCGATGCATCCACGGATTCGAGCCGCAGTCCTGCGCCTCCTGCCGCCGATGTGCCCATGGACTCCTCGAATCACGCTGCGGCATCTGCGTCCCTCGCACGTCGCGTGAGGCCACCGTGATGCTCGCCAACGACGCCGCACGGCCCTCCGAGGAGCATCGGGGATACGAGATCCTCTATGTCGCAGGCCAGCGAAGCTGGCACTTCCGGGCCGATCCCGACAGCCCGCTCTCACAGCACTCCTACCGATCCGCCTTCCAGGCGCGACGCGCCGTCGATCAGCTGCTCGACGCCCCTGAACCGGCCGTGACCGGCAAGAAGGGCAAGCGGAAGGCCTAGCTCCTTCGCGATCGTGACCGCACCGATGGCGCCGACCGACGCCGCCGCCGCCACACGGATGCCGCGATGAGCCGATCCCTGGCCCTCGCCGTTCCGGTGCTGCTCGCCATGCCGGTGGCAGGCGGGCTCGCGCTCACGTCGTCTGGTCATCCCCCGCTCATCGGGCCGTTGCTCGCCGGCGCCGTTGGCTGGCTCGTCGCACTGGTGCTCCGCAGCCCCGTCGGCCTGGCCGGACTGAGACTCAGCGGCTCCACCGAGCGCACGCAGCGCTGGGTGGTCGCCTCATCCGGTCCCCTCGAGGAGTCCGTGCGACTGGCCGTGCTGCTCCTCGTCGGACGCGACCTCTCGACGGCGCTGTGGATCGGCTTCGGGTGGGCGTCCATCGAGGTCCTGTATGCCATCGCCAACGGGTTCGCGCTTGCGACGCTGGCGCATCGGACCGATCCCGAGGCGGAGCAGGCCCGCGCGATGCTGCCGCCGGGCGTCCTGAGCTCCAGCGCGCCGCTGTGGGGCATCGTGGAGCGCGCCTGGGCCTCGGGGCTCCACGTCGGCTTCACGCTCATGCTCGCCGCCGTTCCGCTGCTCGTGATCGTCACGGCCCCGCTCCACACCGGCGTGAACGTCGGTGCGATGTGGCTCATGCAGCGATGGCCGATGGTGCGCGTCCAGGCGCTCGGGCTCGTGGTCGGCGCGACGACGCTGCTCGTCGGCTTCCTGCTGCGCGCCTGATCCGTTGCCCGCCGTGCGTCCCGGTAGCGATACTGTGCGCGGCATGGAGGTGAATTCGGCGTGATCTGTGCGGCCTGTGGCACCGAGAACGAGAGCGGCCGCAAGTTCTGTGGCGAGTGCGGCGAGCGGCTTGCGTCCGGCTGCCCGAGCTGCGGCGCGCCGAACTCCCCCAAGACCAAGTTCTGCGGTGAGTGCGGAACCGCACTGCTCGATGCCACGGCGGCGGCCGCCCAGCCGATCGCCGCACCCGCCACGGAGCGCCGGCTCGTAACCGTCCTGTTCGCGGATCTCGTGGGCTTCACCACGCTCTCCGAGCAGCGCGATGCCGAGGACGTGCGCGAGCTGCTCGCGCAGTACTTCGACGCGGGCCGTGACGTCATCGAGCGCTATGGCGGGACCGTGGAGAAGTTCATCGGTGACGCGGTGATGGCCGTATGGGGCACCCCGGTCGCCCAGGAGGACGACGCCGAACGCGGGGTCCGCGCCGCCCTGGACCTGGTCGCTGCCGTGCGCCAGCTTGGCGCCGATCGCGGGATGCCGGCCCTCGCCCTGCGCGCGGGCGTCCATACCGGCGAGGCGGTGGTGACCATCGGTGCCAGCGGCATGGGGATGGTCGCCGGCGACCTGGTGAACACCGCGTCCCGCCTTCAGTCGGTCGCGGAGCCGGGAACGGTGCTCGTCGGCGAAGGGACGCAGCGCGCCGCGACGACCGCGATCGTGTTCGAGCCGGCGGGCGACCAGGACCTCAAGGGCAAGGCGGCGCCGGTGGCGGCGTTCCGTGCGATCCGGGTCGTGGCGCAGCGCGGCGGCGTGGGACGGACGGAGGGCCTGGAGCCACCGTTCGTCGGCCGGGAGTCCGAGCTGCGGCTGATCAAGGACTTCTATCACGCCACCGCCAGCGAACGAGGGCCGCGACTGGTGAGCGTCATCGGCCAGGCGGGCATCGGCAAGAGCCGGCTGGCGTGGGAGTTCCTCAAGTACATCGACGGCGTGACCGAGATCGTCCACTGGCACCAGGGACGCTCCCCCGCATACGGCGAGGGAATCAGCTTCTGGGCGCTGGGCGAGATGGTGCGGATGCGCATCGGCATTGGCGAGAGCAGCGACGAGCAGACCACGCGGCAGCAGCTGACCGAGAGCCTCACGCAATTCGTCACCGACGCGGACGAGCGGCGGGCGCTGACGGACCCACTGCTCTATCTGCTGGGTGTCGGAGAGTCGTCGGCGCACGAACGTGGGCGGCTCTTCGCCGCGTGGCGAACGTTCTTCGAGCGCATCGCGGAGCAGGGACCGGTGGTCATGGTCTTCGAGGACCTCCAGTGGGCCGACGACGGTCTGCTCGACTTCATCGAAGAGCTGATCACCTGGTCGCGCGGCCACTCGATCTACGTCATCACGCTGGCGCGAGCCGAGCTCCTCGACCGGCGGCCGAGCTGGGGCGCCGGTCAGCGGAGCTTCACCTCGCTCAACCTCGCCCCGCTGTCCGACGACGACATGCGCGCCATGCTCGGCGGCCTCGTGCCCGGCCTGCCGGAGGCCGTCACCAACCGGATCGTCGGGCGCGCGGAGGGGATCCCGCTCTACGCGGTCGAAACGGTTCGCATGCTGCTCAACGACGCTCAGATCGAGCGCGACGGCGACCGGTTCCGCCCGGTCGGCGACCTCAGCCAGCTTGCGGTTCCCGAGTCACTGCTGGCGCTGATCGCGGCGCGAATCGATGCGCTGCCACCCGCCGAGCGCACCGTGGTCCAGGATGCGGCCGTCCTCGGGCTGTCCTTCGCGCTTTCCGCGGTCGAAGCCGTCTCCCGAGCGCCGGCCGAACAGGTCGAGCCGATGCTCCGCCACCTTCTGCAGCGCGAGCTGCTCACCGTCGACAACGACCCCCGGTCCCCGGAGCGCGGGCAGTACCGGTTCGTCCAGGGCCTGCTGCGCGAGGTGGCGTACGGAACGCTGTCCCGCGATGATCGGCGCTCACGACACCTGGCCGCTGCCCGCTACTACGAGGCGCTCGGCGACGATGAGCTGTCCGGCGTCCTGGCGCAACACTACGTGGATGCCTACCAGGCGCACCCCGACGGTCCCGAGGGAGCCGCGGTGGCGGCCCAGGCCCGCGTTGCGCTGCGGGGCGCGGCCCAGCGTGCGGCCGAGCTCGGGTCGGGTCGGCTGGCGGTCGGGTACTACACGACGGCCCTGGCGGTCACCACCGATGTCAACGAGGAGCTGGAGCTCCGCACCGGCGCCCGCGACGCAGCCGGTGCCGCCGGCATGATCGAGGTCGCCGCGGAGCACGCAAGTCGCGTGGTCGAACTCGCCGGTCTGCTGGAGCTCCATGAGATCCGGGTGCGCGGCATTGCGACCCTGGCGGACATTCTCCTCGAAGGGCATCAGCAGCGGGCGCACGAGCTGCTGGATGCTGCGCTCGCCGATCCGTCCCTCACGCCCGATGCCCCCGGATACATCGAGCTTGCGGCGATCATGGCCAAGGCCGAGATGCGGATGATGAACGATTCGCGCAGCGTCGAGATCGCCGATCAGGCACTCCCCCTGGCCGCACGCGCTCGTGCGTCGGAGACCGTCCTCGAGCTCCTCACCACGAGGGCCGTGGCGCTCGCGAACCTCGGACGCGGCACCGAGGCGACGGCGATCCTCACCGGCGTCCTCGAGCTCGCGCGCCGACGCGGGATGCCCCGGGTGGCGGGCCGCGCGGCCATCAATCTCTCCTACGCGCTCGCTCCCGATGACCCGGCCGCGGCGTTCGAGGTCGCGAAGACGGCGCTCGAGGAGGCGAAGCAGTACGGCGAGATCGTCGGCGTCCGGTACCTGATGGGCAACGCCGGCGGGGCCGCCCTCGAGATCGGTGAATGGGACTGGGCGCTGGAGCAGATCGAGGAGCTGGAGGGGCTCATCGTGGAGCCCGGGGAGGCTCTCTGGCTGGGACACCTCCGTGGCACCATCGCCGCCTACCGGGGCGTGGACATGGAGCCGCTGGCCCGACAGTTCCAGGAACAGTCGAGGGTGGTGGACGATCTGCAATACCAGGCGACCGGGGCCGAGCTCCTGCTGATCCAGCTGCTCGTGGACGGCCGTCACGAGGAGCTGATGGCCCTGGCCGACGAGGTGCTCCAGCTCGGCTTGCCCGGGGTGACTGCCGCCGCCTACGGCGCCCAGGCTGCCGCGCTGACCGGAAGCTTGCCGGACGTCCGGCGGTACCGCGAGGCGTTCGAAATCGTGCCATCGGGCCGGCTGACGGACTGCACCAAGCTGACCATGGATGCCAGCATCGCCGCCCTCGAAGGCCGAACCGAGGAGGCACGCGCCCTCTTCGCACAAGCGCGTGCACGCGCACGTGAGATCCGTGCGTTGAAGGAGCTGGCGATGACCGATTTCATCATCGCGCTCATGCCGGGACTCGATCGGAAGGATCAGGTTCCCGCCGCCGCCGAGGCACGCGAGATCTTCGAGCGGCTCGGCGCCAGCCCGATGATCCAGCGCATCGATGCGGCGCTGGCGGCGCATCCTTCCGACCGGCGGACCGCCGAGCCTCGAACCGACGCCGTGCACGAGGTCGCCGGCGAGGGCTGAGCCGCAGCCGCTCAGTGGATCCGGGAGCCGCCGCCGCCTTCCTCTTCCCCGGGGCCCCCGCCGCTCCCACCGCCCTCGCGCAGGAAGCGCTCGATATCGGCGATGAGCTCGTCGCCCTCGGGGAGGCGTGACTCGTCGGAGAGGGCCTCCAGCCGCTCCACGTAGGCCTTGGTCTGCTCGTCGGAAGCCGTCGCGGCGTCGAGCATGCTTCGGCGCTCGAGCGCCCGCGTCGCGAGCTGGCCGACCGGCAGTTCCACCCCCAGGTGGCGGCCGAGCGCCGTGAGCAGGGCAATCGAGGCCGTCGGATACGAGGCGCTCACGTAATGCGGCACCTGCGCGAAGAGGCCGATCGCCGGAATCCCGCTGGCAGCCGCCGTCAGCTCGAACACCGAGAGGGCGGCCGAGGGAACCCGCAGCAACCCGTCGGGCCCCTGGCGGATGCCCGACGGCAGCAGCCCGTCGGCGGAGGCGGTGGCCAGGATGGGCACCGGCCGCGTGTGCGGCACCGCTGCCGGAATGGCACCAAGGCTCGCCCAGCTCGCCACTCCCAGCCGCTTCGCGAGGTCGACCACGTCCGTCGCGAGCTCACGCCATCGGTAGTCGGGCTCCGGCCCGGTCAGGACGAGCAACTCGCGCCCATCGACCGTCGTCGCGGTGAGGGTGAGGCTCGGCCACTCGAGGGTCAGCGGGCGGCCGTCGACGATGTCCAGGGTCGGGCGGCGAGCGCGGTAGTCGTAGATCGCATCGGCGTCAAAGGTGGCGACCACGGTGCCGCCGTCGGCCAGCTGGCCCGCCGCGGTCGTGCCGGCACCGCCGGCGTCCACCCACCCCTCGAGAGCCGCCACCAGGATGGGTGCCGTGAACGCCGGTTCCTCGGTGAGCCGGTAGAGCGCCATCGGTCCAGTCTACGTTGCGGAGGCGTCGACGCCGCCATCCGCAGCCGGGCGTCGCAGCTCGCGCACCGTGACGATGATGAAGGTGAGCACCGTGAGCGGGATGACGAAGAAGAGCATGACGGCGCTGAACGGCCCGACGGCTCGATGCCCCGTCGCGTCGAGCACGAGGTAGGCCGTGTAGGCCAGCGCGTAGCCGATGAAGACCGCGCCCTCCCATCGCTCGATGCGGTGGCCACGGAAGAAGATCGGCAGGCAGGCGATCGCCACGGCGAGCATCACAGGCAGGTCGAGGCGCAGGATGGCATCGGCCACCGGGACGCCGTCCGGGGCAATGATCATCGCGAAGCCGGCGATGGCCAGGATGTTCATGATGTTGCTGCCGACGATGTTCCCGACCGCGATCTCGCGCTCACCACGGATGGCCGCCACGACCGAGGTGGCGAGCTCCGGCATCGAGGTTCCGAGCGCGACGATCGTCAGGCCGATCACCAGCCGATCCACCCCCAGCGACTCGGCGATCTCGACCGCGCCGTCCACCAGTCGATCGGCCCCGATGACGAGCAGCGCGAGGCCGCCGGCGAGCAGCAGCACGTTCAGGATCACCGCGCCGCGACCCAGGGCGCGGGCGTGGTACTCGAGCTCGAACTCGTCGTCGTCGCTCCCCTGCCGGCGGCTCCAGAAGACGGTGGCCGCCAGGTAGCCGGCAAGGGCGAGCATGAGGACGATCCCCTCGACGCGAGTCAGGCTGCCATCGGCGGCGAACAGCAGCAGGCCCAGCGAGGCCCCGATCATCACCGGTACGTCCCACTGGACGAGCTTGCGCTGGACGACCAGCGGCACGATGAGCGCCGACAGCCCGAGGACCAGCAGCACGTTGTAGATGTTGCTGCCGACGATGTTGCCGGTCACGAAGTCCGGCTCGCCGCGAATGGCGGCGCCGATGGCCACGGCCAGCTCCGGCGAGCTGGTTCCGAACGCAACGATCGTCAGGCCGACCACGACCGGCGGGATGCGCGCCCACTCCGCCAGCCGCGAGGCGGCGCGCACCACGAGCTCGCCGCCGGCGACGAGCAGCACGAGGCCGAGAACGATGAGCACGATGGGCATGGGCGGCCCATCGTACCGGTCATCCGGGTTGGGCGCCGGAGCGGCGCCGCGGTAAGGTGGACGCATGCCGAGGGCAAAGCGCCCGGCCACGGCCGGCGATCCCGACAAGCTCGAGCGCCAGGCGGCGGGCACGTACCGAACGTCCGACGAGCGGTTCGAAGTCCGCGGCGGCTCTGCGGAGGGCTGGTTCCTGGTCGACTCCGAGCAGACCAACGACTTCGGCCAGGCGCTCATCCAGGGACCGTTCGCCACGCTCGCCGATGTGCGCGCTGCGATCCCGTCGGCCCGCTCGACGAAGATCACCCCGATCCGTCCGCCGGCCACGCCGACCCGCCGCGCGAAGCGGCCGGCGGCCGCGAAACCCGCGCTGCCGAGCTGGATCGATCAGCTGCCGGCCAACGACGCGACCGCGGTCCGTCGCCTCATCCGCGCGCTCGAGGCCGAGGGAATCGGCGACGCCGAGGCCCTCGTACGGCGCGACCGGGACGGGATCGGTCCCGCGATCGCAACCCGGATCATCGAGCGGCGGCTGGAGGTCATCGTCGAGGAGCTCCCCGAGCGGGGGCGGACGGGGGCACGCGAGCTGATCCGCCGGGCGGCCGAGGTGCTCACCGCCGAGGGAACCGCGATGGCGCGGGGCGTGCCCGGCTGGTCGCTCGTCGAGATCGGCCCCGAGCCGGAGCCGACGAACCGGCGCATCACGATCCGCGAGCTGTCCGGAGGCAGCTGACAGGCCGGCATGGTCCACCCGCAGCTGAAGCGCGCGAGCGAGGCGGAGATTCCGGAGATGGCCGGCGTCCTGGCCCGGGCGTTCGCCCACGACCCCTTCTTCGGCTGGCTCGCGGGCGACGCGCCGGAGCGCAACATGCGGATGCGCCTGGGATGGGCGGGCATCCTGCGTCACGCCTCGGCCGGCCTGCGCGAGACCTGGCTGACGGACGACGTGGCCGGCGTGGCGATCTGGCTGCCGCCCGGAAGCAAGGCCTCCTCGTTCCTCGACTCCCTGCGGATGGTCCCCGCCCTCGCGCGCCTCACCGGCTGGCGCCGTCTGCGAGAGGTGTCGGCGGCCACGGAGCTCCTGGAGGAGCGCCGGCGGACCCACGTTCCCGCGCCGCACTGGTACCTCGCGGCCCTCGGCGTCGACCCCGATCGGCAGCGGCAGGGCATCGGCGCCGCGCTGCTTCGCCTCGTCCTCGACCGGGCCGATGCGGACCGAACGCCGGCGTATCTCGAGACCGCGACCGCGCGCAACGTGCTGCTCTACGAGCGCCACGGGTTCGACGTGGTCGAGGAGCTGATCCTCCCGCGCACCGACATCCGCGGCTGGCTCATGCTCCGCCCGCCGTCGGGTCACCGCGGCTGAGTCGGATCGCGCTGACGGTGTCGGCTCACGCCGCATCCTCCGCTCACCTGACGCCGGGCCTTGCGCATCGGTAAACGATCCTTTACGGTAAGCGTTCATCGACCGAAAGGAGGCACGCGTGCGAGCATTCGAGGCCACGACCCTGATCGACGCCCCGGCGGAGCGCGTCTGGAGCATCCTCACCGACGGTGCCGCCTACCCAACCTGGGACTCGGGTGTCACGCGCGTGGAGGGCCGCATCGCCGACGGTGAGCGGATCACCGTCCACGCCGAGGTGAGCCCCGGGCGCGCGTTCCCCGTCCTCGTCGCTATGGGGCCACCGGACGGCATGACCTGGACCGGCGGCATGCCGCTCGGCCTGTTCACCGGCACCCGGACCTTCCGGACCGCGTCGAGTGGGGGCGGCGGCACGTCGCTCACGATGCGCGAGGCATACACCGGACCGCTGGCGGGGCTCATGTTCCGCCAGATCCCCGACCTCGCGCCCTCGTTCGAGCGGTTCGTCAACGGAGTGAAGCAGCGTGCCGAGGCCGGCTGAGGAGCGGCCGGTCGCGGCCATCGGCGACCCGTTCGGGGCACTCGGCGACCCGCATCGGCGGACCATCCTCGCGCTGCTGCGCGAGCGACCACGCGCCGTGGGCGAGATCGCGGCCGAGCTCCCGGTCAGCCGACCCGCCGTCTCCTGGCACCTCCGCCTCCTCCGCGAGGCCGGGCTCGTCGAGGAGGAACGGGTCGGAACACGGCGCATCTACGCCCTGCGCAAGGAGGGGCTTGACGCGGTCGCCCGCTACCTGGAGGAGGTCTGGGGCACGGCATCGACGCGCTTCCGCCTCGTCGCGGAGAACACGAGGCCGCGCCGATGACCGACATCCCGATCGAGCCGCTCCGGCTCGCGTTCGAGGTCGACTGCGCGCCCGATCACGCCTTCATGGTCTGGACCGAGCGCATCGGCACCTGGTGGCCATCCGATCACACCGCGTCGGGCGAACCCGACCTGCGGGTGGTGCTCGAGGGACGGGTGGGCGGTCGGATCTTCGAGCGTACCGCATCAGGCACGGAGCACGACTGGGGCGAGGTCGTTGCCTGGGAGCCACCGCGACGGTTCGTCTATCTCTGGCACCTGCGCCGCGATCGCGCCGATGCGACCGAGGTCGAGATCCGCTTCCAACCGTCCGGCTCCGCGACCCGGGTCGAGATCGAGCATCGCGGCTGGGAGCGGCTCGGCGCAGATGGCCGCACGTGGCGCGACCGCAACTTCGGCGGCTGGAGCACGCTCTTGCCGCACTACGTCGAGGCCGCCGGCGGCGGCACCACACCCACAGGGGAGGCTCACGCATGACCAGCGAGGCTCGCGGCACCGGCACGAAGGATGATCCCTGGCAGCTCACCACCGCACCGGGCAGCAGCGACTACACGATGTACCGCGACGATTCGGCCGACCCGCCGGCGCTCGTGTGCCAGGTCGGCTCGACGACACTCAAGTACCACCTGGCCGCGATCGACGACCTCCACGCCTGGCTCAAGGCGCAGGGCGACTGGGTGCCTCTCGGGGCCGCCGACGAGAGCAAGGAGGCCGCGCCCGGGACCGTCGAGGCCTGGGGCCGTGATCCCGCGAACCCTGTCGGCGGCTGGTACGGGCTGCGGAAGGGGTATCGCGGGCGGTTCGGCATGTACCTGCCCCCACTCCTGGAGGCGCTCGGGCTCGTGGAGCTCGAGCACAACCCCCGCAACAACCGGGTGCGGGCTCGCTGACCTGATGAAGGTCGCCCGGAAAGCGGCCAACCTCTTGACAGGTACTGCCCGACCACAGCACTTCAGCAGGACTTTCGTGTCATCGGTGCCGGCGTGGCCCGGTGCTACGGTCGTGGCGGACGAGCGTCCACACCATGATCAAGCGAACAGCACTCACCGTTGTGGCGTCCCTGGCTGGCATCCCGCTCGCGCGTCGTCGGTCTCGCCACGGCCCGCCGGAGGCAGCGGTGGCCGAGCTCACCCTTGTGAGCGGCGCACGGTCAAGCTCGGCCCTCGAGTCGAGCGTCTCGAACCCGGACGAGAGCCCATTCCCCTCCGTGCGGCCACTGCCGCCGATGCGTGAGCTGATCCCGCCCGTCAACCCCGCGCTCCTCGACGACGACGGGCGGGACGAGGGCGATGAGCGCCGAGCATCGGGGGAGGAAGGGATCCCGCGCTGGTTGCGGCCTTCGGTTCGCGCGGCGCGATTCGCCAACGACCGCGACCACCGCCGCAGCGACTGGGGCTGAGCGGCCTCAGAGCGCCTCGCGCACCTCACCCAGGCGCCGGATCGTCTCCAGGTCCCACGGCGGGCGCAGCACCCACATCGCGTGACCGATCCCGGCTGCCGCATACTCCCGCAGGGTCGTCGCCACCTCCGCGGGTGATCCGGCCGCATCGAGGTCCCGCTCGTCACCCTGGGGCGTGTTGTGGTCCAGCACGGCGGCGAACGCCGCCTCGGCGGACGCCCGGTCGGCACGCACGACGACGTTGAGCGTGACGGTCCAGGTCAGCTCTGCGGGATCGCGGCCGATGGCCACGCAGGCCTCGCCGAGCACCGCCCCGTTCGCACGGATCACGTCGGGCGTGCCGTAGGCATTCCACAGGTCGGCGTGGCGGGCGACGAGCGGAAGGGTGCGCCTGGGGCCGGACCCCCCGATGAGCAGCGGGAGCGGCCGCTGGATCGGCGTCGGTGCGCAGACGGCATCGGTCAGGTGGTAGAAGCGCCCCTCGTGCGTGACGATCTCTCCGGCGAGCAGGCGCCGCAGCAGCTCCACGGCCTCCCCCAGCCGCTCGATCCGCTGACCCGCCGAGGCACCGAAGTCGAGGCCGAATGCCCGATGCTCCGCCTCGAACCAGCCGGCGCCCATGCCCAGCACCGCCCTGCCGCCCGACACGTGGTCCAGTGTGGCGGCCATCTTCGCAAGCAGCCCGGGACTCCGGAACGTGTTGGCGGTGACGAGGTGGCCGATCGTCGCTCGCTCCGTGATCGCCGCGGCGGCGGCCGCCACGGTCCAGCCCTCCAGCTTCGGGTCCGTTGGGACGCCCTCGTCGGCCAGCAGGTGATCGTCGAACCAGAGGGAGTCGAAGCCGGCATCGTCGGCGACTGTGATCGCCTCGCGAAGCGACGGCCAATCGGTGTCGTTGAGCCAGAATGCGGCGCCGAGCTTCACGCGGGCCATCGTAGCGTGCTCGTTCGCCCCGGCAGGGCCATGTGACCTATGTCCCGGCGGGGCGGGGGGTGCCTCGGCCCCCACATGGGTCCTTAGGTCACATGTGCTCGCGCGCCGGACCGTGGAGAGTGGACCTGGGTGATGAACCCAGGAAATCAGCAAGAACATCCACTCACACGAGAGGGAGTCAGAGAAATGATCGGTCGGCTTCGGGGACTCGGCATCGTCCTCGGCATCATCGGATTCGCATTCGTCATCGTTGGGGCGTATGCGTTCTTCAAGGTTCAGGAAGGGACCGCCTCCCTGAACGCCTTCAGCGAGGCCCAGGGGGTCGAGCTCGCCTACAACGAAGATGGTCAGCTGACTGACCGCGGCACGGTCGAAGGTGCGGAGCCGATCATGGCCCTGCTGACCGACGACTGGGGCTATCCCGTCGCGAACGCCGAGCTCGACCCCAACGATCCGCTCGTCAACACGGGCAGCGAGTACATGTACCAGATGGCAGTCATCTCGTACCACACGCTCCACGGCGAGACGACCGTCGTCCTGCCCGAGGACGTCGAATACAACGGCGAGGTCTTCGAGGCGGGCGAGTACGCCTTCGTCAACGATGGGCGCTACTGGACCGACTTCGACCGCATGCACCCGATCGAGGGCGCGGCCCGCGGTCAGATCTGGACCGGCACGGCGCACGCCCTGGTCGGTGAGCTCGGCGTCGGGACCGTCACGGCCCAGGCGCTGACCTTGGGACTGGCGCTCGCGGGAATCGCCGGCGGACTCGGCGGAACCCTGATCATCACCGGCGCCGGCCTGGTCTGGGCGACCCGCGGAGCCGAGGAGAAGGTCACCGTTCGCGAGCCGAGTGCGGCGCGCGTGAGCATCTGACCCACCCTGACCAACCGGTCCCAAGGGACCGGGCCTCCGGAGCCCGCTCCCGGCGAGTGGTCCAAGAAGGACACTCCCCGACGAGCGGGCTCCTTCCTGTCCGCGGGGTCAGCGCAGGGCGGCAGCGATCGCGCGGCGGGCAGCCTCCGCACGATCCAGGGAGCCGAAGGCGTCGCGCACGATCGCTTCGCGGACCGACTGCTCCACGCGCGCGCTGATGCGACCGGCCACCCGCCGGCCGACCCATGACGCGTGAATCCCCAGCAGCCATCCCAGGAGCGCCGACGCCACGAGCGCGGCGGTGAGCAGCGCCAGGGGGATCGGGAGCGGTCCCAGGACCGGGACCTCGAAGGCGGCCACGGGCACGCTGCCGCCTGCGACGAAGAGCGTCACCAGCCAGGCGATCGCGAACAGGAGGATCGCGCCGGCCACGAGCTGCAGTGCCCCGATCGCCGGCCAGACTGGCGACCCCGGCACCTCGACCGAGGTCGCCTCCGCATGTGTGGCCCGGTCCAGGACGCGCTCGAGGTCCCGCTCGATCGAGGGCGCGCCGAGCGTCTCGAGCACCCGGCCACGGCTTTCGGGCGGAGCGGCGCTCGCGGCCTCGACCATGGCCTGGCGCACCGGATTGAGGACGCGGCCCAGCGCACCGCGGCTCCGCCAGTCGTCGAGGTAGGCGCCGGGGTCCGCCCGGCGCCGCCGGCCGCCGGTGAGCGACGCGACCAGCGCGATCACGCGACCCAGGAACGAGCCGCCGCCGACGCGGGCGCGGTGCAGCACCGCCGTGCTGACCTGGGCCGCCACACCGGCCGGGTCCACCAGCGTCAACGCCCCACCGATCGCCGCCCGGATCATCTCCTCGCGCCGCTCCCCGGTCAGCATCGGCGCATAGCCGACCGCTGGGTCGATGCCGGCCGCCCGGGCGAGCGCGCCCGCCGCGGCGGCGCGATCTGCCTCCAGCTTGGCGGTGATGATCACCTTGGCATGGGCCGCGTCCGCGAGCTCGGCGCGCAGGCGGTCGATCCCGTACCCCTCCAGCGCCGAGACCACGTTGATCACGGGGCGGTCGATGGCATCCGCCACCAGACGTGCCCGGAGGTCCTCGGTGATCTGCGAGCCCTCCTCCGCCGTCAGGCGATCCGCCTTGTTGAGGATGAAACGCAGACGGTCGGCGTGCGGCGCCAGGGCACGCCAGTAAAGGTGCACGCGGGCATCGTCATACTTCTCCGGATCCACCACCCATGTGACCGCATCGATCCGCGGCAACAGCACGTCGACCATGGCGCGGTGGTCGCCGCGCACCGAGTCGACATCCGGCAGGTCGAGGATGGCGACGTCGGCCAGCTGGGCATGGGCATGGCCGATCACCGTCTCGACCTTGAGCCACTCGAGCAACGGCTCGAGCTCCGCGCGACGATGCTCGGCCACCCACGCCACCGGGCGGTCCGTGGTCGGCCGCACGGGTCGCACATCGCTGACCACCGACCCGGCGAGTGCGTTGAGGACCGAAGACTTCCCGACCCCGGTGCCGCCCGCCAGCGCCATCACGTAGACGGATCCCCCGAAGCCTGACCGCCGCCCGATCCGCCGAGCGACGGCGCGAGCCTCGGCGGCCTCCTCCTCGAGGCCGATCGTGCGCGCCGCGTCCACCGCCTCTCGGAGGCGAGCGAGCCGCTCGTCGAGGGGTCCGCTCTCGCTCATGACGGCACCTGCTCGGCGACCCGGCCGGCGGCCTCTCGCAGCTCCATCGCGAGGGCCGGATCCCCGGTGCTGCCGAGCGCTGCGGCGTAGCGCGCGCGCTCATCGGCGAACGCCGCGTCGAGGACCGTTGCGAGGTCGTCTCGCGCCCGGCCCACGAAGGCGGCCACGTTCGCCTCGCCGAAGATCGCCTCGAGGAGCTTCTGGTTGACGACGGCGGTGGCGGCGGTGATGCCGACCTCGGTGCCGGTCAGGCCCCCGGTGTGGACGAACACCGCCAGCACGGCGCTCGTGCCGATGGCGTTGACCCCGACGCTGGCCGCTTGCGCCCAGCCCTTGCGCTGCGCGCCCATCTGTCGGATCCGCTGGCCGATGTCGCGGGCCCATTCCTCGAGGGCATCGGTCAGGCGCTGGGCGAGTTCCGGGGACGCGCGCCACAGCGACTGGTCGCCGGCGAGGGCCAGCGCGCCGTAGGTGTCGCCGGACCAGCCGGTTGCGACCCGTTGGGCGGCGGTATCGGCGTGCTGCACCGCCAGCGCCACGAGGTCGGCGAATGCCGCCTCACGCACCTCGGTCGCAGGCGCGGCCGGACCGGGCTGCACCAGGCTGCGCAGGGTGGCCGCCACCTTCCCGATCCCCTGCGCCAGGAAACGGGCCACCTGCCCGGCGCCGATGAAGTCCTGCCACTGGCGGAGGACCTCGGCGCGCAGGAAGGTCCCGCGCTTCAGCTCATCGGTCAGCGCCGCCCGGGCGGAGCCATAGGCGCGGTCGGCCGCTGCTCGAAGCTCCGCCACGGCCGCTTGCTCCTCGTCGATCTGCCCGGCGATGACTTCGACCGCCTCGGGCACGCCCGACAGCGCCCCGGCAAGCCCGCGCCGCGCCAGCTCGATCCGCGCGTCCCTGGAGGCCACCAGCCGGTCGAGCGCATCGCGGACCGGCGCCACGGCCTGCTCGTCGAGAGCGTCGCGCTCCTCGTCGAGCGCCCCCTCCCGGACCGCCACCACCTCGAGCTCGCCCATGGCGGCCTGATCGACCAGGCCACTGCGCTGGAGGAGCTCACGGTAATCGTGGATGACCGCACCGGCGTCGTCAGCCTCGGGCGGCAGCCGGTTCAGGACGGCGAGAAGCGGCACGCCGCGCTGGCGGGCACGGCCGAGCACCTCCCACGGAACCTGGTCGGCGTAGCGCGTGGCGGTGGTCACGAAGATGACGAGGTCGGCGACTTCGAGCAGGCCGAGGGCCCGTTCCCGGTTCTCGGCCTCGACGCTGTCGAAGTCGGGCGCGTCGACGATCACCAGGCCCCGGCGGGCGTTGCCGTCGGGTCGGACCTCCAGGCCCGTGTGCTCGGCCACGTTCGCTATCCGGCCGCCGTCGTCGTTCGGATGGATCACCGCGATCGGGCGCCTGGTTGTCGGCCGCAGCACGCCGGACGGGCTCACCGGTGCGCCCGCGAGCGCGTTGAGCAGGCTCGACTTGCCACTCCCGGTCGAGCCCAGGATGACGACGAGCAGCGGCGCAGCGAGGTTCGACGCACGCGGCAGGAGGTACCCGGCGACGTGGTGCCACAGCGCGTCGGCGCGGGCCTCGCGCTCCTCGCCGGGTGCGCTGGCGATCCGCCGTGCGAGCGCGTTGGCGAGGCTCGCCAGCGGGTCGGCCGCTGGTCCTCGCTGGTCGTCGTTCATGGCTACCGCTCGTCGCGACGGACGGGCAGCCGGCGACCCCGGATGCTGGCTGCGTTCAATGCCCGCACCACGTCGTCCGCGACCTCGTCCGGCACCTCGACCAGGGCGAACCGATCGCCGATCTCGATCGCTCCGATCGCCCGACCCGCGATGCCCGCTTCGTTGGCGATCGCCCCGACGATGTCGGCCGGTCGCAGCCCGAGCTCCCGCCCACCGCCGATGAAGAGCCGCGTCATCCCGGCGCCATCGCGATAGGCGCGGGCGCCGCGCCCCCCCGGGATCCGTGGCGGCGGGCTCACCTGCGGCCGCAGCGTGACATCCGGCAGCTCGACCTCCTCGCGATCGACCCCGCCACCGGCGGCATCGGCCAGGCTGGCGGCGGCGAGGGCGATGTCCACCAGGTCGAACTCCTCGGAGAGCGGCTCGACCACGGCGCGGTAGCGGTCGAGGTCGTCCCCGAGCAGCGCCTCGCGCAGCGACGCGTCGAGCAGCTCCAGCCGGCGCGCCCGCAGGTCGGCCACCGTCGGCAGGCGCGCGATCTCGATCTTCCGCTTCAGCAGGCGTTCGATGTTGCGCAGCAGCCGCTGCTCGCGGGGCTCCACCAGCGTGATCGCCATCCCCTTGCGACCCGCCCGGCCGGTGCGGCCGATTCGGTGCAGGTAGGCCTCGGGATCCGAGGGCACGTCGTAGTTCACGACGTGGGAGACCTGCTCGATGTCCAGGCCGCGCGCCGCGACGTCGGTCGCGACGAGCACCCCGATGGCGCCGTCGCGGAACCGGGCCATCACCCGGTCGCGCTGCTCCTGGGCGAGCCCACCGTGGAGGGCGGCAGTGTCATGACCGCGCCCCGCGAGCGCCTCGGCGAGCTCGTCGACCTCCAGGCGCGTGCGGGCAAAGATCAGCACCGACGTCGGCGCCTCGACATCGAGGATGCGGGTGAGGGCGGCGAGCTTGTGCGGCCGGGTCGTGACGTAGGCGACCTGGCGGACGAGTGGCCGGCCCTCGGTGGCGGCGACGTCGTGGACGACGGTGATGCGAACCGCGTCCCGCAGGTGCCGCGCGGCGATGCGGGCGATGCCCGGCGAGATCGTCGCCGAGAAGAGCGCCGTCTGCCGCTCCGCGGACGCCGCCTGGAGGATGATCTCGAGATCCTCGGCGAAGCCCATGTCGAGCATCTCGTCGGCCTCGTCGAGCCCAACGAACCGGACCTGGTCGAGCCGCAGCGATCCGCGCTTCAGGTGGTCGACCGCACGGCCGGGTGTCGCGACGACCACGTCCACGCCTCGCTTCAGGCGCCCGAGCTGCTGCCCGATCGACTGGCCCCCGTAGACCGGCAGCACGCTGGCATCAAGGCCACGCCCGTACCGATGGACCGCCTGGGCGACCTGCATCGCCAGCTCGCGCGTCGGGACCAGGATCAGCGCCGCCGGCGCCCCGCCCTCGGTCTTGGCCAGGCCCTGGAGCATGGGCAGGGCGAAGGCCGCCGTCTTGCCGGTGCCGGTGGGCGCCTCCGCCAGCAGGTCACGGCCGGCAAGCAGTGGCGGAATCGCCTCGCGCTGGATCGGGGTCGGCTCCTCGTAGCCGAGCTCGGCCAGGCTTTCGAGCAGCTCGGCGCGCAGCCCGAGCTGGGCGAAGCCATCGGCGCGTTGCCCGACGACGATCGCGTCCGTCACGAGCCAGCTTCCAGGGGACTGGGCCGGCGCAGGGTGGTGCCACTCATCGCTCGGGCGACGCGGGCGATGAACCTGTCGACGAGGTGGTGCGCTGGCATGCGACAAGGGTACGGCACGGTCGAGGATGTCGACGGGCGGGTTGTATGGGTCGACGGGGGCGATTGATCGGGCTTGACCGCGCATGAGGCGGTTGTGGAGGCGCTCACGCTCCGGCAGATCGGGCACCCGGGCGCATCGGCCCGCGCTCACGTCCTCCCCGGCCGATAGATCGGGCACGCGGGCGCATCGGCCCGCGCTCACGTCCTCCCCGCCCGATAGATCGGGCACCCGGGCGCATCGGCCCGCGCTCAGTCCTCCCCGGCCGATAGATCGGGCACGCGGGCGCGGATCGCACCCGGCCCTGAGCCTCCATGCCCGATCTGTCGGGCATCGGCGTGCCGCATCGACGGCATGCGCCTCCGTGCCCGATCTTCGGGCATCGGCGTGCAGATGGCCCCTCGTGAGCCTCCATGCCCGATCTGTCGGGCATCGGCGTGCCGCAATCGACGACATGCGCCTCCGTGCCCGATCTATCGGGCATCGACCCGAGCCAATCGACGACATGCCGCCTCGGCGCCCGATCTATCGGCTCGCGGGAAGTGAGTGCAACTGGCTGGTACGCGGCCACGCACTACCATCGGCCCATGGATCCCGAGGCCATCCTGGCCGGCCTGAACGAGGAGCAGCGAGCGGCTGCCACCGCCACATCCGGACCGGTCGTCATCCTCGCCGGCGCCGGCACCGGGAAGACGCGTGTGATCAGCCACCGCGTGGCGTACGCCGCCGCAACGGCTGCGATCGACCCGAAGCAGGCGCTGATCGTCACCTTCACCGAGAAGGCCGCAGCGGAGATGAAGCATCGGCTCACCGGCCTGGGGCTGCCGCAGGTCCAGGCCTCGACGTTTCATGCGGCCGCCCGCCGCCAGCTCGCGCATTTCTGGCCGATCACCCGCGGCGAGCCGCTGCCCGAGGTGCTCGACACGAAGCTGCGGATCATCGGTCCGTTGGCGCGTTCGCTGCCGGGTGGCTACAAGTTCACGCCCGCCAAGGACCTGGCGGACGAGATCGAGTGGGCGAAGGTCCGCCGCCAGACCCCCGCGACCTACGCTCCCGAGCGCGAGCCACCCGTCCCCGCAGACGTCTTCACCGGTCTGTGGCGTCGCTACGAGGGGGCGAAGCAACGCGCGAACCGCATCGACTTCGAGGACATGCTGACCCTCGCGGTCGAGCTGTACGAGACCGATGCCGATGCGCTGGCGCTCACGCATCGGCGCTACAGCTGGTTCAGCGTCGACGAGTACCAGGACACGAACCGGCTCCAGGAGGACCTGCTGCGGCTGTGGCTCGGCGACCGCCGCGACCTGTGCGTGGTCGGCGATCCCGACCAGACGATCTACTCCTTCACCGGCGCGTCCAGCGACTACCTGCTCACCTTCGCGGACCGATACGCCGATGCGCGCGTCGTCCGCCTCTCGCAGAACTACCGCAGCAGCCCGCAGGTCATCGCCCTGGCCAACCGGCTCATCCCCGGTCGCGAGCTGCGTTCGACGCGGGCCTGATGGACCGGAACCGGAGCTCCGCGCCTTCGCGGATGGCGACGACGAGGTCGCGGCACTGGTGGCGCGCATCCGGATGCCCGAGGTGCCGCTGCCCGAGGTGGCCGTGCTCGTCCGGACGAACGCCCAGCTGGTCGGGCTGGAGGCGGCACTCACCGCCGCCGAGATCCCGTTCACCGTCCGCGGCGTTCGATTCTTCGCCCGCCCCGACGTCCGCGCTGCCATGCGTGCGCTCCGGACCGATGCGGTCGGGCGCCTGACGCGGATCGTGGCGACGCGCTGGCGGACCGAGCTCGGCTTCGACGAGAAGGAGCCGCCGGGGCCCGGCGCGGAGGCCCGTGACCGTCATGCCGCGCTGACGACGTTGCTCGCCATCGCCCGTCAGCTCGAGACGGCGCAGCCGGATGCCACGGTGGCGGACTACCTCGCCGAACTTGCGCGGCGCGATGCCGACGAGGCCGCTGCCGATGCCGGCGGCCGCGGAGTGACCCTGTCGACGCTCCACCGGGCCAAGGGCCTCGAGTGGGACGCCGTCTTCCTCCCCCAGCTCGAGGAGGGCACGCTGCCGATCCGGCAGTCCTCCGACGGCGCGGCCCTGGCCGAGGAGCGGCGCCTCCTCTACGTCGGCATCACGCGCGCGCGGCGGCACCTGGTGCTGTCGTGGGCGGCGACGCGGATCGGCGCGAAGGGCACGTCGGTGCGGGCGCGACCATCACGATTCATCGCGGAGCTGCGGCCCGGCGCCGTGGCGCGCCCGGCTCCCAAGCCCGGTCGTGGTGGTTCGGCGCCGGCGACCTTCGATCTCTCACCGGCTGACGAGCCGCTCCTCGCCGCGCTCATCGAGTGGCGCCGCCAACGCGCCCGCGCCGACGGGGTGCCCGCGTACGTGGTGGCGGACAACAAGACCCTCGCCGCCATTGCGGTGCGGCGGCCATCGGACGCGGGCGGGCTGCTCGGCGTGCCCGGCATCGGGCAACGCAAGGTGGCGGCTTACGGTGACGAGATCCTCGGAATCGTCCGCTCCGCGTGAGGCTGCGATGCTCAGGAGAGGCGGGGGCCGGTGGACGCCTATCCGACGGCCGAGAGCTGGCGCCGCAGATGGTCCCCGGTGAGCGAACCCTCGGCTCGCGCCAGCTCACCAGGCGGCCCCTCGAAGACCACGCGCCCGCCATCGTGGCCGGCCCCGGGGCCGAGGTCGATCACCCAGTCCGCCCGCGCCACCACGTCGAGGTTGTGCTCGATCACGATCACCGTCCGCCCCGACTCGACCAGCCGGTCCAGCAGGCCGATGAGGTTGTCGACGTCGTGCATGTGCAGCCCCGAAGTCGGCTCGTCCAGGACGTAGACCTCCGCGTCGCCCGACATCTCGATCGCCAGCTTGAGCCGCTGCCGCTCCCCGCCCGACAGCGTGTTCAGCATCTGCCCCAGCGTGACGTACCCCAGCCCAACGTCCACCAGCCGGTCGAGCATGACCCGCACCGAGCGTTCGGTGAAGAAGGCGGCAGCTTCCTCGATCGGCATCTCGAGCACATCGGAGATCGAGCGCTCGCGCAATCGGTACTGCAGCACCTCATCGGTAAAGCGCCGGCCCTCGCAGAGCTCGCACGTCGAGACGACGCCCGCCATGAAGGCGAGGTCGGTGTAGATCTGCCCGAGGCCCCGGCACTCGGGGCACGCCCCCTCCGAGTTCGCGCTGAACAACGCCGGCTTCACCTTGTTGGCCGATGCAAACGCCTTGCGGATCGGCTCCAGGATCCCGGTGTAGGTGGCCGGGTTCGATCGTCGCGAGCCGCGGATGGCGGACTGGTCGATGAAGGTGACCGACGGATCGGTCCGCGGCAGGCACCCGCGGATCAGCGACGACTTGCCCGATCCCGCCACGCCGGTCACCGCCACGAGCACGCCGGTCGGCACGTCGACCGACACGTCGTGGAGGTTGTGGAGCGACGCCCCGCGGATCGGTATGGCGCCCTTCGGCGACCGCACCGCTCGCCTTCAGACTCTGCCGGACCTCGAGGTGCTGCCCGGTGAGCGTGCCCGATGCCGCGAGGCCCGCGAACGGCCCCTGGTACACGACTTCGCCCCCGTGCGAGCCGGCGCCGGGGCCCATGTCGACCACCTGGTCCGCGATCCGCATGACCTCCGGCTCGTGCTCGACCACCAGGACGGTGTTGCCCTTGTCCCGGAGGCGCTGCAGCAATCCGTTCATCTGCTGCACGTCGTGGGCATGGAGGCCGATCGTCGGCTCGTCGAACACGTAGGTCACATCGGTCAACGAGCGAGCCGAGGTGGCGGACCATCTTCGTACGCTGTGCCTCGCCACCGGAAAGCGACGAGGACTCTCGATCGAGCGACAGGTACCCGAGGCCGATGCGCACGAAGTGATCGAGGACCGCGCCGAGCTGCTCGATCATCGGCCGGGCGCCGCCGGCATCCAGTCCACCCAGCCAGTCGGCCAGGTCGGTGATCTGCATCCGCGCGCAGTCGGCGATCGATCTCCCGCCGATCAGGGACGACCGCGCCACCGCGTTCAGCCGCGTGCCGTCGCAGGCCGGACACGCCTGCGAGGTCGAGATGCGCTCCACCGCCGCGCGCAGCCCCGGCTGGAGCGATTCGGGATCCTTGACCAGGTAGAGCCGGCGGATCTTGTCGACCAGCCCCTCGTAGGTGAGGGTCACGAGCTCCGTCTTCACCTTTGCCTCCGGGCCGTGAAGCAGGCGCTCCATCTCGGCATCGGTGAAGTCGCGCAGCGGCTTGCTGTTGTCGAAGAAGCCGGAGTCCGTGAAGATCCGGTGGTACCACGTCCCGACCGTGAAGTTGGGGAACGTGATGGCACCCTCGTTGAGACTCTTGTCGCGATCCACCAGCTGCTCCACGTCGACGGTCGAGGCGCGCCCGAGCCCCTCGCACTCGGCGCACATGCCGCCGGTGATCGTGATCTCGCGCTGCTCCGTCGTTCCCGTTCCGCGCTCGAGCGTGATCTCGCCACTGATCGTCCCGGCGGGAATGTTGAAGCTGAAGGCTGACGAGGATCCGATGCTCGGCTGCCCCAGCCGGCTGAAGATGACGCGCAGCATGTCGTACGCATCGGTGGCGGTGCCGACCGTCGAGCGAGCGTTGGCGCCCATGCGCTCCTGGTCGACGATGATCGCCGGCGTCAGGTTCTCCAGCTGGTCGACGTCGGGCCGCGGGGGCGTGGCCATGAAGCCCTGGAGGAAGGCCGAGTAGGTCTCGTTGATGAGCCGCTGCGACTCCGCCGCGATCGTCTCGAAGACCAGGCTGCTCTTCCCACTGCCGGACACCCCGGTGAAGACCGTCAGCTTCCGCTTGGGGATGCTGAGTGTGACCTCGCGCAGGTTGTTCTCGCGCGCGCCCCGGACCTGGATCGCGCCCCACGGCGTGGGTTGCTCGTCGTTGCTCATTCGCTCCCCGGCTGTATCGGCGCATCTTGCCGCATCTCAATGGACCGGGTCGGCGGCCGAACCTCAGCGCGACCGGCCGCGGTCTCCGTGGCCGCATGCAGCATCCGGGACTTGGACATTGCGCTCGCTGCGCCCAGTGACCGGGGCCGGGAGCCTGGCGTTGGATTGGGCGCGCAGGCGCGCGTCAGGTGGGAAGTGGCCTGCCGCTGCGCGCGATTTACGCTCAGCCGCGGCTGGCTGGAGCCGAATCGCACTTGCGTAGCGCCTCCGTACGAGCACATTGCCCAGGATCGCGAGTCCCGCCCCACGCACGGCCCAAGTCCTGCAATGGGCCGATGCATTGGCATCCACAGCGGAGACGGCCCGATGAGAGACCACGACAAGAACCTGATCGATCACGTGAAGGACGCCCTGGGCATGGGCGACGAGCACGGCACGCAGGACGACCACCGCACACACGACGACCACGACCGCCACGCCGACGCGGACGAGGAACCCCATCGGCGCGGCGCCGCGATCGGCGTGGATGGCGCCGCACAGGCCGGATCCGAGGGGATCAGCGGCGGCATGGGCGCCTCGGGCGCCATGGGTGGCGCCGGTGCCGGCGGCCCGGTGGGTGCGACGCCGGATCCCAGCGAGGAGATCGTGGTGCCGGCCGACGGCAACCGCGTTCGTACCGAGTACGAGATGGGCCACGAGTTCGACCCGCAGCACGAGCAGGTGGCCGACAGCGGCCTCTTTGCCGAGCGCCGCGGCGACGCGGTGGTCGACACCTGGCGCGAGGACGACCGCCGGGAGCCGTAGGCCCGCGCCACATCGGCCGCGGAGACGGCCGTACGTCATTCGCCGCTGGACGGCGCCGTCCATCCGGATATCGTGGCCGGATCAACCGGTGACGCACGATGGCCGGAGGAAACCGCGATGTCGTACCGAGACGAGCCGTCGGAGTCCACATGCGCCTCGTGTGGCGCCCAGCTGACGCCACGCGCGAGCTATTGCCCCGAGTGTGGCGCCGCTCAACCTCGTACGCGGGTCCCGATGGCCCCACTGCCGGAGGGTCGCCGATGGGGGGTCCCTGTGGCGATCGGGCTTGGCGCCATCGCGGCACTGCTCGGTGGCGCGCTGATCGGCGTGGCGCTCATGGGCTCGCCAGACGGTACGGCCAGCGATCCGTCGCCCACCGCCACGGCGACTGCGTCAGCCGACACCCCGACCGCCGGCCCCAGCCATACCCTGGATCCAAGCCCTTCGCCGAGCGCGTCGGAAGCCACGGCCGCTGCCCCGATCCCGAATCGTGCCGTCGTCGAGGTGGCGACCGACGGCCTGACCCTTCGCGCGGCCGCTGCCGACGAATCGGAGTCGTTGCTCACCCTCGAGCGTGGGCGCCGCCTGTTCATCATCGGCGAGCCCAGCGACGGATCGGAGCTGCGCTGGTATCGCGTCGCCCCGTTCGACGACATCGAGGGCTGCGAGGGCGGCTGCGGACTCATCGGCTTCGTCGCCACCCCGCTCAGCGACGACGAGGAGCCATGGATCGAGCGCGTCGAGGTCTCCTGCCCCTCATCGCCGACGACCGCGGCCGAGATCGGAGTTCTCGACCCGCTTGAAGCGCTGCACTGCTACGGCCGCAACGAGATCGAGATCACCGGCACGCTCGATCTGCCGATCCATGGACCGATCAGCCCGTTCCGCTACTCCCCCGCCTGGCTGACCCAGGGCTCGCTGCTGTTCATGCGCGAAGCGTGGTGGATCACGTATCGGCCACATCCGGAAGCCGATCTGGAGGAGCCGGAACGCGGCGACGTCGTCAGGGTGACCGGCCACTTCGAGGATCCGGCGGCCGCCGACTGCCGCGTCACCGTCGACCCGGACTTCTTCGGTGGCGAGATCCCCGACAGCTTCGAGTCGACGGTCATCCCGGCACGTGTGGTGCTCGACTGCCGAACGGCCTTTGCCTGGACCGACTACGAGGTCATCGGGTTCGAGGACCTCGGTGAGTGCTGCGGCCTACCTAAGCCCTCACCCTGATCGGCTGTTCGCTGGGCTTGACACCCCGGCAGCCACTCCAGTGCGCGCATGGCGATGAGCAGCTCAGCGCTCGTCGGACGCTTGCCGCGTCGTGCTGCGCGACAAACGGCCGACGCCAATGGCGCCAAGGCGCCCCGTAGGCAACGAAGACGAAGGGGCCCCGGCGCATCCGAGGCCTTTTCCGTGCCATCCGCCACCACTGGCCATCGATCTGGCATCCGATCTGCATGTTCGGCGGACGTTTTTCTGGCCTTCGAGCCGTTGGCTGCTTACCGAGCAGGGAGACCGATGAACGCCGAGCTTCAGAGTGCACCCGGACCCGACGCGGATCCGCTCCGCGTCCTGCTGGTCGACAACGACGAGGACATCACGGCCCTCGTCACGGCCATCCTCAACGACGACGGATATGCCGTCACCACGCTCAATGACACCGATCACGCATCGGTCGCCGCCGCGGTCGGGCGCGTGGAACCCGACTGCATCCTCCTCGACGGCGCGGAGGGACCCGCCTTCGGCGGCAGCTGGGGCGAGGCGGCGTACCTGTCGCGCCGGGATCGGCCCGTGCCCGCGGTGATGTTCACCGGGCATGCGCGCGCCGTCACCGAAGCGCGCGAGCGAGCCAGCGAGCGCGCCCGCGAGGCCGACTTCGCGGCCATCGTGCCCAAGCCGTTCTCACTCGACGAGCTGCTGGACGCCGTCGAGGCGGCCGCCGGTCGATCGCAGCGGTTCGATCGGTCTGAAGAGGCCGACCGCCGGCGCACGGAGCAGCTGGTGGTGGAGCTCCGGGCCGCCGGCGCCACCGACATCCGCACCAGCGAGCGACGCGAGTGGGCGACCTTCACCTCACCGCGCGACGATCGCCTCTACCAGGTCTACTGGTGGCAGCGGCAGGGCCGCTACATGCTCGGCCGATATGACGACAGAGCCCGGCTCGAGATGGTCGGGGAGTACTTCGAACGCTCCGCGGCGATCTCGGCGGCCCTGCAGACCACGCCCGTCTGATCTCGCGCCGCCGGTCCGACCGGCGTCAATGGGGCGCAGCAGCGCGCGTCGATCAGCGCGGCGCGGCAAACCACCCCGACATCGCGGAGACCAGCGCCGGCGGGCCGTCGGCGGTGACCGACCCGTCGTCGATCGCATCGGTCCAGGACCGCTGACCACGGGCGACCGGCAGGAGGCCGGCGGCTCCGGCCTCCACGTAGACATAGCGCTCGTCGCCGATCATCGGATCCTCCAGGCAGAGGTTCGGCTCGTGATCGCGGGCCAGGAGGAGCCACGTTCGGTCCGGGCGCGCCTCGCGCAGGTCGATCTCGATCGCCACCTGCCGGGCGGGCGCCGCGGTCCGATCGACGCGGTGCCGGAGCCACCACAGGACGACCGACGGATCGCGCTGCGCCATCGCCGGATCCTCCGGGATCCAGTGCTCGGCCCAGTCCCAGAGCGACTTCATGGTCGGCAGCAGCTGCTCCCCCGCCGGCGTCAGGCAATACGGCGCGGACCGGCCCGGGACCGATGGATCTCGCGCCAGCAGCCCGATCTCCTCGAGCTTGCGCAGCCTGGCGGCCAGGACCGATCGCGAGACTCGCCCCGGCAGGCCGGTCGCCAGGGTGTTGAAGCCCTGCGGACCGAACTGGGCCAGCTCGCGGACGATGAGCAGGCTCCATCGGTCTCCCAGGTGCTCCACCGCCTTGGTGAAGGCGCAGTACTCGGTCTGCTCGGCTGAGCTCATGGCCGGTGCATTGTCCCACCGTGGGGCGAACGGCGAGCCAGTTCTCGATCCGAACTTCCCGCCGGGGTGGCGCGGCGCGACCATGGAGGACACCACGCACACATCGGGGAAGCATCATGGACCGCGCTCACGAGACCGTCGTCATCGGCGGCGGACAGTCCGGCCTGGCGGCCGCCCATCACCTGGCGCGACGCAACGTCGACGCGGTGGTGCTCGAGGCCAGCGATCGCATCGGTGATCTCTGGCGCTCGCGGTGGGACTCGCTGCGCCTCTACAGCCCGGCGAAGTACGACTCCCTGCCGGGCATGCGCATGGGCATGCCGGGCCATTCGGTTCCCGAGTGCTCGCGAGATGGGCGACTACCTCGAGACCTACGCCGATGCCCAGCAGCTGCCGATCCGCACCGGCGTGGCCGTCACGCGCGTGCGAGCCGATGGCGACGGGTACGCGGTGGAGACCAACGAGGGCACCGTCGCCGCGCACCAGGTGATCGTGGCGACCGGTGGCTTCCAGCACCCGTACGTCCCGCAGGCGGCCCACGACCTGGATCCCGGTGTCCGCCAGATCCACTCGGTCAACTACCGCCGCCCCGACCAGCTCGCCGACGGAGCGGTCCTCGTGGTCGGGTTGAGCCACTCCGGCGCCGATATCGCCCGCGAGGCGGCCCTCGCCGGCCACCGCACGATCGTGGCGGGCACGTCCCATGGCCAGCTTCCCTTCCCGGTGGACAGCCGGCGGGCACGCCTGGCCTGGCCGGTCCTCCGATTCGTGGCCTCGAACGTGCTCACGCTGCGGACGCCGATCGGCCGCAAGATGGCGCCCATGGTCCGGCTCGGCGGCGGGCCCCTGCTGCGGTATCGGCGGCAGGAGCTGCTCGAGGCCGGCGTGGAGCTGCGTGCTTCTCGCTTCACCGGGGCCCGTGACGGCCGCCCGCTGCTGGCCGACGACTCGGTCCACGACGTCGCGACGGTGGTGTGGTGCACCGGCTTCCGCCCGGACTTCGGGTGGGTCGAGCCGGCAACCGTCGACGAGCGCGGCTGGCCCATCCAGGAGCGCGGCGCGGCCGCTGGCGCGCCGGGGCTCTACTTCCTGGGCATCCCGTTCCTGTTCGGCTTCACATCGATGCTCGTGCTCGGGGCCGATCGCGACGCCGCCTTCGTCGCCGATGCCGTCGCGCGCCGAGTCGTGTCCGACGGTCATCCGCTCGCCGGCGCCCCGCAGCGGGCCGCCTGACGTGCAGGTTGCGCCGCCCTGGGCTGGTGGCCCGCGGGCCTCGTCCACCGCAGTTATCCGCCCGGGTATCCAACAGCCGCCGAGCGGTCGCTGGCCGTCCCCGCGTTACCGGCAGCGGTATCGGGCGAACTCTGATCACGGCCGACTTCCTGCGCCGATCGCCGTTGGTTACCCGGGCGGGTAACCGCAGGGGCGGAGTGATCAGCGGAGCCGATAGACCTCGATCGGCCGCTCCATGCCCTTGAGCTCCATGGGGCCCTGGCTCTCGAACGCGAGGCCGCTCCCATCGGCCAGGCCGACGGTCATGACCGAGGCGAAGACCTCCGAAGGGCCGGCGAGAGCCATGATCCGAGCGGCCGCGTGCACCGCCACGCCGCCGATGTCGTCGCCGATCGGCTCCACCTCCCCGGTGTGGACGCCGATGCGCACGGCGACCTGGGTGTCACGCACCGCTTCGATGATGGCTGCGGCGCAGCGCAGTCCCGCCACCGCGCTGCGGAAGGTGGCGAGGAAGCCATCGCCCGTCGTGTTGACCTCGGCCCCGCCGAAGCGGCGCAGCTGCGCGCGGACGAGGCGGTTGTGATCGGAGAGCACCTGCTTCCAGGCGGCGTCGCCGAGCCGGTGGGCGGTCGGGGTCGAGTCGACGATATCGGTCATCAGCAGGGTGGTGACGATGCGCTCGTGCTCGCGGGGCAGGCCCAGCGTGTCGATGTTGCCCGCGAAGTCGATCAGCACCGCCGGCTCGTCACCGACGACCCAGGCATCGTGGCCCGGTGGGACGTCCATCACGTCGCCGGGCTCGAAGGTCATCTCCTCACCGTCGTCCATGCGCACCGCGAAGCGCCCCGAGAGCAGGATCTGGACGTGGTGCACCGGGCAGGATTCGGCTCGCATGGTCGGCCCCAGGTGCTCCGTCCAGCGCCAGCCGGGCTGCACCACGCCACGACCGATCGTGTTCGCCCCGATCCGCGCAAGCTGGACCGTGAGCAGCGGCAGCTCGCGCAGGCCATCGGGGTCGCCAAAGTTCCGTCGCCGGATTGCACCCATCGGTCCATGGTGACGCCCCCGCGCAAGGCCGGCGCGCCCCACGACGCACCGCCGCGTTTCGCGCCGTGGTATCCAACTGACACTGAGCGCTATCCGGGTTTGCCCGCGTTATCCGCAGTGGTGGCGCGGGGCGCCTGAATGGCCCTCACTGCCTTGCTCGCCCGCCGTTGGTCGTCAGCACGGGTAACCGGGCGCGCGGCCATTGCGCCGACGCTCGAGGGAGCGCCCCGGAGGAACCCGTTCCCTTCCGTGGTCCGTTCACGTACGCTCCGCACCGAATGACGGCGGCGACGGTGGAACCCGCGGTCCCGGCCGACAAGGATCGGCGGCTCTCGGCACGCGCCCGGATCCTGCCGTGGGTCGTCTGGGCCTGGGCCGCGGTCGAAGCGGCGCTCCTCGCGGTCGCCCTTCTCCTCTTCCCGGCCCTGCCGGGCACCGCGTCGACCGCAGAGGTCATCGAGTTCGCCGCCTTCCTGGTGACGCTGGCGGTGGCGGTCATGGCGTTCGCCACGGCGGGACTGCTGGTCACGCTCCAGCAGGCGCGCAACGCGGTCGGCTGGGCGATGCTCGGCGGCGGCGCGGCACTGGGGGCCGTGTTCGTCGGCTACGCCGTCGGCGTGGCGATCCTCGAGACCGATCCGCAGCTCGGCGGCTGGTTCGTGCTCCTCGGCGTCGTGCTGTTCGGGCCGGCGCTCTACCTGCTCGGGCCGGGGCTGGCATCGGTCTTCCCCGATGGGCGCCCGCTGCGCGGATGGTGGGCGCGGGCCGCGTGGCTCACGTCGGCCGGGATCGTGATCGGCTCCATCCTGGCGGCCGTCGTGCCGGGGCCGCTCGAGGAGAGCATCGATGCGGCGAACCCACTTGGCATCGCCGCACTGCCGGCCGGGTTGCGCGACCTGGCCGATGGCGTGACAGCGCTGGCCCTCATGGCCGGCGGCATCGTCGGCGTGGCGTCGCTGGTGGTCCGCTTCCGGCGGGCGACCTCGGAGACCCGCCACCAGCTCAAGTGGTTCCTCTTCGCCGTGGCGATCTGGGCCGTCGTGCTGCCGATCAGCCTGGTCGTCGGCGACAACTGGACGGCGATCGCGGCGCTCCTCGCCCTGTCGCTCGTGCCGGCCGCCGTGGTCGTGGCGATCCGTCGCTATCGGCTCTACGAGATCGACGTGCTGATCAACCGGACGCTGGTCTACGTGCCGCTCGTCGGGATCGTGGCGGGGCTGTTCGCCGGACTCACGGCGCTGCTCCAGCGCGTCTTCACCGCCGTGACCGGGAACGGGTCGGATGCGGCGGCGGTGATCAGTGCGCTGACGCTGGCCACCGTCTTCACGCCGATTCGCAACTGGATCCAGGCCGGCGTCGACCGACGCTGGAAGCCGGACGACACCAACGCGGCGGGCAGGTGGGAGGACCCCGAGTTCCGAGCCGCCGTGGAGGCCATCGTCCGCGACGTCACCGGGCGCCGGGGCTGAGGGCGCACTGGGTCCCGCGGCCTCCGTGGCATCCCGACAATGCGGCGGTTACTCGCCTCGGTATCCAATGGACCCCGAACCCCGGGGACGCCCCGCTTCCGACGCCGCCTGATACCCATGCCGGTACCCACCGGCCGTTCGGTCACGCCTCACCCGCCGATGGATACCCGTGCCGGTAACCGCGGCCGCGCGGACAACCGCGGCCGGCGAAGCACGCGGCCGCCGATCAGTTGCGGACCGGCTGCCTCGCGTCGTCGGAGGCGGCCACCGGCTCCCCGTCCCTGGCGGTCATCGCTCGCTCCAGCAGGGCCAGCAGCGGCGCGGCCCCCAGCCGATCGAAGAGCGCCCGTGCATCATCGGCAGCGGCACGGGCCTGCGGATCGGCCGGACCCACCATCGACACCCAGTCGACCGCGCACCAGCCTACCTCGACGTGGTGCCCGAGCTCGCGCCAGCGAGTGATCGCATCGGCGAACCCGGCGGTCGCGTCGGCGCGTCGGCCCTCCATCGCGGCGAGAGCCGCCTCGGCCTCGCGTCGGGCCGCTGCCGGAAGGCGTCCGGGCTTGTCACGGAAGTGATCGATCGCGCTCGTGAGCGCCGAGGCGTCTCCTCCCCAGGCCGCCGCGCGCGCGGCGATCTGGAACGTGGTGGTGTCGGGAGCGCTACCGGCCTCGTACGCGCGGCGAGCCAGCGCGAGCGCCTCTGCGAAGTCACCCCTGGCCAGGGCGACGAGCGCCTCTGCCTCGTCCAGGGTGGCGAACACCTGGAGCTCGGTCGTGTCCCCGACCCTCTGCCGCACGGCGGCAAAGTCGGCCGCCACGTCCTCGCCGCGGAGCCCGCGGAACTCCGCGAGCCGGAACCGGGCCGAGGACTCTCCCAGCCCTGACAGCTCCTCCTCGAGCGCGCTGACCGCCCACTCCCACTCGCCATTCGAGAGGGCGAACGCCGCGGCGTTGCCGAGCATGTAATCCCCGTAGCCGGCCATCCCGTAGCGGCGCACCAGCTCGACCCCCTCTCTGGCCACGTCGAACGCCATCCGCGGATCCTCGGCCGCGGCCGAGTAGCTGAGGTTGATGCGGGCGCGCAGTCCCACGTCGACCAGCCCGTAGGACGTGGCCGACGCCACCGCGCCGACCAGCGTGGTGACCGACTCGCGAATGCGTCCCGCCGCTGCCAGGCATGGACCACGGGTGACAAGGAGCTGGATCGTCTCACGGTTGAGCTCCAGCCGTTCCGCCGTGGGCAGGATCTCGTCCACGATCCGCATCGCGTCGGTGCCACGTCCCTGCAGCATCGTGGACCGGGCGAGCTCGGCGGCGAGCCGGACGTACTCGACGGTGTCCTCGAGGTCGCGGTACTCCCGGTGTGCCGGCTCGAGCATGGCGATCGACTCGACCACCTTGCCCTGGACCGCGATCGCGAGCGCGTGGTCGTCGAATCGCCGACATGAGGAGGCGCCGATCGCCGCCTGCCCTGGCCAGCTCGAGCGCACGCTCGGTGTGCGCCGTCGTCTCGTCGACGAGCCCCGCGAAGAGTCCGGCGTCGCCGGCCGCCGCGTGGAGCTGGCGCTGCTCGTCGGGATCGGTCGTGACCTCCAGCGCACTCTCCAGGAACCGCATGGCCTGCACGAACGATCCGAGCGAGCGCGCCCGGTCGGCGGCCCCGCGGAGCGCGACGCGCGCCTGCGCCGCCACCGCGTCGCCCTCCGGCCCTTCGGGGTGGGCCCGGTACGCCGCCAGGTAGTGCTCGGCCAGCGCTCCGGCGATGCCCTCATCGTCGAGCGTCTCGTAGTGGCGCGCCGCCGCCAGGTGGAGCCGCCGTCGATCGGCGCGTGCGAGCGTGCCGTACGCGACCTCGCGGATCAACGCCTGGACGAACGTGAACTGCCCACGCTCTGGCGAACGAGGATCGACCTCGAGCGACAGCAGCTCGCGGCGCACGAGGTGGCGCAGCCGAGCGGCGATCGCCTCCGTGTCCTGGCCCGTCAGCGCCGCCAGCTCGTCGATGCTGAAGGTCTTGCCGACGATCGATGCCGCCTGGAGCAGTGACCGATCCTCCGCCTCCAGCGCGTCGAGGCGCGAAGCGATGAGCGCGTGGAGCGACGCCGGGACCGACAGCTCCGACAGGTCGCCGGTCGGTCGATAGACCCCATCGTCGAGCGACACGTGCCCCTCGCTCAGGAGCATGCGCACCGTCTCGACGGCATAGAGCGGAATACCCTCCGCACGCTCCAGGACGCGCTCCACGACCGGGTCCGGCAGGCCCGGCACGAGGCCGGCGAGCAGCTCGCGCATCGATTCGGCGTCGAGCGGCTCGAGCACGAGCGAGGTGAAGTTGCGCCGGCCGGCGCCCCAATCGGCACGGCGATCGAGCAGCTCGGGGCGCGCCAGGCTGATCAGGTAGATCGGCCGGTCGCGCGACCACTCGAGGATGTGATCGATGAAGTCGAGCAGGCCGCCATCGGCCCATTGGAGATCCTCGAACACCAGCACCACCACGCCCTGCTCGGCGATGCGCTCGAAGAAAACGCGCCACGCGGCGAACAGCGACTCGCGATCCGGGCGCGTGCCGGCGTCGGACGACTCGAGGCCCAGCAGCTGGAGCATGCGCGGCTCCATCCAGGCGCGTTCGGCCTCGTCGGGCACCCAGGTTGCGAGTGCTGTCGCCAGCTTCGCTCGTGCGGTGGCGGGGGCATCGGCCTCGGTGATCTCCGCCCGACCGCGCACCATCTCGGCCAGCGCCCAGAAGCTGATGCCCTCGCCGTACGCCGGCGAGCGGCCCTGGTGCCAGTAGACGACCTCGGTCACGCCGTCGAGGTACTTCTGGAACTCCCAGACCAGCCGGCTCTTGCCGATGCCACCCTGCCCGATGATCGAGACGAGGCGCGGGCGTCGCTCGGCGGCGGTGGCGGCATGGAAGTCCTTGAGCATGCGCAGCTCGGCGGCGCGGCCCACGAACGGCGCCTCCAGCTGCTCGCTGCGTCCGGCCCCGCCCCGGCGCGCCACCACGCGCAGGGCGCGGTAGGCAGGCACCGGGGCCTGCTTGCCCTTGAGCAGCTGCTCGCCGGCCGGCTCGAAGGCGACCGCGCCGCTCGCCGCGTGGAAGGTCGACTCGCCCACCAGCACCGATCCCGGCGGCGCCACCGACTGCAGCCGGCTGGCCGTGTTGACGAGGTCGCCGGCGACCATGCCCTGGTTCGGTGGCACCCAGCGTGACGGCCGCCTCGCCGGTGAGCACGCCGGCACGCAGCGTCAGCTCCGCCCCGATCTCGGTGCCGATCGCCCGCACGACCTCCACCAGGTCGAGCCCGCTGCGCACCGCCCGCTCCGCATCGTCCTCGTAGGCGATCGGCGCGCCCCAGACCGCCATGACCGCGTCACCGATGAACTTCTCGACGGTTCCGCCGTAGGCTGCCGATGATCTGGTTCGCCGTCTCGAAGTACCGGCCGAGCAGCTCTCGCACGGCTCTCGGGGTCCCGCGACTCCGACAGCGTGGTGAACCCCACCAGGTCCGCGAACAGCACCGAGACGAGGCGCCGCTCCGCGGTCGGTGCCGGGATCGATGCCGCTGGGGTGGACGCGGGTGCGGCGGCGGTCGCTCCAAGGGCTGAGCCACATTGGCCGCAGAACTTCACGCCGGGGGCGTTCGCCGCGCCGCACGACGGACATGACGCGGCCAGGCTCGCTCCACACTCGCCACAGAACCGCCGATCCGGCTCGTTCGGCGTCGCGCATGCCGGACAGATCACTCGCGGCCTCCGTGCTGAGCGCCGAGTATCGGCGGGCACGGAGGACGGGTCAACCTGGTCGCGCGTCAGCGATGAGCCCGACGCGCGCGATCCTCCTGCCGCTCCTCGAGATACTCGAGGGGCACCGCCGCCAGGAGTGCCAGGCACCCCAGGCCGGTGAGAACGAGGAGGATGAGCTCCACCATTCGCCCAGCGTGATCATCGAACGACGGTCGCGCCATGGGCCATAGGTCCGGTGGAGGTCCCCCGTCGACTGCCCGGGCCGGCATGACAACCTCGAGGCCGCTACCCCTCGTCGAGCTTCAACAGCCCGAACATGGCGCCCTGCGGATCGCTGACGATCGCGAAACGGCCGCCCGGCATCGGCATCGGAGCCACCATCTCGGTCGCGCCCAGCCCGGTCGCCTTCGCGAACGCACCGTCGACATCGGCGACGTTGAAGTAGACCATCCAGTAGCTCGGTACCTCGGGCGGCATCGACGCCTGCATCTCCATCCCGCCGGCGATCTGCTCTCCGTCGACCGAGAAGGTCGTGTAGTCCGGCTGACCCTCCCCCATGGGGCTCGTCTCGGCCTGCCAGCCGAAGACCGTGCGGTAGAAGGCGATGGCCTTGTCGATCCCGCGCGCGTTGACCTCGGCCCACCCGAACGTGCCGGCGTCGCCGGTGCGGAACGACCGCATCCCGGTCGCCTGCCAGGCCGATATGACCGCACCGGACGGATCGGCGAAGACGGCCATGCGGCCCATGTCGCCCACGTCGAACGCCGGCGCGATGACGCTGCCGCCGGCGGCCTGGACCGCATCGCCGAGCGCTGCCGCGTCATCGGTCTCGATGTAGAGGCTCCAGGCGGTCGGTGCCTCCGGCATCATCTTGGCGGTGATCCCGGCCACGTCGCCGTCGCCGTCGGCAAGGCGCGCCATGGCGTAGCCGCCGTACTGGGGATCCTCCGACACCGAGATGTCCCATCCCAGCAGCTTGCCGTAGAACTCGCGCGCTGCGGCGGGGTCGTCCGCCGCCAGCTCGACCCAGGCGGGCCGTGTCTTCGTGGCCGTGACCATGTCGTTCTCCGATCGTCTGTGAGCCGGGAATGCTGCGCCGATAGCGGTGCCGGGTCAAGGCACGGGGTTCTCCGCACTTGGGACCCGGCGCCGGCCCAGCGGGCCGGCAGCCCCCATGGACGCCGGTCCGAGCGAAAGGTCGGGCCGAGACGGCCGGGTCCGGCAGGCTGGCGGTGACCTGCGCCACATCCGTGATCCTCATCTGGCACTCCGACGATGCTCGGATCGTCGAAGTGACCCGTGAATCGCAGGATGACCGGGACTCCCCGTGGCCATGGACGCGCGCTGGCTCGTGCAGGGGACAACGACATCAGACGGCCCTCGGTGCCTGTGGGCCGCTGTGGGGCGGCGCTGCGGTTGCGATGCCACGTGACGACGCTCGCGCCCACGCGGACGTTGCCTTCGTCATGGTCGGATCGACTCCACGACGAAGTTCTCCTCGCACTGGCGGAACATGGTGGTGGCCCCCGTCAGCCGGTTCGGGATGAAGGCAGGCGCGTCCGCCGGGAGGGTTCCGCCGTGCGACCCACGGGTCTGCGGCACCAGGCGGCAGGTCGCCGATGCTTCGTCCCGGTAGTGGCCGGTGATTTCGACCCAGGCGTGCGTCGTCAACGGCCCCAAGTCCACCTCGTCCGGCACGTGCAGCGTCAGCCAGTTGTCGGACAGCTCCTCCTCGGCGGGAGCCACCACGGGGGTATATGACAAGGCCAGCCAACCCGGCTCAGGCGAGCCGGACCAACAGCATGGCAGGAAGGCGGCGTTGGGGACCCAGGCGCGGATCGCGACCGACGCGTCACCGAGGCAGGTGCCGGCGTAGGGCTCGAGGTACAGCAGCAGGAGCGTCGAGATTGCCCCCGGCGGCGGGCATGGCGGCAGCGGCCCGGGGTACGTGACGGGATCTCCGGTGGGCTCCCAGGTGGCGCCGTCCGTGGAGTGCCAAAGCTGCGTACCTCGCCCATCCGGGCTGGCTCCAACGGTCACCCAGCCGGCGGCCCCCCACGCGGGCTCCGTGACCACCGACCCCCCGAGCGCGCCCGGGGAGACCGAGAGGCGCGTCCACGCCGATCCGTCGGTCGAGGCCCAGGTGGTCACCGCGAGCGAGCCGGTGGTCCAGCCAGTCGCGAGCAGACCATCGGCACCAGCGCTGAGGCTCACGATCGAGAACGCGCCGTCATCGATACGTATCGGCGGACCGTCCCACGTCACCGCGCCCGAGGCGAGGAGCCGTCCGCGATGGAGGCTCGCGAGGGTCGTATCGGGCTCGACGGTCAGCAGGTAGACCCGATCGCCAACCAGTTCGCCGTCCGAGATCCAGTCGTCGATGCCAAGCGTCACGTCCAGCGGAGCCCATGTGATGCCGTCCGCCGAAGCCCATGGCCGGTCCTCTGTGCCCGGGACGAAGGCGAGATAGCCGCCGTCCGAGGACTCCAGTGCGACCTCGCCGTACTCGGAAATCGGCAGCGGCGCTCCTTCCGACCACGTCCGCCCGTCTGTTGATCGCCTGGCCGTGGCGCCGTCGACCATCACCCAGCCTGCCGCGCCGTAGGCAACCGCTCGTCCGCCAGGCTCGACGTCGAGAACTTCCCACGTCTCGCCATCGGTCGAGACGGCGACTCGGGTGACTCCCGGGTAGAAGCCCGCGAGGGCGACCATCGCGGTCGGACCGATCGCAATCTGGTGCATCTCTCCCGCGACGGCCCCGTGGATGTGCTCCACGTCACGCCGTCGCCGGATCGCCAGGTGGATGTCTCCCCGCCACCCTCGTATGGCAGCAGTAGTTCGCCCGGAGACTGGGTCCGAACGCCACGTACGTCGAGCCGTTCGATACGACGCCGACGAGCCGCGATGCGTACGCCTTCCATGGCGTCACAGTGGGGACGAGATAGCGATCGTCGTCGGGGCCCGAGTAGGCAAAGCCCGTCGAACCATCGGCGAGGATGGGTATCCAGGTGTCCGGCACCTGCCACAGCTCGGTACCCAGAGCGAGGTCACCGGCGTCGAGCGAGCCGACCACCGGATGCTCCGTTCCAGGCCCGGACCGAATGCTCAGGTCGTTCACGGCCGATACCAGCCACACGCCCCCGGCTTCGTACGGGCCGTCCCGGTCCGGCGCTGGCGGCCAGGGCAGGTGCGCCATCTCGGGCGGAGGAGCTTCCGTCGGTGCGACACTCGGCGCGTCGCTGGGGGCCGGTTCGAAGCTCGGCGTTGCCGAGGGCTCCGAGGTGCCGGTGGGCCATGGCGTCGGCGTCGGATCCGCGTCACCGGTGGGGCGCGCGTCACTCAGCACGACCAGCGCGACCACCGCAGCGACACCAAGCAGGACGGCAGCGCCGCCGATCGCAGCGAAGCCCGCTCCCCTCGGATGCCGCTCGATCCAGCCGGGCCATCCCCCCGCGCGGCTGCCCCGCGCCCGTCATGCGTGAACCCTACGCTCTTGCGACGCAAAAGCAATCCCCAGATTCCGGGGCCGGCGTTGGCGGTTGCGCGCCGCGGTCAACGGTCCGAGGGCGTTCGACGCACACTGCGCCTGGTCGCCCACCGGCGTCCCCGCTGCTGGCACGTGCGATGCAATCGAGCCGCTACGTGGTCGATGCGCCCACCACAGGATCAGTTGGACGGTGGAGCGGGCAGCGGCCATGATGTGCGTCGCTCGTGGGACCGCCTCTCACGGGACAATCCCGAACCGGCTACTCCCCTGGAGACATCGTTGACCCACTTCGCGGAAATCGAAGTCATCACCCTCTTCGTCGAGGATGTGGAGACGGCGAACGCCTTCTATGTCGACGTCCTCGGCGCCGAGGTCGTCTTCGGCGACGAATCGTCCGCCGTCGTCAAGCTCTCGAATCTGATGATCAACCTGCTGCACGCCGACAGCGCCCCGACGCTGGTGGAGCCGGCTGCCGTTGGCGGCCCGGCCGCCGGTGCGCGTGCCCTCTACACGATCCGGGTGGACGACGCCGATGCGGCGCACCGGGAGCTGACCCAGCGAGGCGCCACCTTCCTCAACGGTCCCGTCGACCGCCCGTGGGGGCGCCGGACGGCCGCATTCGCCGATCCTGCCGGCAACGTCTGGGAGATCGCCGAGGAGCTCGCCTGACGCAGGGCGCGCAGAGGCCACACGAAGGCCGCCGCTCGCAGGCCGCGCTCGCGCTCACGGCGGCCGGCCTCGGGATCCTGGCCGGGATCGCCGCCAAGCTCGCCGACGAGTCGGGGATCGGGTGGCTCAGCGACCTCGGCACCTTCGCGGCCATCTGGGTCCTGGTGATGGTCGTCATCGGCTGGACGGCACCGACGCTCACGGCTGCGGCCCTTCGCGCGGGACTGTTCTTCGTCGGACTCAGCCTCGCCTACTACGCGTTCTCCACCTTCGTGCTCGGTTACCCGGGCGGGGCGCTGGTGCAGCGCTGGGCGATCCTGGCGGTCACAGCGGTTCCGCTGGTGGCCGCGGCGACGTGGTGGGCGTCGCGACACCGGGGGCCGCTGCCGGCCGTCGTTCTGGGGCTGGTCGCCGCGATCGCGCTCATTGATGGCAATGTGCTGCCGTTCTGGTACGCCGTCATCGGCGATCCGCTTCCGGCCGAGTTCCCCTATCGGCCGATCCAGGCGGTCGTCGAGATCGGCACCGCATCCGTCATCGCCGGTCTCGTTCCGCGCAACTGGGCGACACGGGCGATGGCGCTGGTCGTCGTCGTCCCCGCGCTGTGGCTCGTGCCGGAGCTCGTGTCGATCGCGATGCGCCTCGTGGCATTCTGAGTTCCGGCTGGCGCGGCATTTTCGGCACGTGCGGCTCGCCGCCGAACCACGGTCCTCCCGGGGCCCGCGGGTATAGGCTGAATGCGATGACGCTCAGCCGATCTCGAGCGGCCCGCTACGCCCGACGGCGCAGGCGCCGCATGCAGCGCGTCGAGCACGATCTGAGCCCGGACCAGTGGGCCGCCCTGCAGGCGGCGTGGGGCGGCTGCGCCTACTGCGGCGCGACCGACGTGCCGCTCCAGCGCGACTGCGTGCTGCCGATCTCGCGAGGCGGGCGCTACACGCTCGACAACATCGCCCCGGCGTGTGGCTCCTGCAACGCGAGCAAGGGCAACCAGGAGGTCACGCGCTGGATGCGCCGCCATCGGCTCGACGAGCCGGCCTTCCTCCGGCGCCACCTCGCGATCTCCACCACGCTCGCCGCTGGCGACCTGGGGATTCCACCGCAGGAGTGACCTGGTGGCGCTGGCGACCGCTGACGGCAGGCGGGCACCTGGGGCCGTCTCGCTGGGCACCCCGGCGGTTACTCGCCCGGGTATCCAACTGACGGGTTCGGGCCGGTTCGCCCTACCTCAGCGGTCCGCCGATACCGGTGCCGATACCCCGCGACGCCCGAAGTGCTCGCCGTTCGCCGATGGATACCAATGCGGATAACCGCGGCTTCCGGGCGCGGCCAGGGGCTCACCGTCACCGGCGCCTCATCTGCCAGCTCCAGTTCGTGCTGACGGGCGTCGAGGCCGGCTAGACCAGCTCCGGGCGACGCACTGGCCGCGTGGCGACCATTGACAGCAGGTGGACACTTGGGGCCGTCTCGCGTCGTCGACGCGTACAGGAGGGGGCACCTCCATGACCCGAGCCTCGAGCATCGCAGTCGCGGTCGCGCTGGCCTTGAGCGGTTGCGGAGCCACGGAGTCGACGCCCACCGGGTCGCCGACGCCCACGCAGACTCCCCCATCGTCCACTCCGTCGGCATCCACCGCCGCATCGGCCGAACCGAGCCACGGGGAGCAGGCGCCGTCGGAATTCGCGGGAGCGTGGGAGGACGTCACACCATCGGAGCTGTCGGCGGCCGGCGCCTGGACGAACAAGCTCGAGCTGGCGGACCTGGACCTCGACGGCGACGTGGACATCCTGTTCGCGAACGGCGGTGACTACCAGAGCCCCGGTGAGCCGGTCGCCAGCGGGGCCTGGCGCAACAACGGCGACGGCACCTTCGTGGACGCCACCACCGAGATCCTGGGCGAGCACGCCCTCCTCACCCGCGTCATCAAGGTCGCGGACCTCAACGGCGACACCTTCCCCGATATCCTCATGGGCACGACGTACGACACCCAGAGCCGGCTCCTCCTCGGCTCCCCGGCCGGCACCTGGGCCGATGTGACCGATACCCACCTGCCCGCCGCCGAGCTGAGCATCGGCGACCTCGAGTTCGGCGATGTCGATGCCGATGGCGACCTGGACGTGGCCATCGCCGACTGGGGCGACAACGGCCCGATCAACGACCGCGGCGGCCGCACCGCGCTGTGGCTCAACGATGGGTCCGGCGTCTTCGCCGACGCGACCGATGCGCAGATGCCCGAGACGCTGGTGGGCTTCAGCTGGGACATCGAGGTCGTCGACGTCGACAACGACTGGGACCTCGATCTCGCCATCTCGTGCAAGCTCTGCCCGTCGAGCCTCCTGTTCGAGAACGACGGCACCGGCACCTTCGCCGATGTCACCGAAGGACGCTTGCCGGCGTTCACGAACAACTACGAGTTCGCGCCGATCGATCTCGACGGCGACGGGTTCCTGGACCTGGTGACGATCAACGACGGGGCGGACACGGGGAGCGGAGTCACCGAGCACGTGTTCCGCAACGACGGCGCGGGCAGCTTCGAGGACGCAACCGCCGAGTGGTGGCCGGCCGATGCGAACCTCGGCTGGGACGACAACGTCGTCGTGGCGATCGACATCGAGTCGGACGGTGACGCCGACTTCGTCATCGGGTCGCTGGATGGTGCCGATCGGCTGCTCGTCAACGACGGGTCCGGCCGGCTGTCGGTGGTGCTCGACGCCTTCGTCGGGGAACCGAGCTCCGGGACGCTCGACCTGGCGATCGCGGACCTGAACGGCGACGGGCGGCCGGACCTGGTCGAGGCGCAGGGCGAGGTTGCCGAGGACGAGCGGATCTACCTCGCCACCGAGGTGCTCGCCCCCGACACTGCCGCGCCGATCATCCGAGGGGAAATGGGACCGCGTCAGACGGTGCTCGCCCGCGTGCACGACAACCTCACCCCGAACACCTCCCTGCGCTGGCAATCGATTGTGGCGCGATGGTCCGGCGGCGAGGTCCCGATGACCTGGTATGGCGAGCACCTCTTCCGGGTGACAGCTGCCCGACGGTGCGACGCTGACCGAGATCTGCGCGGTCGACGTCGCGGGCAACGAGACCTGCCTTCCCGGCTGATGCCCCTCAGACCGTGGCCGATGCGGACCATGCGCCCGCCGGCCCGCCCGCGGTTACTCGCCCGGGTATCCAACTGACCGGTCGGGGCTGGATCGGCCTGTCTCAGCGGTCCGCCGATACCGGTGCCGATACCCGGCGGCGTCCGAAGTGCGTGGCCGTTCGCCGATGGATACCGGTGCGAGTAACCGCAGTTCGAGGGACCCGATACCGCGGCGTCCACGACGATGAGCGCCGAGCCGCCAGCGGCCGCGTGAAAGCGACCCGCACAGAGGGCTGGCGTCGGCGTGCGAGGATGGGTGCATGGCACTCCACGTCGAGCGCGCCGGCGAGGCCGGGCCGGCGGTCGTCCTCGTTCACGGTTCCGGGGCGCCCGGCTGGGGCGCGTGGGAGGCGGTCCGCCCGCTGGCGGAGCACTATCGGCTCGTCGTCCCCCACCGCAGCGGCTTCCCGCCGAATCCGCCGCTGGAGCGGATCGACTTCGAGGTGCAGGCCGATGAGATCGCCGCGCTGGTCGAGCCCGGCGCGCACCTCGTCGGGCACTCGTACGGCGGGGTGGTCGCGCTCCTGGCGGCGGCGCGCACGGGCGACCGGCTCCGCTCACTGACCGTGATCGAGCCGCCGGCACTCGGGGTGGCGCGCGGCGACCCGGCGATCGAGCAGTTCATCGACGCCGTCGACGAGGCATCGGCCGTCGAGGGCACCCCGCGCGATCGGCTCGTGGCCTTTCTGCGGGTGGTCGGGTCGACCTCCGAGGTTCCCGACCCGCTGCCGCCGGGATTCGAGGCGATCACCCGGGCCAACGACGCCCAGCGACCGCCGCAGGAGGCGGAGATCCCGTTCGAGGCGATCCGGGCGACCGGCGTGCCGGTCCTCGTCGTGACCGGAGGGCACCTCATGGCCTACGACGTCATCGCGGAGGTGCTCGAGCGGGAGCTGCACGCGGAGCGCGCGATCCTTCCCGGCGCGGGGCACTCGGTCCAGCGGCTCGGCTCGCCCTTCAACGATCGGCTTGCCACCTTCGTCGACACGGCCGATCAGCGCGCCTGAGGCTTGACCGCCCCCGGCGGCCCTTGGACCCGGGCGAGCGTGCGCATGCGGTTACTCGCGCGGGTATCCAACTGACGGGTTGGGGCCGGATCGGCACGTCTCAGCGGTCCGCCGATACCGGTGCCGATACCCAGCGGCTGCCGAAGTCCGCGCCATTCGCCGATGGATACCAGCGCCGGTAACCGCGGCGCCGCGGGCAAGCGGCGCTCGGCCGGATGACGTAGCGGGGTCGCCCGAATGACCCGCCAGGGTCCGTGGCGCATGTCCGTGGGCGCCGGGGTTGCCAGCCCCGACGATCCACGTGCACATCCACCAGACATCCGCCACACCTTGGAGCCCAACCACCATGGAATCGGTCCTGGCCCCCGAAGGCCGCAACGACACCCCCGCCGACTTCACTCAGCTCGCCGCCACCCTGACGGGCACGGTCCTGACCCCCGACGCCGACGGCTACGAGGCCGCGCGGAGCGTCTGGAACCTCTACTACAACGATGCGCGGCCCGCCGCCGTCGTCCAGGCGGCAGACGCCAACGACGTCGCCCGGGCGATCGCCTTCGGCCGGGAGTTCGGGCTGGAGATCGCGGTCCGCAGCGGCGGACACTCGATGGCCGGCTTCTCGACCGGCGATGGCGTGCTGGTCATCGACCTGCGCACGATCCGTGGCCTCCACATCGACCCGGAGACGCGCCTCGTATCGGCCGGTGCCGGCCTCAACGCCGGCGAGATCACCACGGCGCTCGTGCCGCACGAGCTCGCCATCCCGTTCGGCGACACCGCGAGCGTCGGGATCGCCGGGCTGACGCTGGGCGGTGGCATCGGCTACCTGGCCCGCAAGGCCGGCCTGGCCATCGATCGGCTGCGGAGCGTCGAGCTCGTCACGGTCGACGGTGAGGTGCTCACCGCATCGGCCGACGAGCATGCCGACCTGTTCTGGGGCATTCGCGGCGGCGGCGGCAACTTCGGCGTCGTGACGCGCTTCGTGTACGAGGCGGTGCCGGTGGCCGAGACGCTGTCCGGCGCGCTCGTTCTGCCGCTCAGCGCCGAGGTCCTCTCCGGCGCCCTGGCGATCGCCGACGAGGCGCCCGAGGAGACGACCAGCATCTTCGAGATCATGGCCGCCCCGCCGGCGCCGTTCATCCCGGAGGACAAGGTCGGCACCCCGATCCTGACGATCCTCATGGTCCACGCCGGTGATCCGGCCGACGGCCAGGCCGTGGCCGATCGGTTCCGGGCCCTGGCAACACCGATCGCCGACCTCGTGGCGCCGATGCCGTACGGCGGGATCTACCAGTTCTCCGCCGAGGCCGAGAACCCGATGCCGGCCGTGACCCGCTCGCTGTTCACGCGCGAGCTCCTGGGCCCCGAGGCCGTCGAACGGGTCGTGGCGCGCATGACCGATCCCGACGGACCGATGGTCGCGGTCAGCCAGGTCCGCGTCCTGGGCGGCGCGATGGGTCGCGTCCCGGCCGATGCCACCGCATTCGCCCACCGCGACGCGAAGATCATGGTGACCCTCTACACGATCTTCGTCGACCCGGACAAGACGGCATCGGACATCGCCTGGACCCACGCCTACTTCGAGGAGCTGGCGCCGTTCGCCAGCGGGGTCTACGTGAACTTCCTCGACCTCGAGGGCGCGGCGCGCGTCCGCGACGCGTATCCATCGGCCACCTACGCGCGGCTGGCGGACCTCAAGACCCGATGGGATCCGGAGAACGTCCTCCGCCGCAACCAGAACGTGCGGCCCGCCTGAGGGCGGGTCGCACCCCGGCCGGGTGGTTCCGGGGTCCGACCAGGCCGGTTACCCGCCTCGGTATCCAACGGACCCCGAACCCGCGGAATCCCGACCTCCAGGCGCCGTCTGATACCGGGGCCGGTACCCACCGGCCGCCCGGCCACGCCTCAACCGCCGATGGGTACCCGCGCCGGTAACCGCTCACCGTGGCCGCCGCCGATCGCGGCGTCGGCGCCACGCCATCGGAAGGCGCCATCCGCCCCGGGCTGGAGCGGGTACACCTCGACGAGCACGTCGGTGGGCGCGTGCACATCGCCCAGCACCGACCGCGGCTCGTCGCCGAGGACGTGCTCCAGGAACGCCACGAGGAACCCGCGGGTCACCGTCAGGACGGCGTCCGCAGTTCCCTCCAGCGGCAGGATGCGGGGCTGGAAGCGCGGGCCGTCCGTGAACGAGTCGTGGGCCGCGGCGGGCACGACGACGCGGTAGCCGCCGGCGCCGCCTTCCTCGAAGGCCTGGACGAGGGCGGGATGCAGCTCGGCATCCTTGGTCAGGAACAGGAACGGGTTCGCCGGAGCCACGGGTTCGGTGCCGGTGCCGAACGGACCGGCCGCGTTCTGGCCGTCGAGGTTCGCGCAGGCACGGACGCGCGGGTCATCGCAGATCTGGACGGCGGCCAGTCCGCCGTTCGAGTGACCGATCACCGCGACGCGGCCGAGGTCGAGCCGCGCATCGAGCATCGCGAAACCGGCCGCATCGGCCTCCAGGCGGTCGAGAACGAAGCCGATGTCGGCGACCCGCTCGTCGATTCGCGCGCGTGTGACAGCTTCCGCCTGGGCCATCGGTGCGTCGCCGGCATAGGTCACGACGGAGTCGCCGATCGCCACGGCGGCGCTCTGGTACGGGTGGTCCAGGCCGATGACGACATAGCCGTGGCTCGCCAGCTCCTCCGCCAGGGCGCCGTAGAACTCGACGTTCGTGGCGTTCCCGGGAGAGAGAATGACGACCGGGTACGCCTCGTCGGTGCCCGCCACGGTGGCGCGGTGGCGGGCGGAGGTGCTCACCCAGTCGAGCCCGGCTCGCGCGAACGCATCGATCGCTCCACTGGCGACCAGTCCGTCGCCGATGCGGTCAAGGCCGTCAAGGTAGGCGGCAGGCTCACCGGTCCCGGCGACGGCCGGGTACCACGCGACGACCCGCACCTGGCGTCGATCACCCGGCGTCTCGGTGGCCACCTCGGCCCGAGACGCATCCTCCAGCAGCTGCGCCTCCTTCCCGACCGCGTGGATACCCGTCGGGTCGGGCGTCCGGAGGTGCAGGAACGTCGAAGCCACCGTGGACAGCGCCAGCAGCGCTGCGAACGCGAACACCAGGACCGCGGCCCGGCGCCGGTCGAGGTGCGGTGGACGGAGACCGGTGGTGCGGGCACGGGGCCACGCGCGGACCGTCTGGCCCGTGATCGAATGCGTCATGCGGCATGAACGCAGGCCGCGGCCGAAAGGTTCAATTCGCGGTGCGGCCGATCAGATGACAGGGGTCGCGCTACGCTGAACGCGGCATGGCACCACGCACTCCTGCGGTCGACTGGCTCCTGCGCTCTGATGAGCCGGCCGTCCGCTACCGGGCCCGGACGTGGCTTCTGCATCAAGCCGAGACCGATCCCGACGTTCGCGGCGACCGCAACGCCGTCGCCACCGGGCCGATCGTCTCGACCCTGCTCGACTTCCCGGAGCCGAGCGTCAATCCGTATCGGAAGTGGCTCGGCCTCCACTGGCGGCTCGTCTCCCTGGCCGATTTCGAGCTGCCCACGGATGACGCGACGCTGCGTACCGCCCTCGAAGCAGCCGTCGATCGTGAGCTCGACTGGATCGCGAACCCGCGACGGCTGGACGGGGTTCCTCGGATCGACGGGCTCTTTCGGCCTGATGCGTCGATGGAGGGCAACGGTCTCTACGCGGCCAGCCGCTTCGGCGTAGCCGGCGACGAGCGCGCCCGGCGGCTGGCGCATCGGCTGATCGAGTGGCAGTGGCCCGATGGCGGCTGGAACTGCGATCGTGCCGCCACCGGCTACCGGTCGAGCTTCCACGAGAGCTGGCCGACCGCGCTGGGGCTGGCGGCATACCACGACGCAACCGGCGACGCCGATGCCCTGGCTGCCGCGCGCCGCACCGCCGAGCTGCTGCTCGAGCATCGGCTGTTTAGGCGGCTGGCGGACGGCACGCGGATCCATCCCAGCTTCGTCGCACTGCACTGGCCGGCCTACTGGCACTACGACGTGCTCGCCGGCCTCCGCGTGCTCCTCGCCACCGGGACCCTGGCCGATCCGCGCGCGACCGATGCGCTCGACCTCCTCGCTTCGAAGCAGCGCGCCGACGGCCGCTTCGAGACGCGCGCGACCTGGTGGCGGACCGGACGGCGTGCGACGTCGCCGGTAGACGTCATCGACTGGGGCAAGGGCCGCCCCAGCGAGGTGCTCACCCTCCACGCCCTCCGCGTCCTTCTCGCCGCCACCGAGCGGTAGCCTTCGTGGGCGTCTCGGCCGGGTGGTCCCACCAGGCGGGGTTACCCGCCTCGGTATCCAACGGACCCCGAACCCCCGGAATCCCCGCCCTCGGGCGCCGTCTGATACCCAAGCCGATACCCACCGGCTGCCCAGTCACGCCTCAACCGCCGATGGATACCCGCGCCGGTAACCGCGGCCGCTGAGCACCCCGCCTACGACGGTCCGATGCGCTCAGCCACGGACGCCAGGAGCACACGACCACCAGGTGCGACCGTGCTCGATGGCACCCACGTAGAGCAGCCCCGCCAGCTCCCCCGCATCCACCCGCCCGTCGATCTCGCGAGCACGACGCACGGCGACTCGAGGCCCTGGTATCGATGGATCGTCGCGCACGCGCACCTCGTTGCCCTTCGTGGGCGCCGGCGCACCGCGCCCTCTGGACCGTACTCGGGCATGAGCCGATACGTCCACGGCTCCACGAGACTTATCGATACCCAAAGCCCGCTCTTGGCTCAATCGCCGAAGATGCGGCGGAGTATCGAAACTTCTTCGAGGTCACTCGCTGGCCCAACTGGCCCGGACTGCGACTCGCTGGACGGGCGCAGCTTGAGCGCGGAATTGACGCCATTACATCGATCGTCGCCCCTGACGGGGAGAGACGACCTGCGATTCTGATAGGCATCAACCCGCACAAGGCTGGGTCAGATTGGACGCCTTGGCACGACGAGATCGATCCGCGTAGCGGGTTCGTCCGCTACTACGGAGACAATAAGCCTGGGTATCGCCAAGACCCCATGCTGACTAGCGGGAATCGGGCCCTGGTCGGCCAGCAGAGCTTGCATGCAGCGGAAAGCCCGTCGCTCCGCGTAAGGGCGGCGCCATTACTGTTCTTCGAAAACGTGATTCAGGAGGGCCGCAGCAAGGGCTATCGGCGATTTCGCGGAATTGGCTTGCTGGACCGAGTCGAGCGCGTCGTTCAAGTCGACCGCCACAGCGTTCCCTTCTTGAACTACCGCTACGACTGCATGATCCTGCGGTTGGACGCGGAAAGTAACGAGCTCAACTGGGAATGGATCGCCGCACGACGAGATCCGTCTAAGACAGCGGCTGAAGCGTCCGCACTAGCGCCGGAGTCTTGGAGGCGGTGGGTCACGCAGGGCCCGGCCGCGGGCGAGACGATCCGCCAACGCCTGTTGACATACCGGACCATGAAGGAGCACGAACAGCGGCCAGAACCGAAGTCGCCGGCGCATGAGGCTCTTCTTGCGATCCTAGCGTTCTACGCGACGCGAAAGGCTCGGTTCGAGGCACTGGCGGAGCGCATCGCCCAAGCCGCCCTCAAGTCAACGGGCGCCTATCGCACCGGTTGGCTAACATCATCCGTCGGCTCGCTCCGGCGTGGCCGTCAGGCCGAGAAGCTCGCGCGGTCAAGGGTCGAGGATCAGGCGAGCAAGCGCATGTGGACTTGTCGGTCGCCTCGATCTTCGGGGATCACGCCCACCCCTTGCGCGTGTGATTGGACGCTTGCGAACACATGGCGCCACCGCTCTGGCCGGGCGCCACCAACGTAGAGCTCGCCAAATCCGGGATCGATGAGGACTTCCCGGTAGGTCCGCAGTGATTGTTCAAGGATCTCGCGCATGCGCACAAACAGCAGCGACGGCTTCGGGTCGTCGCAGGACAGGCCAAGTGCCAACTCGGAGCAACGGGAGTTGCCGCGTCCCCCTCGCGTTAGCTACCGCGGTTGGGTGGCGCATGGACCTGGCGCTCTGCCTCAATCGCATCCAGCATTTCCTGCTGATACGGATACGGTCTGACTTCGAGACCTGACAGGATGGCGGGAGTGTTCGTGACCACGGGTCACTTCTCTGAGCCAGCTCAACGCGAGCTACAGGACGATGGCTACCCAATCCTCCTTATCCATGGGCGCGCCGTAGCGGACATTGTCATGCGGGAGGCAGTGCAAATCGGCAGCACAGTTCTTGAGTACCTCGAACTCGTCGACGCTTCGTACGAGGAGCGCATCCGGGCGCGCACACCCGCGCAGATATTGAGCGACGAGTAGTTGTTTGCGCAGGTCTGGCACTAGCGGCCACCCCTGGCTGTTAGTCCCAAGCGTGTCCCCGCCGTGTGCGCGGGGCGCACCAGACGGACACCGCCGAGGCCGAATCGGGCCGTCGTTGGCCGTTATGTGCTCCCCAGGCACAGCCAACGGCGGCCCGCAGCCCGGGCGCCGCTCACCGCCTCAGCCGGCCACCTTCCGCAGGACCGCTCTGGCGGCGGCGATCGTCTCGTCCACGTCGTCATCGGTGAAGGCGAGGTTGAGGCGCGCATCGGTGATGACGTACGGCGGCAGCAGGATCGCGGCGTCGAGCATGCCGACCCGGAAGGCCTCGCCGAGCTCGAAATCGGCGTCCACGGCCTGGCGGAAGGTGACCGGCGGATCGGGACGCCAGTTGATGATCCAGCCCGAGCCGATGCCGGTGACGTTGGCCGCCACGCCGGCATCGCGGAGCTCCCGCGTCAGTCCGTCGCGCAGGCGCTCGCCGAGGGACCAGAGGCGCTCGACGCCGCCATCGGCCAGGAGGTCGAAGGTGGCGATGGAGGCCGCCAGCCCGTACGGGTTCGCGTAGTAGGTGCCGTCGATCGTGACCTCGGTGCCGAGCAGGTCCATGAGGTCCGCCCGGCCGGCGAGCCCGGCGATCGTGTAGCCGTTGCCCATCGCCTTGCCGATGGCGGTCAGGTCCGGCGTCACCCCCGCGATCGCCTGGTAGCCGCCGACGTGGTGACGGAAGCCGGTCTTCACCTCGTCGAACACGAGGACGACGCCGTGCTGCTCGGTCAGCTCGCGCAGCAGCTCGAGGAATCCGGGGCGCCGGCGGCGCGTTCGTGTAGCTGTGGAGGTACGGCTCCAGGAAGGCGGCGGCGTACTCGTCGCCGTGGGCCGCGAAGGCGGCGCGGACCGCATCGAAGTCGTTCCAGTCGACGACGTCGACGTCGCACGCCAGCCCGGCCTCGGCACCCCCGGAGTTCGAGGCGTCCGGCGGCGGGGCCACGCCCTGCTCGACGTCGAAGCTGGCGCCCACGCCCAGGTGACCGACCCAGCCGTGGTAGTGGCCGTGGAACTTGAACACCCGCTGCCGCCCGGTCGTGGCACGCGCCACGTGGAGGGCGTGTTGGAGCGCATCGGTCCCGGTGTTCATGAAGACCACCTTCTCCGCCGATGGCATGGCGCCCACGATCCGCTCGGCGAGCTCCACCTCCCCCGCCTGCGGGCCGACCCAGTTGAGGTCGACGGTCGCCGCCATCTCGGCCACCGCCGCGTTCACGCGCGGATCGGCATGGCCGATGACGATCGGCCCGTACGAGTTCAGATGGTCGATGTAGCGCTTCCCCTCCGCATTCCACAGGTAGGCGCCCTGGGCGCGGGTGATGAGGTCGCCGAAGTCGGGCCGGCCGCCGGCGGAGGCGCCGCCGGGGATGACGCGCGCGGCGCGCGCCAGGAGGTCGTCGCGGACCGAGGGCTGGGTGATCGTTGACATGGCTGCTGATGCTCCTTCCGAGGGTTGTTGCGTGTGCAACTAGTTCGGAGTCAGCATCGGCGTGGGGGTGTGGCGCGGCATCGAGCGGTCGGCCGATGGGTGCATCGGCGCTTCGTCGTAGGGGTTGCCCAGCGCTGGGCTCCGTCAAGAGGCCCCCAGAGATGTGGAATCGATCGAATCAGCCCGCCCCGGCTGACGCCCGCTCCAGGTACGGATGGGCGGCGAGCTCCGCGAAGGTCGTCCTCGCCGTGTCGAGGTCAGCCGACGAGGGATCGCCATCCTCGGCGAGCCACAGGCGGATCCGGGCCGCGTCGAAGAGCCGATGCTCTCGCTCGAGCACCGACAGCGCGGAGGAACGGCTCGCGGGCAGGTCGACCGGCAGGGAGATCGACATCCCCGTCCGCTGGGCCAGCGATCCGAGCTGCTCGACGGCCGCACCGAACAGCGCGTGGCGAACCGCGACGTGGATCAGCTCGCCGCCCGAGGCGACATCCGGACCGATCCGCGTGCAGAACGACGCGAGGAGGTCGACCCCCTCGCGCAGCGCGTGCGAGCCAGGGTCGCGCACGAAGAGCGCTGTCAGGGCGTCCGTTGCCTCGAAGACCAGCCAGGCGCTGAGCGGCTTCTCCACGATGTCGCCTCGACGCTCGATCGCCTCATGGAGCAGCGCCACTGCCCGGGCGTCGTCCTCGCGGCCGATCGCGATCGCAAGCTCGGTGGCAAGCACCGGGATGACCGCCTGCAGATCACCCACGCCCAGGGCCGTCTCGGCGACTCCGGCGGTCATCGCCGCGGCCTCGTCAGCGCGGCCGCGGTAGGCGTAGAGCAGGCCGCGCAGGCTGAGCACCTCCCCCCGCAGGTAGGCCTCGGCGGCCTCCGCATCCAGCGCGAAGAGCACCTTCTCGGCCTCCTCCCACCGGGCGGAGGCGAGGAGGAACTCGCCGCGCGCCGCGCGGATCCATCGGTCGAAGATGCCGTCCGGGATGGTCCGAGCCGAGTACCCGGTCCCCTCCACCAGGTGGCGGTCCATCTCCTGGTACGGGAGCGGAAAGATGCGGTTCCCCTGGCCGGAGAGGTTGTTGTTGGCACGACCCACCTCGTCGGGAAGATGGTGCTCCAACGCCAGGTCGCGCGCCCGTCGCAGGTAGTCGACACCGGCCGCCTCGGACTGCCCCAGCAGACAGGTCCCCAGGTTGTTGGAGGCGTGGATGAGGGCGGCGGTCGCCCCCGTCGCCTCGGCCACCTCGATGGCCCGCCGCGCCCAGTTCGCGCCGGCGTCGTAGTCGGGCACGAGCATCACGCTCTGGGCGCGGAAGCTGTACGCCATGGCCAGCTCCGGGCTGGGGCCGTGCCGCTCGAGCGCGTCGACGGCCAGCGCATTCTGGTGCTGGGCCTCGTCGGGATCGCCGAGCAGCCAGATGTAGCGCCCCAGCCAGATGCGCGCCGTGGCGGCCGCCCGGTCGCCGCCGGCCGACTCGTGGAGGGCCACCGCATCACGCTGAATGCGGGTCGCCTGCTCGGTGTCGCCCAGCAGGTACACCTGCTGGGCGGCGGACTCGAGCAGCTGGGCCCGGAGCTCAGGCTCATCACGGCTGGCATCCGCGGCGGCGGTGAACCACTCGAATGCCTCGCGGCTGGCGTTCAGCGCATGGGCGCGTTCGCCGGCCAGGCGCAGGTATCGGCGCGCGCGTTCGCCGTCATCCGAGTGCTGGTAGTGGCGCGCCAGCTCGGCGACACGCCCCTCCCCGCCGTTCTCCTCCAGCCAGCGTCCGACGCGGCCATGCATGGCCCGCCGCGTGCTGCTGAGCAGGCTCCCGTAGGCGACCTCGTGAATCAGCGCGTGACGGAACACGAACGCACGCTCGGCCGTCGCGGTCCCCCGCGCCTGGATGAGCTCCGCCCGCTGGAGGGTGCGGAGCGCGTCATCGGTTGACGCGCCATCGGTCTCGAGCAGCACGGCGACCACGGGCTCGCTGAACTCGATTCCGACCACCGAGGCCAGCTGGAGCACGCGCCTGGCATCGGCGGGGAGCGCGTCGAGCCGGGCGAGCAGCATCTCGTGGATCGAGGCCGGCAGCCGGTGCGGCGACCCGGGCTCAAGAGCCCGCTCGCCATGCAGCAACTCCTCCAGGAAGAGCGGGTTGCCGCCCGATCGCTCGAGGACGCGGTCGGTGACGTCATCCGGGAGCTGGGTGTCGGTCGCAAGCTCAGCCGCCATGCGTCGCGCGTCCTCCGCTCGGAGGGGGCGCAGGTTGATCTGTTCGTACGCACTCCGACCCTCCCATCCATGGGTCCAGCCGGACCGATAGGTCACCAGCACCGCGACGCGGAGCTCCGGCACGTAGGTGAGCAGCTCCTCGACGATCGCCAGGCTGGCCGGATCGGCCCAGTGGATGTCGTCCAGGACGAGCAGCAGCGGCGCCTGCGTCGACCTGGCGTGCAGCACGGCGCCGATGGCATGCGCCAGGATGCGCTGCCTGCCCGCGGGCGACAGGTCGACCAGGTCCGTCGCGCGGTCCGGAACGGTGCTGATCACGTCGTCCAGCACGCGCGCCCACGTCTCGATCGTGTCGCCGTCCGCCTCCGCTCCGATCGCGCGCAGCGCCGCATCGGTCCCCGCCGGCGCCTCGCCGGCATGCCCGAGCAGCTGCGGCACCAGCTGACCCACCAGGTGATAGGGAAAGACCGATGCGTACGAGCGCGAGAAGGTCCACGCGGTGGCGAAGCCACCCGCCTCCGCCACGCGCAGGATCTCCGCCGCCAGCCGGCTCTTGCCGATGCCCGGCTCCCCGACCAGGGCAACCATGAGGCCGCGGCCGCTGCGCGCCTCCTCGAGGGCCGACTGAAGGCCGGCAAGCTCCCGATCGCGCCCGACGAGCCGCGCCTCGCTCCGATGCGCGCGCGGGCGATCCAGGAGGGCACCTTCGAGGCGCCACGCCTGCACCGCCTCCGCCCGACCCTTGAGCGCCATCGATTCGCGCGGAACGAAGGTGAACGCCCCTTCCGCCAGGCGCCGCGTCATGCCGCCGACGAGGATCTCGTCGGGCTGCGCGCTCTGCTGGAGCCGGGAGGCGATGTTCACGGCGTCGCCGCTGACGGTGTAGTCGTCTAGCGCCGGCCCGCCGGGTCCGCCGACCACCTCGCCGGTATTGACACCGATGCGGACCTCGAGGCCGTCGTCGAGCGCCGAAACCGCGTCGCGGATGGCCAGGGCCGTGCGGCAGGCGCGCTCGGCATCGTCGTCGTGCGCCTGGGGTGCACCGAACAGGGCCATGACGGCGTCGCCGATGTACTTCTCGACGACTCCGCCGTAGCGCTCCACCTCGGCCTTCACCGCGCCGAAGTAGGCGTGCTGGAGCTCGCGCACCTGCTCCGGGTCGCTGGTCTCGGAACGACCGGTGAAGCCGACGAGATCGGCGAAGAGCACGGTCACGAGCCGCCGCTCGTCAGTGATCGTCACGCGCGCATTGTGGCGGAACCGTCAACGCGATTCGTCGGGGGCGGCGGCCCTAGCTGCGTTGAGCGTACCGGGGGCGCGAGAAGGGCCAGGACCGGGCGAGCCATTCCGTCACGGCAGACCAGACGACAGTGTCCAGCTCCGCCCGGCGCTGCGTGACCCAGGAGCTCACCTCGGCGTCGTGGCCTTCTCGTTCGCTCGGGTAGATGTAGAGGCAGCCGATGACGTCCTCCCCATCCAGGATCGAGTAGGTGAAGCCGCGGCGGGCGCCAAAGTCCGCGGCGTGCCGCACCAGGTCCTGGTGGTTGCGCTCCAGCGACATCGGCGACGGCCAGTCGCCGTCCGGGAATCCGGGCGTCGACCGGATGTGCGCGATGCTCGACATCCACGCCTCGTGGTCCCGCTCGTTGTGCTGCGGACCCAGCGGCTCCATCCGGAAGCCGGGGCCATCGTGGGATGTCGGGACGTCGAAGTCGTCGGGGACGAACGGGTCGGGCATGGCGCGAGTGTACGTCCCGGGACACGACCGGGACCATCGGGCCATGGGGTGGCGGTCCGCCGGCTGGCACGCTGTCCGTCCGAGTCAACGGGAGGGGATCACAACCAATGGCTGACCGCTGGGTCTGCAGATCATGCTGGTCGTCGAACGAGGCGTCATGGGACGCGTGCATTCGCTGCCGCACACCCCGTGGCGCCGAGCCGACCGCGACCGCCGCCGCATCGGCCACGGCAACCGCCGGCGGCGATGGCGGCTCGCCCTGGTGGCGGACGGTCCCGATGCGCTTCGCAGGAGTCGGCATCGTGGCCGCGATCGCGATCGTCGGCGCAGTGACTGCGGCCAACCGCGACGACTCCGGCGCGATCGTCGGGGCGGGTAACCTGCACATCACGGATGTGCGAGTCGGCGATTGTTTCGACATGAACGACGACGCTGACGTGGAGGAGGTCGGCGAGATCCGAGCCATTCCCTGCGACGAGCCGCACGACTTCGAGGCGTACCACCTCACCGAATTGGCCGCCGGCGACTTTCCCTCGCGAAGCTCCCTGGACCTCTCCGTCAGAACCGCATGTCTGCCCTCGTTCGAGTCCTACGTCGGTCGCGATTACGAGACCTCGGCCCTCTACCTGACCTGGTTCGAGCCCACGCCCGATGGATGGAGCCAGGGCGATCGGGGGCTGCTGTGCGTCGTCTCGACGGAGGCTGCCGCCACGCCGCTCACCGGCTCGGTGCGCGGCTCCGCCCGCTGAGGGTTGGTCCGAGGGGAAGCACCGCGCCCCATCGAGCGGTGGACCTTGTCGGACGACACCGACCGCATCAACACGTTCTTCGGCGGGATGTAACTCTCCCAGCCGGTCGGGAGGTCAGACGCGGAGGCTGACCACCTCGGTCGCGAGCTCCTTGCCCTTCAGCGCCAGGCTGCGTCGCTCGAGGCCGGGATCCAGCCCTGCGGCGGTTGCGGCCTCCACGGCCACCAGGATCTCGCCTGCCTCCGCGGCACCGGCCAGCCGCGCGGTGGTGTTGACGACATCGCCCACCACGGTGATCTCGACGTGGCTCCCCTCGCCGATGGCGCCGAACCACAGCCGTCCGGTGTGCACGCCCGCGCCGACGGGCGCCCATGGACCGCCCGGATCGGCATGACCGGTGGCGCGCAGCAGATGCTGCGCCGTCTCGACCGCGCGGGCAGCGTGATCCTCGCCGAGGAACGGCGGGAACGTGGCGACCACCTCATCGCCCACGAACTTGTCGATGATGCCGCTATGCGCGTAGACCGTCTCTGATGCCGTCGTATAGAAGCGCGTCAGGGTGGCGTGGAACTCGCCGGGCGTCATCTGTTCGGCAAGGGCGGTGGACCCGCGGATGTCGGCGAACAGGACCGAGCAGGTGACCTCGGCCCCGCCTCGATGCTTGAGCAGCACGCGCTCGCAGGTGTTGCACATCGTCGGGTTCACGCTCGAGGGCGACTTGCCGATGAGCTTCATCAGCTGGCCGCCGGTGCCGGCGAACGGCGCCGCGCACAGCTGGCAGCGGGGGTTGGTCGGGATGCGGCTGAAGAACCGGCGCCCGACACGCTGCAGCGTGTCCGGGTGCGTCAGGTAGTCACTCCAGAACGCCTCACGTTCCTCATCGGAGCTGTCCGGTGTCGGGAAGCCCGCCGTCATGACGATGAGTATGAACAGGTCGATCCAGTGCGGGCCGGAGTCCACGGCCGGTGACGCGCTGGGGCGGATCGTCCCCCGCGGCCGCCGCCCAGGCCCTCACGCGAATCCGCGGGCGGCCCAGGCACGCGAGACGACGACGAAGGGTCCGTCGGGGAGGAGCGCGCGGCATCGGTCCCGAAGCTCGGCCTGCCGTTCCGGACTCAGGGCCTTGAGGTAGGTGCCGGCCGGTCCCACGCCGCCGGTATACGGCTCCCACCAGTCCTCGAAGCTGGAGTGCTCGCGTTCGATCGACAGCGCGGTCTCCTCGACGGCCCGCAGCCCGGCGGCGGCGAACAGCTCCGGGAGATGGCCCTGCCGGGCACCGGCGAGACGTGACTCGTCGATGGCGCCCGGGTCCAGCTCCCGCGCGGCCTCCCAGAACAGGCTCAGCGGCGCGGCGCCACCGCCGAAGTCCCAGACGCAGGCGACCACCACGCCCCCCGGTCGCGTCACGCGTCGCATCTCGGCGAGGCCTGCGACCGGATCGGCCATGAAATGCACGACCAGCTGGGCGAGCGCCGCATCGAAGGCATCGGTCGCGAACGGGAGCTTCTCGGCGGGTGCCAGGTGGACCTCCACGCCCGGGTGGCGAGCGCGGGCGGCCGCGACGAACGGCTCGCGAGGGATCGGCGGCGGCCACGGATGCGGCGCCCAGTCGGGCGACCAGCTCGCCGGTGAGCGCGCCGGGACCGCAGCCCACGTCGAGGGCCCGCTGACCCGGCTCCAGTCCGGCGAGGTCCGCCAGCTTCGGCGCGAGCAGCCGAGAGTATCGGCCCATGAAGCGGTCGTACGCCTCGGCGGCGACATCGAAGCTCATCGGTGGTTCGTCATGGGGTCGTCGGATGGCATCGCGATACGGTACCGCGCCGCCGCAACGGGCCCGCGCTACCGCGCCTCGAGGACGAAGAGCGGGATGAGCCGCTTCGTGCGGCGCTGGTAGCTCCCGTACAGCGGGAACTGCTCGACGACGAACGGCCACAGGCGCGCCCGCTCGTCGGGATCGGTCACCTCGCGCGCGGTCATCTCGGTCGTCTCCGTGCCGCGCTGCACGGTCGCGTGCGGATCAGCGCGCAGGTTGTGCACCCAGGCCGGATGCCGCACGGACCCTCCGCTCGAGCCGACGATGACCAGCGAATCGCCATCGGGCCACGCGTAGAGCTCGAGGGTCCGCGCCGTGCCGGTCCGGGCGCCACGGGTCGTCAGCATGATCCGCAGCCGCATCGGGCTCGAGGCCGTCACGGGACGACCGGGTCCCCCACCGCCACCGTTCCGGGCGTCACCACGTCGGCGTACACGCCGAAGTCGATCTTCCGACCGTCGCGCATGCCCGCGGTATGCCTTGATGGCGTGCAGGGTCGGGAAGTCGCGGTGCCCGGTGTCCGGGTCCTGGGTCGTGATCACGCATCGCGGATCCGGCCGCGTGACGCGGACGACCGCCTGGCCGATGCGGATCTCGCTCCCCATCCACTCGTCCTCCTGGTGCGGCCGCGCGCCGGCGACGGCGATCAGCATCCGGAAGCGCCGCGCGTCCAGGGGCTTTCCTTCGTTCGCCTGGCGCTGCAGCTCCTCGACCGATGCCTCCGACAGGATCGAGACCGGATTGCGATCCTGCTCGCCCGGCAGCCGCTCCGACCGGATGAGCTGGAGGGGTCGTCCGGCATGCGCCGAGAGCGCGTCGGCCCAGGGACCGATGACCGGGCGCGCGGCGAAGCGGCGCTCGTAGATCACCGGGTGGATCGGCTCGCCGAGCGCGACCTCGCCGGTCACCATCTCGCCGTTCGGGAAGGTGAGGGTCAGGCGTTCCGGGTCGCGCTCCAGTCGCGCGGCGACCTGGACGAGCGGGCCGAACTTCGTGCCGTCGAAGATCCGGCCGTCGGCGAGGAGCGTGAAGCGCCGATCGTCGAGGACGCCATGCTCCTCCAGCTCGATGCGGTCGGGATGCTGGAGCGCCAGCCCGCGCACGGGCGTGACGGAGAGGCGGGAGACGGTGAGCACAGCCCGACGATAGCGCGTCCGCGCATCCGGGGCTTGCCGATAGATCGGGCATCGGAGCGCACCATGCCCGCTCCTACCCGGGGCCGCCCGATGTATCGGGCACAGCGGCGCGTCAGGACCGGATCCCCGCCACTCCTGTGACGTGGTGCCCGATCTATCGGCGCCGCCGAGCCCAACGGCGGCCTCCCGTGCCGTGGTGCCCGATCTATCGGCGCAGTTGAGCCCAACGGCGGCCTCCCGTGCCGCGGTGCCCGATCTATCGGCGCCGCCGAGCCCAACGGCGGCCTCCCGTGCCGCGGTGCCCGATCTATCGGCGCCGCCGAGCCCAACGGCGGCCTCCCGTGCCGCGGTGCCCGATCTATCGGCGCCGTCAGGCCTCGCCGACAGCGATCGGCTCCGGGTAGCGCTCCACCAGCCGGAATCGCTGACAGACGATCAGGGTGTCGTCATCGAGCCGCCAGTCGGGATCACCCAGGCCCTCGCGCAGCTCGTCGAGGTAGGTGGTGAAGTACCGCTCGTGGGCGGCGCGCCAGTCGGCGGCGTCGGCAAAGCCCTCTCCCTCGTCGCGCGCGAACGCGTCGTCGACATCGGCCATGCGGAGAATGCGGCACTCGGTCGTCTCGATCACGCCCACGAACCTGCCATCCGCCCCGATGACCGCCTCCCGCATGCCGGGGACCGGCACGGTCTCACCGTCGAGCTCGTACTCCACCAGCAGGCCGGCGGTGGCGGTCTTCGTCCCGGCCAGCACCAGGTCGACGAGCTCGCGCCGCAGCTCGCTTCCCGGGTCGGCGAACCCGCAGACCTGCATCCCGCGGAAGGTCGAGGTGCCGGCATCGGCGGCGTCGTTCATCACCGGGCATTGTGCCGCGTGGCGTCCACCACCTACGCCGCGCACACGCACCGAACAGGGAGGACCGATGGCGTTCGAACGCACCGTGGCCGGGACCGGCCCGAACCCCGAGCCGGCGCCGGCGCCAGCACCCTCCGAAGGACCATCCGGCGCGCGACCCACGCCGATAGCGCTCCAACTCCAGGCCCTCGCCACGGTCGGTCTTGGCGCCGGGTGTACGCTCGACCTTCACACCCTGTGGAGGACGGCCAGTGCCAAAGTATCTCATCATCGGCAGCTACACCGCGGCCGGTGCCAAGGGACTGATCAACGAGGGGGGCAGCGGCCGCAGACAGGCCGCCAGCGACGTCATCGGCTCTGTCGGCGGAACGGTCGAGAGCTTCTACTTCGGCTTCGGGGGCGACGACTTCTATGTCATCGCCGACTTCCCGGACCACGCCGCCGTGGCCGCGGCCAGCCTGACCGTGGGATCGAGCGGAGCGGCCAGCATCCGGACCGTGGTCCTGATCACGCCGGAGGAGCTCGACGCCGCATCGAAGCTGAGCCCCACCTACCGCCCGCCGGGCGCCTGACCCAGCACCCGACATCGGCGCACCACTCGAGAGGAGCGATTGACCGATGCAGACCACTACCACGCACCCGAACGCCGAGCTCGGCCGGCGGTTGATGGACGCCTTCAATGACGTGGACATCGCCACCATCGACAGCCTCATGTCCGATGACATCGCCTGGCACCAGATCGGCGGATCGACGATCCACGGCAAGGAGGCGCTGCGGGAGCAGATGAGCTCCATGATGGCCCAGGGAGGCGATGACGGGATCACCGCAACGGTGCACGACGTCGTCGCCAGCGACGAGCACATCATCGCCCTCGTCGACGCCCACGCGACGATGGGCGGGAAGACCTTCGACTATCGGACCGCGGAGATCATGCACGTCACCGACGGCAAGGTCACCGAGCGGTGGGCCTTCTCCGACGACACCGCCGCGATCACGAAGTTCTTCGGCGGCTGACTCCCTCCCACTCCACCGATGATCGCCGCCGGCCCTCTCGCCGGCGGCGGTCGCGAGTTCGCTCGACACGAGACGGCGCATGAACCGGTCCGTGCGGGTGACGGTCGAGCGTCACCGATGGGCCAGCGAGTCTGTCCGGTACCGGAGCGCGCATCCACCGGCGACCGTACCGTGCGACAGTGGCGCGAGTTACCGAGGCGGGTATCCAACGACGATCCGAGGACCCGCCAGTGGCCGCACGTTACCGCGCACGGAACATTGCCGACCGGATTCGACTCCGAACGGCCTCCCGGTGTCCGTTGGATACCCGTACGGGAAACCGCGCGGAGTGGGGCCACGGGCCTCCCGGCCGTTGGTTGCCCGTACGGGAACCGCGCGGAGTGGGGCCACGGGCCTCCCGGCCGTTGGATACCCGTACGGGAAACCGCGCGGAGTGGGGCCACGGGCCTCCCGGCCGTTGGATGCCCGTACGGGAACCGCGACCACGGGCTTCCCGCAGCGCCGCCTCAGCCCGCGGCCTCGAACTCGACGCGAGGACGAGGCTCCGGTGTCGGCGCCGTTGACGGAGCTTCGGGAGGATCACCGCCCAGCGATTGCCCGCGAAGGGAGACCACGGCCAGCGCCGCCAGCCCGACCGCCACGACCGCGGCGATGCCCGCGGTGAGGTGCATCCCGGCCACGAACGCCTCGCGGGCCACCTCCAGCACCACCGCACCAAGCTCCGCCGGCAGCTCCGCGGCGACGGCAACGGCACCGCCGAGCGTGTCCCGGGCCACCTCGGCGGCGGCATCCGGCACGGCGGCCGGCAGCTGGGCACCCACCGCGCCGCGGTAGATCGCGACGCCGACGCTGCCGAGCATCGCGATCCCCAGCGCCCCGCCGAGCTCGGCGGCGGTCTCACTGATCCCGGACGCGGCGCCGGCGCGCTCCGGCGGGGCGGTACCGACGATCAGCTCGGTGGTCAGCCCGAAGACGGGCGCCAGGCCGATGCGAGATCACCACCGACGCGCCGACGAGCAGCGGCAGGCCGTTCGTCGCCCCGACGCCGACGAGCATCGCGAGACCGATGGCGCCGATGAACAGTCCCCCGCCGATCAGGTACGCCGGGCGCACGCGCTGCACGATGCGCGGCGCCAGCTGCGACCCGACGATGAACGCCACCGCCGACGGCAGCGACCACAGCCCGGCATAGCAGGGGCGAGAGCCCGACCACGAGCTGGAGGTACTGCGCCACGAACAGGAAGTAGCCGACCATCACGAAGATCGCCAGGAAGTTCACCGCCAGCGCCGCGTTGAAGGTGCGGATCCGGAACAGGCCCACGTCGATCATCGGGTCATCCAGGCGCATCTGGCGACGGACCCACAGCGCGCCCACGCCGAGCCCGATGGCGATCGCCGCCACGGCCATGGCTCCGACGCCGTCCTGGGCGATCTCCTTCAGGCCGAAGATGATGGCCAGCAGCGCCACGATCGACATCCCGGCGCTCAGCAGGTCCAGCCGGCCGGCGTTCGGGTCGCGGTACTCCGGCAGCACCCGCGGCCCGAGGATGAGGAGCAGCGCCATCACCGGCAGGGCCAGCAGGAAGACCGATCCCCACCAGAAGAACTCGAGCAGGAGTCCGCCGAGCACCGGGCCGACCGCGCTGCCGGCGCTGAAGGCGCCGATCCAGACGCCGACCGCGATCGAGCGTTCCTTCGGGTCGGTGAACATGTGGAAGATCAGGCTCAGGGTGCTGGGCGCCAGCGTCGCGCCGCTGATGCCGAGCAGGGCCCGCGCCACGATCAGCATCTCGGCGCTCGTGCTGAACGCGGCGATGATCGAGGTTGCGCCGAACACCGCCGCGCCGATGAGCAGCAGCCGGCGGCGGCCGATGCGGTCGCCGAGCGTGCCCATCGTCACCAGCAGTCCCGCGACGAAGAAGCCGTAGATGTCGATGATCCACAGCAGCTGCGCGCTCGTCGGCTGGAGGTCGGCCGTCAGCTTGGGTACGGCGAGGTGGAGGACGGTCAGGTCCATCACGTACATCAGCGCGGAGAGCGCGAGCACGAAGAGGCCGATCCATTCGCGTCGGGTCGCCTTGGGGGGAACGTTCGTCGTCATCGGTCCTTTGGTCTTCTGGGGTTGCGTCGTCTCATTGGACCGATGCGGCCCGCGGAAATCATCGGTCAAACGACGCGCATGCTCCGCGCATCATGGATGACGCGCGTGCCGAGCGACTCCGAGAGCGTTATCCAGCACGGCATGTGCCGGCGCGAGCCGATGAGTTCCGCAAGCGACCGCCGTCCTATCCGCGAAACCAGAGACCCGAGAGGAAGCGCCAGTGATCTCACCGACCGTCGCGGCCACCACGCTCGAGGAGCTGCGCTCCCGGCTGAGCGGCCGCCTCGCCACCCCGTCGGACCCTGACTACGAGGATCTGCGCGCCGTGTTCTACGGCGGAGGCCTGCGGCCCGCGGCGGTGGCGCGCGTGGCCGGCGCGGGCGACATCGCGACGGTCATCGGCTTTGCGCGCGCGACCGGCACCGAGCTCGCCGTGCGCGGCGGCGGGCATTCCGGGGCCGGGCACTCGACGACCGACGGCGGAATCGTGATCGACATGCGCGATCTCAAGCGGATCGAGGTCGACCCCGAGGCGCAGACCGCCTGGGCAGGCGCGGGCACCACGGCAGCGGAGGTGACCACGGAGGTCGCCAGACACGGCCTCGCCATCGGCTTCGGCGACACCGGCAGCGTGGGAATCGGCGGCATCACGCTCGGCGGCGGGGTCGGCTTCCTGGTGCGGACGTTCGGGATGACGATCGACAACCTCGAGGCCGTGGAGCTCGTCACCGCCGACGGTCAGCTCCTCGCCGCGGATGCGGATCATCACCCGGACCTGTTCTGGGCGCTCCGCGGCGGCGGCGGCAACTTCGGCGTCGCCACCCGCTTCAAGTACCGGCTCCGGGAGCTCCCGCAGATCACCGGCGGGATGCTGGTGCAGCCCGCGACGGCCGAGACCGTGGCCGCCTTCATGGCGGCGTCCGAGGCGGCACCCGAGGAGCTGTCGGCGATCGTCAACGTCATGAGCTGCCCGCCCCTGCCCTTCGTGGCCGAGGAGCACCACGGCTCGCTGGTGATCTTCGCGCTCATGTGCTTCGCCGGCGAGGCCGATGCGGGCGAGGCGGCCATGGCGCCCTTCCGCGCCGTCGCCGAGCCGCTGGGCGACCTGGTGCGGCCGATGACCTATCCCGAGCTCTTCCCGCCGGAGGAGGCCCCGCCGGCGGATCCCGATGCCGACCCGTCGACGGTTCCCGGGTACGCGAGCCTCACGCTGTTCACCGACCGGATCGGGCCCGAGGAGTCGGCGCTGATCGTCGAGCGGCTGGGATGGTCGGATTCGCCGATGCGCGTCGCCCAGCTGCGCGTCCTGGGTGGTGCGATGGCCCGCGTGGCGCCCGAGGCCACCGCCTACGCCCATCGGCAGCGCCGGGTGATGGTCAACGTGGCGGCCATGTACGCCGGGCCCGCGGATCGCGTCGTCAAGGAGGCCTGGGTCCACGACCTCGCCGCATCCCTCCAGCGCGGAGAGGACGCGGCCTACGTCAACTTCGTCAACGACGAGGGCCCGGAGCGTGTTCGTGCCGCCTATCCCGGCGCCACCTGGGACCGGCTGACCGCGATCAAGGCCCGGTACGACCCGGATAACCTGTTCCGCCGCAACCACAACATCCCGCCGGCGGCCTGAGGCATGCCAGTGGACGCCGGTCTGGCCGGGGCACTCAGTCTGCGGGATCTGCCGGCGGCCTTCGAGCGCTTCCGCGTCACCCTGGCGTCGGGCGACAGCCTCGCGACGCGAGCGGACGACTGGGCGGGGTGCCTGGTGCTCGTCGAGCGCGGCGCCGTCGAGGTCGAGTGCGCCGCAGGCGGCCGGCGATCCTTCGCCGCCGGCGATCTGCTCGCGCCCGCCTGGCTGCGAATCTGCATGCTCCACAACCCCGGCACCGTCGAGGTGAGCCTGCTCGCGGTGCACCGGCGGGGCGACTCCAGGGCTGAAGGAGAGCGAACAACATGACCTTCCGCACCGTGATCGAGCGCGGCGGCACGACGGCGACGGGCATCCGCGTCCCCGACGAGATCGTCGCCGGGCTGGGCGCCGGCAAACGGCCAGCAGTCACCGTCCACATCGGCGGCTATCGGTACCGGAGCACGATGGCGGTGATGGACGGCGCCTTCATGCTGCCGCTCTCCGCCGAGCACCGGGAGGGGGCCGGCGTGGCCGCGGGCGACGAGATCGAGGTGACCCTCGAGCTCGACACCGCCCCGCGCGAGGTGGTCGTGCCGGGCGACCTCGCCGCGGCGCTCGACGCCAACCCGGAGGCTCGCCGCACGTTCGACGCGCTCTCGTACAGCAACAAGCGGTTCCATGTCGAGCCGATCACCGGCGCCAAGACCGAGGAGACCCGGCAGCGCCGGATCGACAAATCGATTGCCGTCCTGCGCGAGGGACGGCCGCGGTGATCCTGCCCATGGTTGGCAGGATTGACCGATAGCGTCGATGCCAACGACCCACGGAGTACGATGCGAATGATGACCGAGACGAGCGCTGCCGAAGCCGTCCGGGCCCCCGAGGAACAGCTCGAGCCCTACCGGAGCGAGCTCACTGCCTATGCCTACCGCATGCTGGGATCCGCCTTCGAGGCGGAGGACGCCGTGCAGGAAACGATGGTCCGTGCCTGGAAGGCGCTCGACAAGTTCGAGGGCCGCTCGCAGCTGCGATCCTGGCTGTACCGCATTGCCACCAACGTGTGCCTCGACATGCTCGGCTCGCGCCAGCGGCGCGCCCGGCCGATGGACCTGGAACCCGCCTCCCACGCCGATCGCCCGCTCCCTCCCCCGCTCACCGAGGCGGTCTGGATCGAGCCCGCGCCCGATTCGCTGGTCGTCCCCTCCAGCGGCGACCCGGCCAACGTCGCGCTGGCGCGGGAATCGGTGCGGCTGGCCTTCATGGCCGCCCTCCAGCACCTGCCGCCGAAGCAGCGCGCGGTCCTCATCCTGCGCGAGGTCCTGCGCTGGCGGGCCTCCGAGGTCGCGGAGCTGCTCGACACCTCGGTCGCATCGGTCAACTCCGCGCTCCAGCGGGCCCGGGCGACGCTCGACTCTCTGGGAGACGGCGCGGGGGCCGGGCCGCTCGACGAGGCCTCCGAGGAGCTGCTGGCGAGCTACGTGGCCGCGTTCGAGTCGTACGACATGGAGCAGCTCACGGCCCTGCTCCACCGCGACGCGACCTGGAACATGCCGCCGTACGCCCTGTGGCTCAACACCCACGAGGACATCGTGGGGTGGTGCCTCGGGCCGGGCCACGCCTGCCGTGGCTCGCGGCTCATCCGCACGTCGGCGAACGGCGCGCCCGCGTGGGGCCAGTACAAGCCCGCGGCGGATGGCGGCTGGGAGCCATGGTCGCTCCAGGTGCTCGAGACGCGCGACGGCAAGGTCAGCGGCATCACCTTCTTCCTCGACACGGCCCGCTGGTTCCCGCTCTTCGACCTCCCGCCGCACCTGGACGCCTGACGTCTCGAGGAGCCCCCGTGACGGTTGCCGGGGCGGGTATCCAACGGCGATCGAGCGGCTCGCCGGTGGCGGCGAGGTACCGCGGCGGGAACATCTCCGACCGAATTCGGGGTCCCACGTCCGTTCGGCGTCCGTTGGATACCCGTGCGGGTAACCGCCCCACCTCGTGACCCTGGGACGGCGCCTCGGCGCCCGGCGCCCGCGACGTGCACGCAGGCACTGGAACGCGGGCGGTAGCATCGGTTGATGCCGCAGCCGAGCGTACCGTCAAGCGTCGCTGAACCCAGGGCGCAGGCCTGATGCCCAGCGCTGCCCGGGCAGTCCAGCGAACGTACCTCGTGCTGACGCTGCTGACGACGCTCGCCGCCTCGTTCATCTGGGGCGTGAACACGCTCTTCCTGCTCGACGCCGGGCTGAGCAACGCGGAGGCATTCGCGGCCAACGCGTTCTTCGCCGCCGGCCAGGTGATCTTCGAGATCCCGACCGGCGTGGTGGCCGATACGCGCGGGCGTCGGTTCAGCTTCATCCTCGGCGCGGCGACGCTCCTCGCGTCCACGCTGCTCTACCTCGTGATGTGGCAGATCCAGGCGCCGTTCATCGGCTGGGCGCTGTCGTCGGCGCTGCTCGGCCTGGGCTTCACGTTCTTCTCCGGCGCCACCGAGGCGTGGCTCGTGGACGCGCTGACCGAGACGGGCTACGAGGGCGACCTGGAGACGGTGTTCGGCCGCGCCCAGGTCGTCGGCGGTGGCGCGATGCTCGTCGGATCGGTCGCTCGGTGGCTTCGTCGCCCAGCTCACCGACCTGGGGATGCCGTACATCGTGCGCGCGGCGCTGCTCGGGCTCACGCTGGTGGTGGCATGGGCGTTCATGCGCGACATCGGCTTCACGCCGGACAGGTCCGCCTCGCCGATCCGGGCCGTGCGCACCGTCATCGACGGTGCGGTGGACGGCGGCCTGCGCAACCGCCCGGTCCGCTGGCTGATGTTCGCCGCGCCGTTCACCACGGGCGTCGGCTTCTACGCGTTCTACGCGCTCCAGCCGTACCTGCTGGAGCTGTTCGGCGACCCCGACGCCTACGGCATCGCGGGGCTCGCCGCGGCCATCGTGGCCGGCACGCAGATGATCGGCGGCTGGTCGGTGCGCTGGGTGCGCCGCTGGTTCTCCCGACGGACCGACGCCATGCTCGTGCTGGCCGTCGTCGGCGTCGCGGCGCTCGTGCTGCTCGGGCGTCATGCCCCTGTTCGTGGTGGCGGTGGTGCTGCTCGTGCTCTGGGCGCTGGCATCGGCCATCGAGGAGCCGATCCGTCGCGCGTTCCTCAACGCGCTGATCCCCTCGCAGCAGCGCGCGACGGTGCTCTCGTTCGACTCACTCATCGGGTCGGCCGGCGGCGTGGTGATCCAGCCGGCCCTGGGCCGCGTCGCCGACCTCAACGGCTACGCCGCCTCGTACCTGGTGGGCGGCGCGGTCCAGGCCCTCGCGATCCCGTTCATCTTCCTGGCTCGACGCGAGCGGGCGCATTCCGACCCGATCTTCGTCGAGCCTCCCGAGCCTCCCGAGCCTCCCGAGCCACTCGACGCCGATACATGAGGCGCGGGTGCGCACGAGAGGGCTCTCGTGCAGCACCCGGCCGATAGATCGGGCACGGCGACGCGGGAGGACCTGGGTCGAGCAATGCACGCGTCGTGCTGCCCGATCTATCGGGCGCGGAGACGACCCACAACGCCTCGAGCGCTCCCCGGCCCGATAGATCGGCGAGCCGTGCTGCGCCGGCGCGTGGCGGTCGAGCGCTAGCGGGAGCCCACGGCCGCACCCTGCACGATGGCGCGGTGCAGGTCCAGCAGGCCCGGCACCTCCACACGCTCCGCACGCGCCATCCCGCACTCGGTGCACACTCCCCACCGCCGGTCGCGCAGCTGCGCGTCGATGAGCTCGATCTGGGCCTCGGTGGTGCCCGCCTCCTGCCGTTCCGGGTGATACGGCACGAGTGCGAAGGCGATGTCGGTCTCCGCCGGCACGCGCAGGTCGGCGAGGGCCGCGAAGTACGCGGGGTCACGCTGGTACTGCGGGACGGTGAAGGCGAACCAGGCGATCGGTCGGGATGCATCGGCGACCAGGCGGTTGGCGACGCGCACCTGGAGCTCGAGCGACTCGGGCTCGCGGAAGTGCTGATGCTGGTAGTCCCCGTAGCAGAGGTGGAGGCCGACCGGGACGTCGGCCGGGACCTCGTCCACGGCCGCGACGAGCCGCCCGACGACCGCCTCGAAGTCCTGGTTCGCCGTGGCCGGGAACGAGCCGACGAGGATCCCGAACTCGACGGCCACGTCCCATTGGACGGCGATCTGGTCGTGCGGCAGGGCGTCGAGGACACGGTGGAGATCGGCGAACAGGGCCCGCGTGTACGAGGGCTCGAGCCGATCCTGGTCCTCGTCCACGACCCAGCTGTTGATGCTGGCCAGCGGGGTCGGGTACTGGACCTGGAACCGGGTCCCTGCGGGGATCACACCCTCGTCGCGGAGGCGACGGAACGTGTCCCAGCTCGCGAGGTACGCATCGGCATACCCGAGATCCGGCCAGTCGATGGCGTCAGGATCGGTTCCCTCCGCCAGGCGCACCCTCGGCATCTGGGTGTAGGCGCCGCCGGCCGGCATGTCGACGACGCCCGCCTGCTCCAGACCGGGCGTCGCCCAGAATCGCTGGAGCTGGAAGAAGATCCAGCCCTGCCGATCGCCGGTCTCGCCGTCGGAGTAGCGGGGCGCCAATGGACCGATGCGCTCGCCGAGCTCGCGGAAGACCGTCTCGGTGTCGGGCAGGTTGATGCTGCCATTGAGGTGAGCGAACGTGGGTGGCAACGCAAGCCTCCTTGCCTATCGCACCTGGCGGGGGCACCGCTTCCGTCGTGAGGACGATCGGGTCGGTTGCCGGGCCGTCGACGAGCCAGGACTCTCGGGCCACTCTGGATAGGTGTCGTCGTGACGACCGCCGGAATGTACCACGACCGCCTCGCTCAGGCACGCGGGATGCTTCATCGAGAGGCATGACCACCACCGAACGTCCGCAGGACCCCCGCACCCAGCACGCGGAGCCACCGTTCCCGAAGCAGCAGCAGGAGCCGCCGGGCACCGAGGCCGACCTCCGGCCGACGGCCGATCACGGCGAGGAGACCTACCGCGGCAGCGGACGCCTCACCGACCGCGTGGCGCTGATCACCGGCGGCGACTCCGGCATCGGCAAGGCAGTCGCTATCGCCTTCGCCCGGGAGGGGGCGGACGTGGTCATCAACTACCTCGGCGCCGCCGAGGACGAGGACGCGGCTGATACCGTCCGCTGGGTGGAGAAGGCCGGCCGCCGGGGAATCGCTGTCCGCGGCGACATCCAGGACCCGGAGCTCTGCGTCGCCCTGGTCGAGCGCACCGTGGACGAGCTCGGCAATCTCGACATCCTCGTCAACAACGCCGCCTGGCAGGACTGCGGCGATCGTATCGAGGAGATGACGACCGAGGAGTGGCGGCGGATCTTCGCCACCAACATCGAGGCGATGTTCCACCTGTCGAAGGCCGCCATCCCGCGCATGCGCGAGGGGGGCACGATTCTCAACACCGCCTCGATCCAGGCCTACTCGCCCTCTCCGGAGCTGCTCCCCTATTCGGCCACGAAGGGCGCGATCGTCACCTTCACCAAGGGGCTCGCCCAGGACCCGGGCATCCTCGAGCGCGGCCTGCGCGTGAACGCGGTGGCCCCGGGACCGATCTGGACGCCGCTCATCCCATCAACGATGCCGGCCGAGAAGGCCGCGACGTTCGGCGAGAACACGCCCCTCGGGCGAGCCGGGCAGCCTGCCGAGCTGGCCCCGATCTACGTGTTCCTCGCCTCGCAGGAGTCCAGCTACATCACGGGTGAGGTCATCGGCGTCACGGGTGGTCGTCCGCTGGGCTGATCGCCTCAGGCCGGGACCTCGGGCCAGTGGATGGCGTCGAGCCGGCAGCGCGTGACGCACAGCCCGCAGCGTTCGCACGTCTCCCCGTCGAGCGCGGCGCGGCCGTCGACGAGGTGGATCGCACCGTAGACGCAGGCAGTCACGCAGACGCCACAGCCGTTGCAGGCCTCCGGGTCGATGATCGGCGGGGCAGCCGGCCGGCGGGCCAGGCGCGGGTGAGCGACATCCCGGTGAGCTCCCGCGCAGTGGCGTACCCGTGCGCGTCGAGCCACGTCTCGAGCTCGCTGCGCGAGCTTACCGAAGACCGACGGACCACGAAGGATGGCGGCGGTGCAGACGCCGACCGCCGAGGCCCCGGCCATCAGCATCTCGACGACGTCGGTGCCGCGGGTCACGCCGCCCACGCCGATGACCGGCAGGTCCATCGCGCGGGCGACGTCGCGGACGCATCGGAGGGCGAGTGGCTTGAGCGCCGGCCCGCTGATCCAGCCGTGGCCGTTCGGGCCGCCGAGCCGCGGCAGCGCCGTCTCGATGTCGATCGACAGCACCGGGCCGAACGAGTTGATCGCCACCAGCGCCGTCGGCGCCCGCGTCGGCCGCGAGCCGCGCCGCGTCGGCCCATGTCCTGGCCGTGCGGGCTGAGCTTCACGAGCACCGGCACGTCGAGGGCGGCCTTGGCCGCGCGGAGCGGCGCCCACCATCGGCTCCGGGTCCTCGCCGATGTAGTGGGTCGACAGCTCGACCGCATCGGCGAACGGGGCGACCTTCGGCGCCAGCTCGGCGATCTCCGCCGCCGGTGTAGCCGAGGCTGACGATGAGCGGCAGCCCGGCAGTGCGCGCCAGTGCGTACTCGGTCTCGAGCCACTGCTCGGGCGGCAGCTCGGACCACAGCTCGGTGTTGACGAAGTCGTGGCCGGATCTCGGCCATGTTCGGCGTCGGCGGCTCGGCGGCGCGGGTCGAGATCGTCTTGGCCACGAGCGCCGCCGGCGCCGCCCTCGGCACAGGCCAGCGATCGCCGGCGCCGTCGCGGACCGGCGGCCCGGCGGCCGGCAGGATCGGGTTGCGGAAGCGGAGGCCGCAGACCTCAACCGAGAGATCGGCCATCATCCGGCCTCCGATCGTCGTGGCCAGCAGCCGGGACGGGCTGAACGGATGCGCCCCGATCTCGTCCAGGCGCGCCCACAGCCGTACCGCCTGCACGTTGGCGTCGGCGAGCAGCTCGGCCTCGTCGACCCGGGTCAGCGCGCGGTCGCGGACGACCAGCTCGCCGTCGACCATGACGTCGCGTACCGCCGCGGCCGCGACGCCGAAGATCCAGTGCGCGGCCAGCGTGGATGCGTCGAGCGGCGTCGGAGCGGCGGTAGATCGAGGACCACGAGGTCGGCCGGCGCGCCGGGCTCGAGTGCGGCCGAGGAGCGGCTCGGCGAAGGCACGTCCCACGATGCCGGCGCCGGCGGCCAGCCGTGCGAGCGCCCAGTCGCGGCCCGGTCCCGAGCTCCTCCTCGCGGCGCCGCAGGAAGCGCGCTCCGGGACTCCTCGAACAGGTCGCCGCCGATGCCGTCGGTGCCGAGCGCCACGCGCTCCGCCGAGCCAGCCGAGCGGCGGCCGGCCCACGCCGTTGTTCATGTTCGAGCGCGGGTTGTGGACGACGGTCGACCCGCGCTCGACCGGATCAGCGCCGCCTCGGCCGGGTCGAGGTGCACGCCGTGCGCCAGCACCGCGCGGTCGTCCAGCGCGCGCGGCCGCCAGGCGCTGCACCACGCGACCGCCGGTGCGCGCGACCGGCGTCGGCCTCGTCCACCGCGTCCTCGGCCACGTGGATGTGCAGGCCGGTGCCCGTCCGCCCCGCCAGGGCGGCACACGCGGCCAGCGTTGTCGTCGGACGAGGGTGAACGACGCGTGCGCGCCGACCATGCCGCGCGCCAGCGGATAGCCGCGCTCCGCGCATCGGCGCAGGAAGCGCGCGTTCTCGGCGAGGCCGGCGGCGGCGCGCTCCGGCCCGTCGCGATCGGTCACCTCGTAGGCCAGCACCGATCGGAGCCCGAGCTCGCCGAAGGCCTCGGCGATGACGTCGCAGCGAGCCGTCGATGGCGTTCGGCGAGGCGTGGTGGTCGACGAGGGTCGTGGTGCCGGCCAGCAGCGCCTCGCGAGCGGCGACGAGCGCCGAGGCCCGGACGCATCGGCCCGTCGAGTGCCCGGTCGAGCCGCCACCAGACGCGCTGGAGGATCTCGAGGAAGCTGCGTCGGCGGCGCCAGGCGATAGGGCATGCCGCGCGCGAGGGCCGAGTACGCGTGCGTGTGCGCGTTGACGTTGCCCGGGATCACGAGACAGCCCGTGGCAGTCGCGCGTCGGGATCGCCCGTCCCCAGATCCGGGCCGAGCGCGGCGATCCGGCCATCGCGGACATGGAGATCCGCGCGCTCGACGATCGGCGGATCGAGCGAGCGGACGACGGTCGCCCCGGTGAGCACCACGTTCATGTCGCGACCTCCTCAGCACGCCGCCGCTGGCCGAGCGGGCGAGCCGCGGGACCGCGGCCCGCGCGGCCGTGCAGTCGGACATCGGGAGGCTGGCGCCGCCGGATGCCGTCGAACGCGTGCAGGGCGCCGGCCACTGCGGCCGCGGTCGGGACGAGGACGGCCTCGCCGGCGCCCTTCGCCCCGTACGGGCCTTCCGGCTGGTGCTCCTCGACGAGGATCGTCTCGACCTCGGGCATGCCCGCGGCCGGGATGATGTTCGAGCGACTTGAGCGTCTCGGTGCTGCGGCCGGCCATCGGCCATGGCGAACTCCTCGCTCAGGGCGTAGCCGAGCCCCATGTGCACGCCGCCCTCGATCTGACCCTCGACCGGATCTGCGGGTTGATCGCGCGCCCGACGTCCTGCGCCGCGACGACGCGCTGCAGCCGTCCCTCGTCGTCGAGGATCACGACCTGCGTCGCCCAGCCGTAGCGCGATGTGCGTCAGCGGATCGGGGATGCCTCGGGCCGAGCGGCGTCGTCCAGTCGACCATGAACTCGCCGGCGAACTCCCGTCCGGTGAGCTCCTCCAGCGCCGATCCCTGGAGCGCCTCGCAGAGCGACAGCGGCCGCGCGCTCGGCACGGCCTGGCCGCCGAGCAGGGTGGCGCGCGAGGCGGTCGTCTCGCCGGTGTCGAGCTCGCGCTCGGTATCGACCACCACGTCGATCCGCTCGGCGGCAATGCCGAGCTCCTGCGGCGACGATCTGGCGCAGCGCGGTATGGATGCCCTGGCCCATCTCGGTCCACGAGTGGAACAGCGTGACGCGAGCCGTCGGCCCCGGGCGCATGATCGCCCGACCGTGCTCGATCAGCGCCGTTGCCGATGCCGGTGTTCTTGGCCCCACAGGCGATGCCGGCGTAGCGGGCCGACACGATAGGCGTCGCGCACCGCCAGCAGCGTCTCCTTGAGCCCGACGCCCGGGCCGAGCAGCTGGCCGGTGCCGAAGCGGTCACCGCGTCTCGAGCGCGTTGCGCCAGCGAATCTCCCAGCCGTCGAGACCGACGCGTTCGGCGAGCACGTCGAGCAGGCCCTCGATGCGCGAACGTCACCTGCGGGACGCCGAAGCCGCGCATCGCGCCGCACGGCGGGTTGTTCGTGTAGACGGCGCGCGCCTCGACGTCGACGTTGGCGACCCGGTACGCGCCGCAGGCATGCCCGGCGGCTCGCTCGAGCACCTTCGCGCCCACGCTGGCGTACGCGCCGGTGTCGCCGACGATCCGCGCACCGGACGGCGCAGCAGGCGCCCGTCGGCGTCGCAGCCGACGGTGTATTCGATCGTCATCGGGTGACGCTTCGGATGGAACCGGAGCGACTCAGGTCGCGTGAGGCGCAGCAGCACCGGCCGGCCGGTGTCCAGCGCGAGCAGCGCCGCCTGTGCCTGGACGCTCAGGTCCTCCTTGCCGCCGAAGGCTCCGCCGGTGGCCACCTGGGTGACGCGAACCGCCGTCTCGGGCAGTCCCAGCAGCGCCGCGATCTGGCGACGATCCTCCCAGGCCCCCTGGCCCTGCGAATAGACGCGCAGACGCCGTCCTTCGGGACCGCGAGCGCTGCCTCCGGCTCGAGGAAGGCGTGCTCGATGCGCTGTGTGCGTGAAGGTGTCGCTCACCACGTGCGCGGCGGCGGCGAGGGCGGCATCGACGTCACCGCGCCGGACGACCGAGGTCGAGAGGAGGTTGCCGCCGGGATGCAGCGGCGGCGCGTCGGGCGCCAGGGCCGCCAGCGGGTCGCTGATCGGCTCGAGGACGTCGTAGTCCACCTCGATGAGCTGCGGCGGCCTCGCGCGCCGCGTCGCGCGTGTCGGCAGCCACCGCCGGCCAGCACGTCGCCGACGTAGCGCGTCGTCTCGCCCTCGGCGACGAACACCGGCCAGTCGGGCGTGATGAGGCCACGAGAACCGATCGCCGGGGACGTCGCGCCAGGTGACGACCCGGATGACGCCCGGATGCCGTTCCGCGGCGCTCGTGTCGATGCGCCGCACGACCGCGCGCGGATGGTCGGAGAAGCGCATCGCGCCGTGCAGCATGCCCGGGGCCCGGAGATCCGCGACGAACGGCCGCTCACCGAGCACCTGCTCGCGGCCCTCGTAGCGGGGTGCCGGCGCTCCGATCTCGTCCGCGGACGCGGATGCGGCCGGCGCGGCGCCAGCCCTGGCTTCGGCCACGCCCCGAATCGCGTCGATGATCTTGATGTACCCGGTGCAGCGGCAGAGGTTGCCGGCCAGCGCCTTCGCCACCTCGTCGCGGCTCGGCTCCGCGTTGCGGGCGAGCAGCGCCTCCGCCTTCATGACGATCCCGGGCGAGCAGAAGCCGCATTGCGACGCGCCGGCGGCGACGAACGCCTGGGCCCAGGCCGCGCGGGTCTCGTCGGGCAGGCCCTCCAGCGTGAGAATCTCGCGGTCCTCGAATCGAACGGCGGGCTGCGCACACGAGACGACGGCGCGCCCGTCGACGATCACCGTGCAGGCCCCGCACGAGCCCTCGGGCGCGCAGCCGTCCTTCATCGAGCGCAGGCCGCATTCGTCGCGCAGCAGGTCGAGCAGGCTGGCGCCCGGCCTCGCGGAGGCCGCGGTGTGCCGTCCGTTGAGCGTCAGCCGCATTCGGTCGCCTGTTCCCGGTCCGAGGGGCCATGTGGCCCTGTCGGGACCGCCTCTCCGGTCCCGACTCTGGCCATGGGCGCGCCGTGGAGCGCGTGCCGTTGGTCCCGACCTCGTGGGCCTTCGGACCCAACGGAGTACGACGCATGCAACGACCCGGCCTGGCTACCGAGGTGGTGGACGCATCGGTCTACGCAGCGGGCGGTACAGCGCTTCCGCGAGCAGCGCGATCGTCATGCCCACCTTCGCGCAGCTGGCCGACCCGACGGACCTCGCGTCCGAGGTCGCCGCCGACGTCGCAGCGGCCGATCCGGACGCTGCCGGACCCGCGCAACCTGTTCCGCGTCCACTGGCACAACGCCGCCGACCGCCGCGGCATCGCGGCCGTCGCCCGATCACCTCGTGCTGCCGCCGCCGAGCTCACCGGGGTCGAGGCGCCGATCGTCGTCGCGCTTGCCGATCGGTTCCCGATGATCGCGTCGCACAAGGTGCTCGCCGCCTACGCCTGCCTCGCGCCGCGGATCGTGACCGGGCAGTTCGACCCGACGCTCGCAGCGCGCCGTCTGGCCGTCGACCGGCAACTACTGCCGCGGCGGCGTGGCGATCAGCCGGATCATGGGCTGCCGCGGCGTGGCGGTGCTGCCCGAGGGCATGAGCGCCGAGCGCTTCGAGTGGCTGGAGCGCTGGGTCGCCGACCCGTCCGACATCATCCGCACGCCGGGCACGGAGAGCAACGTGAAGGAGATCTACGACCGCTGCGCGCGAGCTCGACCGCGAGCCGGACAACGTGATCTTCAACCAGTTCAGCGAGTTCCCGAACCACCTCGCCCACTACCTCGTCACCGGCCGCGCCCTCGAGCGGGTCCTCGGGCGGTGCGCGCGGCCGGCCGTCGCTTCGACCGTTCGCCTTCGTCTCCGCCACCGGCTCGGCGGGCACGCTGGGCGCGGGCGACTACCTGAAGGAGCGTCTCGGGCACCCGGACCGTGGCGGTCGAGGCGCTCGAGTGCCCGACGATGCTCGAGAACGGCTTCGGCGAGCACAACATCCAGGGCATCGGCGACAAGCACATCCCGCTCATCCACAACGTGATGACCACCGACTACGTGGTGGCGGTGAGCGACCGCGTCACCGATCGGCTCAACGTGCTGCTTCAACACCGGCCCCGGTCGCGCCTACCTGGCGCGGCGCGGCGTCCCGCTCCGGCATGCTCGACGCAGCTCGGGTCGCTGGGCCTGTCGAGCATCTGCAACGTCGTCGCGGCGATCAAGCTCGCGAAGCACGCTCGCCTGGGCCCCGACGACGCGATCGTCACCGTGGCCACCGACGGAGCGCCGATGTACCACTCGGAGCGCGACCGCACCCTGGCGCCACGACTTCGCCGGCAGCGTTCGGCGCGACCGCGGCGGCGGCCACCTTCGGCGAGCGCGATCGAGGGCGCCGGCGACCGACGACATGATCGAGCTGACCGATGCCGACCGGCGGCGGATCTTCAACCTCGGGTACTACACCTGGGTCGAGCAGCAGGGCATCGGCTTCGACGAGTTCGTCGAGCGCCGGGAGCAGGCGATCTGGACCCGGATGCGTGACCTTCTGCCGGCCTGGGACGAGATGATCGTCGAGTTCAACGCGCGCGTCGCGTCGGCGGACCGATGACCATCGACGCGCCGCCGGCAACGGCGCTCGCCACCAGGCTCACCTGCGCCGGCTGCGGCTACCGCGTTCCCGATCGCACCCTGACACTGCGCTGTCCGCGGGCGCGGATCGGCGACGACATCGACCACGTCCTGCATCGGGGCATCGATCCGCTCCGCCTCGCATTCCCAACCGGCACGGAGCAGAACCCGTTCGTCCGCTTCCGGACGCTGTGGCACGGCTATCACCGGGCCCGCGCCGCCGGCCGCAGCGACGCGGAGGTCGTGGACCTGATCGAACGCCTCGACCGCTCGGTCGCCGCCGTCGACGGCCGCGGCTTCCGCGTCACGCCGTTCCTCCGCCACGACGACCTGGGCGGCCTGATGGTCAAGGACGAGACGGGCAACGTCAGCGGCTCGCACAAGGCGCGTCACCTGTTCGGGACGATGATCGAGCTGCTGCTGGACGGCGCGGACCGCGGCCGGCCGCTCGCCATCGCGAGCTGCGGCAACGCGGCGCTGGCGGCCGCGGTCGTTGCCCGCGCGGCCGAGTGGCCGCTCCTGGTCTTCGTGCCGGAGGAGGCGGATCGGTCGGTCCTCTCCCGGCTCGCCGAGCTCGGCGCCGCGGTCACCACCTGCGCCCGACGCCCCGACGAGGCGGGCGATCCTCCCTACCTGCGCCTGCGCGAGGCAATCGCCGCGGGTGCCATCCCGTTCACCTGCCAGGGCCCCGAGAACGGGATGGCGATCGAGGGCGGGCTCACCATCGGCTACGAGATGGCGGACGCCCTCCGGACCACGGGGCAACGGCTGGACCGCCTGTTCGTGCAGGTCGGAGGCGGCGCCCTGGCATCGTCGGTCATCCAGGGGCTCGAGGAGGCGAAGCGCCTCGGCGTGGTGGATCACCTTCCCCGCATCCACGCGGTCCAGACCCGCAACGCCCATCCGCTGGCCCGCGCCTACGACCTCGTCGTCCTCCGTCTCCTGAGGGGCCGCAGCGCGCCGTCCCGCAGCCCGATCGAGGCCGTGCGCGAGGCGGTCATCTCGGGCGATGCCGACACCGAGCTCGCCTGGATCGCGCGCCATCGGTCGCAATTCATGTGGCCGTGGACCCCGGCGCCGCACAGCGTTGCGAGCGGCATCCTCGACGACGAGACCTACGACTGGCTGGCGGTGGTGCGCGGCATGCTCGCCACCGGTGGCTCGCCCGTCATCGTCGATGAGGCGCTGCTGCACGACGCGACCGAGCTTGCCCGCTCGACCACCGGCATCGACCTCGACCCCACCGGCGCGGCGGGCCTCGCCGGCCTGCTCCGCATGCGCCAGGACGGCGCGATCCACCCCGACGAGACCAGCGCGGTGCTGTTCACCGGCATCCGCCGCAACGGAGAACGACCATGAGAAGCTTCATCGGACGCGACATCCTCAGCCTGAAGGACTTCAGCCGGGAGGACTACTTCCGCGTCTTCGAGGTCGCCAACGAGCTGCGTCCGTACGCGCGCGATCGCCGCAACGGCGATCTGCTCAAGCACAAGACCCTGCTGACGGCCTTCTATCAGCCATCGACGCGCACGCGCCTGTCGACCGAGGCGGCGATGCATCGGCTCGGCGGCGCGGTCCTCGGCTTCAGCGACGCGAAGATGACGCGCGCCGGCGACTTCTACCAGGAGTCGCTCAAGGACACCTTCCGCATGCTGGAGTCGTACGGCGACGTCATCGCCATCCGGCACTTCACGGAGGGCGCGCCAGCCGAGGCGGCGAAGTGGTCGTCGGTCCCGATCATCAACTGTGGCGACGGCTGGGGCCAGCATCCGACCCAGGTGCTCACCGACCTGTACACGATCCTCCTGGAGCGCGGGACGCTCGACGGCCTGACGTACCTGCTGGTCGGCGACATGCGGATGCGCACGATGCACTCCATCCTCCACGCGCTCTCCCAGTTCGACGCGGAGGCGATCGTCGTCTCGCCGCCGGAGATGGCGCTCAAGCCCGAGTTCATGGCCGAGCTGGATGCGATGAGCGTCGCCTATCGCGTGGCGGAGGCCGTACCGGAGGTGATCGGCGAGGCGGACATCATCTACATGGAGCCGGTCGTCCAGGCCGACTACACCCAGTCGCGCGTGGAGCGCGGCGACGACGTCGCGCGCACGCCGGCCGCGTACCGGGTGACGGCGCAGCTCCTGCGCGAGAAGGCGAAGCGCAGCTCGATCGTGCTGCACTCCCTGCCGCGCATGGACGAGCTCAGCGCCGACGTCGACGAGACGCGGCACCAGCGCTACTGGGTCGAGGCGGCGAACGGGGTCGTGCTGCGCATGGCGCTGCTCGCCCTCGTCCTCGGCGCGGCCGAGTAGCACGGAAGGAACGAACCGATGCAGACCGGATTGCGCGGACGGGACCTGATCAGCCTGTCCGACTGGACGAGCGAGGAGATCGACACCGTCCTGGAGGTCGCCGCGCACCTGAAGCGGGAGCGGGCGCTGGGCATCCCCCACCCCCTGCTGCGGGACCGCGTGCTGGCGATGCTCTTCTTCTTCAGCTCGACCCGCACCCGAGCCAGCTTCGAGGCGGGCATGGCCCAGCTCGGCGGGCATGCGCAGTTCATCGAGAGCCGCACGACGCAGATCGCGCACGGCGACACCCCGAAGGAGATCGGCGAGATCCTCGGCCGCTACAACGACGGCATCGCCATCCGCCACGTGGACTGGGGCGCCGGCAACGCGTACCTCCGCGCGGTGGCGGAGGCCTCCCGTGTGCCCGTGCTGAACATGCAGTGCGACCTGTACCACCCGCACCAGATCCTCGCCGACCTGCTGACGATGCGCGAGAAGCTCGGTGCGCTGCGCGGACGCACGCTGACGATCAGCTGGGCGTACGCCGCCAGCTACCAGAAGCCGATCAGCGTGCCGCAGGACCTGGTGACCGCGGCGACGCGCTTCGGCATGAACGTCCGCCTCGTCCACCCGCCGGAGTTCCGGCTCATGCCCGAGGTCGTCGACGAGGCGACGCGCGAACGCTCGTCGCTCCGGCGGCTCGCTGGAGCTGATGGACGACTTCGACGCGGGCTTCCGCGGCACCGACGTGGTCTACGCCAAGAGCTGGGGGGCGCTGCTCACCGCGAAGGACGAGGCCGAGGGCGCGGAGATCGCGACCCGCTACACCGATTGGATCACCGACGAGCGGCGCATGGCGCTCGCCGCGGACGACGCGATCTTCATGCATCCGCTTCCGGCCGACCGCAACGTCGAGGTGACCGATGCGGTCATCGACTCGCCGGCCTCGGTCGTCTTCGACGAGGCCGAGAACCGGCTCCATGCGCAGAAGGCCGTCATGGCCCTGACGATGGGCTGAAAGGGACGAACCGATGGCGAAGAGCGTGCTGGTCGTGGCGATCGGCGGGAACAGCCTCATCAAGGATGCGCAGCACATGAGCGTGCCGGACCAGTACGCGGCCCTCGGCACGACGAGCGGCCACATCGCGCGGATCATCAAGGACGGATGGCAGGTGGCCATCGGCCACGGAAACGGGCCGCAGGTCGGGTTCATCCTGCGCCGTTCCGAGCTCGCCGCCCACGAGCTCCACGAGGTGCCGCTCGACGTGTGCGACGCCGACACGCAGGGCGCGATCGGCTACGAACTCCAGCAGAACCTGGGGCACGACTTCCGACGCCTGAAGATCGACCGCCAGGCGGTCACCGTCGTCACCCAGGTCGAGGTCGACCCCGCCGATCCGGCCTTCGAGCGTCCCTCGAAGCCGATCGGCACCTTCATGGACGAGGCGCAGGCCCGCACTCGCGAGGAGCGTGACGGCTGGGCGGTCCGCGAGGATGCGGGCCGTGGGTGGCGTCGCGTGGTCGCCTCGCCGCGGCCGATCCGGATCGTGGAGGAGCGCGCCGTGAAATCGCTGCTGCGCGACGACTTCGTGGTCATCACCGTCGGCGGCGGAGGCATCCCGGTCGTGACCGACGAGCACGGGGATCTTCGGGGCGTGGCGGCGGTCATCGACAAGGACTTCGCGTCGGCGCTCCTCGCCATCACCCTGCGCGCCGACATCTTCATGATCACCACCGCCGTCGAGCGGGTGGCGCTCGACTTCGGCCGGCCTGAGCAGCGGTGGCTCGACCGCATGACCCTGGACGAGGCGAAGGCCCATCTGGCCGAGGGCCGCCACTTCGCGGCCGGCAGCATGGCCCCCAAGATCGAGGCCTGCATCGAGTTTCTCGAGCACGGCGGAGGCGAGGCGATCATCACCAACCCGGAGCGCATGGAGGACGCCCTGGCCGGCGCGGCGGGGACCCGGATCGGCGGCTGAGGACCCTACGCGGCGCCGCGATGGATCGCGGTCAGCGGTCGGACGGCGAGCGCCTCGGCCAGCGGCAGCGGCCTCGCCCACAGGAATCCCTGTGCGCGGCAGAAGCCGAGGCCGAGCAGCACGTCGCGCTGCGCCTCGCGCTCGATTCCCTCGACAATCGTCTCGACTCCGAGCTTGTGGGCGATCTGGCCGATGGCCCGCAGGACCTCCTGGCGCTGCGGCTCGTCGTCCACGTGCTCCACCAGCGCGCGGTCGATCTTCAGGATGTCGATCGGCAGGCGGCCGAGGTACTCGAGGGACGAGTAGCCCGAGCCGAAGTCGTCGAGCGCGATCCGCACCCCGAGCTGCTGGATCTGCTCCAGCTCCGCCTCGGAACCGGCGCCGGCGGTCGCCAGCGTCGTCTCGGTGAGCTCGAGCTGCAGGCGCGATGGTTCGAGCCCGGTATCGGCGAGCACGCCGGCCACGACCTCCGGCAGCGTGCCGTGGCCGAGCTGGTGCGCGGAGACGTTGACCGAGACCATGACGCCGCTGCCGGCGGTGTCGGCGACGGCGCGCCGCAGGACCCACTCGCCGAGCTGCCCGATGAGACCGGCATCCTCGGCCAGGCCGATGAAGTCGGCGGGCATGAGCCGCCCGAGCTGCGGGTGGTTCCAGCGCACGAGCGCCTCGACACCGAGCAGACCGCCATCGCACATGTCGATGATCGGCTGATACTCGAGCAGCAGCTCATCGGTCTCGAGCGCCCGCGCCAGGGCGCCGCGCAACTCCCGGCGTCGCTTCACGGGCTCGTCCATGCCCCGCTCGAAGTGCTGGATGCGGCCCTTGCCCATGGTCTTCGCGGCATACATGGCGGTGTCGGCGTCGCGGAGGATCTCGTCGGCGGCCTCGGCGCCGGTCGCATCGGTTGTGGACGGCGTCCCGAAGGCAACGCCGACGCTGGCCGTCAGGGTGACGATCTTGCCGGCGAGCTCGAACGGCTGCCCCAGCGCGTGGAGGATGCGGCCGGCCACGGCATCGATTCGCGTACGCGGCGCACCCTCGAGGAGGAAGGCGAACTCGTCGCCGCCCATCCGGCAGGCGGTGTCCTCCGCCCGCAGGATCCCGAGCAGGCGCTCGGCCACCAGTCGCAGCAGTTCGTCGCCGGCGGCGTGGCCCAGCGAGTCGTTGATCACCTTGAAGTCATCGAGGTCGAGGAACAGCACCGCGACGGAGTCATCGCCCGTGCGACGAACCAGGGCGTGGGCGAGCCGGTCGACGAATAGCACGCGGTTCGGCAGGCCGGTCAGGGGATCGTGAAGGGCCTGGTGCCGCAGCTGCTCCTCGAGTGCCTTGCGGTCGCTGATGTCGACGAGGATGCCCTGCACCATGTTCGGGCGGCCGTCGGCGTCGCGGGAGATCACCGCTTCGTCGTCGATCACCCACACCACGCGGCCGTCCTTCGCCAGCAGCCGGTACTCCCAGCGTCCCTTCGGCTCGGCGCGCTCCTGGTCGCCCAGCTCGGCGAGGATCATCCGGTCCCGATCGGCCGGATGCATGCGCGACATCCACATCGTGGGATCGGCGGACCACTCCTCGGCGGTATAGCCGAGCAGCTCCTCGATCTTCGTGCTCACGAAGTGCCAGCGGCCGTTCTGACCCGCCTCGGCCACGTAGACGACGCCCGGCACGCGCTCGACCACCGATCGGTACTGCGCTTCCGCGACCGTGAGCTCGTCGGTGAGCTGCCGTTCGCGCGAGATGACCTGCTCACGATCGGCCAGCAGGACGGTCTGCCGGGCGATCGCCCCGACGGCCACCAGTCCGAGCGCCAGGCCGGTCAGCAGCCGCAGCCAGCCGGTGACGAGCATCGGCTGCGAGATGACGGTGATTACCAGCACGCCGGCAAGCAGGGCACTGGCCAGGGGCAACAGGCCCCGGAGCCAGGCCGCGACCGCCGCGTAGGCAGGGCCGGCATCCTCCTCCGCGGTCCAGTTGGCGGCACCATGGCCCACCAGCATCGCCCCCGCCGCGACCAGCGCGTGCATCCCCCAGCCGAAGATCTCGCCCACCATCGGGACGAGCAGACCGGTGAGCCCGGCGGCAGCCAGCCCGCTGCCGACCAGCATCTCCCATGGGCCGACCGCCCGAAGGGGCACGCGGACGGTCAGGTTGAGCAGCAGGGTGGCCCCCAGCGCGGCGGTGAAGAACGCGGCCTGGACGAGGACGAGCATGCCGATCGGGCCGAGGCCGAGCCCGGCACCGGCGATGAGGGCCGCGCCGGTGATGGCCAGCAGGATGGAGGCGGCGTCGAGATAGAGCGCGAGCTCGTCCGCGGTCCGCATTCGCCCGCGGGCGGCGGAGCCGAAGGTCCCCGCGGCCGCGACGACGAGCCCGCCGATGGTGAGGCCCGCGAGGATGGGGGCGTCGGTGTCGTGCACCCCGGCCAGCCGGGCAAGCTCGGAGGCCAGCCAGACCGCGACGCCGAGGCCGATCCAGCCGCGCACCCGCCGTTCGCGCGGCGTGGCCGCCCGGACGAAGCCGCGCCAGGCAACCAGCGTGGCGGCCGTGGTGGCGATCACCCGGGCGAGGTGACCGTCGACGACCCCGGTCGCGAGCAGCGCCAGCGCGGCCACGCTCGCACCCCCGACCAGCGGGAGCGTGATCCCGGGTCGCAGTGGCGTCGACCGAGCGAGGATTCCCTGGTTCACGGCCATCGGTATTCGCGGGCACCGCCGAACGTGGCTTCCAACCATGGCAGGGTACGGTTGCACGGCCGGCTGGGGGATGGGCCGATAGTACCCACCGCAGGATCGCTCGGGACCGCGGTAGCCTGTCCGGATGCACCCGTTCCGCTTCGCAGTCCACACCGGCGGCGGCGAGCTCGTGGAGGACTGGACGGGCTTCGCGCGGCGCGCCGAAGCACTCGGCTATGCGGTGCTGTACGTCACCGATCACCTCGGTCGCGGGCTCTCGCCGATCGCCGCCATGGCGGCCGCGGCAGCAGCCACCGACACGATCCGCATCGGGTCCTACGTCTTCGCCAACGACTTCCGCCATCCCCTGATCCTGGCGCGTGAGGCGGCAACGCTCGACCGGCTCAGCGGCGGACGCTTCGAGCTCGGCCTCGGCGCCGGGTGGATGCGCTCGGACTATCGCCAGCTTGGCATCCCCTACGACCGTCCGGGGCTGCGCATCGACCGGCTCCAGGAATCGTTCCGGCTCATCAGGCGCCTGCTGGGCGGCGAGGAGGTGACGCACGAGGGCCGCTTCTATCGGCTCGACCGCGCGCGGGCGTGGCCGGTCCCGGTCCAGCGACCGCATCCGCCGATCATGATCGCCGGCGGCGGTCCTCGCCTGCTGCGCTTCGCGGCGCGGGAGGCCCAGATCGTCGGGCTCGCGCCGCAGATGACCCCGACGGGACGGCCGATGCTCCGCCTTGCCAGCGAGGAGGCCTTCGCCGGTCGCGTGGAGCTCATTCGGTCGGCAGCCGGCGACCGCTTTGACCAGCTGGAGCTCAACGTGTTCGTCGCGGACGCCGGCGTGGTCGGCAGCGATCAGCCGCTCGGCGCGAGCGCCGCGGCGGTCGCCAAGTCGGCCGGCCCGGCGATCATCGGCGGCTCGCCGTACCTGCTGTACGGCACACGGACCCAGCTGCGCGAGGCGATGCTCCGACGTCGTGAGCGTTCCGGCATCAGCTCGTACGGCATCCCCGTGCGGGCCATGGAAGCCTTCGCCCCGCTGGTGGCGGAGCTCAGCGGGCGCTGATCAGCGCTCGGTGACCGGCTGGCGGAGCACGGTCTTGGCGCGATCCTCGCCTACCCGGTGCGGATCGTTGAGGTAGATCTCGTGATGCGGGCCGTGCGGGCGCAGGCCGGCGTCGGAGATAACGTCGTGCAGCTTCCGAATCGTGGGGGCCTCGTCCCCGTATGAGCCGACATGCAGGATCTGGGCGCTCGGCCCCTCCTCCCACTCGTCGAGCACGATCCGCTCCTCCCAGGAGCTCGGCTCGTCCGACCGCGCGGCCACGGTGACCTCGTCCCGCGTCGTGGCGTTGGGGACGGCGATGAGCAACCGCCAGCGCCAGTCATGGGTATCTGCGGCATCGCCATCGGTCGTCTCGCTCTCCTGCAGCTCCTCGGGGCTGAGCCAGTAGAGCGCCTCGAGCATGCCCACTCGCTCGTTCACGCCGCGGCCCTTGAGCAGGAAGTGCAGGCGGTAGGCGGTCCCGAACAGGGCGCCGATCGCCTCGAGGTACTCGGGACTGCCGGGCTCGGCGGTGCCGTCGATCACCAGGTATCGGGCCGCGGGCAGCCTCACGAACCGCACGCGATCACGGCGCGCCGAAGCGAGTCGCCGCAGATCGTCGCCGTGCTCGAAGGTCACCGGGGAAGTCATCGCTGCCGGCATCTCGATTCACCTCCGCTGCTGGAAGTGGCCGATGACGTGCGAGCCGACGACGTTGCCGAAACCCGACGAAGCCACCGAATGCAGGGTCGCCCGATCGCCTTCCCGCTTCCAGTGCCGGGTCGCCCGGATGCGGGGGCCCTTCGGACCGGGCCGATCGGCCGGATCGGCCGTCAGCGGGCGTAGCGGATGCCGCCGCCGCGTCGTTCCTTGTTGAGCCGTCGGTTGAGGTGGAGCCCCTCGAGGACGAACTCGACGGCGGAGGCGATGCCGGCCGGCGACTCGCCCGCGTCAAGCCGGGCGACGGCCTCGCCGAGCTCCGGGGCGGCCTTGGCCAGCTCCCCGTGGGCGCGGGAGGCGACGGCCTCGCCGACCTCGGCCTCCAGGCCCTCCTCCTCGAAGCGTTCGAGCGAGCGGCACGAGCTCGGAGAGCGCGAAGTGGCGGTTGAAGACGTTGACCACGGCCCGCGCCACGAGCTTCTCGACGACGCGGTCCTCGCGCGTCTCGTCGCCGAGCGTCTCCAGCTCGATCTTGCCGGCGGTCGATGCGACCACCGCCGGCAGGTCGCTGATCCGGGGCGCGGCGCTCGGCTCACCCAGCCGGACGGCGCGCTTCAGGGCGGCGGCGGCCAGCGTCTCGTGGTTCGCGATGCGTGACCCGCACGCTCACGCCGGAGCGCTGGCTGACCTCCGAGGAGCGACGGGCCAGCTGCGACAGCTCGGCGACGACCTCCTTCATGAAGCCGGGCATCTCGACCGGCACCGACGGTCGCCGGCATCGTCGTCGAAGGCCGAATGCCTCCGCCTCCATGATCGCGATCTCGGTCGATCGACTCCTCGGGGTAGTGCGTCCGGATCTGCGCGCCGAATCGGTCCTTGAGCGGCGTGATGATCCGGCCGCGGCTGGTGTAGTCCTCCGGGTTGGCGCTGGCGATGACGAACAGGTCGAGCTCGAGCCGGACGCGGTAGCCGCGCACCTGGACGTCGCGCTCCTCCATCACGTTGAGCAGGCCGACCTGGATCCGCTCGGCCAGGTCCGGCAGCTCGTTGAGGCTGAAGATGCCCCGATGCGTCCGCGGCAGCAGCCCGTAGTGGATCGTCAGCTCGTCGGAGAGGTAGCGGCCCTCGGCGACCTTGACCGGATCCACCTCGCCGATGAGGTCGGCGATGCTGATGTCCGGCGTGGCGAGCTTCTCGCTGTAGCGATCCGCGCGCGGCCCACCAGGCGATGCGGCGTGTCGTCACCCTCGCTCGCGCCACGATCGTGCGTCCCAGCGGCGAGACCGGGTGCATCGGGTCGTCGTGGAGCTCGGTGCCGGCGAGGTACGGGAGCCACGGATCCAAGCAGGCCGACCAGCGAGCCCGCGCGATGCGGCTCTTGGCCTGGCCGCGCTCGCCGAGCAGGATGACGTCCTGCCCGGCCAGGATCGCGTTCTCGAGCTGCGGGAGCACCGTCTCGTCGTAGCCGAGGATGCCGGGCAGGAACGGATCGCCCGCCGCGATCCGCGCCAGCAGGTTGGCGCGCAGCTCGCCTTCACGCTGCGCGATCGCCACCCGGCGGCGCGCAGCTCCCCGAGGGTCGTGTCGGCCGGTCGGTCGGTGGCGTGGGTCATGCGGGTCGCTCCTCGGGCTGCGCGGGAGGTTCAGGGTAGTCGCGAACGGCCAGCGTCACCGACACGGGGTCGCAGATGCCCCGCGCCGCCAGTTCCTCGAGGAAGGCCCGACGCTCAGTCGATCTCCTTCTCGAGGTCCGTCGCGGTCAGGGCCAGGCTCTCCGCCAGCACGGCATACGCCGCCGGGTCGTGCACGAATGCGCGGTGACGCGGCCACCGTCGTCGGGGAGCATCGGCGGTGCGGGCAGTGCGCTGCGCGCCCGTGAGGCTCGGAGACCGAGCTCCCCTCGATCGCGCCCAGGCGCACCGGCGCAAGCTCGCCGGCATCGTCGAGCCGGAGATGCCACGCCTCCTCGATACGGCGGTACATCCCCGCCGGCGTCGCATAGGCCGAGTACTGGAGGTAGATGGTCAGGCCGGCGAGATCCGCATCGGTCACCTGCAGCTCGGTCCGCAGCGCTGTCGAGAGCCTCGGGCAGCGAGTCGGCGTGCATCGTGGCGCCCATGCCCCATCCCCGTGCCGGCGAGCATCGAGCGCGCCGCGGGCGGCCCGGCCCCAGACGTAGATCGGCAGGTGGTCACTCATCTCGTTGATGAGCAGGTAGCCGGTGCCGGGCGCAATCTCGTCGAGTCCAGTCGTAGGCCTCCCACCAGCCACGCACGAAGATGCCGGTCGTGTCGTCGGGCAGGAAGTCGACGAGGGCGGAGAGCGCCGTGGTCTTGCCGGCCTGCGGCGCCTCGGAGCTGAGCATCACGCTCCTCCTGCCGGCTCACGACGGCCCACAGCGTCGCCATGAGGCGAGCGTCGATCGTCGGTGTGCCGATCAGCTCGACCGCGCTCATCGGGGTCGGCGGCGCCCAGTGGTAGCCCCACCAGCCTTCGGGGAAGCGGTCGAACCAGGCCTGCAGCGCCGCGGACATCCTCGGCCACGGTACGCGGCGGCGGGTCGGCAGCGCAACCGACGGTCGTAGCCGCGCAGGATTCGCCGCTGACGAACGTGGCGCCACACGAACGTGGGCGCATCACCATCCCCGCCGCGGCATCCAGAACCGCGCCGAGCACCCCATCGGGCCCGACGTGGAAGTCGATGCGATCCTCGATCCAGGTGCCCGCGGCGGGCCGGCGTGAAGGAGTGGGAGTGGTTGAAGCGCGCCATCGGCCCGGAGATGGTCTCGTCCACGAACCGCTCGCCCGGCACGCGGTCCACCAGGCGGACGGTCCACGAGCGCTGCACGGGCCCCAGGCCGTAGCGGAACTCGAAGACCGAGCCGGGCCGCGGCGGGGCCGGGCTCGATGCGCACGAGCCGGATGGCGACGGGCGGCGGCATGAGGCTTCGCGAGGTTGCCGGGATCGTCGAAGAAGGTGAACACCTCGTCGATCGGCGCGGGAACCCAGCGATCGCGAACGGATGATCGGCATGGCGAGGGTACGCGCTCAGATGCCGAGCGGATTGATCGGCTTCGCGGACGTGTTCTGGAGCACCGCCTTCGTCTCGGTGTACAGGTCGAGCGCCTCGAGCGACTGCTCGCGCCCGTAGCCGGACTCCTTGAACCCGCCGAACGGGACGCCGGGGAACGCCACGAAGGGGGTGTTGATGCCGATGGCACCGGACCGGATGCGCTGTGCGAGCCGGTGGCCGCGGGCGCCGTCGCCGGTCCACACGGTGGCGGCCAATCCGAAGCGCACGTCGTTGGCGATGCGCACCGCCTCCGCCTCGTCGGCGAAGCGGGTGAGGGTGACGACCGGCCCGAAGACCTCCTCCTGGCAGATGCGCGCATCGTTGGCCACGCCGCCGATGACGGTCGGCGCCACGAACGCCTCGGCATCCAGGCCATCGGCCAGCGACAGGTCGCCGCCGGCCAGCAGCTCGCCGCCACCCTCGAGGCCGATGTCGATGAATCCGCGCACCTTCGTCGCGTGGTCGCGGCTGATGAGCGAGCCGACCTTGGTGTCGGCGTCGAGGGGGTCGCCCACGGACAGCGCCTTCGTCTTCTCGGCGAAGGCCGATGCGAACGCGTCGTACACCTCGTCCTGCACCAGGATCCGGGATCGCGCCTCGCACGACTGCCCGGCAGCGTAGTAGATGGCCCACACCGATCCGAGCACGGCCGCATTGAGGTCCGCGTCGGCGAACACGATGTTCGGGCGATCTTGCCGCCGAGCTCCAGCGAGACGCGTTTCAGGGTCTGCGCGGCGGCCTGCGCGATCGTCCGCCCGGTGCCCGTCTCACCGGTGAATGCCACCTTGTCGATCCCCGGGTGCGTGGCGATCGCCTCGCCCACCTCGCCTCCGGGACCCGGAACGATGTTCAGGACGCCCGGCGGAATCCCGGCCTCCAGGGCCAGCTCCCCGAGGCGGATGGCGCTGAGCGGGGTGGCGGAGGCCGGCTTGAGGACCATGGTGTTGCCCGCGGCCAGCGCCGGCGCGACCTTCCAGGCGGCCATCATCAACGGGTAGTTCCAGGGGATGATCGCCCCCACCACGCCGACCGGCTCGCGGAGCGTGTAGCTCACAACCGCCGGATTGACGACGTGCGATCGCCCGTACAGGTGCTGCGCCGTGCCGGCGAACAGCTCGAGCGTCGCAACGGCGACCTTGATCTCCGAGGCACACTGCCACATCGCCTTCCCGACGTTCCGCGATTCGAGCTCGGCGAGCGCATCGGTCTGCTCGTCGAGCAGCTGCGCCAGCCGGTTCAGCGCCCGGACTCGCTTGGCCGGCGAGGTCTTCATCCAGGCGCCCTCGAGCGCGGCGCGGGCGGCGGCCACGGCCGCATCGACGTCATCGGCGCCACCCTGCGCCACGACGGCGAGCTCTCCGCCGTGGGCGGGATCGAAGGTCGGGAACGTGCGGCCGCTCTGCGCGTCGCGGAGCTCGCCGTTGATCAGCAGCTGCGTCGAGAGATCAGTCATGCCCGGCATGGTAGCGGGATGCGTGCCGCCAATTGGTCGGCGGATCAGCCCTCGGAGCCGATGGCGTCGAGCACCTGGCGATCACCGATCGGGGTGTTCAGCTCCACGAGGACGCTCCAGGGAAGCTCCTGCTCGGGACAGGCGCCCAGGGGATCGATGATCCCGCCCACCCGCAGCTCGAGCGAGACCGCGTCCGCGCTCTCGGTCACCTCGACCGACTCGACGGCGAAGCACTGCGGACCCGGCGGCATGATGAACCCGACCTCGATGCGGGCGTTGCCGGTGACGCGGTAGCACGCGACCGGGATCGACTGCGGCCGATCGGTCATCGCCCGCGGGGAGGCCGTGAAGACCGGCTCGAAGTCGCTCGCACACAACGGGACGGGCGCGCCCTGGGGCGTGGCGCAGGCGGCCAACGCGAGTGCGAGCGCGAGCATCGGGGCGACGTGGCGCCGCGTCATGAAGGCCATGGCGCAATCATGCCGCCCCGGCGACTCAGGCGCCGGCCGGCAGGACGATGCGGAACGTGGTGCCCTCCGGCCCGGTCGACTCCACGTCGACGCTGCCGGCGTTGGCGGCGATCAGCTCGCGGGCGACCGTGAGGCCGATGCCGCTGCCGCCGTGCGCGCCTCGCGCGCGATCGGCACGGTAGAACCGCTCGAAGACGTGCGGCAGGTCCTCGGCCGCGATCCCGGTGCCGTGGTCCCGGATGCGAACGGTCACCTCGCCCGCTGCCTCGCTCAGCGTGACGGTCACCTCGGCGGCGGGTGGCGAGTGCTGGATGGCGTTGATGACGACGTTGCGCAGCGCCCGCGCCAGGTGCCCGCGGTCCGCGTCCACCGGCCCCGCCCCGCCGTCGATCTCGACGCGCACGCCGCGCTCGCGGAGCAGGCCCTCGAGCCCGGCAACGATCTCGGCGACGAGCGCCTCGATTGCGACCCGCTCGGCACTCCGCTGGAGGGGAGCCGCCTCGGCGTGCGTCAGCTCGCCCAGCTGCAGGATCACGCCCGAGAGCGACGCAGCGGCGGTCCGTGCCTTCTCGAGCTCGGCGCCATCAGCCGGCACGACGCCGTCCATCATCGCCTGCAGCTGCGATTCCAGGACCGTGGCCGGGGTGGCCAGGTCGTGGGCCAGGTCGCTCGCCGCGCGCCGGCGAAGCGTCTCGGACTGCTGGAGGCGCCCGGCCATCTGGTTGAACGCCTCGGCCAGCTCCTGCGACTCGGCATCGGGGCCGCCCTCCGCTCGGGCCGCCAGGTCGCCGGCGCCGAGGCGATGCGCCGCCGCCGCCACCCCGCGCAACGGCCGCGTCACGCGCGTCGCGACGAAGGCCGCTGCCGCGAGGAGGGCCCCGACCGCGACCACCCCGGTCAGCAGCAGCGCACCGTTGAACGCCGCGAGGAACGGGGCGCGGGCGCTCGGGACCTCGATCTCGACCCTGCCACCGCCGGCCTCGTCGCTGAGGTCCGCGATGATCGTCTCCGTCTCGCCCACGCCCGGTTCGGCTGTCCCGCCTCGAACAGCACGGAGCCGTCGGCGTCCAGCACGCGCACCGACCCCCCGGTCTCGGTGGCAACGCGGCGCACGAGCATCGGGATGCCACGGCCGGTGCCGCGCTCCAGGCCCTCCTCGATGACGGTCACCGCCAGGGCAAGGCGCTGCTGCTCGCGAGGGCCGAGGGTCTCGTCGAGCGAGCGCGACACCGCCCGGTTGACCACGGCCCCGGCAACGACGAGGACGATCACCACGACCGCGGCGAGGACCACGGCGAGGCGGACCGCCAGCGGCCGTCCCCGCATCATGGCGACGGGTCGACGCGCGCGACGAGCCGATAGCCGCTCGCGGGCACCGTCTCGATCAGCCACGGATCGCCGGCATCGTCGCCGAGCTTGCGGCGCAGGTTCGCGACGTGGACGTCGACGACGCGCTCGTAGACCTCGTCCGGCCTTCGCGCCACCACGTCGAGCAGATGCTGCCGGCCCATGACGGTGCCGGGCCGGGCCGCCAGCGCCACGACCAGCGCCGCCTCGCCGGGGGTCAGCCGACCCGGCTCGCCGCCTGCCAGCGTGTAGCGCCGCGACGACGGATCGAGCACCAGGCGCCCGCCGTCGAAGCTGAGGATCGGCGGCGGCGCGACGGCCGCCGCTCCGCGGGTGCGACGCAGGATGGCGGCGACGCGCGCCGTCAGCTCGTGCGGGTTGAAGGGCTTGGCCAGGTAGTCGTCGGCACCGGCGCGCAGGCCGGCGATCCGCTCGGCGTCGGTCCGCTTCGCCGAGGTGATGAGCACCGGCACGTCGCCGGCATCGCGCAGCGACTCGAGCACGGTCTCACCCTGCATGCCGGGAAGCATGAGGTCGAGGATCACGAGGTCGCAGGGGCCGGCGTCGAAGGCGGCCAGCGCGGCCGGGCCATCGCCGGCATCGATGACCCGGTGCCCCTCGCGCTCGAGGTACAGGCGCAGGAGCCCGCGAAGCTGGGGCTCGTCCTCCACGACCAGGATGCGTGCCGGCGCGCTCATGGCCGCATCGTACGCGCGACCCGATTCAGACGTTGTGAAGATGCCTGCCGCCGATCTTGAGGCAATCTTCATCGGTCTCGGCGGATCGTGAGCGCATTCCACTCCACAGCGACACGAGGAACACCCGATGCGACTCACCAAGACTCTCGGCTTCGCCGGGGCGCTCATCGTCGCCGCCCTGGTGGGCGGGACGCTCATCAACACCACCTTTGCCGTGGACGAGACGACCGACGCCGCGGATGCGGCCGATGCGGCCTACTGCGACGTGTTCCGCGACACCCTGGTCTCGGAGCTCGACGTGACAGCCGATGAGCTGACCGCCGCCGGCAAGACCGCCGCCAACGCGGCGATCGACGCGGCCGTGGCGGCCGGCGACCTCGACGAGGAGCGGGCGGCCACTCTCCGCGAGCGGATCGAGGCCTACGACGGCGACGGCTGCGGCCTCTTCGGCCGCGCCGGCGCGTTCGGCCGTGGCTTCGGAGCAGGCATGGAGCGCGGGATCGCGCGCGGCTTCCTGGGCGGTGACGTCTTCGAGGCAGCGGCCGATGCCCTCGGCATCGAGAGCGCCGACCTGATCGGCCAGGCCCGCGACGCCGGCTCGCTCGAGGCGCTCGCCGAGACCCAGGGCGTTGCCTACGACGAGGTCAAGGCCTCCGTCCTGGCGGCGGTCCAGGCGGATCTCGACGCCGCGGTCGGCGAAGGGATGGACCAGGCTCGCGCCGATGCGGCGATCGAGCACCTGACGACCTGGCTCGATGAGGGCGGCCAGCTCGGCGACCTCGGGTCCGGCCGTGGTGGCCATCACGGACCAATGCGCGGCGGTGGCTTCGGCCCGGGGGACGACGCTGATGACGCGGAGGAGTCAGGGACGTAACCCGCTCCGCAGCCCCTCACGACGCGGCGCCGGACGCCTGGTGGCTCCGGCGCCGCGTCGCGTCCGCGGGTTCCGGCTACCCTTGGGGCATGACGAAGATCGGATACGCGGCGATGCTCGAGCAGTTCCACCCCACGGATCTGCTCGATTGGGCCGAGCAGGCGGAGGGGGCCGGGTTCAGCGCGGGATTCCAGGTCAGCGAGCACTTCCACCCGTGGACGCCGCAGCAGGGGCAGAGCGCCTTCGCGTGGAGCTTCATGGGCGCCCTCGGCGAGCGCACCTCGCTGCCGTTCGGCACGGCGGTCACCTGCCCCGGCTTCCGCTACCACCCCGCGGTGATCGCCCACGCGGCGGCCACGCTGGGAGCGATGTACCCGGGGCGCTTCTGGCTCGGCCTGGGCGCCGGTGAGGCGCTGAACGAGCACGTCATCGGCGGCGAGTGGCCGGAGATCGGCATTCGCTCGGCGATGATGTTCGAGTCGATCGAGGTCATCAACAAGCTCTTCAGCGGCAAGGTCGTCAAGCACGACGGCGAATACTTCACGCTGGAGTCCGCCAAGCTCTACACCCGCCCCGAGCAGCCGGTGCCGGTCTACGTCGCCACCGCCGGACCCCTGAACGCGAAGCGCACCGGCAAGTTCGCCGATGGCATCATCACCGTCGGCGCGGCCGACGAGAAGATCGCCATGCTGTGGGACAAGTTCCGCGAGGGCGCCGCCGAGGCGGGCAAGGACGCATCGGCCATGAAGACGCAGCTCCAGATCCACGTCTCGTGGGCACCCAGCCAGGACGAGGCGGAGCGGAACGCGCTGGAGGAGTGGCCGAACGGCGGCATGCCGTTCCCGAAGCAGGACATCAAGAACCCCGAGGACTTCGCGAACATCGCCAAGCTGGTGCGGATCGAGAACTTCGCCAACCGGATGCTGATCAGCGCCGATCTCGAGGAGCACACCGCCCAGATCCAGAAGTTCGTGGACATGGGCTTCGACGAGATCTACCTGCACAACGTCGGGCGCGACCAGGCGGCCTTCATCGACACGTTCGGTTCGAAGGTCCTGCCGAACCTCAAGCTGGGCTGATTCGGCCAGTCACCGGATGCCGGTGTCGTAGGTCAGCGTGACCGCCACGGTCCGACCAGACGACACGGTGACGGCGGTGGCTGCCGGCCGTCCCATGAGACCCTCGACCTCGCCTCCGGTCACGAGGTAGTCGCCCGGAGCGACCGCGATGGTCGCGTGGCCGGTCTCGTCGGTCGTCGCCTCGCCCACCACGATGTCCCTCCCGTCACCCGGCTGGACGAAGATGCGCGCTCCGCCGACGGGCCGGGGGGCGCAGTCCGGATCCGGCGGGTCGCGCTCCACCGGACAGATCGGACCGGCCACGACCTCGAGCTGGAGCGTGCCGTCAGAGGCGGGCGATCCGGATGCGGTCGGCGCACAGCCGGCCACCGCAACGATGAGGAGGGCGATCGACCAGCGCGTCATGCCGCCCGGACGGCGCCGCGACGCGGACGGTTCCGCATCGCGCGCCGGTCAGTCATCCCCCAGCGGAACTCGCCGGAAGGTGAAGAACAGCGCCAGGTCGTACGCCACCTTCAGGCCGCCGGCGACGAGGAAGGGCAGGCCGGCCGCCATGCCCATCGACAGGGACGCCAGCGCGGGTCCCGCCGGCCGGACGAGGTGGCGTGCCGCGTTCGTGTACCCCGCCGCCGCGGTCCGCTCGGCGGGGTCGACCAGCGCCGCCAGGTACGCCTGGCGGGCGGGCACGTCCATCTGTGACAGGGCGGAGCGCCCGAGGAGCAGCCCGATGGCGATCGGGAGCGAGGGCGCGAGCGGCACGGCGGCCAGCAGCAGGTTCGAAGGCAGGTGGCTGAAGACCATGGTGTTGAGCAGGCCGATGCGGTCGCCGAGCCAGCCGGCGGCCACCGACGAGGCCGCCTGCAGCAGGCCGACGCCGAAGAACACCAGGCCCATGAGCTCGGCGTCCGCGCCGAACTGTCGCCCGAACCAGAACACCATGAAGCTCTGGACGATGAAGCCGCCGGCGAAGGCATCGACGGCGAAGAGGGACGCCAGCCGTCGGACCGCCCCGCGGGAGCGCTGAAGGCCGCGCTGGCCCTGCGGCACGGCGGGCCCGACCTCGACCCGGTCGCTGACGCCACGGGCGACGATGAGGCAGGCGATGGCCCCGATCGGCATCACCAGCAGCCAGCGCTGGTCCGGTGGCAGCCCGGGCAGCACGTCGCGGAGCGCGCTGGGGCCACCCGCCGCCAGCGCTCCGACCGCGCCGGCCAGGTATGCCACCGCGTTGTAGCGACCGTAGACGCGACTCCGCTCGGCCGGTGGCGTGGAGGCGAGCATGGCCTGCTCGACCGTGGTGATCGGGCCCGATTCGTTCGGATCGGTCGACAGGGTGCCGGTGAGCGCGGCGAGCACGAGGAGCGGGACGGCGCTCGTGAGGCCGAACACGGCCCCGGCGACGCCCATGACGGCGAGCAGCCCGAGGTAGGTCCGCCGGCGGCCGAGCGCCTCCCCCCAGCGGCCGACCGCCAGCGACGAGGCCGCCATGCCCAGCAGGACGGCGGTGAAGACCGCGCCGACGGCGATGGCGTCGAGCCCGCTGGCCGCCAGCGAGGCGCCGATCAGGATGCTGCTGAACCCGTAGAGGAAGGCGCGGATGGCCTGGACCGTGAAGACGCGCCGGACGTCGGACATGGCGGGCTCGGCGGCCGTCCTAGTCAGGAGGCTGCGTCGAGGAAGGCCGCCAAGCCGTCGTCGGCCACCCAGTCGTGCAGGGGCGGCAGCGCAGCGCGTCCTGATCGGAGGGGCGGAAGGTCTTGTGCCGCATGCGCAATTGTCCCAACTCAGGCCGCACGGCCGCCAGCCTTATCGACACATCCACCTGGCACCGATGCCCGGCGCTGGCGACCAACGAGGCTGACCCAGCCGAGGCACGAACCCGGGTTGCGCATGGACATGGGGCGACCAGCAACCGATCATTAAGGCGCCACGCCCTCCGCCGGTTCTAGTAGGAGTCTCGCCCCATGCCCGCCATCACCCAGCCCCGCCTGCGTCAGCTCGCCGCCCTCGTGGTGATCATTGCCCTCGTGCTCGGGATTCCTGCGGGGGTTGTCCTGGCCAGCCACCAGTTCAGCGACGTCCCGAGCTCCAACGCGTTCCACAGCGACATCGACGCCCTCGTGGACTCCGGTGTGACCGCCGGCTGCGGCGGCGGGAGGTACTGCCCGAAGGCCAACGTCACGCGCGAGCAGATGGCAGCCTTCCTCAACCGTCTTGGCGCGCTTTCCTCCAGCCAGACGCCGGTCGTCAACGCCACGAAACTCGACGGCCTCGACTCGAACTCGTTCGAGCGGAGCACGTCGGTCATCTCCGGCACGGTCGATTACGGGAATGTCAACGCCCGGGTATTGCTCGACCCGCGGACCGGCGCCGACGTGCGCAGCCGCACGATCGGGAACTCGGCCATCCGGATCGTCAACACCGATCCGTCACGGTCGATGCAGATCTCCGGCACCATCACGTCCTACGGCAACGCGCCGGAAGGCAGGTCGATCGTCCTCGCGCCGGGCGAGGTGGCGAACTTCACCTACCAAACGGTTCAGGCGCATTACCTGGATCTCGTGATCGTCAGCAGCGGAGCGACCGCAGGCGGGACCGATATCTCACGGCTGAGCTGCGCGGTGACGGATATCGGCGGTCACGCCTGGGTCTCCTGCGTCCTCGTCGGCTGACTACCGCGGGATCGCCCTCCCGAACCAGAACGACTGCTGGCCGGCGTAGATGACGCCATCCGGCACGACCCAGAAGCGCTCCAGCTGATCGGTGATCGTCGAACTCAACTCGAGCGATTGCCACTCGACCCCATCGGTCGATGTCCAAGCCCCCGTTACTCCCGGCCAGGGCATCGGCGAGGCGTGGCCACGGGGACCGAGCGACACGATGCGAAGGCCGTCCGACGCAGACCAGTCACAGGCGAGGTGTGGGCCTGGTTGTGGCGAGTCGCGCCAGGTTGTGCCGTCGGCCGACAGCCAGGCGTCCATGTAGCGCCAACCGCCGGCCGCCATCTCGCGGTACCCGCGACAGGCGAGGAGGCCGTCGTCGGCAGCCCACAGCGGGCCGAGCTCAGCCCCGGCGGCCAGGCCAAACTCGTCGGCCTCGATTGTCGCCTGGACCCAGGTGAGGCCGTCATCGGAGTACCAGGCCGCGATCGTGGCTGTCGCAGGTTCGGTCCAAACGCCGGTTGCGCCGGTCACCACGAACCGACCGCCATGCGCGACGACCGAGTTCAGCAGAGCGCTGTTGGAGCCGGCCGGCAGCTCGGCCGGGGCCCACGTTGCGCCGTCGCTCGAGTGCAGGACGATCGGCTCCATGGCATCGGTCCCGAACGAGTTGCCGATGGCAACCAGCCCGTCGGGTCCGCTGGCGACGTCGACGAGGCCGATCGTGGGGTCGTGCTGTGCCTCGTTCCATCCGTCGGGGTTGGAGTGCACACCGGGGATGGCATCGTGCCACGCGCCTAGCCAGCTCGCGCTGTCGACCAGGCTCCAGGTGACGCCATCGGTCGAGCGCCAGATGATGCAGGTCGGTGGCGCGCCAACGATCGTTCCAGGCGGCGACGGACTGGCGACGGACGGCATGAACGCCAGCAGCTCGTCACCGGTGGCAACGAGGTGACGCGGTGCGCCCGGGAAGTCGCGCTGCTCGATCGCCCAGGTCACGCCGTCAGGCGAGGTCAGCGACGCCCAGCCCTGCCCAGGCAACTCGCCGACTGCGACATAGCCGTCCTCCCACGGAACGAGGTCGTACAGGTGAACCGTGAACGCGGGGGTCACCGGCTCCGACCAGTCGAGCTCGGTCCAGACGGCGACAGGTGTCGGCGTCGGCTCGGCCGTTGCTGTCCGTTCAGGCGTCGGGCTCGGCGCGACTGTAACGCTGGGCTGCGGCGTTGGGCTGGCCACTGCGGTCGGTGACGCGGTCTCGCTCGGCCCCGGTCCCGGATCGAGGACCGGCCACAGCAGGAACCCGATGATGATGAGCGCGACCGCCCCGATGGCGATGAGCGCAATCCCGGACGGGGCGTTGAGCGCGAGTGCCTTGCGATCCGGACGGCGCGGGGCGGACGGCGATGACATGGCGCGACCTCCGCGGGTTGTCCACGCTCAATCGTCAGTCCGGCGGCCAGCGGAGGCAAGTGCGCTTCGGCAGGCCATCGCGGGCCGTTCGTCACCCGATGTCGAACCAGGCGCGGATCTGGCGAGTCACGGTCAGGTCCCCAGCCGCCACCTCGGTCCCCGCGTCGGCGGACTCCATGGCGCCCATACCGCCGAACTTCGGGAGCGGACCGGCATGACCCGGACCCTCCTCCTCGACCCGGGCGACACCGGCGAGCGTGACACCCGCGGCGCCGGCGACCGCTTCGGCCTTGGCGCGTGCCGCAGCGACGGCGGCGGCGAGGGCCACGTGCTCGGCGGCAGATGGGTCGGCGGCGGCCATCTGCGTACGGTGGACCTCGTTCGCGCCGGCCGCGACCACGGCGTCGAGTGCCTCGCCCAGCTTGTCCAGCTTGCGAACCCTGGCCGTCACCTGGCGGGCGACGCGATAACCGGTGAGCTTCTGGCCCTTGCGGTAGTCGTACTGCGAGTGAATCCCAACGTCCGGCGCGTTGATGTCGCCATCGACTATCCCAAGCTCGCGCAACTTGGCCAGGACCGCGGACGCCCGCTTGTTGACGTCATCGCGCACCGCGGCAAGGTCCTTGCCGTCAGCGGTCACGGCGAACGAGATGTTCGCCAAGTCCGGTATCACGGTGGCCTCACCCTCCGCGGTCACGCTGATCCATCGCATGCCACCCATGTTCGTCACTCCACTGCTTCGAAGACTGAGGCAATGCCCTGGCCGACGCCGATGCACATCGTCGCCAGACCGTAGCGGGCGCCACGCCGCCGCATCTCGTGGAGGAGCGTCGCGGCCAGCCGAGCGCCGGAGGCGCCGAGGGGATGGCCGATGGCGATGGCGCCGCCGTTCACGTTCGTCGTCTCCGGGTCGAGCCCCAGCTCCCGCATCACCGGCAGCGCCTGCGCCGCGAACGCCTCGTTGAGCTCCACCAGGTCGAGCTGCTCGACGCCGATGCCGGCGCGCTCGAGCGCGCGGCGCGTGGCCGGGATCGGGCCGAGGCCCATCGTCGCCGGATCGACGCCCGCCACCGCCGAGGCGACCATGCGGGCCATCGGCCGCATCCCCAGCTCGCCGGCGCGGGCCTCGCTCATGACCAGCAGCGCGGCGGCACCGTCGTTGATGCCGGACGAGTTTCCGGCGGTGACGGAACCCGAGGCGTTCCGCGTGAAGGCGGGCTTCAGCTTCGCCAGCGACTCGAGCGTGGTATCGGGCCGCGGGTGTTCGTCGGTGTCGACGATGCGCGTGCCCTTTCCGTCGGGCACCTCGATCGCCACGATCTCCTCCGCGAAGCGGCCCGCCGTGTGTGCATCGGCCCAGCGCCGCTGGGAGGTCAGCGCGAAGGCGTCCTGGTCCTCGCGGCTGACGCCCAGGCGCTCGACGACGTTTTCGGCGGTCTCGCCCATGGAGTACGGGTAGTACGCGTCGGCCAGGCGCGGATTCGTGAAGCGCCAGCCGAGGGTGGTGTCCTGCAGCGCCTGTTCGCCGCGCGGGAACGCCGCCGACGGTTTGGCCATGACGAACGGCGCGCGCGTCATCGACTCGACCCCGCCGGCGATGAAGATCTCGCCATCGCCGTACGCGATCGCATGCGCCGCAGTCACCACGGCCTGCAGGCCCGAGCCGCAGAGCCGGTTGACGGTCTGTCCCGCCACCTCGATCGGCAGGCCCGCGAGCAGCGCGGCCATGCGGCCCACGTTGCGATTGTCCTCGCCCGCCTGGTTCGCGGCACCGAGGATGACGTCGTCGATGAGCGTGGCGTCGAGCCCGGTGCGTTCCACCAGTGCGTTGATGACGTGGGCCGCCAGGTCGTCGGGCCGGACGTCCTTCAGGGCGCCGCCGTATCGACCGAATGGGGTGCGCAGGCCCTCCACGACCACGGGCGTGCGTTCAGGATCGCGATTCATCGGTGCGATGGTACGCCGTCGCTGGAGGTTGGGGCGGCGGAGTCAGGGTAGATGCGCCAGCGTGGCCTAGCGGGTGGTCAGCTCGTGGATGCCGCGCAGGCGCCAGCCCAGGATGACCAGGAATGCGCCGAACGCGATCGCGAACGACCCGATGAGCCACACCAGGCTGAGGACGCCGGCGGCCGGGAAGAGCACGAGGACGATGCCGAACACGATCGACGCGGCACCGGCCAGCGCCATCCACACCTCGTTGTCGATCACGCGCCGCAGGCGGATCGCCATGACGATCTCGATCGCGCCGGTGAGCACTGCCCAGGCGGCGAGGATGAGCACCAACACCTGCGCGGCGGCGGCCGGCAGCAGGATCGCGATCACGCCGGCCGCCACGCTGACCAGGCCTTCCAGGACCTCGAGCCACCAGCTCCGGTCCTGGCCACGGGTGCGGATCCCCGCGACGAGGTTCCCGACGCCGTCGATGATCGCCCACGCGGCGAACAGGCCGACCAGGATCGCGATCCCGTAGGTCGGTGCGAAGAAGGCCAGCACCCCGAACAGGATGGCGAGCACGCCTCTCACGATGAACGTCCACCACCAGCGCGCCAGGCCGATGGTTGCCGTTCGATCGACGCTCATCGGCTCATGCGCGGGAGCGCGCGTGGGGGTGGGTCAGCGCAACCGCCTCAAGCAGTCGCTTCGATACGGCCGCCACGTCGGCGACGGCGGCCGCGAAAGCCTCCTCGTTGGCGCTGGACGGCTTCCGGTAGCCGCTCACCTTGCGCACGTACTGGAGCGCGGCGGCGGTGATCTCGTCGTCGCTGGCGGGGGTGGGACCGGTGCGGAGGGTCTTGATGCTTCGGCACATGCCGCGGAGCATACGCCGATCAGGCGTCGAGGAGCTCCTCGAGCGAGTCGATGATGCGATCGGCGGCCGAGACATCGGTCTCGGCGAACTGCGGGACGCCGATGACCGTCAGCCCTGCCGCCTTGGCCGCCGCGACTCCCGAGGCGGAGTCCTCGAGCGCAAGGGCGTCGGCAGGGTCCACGCCGAGACGTCGGCAGGCCAGGAGGTAGATGTCGGGCGCCGGCTTGGCATGCTCGACATCGTCGGAGGTGATGATGACCTCGAAGACATCGGCCATGCCGGCCGTGGCGAGCGCATCGTCGACGAGGTAGCGCGGCGAGTTCGAGGCGAGGCCGAGGGCGACGCCATCGAGGTCGCTCAGGCGGGCAACGAGCTCCACGGCGCCCGGACGAGCGTCGACGGCCCGCCGCACGAACCCGTGCATCACCTCGAGCATCTCCGATACGAGCGCCGGCCCCTGCTCCCGGGGCAGCCCCAGCCGGTCGGCGAAGTAGATCGAAGTGTGCTCGTAGCTGGTGCCGATGACGGCCATCTTGTCGTCCCACGTGAACTCGCCGTCGTGGCGTCGGAACAGCTCGACCTCGGCCTCGTGCCACAGCGTCTCGGTGTCGAGCAGCAGGCCGTCCATGTCGAAGATGACGGCGGCATAGCGACCGGTGAGGGGCACGGGTCAGGCGGGCTCCCCGAAGAAGGAGCCACCGGTCATGGCGAGCGCGCGCAGGAGCGGGGTCACCCGGTAGCGACCATCCGGCACCGCGGCATGGAGCGCGTCCAGCGTGTGGACCACGGACGCCAGGCCGATCCGCTCGCCCCATGCAACCGGGCCTTCCGGCCAGTTCGACGCGAGGCGCATCGCGACGTCGATCGCGTGAGGAGCCGCGACGCCGTCGGCCACCGCCGAGGCTGCCTCGTTGACGATCGTCGCCAGCACCCGCGCTCCGATCTGCGCCATGTCGATCGCGGGCAGCGATGGCGCCTCCGGGGGGCGCTGGAGCAGCGCCGGCCACGGATTCCCGCGCGAGCCGTCGTCCGCGTAGTCGTAGTACCCGGCCTCGGACTTCCGTCCGAGCCGCCCGGCGTCGACGACGCGACGTTGCACCTGGGCGGGCCGATAGCGCGGGTCGCCGTAGAACCCCTCGAAGATGGAAGTCCCCGCGGCCAGGTTGACGTCGGTCCCCACCACGTCGGCGAGCTCGAACGGACCGAGGCGGAAGCCGAGCTGGCGCATCGCGTCGTCGATGGCCGGCACGTCGGCGACGCCCTCCTCGAAGATGCGGAACGCTTCGAGGTAGAGCGCCCGCTGCACGCGGTTGACGATGAAGCCGGGGGTATCGGCCGCCGTGACCGGCGTCTTTCCCAGGCGCCGCGCGAGGGTCGCCAGGCGATCGACGACGTCGGGCGAGGTCATGGGGCCGGGGATGACCTCCACGAGCGCCATCAACGGCACCGGGTTGAAGAAGTGCATGCCGGCCACCCGCTCCGGGTGCCGGGTGGCGCCGGCGATCTGCGCGATCGACAGCGAGCTCGTGTTCGAGGCCAGGATCGTGCCCGGGGCCGCATCGGCGTCCAGGCTCCGGAAGGCGTCACGCTTGAGCTCGAGCTCCTCGGGGATGGCCTCGACGATGGCGTCCGCCCGGGCAAGCTCGCCGAGCTTGGTGATCGGGCGGATGCGACTGCGAGCGGCGGCGGCATCGGCTTCGGTGAGCTGACCCTTCTCCGCCTTGCGGCGCAGAAAGCCGCCGATGCGTTCGAGCGCACGCTCGGACGCGCCGTCCACCGGATCGTGCAGGTGCACCTCGAGGCCCGCCTCGGCCGCGACCTGCGCGATGCCCGCGCCCATGACGCCCGCTCCGAGAACGCCGAAGGTCGCGATCTCCGTCATCGGCCGCGGAACACCGGGTCGCGCTTGTCGCCGAAGGCGGCGACCCCCTCCGCGTGGTCCTCGGTGCCACCCGCGACCTGCTGGAGCGCGGCCTCGGCGGCCAGGGAGTCGGAGAGGCTCGCATCCTCGGCAGCGGCGATGAGGCGCTTCGTCAGGCCAATGGCGCGCGTCGGGCCGGATGCCAGCCGCTCGGCCAGCTCGCGCGCCGCGTCCGCGAGGCGATCGCCCGGGACGACCGCGGCCACGAGCCCCGCCGCGTGCGCCTCGGCGGCGCCCAGCTGTCGCTCACCCATCAGCACCTCGAATGCGCGATGGCGGCCGACCGCCCGGACCAGCGTGCGGGTCAGGCCAGAGTCGGGCACCAGCCCGATGCGATGAAACGCGGGCACGAACCGGGCCTCCTCCGACGCGACCACGAGGTCGGCGGCGAGGGCGAGGCTCAGACCGGCGCCAGCGGCCACGCCGTTGACGGCGGCGATGACCGGCTTCGGCAGGGCGCGGATCGCCTCGATCAGCGCGTTGTACTCGTCGGTGAGGACCCGGCGGAACTCGCGCTCGCCGCTGCCGGCGCGCAGGTCGGCACCGGCGCAGAAGGCGCGGCCCGCGCCGGTGATCACCACCGCTCGGACCTCTGCGTCGCGGCTGGCGGCCTTCACCGCGGCCAGGAGCTCGCTGCGGAGTTCGGCCGTCAGGGCGTTGAGCGCGTCGGGACGATTGAGCACCAGCGTGGTCACGCCACGCTCCGTGGCGGCGGCGAGCACCCCGTCCGTCGATGGATCGGTCATCGGATGGATTGTACGGGGCGGAGACGAGGAAGCGCCCGGGGCCGGGACCGGCACCGGGCGCAATGGGGCGTGTGGATGGGGCGTCAGGTGGTGCTGCGTCGCCCCGTGATCATCTGCCAGACGACGACCACGACCACCGCACCGACGATGGCGGCGACGAGCGTGCCGACGTTGAAGCCGGTGATCCACTCCTCGCCGGTCACCGTGCCGAAGATGAAGCCGCCCACCAGGGCGCCGACGATGCCCACGATGATCGTCCCGATCACGCCGTAGCCCTCGTCACCGGGCACGAGCTTGCCAGCGACCCAGCCGGCGATGGCGCCCACGATCAACCAGATGATGATTCCCATGCGAGTCCTCCGATACCCTCCAACAGATTGACGGGTGCGCGTGCGGCGCCCCGGCGACGCAACTGCACATTCCGTTCCCGCGGGTCAGAGATGCCGCCACTGCGAGGGTACGTCGCACGAACGGGCGCGCGCGCGGATATCCCGCGCAAGGGCTCGGTCGCTCACCGCACGAGCCACGCGAAGAGCCCGACGTCGGCCATGCCGGCCGCCAGGTAGAGCTGATGGGCCACGGCGCGCTGGTGGCCGCTCTCGAGCGCGACGGCGTAGGCCCCGCGGCGAACCGCCTCCTCGAATGCGGCTTCGAGCAGCGCTGCGCCGATCCCGCGCCCGCGGGCGGCATCAGTGACGATCAGGTCCGGGATCCACCCCTGCGGCGTGGCGGTGAAGAAGGGCTGGCGAAACTCGAGGCTGACAAAGCCGCACGGGGCGCCATCCGACAGCGCCAGCAGCGAGCCGGTGTCGGCCCGCGCGACGTGCTGGGTGTACGTGCGCCGCAACGCCGGCAGCTGATCGTCGCTCGGTGACGGGCGGCCCAGCTCGGCGAGGAGGCGAGTGACCGCCGCGAAGTCGGCATCGTCGTCGACGACCGGCCGGATCTCCACGCCCGACTGCGGCCGGATCCCCCGCGTCCGCACCGGGCCGATCTCGAAGTACTTCCCCTGGTCGACGAATCCGGCCGCCGCGTACAGGGCGCGCGCGGCCGTCCGCTCGTAGGCCACCTCGAGCTCCATGCGGTGGGAGCCGCGCAGCCGCCACTCGGCAATGACCGCGGCCAGCAGCGCGCGGCCGATCCCCCGCCCCCGGAAGCCCTCGCGCACGACCAGGTCGCTGATCCAGCCCTCGAAGGTTGCGTGGTTCAACCGGCGCCGGAATCGGAAGCCGATGAACCCGGCCACCTCGCCGTCGGCGATCGCCACGAACGGGGCGGCGTCGGGGTCGTTGACGAGTGCGTCGTACGCTGGCCGGTACGGCTCGGGATCGGCATCCGGGAGGTCGTAGAGCTCACGGGCCAGGGCCAGCGCATCGGCGAAGTCGTCGCGGCCCAGGGGACGGATCTCGACGCCCTCCGGGCGCGGCGACGAGAGGCCGCCGACCGGGCGGTCCGGGTTGCCGAGGTTCATCGGCCGGTGAAGTCGGGGCTGCGCTTCTCGAGGAAGGCGGCCATTCCCTCCTTCTGGTCCTCGCTGGCGAACAGCAGGTAGAAGAGCCGGCGCTCGTGGGCCAGCGCATCGGTCAGGCTCATCTCGTAGGCGGCGTTGACCGCCTCCTTGGCGAGGCGCAGCGCGATCGGCGACTTGGTGGCCATGGTCGCCGCCAGCGCCAGGGCGTCGTCCACCACGACCTCGTCCTGCGTGACGACGGCCACCAGGCCCGCCGCCTCCGCCTCACGGGCCGTGATCGGCTCCCCGGTGAGCACCATGCGCATCGCCTTCCCCTTGCCGGTGGCGCGCGTCAGCCGCTGCGTCCCGCCGGCGCCGGGAATGACGCCGATGCTGATCTCCGGCTGCCCGAATTTCGCGCCCTCGCCCGCCACGATCAGGTCGAGCGTCATGGCCAGCTCGCAGCCGCCGCCGAGGGCCCAGCCGTTGACGGCCGCGATCACCGGCTTGGTGATCCGGCGGATGCGATCCCACTGCCCGATGCGGTTCGTGAGCAGCAGCTCGATGGGCGTCGCGGTCGCCATCTCGCCGATGTCGGCGCCCGCCGCGAATGCCCGCTCGTTGCCGGTCACCACGATCGCGCGGACCGCGTCGTCGCGGTCGAGCTCCTCCAGCGCGACGCAGAGGGCATCCATGACCGCGCCGTTCAGCGCATTCAGCTGCTTCGGCCGGTTGAGCCGCACGAGGGCGGTGCGCTGCTCCGCCTGGCGCTCGACGAGGACGAGCTCCTCGTGACTCACTGCGTCTTCTCCCACGGATTCGGAAGCGCGGTCCCACACTCGGCACAGAACTTCGCGGTCGCCGAGAGCCCGCTCGTGCCGCACGACGCGCAGGTCACACCCGCGCCCGCCTGCTGGCGGCGCAGCTCGGCGAAGCGCGGCCGTCGCTTTTCGTGGAAGGCGTCGACCGCCTCCTTCGTCTCGTCGGCGGTGGAGTGGACGGCGAGCCAGTCCCGAGCGTGCTGCACCGTCTGTGACCACACGAGGTCACGCCACCAGTTCAGCTGGGTCTTGGTGTACCGGATCGTCTCCGGCAGCTTCCGGGCAAGGTTCTCGGCCAGCGCGGCGACCTCGGCGTCCAGGCGGTCCCGAGGCACGACCCGGGTCACCAGCCCCCACTCCAGCGCCTGCTGCGGGGTGATCTGCTCGCAGAGCATCACGATCTCGCGAGCGCGGCGATCGCCCACCACGATCGGCAGCCACTGCGTCGCGCCGCCGGCCGGCACCGAGCCGTGCTCGGGCCCGACGTGGCGGATGTAGGTGTCGTCGACGATCACCGACAGGTCGCAGGCGAGCTGGAGCTCCTGGCCGCCGCCGACGCAGACGCCGTTGATGCGCGCGATGGTCGGCTTCCCGATCTGGCGCAGCTTGTCGTGCATCTCGATGAAGGCACCCATCCAGCGCCAGTACTGGCCGGAGGTCGAGCCCATCGCCGCCTGCTCGTCGAGATCCGCACCGGTGCAGAAGGCCCGATCGCCGGCGCCGGTGACCACCACCACCGCCACCGAGTCGTCCCACGAGGCCTGCTCGAAGGCACGCGCGAGCTCGCGCATGGTCGGGAAGTCGAGGGCGTTCAGCACGTCCGGGCGGTCGATGGTGACCGTCGCCACGCCCACATCGGCATCGCGGACGTAGCGGATGTGCTCGAAGCCGAGGGCCTCGGGGTCGATCGCCATGGGCGAGCCGGGCTCAGGCATCGGCCTCGTCGGGTGCGATGAAGAGGGTCACGCCCGCGCCGGCGAAGTTGCGGAGGTCCTTTGCCGACTCGGCGCCGGGCTCCGACATCAGCGCCGCCTGGAGATCGGCCGCGGTGTCGAAGACCATCTCCGCCATCAGGTGGTACGGCGCCTCGCGGCCGCCGACGCCGGCGGGCTTGGAGAGCCGAACGTCCCGCACCTTCGGGTAGCGAGCGACGATCCCGGCATGGACGTCACGGTAGTGCGCGTCGAAGGCCTCGGGATCCTCGGGGACGTTGTACAGGGCGATGAGGCGCGGCATCGGCTACTGCTTGAAGTAGTCGGCGTTGATCTGGATGTACTTCTGCTGGTCGTCCGGGACGGCGTCCTCGGCGAAGATCGCGGTGACCGGGCACTCCGGCTCGCACGCTCCGCAGTCGATGCACTCGTCCGGGTCGATGAAGAACATCGCATCGTCGTCCGTCGCGTGGATGCAGTCGACCGGGCAGACGTCGACGCAGCTTGCATCCTTGACGCCGATGCAGGGCTCGGTGATGACATAGGTCATTGGCTTGCGAAGTCCTTCGTGCTCACAGGGGCTTCGGGAGTCGCGGTCGAGTCTACACCGATGCCGGCCGGCCGGACTCGGGTGCGGCCGCTCCCCGTCCGAGCACGTCGGCGGCGGCACACGCGGCGCGATGGGCGCGCGACGCCCGCGCTGTCCGAGCAATGACCGGCGGCGCGTCCGGCCGCCGCTAGCGAGGTGCCTGCCAGCCTCCTAGGCTCTGGCAGTCGGTGGAGGGAGCCACCAGGCACAAGGAGTCGAAGGTCATGAATCCAGGAACGCTCACCACCGTCGCGCGCACCAGCGCCGTCGTCATCGTGATCATCGTTGCGGCGGCCCTCGGCCTTCTCGTCGGCGACGCCCTCCGAGATCGCGACGCATCCACGCTGAACGCCGGCTACCCGGCCGGATGGTCGGGCGGCGCCGCCGTCCCTGTCTCGCGCACCGCCGATGCGTCGTTCTCGCTCGACGCCATCTCCGCGATCGCGGCGATCCGCGACTCGAGCGCGGCGTCGGCCGCCGCCGCCGAGGACTACCCGGACTACCCGCTTCGCCATCCCGCAGCGCCGAAGCAGGCGCCGAAGACGAGCCCGAGCGGCGCCACGCTCGAGTGACGCGGGCCGTCCGCACCGCGAAGGCCTCGGACCGGGGGGACGAGGCCTTCGCCCACGCCTGCGGCATTCCGGCCGGGTAGGATGAGCCGGTGAAGAAGCTCACCGAGGTCGGCCGCCGGCCGCTCATCCCCGCCGTCGTCACTCCGCTCAGCCCCGATGGAATCGGCCTCGACCTGGAGGCCATCGCGCCATACGGGGCATTCCTCGAATCGCATGGCGCCGACGGCGCCTTCGTGTGCGGCACGACGGGCGAGGGCGTGCTCCTCGGCATCCCCGAGCGCCGCGCGGTGGTGGAGGCGTTTCGGCGCGCGCTATCCGGCGCGCTCGTCGTCCACGCCGGCGCCCAGACGACGGCCGACACCGTCGCCCTGGCGCGGCACGCGACCGAGATCGGGGCCGATGCGGTCGCCGTCATCCCGCCGCCGTACTTCCCGCTCGACGCCGATGCGCTCACCGCGCACTTCGTGGCCGCCGCCCGCGCCGCGGCCCCGCTCCCCTTCTACTGCTACGCCTTCGCACCTCGCTCGGGCTACCCGCTGCCGGTCGAGGTCATTCGCCGCATCGGCGCATCGGTCGACAACCTGGCGGGCCTGAAGGTGAGCGAGTCGCCGTTCGAGCGCGTCGAGCCGTATCTCGAGCTGGGGCTGCCGGTGCTCATCGGAAACGAGCCGCTCCTGCCCGCCGGGATCGCCCGCGGAGCGATCGGCACCGTCTCCGGCATGGCGTCGGCCTTCCCGGACGTGGTCCGCGAGGCGCTCGACGCGGCCGACGAAGCGGCCGGAGCCCGGCTGCTTTCGCTGCGCACGGCCATGGAGGCGAGTGGCCAGTTCATCGCCGCCGCCAAGCACGTGCTCGGCATGCGCGATGTCCCGGTGAGCGGTGGCATGCGTGCCCCGCTGCGCAGCCTCACCGCCGCGGAGGCGGCCGAGCTGGAGACGGCGGTGGCCGGCTTCCTGGTCCCCGCCTCCGCGCACTAGCCGGTCGCGTCTAGCCGGTCGCGAGCTCCGCGGCCGCCTGCTGGGCCCGGAGCGAGGCGTAGCCGGGCTTGATCTGCTCGTTGATGATCTTGAGCCGGCCGTCGAAGGGCCAGAACGCCGACTTCATCGCGTTGAGCGTCAGCCACTCCATGTCGTCGAGCCCGATCCCGAAGGCGCGGGACAGTGCGGCGAACTCGGACGACAGCGAGATTCCGCTCATCAGCCGGTTGTCGGTGTTGACGGTGACGCGGAAGCGCAGCCGCCGCAGCAGGTCGATGGGGTGCTCCTCGAAGCTCGGGGTCGCCCCGGTGTGCACGTTCGAGGTCGGGCACATCTCCAGCGGTACCCGGCGATCGCGGACGAACGATGCCAGGCGGCCGAGGGTGACCCGACCATCCGACCGCATGGTGATGTCGTCGACGATCCGCACCCCGTGGCCGAGACGCTCGGCGCCGCACCACTGCAGCGCCTCCCAGATCGACGGAAGGCCGAAGGCCTCGCCGGCGTGGATGGTGAGGTGGAAGTTCTCGCGGGCGATGAGGTGAAAGGCGTCGAGATGCCGCGTCGGCGGATAGCCGGCCTCCGGCCCTGCGATGTCGAAGCCGATGACGCCCGCGTCACGATGCCGGACCGCCAGCTCGGCGATCTCCACCGAGCGTGCCGCCTGGCGCATCGCGGTGATGATGAGCCCGACGGTGATGGGCCGGCCCTCCGCGCCTCGACGGAGGCCATCGAGCATCGCGGTCGTCGCCTCGTCGAGCGACAGGCCGCCATCGGTCAGGAGCTCCGGCGCCATCCGGACCTCGGCGTAGACGACGCCGTCGGCCGCGAGGTCCTCCACGCATTCGGCGGCGACGCGTTCGATCGCCTCGCGCGTCTGCATCACCGCCACCGTGTGGCGGAACCCCTCCAGATAGAGCTCGAGGGACTTGCGGTCGGCACCACTGGTGAACCAGGCCACCAGCTCGTCGGGATCGGTGGTCGGCAGCTCTCGGTACCCGCACTGGGCGGCGAGCTCGATGACCGTCGTCGGCCGAAGCCCGCCGTCCAGGTGGTCGTGGAGCAGGACCTTCGGGGCGCGCTGGATGGTGGCGAGGTCCATGACGCGCCTCAGGCGTCCTCGGGGCCGAGCGCGGGACGGCCGGTCGATGCGGCGCCCGGCTCCTTGAGCTCAACGAAGATGACGTGCGTCTCGGTGTCGCCGATGTTCTCGCCGGCATGCTCCTGGGCCGCGAGCCATCGCACGAGACCGTCGGTCATCTCGACGTCCGCTGATCGTTCGCCGTCGATCAGGCGGCGCCGGAACGTGCTGAGCGTGACCATCACGCTGTCCGGGTGGCCGTGCGGGGTGGTGCGGTCTCCGGGCCGATCTCGATACTCGAGTACGCGCACACGGTCGTTCTCGAAGATCACGCGATAGAGATCGGGGTTCGTTAGTGCGGGATCAAGTTCCATGCGCCGCATGGTACCCCGCACGCGGCAGGCATCCTGCAACGGAGCGCGGCATGAAACGACTGCTGCTGGTCCCGCTCATCGTCCTGGGGGCCGCCGCCTGCACGCCCGAGGAGAACGAGGGCGGCCCTCCCGTCCCGGTCAGCGGAGCGAGGCGCCGCTCCACGACGACGCGGTCGGCCCGAGCGAGGAACAGGAGCCGCTCGATCCCTAGCGTTCGATCCGCCGCTCCCTAGCCGGTCTCGGCGACGTCCGCTGGCATCTGACTGGCGTCGAGTCCGCCTCCGGTGGCGCGGAACTCCGGCGCGGTGGCCGCATTGTTCATCTCGAACCGCGACGGCGGCGCCACTGCCGCCAGGCGTGTGATCTCGTCCTCGGTCAGCTCGTAGCCGAACCGGATGGCTGCGACGTTCTCGTCCACGAAGCGGCGCGGCAACGACTCGCGGATTGCCTCCTCGTCGAACTCGATCGCCGCCAATCGCAGGAGTCGGCCGAGCGCGATCATGTTGCCGAACAGCTCCTTCCCGAAGTGCTGGCTGCCCAGCGAGGCAAACGGGATCTGCTCGGCGCCCGGCACGTCCAGGCCGAGATCCGCAACGACCTTCGGCGCGTGGATGCGCAAGTGGCCCTTGTCGGCCAGCTTGAGCATGATGTCCGCCTCCTCGACCACCGGGTTGAGGATCGGCTCGTCGTCGAAGATGAGGAAGGCGTCGCTCATGCTGCCGCGGACCGAGGAGTCGTAGTCGAACAGGACCGTGACCTCCTTGCCCATCCGCGCGAGGAGCGCCCCCATCACGCCGGCGATCACCCGCACTCCCTGGCCGCCGACGCCGTCGAGCGCGATCTTGGTGCTCATTCTGGGTCGATCCCCGCCTCCCGCATCGCGTCCTCCAGGGTGATTTCTCGCTGCGCGACGCGCAGCTTGAGATCGGAGGGAAGGCGCTGCATGAGCGCGAGCTTGCGCTGCGCCTCGGCGCGCTTGGCGTCCTTGGGATCCGATGTCGTCGCCGGCCTCGCATCCTCCATGGTCTGTGGCGCCACGGGCTGCGTGTCGTTGCCGACCTCACCACCGACGAGATCGCGCCCCTCCGCGGCGGCCTCCGCCTTCTGCGCATCGAGCTCCGCCTTGTGCTCGGTCCCGGGATCGGCGCCGCTCGCGGATCGCTCGACGTCGCCGGCCGGCACCGGCGCGTCCGGCGGTGCGCTGGAGCCGGTTCGCAGCCACTCGGGGATCTCGAGTCCCGCGGCGGCGAGCGCCTGCGGGAGGGTGAGTTCGCGCCGAGCGACCTGCATCTTCACGTCGTGCGACAGCTTCGCCATCAGCGCGGCGCGCTCGACCGATTCGGCGCGGCGCCGTGCCTTGTCGTCGGCGGGACGCGCCTCGACAACCGTGGTCGCGGCCTCCGCGGCGGTCGCGCCATGCTCGCCGGGCGAGTCGGTCGCCGATGCCAGCGGGCCGGCCGGCTGCTCCGGCAGCGCCGTCGGCCGGGGGGCATCGGCCAGGGCCTCCTGGGGGGCGTGGCCGTTTCGCGCGGGATGATCGATCGGGTAGACGATGCCGATCTCGAAGGCGTTGAGCTGGGTCGCATCCTTGGGGGCGCGCTTGTAGGTCTTGCGGTAGAAGGTGAGCATCTCGTTGGCGCTCGCGAAGCCGATGCGCCGCCCGTTGTTCTCGATGCACTGGCTGGTGATGTCGACGAAGCTGAAGCCGGGCCACTCGATCGCCTCGCGGATCGCATTGCGCAGGTGGAGCTGGTGGTAGACCGTCGACTTCGCGTACAGCGCGTGCGGACTGGAGCGCACGAGGCCCTGGAGGTTGATCGGCGTGTTCGGGTTGCCGCCGGGCGAGCTGAGCGTCTTCGTGCCCGTGGGTGTCGTCGGGCCGGTCTGGCCGCCGGTGAGCCCGTAGATCTCGTTGTTGTTGCACAGCACGGTGATCGGGGCGTTGCGCCGGATGGTGTGGATGAGATGGTTGCCGCCGATGCTGGCCGTGTCGCCGTCCCCGGCCACGACGATGACGTTCATCTCCGGCTTCACGGTCTTGACCGCCTCGGCCACCGGGAGCGTGCGCCCGTGCAGGGTGTACACGGCCTCGTGCTTGAGGTAGCCGCCCATCCGCCCGGTGCAGCCGATGCCGGTGACGAGGATCGTGTTGCGCTCGTCGAGGCCCATCTCGTCGAGGGTGAGGGCAAGCTGCATCATGATCGTGCCGATCCCGCAGCCCGGACACCAGATCGTAGGGAAGAGATCCAGCTTGATGCGATCCTTGTAGCCGAGCTCGGCCATTGGCGCCTCAGGCATGCGGGCTTCCTCCGGCGCTGATGCCGCGTGCCGGCGTGGCGTGGATCGGCGGCGCCCCTCGCGTGGCGCGGCGGTGATGTGCCGCGACGGCACGCATTGACACGGCTGGGGCGCCGCGCCACCGGTTCAAGCGCGCCCGGCTGACGATATGTGCGTCAGCCGCACCGACGGTGCGAGGAGAAGGCGTCTCGGGCGCCGCCAACGGGGCAGCCTGTCCGATGCGTGCCCGGGCGGTACAGCGACGATGGACCGCCATCAGCCCACTCCCAGGGGCGACGGTCGCTGCTTCTCAGCCGGCTCCGGCGGAATCGGCGGCTCGGAGGGCCCGCCGGCCAGGACGCGCTCGATCCCCTCGCGGACGGCCTCCAGCGAGATACGGCCTCCCAGCACGGGGACGCGCTTGACCTCGCGGTGAATGGCGAGCTCCACCAGGTCGGCGTACTGGCCGTCGTTCGCCTCCACCACCACGACCTCCCGATACCGGGCGGTGATCTCGCGCAGCTCGTCCTCCAGGACCGGGTGGATCCGGATGGGCCGGAACAGCGCGAACTCGTCGCGCAGGGGCGCCGCGACGCGCGACACGATCCCGTAGCAGATCACCAGGGTGTCGGCGTCGACGTTCCAGCCGTGCTCGTAGTGTGCGTATCGCCGGGCCACCTCCAGGTGACGGTGCTTGGTGGCGTAGAACTGCCGCAGATACTCGTCGGCGTCGGCGGTGGCCGGCTCACCCGCATTCGGCCCGTGCTCGTACATCAGCACGCCGGCGAAGAACCGCGGCTCTTCGACGAAGTCGCCGAGTGCGGGGATTGCCCGCTCCACGATCTGCAGGCCTTCGGCGGACGCTTCCAGGTCGACCACCTCGTTGAGATGGGCGACGAACGTGTCCGACAGCACCACGACCGGGGAGCGCGACTCCTCCGCCGCGTTGAAGGCCTCCACCGTCATCCGGAAGGCCTCCTCCACGCCGTTCGGGTAGAAGGCGATCGGCGTGTAGTCGCCGGTGCTCCCCCACTTCACCTGCATGATGTCCCCCTGGCCGGGCATCGTCGGCATGCCCGTCGCGGGGCCGACGCGCATGACGTTGACGAAGACGCACGGCACGCCGACCTTCTGCGCGTACCCGACCGCCTCCTGCATGAGGCTGAAGCCGGGGCCGGAGGTCGCGGTGAACGCCTTTGCGCCGGCGAGCGAGGCGCCGATGATCGCGTTCGCCGAGGCGATCTCGTCCTCGGCCTGGAGGAATCGGAACTCCGGGTGCTCGGCCGCATGGCTGGAAGCGACATTGAGGATCTCGGTCGACGGGCTGATCGGGTAGCCCGCGTAATAGCTCGCGCCCGCCGCGATCGCGCCGCGGAAAACCGCCTCGTTGCCCTGGGTGAGCTTGCGGGTCATGCCGTCGGCCCGGGCACCGATGCCCCTTGCGCCCCGTGAGACGCGGCCTGCGCCTGATTCGAGCCGGTGTATGTTCGGGCCATGACCTCGGTCGCCATCAACCCGCCTCGTCCTTCGCCGCGTGCGCCGTGACGGCGGCCGGGATCATCTCGATGGCAAGGTCGGGGCAGTAGCGCTCGCACAGGCCGCAGAGGATGCAGTTCTCCTCCTCGATGATCGCGTCGTTGCGCAGCACCAGCGTGCCCTTGGGGCAGATGTCGACACAGATGTCGCAGCGCTTGCAGAAGACCGGATTCCAGCTGATGTTGGCGTAGTCAACCCAGCGGATGCCGTCCCGGTGGTCGTCGGACGTTCCGGTGCCGAATCCGAGAGGCGCGCGATGCGCAGGCTGATCGGTCATTGGGAGCTTCGATGATAGACCGATGCCGCGCGCCCCGTGGACGCTGGCGGCCCGCATCGGTCCGTGGCGCCTGCGCGGATCGTCGCCCGACGGCGTTCGTCACCGATCCGTCACCCCACGGTCATACACTCGCACCGTCATGGCCACGGTCCTCATCGTCGACGACGACCCGAAGATCCGCGACCTGCTCCGGCTCTACGTCGAGCGGGAGCGTCACCGCGTGATCGAGGCGGAGGACGGGCCCAGCGCCATCGCGGCGGTCGAGCGGGCACGACCCGACCTCGTCCTGCTGGACGTGATGCTCCCGGGGCTCGACGGAATCGAGGTGCTCAGGCGCATCCGAGCCGTGGCCTCCATCCCCGTCATGCTCCTCACCGCGCGGAGCGGCGACGGGGACAAGGTCATCGGCCTCGACAGCGGGGCCGATGACTACATCGTGAAGCCGTTCAGCCCACGCGAGCTCATGGCTCGCGTGCGGGTGCAGCTGCGGCGCCATGTCACGGTGACGGCCGACGAGCCGGCACTCGTCTCCGGGTCGCTGATGCTCGACCCGGGGGCCGTGCAGGCGCGGCTCGAGGGCCGCCCACTCGACCTGACACCCTTCGAGTTCCGGCTGCTGCACGCCCTCATGAAGCGCGCGGGCCGGGTGCTGACGCGTGATGCGCTGATCACGGCCATCCACGGTGACGACGACCCCGGGATCATCGACCGTACGATCGACGTCCATCTCGGGCGGCTGCGGAGGAAGCTCGGCGACGATGCAGCCGCCCCGCGTTTCATCGCCACCGCTCGCTCCGTCGGGTACCGCTTTGTCGGCGACGTCGAGAAGCGGCCGGTCACCCCGTGAGCTTCAGGCCGTCGCTGCGCCTGCGGCTCATCGGGCTGTTCGTGCTCACCGCCCTCGTGGTGGCGGCGGTCATCATCTTCGCCGTCGAGCGGTTCAGCGCCGCGGCGCTGATGGACCTGATGATGGAGGGCAGCGACTCGCCGGAGGAGGCGCAGCTCATGTTCGACCAGTACGTCGGACGGGTGCTGGTCATCGGTGGCGGGGTCGCGGTCGTGCTCGGCAGCTTGACCGGGTGGTGGTTCCTGCGCCGCATCCTCCGGCCCCTCGACCGGCTGGCCGCTGCGACCCATGCCGTGGCGGCAGGCGACCTCGAGACGCGCGTCCCCGTGCCACCCGACCCGGAGCTGCGCTCGCTGGCCGATTCGTTCAACCGGATGACCTCGTCGCTCCAGCGCGCGGAGATGCTCCGCCGCGCCGTCGTGGAAGACGTCGCCCACGAGCTGCGGACGCCGCTGACCAGCCTGCGCGGCTACACCGAGGCGCTCGCCGACGGTGTGGTCGAGCCGACCCCCGACATGCTGCGCACGGTGCACGAGGAGATCGTGCGGCTGACGCGACTCGTCGAGGAGCTCGACCAGCTCGCGCGCGGGGGCCATGCCCAGCGGGCGGGCGCTCGCGTCCCGATCGACCTGGGGGCGCTGGTCGCACGGGCGCTCGAGCTCGTCTCGCCCGAGCTCACCCGGCGCGGGATCCGCGCGAACCTCGTGGTCGATGCAGCCGCGCCGACGGTGCTCGCCGACCCGGATGGCATCGGCCAGGTGGTGTCGAACCTGATTCAGAACGCCGCGCGCTACACCGATGACGGCGGCGCCGTGACCGTTCGCATCGGGCCCGAGGGCGCCGGTGTCCGCTGCGCGGTCGAGAACACCGGCTCCGGGATCCCCGCGGCGGAGCTGCCGCTCATCTGGGAGCGTCTCCACCGCGTCGACCCGTCGCGATCACGCGAGAGCGGCGGCGCCGGCATCGGGCTGGCGATCGTCCGCCAGATCGTCGAGGCGCACGGCGGCGCGGTCGGCGCCGAGTCGGCGAACGGCCGCACCGACGTCTGGTTCTCGCTCCCGCCCGGCTGACTCGGCCCTGCAAGGTGCCGACCTATACTCGCGGCCCATGTTCTTTCAGCCTTCACGCCGGGCGACGCTGGCCGCCGCACTCAGCGCGGCGCTCCTGGTGGCCGGCTGCACGACCGCCGACCCGACGCCGACCGCACCCGACGCCAGCACCGCGCCATCGCCACTCGCCACGCCACCACCCACTCCCGACCCGACGCCCACGCCGATTCCGGAGGTCGAGGTGCCGCTGGCCGTGGTCACCGGCTACACCAGCGCTCGCGCCTCGATCACGCTCGACGAGGTGATCGGCGGCAACGCGCTCCTCCCGTGCGAGGTCACCGCGGTCGACCCGGTGCTCGTCGGCGACGGCGAGTGCCTGCCCGGCGCCGAGATCGCCGCGGCGATCGAGGCCGATCCCGAGCGGCTGGCACTGCTGCCGCCCGACCTCGTGGTCCCCACGATCAAGGTCCTGCCGGTCGACGGTGCGGACGTCTTCGGCGGACCGGAGGCCCGGGCGGCCACGTATCCGATCACCGGACGCGGCGTCGGCCTGGTTCCGTACGACCCAGCGGAGATTCGGACACTGATGAGCCTCGGGGACTCCTGTCCCGATCGAGGCGTCGCGTATGCGGCCGTCACCCTCGGACGCGGCTGGGACTGGGTCTTCGGCGGCGGGACCGCCGAGTACACCGCGGTCTATCCGAATCCCGTTCCGCCCGGCTTCGTGGGCAACGGCTTCAACATCGTCGACGCCGTCCCGACCGGCAACGAGGGCGCGGTCGCCGAGCTCGTCGGCGGCGCCGACGTGACCCTCGACGACTTCGAGTGCCCGGTGGTCGACGCCTGGACGGTGAACGACGGCGTCATCTTCAGCATCGACCCGGCCGTCCTCCCGCAGCTGCGGGACCGGTATGGCGTCGACGTGGCGACGCTGGCCGCCAACCATCTCTTCGACCGCGGCACGCCCGGGTTCCTCGAGACGCTCGACAAGTTCGCCGCCGCCGGCATCCCCACCGCCGGGGCCGGCATCGATCTCGATGCGGCGCTCGAGCCCGCCTACGTCGACGTCAACGGGCTGACCTTCGCGGTCATCGGCTACAACGAGATCCCCGGCTCGCTCGAGGCCGGCCCGAGCCAGCCCGGCGTGCTGTGGCTGCGCGACGAGTACGTCGTCGAGTCGGTCGCTCGCGCGCGCTCCGCCGATGCGGACCTCGTCATCTGCGTCCCCCAATGGTGGGGCGGCGGTGAGTACCACGCCGAGTTCCGGGGAGACATGCGCCGCCAGCAGGAGGTCTTCTTCGACGCGGGCTGCGACCACGTGCTCGGCCACGGCACCCACTGGTCCGGGCCGATCGAGATCACGCCCACCGACGACGGCGACCACCGGGTCACGATGGTGAGCCACGGCAACTTCCTGTTCGGCCAGGAGTGGAGCCAACAGACGCAGGAGGGAGTGACCCTCGAGCTGGCCTTCCAGGGGACGCGCCTCGCCCAGGCGCGTATGCACCCGTACATCATGCTGGAGCAGGCGCAGACGAACCTCACCGATCCCTCGACCGACGGCCTGTGGGTGCTGAACCGCATCTACGAGGCGTCCGGCCTGCCGATCCTGGCCCAGCCCTAACACCCCGGCGCGCCGGTGCTGCCTCCAGCCGGCCATGAAGCCCGCCGGGGACCCGGCGGAGGCGACGGTTCGGCCACGCTGAGCCCGTTCAGCCGCTCCCTGCGTCGTTCCGGTCGCTCTTGTCCTCTGGCAGAGGACAGAAGACGTCCACGCGGATGCCGAACGGGTCGTCCACGCACGCGAAACGCATCTTGCGGTACATCCACGTGTCGGTGGGCGCGAACCCCTCTACCGCCTTCGCACCGGCCGCAATCAGCCGCTCGTAGATCGCGTCCACGTCGGCCGGCGTCCTGACCTCCATCGCGAACTCCGCGTTCCGAGGCCCGCCGTCGGGGTACGGACCTTGCTTGGCGTCGAACAGGGTCAGCTTGTCGTCGCCGATCGCGAACCCGATGAGCCCGTCCCCATGGGTGTGCTGGGGCGGCCCGAGAACGGCACTGTAGAACGCCTTCGCGCCGTTGAGATCCCGTACGTAGAAACTGGGGTAGGCGGCTCTCCGGAAAGCTGCACCCAGGTCCTTCTCATCGCTCATGGCGCTATTGTGCGGAACCGGCCGCGCGAGCGCACGACCGCTCCCCAGGCCTGAGTCGCTGCTGCCACCTGCGGTCCGAAGACGACCACGTCAGCGACCGGAATCGCTCGCACATGGAACCGGGGCGAACCATCCGCTTGACGTCCTGCTTGTACCGCGCCGATGATGCGTCTGGACACATGTCTGGACACACGCCGTCATGACCATCCGCACCGCACAGATCCAGCCCCGCGATCTGCGGGAGGCGTTTCGCCTCTCGCGCGAGCGCCTCGCGCGCCTGGTCGGGGTGACGGCCAAGACGGTGGAGCGGTGGGAGGCCAGGCCGACCCGCCCGGCGCGGGACGAGACTCGCATGCGGATGGCCCAGCTGCGCGAGATCGCCGAGCTGGGCGCGACGGTCTACACCCGCGAGGGCCTCGCCGACTTCCTCGACGCGCCGCTCGCCGAATTCGACGGCCTCACGGCGCTCCAGCTCATCGAGCGCGGGGCGGCCGATCGAGTGCTCGCGGCGCTCGCCGCCGACTACGAGGGCGCGGGCTACTAGGTGGCCTCGCTCCCCGACCTCGTCAGGCCGTGGGCCGGCACGGCGTTCCGCCACATCCCTGCCGAGGCGGGGTACGACGTTCGCGACCTCCGGTTCGCGGGACGCCGCAGCGACGGCCGGTGGCACTGGCGCGGTCAGCCAACCCTCTACCTCGCCTCCGACGCGGGGGTGGCCATCGGCGAGTTCGCTCGCCACCTCGCCGTCGACCGCGGTGGGGCGGTCGTCCCGGCGCGCAGGACGGTGTACGAGCTCGGCGTGCGGGTCGAACGGGCGATCGACCTCCGCGACCCGGCGGTCCTGCGGCTCATCGGCCGCGACGACGCCCCGGGCTGCTGGCTGGACCCAAGAATCGCTCGCGCGGTCGCGACCTTCTTCCGCGACTCCCTCGACGTGCAGGCCCTGGTGGTCCCGAGCGTCGTGCACCTCGACGATCCGGGGCGGTTCAACGTGGTGGCGTTCCTCGAGAACCTGCCGGACACGCCTCGCTCGTTCCTACCGCGCGCCCGTCGCCGGGCGACGGTGAGCGTCGAGCCGGAACCACCGGACGTCGACGACGCGGGCTGATCAGCCCGACATGCGGCGCCGGATCTCCTCGGCGTAGTCGCCGAAGTAGCGTCCGATGATCGGCAGATCGAAGCTGCGCAGGATGCTCTCTGCCGGCTCGCGTTCCAGCAGGAATCGGAAGGACTCGGCGACCAGCGCCTCCGGCGTCGCGCCGGGGGCAAGGTCGTCGAGCGTCGCGCGATCCACGCGCACCTCGTGCTCCGTCTCGCGAGCACCGTGTCCCAGCACGACGTGACAGCGCCACCCGCCGTCCTGCGGCTCGCAGCGCACGGTGGGTGGCGTCCCGGTCATCGGATCAGGCGAGCGCCATGGCGCGCGTGCCGCGCATCGGGAAGCCCTCACGCTCCCACGCGTCGAGACCGCCCTCGAAGTCGATCACCTCGGTGAACCCGAGATCCACCAGCTTCTGGGCGAGCGTGGGGCTGGCGGTGCAGCTGCGCGAGCTGCAGTAGACGACGATCGGCTGATCCTTCGCCAGGAGATCGGGAGCGACGCGCAGCGCATCGCTGGCCGGGATGTTGATCGAGCCGGGAATGCGCGCCTCGTCGAATCCCTCGCGCGCGAGCGCGTTGACGAGGACGGGGCGGTCATCGGAGCGAAGTCGATCGCGCAGCGTCGGCGCATCGATGGTCTGATACTTCTTCATGGCGTGTCACCGGCCGCACGATCGGTGCCAGCGTCGTCCGGAGCCATCGATCCGACCTCGGGATCGGGGCCCGATTCCTCTGCGGTGCGGGGTCGCCCGGAGACCATGGCGATGACGGCGCCGATGATGATCACGGTGGCCACGATCGTCCGGAGCGTGATCGGCTCGGCCAGGAAGACCGCCCCGAGGGCGACGGCCACGATCGGATTCACGTAGGCGTACGTGCCGACCGTCGAGACCGAGACGTTCGCCAGCAGCCAGGTGTACGCGGTGAACGCCACGATCGAGCCGAAGGTCACGAGGTAGGCCACCGCCACCAGCGAGCGCAGCGAGAAGTCCGCGATATCGGTGCGCCCGATCTCGCCGAGGAGCGCCCCACCGATCATCAGCGCGGCGCCGCCGGCCAGCATCTCCATCCCGGTGAGCAGTAACCCGGACCGTGGCACCGGAGCACGCCGGGCATAGAGCGATCCGGCGGCCCACGAGATCGCAGCCGCCACCACCAGACCGATCCCGAGCGGGTCGAGGTCCTGGATCCCCTCGACGGGCACGAGCAGCACGACCACCCCGAGGGTGCCGGCCGCCAGTCCGCCGATAACCAGGCCGCTCGGCCGGCGCCGGGTGAGGATCGCGTCGAAGACCGCCAGCCAGATGGGCACCGTGGCGATGAGGACGGCCGCCACCCCCGACGGAATCCGCAGCTCCGCCAGCACGACGCCGCCATTGCCACCGAGCAGCAGGAGGGTGCCGATGATCGCCGCCGACCGCCAGTGCTCCGTCGTCGGACGCTCGAGGGGGGAGGCGGCTCGTCGCCAGCGGGCGTGGGCCGCAAGGGCGACGAGGACCAGAATCCCGGCCGTCGCGTAGCGCGTACCGGCCGCGAGCAGCGGCGGCAGGGTCTCGATCATCACCGCGATCGCGAAGTAGGTCGAGCCCCAGACGACATAGACGATGAGCAGCGCGACGATCACCGCCACGGGGGATGGTGCCGGCCGAGCGTTGGTCATCCGCGGATTGTGGTCTAGAACGCCTCGTCGTCGTCGGTCGGGTACTGCGCCTCCTGCTCGCCGGGCGGCTCGTTCGCCACGCCGGCCTGGTCGCTCTCGGCGGCCAGCGAGGTGAACCAGGGCTTCGCCTCGCGCCCCGGGCCGTCCATCGGCCTACCGGGAACTCGAGTCTCGCCCGCGTCCACGGTCGCGCCGGGCGGCGCGCTCGGCGGAGGCTCGTCGATGCCCAGGGCGCCCGCGTCGGCGCCATCGATCACGTCGAGATCGTCGACCTGTCGCTGCGTGTCCGTCATGCGGGCGATAGGTGCACAATCGGTACCGATGTCGATCGGGGCTCGGCCCGAGCGTCGTCTTCGGTGAATCATCCATCGCAGCGGAGCACCAAGACCGATGAAGTACATGATGCTGATCGCCGGCGACGAGGAAGTCTGGGCGGGGCCCACGCCCGAGGAAGGGAAGCGGCTCTACGACGAGGTCAGCCGATGGTGGGGCGAGCACGCCGAGGCGGGCCGCATCATCGGCGGGCACCAGCTTCAGCCGGTGGCGACCGCGACGACGGTCCGCCGCAGCCCCGACGGCGAGACGACGGTGACCGACGGTCCCTTCGTCGAGGGCAAGGAGGTCATCGGCGGCTACGGCATCCTCGACGTCGCCGACCTCGATGAAGCGATCGCCATCGCCTCGTCATGGCCGATGCCCGACGTGCTCGAGATTCGCCCCGTCGTCGATGACGGCTGACCGCGCGGCGGTCGACGAGCGGCTGGCCGCCGTCCTGCGGGACGAGCGCGGCCGCCTGACCGCCTCCCTCGTCCGCATCCTGGGTGACTGGGATGCAGCGGAGGAGCTCGTGCAGGACGCGGCGGTCGCCGCCCTCGAGCACTGGTCGACCGACGGGATTCCGCGCAACCCGGGAGCCTGGCTGATGACCGCCGCGAGGCGCAAGGGAGTCGACCGCCTTCGCCGGCAGGCCCGCTACCGGGAGCGCATGGCTGAGCTGACGCGGGAGGCGACCGAAATGGATGCCGGGATCGCAACCGATGGGCCGATGGGGGCCGATGATCGCCTGCGGCTGCTCTTCACCTGCTGCCATCCGGCACTCAACCGCGAGGCGCAGATGGCGCTGACGCTGCGCACGATCGGCGGCCTCGAGACGCCCGCCGTGGCTCGCGCATTCCTCGTCCCGGAGGCTACGGTCGCGCAGCGCCTGGTCAGGGCCAAGCGCAAGATCCGCGACGCCGGAATCCCGTACCGGGTCCCCGATGCGGCGGAGCTGCCGGCTCGCCTTGGAGAGGTCCTGCGCGTTCTCTATCTCATCTTCAACGAGGGCTACCTCGCGTCGACCGGCGAGGCAGCTGAGCGACGCGATCTGGCGCAGGACGCCGAGTGGCTCACGTCGCTGCTCGTGCGGCTGATGCCGGACGAGCCGGAGGCCATCGGCCTCCTGTCGCTCATGCGCCTGCATCTCGCGCGAGCGGACGCTCGTTTTGCGGCCGATGGATCGCTCGTGCTCCTCCCCGGGCAGGACCGGTCGCTCTGGGATCGGGCAGGAATCGACGATGCGATGGCGCTGCTGGCGCGAGCTCGTCGCCTCGCCGGCCGGGAACCTTCCAGCTCCAGGCCGCGATCGTCGCGGCACACGCCGCCGCGCCATCCTGGCAGGCGACCGATTGGGGCACGATCGTCGATCTCTACGACGCCCTGCACCGGATCGAGCCAACGCCGGTGGTGACCCTCAATCGTGCCCTGGCCCTGGCCGAGCGGGATGGGCCGGAGGCAGCCCTGGTCGAGGTCGAGCCGCTCGCGGAGCGGCTGGGTGGCTACCACCTGTTCCACGCGGCCCGGGCGGAGCTCCTGCGCCGCAGTGGCCGCGCTGACGACGCGCGTCGGGCCGACGAGCGCGCCCTCGAACTGACCGAGAACCCGGCGGAGCGACGCCTCCTCGAGGAGCGGATCCGTCAGGCGGGGAGCGGCCGGTCGTCCGGCCCGACATAGCGGACGTCCGGTCGGATGAGGACGTTGACCTCGGCCTGCTCGAGGCAGTGCGCCGTCCAGCCGGCGTGACGTGCCAGCGCGAAGGTCGCCGGGAAGAGGTTCGGCGGCAGGCCGACGCCCTGCAGCACGGCAGCGGCGTAGTACTCGACGTTCGTCTTGATCGGGTAATCCGGCTTGAAGTCCGCGAGCACCCGCAGCGCGATCTCCTCGACCGCGACCGCCTTGTCGAGCCAGCCCGCGACACCGGACAGCCCCTCGGCCACGCCGCGGAGTGCCGCGGCGCGCGGGTCGTAGGCGCGGTAGACGCGGTGGCCGAAGCCCATCAGCCGCTCGCCGCGCTCCAGTGTCGCGCGAATCCACGCTTCGGCCTGGTCGACGGTCCCCATCTCGTGGAGCTGGTCGACGACCTCCGACGGCGCGCCGCCGTGCCACGGTCCCTTGAGGGCGCCGATCGCACCGACGACGGCCGACGCGATGTCCGAGTGGGTGCTGACGATCACCCGTGCGGCGAAGGTCGACGCGTTGAAGCCGTGCTCCGCGCCAACGATGAAGTACGCGTCGAGCGCACGCGCCGAGGCCTCGTCGGGACGTTCACCGCGCAGCTGGTACAGGAAGCCGGCCGCCAGGCCGAGCGAGGGATCGGGGTCGATCGGCTCCAGCCCGTCACGCAGCCGCGCGAACGCGGCCAGGGCGGAAGGCGCCAGCGCCGTCATCGCGCGCGCCTGTTCGACGGTCGGCGGCCACTCGGGTCCGGTCGCAGCGCCCCAGGCCGAGATGGCCGTGCGCAGCGCGTCCATCGCGTTCGCGGTCGGCGGCAACCGTCGCAGGACCTCGAGGACGTCATCGGGCAGCGGCGCACATGCGAGATGCGCGTCCGGATCCCAGTTGTCGGTCCACAGCAGCTCGGCGACGGCGGCGTACGAGCCGCGCTGCACGAGCTCGCCGATCGGATAGCCGCGGTAGACGAGCCGGCCTCGCTCACCGTCGACCCTGGCGAGCGCATGTCTCCCCGGCGACCACGCCCTTGAGGCCGGGCGAGAAGGCACTGGCGTCGATGTTCATGCGCGGTTGAGTCTAGGCGAGCGGGCGGCGTAACGCCTTCCGCGAGCCGCGCGTCTCCACCGCGCGCCGAACCATCGGCACCGTTCGAACAGGAGGAACCCATGCGAGCCACCTCGCGCCCCCTCGCCCTCATCGCGGCCGTCGTGCTGCTCGCCGGCTGTGCCGGCGCCGATCCATCCGCGTCTCAGCCATTGAGCCAGGAATCTCCGACCCCCGCCTCGTCGGCCGACGAGCGCGGCGTCGCCCTCCACTGCGCCGGTCCCGACGGCCGAGCCGATCCCATCCGACGACCTGGGAGCCTTCACCTGCGAGCTTCCGATCGTCGAGCGTGGCACGGTGGCGGTCGCCAACATCGTCGACGTTCGGGTGGGCACCCACGACGGGTACGACCGCGTCGTGTTCGAGTTCGAGCAGGGCACGCCGGAGCTGACGCTCGACCGCGCGGAACCGCCCTTCACCCAGGACGGTTCCGGCCTGCCGATCGAGGTCGACGGGTCCAGCTTCCTGGGCCTCCTCATGCGCGGTGGCACGAAGCAGACCGATGCCGGCACGAGCAGCTACGACGGCTCGACCGACATCTCGCCGGGCTTCCCGGGCCTGGTCCACCTCATCGAGGCGGGCGACTTCGAGCGGCAGAGCACGTGGTATCTCGGGCTCACCGGCGACGCGTGCGTTCGGGTGCTGCTCCTCGACGGGCCGCCGCGGCTGGTCATCGACGTCGAGCATCGATGACGGCGGAGCCGGCGGCCACGCCGGAAACGCATGACGAGCTCCCCGACCGTATCCGCGGCGCCGGTCGCGTCGTGCTGACCGGTGCGGCGCTGGGCGTCGCCGGACAGCTGCTCTTCTTCGAGGTCGGGCTCGGCGTCAACTTCCCGATCGCGATCCTCCTCCTGCTCGGCGGCGGATGGGCCGCCCGCCGGCGCGGTACTCGCCCATCCCTGACCGACGCGTGGCTCGGCCCGGCCGCGGTCGTCTTCGCGGCCTTCGCCGCCCTCCGATCCGACGCGACGCTGGTGCGTCTTGACGTTCTCACCGCACTCGGACTGAGTGGTGCGGCGCTCGCCTCGTTCGGCGGGCGCGAGGTCGTGCGGCGGCCGTGGATCTCGATCGTGCGCATGGGCTTCGCGGTGGCCGGATGGGTCGGCGGCGGGTCGGTGGCGGCGCTGGGAGACGCCCGCCGATCACTTCCCGCGGCGCAGCGGACGCGCGACCGAGCCAGGCCCATCGTTCCCGTGTTGCGCGGGCTGCTGATCGCCGCCCCAATCCTGGTCGTGTTCATCACCCTGTTCGCCTCGGCCGATCCCATCTTCGCCCGCACCGTCGAGGACGTCGTCGGGCTCGACCTCGACGTCGATCACCTCACGGGCAGGCTGGTGCTGGCCGCGGCGATTGCCTGGTTCGCGACCGGTGCGCTGGCCATGGCCGCCTCGCGGCCGCCCGCGGTCGACGATCGGCCCGCGCCATCGGCGAGCGCGCTCACGCTCGGGACGACCGAGGCGGTGACGGTCCTCGTGCTGGTGAGCGCCGTCTTCGCCGGCTTCGTGGCCCTCCAGGCCGCCTACCTGTTCGGCGGGCTCGACACCCTGCGGGCCGCCGGCCTGTCCTATGCCGAGTACGCCCGCCGCGGATTCTTCGAGCTCGTGGCGGTGGCGGCGCTCGCCGCGGGGCTCGTCGTTTCGATCGATCGATTGGCGCGGGCGCGCCACCGATGGCTCATCGGCTCCGGAGTGACCTTGATGTTCCTCACCGGGGCTGTCCTCGTCTCATCGGCGTACCGCATGCGCCTCTACCAGGAGGCGTACGGCTGGACGGAGCTACGGCTCTACGTGCTGGCGACGATCGCGCTGCTGGCGGTCGTCCTGCTCGCGATGATCGCCGCCCTGCTCACCGATCGTGTCCGCTGGATCGGCCACGTGACGATCGTCGCCGGGCTCGTCGTCGGGATCGGGCTGAACGTCATCGGTCCCGTCCGATTCATCACCGATCAGAACGTCGCGCGCCTGGTCGAACCATCGCTCGTGCCCCAGCATGGCACGGAGGGGCTCGATGAGCTCTACCTGGCCTCGCTCGGGGACGATGCGGTCCCGGCGCTCCTGCGCGCGCTCCCGCTGCTCGACGGGAAGCGGGCCGAGTGGCTCGAGTTCGATCTCGCGCTGCGGCGGGAGCACCTTGACGAGCCGGGCCTCGAGGCCTGGCAGGCATGGAACCTCGGACGCGAGATCGCGCGCGACGCGCTCGAGTCCGCGGACCTCCGGGCGCCCTGATCAGGCCACCGCCACGCCGTCCTGGTAGACGGCGTCGATCCGGTCCGCCAGCGTCGCGACGTCGAGGGGATCGCCCGTCACCACGACCAGGTCGGCACGCTTGCCCGGCTCCAGCGTCCCGAGCTCGTCTGCCAGCCCCATCAGCTCCGCCGCCAAGCGGGTCGTCGCCTCGACCGCCTGCATCGGGGTCATGCCGCCCTCGACCATGAGGGCGAGCTCGCGCAGGTTCTGTCCGTGCGGCGTCACCCCGGAATCGGTGCCCATGGCGACCTTGACGCCCGCCTCGACCGCGCGGGCAAACGAGGCGCGGTGGATCTCCACCACCTCGCGCGCCTTCGCCACCGCGGCCTCTGGCACTGCCGCGCCGGCGTCGGCCGCGTCGAGCACGCCGCGCGGCGCCATGAGGGTCGGCACCAGCCAGGTCCCTCGGTCGAGCATGAGCTCGATCGCTTCGTCGTCAAGGTAGATCCCGTGCTCGATCGAGCGAATCCCGGCGCGAATGCTGTTCTTGATGCCCGGCGTCGCCTGCGAGTGCGCCATGACCGCGATCCCGGCGGCGGTCGCCTCCTCCACGAGCACGTCAAGTTCGGCCGGCCGCAGGTGCGCGTGCGTCGGCTTGTCGCGGGGCGACAGGACGCCTCCCGAGGTGGCGACTTTGATGACGTCGGCACCCATCCGGATCAAGGTGCGGGCCACCCGACGCATCTCGTCCGGCCCGTCCACCCGGGTGTCCGGCACCCCGGGATGAAGGGGAAAGAAGTGGAGCTCACCCCCTGAAACCGTCCACGGGTCGCCGTGACCGCCTGTCTGGGTGATCATCGACAGACTGATCTGCATGCGAGGCCCCGGTATCAGGCCGTCGGCCACCGCCTCCTTGATGCCGAGGTCGGCGCCGCCCGCATCGCGAACGGTGGTGATGCCGATTCCCAGCGTCGCCGCCAGGTTCTGGGCCGCCTGGTAGAAGCGGTAGCTGAACGGTGTCTGGATGTTGCGCATCGCATCGATGGTGGTGACCACGACGTGCGTGTGGCAGTCGAACAGCCCGGGCAGCACGGCCTTCCCGGCGAGGTCGACCCGATCGTCGCCGTCCAGGCCGGAGCCGATCTCGACGATGCGGCCGCCCTCCACCACGATGTCGGCCGGTGAGGGAGAGGCGCCCGTGCCGTCGACGACGGTGGCGCCCGCGAACAGGGTGCGTGTCATGGCGTGGAGGCTACCAGCGGCGCGCATCTCCGGTAGCATCGGAGACCCACTCCCAAGGAGACCTCATGGCCGATCACCTCGCGCCGCCGTCTGGCGCGCTCGACACCTCGAAGTCGTACACCGCGACCTTCAAGACCGAGAAGGGCGACATCACGGTCGAGCTGTTCGCCGATCGCGCGCCGCTGACCGTCGAGAACTTCGTGAACCTGGCTCGGGCCGGGTTCTACGACGGCACGACGTTCCACCGCGTGATCAACGGCTTCATGGCGCAGGGCGGCGACCCCACCGGTACCGGGACCGGCGGTCCCGGCTACCAGTTCGGCGACGAGTTCCATCCCTCACTGCGCCACGACGGCGGCGGGGTGCTTTCGATGGCCAACGCCGGACCGGGGACGAACGGCAGCCAGTTCTTCATCACCCACGGGCCGACGCCGCACCTCGACGACCGCCACAGCGTGTTCGGCAAGGTGACCGCCGGCATGGACGTGGTCAACACACTTCGCGAGCGCGACCCGCAGCGCGACCGCCAGCCGGGCGACCGGATCGAGACGATCGAGATCAGCGAGTCCTGATCCCCGCCGAGCCGGCGCCGTCTAAGCGGCGCGCGCCGGCTCGTACAGCAGCGCGAAGGTGGTGGCCGGATCCGGCGCGAAGGCCATCCGGGTGTTGCAGGCGCTGCACACGAGCTCGTCATCGGTCTCGTTGACCGCGAAGACGACCTCATCGCCACACCAGGCGCAGTCGAGAAGAATGTTCATGCCGCGCACGATGCGCGTGGATCGCGACAACTCGCGTGTCGCGATCTCGAGGACCCAGGACGATTTGGTCATTCGCGCGCCACGGTCCGATTTGCTAGCCTAAGGCCGTCGGATGCGCGGCTGGGACGCTCTGCTCCGATGTCCGCCAGAGCGGGTCTGGCGGGAGTAGGCGCGCTCCCGGACAAGGTTCGATCGGTCTCGCAGTGAGCGCACTTCCCGCACCACAACTTCGCGCCGCCATGGCGGATTGGCGCGCCTTCGCGTCCCGCCAGTACCGGCTCTTCCGGCTCATCGCCGTGGCGCAGGGCTTCATCGGCGCCCTGACCGGCCCGGCGATCATGATCCCCCTCCTGCTCGCCCTCGGCGCCCACCCGGCGTTGGCGACCGTCCTGGCCGTCCTGCCCGCGGCGGGAACCATGTCGCAGCGCTGGCTGCCCGCCTGGCTCGACCGCACCGATGGCAACCTCCGTGGGATCGTCATCACCCTCGCGACGATCGGCGAGCCACGCGGCCTGCTCCTCGCCGGCATCGTCGCCCTCGCGGCGGCCGGCTGGCTCCCGGCGTGGGCGACGATCACCCTGATCGGCGTCATCGGTGGCGTGCTCGGGGCGCTCGGCTCCATCGCCTACAGCCTCCAGCAGTCGTGGTACCAGATCATCCTGCCCGACGACCAGCGTCGGCTGGTGGCACCGCGGCTCGGCGGCATCACGCTGGGCATCGGCTCGGTGGTGCTCCTGCCGATCGCGCTGCTCATCGACGATCTGGTGGCCGGCATCGGCCTGTGGGCCTACGCGGCGCCGCTGCTCATCTCCGGCCTCGCCGGGATGGTGCCGCTGGTCATCCTTCGACGCCTTCCGGCTCCGGGGCGCATCCGCGTTCCCCGCTCGCTGCCGTGGACCGACGAGGCCCAGTCCCGGCTCCGGCGCCATGGCAACGTGATGAGCCTGGCGCTGCTGTCGGCCGGCCTGTCGCCGTTCCTGTCGGTGTACGCCATCAGCGTGCTCGGGACCGGCGCCGGATTCGCGATCGCCCTGAGCGCCATCAGCTCGGGGACGCTGGTCCTCGCGTCGCTCTACGTGAGCTCGCACCTCCGCGGCGGCTCGTCGTCACGGCTGCTGCGCAACTCGTTCGTGCTGCGCTCCGCCGCCCTGTTCCTGGGACTCGCGGCGCACCCGGCCAACCCACTGGCGCCGGCCGTGCTGGTGGTCATCGCCGTCCTGCTGGCGATGGGCGACACCGCCGGCCAGCTGGCGGCCAACGAGCGGCTGATGCGGCTGGCCACCGGACCGAACGTGCTGGCGTTCCAGAGCCATTTCGTCGTGCGCAACGTCGGGGCATACACGGGCGGCATCGCCGCCTCGTCGCTGGTCATGCTCCTGGGCGGCTATCCGGCCTTCGCGATCCTCTTCGTCGGCGCCGGGCTCGTGCGGGTGGCGGCGGCCCGGGCGACCGAGACCCAGCCGCGAGGCCAGGTCAGCACCGACACCCAGGTCGTGTCCGTCTAGCATCGACTTGCGCGTTTGCGCAAGTAATGAGATCATGACGCCGATGAGTGCGCTGCAGACCACCGATGCCGATCGCGTTCGCGCGGCCGGCATCGCACGCGCCCTCGCCGATCCGAAGCGGCTCTGCGTCGTGGAGCGGCTCGGCAAGGGCGAGCGCAGCGTGAGCGACCTGTCGCGCGACATCGGCTGCCAGGTCCCGAACATGAGCCAGCACCTGTCGGTGCTGCGCTCGGCGGGGCTCGTGGCGAGCCGCCGGGATGGGAGCACCATCTACTACCGGCTCGTGGACGATCGCATCCTCGACGCCTATCGACTGCTGCAACAGGTCACGGGCTAGACGCCCCGTCCAGGAAAGGAACCCATGTCCGCCAACGTCCAAGAGGTCACCGACGCCACGTTCGACACCGACGTCCTCCAGAGCGAGAAGCCGGTGGTCGTCGACTTCTGGGCCGAGTGGTGCGGCCCGTGCCGCATGGTCGCCCCGGAGATCGAGAAGCTGGCGAGCAAGTACGCCGGGAGCGTTGAGGTCCGCAAGCTGGACGTCGACGCCAACCCACAGACCGCCATGAAGTACGGGATCATGAGCATCCCCACCGTCGCGATCTTCGCCCCGGGCGAGGCACCGCGGGCCGCGGTCGGGTTCCGTCCCGCCGAGGCGCTCGAGGAGGCGTTCGACCTGTCGAGGTTCAGCGCCGCCAGCTGACCACTGCCCGCCCGATCGCGCGTCCGCCCTCACCGGCGGGCGCGCGTTCGCGCTTCTGACGCCGTTCGCGCGGGACGGCATACTAGGCGGCCGATGCACCGCTCGCTGACCGCCGTCCTCTTCGGCACCTTCACGCTCCGATTCAGCACGGGGCTGACCGGTGCGTTGCTCGTCTACTACCTCGCCGAGCTCCAGGGCTTCGGTGCCGATCGCGTCACCGCGTTCGAGGTCGGCATCCTCACCGCCGCGTTCTTCGTCGCGGAGCTCGTCCTCTCCCCCATCTTCGGCATGCTGTCGGATCGCATCGGCTCGCGAAAGGTGATGCAGTACGGCCCGATCTTCGGTGCGGTGGCCGTGGTGATGACCGCGCTCACGACCGACCTGTTCCTGCTGGGTATCACCCGCTGGCTCGAGGGCATCGCGGCGGCGGCCAGCATCCCGTCGATCCTCGGCTTCATCGCCGTCGCCACCTCGGGTGACGAGGAGCTGCGCGGTCGCGTCGTGGCGCGATTCGAGGCCGCCACGCTCGCCGGCCTCGGCCTCGGACTGGTGGCGGCCGGCGGGTTGTGGGCGCTGCTCGGACCGCAACGCGTTCTACCTGAACGCCGTGCTGTACGGCGTGTCGTTCCTCGATCTATCGGTACGGCGTGACCGAGGCAGGGATCGCGGAGGCGGAGGACGCGGAGGGTGGCGCGAGCACGAGAAGCTCGGTGCCGGCGGCGTCGCGGCCCTGGCGCGCCGCTTCAGCCTCGGTCGCTATCGGAGCGTGCTCGCCAATCCGGCCGTCTGGCTGCTGGCTCCGACCTGGATCGCGGTGAACGCCTTCATCGGCGCGTGGACGAGCCAGTCGATCTTCCAGCTGGTCAACGAGCCTCGCCCGGGCTTCGAGGATCAGCTGTCCTGATGGGTGGCTTCGAGCCGACCCAGGTCAGCATCGGCCTGGCGGTCGCACTGTCGGTCTTCTTCGCCGGCCTCTTCTACTGGGGCAATCGCTTCAAGCGCTTCCGACGCACCACGATCATGGGCATCGGCATCGCCGGTGGCGTGGTCATGGTCGGCGCCATCTACGGGCTGAACCATGCGGCTGGCGTCCTCGCCATATCCCAGGTGCCGCTCGCCCTGGTGGCGTCGGCCGGCCTCTTCGTCCTCGCCGGTGCCACGCCGGCCGCGCTGGGCATGCTCGCCGACGTGAGCGAGCAGCATCCGGTGGACCGCGGGGCGATCATGGGCCTGTACTCGGTCTTCCTCGCGATCGGCCAGGTGGTGGGCTCGCTCCTCGGGGGCGGAATGGCCGAGCTCATGGGCATCGACGGGCTGCTGCTCGCGTCGGCGGGCTTGCTCCTGCTCGCCTTCGTGCCGCTCCGCTGGCTCCGCGGCTCGGAGCACCTCGTCACCCGAACCGACACGTCCATCTCGAGAGCCGCCGCCTGATGCGCCTGTCGCAGCTCTTCTTCGCGTCGCTGCGCGACGACCCGGCCGAGGCCGAGATGGCCTCGCACCGCCTGCTCGTGCGCGCCGGCTACGTCCGGCAGCTCGGCGCCGGCATCTACTCGCTGCTGCCCCTCGGGTTCCGCGTCCAGCAGCGGATCGAGCAGGTCATCCGCGAGGAGATCGACGCCATCGGCGGCCAGGAGATGGAGATGCCGGTCGTCCACCCCGCCGACCTGTGGCGCCGGTCGGGGCGCTACGCGAAGATCGGCCCGGAGATGGCTCGCTTCAAGGACCGCGGGGAGCGCGACATGGTGCTCGCGATGACCCACGAGGAGGTCGTGGCGCAGCTCGTCGGCGAGATCGTGAACAGCTATCGCCAGCTGCCGCTCATCGTCTACCACTTCCAGACGAAGTTCCGCGACGAGCCGCGGGCGCGCGGCGGGCTCGTCCGGGTCCGCGAGTTCGTGATGAAGGACAGCTACTCGGTCGACGTCGATGCGGCCGGGCTCGACCACAGCTACGACCTGCACCACGACGCCTATGAGCGCATCTTCGCGCGGCTCGGCCTGCGGACGGTGGCGGTCGGGTCGGACGTCGGGATCATGGGTGGCTCGGGAGCGCACGAGTTCATGGTCATCAACCCGCACGGCGAGGACACGCTGGTGCTGTGCGACGCATGCGGCCATGCGGCCAACCAGCAGGTGGCGCGCGTGGCGGCGCGGCCACCCGACGGCGAGGAGCCGATGCCGGTCGAGGAGGTGGACACGCCGGGCACCGAGACCATCGCCGCCCTTGCCGCCCTCCTCGAGGTCCCGACCTCGCGCACCGCCAAGGCCGCCTTCTTCGTCGCCGGGGACGGCCGGCTGGTCACGGCCATCGTGCGCGGTGACTTCGAGGTCAACGAGACGAAGCTGGGCAACGCCGTGAAGGCGATCGGCGGGCTGCGACCGGCCACGGCCGAGGAGATCCGGGCCGCGGGCATGGAACCGGGCTACGGCTCGCCCGGTCGGCGCGCACGACACCGTCGTGGTGGTGGACGCGCTCGCCGCGGCCTCGCCGAACCTCGTGGCCGGCGCCAACCGCCCGGGAGTCCACCTGCGCAACGTGAATGTCGGCCGCGACTTCGTGCCGGACGTCACCGCCGACATCGCCAGCGTGCGCGCAGGGGACCCGTGCCCGGAGTGCGGCGCATCGGTCCGGCTGGCGCAGGGGATCGAGGTCGGCAACATCTTCAAGCTCGGGACCGACTTCACCGAGGCGCTCGACGCGACGTTCCTGACCGAGGCCGGCGAGCGCCGCCATCCGTTCATGGGCTCGTACGGGATCGGGCTCGGGCGCGCGATGGCATGCGTCGTCGAGGACCACCACGACGAGAAGGGCATCGCCTGGCCGATCGAGATCGCTCCGTACCGCGTGCACCTCGTCGCGATCGGCACCAGGAAGGATCCCGCCGCCGGGGAGGCCGCCGAGACGCTCTACGCGCGACTCCTCGACGCAGGCGTCTCGGTCCTGTACGACGACCGCGACGAGTCGCCGGGCGTGAAGTTCACCGATGCGGAGCTGCTCGGCATGCCGACGATCGTCACCGTCAGCCCACGGGCGACGGCCGCCGGCGGCGTCGAGGTCACCGATCGTGCCTCCGGCGAGCGCTCGGTGCGCCCCGTCGAGGAGCTCGTCGCGGAGCTGACGGGCGCATGAGCGACCACCCGCACGGCACGACCCGCTTCGGTGCCGGTGCCGGCTAGCGGAGCCGGGGGAAGACCTCCGCCGCGATCCGCTCCAGCCGGGTGGTGTCGGCGACGCCTCGGACGCTGAAGATCAGGTGCTGCGCGCCGGCCTCCGCGAGCGCTCCGAACCGCTCCACCAGCGCGGCGGCTGATTCCTCGTCGGGGTCGACGCGCACGAGCACCGTCCGCTCGATCTCGTCGTACGGCCGGCCGATCCGGTCGCAGTGCTCGCGAAGGATCGCGAGCTTGGCGCGGACGAACTCGGGTCCCTGGCGGCCGAAGATGTTGCAGGCGTCGGCGTACTGCGCGACGAGGCGCAGCGTCCTGCGCTCACCGCCGCCGCCGACCAGGATCGGGACGCGCGGGCGGCTGATCGACTGCGGCGAGTTGATGAGGTGCGTGGCGGAGACACGCCGGCCGCCGAACGCGGCGTGCGTGCCGCTTCCCTCGGACCACATCTCATGGGCCATGCGCAGGGTGTCCTCGAGCAGCTCGAAGCGTTCGGCCAGTCGGCGGAAAGCCGAACCCGAGGCCCTTCGACTCGTGCTCGTTCCAGGCGGCGCCGATGCCGAACCACGCCCGACCGCCCGAGAGCACGTCGAGCGTCGTGGCCGCCTTGATGGCCAGCGCCGGCGCGCGGTAGTGGACGCCGCCGACCATCAGCCCGATGCGGGCCCGGTCGGTGTGGGCGGCGAGGAAGCCGAGGGCGGTGTTGCCCTCGAGCATCGGGGCCTCCGGCGGACCGAGCCCCCGAATCTGGAAGAAGTGATCCATCACCCAGATCGAGTCGAAGCCCACGTCGTCGGCGGTGCGCGCGACCCGCGCCAGCGTCGCCCCGATCTCAGCGGCCCCACCCGGCCAGGTGAACTGGTTGATCTGGAGCCCAAACTTCACGAGGCCCATCGTACGATCCCACGTTCTCGATCGCGGGGCGACGGCGGTGCCTTGACGCACCGGGGCCCCCGCGGCCTGCTGGCTGGAGGCGCCAGGACCGCGTACAGTCCCTTCGCACCACCGCATCTCAGGAATCGCGCGTTGCTCATGGCACGACAAGACCACATTCGTTCGCGGCCGATCTCCGGCCGCATGCTCGCGGCAGCGCTGATCTGCGCGCTCGCAGCACTCCCCGCGACGCTGGATACCACTCGTGCGCGCATGATGGACCGTCCCGCGGAGCAGGTGGTACCCGCGCGCGTGGCGCCGTGCACGATGACCATCCCGCCCTCGATCGACACGCTCGACGGTGCCGAGATGCCCGAAATCGGTCCCGGCGCGGTCCTCTGCCTCCCCGCTGGTGATCGACCGAACCTCAGGATCGCCAACCTCCACGGTACCGCGGACCAGCCGATCACCATCCGGAACGAAGGCGGCCCGACCATCATCAGCGGCGCGGACCTGCAGGCCGGGATCGAGATCAGGGCGACGACGTTCCTGCGAATCAGCGGCACGGGTGTCGGGAGCCAGTGCGGGGCTCGCGCCGAGCGGTCGGGCCAGCAATGCGGCATCGTGCTCGACGGCACCAACAAGGGCATCCTGGTGCTGACGAAGCACGGCGACGTCACCGGGTTCGAGTTCGACCACCTCGAGATTCGTGATCTGAGCGGGACGGATACGCGCGGGATCGCAATTCACCCGATCCCCGGCCAGACCGTGGCCGATGTGAAGGTTCACGACAATGCGATATCCGGAACGGGTGCCGAGGGCATCTATATCGGCTCGGAGCCAGGCGATCGACCCCTCGAAGAGCTGGGCAAGGTGGATCGGGTCGAAGTCGCCTACAACCTGATGCGCGATATCGCCTGGGACGCGATCAAGGTCAAGGTCGCCCTTTCCGAATCGAGCGTCCACCACAATGTGATCCGCGGCGCGGGGGTGGCGGACTACGAACGACATCGCTCGGGGGTCACCCTGTCGCTGAGCAACTGCCACGTCCATCACAACGTGATCGAGGGGACCCCGGAGGGGATCAAGAGCGGCCGCCCGATGGATGGGGTTGAGCTGGAGTTCCACGACAACCTCATCGTCGATGCTCGTGATTCGGCGATGGAGATCTTCAACGTGGGAGCGCTGATCGCGAACAACACGATCGTGGGCGGGGGAGGCTGGGGGATCAAGGCACGCGGCGACGAGTCACGGGTGATCGAGAACATCGTGGCCGGTCACCCGGAAGGGATCGTGCAACGCAAGCGCATCCTGATCCGCGACAACCTCGTCGACGAGATCGAGGCGATCGGATTCGTCAGCCCGGCACGTGGCGACTACTCGCTCGCGCGGACTTCGCCCGCCGTTGACGCCAGTCGGCGCATGCGCCCGACGCACTGCGTGCACCCGGGCTTCAAGATCCTCCGGCCGTCGACGTTCGCGATGCACACCGACACCACGATCGACATCGAATCGTGCCGCCTGGATCTCGGCGCAGGGGTGGTGGCCGGCATCCCCAGACCATGACGCCGTCGTCCCCCCGCGTGCGCGGCGGGCGTCAGGCGGTCGACGAAAGCTCCTGGCGCTGCATGGCGACGGAGAGCTCGTCGGCGGCGATGCGGTTGCGACCCGCGCGCTTGGCGATGTAGAGCGCCGCGTCCGCACGCCGCAGGAGCGGCTCCGGGTCACGGCCGTCCGCCGGGTCGCACAGCGCGACGCCGCCCGAGACCGTGAACGGCGGGACGGAACCGCTTCCCGGCGACTCGACGGCGATCCGCACCCGCTCGGCGACCGCCAGCGCGCCGGCGAGGTCGATGTCCGGCAGGAGCAGGAGGAACTCCTCGCCGCCATACCGGAACGCGAGGTCGCGGTTCCGGGTGGCGGAGCGCAGGACCTGGCCGAGAAGTCCGAGCGCAGCGTCGCCGGCCAGGTGGCCGTGTTCGTCGTTGTAGGACTTGAAGTGGTCGATGTCGAGGAGAACGAGCGCGAATCGCACCGGCCGCAGCCGATCGCCCTGCTCGAGGAGCCGGGCGATCGCCTCGTCGAGGGCATAGCGATTGCCCACCCCGGTCAGGGAGTCACGGCGCGCAACGCGGTTCAGCTCGCGGTTCAGCTCGCGCACTCGGGCCTCCTGCCGCTGGGCGTAGCGGCTGAGACTGCGAAGCGAAAACTGCTGCTCGAGCATGGCGCGCATGCGAACCTGCCAGAGGCCGTGACCGACGACGCTGGTGATCCCGGCGATCAGCACGGCTCCCGCGAGGTTGATCCGCTCGAAGCCGGCGAGGGCCGGGTCGAGCGGGCCGATGGCCGATAGGGTGACCATGCCGACCGCCGAGCCGATGGCGACGGCATGCCACCGCTGGGACCACGGGAGGATCAGGCCCGCCCCCACGAGGAGGGTGGCCAGCTGCGCGGAACCGAGGAGCCGGCCAGTGGGCGCGATGGCCAGGCCGATGAGGATCGCCGCGCAGGCGGCGAGCAGCAGCACGAGCGCGAGCGGCTCGCCCGCCCACCGGCCGCGTCGAGCGGCAAGCCCGACGACGACGGCCAGAACGGCGACCGCGAGCTCGTAGGGCGCAAGCGCGAAGATGCCGGGCGTCTCGGCCGCGAGGTTGATGCCAAGGTCGACGGTGACGAGCAGCGCCAGCACGGCCGAGCCGAGCATCACGGCACGACGCATCCCGCGAAGTTCGGCGCGTCGCACGCGGCGGCGCACCGACGGCGGGAGCGAGGCTCGTCGGCCGGTCGCCGGACTCGGCCAGGAAGGCGAGAGCACGCCCACATGCTCCTCGGCCGGTCACGCACGGCAATCCATCGATGGTCCTCCCCCAACCATGGCACGGCTCGTGCCCTGGAGCGGGCAGGAGGTCGCAGCCATGACTGAACAGAGCTACACCGGCAGCACCCGGGGCGAGACCGAGGGGCCCGAACAGGAGCCGACCGAGGTCGGCGACCAGGACCCGGCGGTCCGTGACCCGCGACCCGACGGGCCGATGGACCATGCCGCTGACGCGGACGAGGCGAGCGATGCCTTCGGCAAGAGCCCGGATGCGGCCTTCGGGCAGCGGGAGGGCCAGGCGGACCCGCAGTCCGGCGCATAGGGGGATCGTGGCCCGACGGGCTGCGCGCGGCGGCCGCGGGAACGGCTAGCATCGGCCACGTGAGTGAGCGTCAGCGGGCCGACGTCGTCATCGTCGGCGGAGCCATCGTCGGCTCCGCTGTGGCGACCTTCCTGGCGGCCCGCCCCGACTTCGATGGCCGCATCGTCGTCGTCGAGCGCGATCCGACCTACCGCACCTCGTCAACGACGCTCTCCGCCGCGAGCATCCGGCTGCAGTTCAGCACGCCCCTCAACATCGAGATCAGCCGCTTCGGACTCGAGGTCGTGCGCCATCCGGATCGGTTCCTGGCCGTCGACGGCGAGGCCCCCGAGGTGGACTTCGTCGAGAACGGCTACCTGTTCCTGGCGACGGACGCGGGCCTGGCCACGCTCGAGCACAACCACGCCGTGCAGCGGGCACTCGACGTGCCGGTGGCCCTGCTGAGCCCAGCCGAGCTCACGCGGCGCTTCACCTGGATCAACGCCGATGATCTGGCGGGAGCGTCGATCGGCCTCGCCGACGAGGGCTGGTTCGATGCCTACGCCCTGCTCCAAGGATTCCGACGGCGCGGCCGAAGCCTGGGCGTCACGGAGCTCGTCGGCGAGGTGGTCGGGATTGACCTCGACGGTGATCGGGCGGCCGTCGTGCACCTGGCCGATGGAGGGCGGATCGAGACCACGTGGGTCGTGAATGCCGCCGGCCCTCGGGCCGCCGAGGTGGCGGCGATGGCGGGGATCGAGCTCCCGGTGCGGCCCCGCAAGCGCTTCGTCTACCACGTCGAGGCGCCGATCAGCCTCGAGGCCGCGCCCCTGACGATTGACCCGTCGGGGGTCTACTTCCGCCCGGAGGGACCCGCCTACATCGCCGGCTACTCGCCGCGCGGGGACGACCCCGACCCGGATACCCTCGATCTGGTCGTCGACCGATCCCGGTTCGAGAGCCACGTCTGGCCGGTCCTGGCGCATCGGGTCCCTGCCTTCGACGAGCTGCGACTGATGGACGCCTGGGCCGGGCACTACGAGGTGAACACGCTCGACCACAACGCGATCGTGGGGCCGCATCCGCGCGTGCGAAACCTGCTGTTCGCGAATGGCTTCTCCGGCCATGGCCTCCAGCAGGCCCCGGCCGTCGGTCGAGGGCTGGCCGAGTGGATCGCCACGGGGCGGTACGAGGCCCTCGACCTGTCCCCGCTCGGCTATGAACGCATCGAGCGGGGCGCGCCGATCCTGGAGCTCAACGTCGTCTGACGCCTCAGGCGGCGCAGCCCTCGTTCGCGGGATGCGGATCGTGGAAGGTGACCGTCCCCTCGGGCGCTCCGCGGATGACCTGCGTCGTGTCGATCACCAGCCACCCATCGGGATCGACCTCGACGCCGAAGCGATCCATGCCGCGCGAGGCCGGCCCTTTCTCCAGCTTCTCGCCGAGGATGTTGTAGGTGCTCCCGTGGCACAGGCACTCGAACCGTGACCGCTCCTCGCACAGCTTCGGAACCTGGCAGCCGAGGTGCGGGCATCGTCGCCAGAGCGCGATGAGATCGCCGGCCCCGGGGTCCGGAAGACTGACCTCGTCGCCCGATGCAAGCGCGCGGGCGGCCGGGACGTTGATGAGGAAGCTCTGCGCGCGAGTCGCCGCGTGGGGCATGCCCTGCGCGAAGCGAGGTTCGGCGGCGAGGATGTCGGACAGGGTGCCGATCCGGATGCGGGCCCCGAGCCCCTCCGTGATGTTGGGCCAGGTGAAGGCGACGGACGCTCCAAGGAATTCGAGCGACAGGAGGCCGACGCCGGCCCCCAGCGCACGACGCAGGAACGAGCGACGGCTGACATCGCGATCGACAGGCATCGGCGACCCTCCACGGGGCCGGGTTCATGGAGCATCACCGACGCCCTGCCCGCAAGTGACGGATGTCCTCGCCCTCCCGGGATCGTGCCGATCGGGCAGTTGACCCCGGCCATGCGGCCGCGGTGCGTCGCGTCAGCCTTGATGCTGGATCAGGGGTGCTCGAGCGGCACCGCGACGGGCTCCAGACCCGACGCGATGACGGACGCATGCGGGCGCGCCGGCACCCGGAGGGCGACCAGCACCGCGGCCGCGGCGACCACCAGCATCATCGCGTTGACGATGCCCAGGGCGCTCGGCAGCGCGAGCGTCCCCGCGTCGGCCAGTGCCACGACGGCCCCACCGACGCCGGCGCCGAAGGCGGTGCCGAGCGTGAACATCAGCTGGAGCGCGGCCGAGCTGGTTCCCTCCTCGCCCGGCGGCGCGGACTCGAGCATGAGGAGCGCCAGCATCGAATAGGCGAGGCCCATGCCCAGCCCCGCCACGCCCCAGCCGAGGGCCGCCACAAGAAGCGGGGCGGCAGGCAGGAGGACGAGCGACGTGACCGCGATCCCCGCGCCGATCAGCGCCGCCCCGGCGACCACCAGGGACCGCCGGATCGAGGCAGCTCGCGGCACGAGCCTGCAGCCACGCGCCGGCCGCCCAGGTCACCGCGGCCGCCGAGAGCGCGATGCCGCCCAGCGTGACGCTGCCGCCGCGCACCTCCACCACCGTGAGCGGGACGTACGCCTCGGTACCGAAGAACGCGAAGGCGACCGCGAAGACGGCAATCGCGACCGACGGGCGCCCGGGGGCCAGCCGCAGGCTGCCCGGCGGCAGCAGGTGACGCAGTGCCGCGACGGCCAGCACTCCGCCGACCGCGAGCAGCACGACGGCCGGGATCGGCTGACCGATCGACAGGGCCGCGAGGACGAGCGTGGAGCCGACCGCCAGCTGCGCGGCGTCGCCGGCGCGTCGGAGATCGCGCCGCGCCGGCTCCGACCTGCGCTCGACACGTCCGAGCGAGCTGAGCTGCGGGTAGACGGCGGCACCCATGACGAGCACCGGCGCGACGATCCCGAGGAAGACCCAGCGCCAGCTGGCCGCATCGGCCACGAAGCCCGCGAGGGCAGGACCGATGAGTCCCGGGACCACCCACGCGCTCGAAACGAGCGCGATCATCCTGGGCCGCGTGGCCGGCGCGTAGGCCCGGGCGATCGTCGCGTACACGACCGAGCCGATGGCGCCGGAGCCGAAGCCCTGGATGGCGCGGCCCGCAATGACCGCCGGCATCCCATCGGCCAGGCCGGAGACGACCATCCCGCCGGCGAACAGGATCGTGCCCACGATCAGCGAGCGCGCGGGCCCGCGCGCATCGGCGTCAGAGCCGGCAAGGGTGATGCCGATGATGTTCGTCAGCCAGAAGGCGCTGAAGGCCCAGCCGTACAGGTCGAGGCCGCCGAGCTCTCGCACCATGGCCGGCAGCACGGTCGGCACCGCCATGCCCTCGAAGGCGGCGGCGGTGACGAGCCCGATGAGGGCGGCCGTCAGCAGGCGCCGGTCCGGCGCCCACGCCCCCGGTCGGGGGTCACTCGGTGACCGCGCGGCCGAGCAGGAGCGGACCGTTGAGCTTCGCCTCGTAGCGGGGGCGGAAGCGCTCTGCGTTGTACATCGTCTCCACGTCCAGCTGTCGCGCGCCGAGCGCTCGCTCGGGGAGCGGCGCGTGCGCGTAATTGCCGTCGCGGATCGCCGTCATGCGGCCGAAGGTGCCCTCCGCCAGCAGGTCGACGGCAATGTTGGCGAACGTGATGGCCACGAGCTGGTCGAGCGCATCCGGGTCGCCTGAGCGAAGGTCGTAGGTGAGGTCGCTGTTCACGGTCTCGATGCCGGTACGCCGCTTCAGCTCGGCCGCCAGGACCTCGCCGACATCGGCCTTGTGGCGGTGGCCGAAGGCATCGGCCTCACCGACCTCGGTGATCTCGCCGCCGCGCCAGATCGCGCCCTCGCTGGCGATGACGAACGCGTAGTTCGACGGATTCAGGCGCCAGTCCTCGGCGAGGATCGTCGCCAGCGCGTCGAGGTCGAACGGCGCCTCGGGGATGACGCATCGGGCGCTCGTCACGTAGGCGGAGTACCACGCCGAATAGCCGGCGTTGCGACCGAAGATGCGGAACACGCCGATGCGCTCGTGGCTGCCGAGCGTGGTCCGCTGGCGGTTGATCAGCTCCTTGGCGCGTGTGATGGCCGTCGAGAATCCGATGCAGTACTCGGTGCCCTGGACGTCGTTGTCCATCGTCTTCGGGATGGCGATGACCGGGAACCCCTCGCGTCCGAGTCGCGCGGCGTAGCTCAGGGTGTCGTCGCCGCCGATCGCCACCAGGGCATCGATGCCCAGCCGCTGAAGGTTGTCGAGCACGATCGGCGTCAGGTCGTATTGGTCGTCGCCGGTCGCCAGCGTCGCGCGCCCGGCCTCATCGACGAACTCGGGGAGCGAGCTTCCGTTCATCGCCGAGGGGTTCGTCCGCGAGGTGTGCAGCACGGTCCCGCCGGTCCGGTCGATGGCGCGGGTGGTGGCCCGGTCGAGAGGTCGAAGGTAGCCCCCGCCGTCATCCCGCGAGGTGTCGACGTGGGTGAGGCCCTTCCAGCCACGCCGGATGCCGACGGCCTGCCAGCCGACCTCGCTCGAGCGATAGACCACGCTCTTGATGACCGAATTGAGCCCTGGGACGTCGCCGCCGCCGGTGAGGATGCCGATGCGCTTCATGAGGCCTGCCCGCTGGTGTTCATGGCCATGCTGCCAGATCGGAGGCGTTTGTGGGAATCGCCGATTTCTGGCATACTTTCCTTCCGCAAACGGAGTCCCGCCCTGTGTCCTCGACCCCCACGCGTCAGCGCAAGTACGTGACGTGGCGTCTCCCGGATCGCCACTTCAGCAAGGTCCATCTCGTCGGCGAGCCCGGCTCCACCGTGTGCGGTCGCGCACTTCCCCGCGCCACCGGTCAGCCGAAGGCCCCGATCCCCGAGTCGGAGATGTGCCCGGACTGCGACGCGCAGGGCTGACACCCACCGATGGCCACTCCGCCGACCGCCGCTGAACCCGGCGGTCGGTTCTTGTTACTCCCGGTTCAGGCCGATGCCATGGTGCTGCTCATCGGCGTGGCGGCCAGCGGCAAGTCGACCTTCGCGCGGCGGCTCTTCGCGCCGACCGAGATCCTCTCGTCCGATGCGCTGCGCGCCATGATCACCGACGATCCGCACGCCCAGGCAGCCACCGAGGATGCATTCGACCTGCTGCACCGCATCCTCGCCATGCGCCTGCGACGCGGCCGGCTGACGGTCATCGATGCCACCAACGTGGAGGCCTGGGCGCGAGCCGAGCTGCTCGCCGTCGCGCGGCGGCACCGCCGTCCGTCGATCGCTCTCGTGCTCGACGTGCCACTCGAGGTGGCGCTGGCGCGCAACCTGGCCCGACCCGAGCCGCGCCCGCCCGCCGCGGCCATTCGCCGTCAGCACCGATGGCTCGCTGATTCCCTGGCCGAGCTCGGTTCCGAGGGCTACGGGGCGGTCCACCACCTGCGCTCGGTCGCCGACATCGACGGCGCCCGGATCGAGCGGCGACCCGCCGCACCCCGCCAACACCAGGCCCCGGGGTGAATACTGTCCACTGACGCTGCCGATTGACACTTCACCGGGCAGGTCCAAGCGTCTCCGTGGCGTGTCAGCGGTCGCCTTCAGGCAACGCTGCCGGTTGAGCCGCCGGCCGGTTCGCTACAGCTGACATCTCGACCATTGTGGGCGCCGAGTGGTTGATTGCAGGTCACGTTCTGGGATTGAGGCGTCGGCCGGTTGCCCACGGGTGACATCGGCCGGTCTCATCGGGCAGGGACTGTCGCACGGCGTCGCGAGATGGCGGACACGACGAAATGTCCCGAAGGAACAAGGCCGTTCAACCTCGGCGGCCGAAGCCACCGCTGCCGTCCGTGCCCGATGACCGAAGCCATCGAACCCGGCCCCGGACCGCTTGATCGAAACCATGTGATCCGGGTGCGCTTGCCCCTTCGGGACAACCGAAGTATGCCGGTCGGATCAGTCGAGACGCAATCCCACTTATCCCCGAACCTGGCGCCAATTCGAGAAGCTATCCACACTCCGTCCACGTCGGGCCGAGACGCGATCTCACGCCCGCACGGGGTGCGTCGTTTGACCGATGTCGGCGACACTCCCGCGCCGCCACACTCATCGCATCCACGAGGGACCATCGATGCCCGGCTCCGATCGCACCGCGTACCTGATGCTGACCGCCATGGCAATCTGCTTCGGTGGCACCTGGGTTCCCGCCGCCGTCGCGGTCGAATCGGTCCCCCCGTTCACCATCGCCGCGGTGCGGTTCGGCGCCGCATCGCTCCTGCTGTTGCTCTGGGCGCGGCTGGCGAACCGGTCGCTCTCGCCGATTGCGCGTGGCGACTGGCCGATGATCATCGGCCTCGCGGTGACCGCGGTGGCGGGCTACAACTGGCTCTTCCTGACCGGGCTGACGCTGGCGCCGGCGAGCGATGGCGCGATCATCGTGCCGGGCATGGCGCCGGTCTTCACGGTCATCTTCGCGAGCGTGGTCCTCGGCGAGCGCTTGGGGATCCGTGGCATCGCGGGCCTGGCGGTCGCCGCCGTCGGCCTGTTCCTGGTCGTGCGCCCGAGCGGACAGGCCGACGGGACGCGACTGCTCGGTGACCTCCTGTTTCTTGCCGGCGCGGTGCTGTGGGGTGTGTACTCGGTCCTGGCGCGCATCGCCAGCAGGCGCTTCAACCCGGTCAGCACCTCGCTCTACGGCATCGCGGTCGGGTCGCTCATCCTCGTCCCGCTCGCCCTGCTCGAGGGCGGCGTCGCAACCTTGGCGTCCGCGCCGATCGAGGCGCTGGGCGGCATCGGCTATCTCGCCGTGTTCGGCACGGTGGGTGCCTTCGTCCTGCTCAATCTCGGCGTGGCGAGGGTCGGCGCCTCGCGGGCGAGCGCGTTCGCGCTGCTGGTGCCGGTCGTCGGCGTGCTGACCTCGGTCGCCTTCCTGAACGAGGACCTCGGTCCCACGACGATCGTTGGTGGGGCGATCGTGCTCATCGGGCTGTGGCTGGTGGAGCATGGCGGGGCTTCCTCCACGCGAGCCACGCAGCCGACGCCGGCACCGGGCCGGGCCTGAGAGTACGCTGCCGTCCGGAGAGCGGAGGATGGCAGCATGGGACTCGACAACATCAACGTGGTCGGCAGCATCGCCGGGGCGGTGGCGGCGATGGCGATCGGATCAGCATGGTACTCATCCTGGCTCTTCGGCAACCGATGGCAGGCCCTCATCGGTAAGGCGCCAGACGAGATGGGCAACCCGATCACCGCGATGGCCGTGGCGGCGCTCATGTTCCTCCTGATGGGCTTCGGCATGAGCTGGATCATCCCGGATGGCAGCAGCGTCGGCCTGGGCATGATGTGGGGCTTCATCGGCTTCTGGGGCTTCGCGATCCCGGCCACGGTCATCAACGGCGTCTTCGAGCGGCGGCCCTGGAGCCTGATGGGCATCTACCTCGGCTACCTGCTGGTCACCATGCTCGTGATGGCCGCGGTCATCTCGTTCCTCGGGGGCTGACGGCGTGGCGGGAGCACGCGCGCGGGACCTGGAGATCCGGCTCGGGCGCATGGATCCGGGCCCCAACAACGCCATCACCGACGTGGCCGGCGTCCGGGTCGGGCATGTCACCCTGATCCGCGGCGACGGTCCGCTGCGCGTGGGGGAGGGTCCGGTGCGCACCGGGGTGACGGTCATCGTCCCCCACGACGGCGACGTCTGGACGGAGCCCGTCTTCGCGGGGGCACATCGGCTCAACGGGAACGGCGAGCTCACGGGGCTCGAGTGGATCCGCGAGCACGGGCTGCTCGGCGGCGCGATCGGCATCACCAACACCCACAGCGTCGGCACCGTGCGAGATGGGCTGATCGAGGCGGCCGCGCGGGCACGCGGTGGACGCGACGACTTCTGGGCGCTGCCCACCGTTGGCGAGACGTACGACGGCGCGCTCAACGACCTCAACGGCTTCCACGTCCGGCCCGAGCACGTCCACGAGGCACTGGCCGCGGCCTCGGACGGCCCCGTGGCCGAGGGCAACGTGGGCGGCGGCACCGGCATGATCTGCCACGAGTTCAAGGGCGGCATCGGCACCGCCTCCCGGCGGGCGCGCGACTGGATGGTCGGCGTGCTGGTCCAGGCGAACTACGGCGCGCGACGCCTGCTGCGTATCGACGGCGTGCCGGTCGGCGAGTCGATCCCGACCAGCGAGGTGCCCTCGCCGTGGGACCAGGTCGACGCCCTCAACGCGCGCGCCACCCCCGAGGGCGGATCGATCATCGGCATCGTGGCCACCGATGCGCCGCTGCTCCCCCACCAGTGCGCCCGCCTCGCCCAGCGCGTCGGCATGGGCGTTGCCCGGATGGGCAGCTACGCCTCGCACGGGTCGGGCGACCTGTTCCTCGCGTTCAGCACCGGCAACCGCGACCTCAGCCGTCGCGCCGGCGAGGACGACCCGCGTGCGACCGTCGAGCTGCGCATGGTGGTGGACGAGCAGATCAACCCGCTCCTCGAGGCCGTCGCCGAAGCGACCGAGGAGGCGATCACCAACGCGCTGCTGGCGGCCGACACGATGACCGGCCGCGACGGCATCACGGCCCACGCGATCGACCACGATCGCCTCCGCTCGGTGATGCGCGCGCACGGTCGCTGAGCCGGTCCTACATGGTGCAGATCGCCGCACGGGGCATCGGGTTGGGCCTCGGGGGCGGCGGTCACACGGGTGGTGGTGGGGGTCCCGGCTAGCTACGGCGGATGACGTAGGTCTCCGCGGGTCCATCGTCGCTGGTGCGCAGCGCCAGTTCGCACGAGACTGCAGGCAACCCAACCTCCCTCCAGGCGAGAACCCCGTCAGGCACCGAGCAGCCGAGCGGGGTTCTTGCCGTCCCGGGCAAGGTCGCGGCGCGACCCACGCCCCTGGGCCGCGCCGCCAAGTCATGGACGACTCGCCTATGGATACCGATGAGGAGCCCGATTCGTTCATTCCGCGGAATGGCCGCGTGACGCTTGAGGGCTAGGCAGTCTCGATCGGCGTCGGGCGACCGTCGTCGCCGATCGCGACGAACACGAAGCTTCCCGACGTGGCGAGCTGCCGACGGCCGGTTGCGACCTCCTCGGCGTACATGTCGACGCCGACGGTCACCGAGGTCCGCCCGACCTTCGTGACGCGCGCCACGAGCTCGACCAGCTGGCCCGCCCGCACCGGCACCTTGAACTCGACCCGGTCGGAGGCTACCGTCACCATCGAGCGCCGGGCGCAACGGGTGGCCGCCACCCAGCCGGCGTGGTCCATCAGCCCGAGGGCGTGCCCCCCGAACAGGCTGCCCTGGTGGTTCGTGCGGTTCGGCATCACCAACTCGGCGAGGCGCACCTCCTCGAACCGGTCGTCACCCTGGTCGCTCATGGCCCGATGGTAGCGGTCGGCGGCACGATCGGGCCGCCTCCCACCGTTCGGTCAGCGCTCGGCTGACAGGCGGTCCAGCACCCGCTCGGCGGCGCCGTCCGGATCGACGGAGCCGGTGTCGATCTCGAGGTCCGCGACGGTGCGGTACATGGGCGCCCGATCGTCGATGGTGCGCGCGAACCAGGCGACGGGATCATCGTCCAGCCACGGCCGATGGGACGCCCCGGCGGCACGCGCGGCCAGCACCTCGGCCGGCGCCCGGAGCCACACGACCAGGCCGCCGTCGTCGATCAGCGCTCGATCCTCCGGCCGCATGATCGTGCCGGCCGCGGTCGCCACGATCGCCGGTGCGGGAATCCCCAGGCCGGCGCGCAGCGCCGCCGACTCGGCCTCGCGCAGGGCCGCCTCACCGCGGTCGCGCAGCAGCTCCCGCGCGCTGAGCCCGGTGGCGCGCTCGACGAGGGCGTCGTTGTCGATGAACGGCCATCCCGTGCGGTCCGACAGCGCGCGTCCGACCGACGACTTGCCACTGCCCATCATCCCCAGCAGGAGGACGCGGGCCGGACGAGGGGCGGCGGACGCATCGGTCATGGAAGGGAGGCTACCAGCGTCACGAACCCGTCACGCATCCGTCGTAGACTCCACCCATGTTCGGATTCGGAAGACCTTCCACCCTGCCCGATGCGGCCGATGCGCTCCCTGGCCGCGACGCGGCGATCCCCACCGCCGAGCGCCACTTCGTCAACGGTTCCCCCATCCAGCCGCCGTACCCTGCGGGCGCCGAGCTCGCCACCTTCGGCATGGGCTGCTTCTGGGGCGCCGAAAAGCTGTTCTGGCAGACCGATGGCGTGCTGTCGACCTCGGTCGGGTACGCCGGCGGCTTCACCCCCAACCCGACCTACGATGAGGTCTGCTCGGGACGCACCGGCCACGCCGAGGTGGTGCAGGTCGTCTTCGACCCGCAGCGCATCGGCCATGCGAATCTCCTGCGGCTGTTCTGGGAGAACCATGACCCGACGCAGGGAATGCGGCAGGGAAATGATCGCGGCACGCAGTACCGCTCGATGATCCTCACCCATAGCGGCGACCAGCGCGCCGCCGCCGAGTCGTCGCGGGCGTCGTACCAGGCTGAGCTCACCCGGGCAGGTTTCGGCGAGATCACGACGGAGATCGTCGACGCCCCTGCCTACTACTTCGCCGAGGACTATCACCAGCAGTACCTCGCCAAGAATCCGGCCGGCTACTGCCCCGATCACTCGACCGGCATCGCCTGCCCGGTCGGCCTCACCCGAGTCTCGGTCCCCGACACGGAATAGCCGCCATGCGGCGTCGGAAGAAGTGGTGCCGCCGCCCGATCGGCGGCGACACCACACGAGTCAGCTCATCAGCGCGCAGAGGTCGGTGATCGTTCCCTCCGTGTGAGCGCTGACCAGCGCCCCCGTCGAGTCGTAGTACAAGATGCCGAGACCGTGCTCTACCCAGTAGAGTCCGCCCGGGAGGTTGGACGGTTCACTGTGGAGGAAATACGTCCAGTACGTGCCGTGATACGCAACGCGCGCTGAGCCATCAGGGCGCGTGCGGATGATCGTCGGCGATCGCTCAGCGAACTCGGCGATCTCCCCGGTCGACAGATTCGTGAACCGCGCGACCTCCCGGTACCAGAGCCGGTCGACCTTGACGCCGGCGCGCGTCGTTCCCATATCCGTATACGTGATCGTCCCGGAGATCGCTTCGACCCGCACCCCGAAGTCGCAGGTCTCGCCGGGGGCGAACTCGATCGCGAAATCTTCGAGCGGGAGACGCTCGCTCGGATACCGTCCGCCACCGTTTGCGGCGACCGGTGTCGCGATGCCGAGCAGGAGCACGACGGAAACGAGGAAGCCAGAGATACGACGCATGGGGCACCTCGAACTCGAGCGGGTCGGGTTCGCCAGTGGCTCAGTGCGTCCCCCGGCGGCCATGACATGGGCCCGCACATCAACGCCCCCCGCGTCTGGCGATGTTGTACGCCGTCAACGGCGGGTTGTAAAGGCGTTCGGAGGGCCGACGCATCGGTCAACACCGCACCGATAGCGGTCTTGGAATGCGCCCGCGCTACCTGAGCACCCCGCGGTGCAGGAAGGCAGCCATCTGCTCGCGGGTGACGCTCGCCCTCGGGCAGTAGAGGCGGGGGCCACAGCCGCCGGTGATGCCGGATGCAGCGAGGCGGTTGATATCGCCTTCGTGGATGGAGGCATCGTCATCGTCGAAGTGGTCGCTGTCGGCATCGGCCAGTTCCAGGGCTCGAGCGAGGAAGCTGGCCAGCTCTTCGCGGGTCACCGACGCGGTTGGGCAGTACCTGCCCGGTGCGCACCCGCCCGTGATTCCGGCAGCTGCCAGTCGATTGATGTCGTCCTGGTGAATCGAGGCGTCGTCGTCGGTGAAGTAGTCGCGTGACGCGGCCGGTAGCTCCAGGGCGCGCACCAGGAAGGACGCCATCTGCGCCCGGCTGACGGGGTCTCCGGAACAGAATCGAGGGGGATCGGTCCTGCACCCTCGCGTGATGCCCGTTGCAGCCAGCCATTCGATGTCCGCCTCGAACGGCGTCCAGCGAACGTCCACGAACACGGCATGGATGCGCGCGTCGAGAAATTGACGGAGCGTCAGCCCGCTCGCACGATGCGCGGCTGCGGCTGGGCGGCCGATCCAGCGGTAGTGCCAGGGCTCGTACTTGTAGCAGGTCGCGGCGGTGCTCTCCGGCGGGTAGCTCATGACGAAGCCGAAGCGCCAGGCGTTGGCAGCCATCCACCCGCCGGTGGGGGTGGTGGCCCAATCGGGGTGCTGCCATGGTGTGACCCCGGGAGAGGTGAAGTCGATGGCGGTGCCCAGCTGGTGTTCGGAGTGGCCCGGGCGGGCACTGGCCAGGAGTGCAGCCTGGTAGCCGGACACCCGCACCCAATGGTCGAACGTCGCCTGCTGGTCCGCGTACGATCGAAAGGCCGATTGGATCAGCAACGTGTGCCCCGCCGCCGCGGCTGCCGACCGCATGGCGCCGAGGTCGGTTGCGGCGAGGCTGCGCACCAGCTTGCTTCCGCTGCTGCCCGCGAAGCCGGCACTGCTGGCGCGCACGAGATCCGGGGGACGGTAGGTCGGCGGGACCATGTACGTCCAGTCGAGGACGGTGAGGTCGTGGTCGGAGTACGAACGGTACGTCGTTGGGACATCCCGCAGGACGCAGTAGTCGGCGACATACGCGTGAGCAGCCTCCACAGCCGACGGTGACGGCGCGACGAGCAGGCCGCCCGTGGCGAGGACGGCGATACCGATCACGGGGGCCAACCGCGAAGCGAAGGCGCGACGAACACCGAAGGCGCGCCGCATGTCAACCAACCTCATGCTTGAAAGCACTCCACGAATGCGTGCCCCCCAGCGTTTCGGCAGCGTTTCCGCATCGACACGCGAGCAGCGCCCGCAGTGCCACGCGGGTAGGCGTGCATCTCGCGGCGAGCTTGTCCGCGGGTGCGCACGCAAACGCACACCGCGGACAAGCGTCCGCTCGAGGGCGCGGCGACGTTACCGGGTCATCGCGCGATGAAGGAACGCCGCCATCTGCTCGCGGGTGACGTTCGCCTTCGGGCAGTAGAGGCCGGGGCCACAGCCGCCGGTGATGCCGGATGCCGCGAGGCGATTGATCGAGCCCTCATGAATCGACGACTCGTCATCGCTGAAGAAGTCGGTACCCGTCCCGGGCAGTTTGAAGGCACGTGCGAGGAACGAGGCCATCTGCTCGCGGGTGACGTTCGCCTTCGGACAGAACTGGCCGGTATCGCAGCCCCCGGTGATGCCAGCGGCCGCGATGCGGTTGATGTCGCCCTCGTGGATTGAGCTGTTGTCATCGTTGAAGAAGTCGGTGCTGGTCGCCGGCAACTTCAACGCGCGCGCAAGGAACGAGGCCATCTGCTCTCGGGTGACGGTCGCCCGGGGGCAGAACTGCGTCGAGCTGCAGCCGCCGGTGATTCCAGCGCTGTACAGCCACAGGATGTCGTTCTTGAAGGCACTGGAATTGGTGTCGGTGAAGGGGTTCACGATCGTCCACGACCAGCGAGTCGGCAACCCCCAGCCCGTGGAGTTCAGGCCCTGGATGTCGACGTAGTGGCTCCCGAGGACGAGGTTCGAGAACGTCTTCGGGCTCGTGCAGGACGCGTACGAGTTGCCATCGACCGCGCAACGGAACTGGCTTGCCGTTGGACTGGCGGTGAACGAGAAGCTGGCATTGGCAGACTTGGACGATGCGCTCGGTCCGGAGAAGACGTTGACGGTCGGCGACGGCAGCGCACTCGGGTCGTAGCCGGTGCAATCCAGATTGACGACGACGGGTGCGCTCTGCTTCACGAACGATGACCCGGCCTCCTGCCATCGCGCCTTGGCGATGTTCCGCAGGACGGAGTCCTGGGTGCCGTGCTGTCCCGGCTTGTCACAGGCCACGTTCACGTCGTCGTCGACGGTCACGTTGACCGTCACGATGACCTGCGAGCCGGTCCCAAGGCTTCCTGCGGCACACCACGCGTTGTCGGGCCGAGGCTTCGAGCAGGAGACGGCCGCTGAGCCGTTCACGGCGATGGTCGCACTGGTGATCGAGATCTGCGGATAGTCGAACGCGCCATCGGCCACCACCAGCTGATCCACCGGGGCATGGGTCGTGACCGTGATCGTGTAGGAGAACGCGTCACCTGGAGAACGCGTGCCGACAGCACTCGTCGTCTTCGTGATCGAGATGCTGTTCTCATCGGCGCTGACAGGGCTGCCCATCGGGGCGGCCGCGATCGCGGCGAAGGCAAGGAGTATCGCCACTAGGATCGTCCGTCCGACGGGGGTGCTGGCCCTGTCATGCTCGTACATGCGGAATCCCCTCTGCTCTGGGCTATGGGCTATGGCTATCGGCGCGGATCATAGCGCACGCGGCAAGCTGGCCCTGAACACGCTGTTCGCGCTGGCCCTCGCCGTGCGCGAAAGGGTGTCAGCAGGCCACTGTCCGGACGCTCGAGGCCGGCGACGCCTGCGCGTTCGCGGCTAGCTGGGCACGCCGGCTGCACCTTCCATGGTGCCATGGGCCGACCGCGCCGCGGCCGAACCCGTGTCCTGGCGGGTCGGGCCGGGCCCGCTCGCATCGTTCATCGGCCGCCCCACGGCGATGCGCACCCTGTTGATCGCCTGGTCGAAGCTCCCCGACGCAAGGGGCGCGAGCAACCCCCGCTCGTCCTCGGGGACGAGGACGCCGCCATCGTCCTCGACGATCTCGGCCGCGAAGGTCGTCAGCCGGTAGAACGCTGCATCGGCCGTCTGCTGCTCCGACGACATCCCCGCTGCCGCCGCCGTCGCGCCCTTGTTGCGCAGGAAGAGCACGCGCTCACCGCCAGGCGCCGCGACCTGCAGGCGCTCGATCGCCTCGGGACCGTCGAAGAGCGGGATCTCGAGGGTCAGCCCGGACGCGTGCTCACCCGGAAGGACGCCGGCGAGGAGCGCGATCACCTCGACCGTCGCCGCCGCGTAGTGCAGTGGGCGGCTGGAAGGACCGAAGACGCGGCCCTGCTCGATGGCGGTGATCCGCGCCCGGACGACGGCATCGGATGCCTCGATCAGCCCCGTCAGCGAGGTCGCCTCACCCGACTCGAGCGCGTGCAGCGACCCGTCGGGGGTGCCGAGGAAGGGGACGGGCGCGGTCAGGCGAACGAGCCGAACGCCGGCCGGCGTCGGGATCACGCGGAACTGATATCGATTCAGGTGGTCGATGTCGGTCTGGTGCAGCGACGTCGGTCCGTTCGGCGTGTTGGCGTTCATGCACGTCGCGCCGACCGGGCCGTCCGAATTCGGCGGGTTGCCCCAGTGGTGGAGGCCCAGCGTATGCCCCAGCTCGTGACAGGTGATGTGCCCGCGGCTCGCGTCGTCATCGAAGAACAGGCCGTAGCGGGCGTTGAAGTTCAGGTGCAGCTCCTGGTGGCGGCACCACCGGTCGCTGTTGCGATTGATGCCCTGCGGCGCATCGGACGGGCAATAGACCCAGCCCGCGGCCCCGTTGTCCCCGTAGTCGCCGGAGAAGGCGATTACGTCGGTGAGCGCGGTGACGCGCGGCTGCGCGATGAGATGCAGCTTGGTCGGGGCGTCGTAATCCTCGTCCATCGAGTCACGGAGCGCAGTGGCCAGGTCGTCGCGGAGGGAGTCGTCGAAGGCGACAAGGTGGAGCTGGTCGTCGCCGACACTCGTGCAGCGAGGCGGAATGACCGGGCGGTCGCAGGCCAGGAACGACCCGATCTCGCGGCCGCCGTGATCCGCCAAGGCGACACCCGATCCCTGACCGGCGGCAACCACTACGGCCAGCAGCACGGCGAGGGGACGGCGCAGGCGCTGGGGCCCGCGCATCATTGAGGGAGTGGACAGCGCACGATCCTGCGATGGTCGGCGCAGGCCGCACCGCTGTCAACGCAGGGTCGGTCAGCTCTCCGAGCGTCGGGTTCGCGCCAGCACCCACATGACGGCCAGCAGGGCGAGCACGATGACGGCGAGTGCGAGGAGCTCGCGTCCGATTGCCAATTCCACCGGCTACCTCCGGGCAGGATCCGACCCCCAGCCAGCCGAAGGGCACGACGGCCCCGCAAGGATACGACCGCTGCGCAACCCCTCGGTGGTCGCGCCGATAGATCGAGCAGCAGACCGCGGGAAGGCCGGTTCCGGCGCCACCGTGCCCGATCTATCGGGCTGTAGCGCACGGGAAATCTCGAATCGACGTGTCCGGCGCCACCGTGCCCGATCTATCGGGCTGTAGCGCACGGGAAGTCTCGAATCGACGTGTCCGGCGCCACCGTGCCCGATCTATCGGGCTGTAGCGCACGGGAAGTCTCGAATCGGCCGGTTCCGGCGCCACCGTGCCCGATCTATCGGGCTGTAGCGCACGGGAAATCGCGAATCGGCCGGTTCCGGCGCCACCCTGCCCGATCTATCGGCACCACACGGGCAGAGTCGACGGTTCCTACAGCGTGGCCTCGTGGCTCGCGGGCACGGCCTTACTCGGCTTCGGCCGCGACCAGTGCCTGCTCGGTGATGATCGCCCGGGTGGCGAGGAGCGTCAGGCCGAGCAGCCCGGACAGCAGGAATACCGCCCGCAGCCCGAGCAGCTCGCCGACGAGCCCGCCGAGCAGTGCGCCGACCGGCTGCGTCCCCCAGGCGAAGAGCCGATAAGCCGAGTTCACGCGCCCCAGCAGATGGTCCGGCACGATGCGCTGGCGCAGCGAGACGGTGATCACGTTCCAGACGACGACGAACAGGCCGGACAGGATGAAGCTGGCCCCGATCGGCAGCGGGTGCGCGGTCAGCGCCGGGACCGCGACGCCCAGGGATGTGACGACGACGCTGGCGAACAGCAGCGGCACGCGTCCGAGCCGACGCTCGAGTGGCGCGGCGGCAAGCGACCCGACCAGGCTGCCGGCCGCGAAGGTGGTGATCAGGATCCCGAACTCCGGCTCCGACAGGCCCATCGGACCCGGCGACACGGCGTAGAGCACGAACAGCGCCTGCGCCGCGGTGAACGAGAGGTTCATGACTCCGACCATGATCGCGAGGGTGCGCAGGACGCGGTGCCGCCACAGGTAGCGCATCCCCTCGGCGATGTCGGCGGTGATTCGCGTCCTCGGCCCGGCACGCTCCGGCCGAAACGCGCCGACCACCAGCGTCAGGCCCAGCGCCGCCAGCGCGTAGCCGACGCCGCTCCCGGCGAGCGCCAGGGGAACCGACAGGCCGATGACGAGGCCGCCGAGCGGCGGACCCACGAACTGGTTCATCACCAGCTCGACGCCGTAGAGGCGTCCGTTGGCCGCGGCGAGCCGGTCCTTGTCGACGATGGACGGCATGATCGACTGTGCGGCGGTGTCGAACAGGGTCTCGGCGATTCCGAGGCCCAGCGCCACGGCGTACAGGATCGGCAGCGAGAGACCGTCGACGACCGCCAGGCCCGCGAGGCCGGCGAGCACGGCGACCCGGAGCAGCTGGACGTTGCGCATGGTCACGCGGCGGTCCAGCCGATCCGCGAGCGCACCGGCGACGAGGACGAAGAAGAGCCACGGCAGCCGGCCGGCGATCGCCAGGCCGGCGATCAGGATCGGTGAGTCGGTCAGCCGGACCGCCAGCAGCGGGAGGACGATGAGGAACACGCCGTCCGCCAGATTGGACGCCGCGGATGCGCCGAGGAGGCGCCAGTAGTTGGCCGGAAAGCCCTGCATGTGCGCGCCAGTCTGACCGCTCAGGTCGCGTCGAAGGCCACGGTGCCGCCGATGATCGTCACCCGCACCCCGAGTCGATCGTCCAGCAGCACGAGATCGGCGCGTGCGCCGATCTCGAGGCGGCCACGCTGGCGGTCGCCGAGCAGCCGCGCCGGCGTTTCGGTCACCGCCGCCACGGCGGCGCGCGGGGAGCCGGTGATCGTCGCGAACGCGCGGACACAGGCGTCCAGCCCGACCACGCTCCCGGCCAGGGTGCCGTCGGAGAGGCGCGCGGCACCGTCGCGGACTCGGACGGTGCTTCCGCCCAGCCGATGCTCTCCATCGCCGAGGCCGAGGGCGGCGATCGCGTCACTGACCAGCGAGACGCGGCCCGGAGCCAGGCGGGCCACGAGGTCGACCACGGTGGGGTCGAGGTGATGGCCGTCGAGAATCAGCCCCAGCGTCACCCGCTCGTCGGCGAGCAGGGCGCCCGGGGCGCCCGGGGCGCGGTGATGGAACGGCGACATTGCGCCGAACAGGTGGGTGGCGTAGGTAGCGCCGGCATCGATGGCCCGAGTGGTCGTCGGCGCATCCGCATCGGTGTGGCCGATGGCGACCGCGACGCCTCCCGCGACGAGCCGCTCGATCGCCGCGGTCGCGCCCGCTCGTTCCGGGGCGAGTGTGAGGATCCGCAGCGCTCCGGAGCCGATCCACCGTGCGATCTCGTCCGGGTCGGGATCGCGCAGCAGAGAAGGGTCGTGGGCACCGGCGCGGCGGGGTGACAGGTACGGTCCCTCGACATGCAGACCGAGGACGGCCGGCACCCCCGGTTGACGGGCAGCGCGGGCGGCGTCCACGGCCCGCTCCACGGTTCCGCGCGGCGAGGTGACGATGGTCGGCAGGTAGGCGGTCACCCCAAATCGGGCAGGGGCGGCCCCGACGCGCGCGATCGAGCCCGGATCGCTCGTGAAGTCGAGCCCATCGATCCCGTTCAGCTGGAGCTCGATGAACCCGGGAGCCGCCGCGAGGCCTGCCGCCTCCACGACCCGGTCCGCATCGGCCCCCAGGCGGTCCGCATCGGCATCGAGCGCCGCGATCCGTCCGTCGGCGAGCAGAACGGCGGAGGGCGAAGAGAGATCGCCGTGCCCGACCAGACCGCGCACCAGGACGGAGGATGGCATGCGCACAGCCTAGAGGGCGAGGCTGCGGATCAGGAAGTCGGTTCGATCGACACGAGCCTGGGGGTCGCGCATCGCGTGATCGGCGGGATAGGCATGGAGCTCCTTTGGCTCCCCCGCCGCACGATGCAGCTCCAGCCCGCTCATGTCGGCGATGTAGAAGTCATCCTTCGCGAACTGGAGGCACACCGGCCGCGGCGCCAGGTCGCCGATGCGCGTGACCGGGTCGAGCGGATGCATCGCCCGCAGGTACTCCCAACGGTCACCCGCGATCGACCAGAACGGCAGGAACCAGTCTCCCCAGCGAGGCGTCGCGGCGATCACCACGGCGGCGGCGATGCGCTGGTCCTCCGCGGCCAGCATGATGCCGTGCATGGCGCCGAAGTCGTGACCGACCAGGCCGATGCGGGCGCCGTCCACGTCGCCGCGCGCCTCCAGCAGATCGACCGCGCGACGATGGCCCGCGACCTCGGATCGGATGCGCGCGACATCCGCCTCCGCATCGGTCGGTGGCTCCGCCCAGGGAAGGAGGCCCTGCGGGAGGACCGAGACGACCCCATGCTCGCGCGCCAGCGTCACCGCCTCGTCGAGGAACTGCGTGCGATTCCCGTCGGGAGCTTCCGTGTCGAACCAGTGCAGGAACAGGATGCCGGCGCCGCGCCCGCCGTCCATCGGCTCCACCAGGTATGCCTCGCCCGCATCTTCGAGGCGAATGTCGCGGATGCGGGCGCCATCGCGCTCGGTCGGTGGCTGGATGCTCATCGGTCCCCTTGGGCTGCGTTCAACGAACGTACTCCGTTGCGGCCCATCCGGTTCGGTGGTGACGCCGGACACATCGGCCTTCCGGGGGGTCACCTGCGGGCAACCGGCCGTCCGTTCAGCCGCCGGTCGGTTCGCTGCAGATGACATCTCGACCACTGAGGACACCGAGTGGTGGGCTGCAGGTCACATTCGGTGACTGAGCCGCCGGCCGGTTGTCCACGGATACCATCGGGCGGTGCCGATTGCGCCGCCGCTGGGTCGTGCGGGTCGAAATCCTGCGCGCCGGCGAGCCAATGTTCCACCCGCCGGCTCCCGAATCGAAATCTGCTCTCGCACGAGCACAGTAGGCGGCCGATGCGGTGCGTGGGAGGCGCCGCTAAGCGTGACTGCGGCGTTGGACGAGCGCACTTGCCGGATGACGTGCCGCCCAGCGCGCAGATGGCGAGTCGGGGTGGCGCGACTCGCAAGGCGGCGCACCGCGCGCGCAGGATTCGAGTCGGAGAGCGGAACGCCGGGCACACAGAAATGTCCCGAAGGAACAAGGCCGTTCAACCTCGGCGGCCGAAGCCACCGCTGCCGTCCGTGCCCGATGACCGAAGCCATCGAACCCGGCCCCGGACCGCTTGATCGAAACCATGTGATCCGGGTGCGCTTGCCCCTTCGGGACAACCGAAGTATGCCGGTCGGATCAGTCGAGACGCAATCCCACTTATCCCCGAACCTGGCGCCAATTCGAGAAGCTATCCACAGGCTGTCCACGGTTAGCGGGGATAACCATTGCGTTTGACGGAATGGTTATCACGAAGATAATCATCCGATGCCCCACACCTCCGTCACCGTCGCCGACGACCTCATCGAAGCCATGGCTCCCCTGCTCGCCCAGCAGCGGCAGAAGTGGGCCGAGAGGTGCCACGCACAGGGCCTGTCGCTGATAGGCGCGCACGCCCTGGCTCTCCTCGAGATGCATGGTCCGATGCCGATGAGCCGCCTGGCCGACGACCTCGGCGTGGCACTCCCGAACGCCACCGGCATCGTCGGGCGGCTGGCCGAGCGAGGCATCGTCGACCGCGAGCATGATGATGGGGACCGGCGCGTCGTGCTGGTGTCGCTCAACGACCACGGCCGGAAGCTCGTCGGCGAGATGGAGGAGGCGCGACGCAACCGGATTCGACGGCTGGTCGAGGAGCTGGACGCCGACCAGCAGGAGCGGCTGCTCCATGCCGTCCGCGACCTGCGCGCGGTTGCGGCGAAGGTGGACGCCACGTGAGCCATCCCGTGCCGCCGGTGGATGATGCGCCCGTCCACGTCGACCATCGCGCGCGGATGGAGATCCTCGGCGCAGTCCTGCTCACGATGTTCCTCTCGGCCCTCGACCAGACGGTGGTGGGCACCGCGCTCCCGCGGATCGTCACCGATCTCTCCGGCAACGAGCTCTACGTCTGGGTGGTCACCGTCTACCTGCTTGCGGCGACCGTCACCGGCCCGATCTACGGCAAGCTCTCCGACCAGTTCGGGCGACGGCCGATGATGATGATCGGCGTCAGCCTCTTCCTGGTCGGCTCCCTGCTCTGCGGCCTCAGCGGTGAGATGTGGCAGCTGATCGTCTTCCGCGGCATCCAGGGGCTCGGGGCGGGAGCCATATTCCCGATCGCGCTCGCCGTCGTTGGCGACCTGTTCAGCCCGCGCGAACGCGGCAAGTACCAGGGGTTGTTCGGAGCCGTCTTCGCCCTGGCCAGCATCCTCGGCCCGGCGCTGGGCGGCTTCCTGACCGACACGATCAGCTGGCACTGGATCTTCCTGATCAACCTGCCGCTCGGGATCGTGGCGCTGGCAGTGCTGTGGCGACTCCTGCCGTCGGTGCGGCACCCGGAGGTCGTGCAGCAGATCGACTACCTCGGCGCGGCGGTCTTCGCGGCGGCGATCATCCCGTTCCTGCTGGGCCTCACCAACGCCCAGAGCGGCGACTGGAACGACCCGCAGGTCGGAGGCCTGATCCTCATCGGCCTCCTGCTGGGTGCCGTCTTCGTCTGGGTCGAGTCGCGCGCCGTCGAGCCGATCCTGCCGCTCGAGCTGTTCCGCAACCGGACCGTGACCGCCTCGATCGTGGCGATGTTCCTCATCACCTTTGGCTTCTTCGGCGGCGTGATCTTCCTGCCCCGCTGGTTCCAGTTCGTCCTCGGCTCCAGCGCCACCGAGTCCGGCTACCAGATGCTGCCGCTGATGATCGGCGTCATGGCCAGCTCGATCATCTCGGGGCAGGTCGTCGCGCGAACCGGCCGCTACAAGTGGATGACGGTCGGAGCGATGGCCCTCGCGTCGCTGGGCCTGTTCCTGATGACCGGCCTGCGCGCCGACACCGACATCACCACCGTGTGGGTCTGGATGCTGCTCGCCGGCATCGGCATCGGGCCTTCGTTCGCGATCTTCACGATCGTCGTCCAGAGCGCCGTGGAGGGTCGAATCCTGGGGGCGGCGACGAGCGCACTGACCTTCTTCCGCCAGGTCGGTGGGTCGGTCGGCCTGGCGCTGGCCGGCGCGATCTTCGGCAGCTCGCTGACGACGGAGCTGCCGCGCCAGCTCACCGACAACGGCGTTCCGCAGCCGATCGTCGACCGCTTCACCGCCGCCGGCGACTCGCTCGACGGCGAGCTCACCGGGGTCGGCGTCGACCTCGGAGCGCAGATCCTGGCGGCGGTTCCCGAGGCCCTGCGCGCGACGGTCGAGCCATTCGTCGGCCAGATCGTGGCCGGCATCCACGAGGCCTTCTCGATTGCGATCGCCAATGCGCTCTGGCTCGGCTTGGCGGGCGCGCTTGCGTCGACGGTGATCATCGCGCTGTTCGTGCCGGAGCTCACGCTGCGGCACACGCCGGGGCGCTTGAGCGACGCGCCCGCCGGCCGGTCTCGCATCATGCCTGCTGCCGAGTGACCCTCACGCCCCAACCCTGAGCCGATCGATGCGCTCGACCGAGGCATCGATCCTTTCCTCATTGATCCGTCCGTCACGCACGAGCCGCTCGACGAGATCGATGGTATGGACCACGGCGTCCGGCTCATACGCGAGCTGGTTGCCGATGAGCAGCAGGTCCACGCCCGCCTCGAGCGCCAGCGCCACGGCCTCGTCCCGGCCATAGGCGTCGCGGATGGCGCCCATCTGGAGGTCATCGCTGATCACCGGCCCGTCGAAGCCGATCCTGTCACGCAGGAGCCCGGTCACCGTCGGTCGCGACAGCGTCGCCGGGTGATCGGCGTCAAGAGCGGCATTGAACACGTGCGCGGTGAGCACCGCGTCCGCCAGCCCGGCCGCAGTGAGGGCCTCGAACGGCCTCAGCTCGACCTCCGACCAGACGTTCGTCACGTCGACAACTCCCTGGTGCGTGTCGCCGGTCGCGCTGCCGTGCCCCGGGAAGTGCTTGATCGCGCAGCGAATGCCCATCTCGCGATGGGCCTCGATGTAGGCCGTGGCATGGGCGGTGACCACATCCGGATCGGCTGAGAAGCTGCGCTCCAACCCTGCGATGATGGTGCTCGTCGGGTTGATCGCCAGGTCCACGACCGGCGCGAGGTTGAGGGTGACGCCCACCGACGAGAGCGTCGCTGCGATGGCGCGCGCCGCTGCCCGGGTCAGCTCCGGATCGCCGGTCGCCCCGAGCGAGGCGGCCGATCGGGTATCCGCGAAGCCGTGGTCCGGGCCGAGGCGCGCGACCCGGCCGCCCTCCTGGTCGATGGCCACGATCGGCGAGACGCGGGCGGCGTCGCCGAAGGCGGCGGTGAGCGCGCGGAGCTGGTCCGGGCTGGAGACGTTCCGTGCCCCGCCGCTGAGGTGGTCGACAGAGAAGAGGATGACACCGCCGAGCCCGTGGTTGGCGAGGTCGTCGAGGATGGGCCGTGACTCGTCGGGCGTCAGGCCGCGGAAGCCGACGAGCAGCAGCCGAGCGATCCGCGTTCGGAGTGACGCGCCCGGATCGCTGGGCGAAGGTATCGGCGACGGACTGGTGGAAGGGTGGGGCGTCGCGGTCGGTGACGGGGTCGGTGATGAGCTGGGAAGGACCGACCGCATCGCCGCCTGGCAGGCGGCGACCGCCGCTCCCAACGTCGCGCCGGCAGCGGCGATCAGGAAGCGGCGTCGGGAGAGCATGGGTCGAATGGTACGAGGGAGCGCGCTAGGATTGAGGCGCCGCGTGTGCGCTCCTCCCTGGTCGTCGCCAGCGAACGCCGGCTCGAATGCTCAGAGCGCCGACTTCGACGAGGAATTCGATGACCGATACGCTCGGCGTCATGGCCGCCAGCTGGGGCGTGCTGATGGCGATCTCCCCCCTGCTCCAGATCCGACGCATCCTCGATCGCCGCTCGTCGGCGGACGTGTCGATCGCCTATCTGTCGGTGCTGCAGATCGGCTTCACCCTGTGGATCCTGTACGGCTGGGCGCTCGGCAACCCGGCGATCATGATTCCGAACTCCGTGGCGCTCGTGATCGGCACGGCCACGATCGGCATCGCCGTGCGATACCGACACCCCGAGGAGAGCTCCGGCCTAACCTGAACCCGGGCGCAGGCGTCAGGCCGGCGTCCGGGCCGCGACCGCGCCCAGCACGCCGCCGGCGAGGACCGCAGCCAGTCCGACGCCCACGATGAGCATGTCGCCCGCGGCGAACAGGCCGAGGACGGTGATCAGGACGCCGAGGAGGATGAGCGTCCCCGCGGCGAAGTTGGTGTGCATGGGTGATCGACTCCTGGTGTTCGGGTATCGGTGCTGCTTAGCATGGGATCGGCTGCTGCTCCCGGTCATCGGCCGCGCGGCGCGGTCGCCCGAGACACCTGACGCACTCCCCCGTCGGTCAACCGGCCATGGCGCGCCGATCAGCCGCGAACTACGATGTCGCTCCTGCTACGGCCATGCGCTCGACGTCGGCGCGCCCCGACCAGTTCCGGAGGACCCCATGACCCTGACCGCCGATGCGCTGGCCGAGCGCCTGTTCTCCTCGGTCGTGGCGAGCTTCGACGTCGCCGCCGTCTATCTGGGGGACCGCCTGGGCTGGTACGCCAGCCTCGCCGATGACGGCCCCGCGACGGCCGAGGAGCTCGCTGCCCGAACCAGCAGCGATGCGCGTTACGCGCGCGAGTGGCTCGAGCAGCAGGCGGTGAGCGGCATCCTGGACGTCGACGGCGAGCATCGGTTCACGCTGCCGGCGGCGCACGCCGAGGTGCTCGTCCATCCGACCAGCATGAGTCTCATGGCGCCGATCTCGCGCATGGTCATCGGCCGCATTCGGGCGGCTTCCGGCCCTGGCCGATGCCTATCGGTCCGGCGACGGGCTCGGCTGGGAGCACTACGGCACCGACATGCGCGAGGGCCAGGCGACCTTCAACCGGCCCGCCTTCACCCATCTGCTCGGCCAGGAATGGCTGCCCGCCATCGGCGACCTGCACGACCGCCTCCAGGCCGATCCGCCCGCGCGCGTCGTCGACATCGGCTGCGGCGAGGGCTGGTCAACGATCGCGATGGCGCAGGCCTACCCGCGGGCCACGTTCGTGGGCATCGACCTCGACGAACCATCGATCGAGGCGGCTCGGCGGCACGCGCGCGAGGCCGGGGTGGAGGATCGGGTGACCTTCTCCCACGACGACGCGGCGGGGCTCGCCGGCTCGTTCGACGCGGCGATCATCATCGAGGCGCTGCACGACATGGCGAACCCCGTCCCGGTGCTCGCGGACCGTGGGGGCATCGCTCGTCGAGGGCGGCGCGATCATCGTGGTGGACGAGCGCGTCGGCGAACGCTTCAGCGCCCCCGGGCGACGACGTCGAGCGGTTCATGTACGGATGGAGCATCACGACCTGCCTCCCCGACGGTCGCTCGCGCGAGGCGATCGGTCGCCACGGGGACCGTGATGCGGCCGGACACCCTGCGCGCCTACGCGCGCCAGGCGGGCTTCACGAAGGTGGAGATCCTGCCGATCGAGAACGACTTCTTCCGGTTCTATCGCCTCACGCGCTGACCCGCCGGACAGCGAGAACGAGCGGCCCGGGCACGGGTCCGCTCGTTCTTGCTGCGAGGAAGTCAGGCGATGGCGGGGACGATCAGCGCGGTCAGGACGACGGTGACGAGGAGGAGCAGGGCGGCGATGCCGAGCTCTCGGTCGGACACGCTGGTCGGTTCCCGGCGGTGGTTCGGTACGGATCATGGAATCACCTGAGGATCGAACGTCCCGACGATACGGGCCGGGGATGAAGAACGGATCAAGCAGGTGTCGTGCCAGCGGTCTACGTCATTCGTCGCACCGACACGTCCAGCGCACGCGGAGGCCGATCTGCACACGTACGATGGCGGCATCTGCCACGATCGGTCCGATGACCTCCAGCCTGCGCACCGACCTGCGCAACGTCGCGATCATCGCCCACGTCGACCACGGCAAGACGACCCTGGTCGACGGCGATGCTGCGCCAGACCGGAACCTTCCGCGCCAACGAGGCGGTCGTCGACCGGGTGCTCGACTCCGGCGACCTCGAGCGCGAGAAGGGGATCACCATCCTCGCCAAGCAGACGACGGTCGACTACGACGGGCGTTCGGCTCAACATCGTCGATACGCCCGGCCACGCGGACTTCGGCGGCGAGGTCGAGCGCTCGCTGCTCATGGTCGACGCGGTGCTCCTGCTGGTCGACGCCGCCGAAGGGACCGCTGCCCCAGACCCGCTACGTCCTCAAGAAGGCGATGGAGCGACACCTGCCGGTGATCGTGGCGCTCAACAAGATCGACCGGACCGATGCCCGCCCCGCACAGGTGCTCGACGACGTGTACGAGCTGTTCATGGACCTCGGGGCCGATGAGCACCAGATCGAGTTCCCGGTCGTCTACACCAACGCCAAGGCCGGAACCGCGACCCGTGACCTGGCCGAGCCCGGAATCGACCTGCGCCCGCTGCTCGACCTGCTGGTCGAGCGTCACGCCGCCGCCGGAGTTCACCGAGGGCCATCCGCTCCAGCTGCTGGTCACCAACCTCGCGGCCAACGACTACGTCGGGCGCATGGCGGTCGGCCGCATCCGCAACGGCACGCTGCGCGTCGGACAGCGGGTGGCGATCGTGCGCGAGGAGCCGGAGGGGACCGATGGCAGCGTCGAGCCTGGCCGCTCGGTGACGCTCACCGGCAGCGTGTCCGCGCTGCAGACCGCGCCGGGGCATCGACCGCGTCGACATCACGGAGGCGGGACCCGGCGACATCGTCAGCGTCGCGGGCCTGCCGGAGGTGACGATCGGCGACACGCTGACCGATCCCGGCGACCCACGACCCCTTCCCCGGCTCGACGTCGACGCGCCGACGCTGCGGATGACGTTCGGCGTCAACTCCTCGCCGATGGCCGGACGCGACGGCACGTTCCTCACCAGCCGCCAGATCAAGGCGCGGCTGGACCGCGAGGTGCTCGGCAACGTGGCCATCGAGGTCCACCCCACCGAGACCGGCGAGACCTTCGAGGTCCGCGGCCGCGGCGAGCTGCAGCTGGCGGTGCTCATCGAGCAGATGCGACGCGAGGGCTTCGAGCTCACCATCAGCCGGCCGGAAGTGATCCTGCGCGACGGGCAGGAGCCGTACGAGCGCGTGACCATCGACATCCCGCCCGACTACATCGGCGTCGTCCAGGGCGCGATGGCGGGCCGCCGAGGGGCGCCTCGAGCAGATGACCACCGACGCCGACGGCCGCGTGCGGCTCGAGTTCATCATCCCGACCCGCGGCCTCATCGGCTACCGCGGCCAGCTCCTGTCCGACACCCGCGGGACGGCGCTCATCCACCAGATCGGCGAGGGCTATGGCCCGATGGGCCGGCGAGGTCGACGCATCGGACCAGCGGGGTGCTGGTCGCCGATCGTGCTGGCGAGTCGCGCGCCTACGCGCTGTCGTCGCTCGTCGAGCGCTCCGAGCTGTTCATCGGCGCATCGGTCGAGGTGTACGAGGGGATGATCATCGGCGAGAACAGCCGGCCCGGCGACATGGACGTCAACCCGACCAAGGCGAAGAAGCTCTCGACCATGCGCACCCAGGCCACCGATGGCGACTACCGCCTGCTCACGCCACCGCGCACCATGACCCTGGAGTCCGCCATCGAGTTCATCGCCGCCGATGAGCTGGTCGAGGTGACCCCCACCGCGATCCGGCTGCGCAAGCGGATCCTGGGCCAGCACGACCGGCGTCGGGCGGCCGGAGCCGCGTTCAAGGCGGGCGTCGAGGCCTGAGCCTGGGCCGCGTCTATCCGCCGGCCGACCAGAGGTCGCCGACCGTGAAGCCGGCCGGGAACGGATCGTCGGAGTCCACCACGAACTCGGAGTGGCCGGTGATCCAGGCGCGCCCGGTCAGTGTCGGAACGATGGCCGGGTGGGGTCCGACGCGCGCCTCCCCCACGATCCGCCCCGTCCACGTCGTGCCGAGGATGCCCTCGTGGACGAAGTCCTCACCCACGCCCAGCCGCCCGCGTGCGTGCAGCGTGGCCATCCGGGCACAGGTGCCGGTGCCGCACGGCGATCGATCGAGAATCCCCGTCCAGGTGGCCGGCCGCTCCCAGTCGAGGGTGCCGCTGGAGACGACGACGGTGTTCTTCATCGACGCGCCGGGGACGCTCGCCGGCCCGGTGAACTGCATGATGCTGACGCCGGCGATCTCCGGGTTCTCCGGGTGAACGACCGGCCACTGCTCCCGGGCGGCGGCCTTGATCATCTCCCCCACCCGCACCAGGTCGCGACCCTCGTCCGGCGTGATCGCGAACCCGAGCGGCCGAGCCTCGACGATGGCGTACCACATGCCCCCATAGGCAACGTCGACGGTGACCGTGCCGAGCTGCGGCACCTCGACCGGGACGTCCAGATGCGCCGCGAAGGCCGGCACGTTTCGGAACGTGACCGCGGTGACCTTGCCGCCGGCGACCTGCGCCCGGATGCCGATGAGGCCGGCCGGGGTCTCGAGGGTGAGCTCGGTCACGGGCTCGATCGCCGGCAGCATCCCCGTCTCGAGCAGCACGGTCACCGTGCAGATCGTGTTGCTGCCGGACATCGGCGGGTACTCGGCCTGTTCCATGATCACGAAGCCGGCATCGGCATCGGGATGGGTCGGCGGCAGGACGAGGTTGCAGCACAGCGCCGGATAGCCGCGCGGCTCGCGGAGCATGAGCTGGCGCAGATGGTCGCCGTGCTCGGCGAGGTGGCGCATCTTCTCGAACATCGTCGCGCCGGGGACATCCTCCACGCCGCCGGTGATCACCCGCCCGGGCTCTCCTCCGGCGTGGGCGTCGACCGCGGTGATCCGTGCAGCGAGCCGCATCGGGCCACGATACGCCGCTGCCGAGCGGCCCCGCTCGTCTACCCTTGCGTGCCATGCGACGCACGAAGCTCGTCTGCACCATCGGGCCGGCCACGCTGGAGCGGGTCGGCGAGCTCGTCGACGCCGGCATGGACGTGGCGCGGATCAACTTCTCGCACGGCAGCGCGGACCGCCATGCCGCGTCCGCGGAGCGAGTGCGCGAGGCCGCCGGGTCGCTGGGCCGCACGGTCGCCATCCTCGCCGATCTCTCAGGGCCAAAGATCCGGCTGGGCGACTTCACCGACGGCGAGGCTGAGCTCGAGCCCGGCGCGACGTTCGATCTCCATCCGGAGCCGTGGCCGGACGGTGACGCGCACGGCGCCCATGTCGGACGTGCCCTGGTCGGGGAGCTTGCGCCGGGCGACCGGATCCTGCTGGCCGATGGTGCGGCCGAGCTGCGCGTCACCGGCGCGGACGACGTGCTGCACACCGAGGTCGTCCGCGGCGGCACGGTCCGCTCGCGCGCCGGCGTCAATGTCCCCGCCGAGCGGCTGGGCGGTCCCAGCCTGACGGAGCGCGACCGGCGGGACGTGCCCCGCGCGATCGAGCTCGGCGCCGACTACGTCGCGCAGTCGTTCGTGCGACGAGCGGCGGACATCGCAGAGCTGCGGAAGCTGCTGGGAGCGGAGGGGCCACCCATCGTCGCCAAGATCGAGACCCGCCCAGCCGTCGACGATTTCGATGCGATCTGCGAGGCCGCCGACGCGATCATGCTGGCCCGCGGTGACCTGGGCGTGGAGCTCCCCTACGAGGAGGTCCCGATCATCCAGAAGCAGCTCCTGCGTCGCGCCCTCGACCGGGGGGTGCCGACGATCGTGGCGACCCAGATGCTCGAGTCGATGATCGGCTCACCGCGGCCGACGCGGGCCGAGGCCTCCGACGTCGCCAACGCGATCTTCGACGGTGCGGACGCGATCATGCTGTCGGGCGAGACGGCCATCGGCGCCTTCCCGGTGCTGGCCGCCGAGGCGGCCGTCCGCATCGCGCGGCTGTGCGAGGAGCGCGGACCGGACCTGCTTCCCACCGGCGCCACGCCCAGGCCGGGATCGGACGCGAGCGCCCTGGCGTACGCCGCCACGACCGTGGCCTCCAGCGAGCCCGATGTCTCGGCCATCGCCTGCTACACGCGGACCGGGCGCACCGCCCGGATGATCGCCGCGTTCCGCCCCGGGGTGCCGATCCTCGCGTTCTCGCCGGATCCGGTGGTCCTTCGCCGGCTGGCGCTGGTTCATGGTGTCGAGGCGCGGCCCTGCGTGCCGCCACCGGACACCGGCGGACGGCTCGGGCTGATGGCCTGGCTCCTCGGCGAGGACACGACGCTGCCGCCCGGGTCGGCAGTGGTGCTCGTCGCCTCGACCGCGACGCCCGGGAGCGGACCGAACCTGCTCGAGATGCATCGCATCCCGACGCGGGGACCGTCCGCGAGCTAGGCGGCCGCCTCCTCGCGGAACGTCCCGGTCACGCGGGTCGGACGCACCCGCACCAGGAGCCGCGGATCGGCCGGATCGTGCTGCCGGTACGGCCGGCCGAAGTAGCGCTGCGAGAGCCGGTCGATGTGCTCAGCAGCGCCGCCGCGGGTCTTCTCGAGGACCTCGCCCTGGACCTGGGCCCAGCGCCACTGGTTGGCCGGATCGACGAACAGGAGCGTCACCGCCCCGCCGGGTTGCAGGCGCTTCCCCCACGCCCGACTGGAGGCGGGATTGAGCCAGATCTCGTCACCGTGGCGGTCGTACCAGATCGGGTTCATCTGCACGCTGCCGTCGGATCGGACGGTGCCGACGATGGCGGGCATCACCTCGTCGAGGAAGTTGCGCAGTGAATCACTGAGGGTCATGGATGGAGGCTACACCGCCTCCGAACGGGATGCACATCGCGGCCAGCTCCTGGGGCGACAGGCCCGCCCCGAGGCCCAGCGAAACGAGCATTCGCGCCTTGAGCCCATCCAGCGTCCCGGTGAAGATCGCCCCCGCCTCCCACCAGGCGCTGCTGCCGCCGGGGAACCCGTAGCCCGGCCGTGCGCCTCCCGACGGGCAGCGCGTGGTGAGTGCCACGGGGATCCCCTCGTCGATGAGCGTTCGGGCCGCATCGAGGTAGGCCACGGGGGTGTTGCCCCCGCCGGTCGCGGCCACCACCAGGCCCGCGGGCCGGCGCGCGATGGCCGCCTCGATGGCACCGTCGTCGTCGAGCGCGACCGTCACCAGCGGAACGGGTGTCGCGGCGTGCGCCGGGATCACCGGCAGCCGCGCGGGCGAGCGGTGATGGGTCAGCCGGACTCGACCACCGGTCACCGTACCGAGCCGGCCGTGGTTGGGGCTCTGGAACGTCGCGTAGGCGTGGGTGTGGGTCTTGCGGACGTCATCGGCACCATGGATCTCGCCGGCCATGGCGACCACCACGCCCTGGTCGGCGAGGTCGGGGTCGGCGGCCGTCGCGACGGCGTTGCGCAGGTTCTCCGGCCCGTCGTAGCCCTCCTGCGATGCCGATCGCATGGCGCCGACGACCACAACCGGCTTGTGGGGCAGCGGCAGCAGGTCCCAGGCGAAGGCGGTCTCCTCGAGCACGTCGGTGCCCTGCACGACCACGGCGCCATCGATCTCGCGGCTGGCCAGCTGGTCCGCCAGGATGCGGCCGATCTCGAGCACCTGGTGCATCGAGAGGTGCGACGCGGGTACCAGGCCCCAATCGATCGGTTCGATGTCGGCCACCTCCGCGAGACCGGGCACGCTCGCGAGCAGCTCGGCGCCGCGCATCGTCGGCCGGTTGCCGGTCGAGCCGGGCTCGTCGCGCATGGAGATCGTGCCGCCGGTGAAGATCACCGCCACGCGTGCCATCGGTCGATCCTAGGGCATGGTGGCCGCGCGGCCACGAATTCCTGACAACGCCATGCCAGCTCGGACGCTATCGTGACCGGCGTTGTCGCTCCCACGCGATCTTCGTTTTTCGCTACGCTTCCCACCCACTTCACCGAGCGCCTCATGACGACAACCTCCCGGCCGATGATCCATGCCGAAGGACTCCACAAGTCCTTCGGCGACACGCACGCGCTGCGCGGCCTCGACCTGAGCGTCGCCGAGGGCACGATTCTTGGGGTCCTGGGCCCCAACGGAGCCGGCAAGACGACCGCGGTCCGCATCCTCACCACCCTCACCCGACCGAACGCAGGCGAGGCGACGGTTGCCGGCATCGACGTGCTCCGCCATCCCGACGAGGCGCGTCGCCGGATCGGCGTGGCCGGCCAGTACGCGTCACTCGACGAGCTGCTGACCGGCAGCGAGAACCTCCGCATGCTGGGCCGCCTGTACCGCCTCGAGCCGCGGGTGGCCCGAGAACGCGCGGATGCCCTCATCGAGCGGTTCGAGCTCACCGATGCCGCGGATCGGCCGGTGCGGACCTACTCGGGCGGGATGCGGCGGCGACTCGACCTCGGCGCGGCGCTCATGTCGCAGCCGCCCGTGATCTTCCTGGATGAGCCGACCACCGGCCTCGATCCGAAGGGCCGCCTGGGCATGTGGGACCTCATCGGCGAGCTGGCAAAGGGGGGCACCACCATCCTGATGACCACGCAGTACCTTGAGGAGGCCGATCGCCTGGCCGACGACATCGCGGTGATCGACCATGGGCGCGTGATCGCACAGGGAACCGCCAATGAGCTCAAGCGCCTCGTCGGGGGCGAGCGCCTGGAGGTCACGATCAGCGACGCGCCGTGGCTGCCGGCTGCGAGTCGCGTACTCGAGGCATTCGGTGGCGGGCCGGTCCACGTCGACGAAGGCGCGCGCCGGGTCAGCGTGGCGGTCACATCGCACGACGGCGTCCTCACCAGGGCCATCCGGGAGCTCGATGCGGCCGAGGTGAAGGTGGACGACATCGGCTTCCGACGCCCCACGCTGGACGAGGTCTTCCTGTCGATCACCGGGCGGCCCGCCGAGGACGCCCCGGATCCGGCGGAGGTGACCGCATGAATGCGACCTGGTGGCTGCGCGACTCGTGGGAGATGGTGAAGCGCAACCTCATCCACATCCGGCGGACGCCCGAGCTCCTGCTCGACGTGACCCTCAGCCCGATCATGTTCGTGCTGCTCTTCAGCCTCGTGTTCGGCGGAGCGATCGACGTCCCCGGAGACTACGCGAGTTTCCTGATGGCGGGGATCTTCGTCCAGACGATCGCGTTCGCCGGGGTGTACACGTCGGTCCTGCTCGCGAACGACCTGAAGAACGGCATGATCGACCGCTTTCGGTCGCTGCCGATGTCGCAGTCATCGGTCCTCGTCGGTCGGACTGTCACCGACCTGATGCGCGCACTGTTGGCGGTGGCGATCATGTGGGTGGTCGGCCTCCTCGTGGGCTTCCGGCCGGACGGTGGCGTCCTCGCCAGTGCCGCCGCCATCGGCATCATGCTGCTCTTCGGATACGCCCTGTCGTGGATCGGCATCGCGGCTGGGTCGCTGGTGCGCACACCGGAAGCGCTCCAGGGGGTGATCTTCGCCGTCGTCTTCCCGCTCACGTTCGTCAGCAGCGCCTTTGTCCCCACCGCCAGCATGCCCGACTGGCTGGCCTGGTTCGCGGATCGGCAGCCGATGACGCTGGTGATCGACACCGTGCGTAGCCTGACCCTGGAGGGCGAGGCGGGCCCCGCGTTCGTGCCGGCGATCCTCTGGACCATCGCGTGGCTGGTGATCTTCTTTCCCCTGGGGTTCTGGCTCTACAACCGGCGAACCACGCAGTAGGTCAGCCCGGGCGACGCATCGCCTCGGGTGCGGGCTCCCACAGCTCGAAGCGGTTGCCCTCGGGGTCGGTCGCCCAGCCGAATCGCCCGATGCCATCCAGGAGCTCGACGCGCTCGTCGACGTCGACGCCGGCCTCGCGGAGCTGCGCCAGCATCGCGTCGAGATCGCGGACCCGGAAGTTCATCATCCACGCCTGGCCCGATGGGCCGAAGTAGTCGGTGTCCGCCGGGAAGGGCGCCCACACCGTCGGACCCTCGTCCTGCCACCACACGTCGTCCACCTCGCCGGCCACGACGCCCATCCCGAGATGCTCGGCGTACCAGCGCCCCATCGTCGCCGGATCGCGTGTCCGAAAGAACGCGCCACCGATGCCCGTCACCCGCTCCATGTGTCGCCCTCGCCTCTTCGTACACGAGCATCGTACGGCGCCCCCATCACCGCGCCGCCAGGTCGCTCACCAGGGCCCGTTCCTCCGGCCCGAGCCAGGGGGGACCGCCGGCCGCCGCATTCGCCGCTGCGTGGTCCGGCGAACGGGTCGCGGGAATCGCGGCGGTGACCCGCGAATCGGACAGGATCCACTTCAGCAGCGCCTGGGGCCAGCTCCCGATCCCGAATCCACGCAGCGGCGCGAGATCGGCCGCGGACGGCGATCGACGGAGCAGCCCGCCCTCGCCGAACGGGCGCATGACGACGACGCCGAGCCCCAGGTCCGCGGCGAGTGGCAGGATCTCGCGCTCCGCCTCGCGCTCCCACGGGTTGTAGGGCACCTGGATGGCGTCGATTCGACCGCTCCGCATCACCCGAGCGAGCTCGCCGAACGCCGAGGGGCTGTAGTGGGTCGCGCCGATCCCGGTGACCAGCCCGCCGGCCCGCAGGCGCTCGAGGTCGTCGAGCCGCCGTTCCCAGCGCACCAGGTTGTGGACCTGGTAGAGGTCGACGCGTCCTCCGAACGCCTGGAGTGCGAAGGCCACCTGGCGCGAAGCCTCGGCGTCGTCATCGGTCCAGACCTTGGTCGCGACGATCGCCGACTCGCGGCGATCGGCCAGCGCGCGGCCAAGGACCGCCTCAGCGGCGCCGTACATCGGTGACGAATCGACCAGCCGGACGCCAGCCTCGAACGCGGCATCAACGGTGCGCCGTGCCTCACGCTCCCCGGCCTCGTCGCGCACATCGAACGTACGCCACGTCCCGAGCCCGACCACCGGGATCTCCAGGCCGATGCGCCCCAGCGCCCGCCGCTCCACGCTCAGCGGCGCTTCGACGGCTTCGGAAGCTTCGGGGGCAGGTCGCGGCCGTACGCCGCGGCGCGCTCGACCCAGCTCCGCGCGGCCGTGGGATCGGCGACTACCTCGGCCGGCAGCGCGACATACTCGCGCATCGGCCGCCCGGGCATCGGCTCGAAGGTCGGCCAGCCGGCATCCAGGCGTTCGTGGCGCGCCTCATCGGGCAGTCGCACGATCCAGGACTCCTGGTGCAGGCCGGTCACCATGTTGCCGCCCACGAACCCGGCCGGGTAGCCGAACATCTTCCGCATCTCGAGGCCCTTGATGCCGACGACCGCGGCTTCGAATCGCTCCACGAGCTCCGGCGGCGCCTTACGCCAAGGGCTGTCGTTCGCCATCGGTAACCTCCGTGCGCCCGGTCGGGGTCGGTACCTCCGATGGTAGACCCGTCGGCTACGCTTGGGTGCATGGCGGAGGAGCATCGATCCCGACCGCGCATCGGCATCGGCGTCGACGAGACCGATGGCACCGAGAGCCGACACCGAAAGGGCCTTCTCGTCCGGTTCACGCTGCTCACCCTCCCGGCCGCCGTCCTGTGGGGAGCGATCTACTGGTTCGTCGGCGAGCGCGGCGTCGGGCTGGTGCCATGGGCCTACGCGCTGGTCGCCGCCATCGCCCTGGCCGCCTTCCACCTCAGGCATGACTTCGCGCTGTTCCGCAACGTGCTGCTGGTGAGCATCCTGGCGGCGCCGGCCATCATGACCGTGCTGCTGGGCGGGTTCGCCGCGTCGAGCGGCGTGATCCTCTGGTCGCTGCTGGCCCCGTTCGCCGCCATCGCCTTCAGCCCACCGCGCCAGGCACGGGCATGGTTCGCGGCCTACCTCGGCGCCCTGGTGGCGGCGACCGTGCTCACCGGCATCGTGCGCCCCATCCCGGCCGACCTGCCGGCGGGCGTGCAGCTGGCGTTCCTCGGGATGAACATCGGTGCCGTCTCGCTGCTCGGGTTCCTGCTGATGGCCAGCTTCGCCCAGCAGCGCGAGGAAGCCCAGCGCCGGGCCGATGAGCTGCTGCTGAACATCCTGCCTCACCGCGTCGCCGATCTGCTGAAGGCGCGCCACCAGCGCATCGCCGAGCAGATCGAGGCGACGACGATCCTGTTCGCCGATGTGGTCGACTTCACGCCGATGTCGGCGCGCATGCAGCCCGCGCAGGTGGTCGATCTCCTCGACGAGGTGTTCACCGGATTCGACGATCTCGCCGACCGGTTCGGCCTGGAGAAGATCAAGACCATCGGCGACTGCTACATGGTGGCCGCCGGCGTACCGGTGCCCCGGGAGGACCACGCGCATGCGGCCGCCGACATGGCGCTGGCGATGTGCGAGATGGTCGACCGCCTCCAGCGGGACGATGGCACGGCCCTGCAACTGCGCATCGGCCTCAACTCCGGGCCGGTGGTGGCCGGGGTCATCGGCCGCAAGCGCTTCATCTACGACCTGTGGGGCGACGTCGTCAACACGGCAAGCCGCATGGAGTCGCACGGCTCCCCCGGGTCGGATCCAGATCACCGCCTCCACGCACGCGCTCATCAGCGACTCCTTCGAGTGCGTCTCGCGCGGGACGGTCGAGGTCAAGGGCAAGGGCGAGGTGGAGGCGTGGTTCCTGGTCGGACGGCGGGGTGCGACGGACCGGCTGGCGGGCGCCACCGAGGTGGCACCGATCAGCATCGGGGCGACGCGCTAGGCTGGTTGCATGACCCCGTCACACTCACCCGCCGATCGCATCCGTCCCCTGCTGCGCGTGCGGCAGGTGCGCGAGTTCGCATCGACCCCGGTCGACCCCGATGCGCTCGACGCCATCGCCGATGCGGCCCGCTGGTCCGGCTCGAGCCGCAACGGACAGCCGTGGCGGTTCGTGACCATCCGCGATCCCGCCACCCTGCGTGCGATCCACGAGGCGGGGCTCCCGCAGACCCGATCGCTCGCCACCGCGCAGGCCGCCATCGCCATCGTGCTGCCGAGCGAGCCGGGCAGAGGCGTCTCCCACGGCTACGACGAGGGTCGGGCTGCGGAGCGGATGCTCATCGCCGCCACCCTGCTCGACCTGGGCGCGGGGATCGCCTGGGTGCGCTCCGAGGCACGGCCGGCGGTGGCCGAGCTGCTCGGGCTGCCCGAGGATCGGTTCGTCCGAACCGTGATCGCCATCGGCCATCTCACCGACGCCTCGCGGCGCCCGAAGTCCGCGCCCGGCGAGGCCCGCCTCCCGCGCGAGGACACCGTATTCGAGGAGCGCTGGCCGGGCTGAGGCCCGCTACGGGACACGCTCCCAGATCCCGGTCTCGAAGTCGGCGGCCCGCTCGCCGTCGGCACACGTGTCGGCGACCTTGACGAAACGCAGCGCCTCGTTCGCCTCGCCGTGCGCGTGGTACGTCCCGCGCGATCCGGCGCATGCGGGGTCGTCGTCGACGATGACGGTCCAGCCCGACCACTCCCACGTCCCCGACCATCGGTCGTCGACACGGAACGTCCCGGCGCCGATGGTCAGCGTGGCCGCGGGACGCTCTCCCGTCGCGGGACGGGTGTACGAGCCCTCCGACCAATGGCGCCCGGTCCCCTCCGCCAGCTGGAGCCCGACGTGGCGGACGCCGGCTCCCGCGACGATCACCGCGACGGCGGCGAGCCCGAGCACGAGCCGGCCACGCCGCGACGGCCGGGCGACGGCCTGCGCGGCGCGAAACATCACCGCCCCGAGCACCATGCCGACCGGCAGCAGCAGGCTCGGCGAGAGGTCGACGCTCGAGGCGTGCCCGTCCTGGGAGACCGGCCAGGCGGCCGCGACCATGAGCCCGAGCACGAGAACCGTCCCCGCCAGGAGCGGCCACGCCTTCAGCGACGGCCGCCGGAGCAGCGCCACGGCCCAGCCGGCCATGGCCAGCGCCGTCACGGCCGCCACGGTGAGCACGGGCATCCCGACACCGCGCCACGCCGACAGCGAGTACTGGACGAACCGATAGCCCTCGCCGCGCAGCTCGCGGTCGTGGACGAGCCAGGCGTTGACGAAGGAGAGCGCGAAGATCGCCGCGCCCGCGACGACGATCGCGACCAGCCAGCGCGTCCGGGTCATCGGTGGACAAGGACGCCGAACAGGTGCTCGAAGGTGGCCTCGACGTCGTCCGTGACGCCGGCGTGGAGGGGTCCGGGCTGGATGAGCGTGCTGCGCGGCGTGGTGAGCCAGTGGAACCGCTCGGACTGGCTCATGGCGGCGAAGGGCGCCACGTCCGTCGTTCCTGACGCGATCGCCTCCACCAGCTCGAGCTGCGCCGGATGGCATCGAGGTCGCAGTCCCCTGCCAGGGCGGCGAGCGCCGCGACGTCCAGGTCCGTGCGCGCCCGGAGGAATCGCCGCTCCCGGTCGAACAGGATGAGGCCGGCGTTCACGAACTCCTCGCGCTCGATGTCGGGCACGACCCGCAGGACGGCGTAGGTGAACGCACTACGCGACGGCATCGCGCTGCACCTCCCGCCGCGCCCGCTCGGCCTCCGCCACCCAGGTCGGCCGCGCCGCGAGCCGCCGCGCAAGGTAGCGCCGATAGGCATCGCGCTCCGCGTCAGGGCCGTCGAAGCGGGCATCGGTCAGCCAGCCGGGAGGGATCTCGGCGAGGACCGCGTCGATGGTGGGGCGATCCAGCCTGGGTGCGAGGCGCGCATCGGCCTCCACGATCGAGCCGGCGAACGGGAGCAGCACATGTTCGGCGATGCGCTCGAAGGGCCGACGGCGTGCTCGTCCGGATCGGCCCACGCGTGGTGCACGTAGAGCGCCGAACCATGGTCGATGAGCCATGTGCGACCGTCATGCACGACGAGGTTCGCGTTGCGCGGCGTGCGGTCCGGATTGACCACCAGGTCGTCGAACCAGACCACCTCGGCCGACCAGTCCGGGCCTTCGGCCGGCGCGTGGGCGAGATCAGGCCCGAGCGCGCCGGGCACGAAGGCGAGGCCGATGTTCAGGCCCACCGACCAGCCGAGCAGGTCGCGGATCTCGTCGTGCGACTCGGCGCGCGCGATCGCCTCCGGCAGCTCCGCAATGACCAGCTCCGGCACCGGCAGGCCCAGCGCCCGGCCGATCTGGCCGGCAACGAGCTCGGCGATCGAGCGCCTTGGCGCCATGGCCGGCCCCCCGGAACTTGATGACATACTCGCGCACCGTCATCGGCCTCCACCAGCGCCGGCAGCGAGCTGCCCTCGCGCAGGGGCGTGACGTATCGGGTGATCTCGACCGTGCGGAGCATGCCCGCGAGTGTAGAGCGGGCCGCTCACGCCGTCCGCGACCTGCCGCGGCGGGCGGGCAAGCCAGCGTGGCGCGGCGCCGGGCCTCCCCCGACCCTCGGCCGCTGCGACCCAGCGACAAGGCGGATGGCACCGAACGTGCGTTTGAGTCGCGAGGGGCCGTTCGGCGCCAGCTTCCCTGCCATCCGGCCAATGCACCGGCTTGCCGCGCGGTGCACGATGGCAGCGACGAAAGGTTCGAAGCGCGAGGTAGCCACCGATGTCCTGGACTGGATCGATCAATGACGCGACACACGGCAATGACAATTTCCGCCGGGTGCTGAGCACGGGTCCGCATGCGCAGCTCGTGGTGATGAGCATCCCCGCCGGCGAGGAGATCGGCGAGGAGGTGCACGACGACGTCGACCAGGTGCTCTCGATCGTCGACGGCAGCGGCGAGGCTGTGCTCGACGACGTGCCGACCCAGATCGGCGCCGGCGACCTCGTGCTGGTGTCCGCCGGGACGAAGCACAACGTCCGCAACGTCGGGAACGGCGACCTGAAGCTGTACACGGTCTATGCCCCGCCGGAGCATCCCGACGGCACCGTGCACCGAACGAAGGCCGAGGCCGACGCAGCGGAGCACTGATCGCCGGACGCCGCGCCGAGGGTCTCGACTACCTGGCCGTCGAAGGTTGGCCGGGGGCCAGGGCCCACGCCTCGACCGGCACGTCACCGAAGCCCCGCGCTCTCAGCGGGACGGCTCGGGTGACGATGGGCCGCTCATGGCGACCAGCCCGACCGCGGCGACGGCCGCGATCGCAAGCATCCCGACACCGATCCACGTCGGCGTGAAGCCGAACGCGGCCGCGACGGCGAGATAGAGGCCGATGGCCACCAGGCTGGTGGCGAAGAAGGCGGCTGCGCGCATGGTCTGGGCTCCTGTGCGATCGATGGCAGTGGACGCCACCAGCGTCGCCAGTCGCCGTCCGAGGGCGCATCACGCGATTGCTCCAGGCGCACCTACGACATTCGACGGTCATCGCGCAGCCGGTAGCCCTCCGGCAGCTGCTCCTCCAGGACGCGCCGCACCCGGGCGAGCTCGGCCGGGTCGGTGCCCATCGGCCCCGCCAGCACCAGGGGCAGCTCGGGCGGCCGCAGCTCCCCGGGCGCGCCCGTGGTTGCCGGCTCGGCGACGGCCTCGCGCGCCGCGCCGTCGTGCCGAAGCAGCTGGCCATGGTAGGCCGCCACGGCGACGGCCACGATCAGCGCCCCGAGCGGGACGCCCAGATCGCCCTGCACGTCGATCCCGAAGAGCGTGCCGAACAGCTGATAAAGGACCGTGCCGAGCGACGCCACTCCGGCCAGCACCGCCACGGCGAGCACGAGGAGCAGGGCGGCGCGTCGGACGGTCGACGCTCCCTCGCCAATCGGATCGCTCCGGCGCGCCCGCGTGACGCGCGACCACTGCCAGAGCCAGATCATGCTGCCCAGGAGCGCAAAGGGGAGGAAGTCGGCGACGACCTGGAGGACGACGTCCCCACCCTCCATGACCCGACCGCTGCCGAAGAGCGTCTCGAGGAGCTGACCGAGCAGGCGGCCCAGGCCGATGGCACCGAAAGCCAGCCCGACGATCGCGGTCGGATACGCCCGCAGCCGCTCGCCCGCCGCAGGGCTCGGGCCGTCCGGCTCGGCGGCGGCCAGGCGCAGCCAGCCAGCGTGTGCCCACCAGGTGAGTGCGAACACCGCGGCGGCCAGCCACGTGGCGACGAGCTCGGCGATCACCGGGACGTCGGCCTCCAGGGTGCCGAACGCGGCATCGAGAATGCCGCTCACCCCCTGTCCCAGGTAGCCGATCGCGGCGGCTGCCGCAACGACGAGGACCGCGACGTAGTAGGCGAAGCGGAGGCTGGCCGTGCGCTCGATGGTGCCCCGCTCGGACGGGTCGACCCACAGCCGACGGGCGTACCACCAGTGCCCGAACCAGGCGGCACCGCCGATGAGCACCCGGGACACGGCGCTCGCCAGAGGGTACGCCCACCACGTCCGCCCTGGGTCGAAGGCCGGCTCCGGCGCGTCGGCCACCAGGCGGCTCACCAGGCCGAGCAGGTCGGCGACCCCGAACAGCAGGAGGAACAGCCCGGCAGAGGTCGCGAGGTAGAGGTACGCCCTCGGCAGCCAGGCTCCGCCACCGAAGATCGGACCGGTCCGCCAGTCCCGGATCCGCACCCACAGGTGGTAACTCCACGCCACGGCGGCCGCGACCAACCGGCCCAGGTCGCCGGCGGGGTCGCGGAAGTCGGGCGCGTCGTCGACGAGCGAGAGCACGGCGTACTCGATGAGCGCGCCCGCCGCGATGAGGATCACGATCAGCAGGCCGCCCAGCACGAGCGCGAAGTACAGGCCGCGCACCGCCGAGCTGCGCTCGATGTCCGCCTCCGGGCGTCCCGGCCGCACGCCTCGCTCCGCAACGAACCAGTGGATGATCCACACCGGGAGCGCCACCGCGCTCAGGGCCGTCGCGAGTGTCAGCCGCTCGCGCACCGCCTGGTCGCCGGAGAGGACCTCACCCGCGTCCAGGCCGAGTGCCTGGAACAGGGTCGTCAGCAGCAGGCTGACTCCTGAGACGAGCACCCCCAGCCCGATGCCGGCGAGCAGGTAGAGGTAGAGCCGTCGGGCGGTCTGCATCGGGTGGCTCCTCGTCGCTCAGTAGTCCGGGAATGGCATCGGCTCGAGGCCGATGAGCGGATCGTCGATCCGCCACCCGCCGTCCTCGCGGACGAGGACGATCTCGCGCGTGGATCGGTAGGTGCTGGCGCCGCCGAACGGCCCGCTGTCGTAGTACTCCTCGACCGTCAGCCACACGCGGGCACGGTCGCCATCCACCTCGCTGCGGTCGAACAGGACGCGCCGCGAGCCGGCGTCGTAGGAGCCGTAGTCCCTCGACGCGCGCCGGTAGTCCTCGAGCGACAGTTCCGCGCGGATGCGGGCGGAGAGGTAGCCCCACGCCGTCTCGTAGTCCTCGTCCTCGACCGCCGCCAGGTGGCGCTGGACGACACCCTCCGGGGTATCGGCGGAGAATGCCGGCGCGTCGCGCGACCCGAGGACGACCACCGCGATGACCGCCACCACCACGAGCAGCGCGATGCCGCCGCCGATGAAGAGGAGCGACCGGTCCGGCGGCGGGGCGGTGACCGGTTCTTGGTCGGTCATGCCGGCGCTGCCCGGCGGGATGGCGTGTCTGCCGCCTGCACGCCGGTGCCCCTGGTGAGCGGCAGGCGGATCGGCCTGCGCCGCAGCAGCCCAGCCGCGTAGCTCTCCAGCATCGGCGTCAGCAGCAGGCCGCTCGCCAGGACCGCCTTCTCGACCAGGTTGTCGCCGATCATCCCGAACCGCATCCGCTCGGACCCCTTGATGCGCTGAGGTCGTCAGTATGCGCGGGCCGTCCAGCCCTTCCACTGGGGTCGGCCGTCGCCGTCGCGGGCCCGCCCGCTCGCCTGCCTACACGAGCGCTGGCGTGTCCGCTGGGGCACCGCGGAGCACCGGCGCGATCAGCTCGGCCAGCGACGGGCCACCCACCGGCTCGAGGTCGTAGCGGACCCGGACCACCGGCTTGTCGAGCGTCAATACGCGACGCAGGTCGATCGGCGTCCCTGCCAGCACGACGTCGGCGTCGATCGCGTTGAGCGTCGCTGAGAGCTCGTGCATCTGCAGCTTCCCGTAGCCCATGGCTGGGACGAGCGACTCGAGGTGCGGATGCGCCTCGAGCACCGTCCGGATCGAGCCGACCGCGAAGGGCCGTGGATCCACGATCTCGGAGGCTCCGAACCGCCGCGCAGCGACGATCCCGGCGCCGAACGCCATCCCGCCGTGGGTGAGCGTGGGTCCGTCCTCGACGACGACCACGCGACGCCCCGCGATCTCGCCGCCCTCGAGACGGAGCGCCGATCGGGCGGTGATCACCGCAGCATCCGGGTTGAGCGCGCGCAGGTTCGCCAGCTCGGCCGCGACGGCAGCGTCATCGACCGCGTCGATCTTGTTGAGGATCAGGACATCGGCCATCCGGACGTTCGTCTCGCCGGGGTGGAATCGCTGCTCGTGACCGGGCCGCAGCGGGTCGGCAACGACCACGAACAGGTCGGGGCGGTAGAACGGGAAGTCGTTGTTGCCGCCGTCCCAGAGGATGACATCGGCCTCCTGCTCGGCCAGGCGCAGGATCGCCTCGTAGTCGACGCCGGCGAAGACGACGTGCCCTGCGTCGAGGTGCGGCTCGTATTCCTCCCGCTCCTCGATGGTCGTGCCATGCAGGTCGAGGTCGTCATGGGTCGCGTAGCGCTGGATCCGCTGCGCGGCGAGGTCGCCATAGGGCATCGGGTGGCGGATGACCACCGGGGTGACGCCCGCCTCGTCGAGCAACCCGGCCAGGTAGCGCGTCGTCTGCGACTTGCCGCAGCCGGTCCGCGTCGCGCCCACTGCGATCACGGGCAGACGGCTGCTGACCATCGTCCGCTCGGGCCCCAGGATCGTGAACTCGGCCCCCGCCGCAAGCACGCGGGACGCCGCGTGCATCACCGTCTCGTGGCTGACGTCGCTGTACGCGAAGACCACGGTGTCCACGCCCTCGGCGAGGATCAGCGCCTCGAGCTCCTCCTCGGGTCGGATGGGGATGCCATGGGGATAGGCGGAGCCGGCCAGCTCCGGCGGATAGACGCGGTCCGCGATCCCCGGGATCTGCGCCGCGGTGAATGCCACCACCCGCGCGTCGGGATCGTCGCGAAATGCGACGTTGAAGTTGTGGAAGTCGCGCCCGGCGGCGCCCATGATCACGATGCGCTGCCTGTTCATCCGATCGGCTCCTCTCGCTCAGGTGGCGAGACCGATGGTCGGCGTCCGGTTGCCGGTGCGCGAGTGCCCATCGGCCCGTTGCGAAGAGCCGACCGGACACGCTTCAGCCGCCGAGGGCGAGCTCCGCCAGGACGACCGAGTGGTCGTCGGGGACCGGGCGGATCGCGAACCCGACCCGCTCGCTGGCGCGTCGCATGCCCGCGTTGCCGGCGAGCATCTCGGCCCAGATCCGCTGGAGCCCTTCCGCGCGGCCGATCTCGACGAGACGGGCGAGGAGCTCGCTGCCCAGCCCGTGGTGCTGCCATCGGTCGGCGATGAGGATCGCGAACTCCGCCTCGGGCACGCCACGACCCTTCGAGAGGCGGCCGACCCCGACGATCTGCGGCTCACCGGTGGCGGGATCGCGCTGCTCGGCGACGAGGGCCATCTCGCGGTCGTAGTCGATGAAGCAGATGCGCGTCAGCCGCTCGTGCGCCGTCCGCTGGTTGAGCTTCAGGTACTGAAGTAGCGCGCGTAGACCGTCTCGTCGGACAGCGTCTCGTGGAAGCGCACCATGAGCGGCTCGTCCTCCGGGCGGATCGGCCGGATGGCGAGCTTCTCACCGGACGGGGTGGTCCAGCCGCCGACGTACTGCGTCGGGTACGGCCGGATGGCCGGACGCGGCAGATCGGCCTCGGCGGTGGAGGACGGATGGAGCACGACCCGCGCGTCGAGGGCGATGATCCGCTTCGAGGAGGCGAGGAGCGGGTTGATGTCGATCTCCGCGATCCACGGATGCTCGACGACGAGATGGCTGAAGCGCACGAGCAGCCGCTCGAGGTCGCCGAGGTCCACCGGATCCCGGCCGCGCACGCCTTCCAGCGCCTCGAAGACCTGGGTGCGCTCGATCAGCCGTCGCGCGAGCGTCGTGTTCAGCGGCGGGAGGCCGAGCGCGCGGTCGCGGATCACCTCGACCAGCGTGCCGCCCATGCCGAACAGCAGCACGGGCCCGAACTGCGGGTCGATGCTGCTGCCGACGATCAGCTCGTAGCCGGTGTAGTTGATCATCGGCTGGACGGTGACGCCCTCGAAATGCTCGGCGCCCCGGTGCCGCTCGACCGCATCCGAGATGGACCCATAGGCCGCGCGGACCGCGCCGGCATCGGTCAGGTTGAGCCGGACGCCGTCGACATCGGTCTTGTGGGTGATCGTGTGCGAGTAGAGCTTCAGCACGACCGGGTAGCCGATGGCGTCCGCCGCCTCCACGGCAGCCTCGACCGTGGCCGCGACGCGCGTCTCGGCCACGGGGATCGCGTAGGCCGACAGGATCTCCTTCGACTCGTCCTCGCTGAGCACCGTGCGGCCCGCCCTGCGGGCCGCGTCGATGACCCGCGCCGCACGCTCGGGGCTGACCTCGCCGGCATCCGCCTCCGCGAGGGCCGGCGTCTCGTACAGCAGCCGCAGGTCGTCGGCGGAGCGCCACAGGTAGGTGAACATGCGGACGGCGACGTCGGGGTAGGCGAAGACCGGGATGCCGGCACGCTGGAGGAGCTCGGTCCCGGCGTCGACCAGCGGACCGCCCATCCAGCTGGCCAGGACCGGTCCCCCGGTCGAGCGGGCAAGTCCGGTGAGCTGCTCCGCGGAGCCGGTCACATCGGTCATGTCCTGGGGCGTCAGGATGACGAGCATTCCATCGCTGTCCGGGTTCTCGGCCGCGATCTCGACCGCCTGCCGGTAGAGCGCCGGCGGCGCGTCGCCCAGGATGTCGATCGGGTTGTTGTGGCTCCAGGCGGCCGGCAGGATCTCGTCGAGACGACCGATCGTCTCCTCGGACAGCGGCGCCAGCTCGCCCCCGCCCGCAATCAGTGCGTCCGTGGCGATGACCCCGGGCCCGCCGGCATTCGTGACGATCGACAGGCGCCGGCCCTTGGGGCGCGGCTGCTGGGCGAGCACCTCGGCCATGCCGAACAGCTCGGCGATGCTGTCGACGCGGAGCACGCCGACCCGTCGGAAGGCAGCGTCGAGGACGTCATCGGCACCGGCCAGCGACCCGGTGTGCGAGGCGGCGGCACGGGCGGCCTGCGCGGTGCGGCCCGGCTTGATGACGATGATCGGCTTGGTGAGCGCCACCTCGCGCGCGGCCGACAGGAAGGCGCGCGCGTCGCCGATCGTCTCCATGTAGATGACGATGCTCTTCGTGCGCGGGTCGTCGCCGAGGTAGTAGATGACGTCACCCCACCCCACGTCGAGCATCGAGCCGAGCGAGGCGACGGCGCTGAAGCCGGTCTGCTCGCGATCCGCCCAGTCGAGGACGGCGGTCACCAGCGCACCGGACTGGCTGACGAACCCGACGCTGCCGGGTCGGGCGATCCCCTTCGCGAAGGTCGCATTGAAGCCGGCCACCGGGTTCATGATGCCGAGGCAGTTCGGTCCGACGATCCGCATCCCGCTGGCGCGTGCCGTCTCGAGGATCCGGCCCTCGAGCGCCAGGCCATCGGGCCCGGTCTCCTTGAAGCCGGCGGAGATGATGATCGCGGCGCGCACCCCGACCGCCGCGCACTCCTCGATGAGTGCCGGGACGCCCGGCGCGGGGGTGACGATCACCGCCAGCTCGACCGGGTCGGGGACGTCGGCGATGCTCGGATACGCCTTGACGCCGAGGACGCTGTTGCGCGTCGGGTTCACCGGGAAGACGGTGCCACCGAACGGGCTGCTCACGAGGTTGGCGAGCAGGGTCCGCCCCACCTTGCCGGTCGACTCGGTCGCCCCGATCACCGCCACCGAGCGCGGCGCGAAGACCGCGTCGAGCGGATGGGCCACGTGCCCGAGGATCTCGGTCGCGCGATCGGGCCGCGCCTCTCCCGCGTGCTGCGTCACCGTCAAAGGGTGCATCTCCTGTGCTGCAACCACCTTACCCTGCAACCGATGCCTGATCAGTAGGCGCCCGGGATGAACCGATGAGTGCGCCGTCGGTACGCCTCGTACTCCGGATACCGGCCGCGCAGCCACGCCTCCTCGCGCCGTGACTTGAGGTCGAGCCAGACCGCGAGGGCCGCGGTCGCCGCCGCTGCCGGCACGCTGGTCGTGATGAGCACCCAGCCGAGCGCGGCGGTGATGAGCGCCGCGTACATCGGGTGGCGAATGACCCGGTAGATCCCGACCTCCACGAACTGCGCGTCGTCGCGGGGATGCGGCATCGCCGTCAGATTGGCGCCGAGGTCGCGGAGCGCCCGGCCGCCGATGAGCAGCCCACCGCTCATCACGGCCAGCCCCAGCACCACGGTCGCCCACCCGGCGGTGGACTGGGGTGGCAGCTCACGGAGATCGGGAAGCCCCAGTACGGCGACCGCGACGAGCAGGATGCCCTGCCCGACCACCCAGCCCTCACCGCGGGGCCCGAGGGACGGCAGCCTGGACTCACTCATGCGCTGCATCCTATCCCCTGTGCGCGATCGCACCCGCGAACGGCTCGGCGCCACAGAACGGGCGGCCGGTGACCGTCGTTCTCGAGTCGTTCAGCCACACGCCGCTCGCGCCGTGGCGAAGCCGCGGAGCGTCAGCGCGACTCCAGCTCCGCGATCCAGGACTCGAGCCGAGGCAGGTGCTCCTCGAGGTGGTCCGGCCCCGCCTTGCGCAGCCAGAATTCGGCGGATTCGCTCATCTTCGGCAGCTGCGCCCACGCCGCGAGAAGCTCTCCCCGCGCCGCCGCGCACTGCAGGTGCACCGTCGCCAGCGGGATGTCGCGCATCGCCTCGAGGAAGCGGGCGTTCTCGGCGTCGATGTCCAGCTCATCGTCGCGGTACGACCCGGCCGCAATGCGGCGCAGCATCTGGGCACCCTGCGCCATCCAGGTCCCGAGATGCGCCACGGCGTCCTTGGCGGTCCAGCCCTCCTCGAAGTAGCCCGGCTCATCGGCCAGGACGGGCGTCATGCGGTCGATGACGGCGTGCAGCCGATGCCAGGCCTCGGCCTCGCCGTCCAGTGCTCGGGATCGTTGCGTCACCCGCGGATCGTAGCGCCGCGAGCCGCGCGCGGCTACATGATCGGGAAGGTCTCCGCCACCTCCACCGAGCCGCCGCTCGACAGGTGCGGTGACTTCCGCGCATGGGCGACCGCCTCGTCCATCGAGTCCGCACGGATGATGGCGTAGCCGGTTGCCGGGTTCGGGCCCCCGCCGGCATGGCCGGCACCATCGGCGTCGACGGTGACGGCCTGGCTGATCGGATTCCCGCCGTCCACGACGGCCTCGCCCATCTCGTCGTACCAGCGCGTCCAGGCCGTCATGACGTCGGCCTGCGCCTCCTCGCCCTCGGGCGCACCGCCACCATGGAAGATGAGCAGGTAGTTCGTCATTCCGGGTCCTCCGTCTGCTGGCCCCCGTCAACAAGAAGTAGGCCGGCCCACGACGGGGTGTTCATTGCCGGTCAGGCCGGTCGACCGCCCAGCCGCGCTCGGAGCCGCTCCACGAGCCAGTACGCGGCCGGCACCACGATCAGCGTCAGGAACGTCGAGCTCAGCAGCCCGCCGATCACCACGGTCCCCAGCTCGGCCGCGATGATCGATCCCTCGTTGAGGCCCGCCGCCAGCGGCACGAGCGCCAGGATCGTGGCCAGCGCCGTCATGAGGATCGGTCGCACGCGCGTATGACCGCCCCGGATGAGCGCCTCCTTCAGTGGCACGCCCTGCTCGCGCAGCCGCTCGACGAGGTCGAGCAGCACGATGGCGTTGGTGACCACGATGCCGATGAGCATGAGGAAGCCGATGAGGGCGCTGATGCCGATCGGGCGCCCGGTGAGGAGCAGGGCCGGGAAGGCACCGATGGTCGCCAGCGGCAGGCTGAACAGCAGGACGAACGGCGTGATCAGCGAGTTGAACGCCAGCACCAGCATCAGGTACACGAGCGCCACCGCGACGCCCATCGCGACGAACAGGCCTCCGAACGCCTCGGCCTGCTGCTGGCTGACACCACCGACCGAGACCGCCACGCCCGCCGGCAGCAGCCCGTCATTCTCGAGCCGGTCGAGCTCGGCCTGGACCGCGGCCGAGATGGCGCCGGTGTCCTCGCCGATTACCTCGCCGCTCACCGTCGACGACGGGGCGCCCCCCACGCGGCTGACCGTGGCCCGCACGTTCTGCTCCTCGATCTCCGCCACGTCGGCGAGGGTCACACCCGGACCGACGGGCAGGCGACCGAGTGCCTCGACCGAGTCGACGGTCTCGGGATCAAGCCGGAGGATGACCTGGACCGGATCGTCCGCGGCGTCGGGGCGAATCGTGGTCACGGGGATGGGTGTCAGGGCGCCGCGCACCACGCCGCCCACCTGGCCGGCGGTGACTCCCGCAGCGGTCGCGCGGCCGGTGTCCACGCGGATCTCGACCTGCGGCGCCGCCGCCACGAGATCGCTCGTGATCGTGCCGAGGCCGTCGATCCCGTCGATCGCTTCGATGACGGTCCCCGTCCCCGTCTCCACCGAGTCGAGGTCCGGGCCGCTCACCACGAGCGCCAGGTTGCTGGTCCCGCCGGGGCCGGTGGCCTGCTGCACGGTCGCGTCCCAGCCATCGGTCTCGATCGGGCCCATGATCTCCTCCAGGCGGAGCGCGGCAGCGTCGAGATCGGCCGACGAGTCGAGACGGACGAACATCGTCGCGGAGTTGGCGGCGCGTCCCGCCTGGGCGGAGACGAGCGTCCGGAAGCCGGTGTCGCCCTCCGGCGGCACCGTGGTCTGCACGAGCTCCACTTCGTCGTCCTGGAGGACCAGGTCCTCGGCCTCGGCGGCGCGGTCGCGCACGGCGAGGGAACTCGCGCCGGCCGGCGGCGCGACGTTGACGACGAGGATCTTCTCCGAGCCGGAGTTGAGGAACGTCGTCGGGAGCAGCGGCACGATGAACAGGGAGCCGACGAACAGGAGCAGCGCGCCGAGCACCGCGCCGAGCGCGGTCCATCGGTTCCGCAGCGTCGCACGGATCGTGGGGTCGTAGACGCGGACCCAGAAGGAGCGCCGCGGCTCACCCGATTCGTCCACGGCGCCCGATGGCGCGCCGACGAGGAAGAAGGAGAGGACCGGGATCACGGTCAGGGCGACGAGCAACGACCCGAGCAGGGCGAAGGCGGTCGTCAGGGCGAACGGCAGGAAGAACTGGCTGATCAGGCCGCCCGCGAAGCCGAGTGGCAGGAAGACGGCGACGGTCGTCAGCGTGCTCCAGGTGATCGCGCCGGCGACCTCGGCCGGACCGCGGAGCGCGGCCGTGAGGCGATCCTCGCCCATGGCGCGGTGCCGGTAGATGTTCTCGAGCACCACGATGGAGTCGTCCACCACGCGGCCCACGGCAACCGCCAGGCCGCCGAGGGTCATGATGTTCATGGTGATCCCCGACAGCTGCATGGCCACCACCGCGATGAGCAGCGAGAGCGGGATGCTGAGCGCGGCGACGAAGGTCGAGCGCAGGCTGAAGAGGAAGGCGAAGATCGTGAGCACCGCGAACAGCGCCCCGAGGGCACCCTCGTTCAGCAGGCCGTCGCGGGACTCGATGATGAAGTCGGCCTGGTCCGAGACGATCTCGATCTCGAGGTCGACGTCGCTCTCGGCGACGATCTCGTCGAGCGCGTCGCTGACGGCCTCGGAGACGTCGACGGTGTTGGCCGACGAGGTCTTGCTGACCGACAGTCCCAGGGCCTCGGAGCCGTTGATGCGGGCGTAGCCCGTCGTGGCGACCTCCTCGGTCGCGACCTCCGCGACGTCACCCAGCATCACCGGGGTGGGCGGGGTCGTGGCCGGGTTCGCACCGATGACCAGCCTCTCGAGCTCCTCGACCGATCCGAGCGACCCGATGGTGGTCACCGGGACCGACTCATCCTCCGACGGCAGCTCACCGGACGGGATGATGACGTTGGCGGCCGCCAGGGCCCCCTGGATCTGCCCGAAGCCGATGCCGCTCGCCCCCAGGGCCACGGGATCGAGGGTGATCGTCACCCGCTCCGCGAGTCCGCCGTTGAGCTCGACGTCGCCGACGCCGGCGATGCCCTCGAGCTCGGGGATGATCAGGTCGGACGCGATGCGGCCCAGGTCGGTGAGCGACGCCGACTCGGACGAGATGGCGGCCACGATGACCGGCGAGGCGTTGATGTTCAGCGCGGAGACGACCGGCTCGACACCGGATGGCAGGCCGATGGCGGCGATCGCCTCCTCCATCGCCGTGGTGGCCTCGTCGATATCGGTCCCGTACTCGAACTGCACCGTGACGAAGCCGATCGAGTTGGCGGACGTGGACCGCACCTGGTCGACACCGCCGACCGACTGGATCGCCCGCTCGATCGGCGCGACCACCTGCGATGCCACGTCGTCGGCGCCGGCGGCGGGGAACGGCGCGATCACCGTTGCCACCGGGAAGGCAACGTCGGGAAGCAGCTCCTGCTTCAGGCTGCCCCACGACAGCAGGCCGGCGACGAAGAGGCCGGCTGCCAGCAGCAGCGTGACGCTCCGTCGTCCGACGGCCGTCCGGGTGATCCAGTTCATCTAGCTCGGGTTCCTTTCCGCGCTGCCGGCCGCGTCGGCCAGCAGGTCGATGGCGCGCTCAATGGTTACGAGATCCTCGGGCGATCGGATCTCCGCCAGGAGCTCGCGGATGCGGCGATGCCCCAGCTCGGAGAAGTCCTCGAGCCGCTCGGCAGCCGCGGGCGTGGGACGAACCACTACCTGGCGACGGTCGGCGGGATCCTCGACGCGCTCGAGCAGGTCGAGGTGCACGAGGCCGTCCACCACCCCGCTGGTGGTCGAGGCGGCGGTGCCGAGGCGCTCGGCGACCTCGCTCATCCGCATCGGTCCCGATGAGGCGATCAGGTAGAGCGCCTTCAGCTGCGCCAGCGTCAGGCTCAGCTCGACGACGTGCGGCGCGTGGAGCCTCGTGATCGAGGCGTGGAAGCGGTCGTAGGCCGCGATCACGCGCGCAATCGCTGCTTCGTTCGGTCGTGGCGAAATGTTCGGTGACTCCGGATAGTTCGGTTGTACCGAACCACTATAGCGGGTCTATCCTCGACCCATGACAACGCGACTCGGCATCCTGCTCTGGAGCCAGGCCACGGACTGGGAGTCCTTCGAGCGATCCGCCATCCGGATCGACGAGCTGGGCTACGACCATCTGTGGACCTGGGACCACCTCTACGCGATCTTCGGCGATCCGCATCAGCCGATCTTCGAGGGCTACGCCACGTTGGCGGCCTGGGCGAAGGTCACCACCCGCACCCGCCTCGGGCTGCTGGTCGGGGCCAACACGTTCCGCAACCCGGGCCTCGTCGCCAAGCTCGTGACGACCATCGACCACATCAGCGGCGGCCGCGCGATCCTCGGCATCGGCGGCGCGTGGTTCGAGACCGAGCACACCGAGTACGGCATCGAGTTCGGCGCCTCACCCGGCACGCGGCTGACCTGGATGGACGAGGCGGCGGGAGCCCTTCGCGCGCTGCTCGATGGCGAGGCGGTCACCTCGCCCCCGGACGGCCGGTATCGGTTCGACCGCCTCCGCATGATCCCGGGGCCCGTCCAGGAGCATCTGCCGATCATGATCGGCGGTTCGGGCGAGAAGAAGACCCTGCGCAGCGTCGCGAAGTACGCCGACCAGTGGAATGCCATGGGCTCGGTCGAGAAGCTGCGCCACAAGGTCCAGGTGCTCCGCGAGCACTGCGACGCGGTCGGCCGCGATTTCGCCGAGATCGAGCTGACCGCCGGCTGCAAGCCGATCATCCGCTCCACCGAGGGCGAGGCGCGCGCCCTCTGGGAGGCCCAGATGGCGCACAACCGCACGCCGATGACCGACGTGCTCGACGACTCGACCTTCTGGGTCGGCACGCCGGAGCAGGTCGCCGAGAAGATGCTCGAGCGCAAGGACCTCGGCTTCCACACCTTCATCGGCGAGCTCGCCGCCCCCTTCGACGACGAGACGATCGAGCGCTGGATCACCGAGGTGAAGCCGATGGTGGACGGGTCCTAGCCGTGGCCCATCGGCTCAGCCGAGCGGCTTGACCACCATCAGGAAGACGAGCACGGCGATGAGCCCGACGAGCACCCAGGATCCGGCGCGCGCGCCGGCGTCGTCGATGATCGACTGCAGCTCGGGCGAGGCCACCCCGTCCGCGCTGGCCGCGGCCGCCGCGTGGAGCCGCTTCGCCCAGGGTGCGATGACGAGCATGCCGATGGCGAAGGCCGCCGCCACCGCGAGATACGACAGGATGAGCCACGGTGCCAGCAGGTTCATGTTGCCGGTGATGGCGGCGATGACCCCCGCCACGATCCCGATGCCGAACAGGGCATCCGATGCCTTGCCGAGCCCTTCCGAGCGGCTGACCGCGGTCACGATCGAGCGCGGATCGGCTGAACCGGCGACTCGCCGGACGACCTGCTCGGTGCTGATCGCGAGGGCGACCGCGAAGAACATGGCGACGATGTGCACGTACTTGATGGCCAGGAATGCTTCCATCAGTGGACCGTCTCCTTCGAGCTTGAGGATCTGAACAGCAGGGCGGCCACGTCGGCGGCGGCGGCGCCGGGATCGGCTCCCGAGGCCCGCAGCCCGGCCCACGCATCCGCGGTTGTCAGGGCCACGAGGAGGCGGATCCGACGATCGTCATCCTCTCCGAGGGCGGCGGCGGCGAGCTCCCGATGGCGCCGTGCCAGGTCGGCCATCCAGGCGTCGACCGCCGGAATGCGGCGACGGTCGACCCGCAGGTGATCGAAGCCGGGACCCATGTCGGCCCACCACGCGAACATCGCGCGTGCCATCCGACGAACGCGCTCGAATGTCCCCGACGCCCCGACGAGCACCGTCTCGGACGGCATCGGCAGGAGGCGCTCGCTCAGCTCACCACAGGCGCGGATGAGGTCGTCCATGCGCGGGAAGTGGTGCAGGACGGTCGAGGGAGCCACGCGGGCGCGGTCGGCGATGTCGCGGACGCTGGTCGCCGAGATCCCCTGCTCATCGTGCACGGCGATCGTGGCCTCGACGATCCGACGGTGGGTCGCCGCGGCCGCCTCGGCACGGCGTCCCGGTCGGTATCGCCGGGTCACGCTTTCATCGACCGCATCGTTCGATGAATATAAGGCCGCATGTCAACCCTGCGGCGAGCGCTCAGGTCACGCGAACGCCGCCCACGTACGTTGCCCGGACGCGAGCGTCGCCGGTCGGTCCGGCGTCGGCCGAGCGCAGGTCTCGGTCGAGGATGACCAGGTCCGCCAGCTTCCCGACCTCGATGGTGCCCGTATCGGCATCGAGATGGTTCACGAACGCGGACCCGATGGTGAAGGCGGCGAGAGCCTGGTCGAGGCTGAGTCGCTGATCGGGAAGGAACGGCGCGGCATCCCGCGTTCCCGGCGCCACGCGACGCATGGCCACCTCGATCTCGCGCAGCGGATCGGCGCTCGAGACCGTCCAGTCGCTGCCGGCAGCCAACCGCGCGCCGGCGCGGGCGAGACTCGAGAACGGGTACTGCCACGCGCGCCGTTCCGAGCCGAGGACCGGGATTCGCAGTTCGCGCATCTGCTCGTCGTCAGCAGCCCACAGCGGCTGCATGTTGGCGGTCACGTCGAGCGCGGCGAACCGACCGATGTCCTCAGGATGGATGACCTCGATGTGCGCGATGTGATGGCGTCCGTCCGTCCGTCCATTCGCCGCGCGCGCCGCCTCGACGCTGTCGAGCGCCAGCCGCACCGCGGCGTCACCGATGGCGTGGAAGTGGCACGAGAAACCGCGCGAGTCGAGCTCGATGACGGCACGGCGCAGCTCCTCCGGCTCGATGAACGGGCTCCCGCGGTCTTCCCGGCCCTCGTACGGCGCGGTCATGAACGCGGTCCGCGACTCCAGGATGCCATCGAGCATGAGCTTCACGCTGCCCGCTCGAAGGCGTCCCGTCTCCGATGCCGAGGCGCGGGCTTCCTCGAGCCACTCGATCTGCTCGAGGCCGGCGGACCGGTCCCACCACAAAGCGGCCTCGACGCGCGCCGTCAGACGCCCACCCCTGGCTGCCTCGCGGTACGCTGCGAGCTCGGCCGCCTCGACGTGCGCGTCCTGCCAGGCGGTGATGCCGAGCGCATGGAGCTGTGCCTGCGCGGTGAGCAGACCACGCACGAGATCCTCGTGGCTCGGGGGTGGCACGAGGCGCGAGACGAGGTGCGTTGCGCCGTCGTGGAGCGTGCCGGTCGCGGTGCCATCGGCATCCCTGGCAATGCGTCCATCGTGCGGGTCGGGCGTGGCCCCGTCGATGCCGGCCAGCTCGAGCGCACGGGTGCTCACCCAGGCCACATGGCCGTCGTTGCTCTCCAGGATCGCGGGCCGGTCACCGACGACCCGATCGAGCATCGCCCGATCCGGCTCACCGCCGGGGAACGCCGGCAGCGACCATCCCGACCCGGTGATCCACTCCCGATCCGGATGTGCGCGGGCGTATGCGGCGATGGCCTCGAGGTATCCGTCCGCATGCGTCAGCGCGTGGAGGTCGCAGCGCTCCGCGAGGAGCCCGCCCTCGATGGGATGGATGTGCGCGTCCTGGAACCCGGGCAGGACGCTTTCGCCGTGCAGCGCCACGACCTCGGTGGACGGGCCGATGAGCCTCCGAACGTCGGTGGACGACCCGACGGCCACGATCCGCCCACCGCGGACCGCAACGGCGTCACAGGAGGGGCTCGCGGGAGCGACGATCGGCTCGATCGTTCCGCCAACGATGACGAGGCCGGCGGCCGCGTTCATGCCGGAAGGTGGCAGCTCTTGCATTGGCGGCGAATGTATCGCATGAGACGCCGCGCTGACGTTCGGATGACGACTGCGGGCCGATCGGCACTGGATGTCGTCCGCGCGGCGCCACAGCATCGGCGCAGGAGGAACCCATCCGATGAAAGCCCAGGTGGTCTACTGCAGTCACAAGGGCAACACCCGTCGCATCGCCGAGCGGATCGGTGAGACGCTGCGCGGTCACGGGAACGTCGAAGTCCTTGATGTCGCCGATGCGCCGGTCCCGCCGCCGGACGACCTCACCCTGCTCGTGGTCGGCGGGCCGACTGAAGGGCACGGCATGACGCCGGAGATCCGCGAGTACCTCGCCCGGCTCGACCTTCACTGGTCGATGGGCCGCGCGACGGCGGCGTTCGACACCCGCCTCGACTGGCCAAGGCTCCTGTCCGGGTCGGCCGCCGACCAGATCGCCAGCCGCCTCTCGGCGCTCGGCACGAAGGTGAGGGGCCAGCCGGGCAGCTTCCTCGTCGACAGGGTCCCGGAGCTGGAGCCGGGCGAGCTGGAGCGCGCCGCCGCGTGGGCGGAACACCTCGCCCAGACCGTGACGCCGGTCCGCGTCTAGCGCCGGACCCTGGCGGGATGGGCGACTGCTAAGGAGCCGATGATGCCGGCGTGCTCGGAACATGGCGGAGTTCGACGGCTCCCCGAGCGCCCTAGACTGCCCGCATGACCAAGACCGTCCTCCACGATGCCTTCGGCCACCACGTGTGGGCCACCATCCGGGTGATCGACGCCTGCCTGGCACTCCCGCCTGAGCAGCTGGAGACCACCGTACCCGGCACCTACGGCTCCATCATCGAGACGCTGCGCCACCTGGTCGGCGCCGATGCCTCCTACCTGTGGGTCCTGTCCGATGGACGCCGCCCCGAGATCGAGGAGGCGGCCATGGGCCTCGCCGAGCTGCGCGCGGCCATGGAGGTGAGCGGGCCGGAGTGGGAGGCGGTGGTTGATCGGGGCCTGGATCCGGAGGAGGTCGTGGTGCGCCATCGCGACGACGGCACCGACAGTCACGCGCCGCGAAGCATCCGCCTCGCGCAGGTGCTGCACCACGGCACGGACCATCGCAGCCAGGTCTGCACGGCGCTCACCTCCCTCGGCGTGGAGCCGCCGGAGATCGACGTGTGGGACTACGCCGCGAAGGACGATCGGATCTGGGAGTCCCCCAGCGCGGGATGATCCGGCTCCTGACCCCCGCCGACGCGGACCGATGCGAGGCGATCATGCGCGGCCTGCCCGACTGGTTCGGGCTCGAGGAGGGCATCGTCGAGGCGCGCGGCTGCCTCGAGACCCAGGAAGGCTTCGTGGCCGATGAGGACGGCGAGGTGCTCGGCTTCCTGACCTGCGCCGCCGAGCTGCCCGAGTCGGCCGAGATCACGTGGATGGCGGTCGCGGCGAGCGCCCACCGACGCGGCATCGGGCGTGCGCTGGTGGACGCGCTGGTGTCGCGAGCACGGGACGAGGGGCGCGAGCTGCTGCTGGTGAAGACGTTGGCGGACAGCGATCCGAGCCCGGAATACGCGGCAACGCGCGCATTCTATCGGTCCACGGGCTTCCGCCCGCTGGCGGTCCTGCCCGATCTCTGGGGACCGGCGAACCCATGCCTGCTGATGGTTCGCCCGCTCCGGGTATCGACGCTGGAGGCCGATGAGCGTACGTTGGTCGGCGTCAACCATGGCCGCAGGCGAGGAGACGAGATGGGCGACAAGGGTCCGGGCTCGAAGAGCAAGGGCAAGAAGCAGAAGGGCAGCAAGAAGAAGCCGACCGCCGGGTGACGACCGTCCTCCCTGGTCCGGGATTCGGCGCTCCGTGCGGAGCCAGACGCCCGATCTGACCGATTCGGCCGGCCTTGCTACGCTACGTGGCCCATGCCGATCCATATCCTTCACATCCGCCTGCGCCCGCTGCTGGGCGTGATGGCGGTCGCCGTCCTGTCCGCGTGCTCAGTCACGTCGAGTCCCACCCCGACTGCCCTGCCGTCACTGGTGCCGGTGGCCTCTCCCGGTGAGGCGCTCGGCGCGCTCCCCGGGGTCGAGGGCTACCAGTACCGGCTCGACCTCAACAGCATCCCGGGCTTCGTCGCCAACACGCGCGAGTCGATCGACGTGGAGGGGGTGGAGGTCCAGATCATCCAGTCGGCGATCGCGTCCCATGAGGACGGCGACGTCTCGGTCATCGCGTTCGGCTTTCCGGGAGCGACCGACGAACAGGCAGTCGACTACTTCGCACGCGTCCTCGACAAGATGGAGGACGGCTTCGGCGCGGGCAGCCAGCGCGGGCTCGAGGATCGCGCGTACCTGATGCGTGAAGCCGGCCGCACGGTGGTGCTCGCCCCGTGGGGGCGCCTCGATTACCTCGTGTTCCTCTTCGCGGTCGGGCCCACCGAGACCACCGAGGACGTGGTCACCGGCATCCTCAACGCCGGTCGCTGAGCAGCGGAAGGGGCCGGTCGTGACACGACCCGAGGAGCGGCCATTTCGATTCGGCGTCACGCTCGACGGGTCGACGGGCCGGCGGACCGCAGTGCTGGAGGTCGCACGCCGCGCGGAGGATGCAGGTGCCTCGGTTCTCCTGGCCACCGATCACCTCGGCAGCTGGGGCGCCCTGCCCCGACTCCAGGCCGCGGCGGAGGTGACCGGGCTCCGCATCGGCACGCTCGTCCTCAACAACGACCTGCGGCATCCCGCCGTGCTGGCGCAGGAGCTGGCGACCGTTGACGCCATGACGGATGGCCGCCTCGAGATCGGCATCGGCGCCGGATGGAACCGACCCGAGTACGAGGCGGCGGGCATCCGCTTCGACCCGCCGGCGGATCGGCTCCGGCGGATGCGCTCGTCGCTGGGGATGCTTCGCCAGGCCATGCGCGACGGGCGCATCGACCATGAGGCTGATGACGCCTACCCCGCGATCCACCAGGATGGGCTGCCGACCTCGGCTCAGCGCCCGCACCCGCCGTTGCTCGTGGGCGGCGGCGGCCCCAGGCTGCTCGCATTCGCCGCGCGGGAGGCCAACATCATCGGCATCGACCCGCGGTCGCTGCCGGGCGGCGGTGGTGACCCCACCGACATCACCGGTGCCGCGGTCGACCGCAAGGTGGGCTGGATCCGCGAGGCGGCGGCCGAGCGCTGGGCCGAGCTCGAGATCAACATCGCGATCTGGCAGGTCGACCCCGACTTCCACCGCCGGGCCGGACCACCTCCGCCGCGAGCCCGTGGCATCGGCGAGGACGAGCTGCCGCTCAGCCCGCACTACCTGGTCGGTGACACCGGCGAGATGGTCGAGACGCTCCTCGCGAGGCGGGAACGCTGGGGAATCAGCTACCTCACTGTCCGTGCCATCGACCTCGATGTCCTGGCGCCGGTCATCGCCCGCCTGGCGGACTGACGCCGCGGCCTTCCCCGGGCTGTTAGCGTGGCCGCGTGGGTCAGCCAACCATGGCCTCCGGCCGATGCGCATGGACCGGCGAGCGGAGCGACCGCCTGCTCACGGTGGTCGTCGAGTCCGTGGACCGCATCGGCCGACGGAGCGGACCGGTCACGCTGCAGGTCCTCCCGGAGCATGAACGGGCGCTTCGTGACCACGTGGCCCTCGTGCGCCGCTACGGGGCCCGGTTCCTCGTCGCCGTGATCGTCATCGGCGGGGCGTCGTTCGTCGCCGCGATGGCGCCCATCGTCGATCCATCGTGGGCGGCCGTGGCGCTGCCGATCTCGGGGCTGCTCCTCATGGCGCTCGGGCTGCTCTTCGTCGCCCTCCCCTTCACCACGCCGGAGACGAGCGCGTTCTTCGGCCTGCGGCGGTCGATCGTGATCGCGCGGGTCCTGGGCCTGTTGCTGGCGGTGCTCGGGGTGTCGATCGCGATCGCCGGCTGACGCAACGAAGGCCTGACTAGCGTGGTCCGTGGGGCCGCGGGCTCCGCGGGTGGCCGTCGCCGATGCGTCCCCCGATGGGGCGGTCCCACGACTCGGAGGAGCGGGCCGCCCAGTCGACGTAGTGTCGGATGCCGTGGCGGATGCGCTGTCGCTCCCAGTCCTCGGTCGCGCGTCGGATCGCGGCCAGGCGCCCGGCGCGGGAATGGTGTTCTCGCGCCGGACCACCCGGCGAGCCCTCAGAAGCCACTGCTCTGCAGGCGGCGCTGCCGCTCCCATTCGCGTGCCGACCTCGTGGCCGGATCGAGATAGCCGCCCTGCGCCAGCCGCTGGGACATCCACATCGCCTCGGATCGCAGGATGTGCGCTGAGACCGCTCCGCCTCCGCCGGTCGATGGGCCGAAGAGCTGGAAGTTGCCGATCACCAGCATCGCGCTGATGACCAGGGACGCCACGAGCGCCGCTGCGAAGGTGATGGCGGCCCGGGGGATACCCTGCGCCGCCCGTCGTGCCTGGACCATGGTTGTGCTCCTTTCGCGTTGTCGCCGGTCCACGCCGGCGATCCATGCAGCGAGCATCGGTCCTGAAGCGCGCGGGCGAAATTCCGCGCGGCGCCCGATCTATGACGAAGGCGAATCCCGGATCCGCAGGGACGAATCCCGGATCGCGGTGGCTTCGGGAGCCAGCGCTTCGGCGATCTCCGAGCGCGATCGGATGCCGAGCGCCCGGTAGACCGCGCTCAGGTGCGCCTCGACGGTGTGGACACTCATCGAGAGCCGATCGGCGACCTGGCGGTTGCGCAGGCCGCCGGCGACGAGCTCGGCGACGCGACGCTGCGTCGGGGTGAGCCCGCCCCGCTGACCCTTGGCGTCGATGCGGGAGAGCTCGTCGCGCGTGAGCCGGGCCCACGACCCCGCGCCGAGGAAGGTGAACAGCTCGAGCGCCTCGCGCAGCGCGGCCCGGGCGCGTGCGCGGCGTCGAGCCCGCCGATGCACCTCGCCCGCGACGAACAGCGTCCGCGCGAGCTCCCAGGCGTCGTCGAATCGCCGGTGAATGGCTTCGCCCTCGTCGACGGCCGCGGCAGCCCCGGCGACGTCGCCGTCGGCCGCGAGCAGGCGAGCCGTGACCCGAAGTTGCTCGGCCCGGAGTCGCGGTGCGGCATGCGATCGGACATGCGCCTCGAGCGCGACCAGGGCGCGTCCGGCATCGTCGTGCCGGCCGAGCGCCAGCAGCGCTTCGATGGCCACCGATGCTGCCCCCACCGGCGCAGTTCCTCCTCCGGCCCGGGCGGATCGAGCGCATCGACGACGAGCGACAGGGCGGCCGAGGGATCATTGCGGCTCAGCTCGAGCAGCGCCAGGTCGGCGCGCATCGGCCACTCCCCCGCCCGCCAGCCCGTCGTGGTCATGAGCTCGAAGGCCGCGGCTCCGGCCGCACGCGCGCGATCGGCGTCACCGAGTCGAGCCGCCAGGCGTGCGTCGTAGGCCAGGGTGTGGACCTGCGCCACGCGCTGCTCCGTCACCTCTGCGAGCCGCATGGCCCGCTCGATGCGCGCCCGCGCCGCATCGGCCCGTCCCTCCAGGAAGTCGCCGATCGACAGGTGCGCCAGCAGGAAGGGAAGGCTGGAGTAGTCGCCGTCATGCTCCGCGCGCTCGAGGAGCTCGCTGAGCCGGCGGTACGCGGCCTCGGTCTCGCCCTCCTGCAGCTGGATGATGGCGACGTCGTACTCCGGCAGATCCAGCGTCCGGAAACGTGCGGTCCAGGACTCGAGTCCGACGGCCCGCTCGGCGATATCGTGGCGGAACCCCTGCCCGGTAGCGTACGACCAGGCCATGCACGGTCCGAGGGTGGCCGCCAGGACCGATGGATCCCCGAGGCGCTCGGCAAGCGCCATCGCCTCGCCGGCATGTCGCGCGCCCGCTGCCCAGTCGCGTCCGGTGATATAGGAGAACCCGGCGAGCAGGAGCTTGACCTGGACGGCGAGGCGCGCGTCATCCCCGACGTGCTCGAGCGCCTCGCGGCCGAGGGCGCCCGCCGCGTCGAAGTCGTCCATGAGCTGGCGAACGCCGGCGAGGTGGTACAGGAGCTCCGCACGTGCCGCGCCTTCGGCGGCGACCGGCTCCTCGAGCGCTCGCTCCAGCAGCTGACGCGCACGCGCGGCATCGCCAGCCATGAGCCGATACCGGCCGGCGGCCGCCAGCCGGGTGGTCCGCGCGCCATCGTCCGGCGAAGTGAGGTCGGCGGCCATCGCGCTCAGTTGGGCTGCCGCGTCCGGCGCCCCTCGGCCGAGCGCGTGAAGTGCCGCGCCGTCCAGCGCGTCGGCCACGGAGGTATCGGGACCCGTCGCCCCGAGCGCCAGGTGACGTGCGAGCTCCTCGGGCTCGGAGACGGCGCGGGCGAGCTGCCGATGCACCGCCCGGCGCTCCCCTCCCTCCAGGCCGGCGTACACCTCCGTCGCGAGCAACGGATGGGTGAAGCGGACGGCGCCATCGGTCACGACGAGCATGTCGGCGGCCCGTGCGGCGTCCACGCCACTCCGGGCGGCGCCCCGCCCGACCGCGGACTCGAGGTGCGCGATCGTCGGCTGCGTGAGCGCGGCGGCGTGGGCCACGACGTTGCGCGCGTCGTCGGGGAGCGATGCGATCCGGGCGCGCAGCAGGGCGGTGAGCGACTCCGGCAGGACCACGTCCCGTTCCGTCGCGTCGGGGCCGGCCGCCGCGACGGCGCGCCCGATCTCGATGGCGAAGAACGGATTGCCGCCGGACAGGCGCAGGACGCGGCGGAGCATGGAGGGAGCGAGCCGCAGCTGGAGCGTCTCCTCCAGCAGACGATCGATCGCATCCATGCCGAGCCCCTCGACGGTGATCCGGGAGATCTGATCGGGCGGCAGATCGTCGAAGATGGCGGGTATCGCGCCGGCGGCTGGCACGCGCTCGGTCGCGACCACCAGCACCGGCCCTCGCTCGAGGCGGCGGAAGGCGAATCGGAGGACGGCGACCGTCGACTCGTCGAGCCAGCGCACATCATCGACGCCGATGACCAGCGGGCCGTCTGCCGAGGCGACGTGCATCAGCTCGAGCACCGCCAGCGACAGCGCCAGCGGCTGCATCGGGTCCTCCGGCGGAGTGGCGCGCACGAGGGCGACCTCCAGCGCCAGCTGCTGCGGGGCGGGGAGCTCGGGCGACCGGGCATCGACCATCGGGCCGAACAGGTCGTTCAGGCCGGCGAACGGCAGGCGAGCCTCGGCTTCGGTGGGACGGGTCATGACGACGCGGTGCCCGCGGGTGGCGGAGGCCTGGATCGCGGCCTCCCAGAGCCTCGTCTTGCCGATGCCGGCGGGACCTTCGAGCAGCAGGACGCGCACACCCCGGCCGGGCGCGTCGAGGAACGACTCGACCAGCCTCAACTCGCTCTCACGGCCGATCATCCATCGCCCTCACGCTCGGTCGGCGGATGATACGCCTGCCAGTCCCCTACGGCAGATACGAGGCGCTCTCGTCCAGCCAGTGGCGATGTCGCCACTCCTCGATGATCGAGATGGCCGGCTCGTCCGCGAGGGCCTCCGGCAGTGTCTGACGCGGCATTCCGCTCAGCGCGCGCCGCAGCAGCTCCTCCAGCTCCTCCCACTGGTACTCGGTCGGATATCGCGACAGCGTCGGCGCAACAATAGAACGGATGTTCACATCGGCGAGTCTACGCCGGTGCACCGCCGGACGGAAGCCCCATGCCGCGGCTGGCGCACCACGAGACGCGTGGCCTGAACCGGGGCAGGCTCACGGTCGTACCCTTGGTCAATGCGCATCCTCGTCGTCGGTGCGAGCGGGTACATCGGTGGCCGCCTGACATCGCTTCTCTCCGCGCTCGAACATGAGCTGGTGCTCATGAGCCGCGACGCGCGACCGCTTGCGGCACGCTTTCCGGACGCCACGGTGGTGGGCGGCGACCTCCTCGAGCCCGCGTCGCTCGGTACCGCGCTCGAGGGCGTCGATGTCGCCTACTACCTCGCCCACTCGATGGGCTCCGGGGAGCGCGGCTTCGCCGAGCGCGACCTGCGGGCGGCGCGCAACTTCGCATCGGCCGCGGCGGAGGCCGGTGTCGGGCGCATCGTGTACCTCGGTGGCCTCGGTGACGACGCAGCCAACCTGTCGGCGCACCTGGCGAGCCGGCAGCACACGGGCACGGAGCTCGCCGCGCACGGCGTTCCGGTGACCGAGTTCCGGGCGGCGATCATCATCGGCGCAGGCAGTGCATCCTTCGAGATCCTCCGCCACCTCACCGAGCGGCTGCCGATCATGATCACGCCGCGCTGGGTGGGCACCCGCTGCCAGCCGATCGGGATCCGCGATGCGCTCGACTACCTCGTCGGCGCGCTCGACCATCCGGAGGTCACCGGCATCGTCGAGATCGGCGGTCCGGACATCCTCTCGTACGGCGACATGATGCGGGCCTACGCGCGGCTCCGCGGTCTTCGTCGCCTCATGATCCCGGTCCCGGTCCTCACCCCGCGCCTGAGCTCGTACTGGGTGAGCCTCGTCTCACCGGTTCCGGCCGGGATCGCCCGGCCACTGATCGAGGGCCTGCGCAACGAGGTCATCGTCCGGGATCCACGCCCGGCCGCCGTGTTCGGTCTCACCCCGGCTCCGTACGAGATCGCTCTGCAGCGCGCCATCGATCGGACCGATCGGCACGCCGTGGAGTCGACCTGGTTCGACTCGCTCGACGCACCGGGCCGCGAGGAGCTCCCGACCATGACCTCGCTGGAGGGAATGATCATCGAGCGGCGCCACCGCGTGGTGCGCGTGACGCCGGAGCGCCTGTTCGCCGAGGTGGAGCGACTGGGCGGTCGCGCGGGCTGGCCCTACGGCAACTTCCTGTGGCGACTCCGCGGGTTCCTCGATCGGCTCGTCGGCGGGGTCGGCATGCGACTGGGCCGGCGCTCGCCCACCGAGCTGCGCGTGGGTGACGCGCTCGACTTCTGGCGCGTGGAGGCCCTCGAGCGCCCGAACCTCCTCCGCCTGCGGGCCGAGATGCGCGTCCCCGGCCGGGCCTGGCTCCAGTACGAGGTGACCGAGACACCGCGTGGCAGCCGCCTCGAGCAGACCGCGTTCTTCGAGCCGAAGGGGCTCCCCGGCCTGGCCTACTGGTACCTGCTCTACCCGCTGCACGGCTTCATCTTCCGGGGCATGGTCCGCCGGCTCGCCGAGCGCGCAGCGCGCCAGGGGCATGCCTAGGACCCGAGCCGCCTCCTATCGCCCATGGCATCGTCGAGCGATGGCGACCGAGAAGCCGACCGAGGACACCGCTCGCTATGCCGATGGCAGCCGGAAGTTCACCGGATTCAGGCTGGACGGGAGATGCACGGCGAGTGGCCCTGGTATCGGCGTGGCGGGTCACTCATGCGGAACGGCGCCTTCGAGCGCGGCCGGCAGGTCGGGTGATGGCGCACCTACGACCGCGACGGCACCCGCGTGATGGAGAAGGACTTCGGCGCCTGACGCGACGGAGGCTCGTCGCGGCCCGCCGGCTTCTCAGCGGTGCTGGCCGAACCTGAGCACGTTGCCGCTCGGATCGGTCACGGAGAACTCGCGCATGCCCCATGGCTGGTCGACGATCGGTCCGACCGCGATCTCGCCGGGCAGCGCCGCATGGAAGGCGTCGACGTCCGCGATAAAGACGTAGCACGCTGCCTCGTTCGCGGCGGGCACGAGCCCCGGAACGTGTCGCAGATGCACGATCTCGTGCCCCAGGTGCGAGACCCAGGCTGTAGTCCAAGTCGTAGGCAACGACCTCGAAGCCGAGGCTTCGGTAGAACGCGGCGGCGGGCTCCATGTGGACGGTCGGCAGAACCGCGATGGCGGCGCCATGGGGCGGAGCGCTGGTGGTGGCCGCGTGATGCACGTGCGGGATGGTACTCCTCGCTCACGAGGTCCGATTCGGTCAGCGATCCTCCGTTGATCGGCTGATTCCGTCGATCAGCCAGCGCAGGCTCGTCGCGAATGCCTCGTCCGAGGGGCGGCGAGCGAGCTGGCTCGCGAGGCCGGTCACGCGCGGCAGCTCGGGGTGGCTGCCGAAGGCGGCCTCGCTCGCCGCCTCCCGCCGCGCGATGTCCGGGTCGCGAAGCCGTGGCGCATCGAGGATGACCGAACCGAACGTGTAGGTCAGCAGCGCCCGGAGTGCGGCCACCGCGGCTGGACCGCTGATGCCGCCCCGCTCGAGCATCGCCAGCGTCTCCTCGCCGAGGCGGCTCGCGTTCGGCCCGCGCATGGGCCGCGACATGAGATGCGGCATGAGCTCCGCGTGGGCCAGCAGCAGCGCGCGCGAGTCCTCCATCAGGAGCACGAGCCCCTCGCGCCAGTCGAGGCGCCACTCGTCGCGCGGCTGGATCTCGCCGAGGAGCGAGTCGAGGACCGCGTCGACCAGCGCCGCCTTGTCCGTGAAGTGGCTGTAGAGCGCGTTCGGCGCGACGCCGAGCTGATCGGCCACGCGCCGCATCGTGAGCGCCTCCACTCCCGACTCGACGACGACGGCCCGCGCCGCCGCCAGCACCTGGTCGGCGTCGAGCCCGGCCCGATGGCCCGGCCCACGTGCCGCCGCGGCCCTCGGCGACCGCCCGCGTCGGTTCATCGGCTCCCCGGGTATTGACAGGTCATATTGGACACCGTACAGTCTTGATTGGACAGTGTCCAGTTTAGCACGGGGGACACGAGAGGAGCAGAGCGATGACCACCACCAACGCCTTCATCTGGCACGAGCTGATGTCGCGCGATCCCGCGGCGTCTGAGCGGTTCTACCGGGATGTTGCAGGGCTGACGGTCCGGACTCTCGGGGACGGCCCGGCCGCCTACCGGATGCTGCTGGCCGGGGAGCGCCCGGTCGGCGGGCTCACCGGCAATCGGCCCGACAGCGACGTCTGGCCGTCGGGCGGACCAGGCGGCCACTGGGTCGGCTACCTCGCCACCGACGACGTCGACGCGGCTGCCGTCCGCGCGAGGGAGCTCGGCGGCGAGGTCCTGCTCGGACCACTCGACATCCCCGGCACCGGACGCGTCGCCGTCCTCCGGGATCCCGACGAGGCGACCTTCGGGCTGTTCCAGCCGGCGACGGCCGGGGCATGACCCCACGCATGGCCGGGCGGGGCGACGCCCTGTCCGGCCGAATCCTCCCCGCCACGCGCTCGTCGACCTCGATCGCCCAGCCCGGAGCGGGCGTCAGCCGCCGGCGGTGATGCCGCAGCCCCCAACCATCCCGGCGATCGCCTGCGCCGCCTGACCGATCCGGGGCCGCGCGGGACGCCGTGGCTGTTACCCGCCAGGGTATCCAATGGCGGTTGCGCCAGTGTCAGGCTAGACCCACGTCAGGGCACTACCGCAATCGCTTCGATCGAGAACAGAAGCCCTCGGGGCAGCCCGGCGATCGGAGTCGAGCGTGCCGGCGGATCCACCGGGAAGTACTCGCCGAAGAGCGTGTTCGCGGCAGCCGCATTCTCGACACCATTGACGAACGTCGTGGTCTTCACCACATGCTCGAGCCCGCTCCCGGCGGCCTCGAGTACCGCCCGGAGGTTCTCGAACGCCTGGTGTGCCTGCCCTTCGAAACCGCCATCCGCTGGCTGGCCCGTGGCAGGCACGATTCCCGCTTGGCCCGCCACGAACAGCAACTCCCCGGTGCGCACGACTTGCGAATACGCGCCCAGGGGTTGCGGCATGGCCGGATGCCGCACGACCTCATGGTTCAAGGCAGACTCCTTCGACGTTCAGTCGTGGGCTGGTCCATCCAATGCAGACCGGCGAACGATGCAGCGGATGATAGGCGCGCGCGGATACCCGGGCGGACACCGCCACGCGCCGGAGCTCAGGCGGTGCGAATCCGGGCGAGGCCGTCCAGGAGCAGGTCGAGGGCGAAGGCGAACGAGCCCTCGTCGCCGGGCCGGCGCGGCTCGAGATGGTGCTCGATGTGCGCCGCAACGCTCGGGTAGGTCGCCACCTCCAGCTGGGCGAGAAATGCGCGGCCGAGGGCCTGCACCTCCTCACGCGTGCCGAGGTTCATCCCCGCCTCCCAGAGCGTGAAGCCCATCACGTGGCCCTCGAGGGCGTGGTAGGCGTGATCGGCGACGGTCGGCTCGAAGCCGGCATCGGTCAGGACGGCGAGGATGGTGTCCATGTAGCGCATCCGCATCGGCCCGGGTGCCCGTCCCGGCCCGAGCATCAGGCGCGTCGCCCAGCGATGGCGGCCGAGGACCTCGTAGGCGGACAGCGCCAGCGAGCGCAGGGCGGACCGCCACTCGGCTCCCGGCTCGGGCAGCTCGATCTCGCCGATCACCCGCTCGACAAGGGCGTCGAGGATGGCGTCCTTGTTCGGTACGTGGTAGTAGATCGTCATCGCCTCCACCCCGAGGTCGGCGGCAAGGCGACGCATGGTGAGCTTCTCGACGCCCTCCGCATCGGCCAGGGCAATGGCGCCATCCAGGATGCGATCACGGCTGAGCGGCACGCGACCGGGCGGAGCGGACGGCGTCGGCTTCCTTGACATTCTTACTACGTACGACTAGCGTCCATGACGTCAGATCTTACAGCGTACGAGGAACCCATGCGCGCGATCGTCCAGGACCGATACGGTTCGCCCGAGCACCTGCGCGTCGCGGAGGTCGATCCTCCCTCCCTCACCGAGCATGGCGTCCTCGTCCGCGTCCACGCCAGCTCGATCAACGCCGGCGACTGGCGGCGTGTCCGCGCGGCACCGATCCTGGTCCGGGCAGTAGAAGGCTGGCGGCGTCCGCGCAGCCCGCTGCTCGGCGGCGACGCGGCGGGGATCGTCGAGGCGGTCGGAGCCGCCGTCACCCACCTGGCTCCCGGTGACCGCGTGTACGGAATCCGCACCGGGTCCTTCGCCGAGATGGTGAACGGCCGCAGCTTCTCCCGCATGCCCGCCAACCTCGGCTTCGAGGAGGCCGCCGCGGTGCCGATCGCCGGCGTCACTGCCCTCCAGGCCGTTCGTGACCACGGCCACGTTCGGCCCGGCCACCGGGTGCTGGTCAACGGCGCCGGCGGCGGCGTCGGCAGCATGGCCGTCCAGATCGCGAAGGCCGATGGCGCGGAGGTGACGGCGGTCACCGGTCCCCGGACGGTCGACCTGGTGCGCGGGCTCGGTGCCGATCGGGTGATCGACTACACCGCGGAGGACTTCACCCGCAGCGCCGGCGACCACGACGTGACGATCGACATCGGCGGCAACCGGTCGGTCCGTGAGCTGCGCCGGACGCTCACCCCGAACGGCCGTCTCGTGCTGGTCGGCGCGGGTGCCGGGCGCCTGGGACCGATGACCCGGATGGCCGGCGGCATCATTCGGATGCGCGTCCTGCGCCAGCGAATCGCGATGTTCATCGCGGCGGTGCGGGTCGAGGACCTGGATGCGCTGACCGACCTCATCGAGGCCGGGAAGCTGCGCCCGGCCATCGACCGCACCTACCCGCTCGAGCAGGTTCCCGAGGCGATGCGATACGTCGAGTCCGGGCAGGCCCGCGGCAAGGTCGTGATCTCGCCGATCACCGATCCTCGCTGACCGCGGTTGCATCGGCCGGCAGCCGGCAGTGGATGGTCGTGCCGCGGCCTGGCGCCGACTCGAGGCGCACGTCGCCGCCGTGCGCGCGCACCAGGTCCCGGACGATCGCCAGGCCGAGCCCCGCACCGGCCGTGTCGCCCGAGCTCCAGAACCGCTCGAAGGCGCGTGAAGCTGCGGCATCGTCCATGCCCCGGCCGGTATCGGCGACGACGAGATCGAGCGTGCCGGCGTCGGGGCGCACGGTGACCGCCACGCTTCCGCCCGGAGGCGTATGCCGGATCGCGTTCGCCACGAGGTTGGTGATCACCTGGCGCATGCGGCGCGGGTCGAGCGGTGCCGCGGGCACCTCGTCGGCCTCGATGGCGAGGGAGACCTCAGCGGCGGCGGCCTGCGGCTCGAATCCGGCGACGACCTCGGCGGCGAGCGTGGCGAGATCGGTCGCCTCACGATGAAGGCGCAGCGCACCGGCATCGGTGAGCGCCAGGGTGCGCAGGTCCTCCACCAGCCGCTCGAGCTGTCGCGTCTCCTCGAGGAGGCGCTCGAGGTGCTTCCGATCTGCGGGGTACAGGCCGTCGAGCATGCCCTCGACGCTGCCCTGGATCACCGTGATCGGCGTGCGCAGCTCGTGGCTGACGTCCGCCAGGAACGTGCGGCGCGCGTCCGTCGTGGCGGCGAGGCGCCCGCTCATCGCGTTGAAGGCGCGGGCAAGCGCTCGGATCTCACGCGGACCGCGCACCGCCACCTCGACGCCCATCTCTCCGGCCTCGACGCGCTCGGCGGCATCGATGAGGTCGCCCAACGGGGCCGCCGTGCCACCGATCCCGCGAAGCAGCCGCACCGCCACGAAGCTCGCGATGACGAGCGCGATGGTCGGCAGGATCGCCCCGAGCACCTGGGCGCCGAGCAGCGTGCTGAGAAGCCAGGCAAGCCCGACGATGATGACCGCCAGCAGCAGGAACGCGACGAGCGCGAAGCCCGCGGCTCGGCGCATGAAGCCACGACGAAGCCCGCGCCACGCGCCGGGATCACGTGGCGGCCACGGCTCGCCCTCGGGCCACCACGGCGGGCGGCGACCTCTCCCCCATCGGGGGCCGTGTCGTGGCTCAGTCGGCAAGGCGATACCCCACGCCGTAGACGGTGAGCAGGTAGCGCGGCGCTCGCGCGTCGTCCTCGAGCTTGCGGCGGATGTTCTTGATGTGCGCGTCGATCGCCCGCTCGTAGGACTCGAACGCCACGCCATGGATGGCATCCAGCAGCTGCGAGCGCGTGAACACCCGCCCCGGCTCCCGTGCCATGGCCGCCAGCAGGGCGAACTCGGTCGCCGTCAGCTCGATCGGCTCACCGCCGCGGGCCGCGCGCATGCGTGGCACGTCGAGCTCGAGATCCCCGGTGCGGAGCGTCTCGCCGTCCGCGTGGCGCCGCGCGCCGGCGCAGGACCGCGCGGACCCGGGCCAACAGCTCACGCGGACTGAACGGCTTCGTCACGTAGTCGTCCGCCCCGAGCTCGAGGCCGATGATCCGATCGGTCTCGTCGTCGCGCGCGGTGAGCATGATGATCGGCAGCTCGCCACTCCGGCGGATGGCGCGGGTGACGTCGAGGCCGTCGAGACCCGGAAGGCCCAGGTCGAGGACGACGAGGTCGGGCGACTCGGTTCGGACGCGCATGAGCGCCTCGTCCCCATCCCGGGCCGTGGCCGTCTCGAAGCCTGCCGCCGCGAGGTAGTCGGCGACGAGCCGAACGATCTTCGGCTCGTCGTCAACGATCAGGATGCGCGCCATCGACGGATGGTACGGCGCCACGGTCAGGTGCCGGCCGCCCGCTCCGCGTCCGGGCCGTCACCACGGTGAAGGTCGCGGTGCATGGCCTCGAACATCTCACGGCGTCCGCCGCGTCCCCACGGGCCGCGCGGCCCGCCACCCCGTCCCCAGCCGAACACGGCGCGGACGAGACCGATCACCAGGAAGATCCCGAAGAAGAGGAAGATGAACCCGAAGAAGCCGAAGCCCCACGGGCCGTGCCAGTACGGGCCGTAGCCGTAGCCGTAGCCGTACGGCGGCAGCGCCACCGGATCGCCGGCCGCGGCGGCCTGCTGCGCCGCCTCGGCCAGCCCGGCGGTGACGCCCGCGTTGTAGACGGTGGAACCGATGGCGACCACCACTGCCACCAGCAGCAGCGCTCCCATCACTCGAGCGAAGGTACCCATTGAAATCGTCCTGCCTCTCTGTGCTCTCGCCGGTCACTCGGCGACCGGTCACTGAGCACAGGCTGACGATCGATTGCGGGCCAATCGTGAACGCGGAATGGATGACCGATGTCAGATGGAGCGTGGCGGAGCCCGATCCGACGACGACCCCCGAGGACCCGGAACACGCATCGGCGCCAGGCGGGACTTGGCATCATGTTCGCCGAACGCGGCCTCGCAGGTCGCCCGCGTCGTCGGCGTGCCCCGCGATGAGGTCTCCCGATCCGACCACGAAGGAGCAACCACGATGACCACTCCGACCGCGACCGATGGCGGCCCCAAGCCGGGCGGACGGCTGCCGCCGCGACCGGTGATCCGCGCCGCCTGGGCCATCCACCGCGCCATCCATCGGCTCAGCGGCGGACGCATGGGCCTGCGGCCGGTCTCCGGGACGACCTGGGGCATGATGCGGCTCAGGACGATCGGCCGGAAGAGCGGCCGCGAACGAGCCGCCATCCTCGGCTACTACGAGGACGGACCGAACCTGGTGACCATGGCGATGAACGGGTGGGGCAAGCCCGAGCCGGCGTGGTGGCTGAACCTCCAGGCGCACCCGGACACCACCGCGGAGCTTCACGACCGCACCGTCGCCGTCCACGGCCGCGCCGCCACGCCGGAGGAGCGCCCGCGCCTGTGGGAGCTGTGGCGGCACTACGACGGTGAGGAGCTCGACAGCTGGGCAGCGCGCCGACCGCACGAGACCGCGGTCGTCATCCTCGAGCCTCGCTGAGGCGCGCGGCCGCCGCGGTCAGCGACCGGGAAGCTCCAGCATGAAGGTGCTGCCCTGGCCGACGGTGCTGGTCACCGTGATGTCGCCGCCCATCGCCCGTGCCAGATCGCGGCTGATGGCGAGACCGAGGCCGATCCCCTGCCGGGCGGGCCGATCGCCCGATCGCGCGAGCCGCAACGAAGGGCTCGAAGATCCGATCGATCTGCTCGGGAGGAATGCCCGGCCCCTCGTCGATGACGCGAATCCGGACCCGCTCGCCGGCATGCTCCGCCTCGATCTGGATCGGGGACTCCGCGCCGCCGTACTTCAGCGCGTTCGTGCCGAGGTTGAGGAGGATCTGCTGCACGGCCCGCGGGTCCGCCCGCATGACACCCGGGGCCGGCTGCGGTCGCCGGACGAGCGAACGGCCCTCTTCGTCCGCCCGCACGATGAGGACACCCTCGGCTCGAGCCAGCACGTCCTCGAGCGACGCCACGGTCGGCCCGAGGTCGCGGCCACCGCCGATGGCCGCGAAGTCGAGGATGTCCTCGATCAGGCTCGCCTGGTAATGGGCCGCGTCCCTGATGCGCTCGACGTACACACGCTGATCGTCGGTGAGCGGGCCCCGCCGCCCGCGGAGGAGCAGGTCCGCGTAGCCGGTGATGCCCGCGAGCGGTGATCGAAGCTCGTGCGAGACGATCGACAGGAAGCGGTCCTTTGCCGACGCTGCCTCCAGAGCCGCGTTGCGAGCGGCGATGAGCTCCGATTCCATCGCGTTGCGCTGGCGCATCGGCACGGCGACGAGGTCGAAGAGCACGCCGGCCTCGACGTCGCGGACGCGCCCGTTGAGCAGCATCGGCAGCTCGGTGCCGTCGGCCGCGAGCATCGGCAGATAGAGCTCCTCCGCCACGCGCTGGACCCGCAGCAGCGGGAACAGGTGCGTGCTGAAGAGGATCCGCGAGGGTGCGGGCAGCAGGCCGTCGACATGCCGGCCGACGATCTCCTCGACGTCCCGGCCGAGGATCGATGCCAGCGAGGCGTTGGCGTACACGACCGTGCCCGAGGCGTCCACCGTCAGCAGCCCGCAGGCCAGCCTGTCGAGATCGGGTCCTCCGGGCGGCGTGCCGGGCGAGTTCACGCCGCGACTGCAGCTCCGAGGTACTCACGGATCGCGGCGATCGTCTCCTCGGGGTGACTGAGGTGCGGACAGTGGCCGGTCGCCCGCAGCTGCCGGAACGTGGCACCCGGCGTCACGCCGGCGACGTACTCGCCCACGCCCTGCGGCGCGATGGCGTCCTCGCTGCACTGCAGCACCAGGCTCGGGACCGGGAGCCGCGCCAGGTCAGGCCGGTTGTCGCCGAGGAACGTTGCCTGGGCGAACTGCCGGGCCACCACCGGATCCGTCGAGCAGAAGGATGCATCGAGCTCGGCGCCGAGCTCGGGCCGTTCCGGATTGCCGGTCACCATCGGCGCAAGGGCGCTGGCCCAGCCGATGTAGTTCTTGTCCATCATGTCGAGCAGGCCCTCGATATCGGAGCGCTCGAAGCCGCCGTGGTAGTCGGGTGGGTCGTTGATGTACCGGGGCGACGGGGCCACCATGATCAGCTGCTCGAACCGTTCCGGCGCGCGATTGATGGCGAGCGTCCCGACGATGCTGCTCACCGAGTGCCCGACCAGCACGACATCCCGCAGGTCGAGGGCCTCCACCACGTCGAGGATGTCCTGCGCGAAGCCATCCAGCGTCGCGTAGCGGTCGGGGTCATAGGCCGCGCGGTCGGATCCGCCGTGGCCGACGTAGTCGAACAGCACGATTCGGTAGTCGTCCTCGAACGCGGGCGTGAGGAAGCGCCACATCTGCTGATCGCAGCCGAACCCGTGGACGAAGACCATCGGCTGGGTGCCGTTCCCGAGGACGGTCACGTTGTTCCGGGCGAGAATGTCAATGGGCATTCCCCGATCCTACGGCTTTGCCTGCGCCACGCCTAGGGGCGGTGGCTGCAGCCCGGCAGTCGGCGAGCGTCAGATCGGCGGCAGGGACCGGGGAGCTCCGCTCACGGTTCGAAGGCGCATGGCGGATCGCCATGAGCCTGCATGCTCACGCTCCATGACCCGATCGGCGGGCGCGTGACCTCGACGTCCCATGACGGAATGCAGTCATCGTCGCCGATCGGCGCCGCGCTGACCCAGGTCGTGCAGGTGCCGTCCCCGCAGTCGATCGTGCCCACGCTCATGCTGTAGCGCTCCCGGTCGAGGCCGATCTCGTTCATCGCCGCCTCGAGGGCGGCGTCGCAGTCGACGGGGTGCGCATGCTCCAGGCAGCCAGGGTCGATCGGCCCGGAGACGGCCGACCCGAGGCCACACGCGCCGAGGATCATGCTCACCCCCACGCCGACGATGGACGCCCCGAGCCGATGCATGTGCCGCCCTCCTGTCGCTCTGTGCGCGAGACGGCCGTCGAGGCCGGACGGTTCCGCTGCCACCGCGCAGGGCGGTGCACGTCGCGGCGCCAGGCGGGCGTCAGTGGCTGTCGTGCGCCCCCTGAGCCCTTGGGTCCGTGCGCCGCCACGGCAGCGATCCGCGCTCGAGCGCGACCACGACGAGCATGAAGACCGTGCCGATGACCGCCACCAGGCCGAACAGCTCGGCGATGAGGTACAGGCCGCTGCGCGGGATCTCCACCAGGCCGATGGCCGAGATGTTGAGCCCCAGGAAGAGCACGAGCACCGCGGTCGTGAGCCCCAGCGGGCCGAGGTCCCGCCATCCGCGACCGAAGAGCCACGTGACGAGGACCGTGGCAGCGACCGTGAAGGCGATCGTCATCGGCAGGGCCTGTGCGATGAGGTCGTCCACCGGACCGCCGCGTTCGATCACCGCGGCCATGGTCGTCACCGGCTCGAAGACGACCACCGAAGACGCGCCGAGCATGCCGAACATCAGCAGGAAGGCAGTGTTGTACGCCAGCCAGCTCCACGCCGATGGCGACCGAACCACGCAGTCATAGCTCCATCCGAGGCAGGCTCCGGAGATGGCTCCGGCGACGGCCATGATCGGCAGCATCGCCCAGATGTCGCTGATGAGGATGTCGTGCACGATCGTGAAGCCGAGGACAGCGACCACGCCGGCCACGGCCCCCGACCGTCCGAGGCTCATCCCCATCACTTCCTGACGACTCCTCCAACCGATCCGCCGCGTCTGACCTTACCGCGACGTCGGTCGAGGAAGTCGGACAAACGTCGCGGTCGGAATCGGTCACCGCGACCTTCTCGGAGCGACTATCGGCGCGTAAGGTTCGGCCATGACGTCAGCCGATGGGCCACGACTCAGGACCTCGGTCTTCATCGCCGCCAGCCTCGACGGCTTCATCGCGCGCGAGGACGGCGGCATCGAGTGGCTGGAGGCGAGCGGCGGCGAGGCGCCGGACCCAGCCGAGGACTACGGCTATGCCGAGTTCTTCGCCACCGTCGACGCGCTGGTGATGGGACGCGGAACGTACGAGAAGGTCCTCACCTTCGGCGCCTGGCCGTACGGCTCCACCCAGGTGGTCGTCCTCACCTCGCGCCCTCTCGACATGCCGGCGAACCACGCCGGCACGGTCGAGGTGATGAACGCGACCCCGGTCGAGGTGGTGGCGTGGCTGGCGAGCCGGAGCCATCGGCATGCCTACATCGACGGCGGACGGACGATCCAGGGATTTCTCGCGTCGGGCATGCTCGATCGGCTGATCGTCACCCGGATCCCCGTGCTCCTCGGGTCCGGCCGCCCGCTGTTCGGGCCGCTCCCCGGCGACATTCGGCTGCAGCACGTCCGGACTCGCGACTTCCCCTCCGGACTCGTGCAGAGCGAGTACCGGGTGGTTCGGGGCGACGAACGCTGACGACGACGGCGCGGACAGTTGGAGGATCGGTATGCGAGAGCTGGACGGGATGAGAATCATGGGGGCCACGGATGGGCCGTTCACGCAGAACCCCAGGTCGGTCAGCCGCGAGCTGGTGACGGCGGCCGAGACCGCCGGTCGTTGGCGCCTCGGCGAGGTCACGGCCACGCCGGATGAAGCGGTCGCCACCCATGCCCATGGCGGCGAGCCCGAGGCGCTCATGATCCTCGAGGGCGAGGTCGAGCTGCACGGCGCCGCCGGCATCGAGCGGCTCCGACCCGGCGATATCGTGTTCATCCCACCCGACACCGAGCACGGTATCCGCACCCCGACCGGCGGTCGCTGGCTCGCCATCTGGCCGAATGCCGACCGCGTCCCGGGCCCACGCTACGCCGAATAGGCTGCGTCGATACACCCCGAGGACGACATCCTGGAGATCGAGCAACGGCTCACGGCCTGAGCGGTCGATCAGAGAACGCCGCGCATGGTATGACCGCGAGCCTGCGCGGCCGGCGCGCGACGTCAGCTCCGAAGGAAGCGGGCTGACGCGGGCGCGGGCGCCGATCCGAAGCTCAGGTGTCGATTTGCGCGATGGAGGGAAGGGATGTCGGCCGTTCATCGATGGGCTCGCCACGTGCCATGGCCGCCAACCGATCGGCGATCCCGCCCGCCACCGGCCCGCCGGTGTTGTTGGCGACGAAAACGAAGATCCCCGAATGCAGCCGCACGACCATCGCTTCGCTGACCCCGTCCCCACCCGCGAGGCCGATGCCCGGACCACCCGGGGCACCAAACAGGGCCAGCAGCGGATCTCGCACCCCCGGCGGCACGATCCGCGGATCGTCGAGCGCCGTCGACCAGCGCAGCATGTCGTGTGGCGTCGAGAGGAGGCCGCCGTTGCCGTGCAGGTTCCAGGTCAGGCGGTCGCCGTCGCGCGGCAGGTCGAGCATGGTGCCCAGGTCCCGGTCGTTCCTGCCATATGCGTGCGCCAGCTCGACATCGCGCCAGTCGACATGCGCGAGTCCCGTGCGATCCATGCCGGCGGGCCCGAAGAAGCGATCCGCGAGGAATGACTCCAGGTCCCGGCCGCTCGCCTGCTCGACGATCGCGGCCAGCAGCGAGTACCCGACGTTGCTGTACGCCTGATCGGCCCCCGGCTCGAAGGCGAGCGGCGCGGCAAGCGTGAACTCGATGAAGTCGTCGTAGGTGAGCAGGTCGACATCCTCGCCGCTGTACTCGGGCAGCCCGGATCGGTGCTCCAGGAGCTGCTGGACGGTGATGTCCGCCTTGTCGGGTGGGGCGCCGGGGAAGAAGTCGGCCAGCGTGTCCGTCGTGCGGAGCTCCCCGGCATCGGCCATGGCCAGCACTGCCGCTGCCGTGAACATCTTGGTGATCGAGCCGATGGGGACGACCGTCTCCACGCCGAACGGGATCTCCGGTTGGCGCCTTGCGAGACCGAAACCGCCGGCGACCACCTCCGTCCCATCCACCAGCACGAGGGCGCTTCCGTTGAAGCCCAGGCCGTGCAGGTGGTCGAGGTACGCGGCAGCTCGTGTGTCCAGCGGCGGCGATCCCTCGGACGGCGGCGGTGACGGTGGTGCCATCGTCGATGAGCCGCGCGGCTCGGCGGCCGCGCATCCGGAGATGGCCAACATCAGGGCCATCAGACCGAGGCGACGCATCATCCGAACCCGGCGCGTATCACGCCGGCATGATGTGGCCCGCCGATAAGCTCGCGGCGTGCAATCGGCGAAGAATCCGTAATGTGGCGGCGGCCTACGATCCCTTCTCCCGTGTGAGCTCGTTCGCCAGCGCGACGGCGCCCAGGAGGTGCCGCAGGTGCCTGACCATCGAAGCGCTTGCTCGGCGTGCTAGCGTACGGCGCCGGGTCTCCGGTATCGCTACGCGGAGGCTCCGATGAATCGCACTGCCACGGCTGGCGGCCTGGCTCTGATCCTCTTCGCCCTGGCCGGGGTCGCCTGGTTCGCCCTCGAGGTGGTCCCGGTCGGCCTGGGCTTCGAGGACACCGACGATCCTGCCGTCAGCATCGCGTTCCTGCGCGAGCACTCGGTCGTCTGGGCGCAATCGGGGCTGGCCCTGTTCGCGATGGCCGGCAGCCTGCTCGTCGCGTCGCTGGCCGTGGCCGAGGTGTTGGCGGGCCGTGCGGGCACGCTCGCGGTCCGGGCCGTGACCGTCATCGGCCTCGTATCGGCGACCTTCCTCTTCGGCCAGGGCGTGCTGCGAAATTCGGCGCTGCCGATCCTCTACATCGATGGCATCGCGACAGCGTGGGGCGAGGCCGCCTACCTCGCCGTCCAGATGGCCGGCGTGCACGGGTTTGCGCAGGGCGGGATCCTTGCGTTCAGCATCTGGGCGGTCGGCATCAGCCTCATCGGCCTCCGCAGCCGATCGATCCCCGTCTGGCTGGGTCTGCTCGGCGTGATCCCCGGGTTCCGGATCGTGGCGAGCCTCCTCGGCCCCTTCGGGTCCTCTGACGATGCACTGTGGGTCGTCTACATGGGGTCCATCGTCGGCACCCTCATGTGGTGCCTCGCCTTCGGCGTCGTGCTCCTCGTTCGCACCCGCCGTCCCGAGCCGGCACCTTCGAGGTAGTTCCCTCCAGGTGGCGCGGGGGTGTTAACTGGACGCCACCCGCCGCGTCCAGCGGCCCGCACCGGAGGGCGACGATGTCGATCGAGCTGAACCACACGATCGTCTACTCCCGCGACAGCAGGGAAGGCGCGGGCTTCCTGACCGACCTGTTCGGCCTGCCGCCGACATCGGCCTGGGGCTCGTTCATCACGGTTGAGCTGGCCAATGGCGTGACGCTCGACTACCTCGATGCCGATGGCGACGTCGCACCTCAGCACTACTGCTTCCTGGTCGGCGAGGAGGACTTCGACGCAATCTTCGGTCGCATCACCGAACGCGGTCTCCCGCACTGGGCCGATCCCGGCCATCGGCAGGCCGACGTGATCAACACCCATGACGGTGGTCGAGGTGTCTACTTCGACGACCCGAGCGGCCACATCCTCGAGATCATCACGCGCCCGTACGGCGACGAGCGCTGAGGCATCGCCCGATCCCGTCAGGAAGCGAGGGCGTCAGCCTGCGGTGCGTAGAGGGGCGTGCTGAGGTAGCGCAGGCCGGAGTCGACGATGATCGTCACCACCGTGCTCCCGCGCCCGAGCCGCTCGGCGACGCGGAGGGCGGCCGCGACGTTCGCCCCTGACGAAGTGCCGGCGAAGATCGCCTCCTCCGCGGCCAGCCGACGAGCCATGGCCATGGCATCGGCCGTGGTGACGAGCTCGATCTCGTCCACCTTGTCGGGCTCCCACAGCGGCGGCAGGAAGCCGATGCCCACGCCCTCGATCTTGTGCGACCCGGTCGGATGCCCGGACAGGACCGCCGACTCGGCCGGCTCCACCGCAACGATGCGGGTGTCCGGCCGGTGCTGCCGGAGAACATCACCGGTGCCATGGATCGAGTGCGCCGTCCCGACCGAGTGCACGAAAGCGTCGACGGGTCCGTCGACCTGGCGCACGATCTCCTCTCCGAGCGCGTGGTAGCCGCCAATCGCGTCGCGGTTGTTGAGCTGGTCGACCCACCAGTGGCCCGGCTGCTCCGATATCCGGCCGGCCGTGGCGATCATCTCCTTGATGAGGGCCTCCGTGATCCGCTTCCGGTCTGACGGCACGTCGGTGATCCGTGCGCCGAAGGCCAGCATGGTGCGACGCTTCTCCTCCGAGAAGGCGTCGGAGAAGACGGCGTGCAGTCGGTACCCCAGCGCCGATGCCACGAGCGCCAGCGACACGCCGGTCGTGCCCGCCGTGTACTCGACCATCGTCCCCCCGGGCTCGAGCCGCCCATCGGCCGCCGCCGCCTCCACGGCCGCCTTGGCCATGCGGTCCTTCATGCTGCCGGTGGGGTTCGCCCACTCCAGCTTGGCCAGGATCCGGGCGGATCCGTCCGGCACGACGTGCCGCAGCTCGACCATCGGCGTGTTGCCGATGGCGTCGAGAATGGAACGCGCGGGCATGCTTCTCCTCAGACCTCGCAGATGCGGGCTCCCGACGCCGGGGAGCTGGCACATTCTGGAGCGACCGTCGCGGCTCACGAGCCTGATTTCAGCCATGCAGGTGCGCTCGCTCAGGCGCCGGTGCTGTCTAAACCGGGACCCAAGAACGCAGCCGATGATCACGGTCTCGCCCGCCGGTCTCGCGTTCGATCGGATCACGTCCAGCTTGCATCCCTGGCAGGTCGCTACCACGGTCGATGACTTCACGACGAAGCCTGACCTCCCCTAGACCCGCCTCGGGCACCGGCGAGCCCGATGGTGGCGCGTGATAGCGTCAGCGGACGATGGCCAGCAAGCGTGAGGACGAGGCGCGCGACGGCGTGCCGCTGACGAACCTGGACCAGCCGCTCTTCGACGGCGCCGGGGCGACGAAGCGGGACTTGGTCGACTACCTCGACGGCGTCCGCGATCGGATCCTGCCGGTACTCGAGGACCGACCGCTGTCGGTCATCCGGGTGCATCGGGGCCAGGAAGCGTTCATGCAGAAGAACGTGCCCCGGTACACGCCGGAATGGGTGCGCACGGTGCGCATGTGGGCCGAGTCGTCGAAGCGGGAGGTGTCCTACGCGCTGTGCAACGACCGCCGGACGCTGCTCTGGTTCGCCAACCAGCGCGCGATCGAGTATCACCCCGCTCTGGTGCGCGTCGATCGGCCCGGCATGACCCATCTGGTGCTCGACCTCGATCCCCCTGAGGCCGATGCGTTCGGGATGGCGGTTCGAGCCGCCCACGGGGTCCGACAGGCGCTGTCCGATGCCGGACTGGCCGGTGCGGTGAAGACCAGTGGCGCCAAGGGACTCCACGTCTTCGTCCCGATCGACGACACGACGTCGTTCGAGGACGCGGCCGCCGCGACCCGGGCCATCGCGCGACGAGCGGAGCTGCTCGACCCGGAGATCGCGACGACCGCGTTCGTCAAGGCGGATCGCGGCGGCAAGGTGTTCGTGGACGCGACGCGGGTCGGCGGCGCGACCGTGATCGCCGCGTACAGCCCACGCGTCCGGCCCGGCGTCCCGGTCTCCTTCCCGGTGGCATGGGAGGACCTCGACGACATCACTCCCGCCGACTTCACCATCCACACCGCGCTGCAGCCAGCTCGGCGACCGCGACCCGTGGCGCGAGCACATGCCCGAGCCGCAGCCGCTGCCACCGGAGCTCATCGAGGAGGGCCACGCCATCCCGGTCGCGCGGGTCCAGGCCATGCACGAGGGCAAACGCCGCGCCCGCGCCGCGCGCGACCAGGCTGTGGACTGATCCCGGGACGCTGGGAGATCGAGGACCGAGACCCCGGTTGACTCGTCGTCCCGGCCATCCGCGGCCGACTTGGTGGGCACGGGGCGCGTCGTGACCATCGGGCCCCGCTCAGCCGCCGATCTATCGGGCACGCCGGCACAGGAGGGCCTTCCGGGGCGCTGAGCTGCCGATCTATCGGGCACGCGGGCGCATGAGGACCCTCCTCGAGCAGCTCCGGCGCTCAGGTGCCCGATAGATCGGCCCGCGAGAGCGCGAGCACGCCTCCGAGCGCCGACGCACCCGATACATCGGCGGCGAGCTCGAGGCGGGCATGCCGTCGAGAGTCAACTGACGAGAGCGGGCAGCGCTCCGGGGCTCCCGGGACAGCACGCCTCGCCGCCGTCATCAATCGCGGGGAGTGGACGATGGGAGTCCCGTGATCCTCATCTTCGCCTGATCCAGGCGGCGAACCGACTCGCCCGCGTGCCAGGCTCTGCCGGCGGCGGATCGGCAGCAGCCGCTGCAACGGGTCGGTCGACGCCTTCCGCAGGAGCGGGTGCGATCGCGATGGTCCCGCGGCACTTCGGGTACGTCGCGCAGGACCAGATCGGCTCCCCGGCGTGGCGGCCGCTGGGCGCGACGACCATCACCATCGGCGCTCCGCAGCGCGGGCAGGCGTGGCCGGATGCGGCGACCCCCTCGCCGCTGGTCGAGTCTGTCTGAGCGCGAAGGAACTTGCTGATGGCCCTATCCGCACGGCCCCGGCTGGTCAGCCACCGGGTCAGTCACGAGGGTCGCCACGGCGCAGGCGGAACAGCGGGACGGCTCGAGCAGGGTGAGCACACCGCGACCCGCATCGGCGACGACGAAACGTTCGCCGTCCTCGATCGCCGCGATCACCTGGACGCACGACCAGCGCGTCGAGCCTCCGTCCGGATCCCTCGTCTCGACGGCGGTCACGTGCCAGTGCCCGGCGGCTTCCGGCGCACGGTCCATCTCGAGACAGCCCACCTCGTAGGGCGGTACCTCATCGGCCCCCACCGACGCTGGCGTATGCATGGGCTTGATAATAGTTGATCGGTCGGTCACACGACGGTACTATCGCGGCCTCCGGGTGGGCGGGGCCGGTGAGCGGAAAGGGAACTGCAATGCATCGATTCCGCTCGACCCTGGCGTCGCTCTCGCTCTCCGCTCTTCTCACGCTCCTGACCGCCGCTGCGGCTCTCGCCGACAGCCATCCACCGATCCCGCGCTGACCCACTCTCGGATCTGACGTAACTCCAGCCGGAACACCTCACCGGCCGTGCCCATCCCGGTCGTCAGACCCGCGCCGGACTCCGGCCGAGTGCCTCCGCGTAGAGCTCGTTGGCACCCGTCGCGTCGCCCCAACCGGCGCGCACGTCCGCCCACTCGGCGAGCAGCTCTCGCAGCTGCGCATTGGCCCGATGCGAGCGCAGAAGCGTCGCTCCCTGCAGGTAGGCCGCCTCCGTGTCGTCCCGCTTCCCGGCCCGATGCGCGATCCGTGCAAGCGTCCGATGCGCGCCCACCGCCACCAGGTAGGAGCCGCCATTGTCGGCGGCGGCAAGCGCCGCCTGCGCCCGCTCGGTGGCCGTGGCGACGTCATCGGTGGCCAATGCCAGGCGGGCCTCGGCCTCCGCGATCTCGGCAAGCAGCAGGTCGTCGTGGTGCCGCTCCGCCAGCTCGCGAGCCCGCCGGAGATGGGACTTCGCCCTGCTCGAACTCCCGAGCTCGATGAAGGTGATGGCCAGGTTGTTCTCGAGCACGGCCTCGTCCCGCTCCGCTTCGGCGGCGCGATACAGCGCCAGGCTCTCGTGGCCGACGCGCAGCGCGCCCTCGAGATCCCCGGCTCGCCGGTACTGCAGCGAGAGCCCGGAGAGGAACGCGGCCCGCTGGCGAAGGGAGACGTCGCCGATGAGGGATCGCGCCTCCTCCATGTAGGTGATCGCGCGCTCCGGCCGGCCGTCCCATGCCTCGGTGTTGCCGAGCTGCGTGAGGAGACGAAACCGGAAGTCAGGGGCGACCTCGAGACCGGCTCGATCCTCGGCGAGCAGCTGCTGCAGGATCCCCTGCGCCTCGGCGGTGTTGTCGGAGAGGTAGTGGGCCCCGGCAAGCCAGTAGCGCGCCCAGGCGGCATCGATCGGCGCCGCGAGCCCATCGAACAGCTCCGCGGCCTCCGCCGCCGGCCGGACGGCCTCCGATCCCCGATGGAGGCGGCACAGGGCCTCGGCGCGGCCCCGAAGGAGCTCGGCGCGTTGCCGCCGATTCTCGCCTGCGCCCTCCAACAGCTCCTCGTATCGATCGAGGGCCTCCTGCGGATTCGCGGATGCCAGCAGCAGATCGGCCTCGAGGCGGGCGGCCGCCGGCCGCTCCTCCGCTACCAGGTCCTGGACGGACACACCGAGCCGCTCGCTCAGGAAGGTCAGCGCCGCCATGGACGGCTTCGCGAGCCCCCGTTCGAGCGCACTGATGTACGCGGCGGTGTATCGGCCCCGGGCCGTCTCCGCCTGCGTCAGCCCGAGCCGCGTCCGCGCCTCCCGCACCCGCTCCCCCACCCGTCGAGCCACGTGGCTGTTATCGACGATGACGACGTTGCGCGTGCGCGAACTGCTCGGACTCATGGCACCATGATAGGACGGCACTCAACCCATACTTTCGTCCGCGAGCGCTCACGGGCGCGACGTGTATTGCTGGCGGCCGGTCGTCAGGAACCTGGCCGCTCCCGGAAGCGCTTGCCCTCGGTGCCGATCTCATGGAGCTCGCCGGTGGCGGCATCGACCCATCCGAGCGTGTTCTTCGGCTGGCCGGTCGAGTCCGTCTCGAACTCCCGCGCGACGCTCACCCAGATGCGGGTTCCGTCGGCGGACCAGAACGGCTGGCCGATGCGCATCCGGCCGTCCACGGACTCGGTGGAGAGCTGGCGAAGGTCGGTGCCATCCGGGGCGATCGTGTAGACGTTCGATGCCTGCGTGATGCCGTGCATGTTCCCGGTGTCGTAGGTGTTGAAGGTGATCAACGACCCGTCGGGGCTCCAGTCGGGATGCGCGGCAAACAGCGTCGGGTCGGTGAGGATGGTCATCGGTCCACTGCCTCCCTGAAGCGGGACCGGCTTGGTGGCGATGACAGTCTCCGACAGGAATGTGTCGGTCGGGTCCCAGGTGATGATCTCGAAGGCCAGCGTGCTGCCATCGGGTGACCAGCTGGGCGGGTTGTCGACCGTCTCCGGATAGGTCAGCGTCACGAAGTCGGTCCGCGTCATGGTGGCCACGTCAAGGACCGAGATCGACGAGAAGCCCGTGTCGCCCTCGATCTGGTAGCAGACCATCGCCAGGCGCGTTCCGTCCGGCGACCACGAGGGCCAGTAGGTGCCGGCGTTGCACTCGTCGTCGCCATCGTAGAAGAGGGTCGCATCCGAGCCGTCGGCGTTGGCCGTCCAGATCGCACCGTTGGGCGTGGAGGAGGCGTCGCCACGCAGGACGAACGCGATCTGCTCCCCGTCGGCCGACCACGTCGGCGCGAACGGCTCTCCCGGCACGCCCAGGTCGAGGGCCTGCCGATCCGACCCGTCGGGACGAACGACCCACAACGAGTCCGGGTACCAGGCGGCGATCAGCCACGGCTCGCCCGGGTTGATGGCGACGGGGGTCGGTTCGCTCGACGGGGGCACCGATGGCGAAGGCCTCGACTCACTCGGCGACGCTGTGGCTTCCGGCGTGGCGTCCGGCGATGCCTCGCTGCTGGGTGCCGTGGTCCCGGACCCGCACCCCGCGAGGATCAACACACCCGCAAACGCCGTGGCGCGACCCATCCGCAAGCCACCCACTCGACACCTCCGTATCCGGGGTCGGCAGCCTGCCGATCGGTCTCCCCGCGGCATTTAAGGGCTTGGTCGTACCACAGTCAAGCACCGTCTTCACGATCAGTTGTTGGACGCGGGCAACCTCACCGCCACGCGACCAAACCAGCCTCGAGGCTTCGCAGGACGGCGGCACCGATGCCGCTCTTGCGGAGACGCCCCACCGGCTAAGCCGACTCGACGTGCCGCGTGAGGCCGCGCGGGTTGGCAGCGCTCGTGCAGACGTCGGAGCCATGGCTTCCTATTCGGTGAACACGCGGGCCGTGGCGAAGGCGAAGGAGCGCATCGACGCGAGGCAGTACGTGCTCGACAGCGACTGGGGCGAGGTCCAGCCCGATGCCGCCGCCGAGAACCGTTACCTCGAGTCGCACTCCTGGGACGAGTACGCGGAGTGGCACCTGGGCCTGACCGACGGTGCCAGCGACGAGACGAAGGCCCGCCACGCGTTCGTGATGGGCGACCTGCGACGCATCCACCGCAGCGGCCTCATCGCCTGCCAGTACCGCGCCGCCGAGTGGCGCCACAAGGCGGTCGAGCTGGCCGCCCACGAGCTGCTGCAGTACCTGGATCGCGCGGCCGGCATCGACTGACCTGCCCGGCCGTCCCAGGGACGCTGGACCACCACTGCGGCTAGGCCCCGAAGCGGATGTCGACCTCGAACCCGAGCAACGGGAAGATGATCAGCCACGCCACGAGCGGCACGACGAAGACGAGGATCCGGGCCACCCCACGGTCGATCGGCGAGGCGAGCGCGGCGGCCCGCTCCGAGAACGAGGTGAGCACGACGACGAGGATCGCCACGATCCCGCCGATGATGGCGCCGAAGAAGAGCATGGCGATCACGCCGAACGCGGCGATGAGCCCGGTCGCGAGCTCGTCCCCGAAGCCCACGGACTCGCCACGCAGGCGGCGCGCCTGCCCGGACCCCAGGACCATCCCGACGCCGATCGCGAACGGCCAGGCGAGGGCGGTGAAGGGGCTCACCACGGCGATCGACACGGCGATCAGCAGGTGCACGCCGAGGCGCAGCGGCGCAGGCGCCGCAATCGGCACAGCAGAGGGCGGAGTTGCGGTCATGTCGGCACGGTACTCGGAACCACCACCTCGCGGCGTCCGTCAATCGTCGCGCCTTACGCCGGCCGTTCGGCGTGGTGCTCGAGGATGTTGACAAGCCTGCCGGCGGGATCCCGGACGAAGAACCGACGTACCCCCCACGGTTCGTCCACCGGGCCGTACTCCACCGGGACACCCGCGGCCTCGACGCGTTCCATCGCGGAGACGAGGTCGTCGACCTCGATGCTCATGTCCGGCACCGGCGTGCCCGAACCGCCCTCCGTCCCGGCCCCCAGCTGCACCTGCATCGTCTCGCCGGAGCCGAACGTCACGAAGAAGTCGAGGTCCATGATCACGTCGAGGCCCAGCACATCACCGTAGAAGGCTCGCATCCGGTCGAGGTCGTCCGTCGCCACGTTCGCCACGATTCGCTTGATCTTCATTGAGCTCCTTCCTGGTTGACCGATGCGAATGCTCGCCGACCCGAGGCGGTGCGGCAACTCGCCATCAGCTCCGCGTCCGGAGGACGGCGCACCGCTCATCGAGGCGAGAACCGCTCAGGCTCGCGCACAAGCGCTGGACAAGTATTGCTAACCTAGCCGGCACGTTGCCCGATGTATGAGGGGACAGGGGGTTGAACCACGCGCATCCCGAGCGCGCGTCACGCCAGGCCGCGGCACGGCTTCAGCTTGCGCAGCCCCGATGAAGCTCTACGCCGGGACGACCGAGCAGTTCCGAGCCGATGCGCGCATGCATCGGATCGCGGAGAAGCTGCGCGCCGAGTACACGACCCAGATCGGGCACCGGCCGGCGCCGTCCGAGGTGGCGAGCTGGCAGAACAGCCTCATGGCGCTGTCGATGCTCGTCGACCAGGCCGAGCTGAACGACCACGGCGTCATCCTCGAGTACCAGCTCGGCAACACCAGCCGCCGCCTCGACGCGATGCTGACCGGCCACTCCCCCACCAGCGCCGAGAACGCCGTCGTCGTCGAGCTCAAGCAGTGGAGCGGCACGGGCGCCGTCATGCCCTCCCCCGCCGAGCACTGCGTCGAGACGTTCGTCGGCCAGCGGATCGGGCGGGTGCTCCACCCATCGGTCCAGGTCGGTGGCTACCAGCAGTGGCTGCTCGACAACCGCATCGGTCTCGTGGAAACCGAGTGGTCGCGCTCGCCGTCGTCAGCCGTCTAGGGAGGACGAGTACAGTCTCATGGAAGAATTCATGAATCGTGCTGGAGGGCACTCGTTGGACGTCAGCACCACTCAGTTCACTGTGGCCGAGTTCATTGGCCAGATGGATCGCCAGGAGTCGCTCGTGAATCGCGACTACCAGCGGTCCAATAAGGTGTGGCCTCCGGCAGCGCGATCGTATCTCATCGACACGATTCTCCTCGGCTTTCCCATGCCGAAGATGACGCTGTTTCAGAAGACAGACCTCGCGACTCGGAAGACAGTTAAGGAGATCGTCGACGGACAGCAGCGCAGCCAGGCGATATCCGACTTCTTCCACGACGGCTTTCGACTCAATGTCCGCAGCCCTTGGGCTGGGAGGGCCTTATCTCAGCTCGACGACATTGACCAGCAGCGGTTCCTCGACTACCAGCTCAGCTTCGACGTCCTCGTGGGCGCAACTGAGGATCAGATCCGTCAGCTCTTCCGTCGAATCAACTCCTACACCGTCCCCTTGAACCCGCAAGAGATCCGACACGCGACGCACCAAGGGGAATTCAAGTGGTTCATCGTCCGCCTTCAGGAGGAATACGCTCAGGTATTCAAGGACATGGGGGTATTCGCCGAGTCTCAGTTGGCTCGTATGGCCGACGGAGAAATGCTCACCTCATTGATCGCCGCGGTGTTCACTGGGATCGAAACGGGCTCCCCGACCAAACTCGATGCGATCTACGGAAAGTACGAAGACGAGTTCACCCAAGCGCCCAGCCTGAGCGACCGAATCCGGCGAACCATGGACACTCTGCTGGCGTGGCGCGACCTTCACCGCACGCGGCTAGTCAAGCCCTACAACTTCTACAGTCTCTTCTTGGCGGTGAGCCACAAGCTCGACCCGCTAGAAACCCTCACCCCGCTTCACTCAGTCCAGCGACCGGGCACGCCAGGCGCGGCGGGTCTGGGCGGGCTTGTCGCTCTTGCTGAAGCTCTCGAGAACCCCGAAGACCACCCGGAATATTCCGACTTCGTTGCGGCTGCAAGCCAAGGTACGAATACCCTCAAGCAACGAAGGGAACGCTTCAAGTGGTTCGCAGAAGCCCTCGATAGCCGGTAGCCGATCATGCGGCCAACACGCCGCCTGCGGTGCCTGGAACGGTCTGCGGCAAAGAGACTTCGCCGGCTACATCTCCTCGTACAGAGTTCGACGGGACCGCTCGTCGCACATCGGGTGAGTGAACTCACCGTATCGTACGCGACGGTGGAAGCGCTGAACGCTTGGGGCAACTTTGCCCGGGCCTTCTACGCCTCATGCATGCTTGAGGCACGTCGCTCGGGAGGGGCCGGGTTACGGTCGAAGCCATGTTCACGGGATGCACGCCCGAGCAGGCAATCGACCTGGCCGTCCCGATTGCTCAGCCGTGGCTGTCAGGGAAAGGTCCACCGTGGCGGCGATCGCAGGAGCCCGCTTGGCATGAGGTGCGCACGATAAGGCTCCTCGCTCAAGCCGCCGGTTTCTCGAATTCAGCCGACATTGATGCAGCGGTGTCAACCGGGTCCCGCGCTTTCTTGGATCTTCCTGTCTTCCGCAATTTCTACGCACATCGGAACCAAGGCTCGTTCAGAGCTGCCATGGCACTTGCATCACCCAACGGCATCGGGACCCGCGCGTCACCAACGGACGTACTCCTAAGCGTGCCCGTGGCAGGCACACAGCCACTGCTGATGCAATGGCTGGATGATCTTCACTTCACGATTGAGTACATGTGCACCTAGTGAAGCCTCCACGGCGGCCACGCGAGCTCGGCGTTCGATCTGGCAGTGCACTAGGGGAACCTCGCTTCGTATAGGTCGAGAATGCGAACCAGGGCTGATCCATATTCAGCATCAGCTCTCTTGGAGGAAACCCATTCGAACTCGTAGGGGTCCTCGTTCGTCGCGATGTACTCGAGGATGATGAATTCATCGAAGGCTGGCTCAGCGTCAACTCGCAGACGGCTCTTTGCATCCTCTGCTTCCTGGATCGGATGAGGAAATCCCTTGCCGTCCGTCGGATAGACGCGGTCCTTTTCGTATGAGACGCAACGGCGAGCGTGGTTGACCCCGACGATTGCCACCGTCACAGCTTTCGGGTTCTTGTGTCTGAACTGGTCCGCTTGATTCTTGAGATCGGTGATGACTCGGTCGATTTGCTTGATCATCGCCTTCGCGAGGATCTTTGTCTCGACCCCAACCTGGACCGTTGCGGTTGGGCCACTAGCGACGATGAAGCCTGGCACGATGGCCGCTTCCGCGTTTGGCACTAACGTGCCAAACGACCCGTCTCCACGACGGGCACGAACGCCTGGACTCCTCGCCCTACGATTCAGGACATGCGTGTGGAGATCGACACGCGACTGATACACACTCGAGTGGCCCAGCTCGTAGAGGTCGTCGTAGAGGTAGTTCGCGATCTGATTGCCGAGACTAGAGTTCCGATGGCGATAGCGTGTGCCCGCGAAGGTCGCCTGAAAGCGATCAAGCAGCCGGTACGCCATCGATCACCCCCCGGGCGTCAACCAACTCGCTGCCAACCGGCAGTGGCTGCAAGGGCGACGCCCTGTGAACCTCAATCTCGCCATTAGCACTATCCGTGCGCATCCGCTCTCTAATACCGTCAATGGCCATGTCGAAGTACAGGTCGTCGACTTCCACGCCGATGCTATTTCGGCCCCACCGGGCTGCAGCAACGTTTGTCGTTCCTGTCCCAGTAAAGGGGTCGAGCACGGTGTCACCTACGAAGCTGAACATTCTGATGAGCCGTTCGGCCAGCTCCAAGGGGTACGGCGCAGGATGCAAACGGGTCGAGGCCCCGCCAATGTCGCTCCAGATCTGCTGGAACCAGAGCCGATGTGCTTCAGCAGGTATCAAGCTGAGGACCTTGGTCGCATACGACGGGCTGCGGTACCCCCCAGGCTTACGCAGCATGAGGATGTACTCGACATCGTGCTTGACCACACCGTTCGGTTCGTAGGGCTTCCCTAGAAAACCTCCGCCGCCGCGTTCAACCTCATGTTTCGCGTTCGAGATCTTGTACCAGAAGATTGGGGCTAGGTTGTCGAACCCAACCTTTCTTGCGTGCTCTTGGATTGACGCGTGCAGCGGCAGCACCATATGCCGCCCCGCTTGTCGTCGTGACAAACAGACATCCCCCACCACACATACGAGGCGTCCGCCTGGCACCAGTGTGTCAAACGCCCGCCGCCAGACTTCGTCGAGCTCATCGAGAAACGACTCGTAGTCGCTGATGTGACCGAGTTGGCCAGGACTCTCGTTGTACCTTTTGAGCGTCCAATAAGGCGGCGACGTGACGATCAGATGCACAGATTCGCGGGCCGGGACGTAGGTTCGGGCATCCGCGCGCGCGAGGAAGTGGGACGTCCGCCGAGCCCTTACGTGCTCCTCGATACTCCTGACGACCTCGGGGTCCTTAGCCGCTCGGGGGATGTCGCGTTGCGGGTCTGTAAGGGGGCCCAGCCTCCGCGAGAGGACCTCAAGAAGACTGGGCGGCAGGTCCATCATGTTGGTCAGCTGCAGCCGCTGGTGGCGCCGCAGTTGATGCACTTGTAGCAGGAGCCGTTGCGGACCATGATCGAGCCGCAGTCGGTGCAGGCCGGCGAGTCCGCGGTGTCGAACACCACCGGTGCCTGGCCCGCGGCCAGCCGATCAGCCCGATCCTTCGCCTCGACCCCCTGCGCCACGATCTTCAGCCCATCCAGCAGCCCGTTCGCCACCGTCTCTTCCTTCGCCGAAACCGTCTCCCCACCCACCGGAATGCTCGCGGCTGAACTGGGTACCTCCTCGGAACTCGTGGCCTCTGTCTGTGCCGCAGGCTGACTGGCTGAGGCGGAATCCTCACCCTCAGCGGACCGTGTCGAAGCGGAGTCGGTCGTGGAAGCGGCCAGCGGAAGCCGACGAGGCCGACGCCAGGGAGGTCTCGCGTCGGATTCCGTGGCCTCCCCACTCACCACCGCCGCCTCCGACAGCTTCAGCTGCCGATTGATGATCCCCACCCCATCCTTCTCGGTCTGCGACATGAACTTCGTCGCCATGTACCGGAAGATGTAGTCGACCAGCGACTTCGCCATCGGGATGTCCCGGTTGGTCGTGAAGCCCGCCGGCTCGAACCGCAGATGGCTGAACTTGTTGACCAGGTCCTTCAGCGGCACGCCGTACTGGAGCGCCAGGGAGACCGCGGTCGCGAAGCTGTCCATGAGCCCGCTGATCGTCGAGCCCTCCTTCGCCATGCGCAGGAAGATCTCGCCGGGGGTGCCGTCCTCGTACAGGCCGATGGTCAGGTAGCCCTCGTGGCCGCCGACGTTGAACTTGTGCGTGATCGACGCGCGCTCGTCCGGCAGGCGCCGGCGCAGCGGCTTGTAGACCGTCTGCACCTCGGGCGCGACCGCGGCCGCATCGGCCTCGACGGCGTCTCCGCCTTCCTTCTTCGTGTTCAGCGGCTGGGAGCGCTTGCTGTTGTCGCGGTAGACCGCGATCGCCTTGAGGCCCAGCTTCCAGCCGTCGATGTAGACCTGGGCGATCTCATCGGCGGTCGAGTGCTCCGGCATGTTGACCGTCTTGCTGATGGCGCCGCTGATGAAGGGCTGGACCGCGGCCATCATCTTGAGGTGGCCGTTGTAGTGGATCGACCGCGTGCCGTTGGCCGGCTTGAAGGCGCAGTCGAAGACCTCGAGGTGCTCGTCCTTCAGGTGCGGGGCGCCCTCGATCGTCTCGTGCTCGTCGATCCAGGCGACGATCTGCTCGGCCTGCGCCGCCGTGTAGCCGAGCTTCTTCAGCGCCGCGGTGACGCCCTGGTTCACGATCTTCAGGTAGCCGCCGCCGACGAGGCGCTTGTACTTGATGAGCGCGATGTCCGGCTCCACGCCGGTCGTGTCGCAATCCATCATGAAGGCGATGGTGCCGGTCGGCGCCAGGACACTCAGCTGCCCGTTGCGGAAGCCCGCCTTCTCGCCGAGGGCGACGACCTCGTCCCAGCCGACCAGGGCCGCGTCGACCATCTCGGTCGGGATCAGGTTGCGATCCATCCGGTACGCCGCGTCGCGGTGCTGGTTCATGACCTTCAGGTACGGCTCGCGGTTGACGGCGTAGCCGCGGAACGGGCCGCCCTGGTCGCGTGCGATACGGGCCGACTGCAGGGCGGCTCCGCTCTGCATGATCGCGGTCACGGCGGCGGCGTAGGCAGCGGCCGCCATCGGAGTCGTAGGCGAGGCCGCGGTTCATCAGCAGGGCGCCGAGGTTGGCGTAGCCCAGGCCGATGGGGCGGAACTCGCTGCTGTTCTCGCCGATCTTCTCGGTCGGGTAGCTCGCGTTGTCGACGATGATCTCCTGCGCGGTGAACACGATCCGCACCGCGTGCTTGTAGCCCTCGACGTCGAACTCGCCGTCGTCCTTGACGAAGGTCATCAGGTTCAGGCTGGCCAGGTTGCACGCCGAGTCGTCGAGGTACATGTACTCGGAGCACGGGTTGCTGGCGTTGATCGGCGCGGTGTTGGCGCTGGTGTGCCAGCGGTTGATGTTGTCGTGGTACTGGATGCCCGGGTCGCCGCAGACCCAGGCGGCCTCGGCCATCTTGCGCATCAGGTGGCGGGCCTTGAGGGTCTCGACCTCGTCGCCGGTGGTGATGGCGTGCGTCGTCCAGTCGCCGTCCTGCTCCACGGCCTCCATGAAGTCATCGGTGACGCGCACGGAGTTGTTCGAGTTCTGGAAGAAGACCGATGCGTACGCCTCGCCGCCGTTGAAGTTCCCGTCGTAGCCGGCGTCGATCAGCGCCCAGGCCTTCTTCTCCTCGTTGAGCTTGCAGTCGATGAACTCCTCGACGTCCGGGTGCCCGACGTTGAGGATCACCATCTTCGCGGCGCGGCGGGTCTTGCCGCCGGACTTGATCACGCCGGCGAAGGCGTCGAAGCCCTTCATGAAGCTGACCGGGCCGCTCGCCTCGCCGCCGCCGCGCAGGGTCTCCTTGGAGCTGCGGATGGTCGAGAGGTTGCTGCCGGCCCCCGAGCCGAACTTGAAGAGCATGCCCTCGGTCTTGGCGAGGCCCAGGATGCTCTCCATGGTGTCGTCGACGGAGTTGATGAAGCACGCGGAGCACTGCGGGTGCGCGTCGATGCCCACGTTGAACCAGACGGGGCTGTTGAAGCTGGCGCGCTGCTTGAGGAGGATGTCCTTCAGCTCGTTGCGGAAGGCATCGGCGTCCTCGTCGGTCGCGAAGTAGGCGTCCTTGACGCCCCAGTCGGCGATCGTGTCCGCGACGCGGTCGATCATCTGCCGGACGGAGCGCTCCCTGGCCGGCGTGCCGAGATGGCCGCGGAAGTACTTGCTGGCCACGACGTTGGTCGCCAGGGCGGACCAGCTCTTCGGGGAACTCGAGGTCCTTCTGCTCGAAGACGACCTTGCCGTGCTCGTTGGTGATGGCGGAATCGCGCAGGTCCCACTCGACGGTGTCGTACGGGTGGACGTCGGGGCGCGTGAAGCGCCGCTCGATGGTCAGGCCCTTCCAGCTCGGCTTGGCGCCGGGGGTCAGCTGCTGGTAGCCGGTGGCCCCTGCCCTGGCGCCCACCTTCGCCTTCCCGTTCCCGTTCCCGTTGTGGCCGTGGCCGTTGGTCTCGTGGCCATTGGTGGCGCCGTTGGCGGGCTTCGTCGGGGAGGCGGTTCGGGCCATGGGTCGGTGCGTCCTCTGCGCTGCTCTTCGGCCGTCGAAGGGGACACGGATCCCTCTGGTCCGTGGGTTGGCTGGGGTTCCCTCCGCCGGTCCGGCGCCGTGCGTGCGCCGTGTTTCAGGACGCCGACTGTAATACGCCGCCGCACCCGAGTCAAGCGGAAAACCACAACATCTGGTAGTCCTTTGGTTCGGTGTGCCACAAGATGTAGTGGCCTGTCAATCACGTGTGTGACACGTGTGGACGAACTGTGGGGAAGTCGGGTTCGGCTGTGGACGGCGTGTGGAGTGAGGGCTGTTGGGTGGGGCGAGGGGTTGGGGGCGTGGGGGGCGGGTTGGGCAACGGTCCGGTTATCGGGGTGGGTATCCAACGGCGGCCGAGGCGCGCCACGGCCGGGTTTGCGTGGTCCGGTTATCGGGGTGGGTATCCAACGGCGGCCGAGGCGCGCCACGGCCGGGTTTGCGTGGTCGCTCGATACTGCCCACGGTAACCGGCGGAGTGTGGACCACTCCTCGTTCGTCGTTGGATACCCAGCCCAGTAACCCGAGTGCCACGATCGGGTCTGCGTGGTCGCCCGATACCGCCCACGGTAACCGGCGGAGTCGTGGACCGCTCTTCGGTTTTCGTTGGACACGCACGCGAGTAACCCGGACCCGAGTGCCGGGCAGGGCTAGAGGAACAGGATCGCGTTGCCGCCGGGATCTCGCCCCTCGGCGAGGGCCCGCAGCGCGGCACGCGCCGGCACCGGGAAGGTGGCGAGGGACGCCGGATCCGCGAGGCGCACCGCCGCCCGGTTGGCCCGCGTCTCCCGCAGAACGACGAGCAGCCGGTCCGACCCGAGGTCGCGATGCTTGAGGAGGGCGGATCGGCTCTGCGCCTGCCAGTCGGCGAGGCGGGTCCACAGCTCGCAGGCGATGACGCATCCGGATATCGAGAGGCGGGCGTCCGCGGCACGCAGGTCGCCGGGTTGCGGCATCGGCACCTCGGTCTCCCATCGCCAGGACGGGTGGGCGCGGGCACGGAGGGTGGCGAGGGGGCGAGCTGCGGCGCATCGAGCGGCCGCCGCACCACCGGATAGGCGCGGACCGAGAGCTTCAGTCCGACCGCCGCGGCCAGGCGGGCCATCTGCCGATGCCGCACTCCCCAGACCAGGCCGCGCTCGAGGAGGCTGACCCTCGCCTTCGAGGTGCCCACGCTCCGTGCAACCGCCGACTGCGTCCGGCCGGCCATGAGCCTGGCCACCCGGATCTCGCGGCCGATCTCGCGAAGCTGCCAGCGGGCGGCGTCATCGGCTTCGTGGATCGGGTTGGATCGGGCCGGCACGCGGGGATCATCGGCTCGCGCGATTACCGCCGGCTTACCCGGCAGTTATCGGCGTTGAGATACCTTGGCGATGGGGCGTGCCGGAGCCCCCGCGGCGAGGGAAGGACCGATCCGGCCGGCGCATCGGTACGTATCCGCATCGACCAGGGTCGAATGCCGAGCATCCGGCTCCCGCCCATTCCGGAGGCTCAACCATGACTGTCGCCCCGATCCCGCCCGAGCGGTCGCGTTCGCTGGCTCGATGGAACCGTGTGCTCGCCGGGCTGCACGGTGCCCAGTTCGTGGTGATGCTTGTCATCGCCAGCACGGCCGTGGCGTTCGCCCCATTCATTCCCACCGTCAAACCGATCATCGAGAACGGCGCCTTCGCGGGCATCGAGGAGACGATGGTCGAGGTCTTCTCGATTCCGCTGGCCTGGTTCATCGCCTCGTTCCTGGCGATGAGCGCCCTCGCCCACGCGCTGATGGGATGGCCGCTGCGCGCCCGCTACGAGGGATGGCTGGCCCGAGGCATGAACCCGATGCGCTGGATCGAGTACTCGTTCAGCAGCACGGTGATGATCGTCGCGATCGCCTACCTGTCGTTCATCCGCGACGTGCCCGCGCTCGTCGCCATCGCCGGTGCCAACGTGGCCATGATCCTCTTCGGCTGGAGCATGGAGGCGGCCAACGAGGGGCGACGTGACAACGTGGACTGGAAGCACTACATCTTCGGATGCATCGCCGGGATCGCGCCGTGGATCGGCATCTTCTCGATCCTGGCGGCCTACTCGCTGCAGCCGGACCTTCCCGCCGAAGCGCAGATCCCGGTCTTCGTCTACGTCATCGTGGGGTCGCTCTTCGTCGCCTTCAACGTCTTCGCCGTCACGATGTTCCTGCAGTACCGCCGCATCGGCGCGTGGCGCGACTATCTCGTCGGCGAGAAGACCTACATGGTGATGAGCCTTGTCGCCAAGTCACTGCTCGCGTGGCAGGTGTTCAGCGGGACGCTGCGACCGGGAGGGTAGGGCACGGCGCCAGGGTCCGATGGATATCAGCCCGGGTAACGCCACCATGCCGCCGTTGACGCGGTTACCCATAGGCCGTTGATGCGGTTACCCGTCTGGGTATCCAACGGCGACGGAGCTGACCGATGGCGCGGCGTCGCCGTCCTGGCGTTACCCGGGCCGGTACCCCGGGGCCGCTGAACGGGGCGTCAGGGTCCGATGGATACCAGCCCGGGTAACTCCAGAGCCGTGGCACGGCACGGCACGGCACGGACGAATCAGTAGGCGACGGACTCCACCGTCTCGATGACGCGGGCGTGGGGCGTGCCGCCGAGGACCTGCTGCGCCTGCGGCGTGGTCCACATGCGCTCGAGGGCGCCGCGGAACGCGACGGCGCGGTCGCGGTCGTCGAACTCCAGGTCGACGACGACGTAGTCGGGATCGTCGACGGGTCGCGAGATGCGGTAGCGGCGGACGCCACCCTGCTCGCGGCCGACGGGATCGGAGTCGAACGCGTGCTTCCAGGTGTCGAAGCTCTTGGTGGCGTGCTCGATCTGCACGATGGTCATCGGTGAATGCGCTCCTCTCGCCTATTGGATCTAGTGGCACTAGATCGAATCTAGTGCTACTCTAACGAAATGGCGAAGGATGTCAAGCCCCAGCGACGCCGATACGACTCGCCCCAGCGGCGGGAGCAGGCGAAGGCGACCCGGCGCGCGATCCTCGAGGCGGCGCGGTCGCTGTTCGTCGAGAGCGGGTACGGGACGACGACGCTGCAGGCCATCGCCGATGCCGCATCGGTCTCCGTGGCCACCGTGTACGCGACCTTCGGGAACAAGCGCACCGTGCTGAAGGAGCTCGTCGACGTGTCGATCGCCGGTGACGACGAGCCGGTGGCGATCATCGACCGGCCGTGGGTCGCGGAGCTGCGCGCCGAGCCTGACCGGGCGCGCCGCGTGCGGCTCTTCGCGGCCAGCGGGCGGCGGATCCTGGACCGACGGTCGGCCGTCGACGCCGTGGTGCAGGCCGCCGCGGCCGGCGACGCGGAGATCGCCGAGCTGTGGGACGAGCTGCGGCGGCAGCGGCGCGAGGGACAGGCGCGACTCCTGGCGCTGGTTGCTGGACCGGCCGGCCTGCGAGCGGACCTCGCGGCGGGCGAGGCCGCGGACATCCTGTACGCGGCGGCCAGCCCGGAGACGTACCGGACGCTCGTCGGCGAGCGCGGCTGGTCACCGGAGCGGTTCGAGGCCTGGACCGTGGAAGTGATCGAGGGATTGCTGCCCTAGCGGCCCGGCCGCAACTGTGGCCGATCGGCGACCGCGCTACCGGTGCCGGTAGCCCGGCACGCGCGCCGTCACACCAGCCCCAGCCACCGCTCGGCCCCGAGCGCGTCCAGCACCAGCTCGACGGAGAGTGCCGCGAGGATCATGCCCATGACGCGCGTCAGGATCGAGGCGCCGGCATTGCCGATCACCCGGATGATCCTCCCCGAGAGCAGGAGCAGGAGGAGGGTGACGCCGAGGATCGCGAGCGTGATCAGGGTCGTGCCGAGCTGCACGCCGATCGGGTGGACGTGGTTGTCGGTCAGGAGGATCACCGCCAGGATCGCGAGCGGGAACACGGCGATGTCGTGCTCGGGCTCCGGCTCCCCGGGAGCCGGCGGCCGGCTGTCCGAACGGAAGATCATCTGGAGCCCGAACAGGAACAGGATCAGGCCGCCAGCGATCTGGAAGGACACGAGCTGGATGCCCATCGCGCTGAGGATCAGCTGCCCGACGACGATCGACCCGACGAGGACCACGGCCGCGTAGAGGATCGCCTTGATGGCGGTGCGGGTCCGGGCGGCCGGCGAGAGGCCGGCGGTGAGGCCCGTGAAGATCGCCATCGTCCCGATCGGGTCGATGGTGGCCCAGATGATCAGGGCATCCTGGATGAACTTCTCGGTCATGGTCGGCTCCTGTCGAGACGGGGGTCGATCGCTGGCCAGGACGCTCGGGCATCCGCCGCCACTGTATCGCACCGCGCCCTGGACGCCGTTCCACGCGCTCGCCGGCGACGGGGGCGTCCCTGGGAGCTTGGGCAAGGTTGGGCGTTATCGGCGACGGTATCCAACGGACGTTGAAGGGGCCGATCGGCGGGGTCCAGCCTCCCCGAGTTACCGGTGGCGGTACCCCGCGGCGCCCAGGCCGGGCGTCGGCCGCCCTTGGATATCGGCGCGGGTAACAGGCCGGCCCGGGGTGAACGGGGCCGCTGTTGGGCGTTATCGGCGACGGTATCCAACGGACGCCGAAGGGGCCGATCCGCGGGGTCCAGCCTCCCCGAGTTACCGGTGGCGGTACCCCGCGGCACCCGGCCCGGGGAGCGCGTCGGCCGCCGCTGGATACCGGCACGGATAACAGGCTGGCCCGGGGAGCGAGGCGGCGACCCTTCAGGCGGGAGGCGCGACCGGGGCGGCGGCAACCGTGCGGGGTGCCAGGATGAAGACGGCGACGGCGGCCACCGCCAGCACCACGGCGCCCACGAAGACCGCATCCCCCACCCCGCCGACGAAGGCGTCACGCGCGGCCGCGACGATCGGGGCGGCACCAGGCGCGGCCTGCACCTCGGGGGCCGCCGTGAAGGCGATCGAGGCGAGCACCCGCTCGGCGATGGCCGGCGGCAGGGCGGCGACCGCATCGGCCATGCCGTCGCGATACGCCTGGTTGAGAATCGACCCCAGGATCGCGATCCCGAACGCGGACCCGACCTCGCGTGCCGTGTCGTTGATCGCCGAGGCGACCCCCTGCTTGGCCCGCGACAGCGAAGCGGTGATGGCGGTCGTGGCCGGCGTCCCGGCGAGCCCCATCCCCAGCCCGAAGAAGAGCAGGCCGATGACGAAGAACCAGTAGGGGGTATCGGCCTCGAGGCGGCTCAGCAGGCCGAATCCGAGCGCCATGGAGAGCAGCCCGACCAGGCTCGTCCATCGGAAGCCGATGCGCGCCGCGAGGTGCGGTGCGTTCCGGGCGACGGGCAGGAGCACGAACGGCAGCGGCAGGAGGGCCACGGCGGCCTCGAAGGGCGAGCGCTCGGTCACGAACTGGAGGTACTGGAGCGTGATGAAGAAGAAGCCGAAGGCGGCGAAGAACTGCACGGTGATCGTCAGCGTGCCCGCCGAGAGTGCGCGGTTGCCGAAGAGCCGCGGATCGAGCATCGGCGCGCGCTGGCGCAGCTCCCAGAGCACGAACACGACGCCGGAGACGAGGCCGATGGCGAGCCCGCCGATGGTCAGCGGATCGCCCCAGCCACGCTCGGGCCCCTCGATGATCCCGAACACGGTGCCGCCCACCGCGGCCAGCGAGAGGACGGCGCCGATCCAGTCGAGTGCCGGCGGCTCCTCGTCGGCGGAGCCCGGCACCACGGCGATCACACCGATGAACGCGATGACGGCGAGCGCTACGTTCAGGCCGAAGAACGACTGCCAGGAGAAGAACTCGAGGAGGGCTCCCGCCGCGAACAGGCCGAGCACCGCTCCCCCGCCGGCGATCCCGACCCACACGCCGATCGCCCGCGGCCGCTCCGCCTCCGGGAACGAGGTGGTGATGACCGACAGCGTGGTCGGCATGATCGCCGCGGCGCCCACGCCCATGGCCGCGCGCAGGGCGATCAGCTGCCCCGGCTCGGTGGCGAACATCGCCATTCCGGCCGCGACGCCGAAGACCACCAGGCCGATGGCGAGGAGAAGCTTGCGGCCGTATCGGTCCCCGAGCGCCCCGGCGAAGAGGAGCAGGCCAGCGAAGACGACGGTGTAGCTGTCGACGATCCAGGTCAGGTCGGTCTGGCTTGCGCCCGTCTCGCGGGCCAGGTTCGGCAGCGCGACGTTGAGCCCCGAGACCGCCGAGATGACCGCCATCAGCGACAGGCCCACCACGGCCAGGACGAGCGTCGTCCTCCGGCCGGTGACCATGGGGGCATCGGTCGATGGGCGGGGTGTCATCAGGCGCTTCTCCAAAGGCTTTATTCCTCAGTGGGTGAAATGATATTCTTCACATGGGGAATACGTCAAGAGGTCACGCGGATGGCAAAGCGGGGGCGCGGGCGGCCACCGGGCGAGAGCGGCACGCGCGAGGCGATCGTGGCGGAGGCCCGACGCCAGTTCGGCGATGTCGGCTACCGATCCGCGACGCTGCGGAGCATCGCCCTCGGGGCGGGCGTGGACGCTCGGCTGCTGCTCCACTACTTCGGCTCGAAGCAGGAGCTGTTCGCCGAGTCCGTCGAGCTGCCGATCGAACCGTCGCGGGTCATCGAGATCGTGTTCGCGGATGGCGACGAGCACGCGCCACGCAACGCCGCGCGCCTCCTCGTCACCGTCCTGGAGGATCCCGACAGCCGGCGCAGCCTCACCGCCATGCTGCGCGCCGCCGTCAGCGAGCCGGAGGCCGCGTCGCTCATCCGCGACGTGCTCACCCGTCGCATGCTGATGCCGATCGCGTCGCGGCTCGGCGGTGCGCGCCCGGAGCTGCGGGCGAGCCTCGTCGCCGCGCAGCTGGTGGGCCTGGTGGTAGTGCGCCACGTGGTCGGCATGCGGCCGCTGGCCGAGGCGCCACCCGAGGCGCTGGTCCGGGCCCTCGAGCCGGTCTTCGAGCACTACCTCCACGGGGCGTGGGTCTCGGAGGTCTGAGGCGCGCCGGCCGTCCGGCGGGTATCGGCGCGGGTATCCAAGGGAGGTCGAGGACCCGATTCGACGGCACGCAGCCTCCCTGCGGTACCGGCGGCGGTACCGCACGGCACCTAAAAGCGGTCCGGTTCGCCGTTGGATATGGGTGCCGATAACGCCGGCCGGTGGCCGCGTCTGCGGGTATCGGCGCGGGTATCCAACGGACAGCCAGAAGCCGATTCGGCGGCACGCAGCCTCCCTGCGGTACCGGCGGCGGTACCGCGCGGCACCCGAGAGCGGTCTCGTTCGCCGTTGGATACCGGTGCCGATAACGCCGGCCGCCGGATCAGGGGGGCTCAGCCTCGGGCGTCCAACGCCTCCACGTCCGGCGATGCGCCCCAGGTCCGCATCCCGAGCAGCCCCAGGGCAATCAGCAGCGTGACGCCCATGACCGGCGCGCCGATGCGCTTGATCTCGGCGGTGTCGACGAGCAGGCCGATCACGAACACCGCGAGCCCCAGGTTCACGCCCCAGAAGATGACATGTGCCACCCACGACGGCGCGCGACCGCGGAGGAAGAGCAGCGACAGGACACCCAGCACGACGTTGGTGATCACGCCCAGGTAGACCGCGTGGTCGCTGGCGATCAGCACGTTCAGCGGGAAGGCGGCCGGGTCATCGGGGTTCTCGGCGGTGATGAAGCTGAACACCAGGTACATGAAGAGGATGAGCGCACCGACCGCCCAGAACGAGGCCACCGCGAAGTGGCGCCCCGGCGCGGCTGCACCGAACGGGGTGCGTAGCGCCGCGGGCCAGACGCGGACCACGAAGATGACCACCGCCACCAGCTGGGTGAGCAGGTAGATCATCCCGCCGATCTGCTCGGCGCCGATGAGGAGCGCCACCGAGATCACGAGTCCGCCGAGGAACAGGGCGCCGACCTGCACCAGGCCGAGCGTCGGCAGCCCCTGCGTGCCGCGGAGCCGCCACTCGATGAAGCCCATCGCGCACAGCACGAGGTAGCCGAACGTCATGGCCGAGGCATGGGCGCCGATGGTGTCGCCGGGCAGGATGTCGATCTCGAGCGCGTACGCCAGCTGGATCAGCACGCCGACCACGCCGCCGTACCCGAACGAGGTGAGGCCGAGCGCCACCGCGAGGCGCGGGAGCGTGCGCTCCTCCGCGAGGTACGTGATCCAGACCCAGTAGACGAGCCAGGCGACGATCGCCAGCAGGGCGACGCCGCTGATGGCGCGGAACATGAAGTCACCGGTGTAGAACGCGAGGACGTAGACCGGCACGCCGATGGCGAGCGCCAGCATCAGCCGGCGGTCGGCGGCGCGGAACAGGACGAAGGTCGTCGCCACGATCGTCAGCGTCAGCCAACCGACGGTGCCGGAGTGGACGTGGGTGAGGATCGCGTTGCGATCGAACTCGACGGCATCGGCCCCGTTGAGGATGCCGATGAGGATCGTGACGAGGAACACGGCCATCGCCACCAGGTAGAGGTCGCGGGCGCTCGTCGCCCAGGGTGCACCATTGCGCTCGGAAGTCATGGGCCCTCACCGCTCGTTGTTGCCGTCGATCCTGCGTCGGAACGTGCCGCGCAGCGCGCGAATTCTACACAGGACGGGGAGCCGATCCGGGCCCTTGCGAGCACGTGCCGGGGGCCACGGTTACCCGCACGGGTGTCCAACGGACGCCGTTCGGCGCGAAGGGCCCCAAGGGGTGTCGTGGAATTACCGGCAGCGGTATCGCGCGGCACCCCAGGACCGGCTCGGTCGCCATTGGATACCCGTCCCGACAACAGCCAAGGAGATGCACGCCGGCGGGTATCGGCGCGGGTATCCAACGGACATCAGGCAGCCGATTCGGCCGCTTCCAGCGTCCCGACGATACCGGCAGCGGAAACTCCGGGACGAGAAACGGTGCCCCAATGCTCGTTGGATACCGCCACGGATAACGCGCTGGGGGGCGGCACGGGTTGCCCGGCAAGGCGGATCGCCACGGTCCGATGGGGCCGGATGGCCGTGGGATCACGAGCGCTCGCGGGGTACCGTTGACGAGCGATGACGTTGCTCGACGGCCTGGCGACCCCTCAGCTGATCGCGGTGTTCGCGGTCTCGGCGGGCGCTGTGGTGGGCGCCGGCATCGTCCTGGCGCGGAACGGCGACGTGATCGCGACGCGGACCGGGCTCGGCGGGCTGTTCGTCGGGATGCTGCTGATGGCCGCGGCCACGTCGCTGCCGGAGATCGTGACCGACATCAGCGCCGCGGCTTCGGGCGCGCCGGACCTGGCCATCGGCGACCTGTTCGGGTCCTCGATGGCGAACATGGCGATCCTGGCCTTCGTCGACCTGCTGCACCGCGGACGGGTCTGGCCGAGCATCGGTCTGGGCCATGCGCGGCTGGCGTCGCTGGCCATCGCTCTGACGGGAATCGTGTGCCTCGGGATCGCCTCGCCGGTCGGGCTGCGCATCGGCTGGATCGGCCTCGAGTCGGTGGTCGTGGTCGCCGCGTACGTCCTGGCGGCCGCCTGGATCCACCGCAGCCAGCGCGGCGGAACGAGCGACGCGGTGCTGGAGCCGGTCGGCCTCGAGGCCGACGAGGTGCCACGCCCCACGCTGCGCCGAGCCGCCACGCTGTTCGCGGGAGCGGCGGTCCTGATCCTGCTGGCGGCTCCGATCATGGCGCGCTCGGCGCAAGGCATCGCGGAAGCCACCGGGATCGCCGAGTCCTTCGTGGGCGTCACGCTCCTCGCCGTCGCCACCTCGCTGCCGGAGCTGGTGACCTCGGTCGCCGCGGTCCGCATCGGCGCCTACGCGCTGGCCGTCGGCAACCTGTTCGGCAGCAATGCCCTGAACGCGACGGTCGTGCTCTTCGCCGATGCCGCCTACACGCCCGGTCCGATCCTGGCGGCGGTGTCGCCACAGCAGCTGGTGGCCGGGCTCGGGGCGATCGTGCTCATGGCCATCGCGACCGGTGGGATCGTGCACGGGGCGCGGCTGCGCTTCGAGCGCGGCGAGCCGGATGCGCTCCTCGTGCTGCTGGCCTACGTGGTGCTGCTGGGCGTGCTCTGGGCCGGGGCGTGACTAGTCGGCGGTGACCTCGGCCTGGTTGACCGGGCACCCTCCGGCGGCCACTACCGCCGAGGTGATGGCCGCCGAGCCTTGGGCCACCCCCATGGCCCCGCCGATTCCGCCGAGTCGGGACGCAGGGGAAGTTGCAGGGCGTCGTTCGGCCCTACCGAGTTGGCGTCGCGGCTACCATCAGTGCATGACTGCGACCACGGAGCCGGTCCGCGAGGCTGCCGCCGTCTCGACCATGGCCATCGAGACGCGTGAGCTGACGAAGTCGTACGGAGGGAACCGCGGCATCATCGATGTCACGCTCGAGGTCCCGCGGGGCGAGATCTTCGGGTTCCTCGGACCGAACGGGGCCGGCAAGTCGACGACGATCCGCCTGCTCCTCGACCTGATCCGGCCCTCGTCCGGGCACGCGTCGGTCCTCGGCTTCGACGCACAGGCGGAGTCGCAGGAGGTGCGCCGGCGCACCGGGTACGTCCCGGGTGAGCTGGCGCTCTACGCCAACCAGACCGGCACGAAGGCGATCCACTACTTCGCGGGCCTGCGCGGCGGCGTCGACACGGCCTATGCCTTCCAGCTGGCCGAGCGCTTCCGCGCCGACATGGAGCGGCCGATCGGCAAGCTGTCGACGGGCAGCAAGCACAAGGTGGCGCTCATCATGGCGCTCATGCATCGGCCGGAGCTGCTCGTCCTCGACGAACCGAGCACCGGGCTCGATCCGCTCGTGCAGCAGGAGTTCCAGGCGGTCCTGCGCGAGACGCGTGACGAGGGACGAACGGTCTTCCTGAGCTCCCACACGCTCTCGGAGGTCGAGCGCGTCACTGACCGGGTCGGCATCATCCGCGAGGGCCGGCTGATCGTGGTGGAGCGGCTGGCCGACCTCAAGGCGAAGGCCATCCGCCACCTCGAGTTCGAGTTCGACCGTCCCGCTCCGCCCGACCTGTTCGACGGGGTCGCCGGCGTGCGCTCGGCGCACATCGAGGGCAGCGTCGCCGATGTCGCGATCGAGGGAATCGTCGACGGCGTGGTCCGCGCCGCCGCCACGCTCCCGATCATCAACGTGCGCTCGATCGAGGCCGATCTCGACGAGATCTTCCTGGAGTTCTATCGGAACGGGGGGCGCGCCGACGCCGGCGAGGACAGCCATGTCGGGTGATGTCCTCCTCAAGGCGCTCAACGACCGGGTGCGACTCGTCGCGATCGTGTCGGCCAGCCTGGCGGCCATGAACATCCTCGTCCTGCTGCTGTTCGGATCGCTCGGCGAGGAGTACGGGGAGCTGATGGAGGCATTCCCGCCGGAGATCATGGAGGCGCTCGGCGCCGGCGACCTCGGGACCCCGGTCGGCTGGCTCAACGCGGAGATGTTCTCGCTCGTCATCCCGATCGCGCTCGTCGGGGTCGGCATCGTGGTCGGCGTCGGGGCCATCGCCGGCGAGGAGGATCGCGGGACGCTGAACGTGCTGCTCGCCACGCCCGTCACCCGCCTGGGCGTCGCGATCTCCAAGGCCCTCGCGCTCGGGATCCTGCTCGTCGTCCTCACCGCGGTGAACTTCGTCTCGCTCTACCTGGGTGTCGTGCTCGGCAACGTCGACCTCGGCGCGGGTCAGCTCCTGGCCGGCACCGCGATGAGCCTCCTCTTCGGTCTCTTCTTCGCAACGCTCGCCTTCGGGGTCGGGGCGGCGACTGGCCGGTCCGGCCTGGCCGCCACGCTCGGTGCCGGACTGGCGGTCGTCGCGTTCGTGATGAACGCCTTCCTGCCGCTGGTGGAGGGCTGGGAGCGCGCGCAGGAGCTCTCGCCGTTCTACTGGTACCTGGGCACGAACCCGCTCGCCGACGGGATCGACCCGCTGTCGGTGATCCTCTTTACCGGCTTCTCCGTCGTCTTCCTCGGCTGGGGCATCCTCGCCTTCACGCGGCGCGACATCGGCGTCTGACGCCGGGTCAGTTCGCGGCGGCGCGGCGGAACGGTTCAAGCGCCGATCGGACGAAACCGTCGGCGACCTCCACTGCCTGCTCCGTCGTCAGCCCCTGCCCACCCACGAGCGAGAGCCAGGTCGTGAAGTGGAAGACGTGCCCCACCGTGGCCTCCAGCCTCCGGCCGGCCGCACCGCGCCGCGGAACCCCGTCCAGGACCGCCTCCACGACCACCCGTCCATCGGCGTCCGCACGCTCCCGGGCCGACGGGGGCCACGCATCCCAGTCCCGGAAGACGGGTGCAAGCTCGTGCCCGTTCTCCGCGAACCAGGCGTACATCTCCCCAATGGCGTGGCGGAACCGGCCGCGCTCCAGCGGGATGGCGCGCCAGCTCTCCGGGTCGGGGCCGGGATGATGGGCCGCCCAGTGGCCCATGCACGCCCGAAACAGCTCGTCGCGGCTGGCGAAGTGCCGGTACACCGTCAGACGGGTCACCCCGGCCGCCTCGGCGATGGCCGCATACGAGGCCGACGACGGCCCGACGGTCGTGTGAAGCCGAACCGTGGCCTCGGTGATCCGCTCCCGCGTCCGGTCCACCTGCTCGGCGCGCCGTCGCATCCGATATTGCCTCTGTTTCGGTGAACGTATCTGTTCAGTCAACTCTTGACACCAGCAGGTTCCGTGCGTTTAAGTATACGCCACTGTTCACCCATAACGATAGGAGTGCATCGAAGATGTCCGCGGTCGCGAGTCGGGTCAAGGTCGTGCAGCCAGGCGAGGGCGAGGTCGGGGATCTCGCGGACGGCATCGGCGTGGTCTTCAAGCTCGACGGAGCCGATACGGGTGGCGCCCTGTCGGTGGTGGAGCACCCGTTCGCGGTCGGCACGCTCGTCCCGCCCCACATCCACACCAACGAGGACGAGTTCAGCATCGTGACCGAGGGGCGCATCGGCTTCCGGTCGGGCGACGACGAAGTCGTGCTCGGGGCCGGCGGCTACATCGTGAAGCCGCGGAACGAGGTGCACGCGATGTGGAACGCGGGCGACGTGCCGGCCCGGATGATCGAGATCATCGCGCCGGCCGGCTTCGAGGAGTTCTTCCGCGCCTTCGCCGACATGAACCGGGCGGGCCCGCCGGACTTCGCCCAGGTCGCCGCCCTCGCCGAGCGGTTCCAGCTCCCGTTCGCGCAGCCCGACTGGCTGGGCGACGTCATCGAGCGGTACAACCTGACGCCGCCGCCCGGGATGTGACGCCGGCTGCGAGCGACCTGGTCCACCACCGATCGGAGAGCCAGCGCCGCGCCGTGGCGCCGAGCGCGACGCTGGCCGCCAGGAACGCGGCGAGGAACAGCGTGCCGGCATTGTCGAGGTAGAACTCGGCGAGCGGGGCCATGCGCGAATGGTACGGCCGAGGCACGCGGGCGATGATCCGGAACCGGCGCGCGCGCGTACCGCTACCGTATGCCAATCGCCACCGTTGCGGTGGTCGGCGGAGGGATCAGCGGCCTGACGGCCGCCCATGCCCTGCACGCTGCCGGTCACCGCGTTCGTCTGTTCGAGCGCGAGCCCACCCTGGGCGGTCACGCCACGACCCTCGAGGTCGGAGGTGTGCCCGTCGACGTCGGGTTCATCGTCTACAACGAGGTCACCTATCCCCGCTTCGTCGGCCTGTTGGCCGAGCTCGGGGTGACGACGCAGGCCAGCGACATGAGCATGGGCGTGACCTGCGCCGCATGCCGGCTCGAGTGGTCGACCCGCGGTCTCAAGGGGGTCTTCGCCCAGCCGATGCAGCTGGCGCGCCCGTCCCACTACGCCATGCTGGGCGACCTGTTCCGCTTCTATCGCGACGCGCGCGCCACGCTCGACGGTCCGTCGACCGGCATGAGCCTGGACGAGTACCTCGCCGATCGCGGCTTCGGCGAGGCCTTCGCCAACCACTTCCTGGTGCCGCTCACCGCGGCGGTGTGGTCCACCGCGCCCGATGCGGTGGGCACATTCCCGATCGACTACCTGCTCCGCTTCCTCGACCATCACGGGCTCATCGGCTACGGGCGCAACCTGGAGTGGCGCACGATTGCCGGCGGCAGCCGCAACTACGTCGACGCGATCGCGCAGCGCCTCGGGCCCGATGCGATCCGCGCCGGCAGCCCGGTGCACGCCGTCGTCCGCGACGCGGCCGGGGTGACGATCGAGACCGACGACGGCGCCGAGCGATTCGACGCGGTGGTGATGGCCACCCACGCCGATGCCGCCCTGCGTCTCCTCCGCGACGCGGACCCCCACGAGCGACGGGCCATCGGCGGCTTCGAATACTCGGACAACCGGGTGGTGCTCCACACCGATCCCGGCATCCTGCCGCGGCGACGCAACGCCTGGGCGAGCTGGAACATCGACATGGGCACGTGCCGTGCACCCGGTGACGCGCTGACCATGACGTATCACATGAATCGCCTCCAGTCGCTCCCGGGCAGCGTGGAGTACAACGTCAGCGTGAACCCGCCGGCGGACCGGATCGACCCGGCCACGATCCTCGACGAGCGCACCTGGGCGCACCCGCTCTACACGTTCCAGACGCTCGAGGCGCAGCGGCACATCGGTGAGATCCAGGGACGCAACCGCACCTGGTACGCGGGGGCGCACCTCGGGTTCGGCTTCCACGAGGACGGCTGCCGCTCGGGCTACGAGGCTGCCGAGGCGATCGACGCCTGGAGCGAGTCGGTCGAGCCGGAGGAGCGAGCGGCATGAGGTCGCACCTGCTGGAGGGCAAGGTCCGCCATCGGCGCAGCCGTCCGTTCGTCTACGAGCTGGAGCACGACGTCTTCTACCTCGCGCTCGACACTGCGGAGCTCGACCGCATCGGCCGCATGAAGCTGCTCGGCCGAAACCGATGGCGGCCCTTCACGTTCCGCGACGACGACCACTGGAAGCCGGCCGCCTCCGACATCGACGCGACCGTGCGCGGCCACCTGCGCGACGAGGGCTTCACGGGCGTCGAGGACTGGCGCATCACGCTCATCGCCTACCCGCGCGTGCTGGGACACGAGTTCAACCCCGCGTCGTTCTTCCTGTGCCGCGACGCGGCGGGCACCCTGCAGGTGGTGATCGTCGAGGTCCACAACACTCACGGTGAGCGACGTCTCTACACGCTCCGGCCGCAGCAGACGCCTGCGGCGCACGTGGCGGGCATGGACAAGGACTTCTACGTCAGCCCGTTCATCAGCCTGGACGCCGCGTACACGGTACGAGTCCAGGACCGGCGTGACGGGGTGCGGATCGTGATCGACGAGACGGAGCACGGCGAGCCGGTCCTCCAGGCGTCGGTGGTGGCGAGCCGTCGCCCGCTCACCGACCTGGCGCTGCTGCGTATGCTGGTGCGGTATCCGCTCGTGACGCTGAAGACGATCGGCATGATCCACTGGCACGCGTTCCGCCTCTGGCGCCGCGGCGCGAAGTTCCACTCCCACGGAGCGGCGACCCGATGACCACCCGGACGCGATCCCTTCGCGGTCCCCTCGAGCTGCCGCTGGTGGCGAGCGCCGCCGAGCGCGTCCTGCTCGGCGCCGCATCCCGCATCCGCGTCGGCCAGCTCACGATCGTGCTGCCCGACGGACGGCGGCGCGTGTTCGGCGACGCCGGTTCGGAGCGCCGTGGCGAGATCGTCATCCACGATCGGGCGGCGATGGTGCGGCTGCTGGTCGACGGCGAGACCGGCGCCGGCGAGGCGTACATGGACGGCCAGTGGTCGTCGCCCGACCTTGCCGCGCTCCTGCTGCTGGCGGCGCTCAATCGCCAGGAGCTGTCACTCGTGGGCGGCTGGTGGCGGATGCCGACGCAGGCGATGCGCATCGCAGCGCATCGGCTGCGGCGCAACACCGTGCGGCAGGCGCGTCGCAACATCGCGAGCCACTACGACCTGTCCAACGACCTGTATCGGCTGTTCCTGGACGAGTCGCTGACCTACTCGTCCGCCGTCTTCGCGTCGCCGTCGCAGTCACTCGAAGAGGCGCAGCAGAACAAGTACGCGCGCGTTGCCGACCTGGCCGGCGTGGAGCCGGGCATGCACGTCCTCGAGATCGGCTCCGGGTGGGGGTCGTTCGCCATCTACCTCGCCGCGGAGCGAGGTGCCACGGTCACCACCATCACCATCAGCGAGGAACAGGCAAACCTCGCGCGCGAGCGCATCGAGGCGGCCGGACTGACCGACCGGGTGTCGGTTGAGCTGCGCGACTACCGCGACATCACCGGTGAGTTCGACGCGATCGTGTCGGTCGAGATGCTCGAGGCCGTCGGGCACGAGTACTTCCCCGCCTTCTTCGAGACCTGCGACCGGGTGCTGCGGCGCGGCGGGCGCATCGGCCTGCAGTCGATCACCTATCCCGACGCGCGCTACGAGGACCAGCGGCGCGGCGCGAACTGGATCCAGAAGTACATCTTCCCCGGCGGCCTGCTGCCGTCCCTGGCGGTGATCGAGCGCGCGACGCATCGGACCTCGCTGCTGGTGACCGGCGTGACCGACATCGGGCCGCACTACGCGCCCACGCTCCGGGCGTGGCGGGCGAAGTTCATGGGGAACCTGGATGCCGTGCGAGCCCTGGGCTTCGACGAGCGGTTCGTGCGGATGTGGGACTACTACCTCGCCCTGTGCGAGGCGGGCTTCGCCGCGGGGATCTTCCAGGACGTGCAGATCGGGTTCGAGAAGCGGGACGGCGTCCGGGAGCCGGTGCCGACGGCCTGAGGGTCGGGACGGGGCGAGGTCCGGCGGGACGTGGCGCTTCGGTTACCCGTGCGGGTATCCAACGGCGGACGAACGGCTCGGGAAGGGCCGACCCGGTCGAGAAGTTGCCGGCGACGATAACCCCGGGCCACCAGGCAGACCCTCGATGTCCGTTGGATACCGCCACCGACAACCCCCCGGGGAGCGCCAGAGCCACGGATTGTCACTCGATCGGCTGCTGGAGCTCCGTGACGTACTGCTCGTCGCGCTCCACGACCCAGCCGGGCGGCAGCCGGAGCTCGGGCTCGGCGCCGAACTGGAGATAGAGCGTGCGCATGGGGCCGGCGGGGATGAGACCGGCGGCCGCAACCCAGCGCAGCAGGGTCGCGCGCGCCGCGGCCACGCCACCGTAGGGCCCGCGATGGATGATCGAGGCGACCCGGCACGCCGGCAGTCGGCGGTACGAGATGCGATCGGTCTCCGGGATCGGGCCGGTGACCGGGACGAAGATCTCGCGCTGGCTCGGGATGGCACCCGGCGGCCGATGCGCCCGGCGGCCCGTGTCGCGGACGTGCGACTCGAGCTCGACGAAGGGGGTGCCGGAGGCGCGCCTCCAGGGACAGCACCGCCACCGGCTCGACGCCGACGGGACGGACGACGATGTCGGGGCCGGCGTCGTCGCCCACCGAGATCTCCAGCGCCGACAGGCGCTCCTCCACGAGCCGTCGCTCGCGTTCCAGGTCCGCCCGGCGGCGGTCCAGGGCGGGTCGCAGGTCGCCGCCACGGACGAGGCCGCCGATCTCCTCGAGCGGCATCCCGAGCTGGCGCAGGGCGAGGATGCGCCGCAGCTCCGGCAGCTGGGCCGGCGAGTAGTAGCGATACCCGCTCGATGGGTCGACCCAGACGGGGCGGAACAGCGCGAGCTCGTCGTAGGCACGCAGCTGCTTGGCGCTGATGCCGCCGAGGCGTGAGAACTGGCCGATCTGGAACATGAAATGACATCTTGACTTTCCCTCTGGGGGAAGGTCAAGCATGCCGACATGACCTCACATCCGACCCGACCGATCCGAATCGCCGCCCAGCTCCACCCGCAGCACGGCGCGTGGCCAGCGCTCCGCTCCGCCGCCGTGCGCAGCGACGAGCTGGGCTACGACATCCTCTACACCTGGGACCACTTCAGCCCGCTGTACGGCGAGCCCGATGGACCGCACTTCGAGTCCTGGTCGCTGCTGGCCGCCTGGGCGGAGGCGACTGAGCGGATCGAGCTCGGACCGCTGGTGGCCTGCAACTCGTATCGGAATGCGAACCTCCACGCCGATATCGCGCGGACCGTCGACCACATCAGCGGCGGCCGTGTGATCATGGGGATCGGGGCCGGATGGTTCCGGCGCGACTACGAGCGCTACGGCTACGAGTACGGCACGAAAGCCTCCCGCATCCGGTCGCTGGGCCGCGCGGTGCCGGAGATCCGGGCGCGCCTCGACGCCGGCCTCAACCCCCCACCGCTGCGCCGGATGCCGATCCTGATCGGCGGTGTGGGCCTGACCATGACGATGCCGATTGTCGCGCGGCACGCAGATGCCTGGCATGCCTTCTTCCCCGACTCGATCGAGGAGGTGATGCCGGCGGTCGAGGCGCTGAAGCGCGAATGCGACGCCATCGGCCGCGACCCGCACGCCATCGAGTGGTCGGTGGGCCTCGAGCCGGACGACCTCGACCGGTTCCTCCGCGAGGACGCGGAACGCTACGTGGCGCTCGGCTTCAGCCAGTTCACGCTCGGCTTCAACGGTCCGCAGTGGCGCGTCGAGGGCGGCCGCGACTTCCTGGCCTGGCGCGACCGGGTCAACGCGGAGCGCGGAGCGGTGAGCGCCGCCTGACGGTCAGGAGGGCTCGGACGCGACCTCGGCCGCAGTCTCCTTCGACGGCCTTGCCGCGGCGCTGCCGCCGCCGATGCGCACGGCAGCGAGGCGCTCCAGGTACGGAGATGCGCCCATGCGCTCGAAGAGCTCGCGCGCCTCGGTGGCCCAGGCCGGTGCCTCCGGCGCATCGGGGAGCACGGTGACGGCGACGAGCTGCCACCGTGCGAGGTCGAACAGCTGCTCGAGCCGCCGCAGCTCGTCGAGACCCTCGACGAAGCGACGGCGGGCCTCGGCCGGCCGCCCCTCGAGCGCCAGCGCACCACCGTCCATGACCGCCTGGAACGCCTTCGAGAGCCGGCCCTGGAAGGGACCATCCCGCAGCTCGTCGGCGGTGGCACGCGCGCCCGCGGTCTCTCGCTGGCAGAGCAGCGCGGCCGCCAGGACTGCCCGAATCGTCGGATCGTTCGCCTCGGTCATGCCGCTGTCGAGCGCGGCGCGCGCCAGGGCGGCCGCCTCGTCGTGGCGTCCGCCGCTGAGGGCGGCGTCGGCCCGTGCCATGTCGATCCACCACTGCAGGCTTTCATCGACCGATGCCGCCACTATCTCCGATGCGAGCTCAGCGGCAGCATCGCCGCGGGCTGCCCGGATCGTCATCTCGGCAGTGGCCAGCTGGCCCCAGGCGTACGACCCCACCTGCGTGCGACCCCGAGCGTCGACGGCCACCTCCAGCGCGGCATCCCAGTCGCGTGCCTCGGTGTAGTCGCTGCTGGCGACCGCGGCGGCCGCCGTGACGAACCACTGCACGCTGCCGATGCGCTTCGCGATCTCGAAGATCTCGCGGCCCACGCGCGAGGCCCCGGCAGGATCGTCGTCGGTGATGCTGACCGCCAGGTTGTTGCGCAGCCGCAGCTCGAGATCGGTCCAGCCACCCTCGGTGGCCATGGCGACCGCTTCCTTCAGGAGCGCGATGGACTCCCGTCGCCGTCCATGGTTCGTAAGCGTGGCCGCCTTGTTGTTCATGGCATCGGCGACGATCCGAACCAGGTTGCGCGGCTCGGCGATCTCGAGGGCCTGTTCGGCCGCCTCGAGCGCTTCGGCCACGTTCTGCAGGCGCATGTGCGCCCTCGAGATCGCGACGAGCACCTCGGCCTCCAGCTCCGGGGCCGGCGGCCAGTCCGGCCGCTGGCGAGCGCCGTCGAGCGCATCCAGCGCCGACCGCAGGTCGCCGGCGTCGATCCTGACGTGGCCGAGCAGCGCGATCGCACGGTAGACGCCCTCGACGTCGCCGGCCGCGTCGAATGCCTGCTGCGCCTCGATCGCATAGCGCTCGGCGCCACCGGTCTCGCCGCGCAGCGCGGAGAGCGCACCACGCTCGAGCAGCGACGCACGCTCGCGATCGTCGGTCGTGATGGGCAGCGCGCGCTCGATGTGCGCGAGGGCCTGCTCGTGCGCGCCGAGTGCGGCGGCGCGGTCGACGGCGGCTCGCAGCGCGATGCGCGCCTGCGCGGCCACCGCGTCGGCCTCGGCGCCCTCGGCCGACGATTCGTAGGCGGCCAGGTAGTGGCTTGCCAGGGCACCGGCGAGCTCCTCTTCCCCGAGCGCTTCGTAGTGACGAGCGATCGCGAGGTGGCGCGCGCGACGGTCGCGCAAGGCGAGCGTGCTGTACGCCACCTCCCGGATGAGGGCCTGGACGAACTTGTATTGCCCCCGCTCCGGCGAGCGGGGATCGGTCTCCAGCTCGACCAGCTCACGGCGCGACAGGTCACGAAGCCGCTCCTCGACGCTGGCCTGGTCGGCACCGGTCGCCGTCGCCAGCGTCGGGACGTCGAACACCTGCCCCAACACGGAGGCGTCCTGCAGCAGCGCCCGATCCGGCGCATCGAGGGCGTCCAGTCGCGAGGCGATGAGGGACCGCAGCGACTCCGGAACCGTCAACGAGGTCAGGTCGCCGACCGGGCGGTAGACGTCGCCATCACGTTCGATCTTGCCCTCGGCCAGCAGCGCGCGGACCGTCTCGACGGCGTAGAGCGGCATTCCCTCGGCACGCGAGACGATGGTGTCGATCGCCGACGAGGGGAGGCCGGGGACGACGCCCCCGAGCAGCAGGCGCACGGCATCGTCGCTCAGCGGGTCGAGCGCCAGCGAGGTGAAGGCGCGCCGACCGGCGCCCCAGTCGGGCCGCTTGTCGAACAGCTCGGGGCGCGCCAGCGTGACGACCAGGATCGGCCGCGACTTCGCCCAGTCGAGCAGGTGATCGATGAAGTCGAGCAGGCCGGAGTCGGCCCACTGCAGGTCCTCGAAGATCAGGGCCGTGGTGCCCAGGTCGCTGATGCGCTCGAAGAAGAGGCGCCAGGCGGGGAAGAGCGCGTCGCGACCCCCGCCGGCCCCGTCGCCGAGGCCCAGCAGGGTGAGGAGCGCGGGCCCGACGATCGTTCGCTCCTCCGGATCGGGGACGTACTCCGCGACCGTGCCGTGAATCCGTTCCCGCGTGGTCGCCTCGTCGTCGTCCTCCGTCAGCCCGGCGCGTCGCCGCACCATCTCGCCAAGGGCCCAGAACGTGATGCCCTCGCCGTAGGACGGGGACCGGCCGCGATGCCAGTACACCGGCTCGGTAATGCCGTCCATGTACTTCTCGAGCTCCCAGACCAGCCGGCTCTTGCCGATGCCGCCGGGTCCGGTGATCGAGACGAGCCGCGCACGCTGGTCGCGGGCCGGCGTATGGAGCTGATCCTTGAGGAGGCGCAGCTCCTCGTCGCGGCCGACGAACGGCGGCTCGAGCCCGTCGGCCCGCTGCTGACCGCCGCGCTGGGCAACGACGCGGACCGCGCGCCAGGCGGGGACCGGTGTGATCTTGCCCTTGAGCGCGTGCTCCCCCACTTCCTCGAAGACGATGGCCCGTTCGGCGGCCCGCATGGTCGGCTCGCCCACGAGCACCGTGCCCGGCTCCGCGACGCCCTGGAGGCGAGCCGCGGTGTTCACCAGGTCGCCGGCGACCATTCCCTGGTTCGTGGCGCCAAGGGTCACCGCGGCCTCGCCGGTCAGCACGCCGGCACGCGCCTCGAGCTGTGGAGCGAGCCCCGGCACGCCCTTCACCAGCTCGAGCGCGGCGCGGACGGACCGCTCCGCGTCATCCTCGCGCGCCACGGGCGTCCCCCACACCGCCATCACGGCGTCACCGATGAACTTCTCGACCGTCCCGCCGTGGCGCTCGATGGCCTCGCGCGCGATGTCGAAGTACCGGGTCAGGAGCTCCCGGGTGAACTCGGGGTCTCGATCCTCGGCAAGTGACGTGAAGCCGACGAGGTCGGCGAACAGAACCGACACGACGCGCCGTTCGGCGACCGCCGGCGCGTTCGGCGCGGCCGGCGCCGAGGGGCGCGCTGCGGATCCTTCGGAAGCGGACCCGCCCTCATCGCGGAGCGCGTACCCGCACGCGCGACAGAAGCGGGCATCCGACTTGACGGCCTCACCGCACGACGGGCAGGTCGCGGCGAGCGGGGTCCCGCACGCCTCGCAGAAGCGTCCACCCGGCTCGTTCTCGGTTCCGCAGCCTGGGCACGTCAACATCCCGGTCCCTCGGATCGCCAGTCGCGGGAGGGTAGCAGTTCCACGCACGCAGGCGGCGTCACGTGGCCTCGTCCGAATCCACCACGCGGCGGAGCTCGGCGGCACGGCCGCGAAGGTCCTTGAAATAGTCCGAACCGGTGATCTCCGCGACGCGCTGGGCCTGCTTGGCCTCGTCGATCTCGATGCGGAGCTCGGCGACCTCGCGGCGCAGGCGCTCCTCGCGGGCGCGCACCTCGCCGGCCATGCGCGCGAAGGAGCGAGCGAGCACCCCGAGCGCATCCTCGCGGGTGGCGACCGTCTCGAGGTCGGCGGCGTCGAAGCGCTCTTCCTCGAGGGCCACGGCGGCGTCGATCACGTGCCCGACCTGCTCGAGGTACTCGAGCTCGAGGTCGCGCAGCCGCTTCCCGGCCAGCGAGGCGTTGATCCGCGCCCGAAGGAGCGAGGCGTTGAACGGCTTCGGCAGGTAGTCCGCGGCGCCCATCTCGATGCAGCGCACCACCGAGTCCAGCTCGTCGACGCCCGAGATCACGATGACCGGAAGGTGGCGCAGCGCCTCGGCGGCCTTGATCGCCGCGAGCGTCTCGTACCCGTCCATCTCCGGCATGACCAGGTCGAGCAGCACGACGTCGACCGGGCGATCGGCCAGCAGGGCCAGCGCCTCACGCCCGTTCGCGGCCTGCACGGTCGCATGCCCTTCCCGCTCGAGCGCCGCGCGGAGGACCTTCCGATTCATCTCACCGTCGTCGACGATGAGCACGCGGCCCACGGCACCCCCGTCAGCCGCCATTGGCCGCCTCCTGCCGGACCGAGGCGACGGCATCGCGCACGATCGCGAGCTCGGCCCGCACCGCGGCGACCTGACCATCGGCCGAGGAGACCGATCCGGTGCGCGCCTCCTGCTCAAGCGAGCGGCTCAGCTCGGCGAGCCGCGTCGCGCCGACGTTCAGCGCGTTCGACTTCAGCGAGTGGGCCGGCCGCTGGAGCGCGGCGTGGTCGCCGGCGGCCACCGCGGCGTCGAGCTCGCCGAGGTACTGGTCGGCATCGGTCAGGAAGGTGTCGAGCAGCTCGATGAAGAGGGCGGCGTCGCCCCCCGTCATCGCCAGCAGCTCGTTGAGCGCCTCGCGCTCGAGGGGCTCAGGCATCGGTCCTCCGTTCGGTACGCCGAAGCGCCTCGATCAGCTCATCGGGACGGATCGGCTTCGACAGGTAGTCGTCCATGCCCGCCTCGACGGTCGCGGCCCGGTCCTCCGCCATCGCGTTGGCGGTGAGCGCAACGATGCGCGGACGGGCTCCATCGGCCCAGCGCGCCCGAATGCGGCGGGTGGCCTCCAGGCCATCGAGCTCGGGCATCTGGATGTCCATCAGGGCCACATCGTACGTGGCCCGCTCCAGCGCCTCGATCGCCTCCAGCCCATTGGTCGCCACGTCCGCGGTGTACCCAATGCGCTCGAGGAGGATGGTCGCCAGCCGCCGGTTCATCGCGTTGTCCTCGACCAGCAGGATGCGCAGCGGATGCGCGTCGGCCAGCCGCTCTCCGGCCTCGCTCGGCCCGGATGGTCCCGCGCGCGCGGACGGTGCGCCGAAGGCCTCGGCCAGGGCGTCGTGCAGCGCCGATGGCTTCACGGGCTTCGTGAGCGTCGCCACGACGGCCGGGTCGGTGCGATCCATCGGGCCGACCGACGAAAGGATCATCGCCGGGATAGCGGCCTGCGGTCGCAGCTGGCGGAGTGCGGCGGCCAGCGCGTCGCCGTTCATCTCGGGCATGTTGAAGTCGAGCAGCGCAACGTCGAACGCCTCGCCGTCCCGGACCCAGCCAATGGCCTCTGCGGGGTGCTCGGTGCTGCGTACCTCCATCCCCCACCGCTTCGCCTGGAGCTCCAGGATGCGTCGGTTGGTGGCGTTGTCGTCGACGACCAGGGCCCGCTTGCCGGCGACGACCCCGGGCACTCGAGTCGCCGCCTCGGCAACGCCGCCGGGTGCGGCGGCAGCGCGGAATCGGAGCGCGAACGTGCTCCCCTCGCCCGGAACGCCGGTCGACTCCGCCGTCAGGGATCCATCCATCAGCTCCGCGAGACGGCGGCTGATCGCAAGGCCGAGCCCCGTGCCGCCGTAGCGGCGCGAGACCGAGGCGTCGACCTGGCTGAACGACTGGAAGAGGCGATCCATGCGGTCCGGCGGGATGCCGATGCCGGTATCGCGCACGGTGATCGTCACCTCGTACCGGCCGTCGGGCAGCACGGCCGAGTCGACCCTCAGCACGACCTCGCCGTGATCGGTGAACTTCACCGCGTTCGAGAGCAGGTTCAGCAGGATCTGGCGGAGACGCCCGGCGTCGCCGACGAGCGCCGGCGGCAGGTCATCGGCAGCCTCGTAGGCCAGCTCCACGCCCCTGGCGGCGGCCGACGGAGCGAGGACATCGAGCGCGCCCTCGATCACCCGATACGGGGCGAACGGCTCGGCCTCGAGCTCCACGCGCCCCGCCTCGATCTTCGAGAAGTCGAGGATGTCGTTGATGATCGTCAGGAGCGCTTCGCTCGAGGCGCGGATCGTCTCCGCATACTCGCGCTGGTCGTCGGCCAGCGATGTGTCGACGAGGAGGCCGCTCATCCCGATGATCGCGTTCATCGGGGTGCGGATCTCGTGGCTCATTGCAGCGAGGAAGGCGCTCTTCGCCTCGTTCGCGGCGTCGGCCTGACGGCGCGCCTCGACGAGCTCGGCGATGTCGTGGTAGATGGCGTAGTACCCGGCGTGGTCCCCGTCGAGCATGAGCGGCACGACCACGATCTCGACATCGACCAGCGATCCATCGCTCCGCATGCGTTGGCCGATGCGCTGCGACCGCCCGGTGTCGCCGGCCTCGCGCGTGGCCTCCGCTCCCTCGGCACGGCGGTCTGCGCTGAAGATGAGGTCGTCGATGTGCTTGCCAACTGCCTCATCGGGCCGATAGCCGAACAGCCGCTCGGCGGCGGGATTCCAGGCCGTGACGACCTCGTCGCGGTCCATGACCACGATCGCCACCGGGCTCGCCTCGACCAGCGACTCGAAGTACTGCTTCTGCCGGCGCACCTCGGCCTCCGCGGTACGCTCCTCGGTGACATCCATCATGAAGCCCAGGATGTGCGCGGGCGTCCCGTCCGGGTTCCTGACCACCCACGAGTCGTCCCGGACCCACACCGTGCGGCCGTCGGCCGCGATGAGCCGGTACTCGGACGAGTAGCGGCCCCGAGATCCCTCGAGATCCCCGCGCGCCTCCTCGGCCACGCGTTCGCGGTCGTCGGGATGGACGATGGAGGCAAAGAAGTCGTCGTTCAGCCACGCGTCGACGGGGTAGCCGAACATCGCCTCGACCGGCGGGCTGATGTAGGTCGAAGTCGACGTCGCGTCCGGCCGGTCGATGTACACCGCCAGCGGCAGCTCCTCGACCAGCTGGCGGTAGCGGGCCTCGGCCTCGCCGAGCGCCGCGTGCGCTGCGGTGAGCTCGGCGGCCGCGAGACGCTCCTCGGTGACGTCCTGCATGAAGCCCTGCACGTACAGCGGCGTCCCGTCGTCATCCTTCACCACCACGGCCTCGTCGTGGACCCACACGGACCGGCCGTCGGCGGCGACCACCCGGAACTCCCATGACCAGCGCTCGTCTCCCCGAGCGAAGACGTCGACGTGGTCCTGGAGCACTCGCTCCCGGTCCTCGGGGTGGAGGATCGTCGGGAAGAAGTTGTCCGAGACCCACGCCTCGGCCGGGTAGCCGAACATCGGCACGATCATCGGGCTCACGTAGAGCGATGCGGCCCGCTCGTCCGGCCGATCGATGTAGAGCGCCAGCGGCAGCTCCTCGACGAGGCGCCGGTACTTCGCCTCCGCCTCGCCCTTCGCCTCGAGTGCGGCGCTCAGGCCGGCGAAGAGGCGGGCGTTGTCGATCGCCACCCCCATGTTCGTGGCGAGCGTGACGAGCAGCCGCTCCTCGTCCTCGCCGTAGGCGCCGACCTCGTCCGTCCCCAGGGCCATGACGCCGATCGTCCGATCGCCCACCGGGATCGGCACGCCGAGGTACGACTCCGTGCCGCCCACCTTGAAGGGCATGCCCCGCTCGGCTGCCTCCTGCGCCGAACTGAAGCGCATCGGTCTCCCGGTGGCCACGATCTGCCGCGAGACCTCGTCGTCGAGGACCGTGCCCTCCAGCTCGTGCCGCCGCACGCCGTGGTCGATCCAGTACAGGAACGTGATCGCGTCGGTCTGCTCGTGTCGGATGGCGACCGTGAGGCCCTGGGTCTCGAGCGCCGCGGCCACCCGCTGGCCGACCGCCTCGATGACCTCCGCGAAGTCGAGCTTGGCGGCGAGCGCCAGGCCGACGTCGTTCATGATCGCGAGCTCCGAGTTGCGCTGCTGAAGCTCCGCCGTGCGCTCCTCCACCCGACGCTCGAGCGTGGCGACGTTCTCCCGCAGCTGTCCCGTCATGGCGTTGAAGGCACGGGCGAGGTTGCCCACCTCGTCCTCCGACTGCACCGGCGCGGTCGCCTCGAGATCGCCCCCGGCGACGCGCTCGGCCGTGCGCGCGAGGCCGAGGATCGGTTGGGTGATCCTCCGGGTGATGACGGAGATCCCGAGCGCCAGGAGGATCGCGGAGGCGAGGCCCACCAGGGCGATCAACCCCGCCAGGTTTCGTGCCGGGGCGAAGGCCTCGGCCTGCGTGATCTCGGCCACAAGCGCCGACCGCATCTCGGGAACCCAGCGCCAGGCGCCGATCACCTCGATGCCGCGATGGTTCATATACAGCCCCTGGCCGTCGGACCCGGCGAGCGCCTCGTCGATCCCGGTGGACCGCAGGCCACCCCCGCCGGTGCCATCCTCGGCGCCGCTCACGAACTGCCGCTCAGCGTCGACGAGGATCGTCGTGCCGGTCGCTCCCAGGCCGGTCTGGCCGAGGAGCATCCGGTCCAGCCGCGCCAGGTCGAGGATCGTGGCGAGGACGCCGACGCGCTCCCCGTCGCCGGCGAAGAGCGGCGTGGCGACCACGATCGTCGGCTCGCCGGTCAGCGACGAGATGAAGGTGCCCTCGACCCAGGTCTGCGAGCTGCCCGGAATGAAGTACGGCTCGCCCGCCTGGGTCCGGCCCTCGTGCGTCGGCACGGTCGAGACGCGGACCACGCCGTCGGGGTCGAGGAGGAGGAGCTCTGCCGCATCGGCCGCGCTCTCAACGATGAAGCCGAGCGTGGCATCGACCGATGTCCGGGCCGCCGCCCGGTCGGCCTCGGTCCCCTCTTCGAGGAGGAGGAGACGCAGGTCGTCGCGATCGGTCGTGCCGGCGGCGTCGCCCAGGAGTCCGGCCAGGAACACGGCCGTGCGCCGCTGCTCCTCCAGCCAGCGCTGGACGGCATCGGTCTTCAGTCCGGCAGCGGCGCTGACCCGATCGAGGATGGCCGCCCGCAACTCGTCGGTGGCGCGGACGTTGACCACCAGCCCAACGACGAGCACGGTGAGCACGGAGAGCAGGAGGAAGTACCCGACGAGCCGGGCGCGGAGGCTGCGGCGCAGGAGCCGCGGCGGTCGGACCCCCGGCCGGCTCACGGCAGCTCCTTGCTCGCATCGAGCGTGATCGCCACGTGCAGCGGTCCGCCGCCCACGCCCGTCGCGAAGACACCGCCCGGCGACAGCGGGATGACCGGCTCGTCATCGGCGGGGTGGATCCGGACCGAGCCGGGAACGCCGACCGTCTCCCCGTCAGCCGTCACGCGGTGGAGCCAGACCTTGAGGTCGCGCGCGCCATGGTCCACCAGCGCAAAGGTCGCGCGACGCAGGCCTTCGATACGCAGGGGGCCGGGCGCCGCGTGCACCTCGCTCGTGCCGTCCGCGCGCTCGAGGGTCACCTGTGCCGGATGCGGTCGCCCGCCGACCACCACGCTGAAGCCCGACTCCATGGCCGCGCCCCGCTGGGCGTCACGGATCTCGATCGTCGCCGCACGCCGGAAGGCCGGCCCGCGCAGGATCGAGATGAGGAGCCAGACCGTCAGTGCCGCGACCGCGAGGGCGATGCCACGCTCGATCGGGTCTTCCCAGATGACGAGGCCATGGAGAACGAGGCTGGACAGGAACACCGCGCTGATCCCAGCCGCCATGATCGGGCTGCCCAGGATCCTGATGACCCTTCCCGGCACGTACTCGCCCCGCCGGCGCGCGGCGATGACCAGGAGCATCGGGAAGATGCCGCCCAGGAGCGGGATGGTCAGCACGCCCACCACCGCCACGGGGCGGGCGAACCAGTCCTGATCCGTGACCAGGAGCAGCTCCAGGATCACGAAGGCCAGGAACGTGGGGGCGAGGCCGGCGAGGTACCGGCCGCGAGGGGTGGCGAGCAGCCGCATCGGCCCGGTCACTACGCCATGCGACCGCGTGGGAAGGTGCTCCACGACCTGGTTGTAGAGCCCCAGCGAGCAGTACAGCGAGCCGAGGCCGACCGCCAGGACGACGTAGACCGAGCCGAGCACGTCGACGATCGGCCCGGCCACCGCGGCGAGCGGCGTGATGGCCGTGCCCCGCGTCTCCAACAGCGGTTCGGCGCCGATCGCGCCGGCGAAGCCGACCACGATGAGGCAGTAGAGGCCGATGACCGTGGAGAGCGCGGCGAGGTTGCCCCACAGCAGCGCACGGCCGGACGGATCCTGGCCCAGGATCAGCTTCGACGCGTTGGCGGCCGAGGTATGTCCGAAGTACGACACGATGATCACGCCGAAGACGAGCTCGAGGATCGGCAGGTCCAGCCCGTCGCCATCCAGGAAGGGAACGTTCCGGTAGGCCAGGTTGTCGGGGTCCAGGTTTGCGAAGGCTATCGCGGTGATCGCCACGATGAGCGCGATGTTCGTCACACCGACCACCACGGCTGTCGCGACCGTCTCGTCGAGCACCTCTCGGCGCAGGACCCAGGCGTTGACGGCGAATAGGATCAGCACCCAGATCTCCTCGGGAATGCCGGTCGCTCCCCACAGGACCGATGCGAACCCGAGCAGGTAGACGAGCAGCACGACCGCATTGAAGATCGCCAGCGCCACCGACAGGCTGATCGACCCAGGCCGACCGAGCAGCTCACCGACCAGACGCCCGAAGTAGGCGGCGCCGTACCGCATGCTCCCGTTGCGAGTGATCGCCTCGACGAGCGCGCCGAGCGTGACGAGGTTGATCAGGCCGAGAACGATCAGCACCACCACCCCCGCCAGCGGACCGATGCCGGCGACGGCGATCGGCACCACCAGGATGCCCTCCGTGATCGTCTCGGTCAGCGCGAGCGCGTACGCGATCCAAAAGGGGGGCAATCGCTCAATGCGCTGCGCGAGCCCCGCGCGCCACCACGCGACGCGTTCGCGGAAGGAGACTGCGGGCACCAAGATCGACCGGTCCGGGGCCTGGCGCGCGATCGCCGCGGCGACCTCGGGCCGATCCATGCCGAGGGCCGCCTGCAGCCGCGGCGTTCGACCTTCCGGCACCCGGTACTTCGACGCGAGCAGGATCGCGACGGCCGCGCGGGATTCCACTCCATCGGGGACGAGGTGCGCCCACTGCGGGGCGAAGCGCTCGAGGTCCTGGACCGTCGGCGTCAGCGGCAGGTCGCGACCGGCTGACAGCGCCTCCAGGAAGGCATGCTCGCGCTCCGCCGCCCCGCGCCGGCTCACATAGGTCGCCCGCGTGATACGAGCGCTCGCCATGAGCCGCGCGGTGTGCGCCTCGATCGCGAACACGATCGCCGACGCGCGGCGAGCGGGAAGTCCAGCGAGCAGTTCCTGGCGGGAGAACATCGGCGCGTCGGGCGCCGGCCCCGGGGGCTCTGCCATCCGGCGACCCTCAGGTCTGGACGAGCGGGGAGCCGGGACTCGTGGCGCTGACTGCGGGCACGACCCGGGTCGCCAGGGCGCGGTAGCGCGCCGTCAATGGATCATCGGGATGCCGAAGCACGAAGACGCCTTCGCTGGCCAGGCCCATGAGCTCGTCCGAGTGCGGCAGGACCGCAGCGACGTCGCAGCCGTACGCCTCGGTCACCCGCCGGGCGACGGCCGCCGGGTCGAGCTGCGGCGGCGACTTGTTGACCACGATATGGATGCTTGGCACCTCGAGCTCGCGCGCCACGCGAACGGTGATGCCGGTGCCCTCGAAGTCCTGCTTGTCGGGGCGCATCACGATCAGCAGCACGTGCGAGATGACGAGCGACAGCAGCGTCTCCTCGTTGAGCCCCGGATGCGTGTCGATGAAGAGCACGTCGAGGTCGAGCGCCTCGACCAGCTCACGGATGCCCTCGGTGAGCCGCTGGGCGTCGTAGCCCTCGCGCAGGACGCGGGTGATCTCCCCCGGTTGCATGCTCGACGGAATGAGGAAGATGCGACCCCCGTCCATGGCGCCGCCGACCCGCTCGGTCACATCGTGGGCCACGTCCGCGATCGCACGGCCATGCCACAGGAAGTCGTTGAGGGAGCCGACGACCTCGTCCCCCGACATCCCGAGCAGGACATGGATGCCGGGTGACTGGATGTCACCGTCGATCACGCCCACCCGCCGGCCTGAAGTGGCGACCACCGCCGCAAGGTTGGCGGTCGTGTTGGACTTCCCCGTTCCACCGCGGAACGAGTGGACCGAGATGATCGACGCCACTGCTCAGCCGCTCCGAGATATGTGCGGCGAAATGTACGCGATCGGTGACGGCTTGGTCCAGCATCCATCGAGTCGGAGACATCGACGCATCGGCCATGCGAGCTGAGTCGAGGGGCACCCGCAGCGCGGCCCGGCGTCGCATCGGTCCCGGAGGCCGAGACCACCTGAGACCGCGCCCCGTCCGATAGATCGGGCACTGCGGCGCGCGAGGCGTCCGTCACGCGCCGTGGCGCCGATCAATCGGGCACCACGACGCCTGAGGCAGTTGCGACAGGCATTCCTGCGCGCAACTGCCCGATAGATCGGGCACCGCGGGCCCAACCGATCCTCCGCGGGCCGCAGTGCCCGATACATCGGACGCTGGCCTACCGCGCGCGGAAGCTACGGGATGAGCGACCGACGCTTGACTGCGCCGTCGTTCACGTCTAGCCTAGCATTCAAATATGCTTCGAATGGTTCAGGAGTTCTGAATGACGAGAGCGCCGCGTCGGCTCCCCCAACCGGCGACCGAGATGGTGATCACCGATGTCGAGCAGCTCAAGGCAATCTCCGACCCGCTTCGGCTGCAGATGCTGGAGCGCATGGCGAGCGAGCCGAGCCGGAGCTGGACGGCCAGGGAGCTCGCCGAAGACCTCGGGACGAAGCAGACCAAGCTCTATCATCACCTCGCGATGCTCGAGGAGCGCGGCTTGCATCCGCGTCGCGGCGACACGCATGGTGTCGGGCATCCGGGAGAAGCGCTACCAGGCGGCGGCACGCTCGTTCCGCGTGGACCGCACGCTGCTGACCGGCGCCGCGAGCGACGTCGCCATGACGCGGACGCTCGACGCGATCTTCGACAAGGCGCGCGGCGAGATCCTCGCCGGCCTGCGGAGCGGCGCGATCAACCTCGACCCGAAGGATCCGAAGCGCCACCGGATGGGCCTGTGGGCCGGCCACGCGCGCCTCAGTCCCACCAGCGTGAAACGGGTCATGCGCCTCGTCGAGCGGCTCGCCGACGCCAGCGAGCACGATGATTTGGATGGCACCGAGTACGGACTCCTTGTCGGCTTCTACCCGCGAATCACGAACGATTCCGACCGATGACCGACCGGGGGGCCGCTCTCACCTCGAAGCCGATGGGTGTCCGCGGCATCCTCCGCATCCGCGACTATCGACTGCTGATCAGCGGCCAGGCGATCAGCGACATCGGGGACGGCATCACGTTCCTCCTCCTGCTGCTCGTGATCAACGAGCTGACCGGCTCGACCTCCATGCTCGCGCTGATGGCGATCACGGAGGCGGTGCCGCAGTTCACGGTCGGGCTCATGGCGGGCGTGTACGTGGACCGATGGAACCGGCGCACCGTCATGCTCGCCACCGACCTCCTGCGCGCCGTCATCGTCATGGCCTTCGCCCTGGTCTCCGTCACTGGATTCGTGCCGCTGCTCTACGTCCTCGGCTTCACCCAGTCGAGCATCAGCACGTTCTTCCGCCCGGCGCGCGGCGCACTGCTGCCGCGAATCGTTCCGGCCGAGGGGCTGCCCGCTGCGAACTCGCTGGCGCAGGCGTCGCAGGTCCTCGGCTCCGTCATCGGCGCCGGCATCGCCGGGCTCATCTTCAGCGCCTTCGGCTCGGGCGTCATCGGCTTCGCGATCGACGGCCTGACGTTCGTCGTCTCGTTCGTGTTCGTCTCGCGCATCAGCCGCGAGGTCGGCCGCCTTCGCGTGAATGCCCACGCCGAGCAGCGCAACCTGCGCCGCTCGCTGGCGGAGGGAATTGCCATCGTACGCGGCTCGCGGGTCCTGCTCGGAACGCTCGTCGCGGCGGCGGTTTCGATGCTGGGCCTGGGGGCGGTCAACGTCCTGTTCGTCCCGCTCCTCGTCAACGACCTGCAGGTCGACCCGGCCTGGATGGCGGGCATCGAGTTCGCCCAGACCGCGGCGATGATCATTGCCGCCGGCGTGGTGGCGCTGCTCGTTCGGCGGTTGGCGCCGACCACGATCATCACCCTTGCCCTCGCAGGTATCGGCGCGTGCATCGGCTTCATGGCGGGCGTGTCCGAGATCTGGCAGGTGATCGGGCTCCTCTTCGTCATCGGCTGGATGGTGACGCCGCTGCAAGCGATGCTCCAGACGATCATCCAGACCGCCTCCACCGATGCGACGCGGGGGCGCGTCGTCTCCATCCTGCAGGCGTCACTCTCGACGGCGAGCGTCGTCTCGATGGCCATCGGTGGCGTGCTCGGCGACCTCATCGGCATCCGGGCCGTGTACCTGGCAGCGGCCGTGCTCGTGGTGCTGGCGGCGGGCATCTCGTACGTCCTTTTCCGCGGCGTCCCGGCGCGGCCCGGCATCACATCGGTCCCGGAGGCAGAGGCGGCCTGATCCACGGAGGTCGGTGCGCCGATAGATCGGGCACAGGGGCGCAGCGGCCGTTCGTTGCGCGCCGTGGCGCCGCTAAATCGGGCACGCGAGCGCGGAACCGTGCCGAGCCGGACGTTCCTGAAGGGTACTGCCCGAAAGATCGGGCATAGGGCGACCCCAGATCGTCAGCTGTGCCGGGGTGCCCGATAAATCGGGCACCGTTGGCAGCCGCACCCCCAGGCCGCCGCGCGGACTACCGGACCAGCGGTATCCGGGGGTCGGGTGCGAGCGATGGCCAGGATTCGCGCACGTGGTCGAGCGCCGGATCGAACGAGCAGGCCATGGTTCGGACATCCCCGGCCAGGGCGTTCAGGTAGTAGGCGTCGTCGCCGTGGGTCGCGACGAACGGGTGGTAGCCGTCGCGGACGATCACCGTCTCGCCATCGCGCACCGCCCACAGCCCGTCGACGCGAGTCCGCCGTACAGGCGCTGGACGCCCCACGCCTCCGGGCGTCGGAACCGGTAGTGATAGATCTCCTCCAGGATCGCCTCGCGCGGCATGTCGTCGGTGTCGTGCTTGTGCGGCGGCCAGCTCGACCAGTTGCCCGACGGCGTGTAGACCTCGACGACCTCGAGCCGATCGGCCGGGAAGTCGGGCGTGATGATGTGGTTGATCTGGCGCGTCGCGTTCCCCGCGCCACGGACCTCGACGCGCGACGTCCTCCGGACCGATCATGCATCGGCTCGGTGGCCATCCGTCGCGCCCGAGAGCGGCGCCTGGGCGATGGCCACGATCGTCTCATCGCCCCGAGTCGGCGGCCGATGATCGGTACCGGCCCCCCGCCGGCACGTAGGCCGCGTGCGGGAGCGTAGAAGACCGAGGGCCGGCCATAGACCGTGCCGCGCCGGCGCATCGTCGAGCTCGCGACCCGGACGACAAGCGCCGTCCGCGGCGACCGTGACGACCGCCGTCTCGATCGCCGGGTCGGCCGACACCTCCTCGGCGCCGAGCGGAGTGACCACGACCCGGAACGACAGGTAGCGCCAGCCGGCGCGCTCGGGCTGACGGCCTCACCGGGCGCCAGGTGCGGCGTCATCCGAGCTGCGCCTCCGTGACCAGGTGCAGCAGGTCGTGGTACGAGCCGATGAAGGCGCGCAGCGTCTTCCTCGTAGGTCCCCACGTGTCGAACTCCTCGATCGCGAGGCCGTTGGGTTCGAAGGCGTGGACGAAGTCGGAAAGGCGCTGGAGCTCGGCGAGGTGGCCGGGATCCACCGGGTCGTCGATCCGCGAGCGGACCTCCACACTGCTGGCGTTGAAGCGCTTCTGCCACGACGACGGGAGGGTGAGGACGAGGTCCCCGCCGATGAGCTCGGACCAGTGGAGGTGATGTCGGATCGCCGCGGCCAGCAGCCGCGCCCGGAACCCGCGCGCGACCCACTCCTCGCGGGCGCGCTTCACCACCGCCACCCCGGCCCACGGCAGCGCGGCGGGATGGATCGACAGGCCGTCGGCATCGGCGGCCTCGCGCAGCCAGTCCTCGAGGCGGCCCATCATGATCGTGATCACCGGGCCCATGCGGGTGGTGTCGCGGTTCTCCGCGTCGCGGCGCGCGAGCCCCCGCTCCACCGCCTCGGCGGCGGCCACGGCCTGGGCCACGCTGAACGAGACGGTGGCGTTGACGCTCACCCCGTGGTAGGTCGCCTCCTCCATGGCCGCGATGCCGGCGCGGGTGGCGGGCAGCTTCACGATGATGTTCGGCGCCAGGCCATCGAACTCGCGCGCCTGGGCGACCAGCGCATCGGCGTCCCGATAGTGGGTCGGATCGGTCTGGACGGAGAGGCGGCCGGAGCGACCTCCCGACCCGGCGAACGCCGGCATGAGCAGCGGCGCGGCGCGGACGCTCATCTCCGCGACGATCGCCCAGGCCACGTCGCGCTCCGACCAGGTCGGGTGCTCGCCCGCCAGCACGCGGGCGCGGGTACTCCAGTGGGACGGGTCGGCGCGCCAGTTGTCGACGACGATGGTCGGGTTGGCGGTGGCCCCGACGGCCCCGAACTCGACCGCGTAGGCGAGCTCGTCGACGTTGCAGCTGTCGTTCCAGACGTCGGTCGGGGTCTCGGCGATGGTGCGGCCGAGCGGGGTATCGATGAGGGTGGCTGGCATGGCCAGACCGATGGTAGCCCGTACCGCGCTGTGCCGCCCACACGGCGCCGCCGACGCGGCTGAGTGAGGCCGACGGACGACACCGATAGAATCGGGGCATGCCTCCCCAACGCCTCACCGGCGCCCAAATCGTCGTCGAGTACTTCGTCCGGCAGGGCGTCAGGCACGCCGCCGGCATCCCCGGCCACGGCTGCTGGACCCTGACCGATGCCCTCCTGGACCGAGCCGATGCCATTCGCACCGTCCAGGTCATGCACGAGCAGTCGGCAGTCCACCTCGCCGACGGGTACTACCGCGCCTCGGGAGCCCCGATGCTCGCCTTCACCTCGATCGGTCCGGGCGCCACCAACACGGTGATCGGCATGGCCACGGCGTACGTGGACTCCACCGCCGTCGCGCTGTTCACCGGCTCACCGCACACCACGATGCGAGGCCACGGCCTGCTCCAGGAGCTGGAGCGTCGCCACGTCGCCGACAACCCGCGGATCTTCGAGCCGGTGGTCAAGGAGTGGTGGCAGCCGTCGCGCGTCGACGAGCTGCCGTTCGTCGTGCACCGCGCCTGGAACGCGATGACCTCCGGCCGGCCCGGGCCCGTCCTCCTGGATGTGCCGATGGACGTCCAGGCAGAGTCGGCCGAGGTGACCCTCCCCGACCCCGAGTCACGCGAGGCCCGCGGCCGCATTCGTCCCGACACCCATGCCGTGGAGCGCGCGGCACGCCTGCTGGCAGAGGCGAAGCGGCCGGTCATCGTGGCCGGCGGCGGCGTGATCGGCGCCGGGGCGACGGCGGAGCTCCGCGCGCTCGCCGAGCGACTCGGCGCACCGGTCGTGACGACCTGGAACGGCAAGGGCGCCATCGACGAGACGCATCCGCTGGCGGGCCAGACGATCGGCGACACCGGCTCGACGATCGGCAACACGCTGGCCGCCAACGCCGACGTGCTGCTGAGCGTCGGCAACCGCTTCGTCGACTGGTCCGCGTCGTCCTGGCGGAAGGGCGTCACCTTCGCGATTCCGCCGACGAAGCTCATCCAGCTGGAGATCGACGAGCGCGAGATCGGCAAGAACTATCCGGTCGCCGTACCCCTGGTCGGCGACGCCCGCGCCGGCCTTCGCGACCTCCTGGACGCGCTGGGGAGCGGCGAGGCCGCCACCGCCTACGGGGACGAGATCGAGCGGCTCCGCGCCGCGTGGAGCGAGCAGCTGGAGGTCAAGTCCGGCTCGGACGCCACCCCGATGACGATGGCTCGCGCCGTGCGCGAGATCCAGGCGGCCACCCGACCGGACGCGATCGTGGTCACCGGCGCCGGCCTGCCGCAGGGGATGGTCAAGCAGCGCTGGGTGACGCGCGAGCCGCGCACGCACCTCACCTCAGGCGGGTTCTCCACCATGGGGTTCACGCTCCCGGCCGCCATCGGTGCCCAGCTGGCACGCCCGGATGCCCAGGTGCTGGCGATCTGCGGCGATGGCGACTTCCTGCAGACCATGCAAGAGCTGGCCGCGGCGGCGATGCTCGGCACGCCCATCTGCACCGTGGTGCTCGACAACTCGGGCTGGATCAGCATCAAGGGGGGCCAGCAGCATCACTTCGGCCGCACCGCCATGACCGACTTCACCCGCAACGGCACGCCGTACTCGCCGGACTTCGCCGCCATCGGCCGTGCGTTCGACGTCCACACCGAGTCGGCGCACGAGCCCGCCGCGGTGCGTCCGGCCATCGAGCGCGCACTGGCGACCGGCGGGCCCTCGCTCGTCCACGTGCGCGTCGAGCGGGACCTCGCCGTCGCCGGGCCGGACAAGACGGGCTGGTGGGACGTCCCGGTGCCCGAGGGACGGCCGGTGTACGACGAGCAGCTGCGCGGACGCGCGGAGGAGCAGCACCGATGACGGTAGCCATCGGCTGCGTGCCGGTCCTCTGGAACAACGTCGACCTGCCCGATCTGGCGCCCATGGTCGCCCACGACGAGATTCTCGACGCGATGGCGCGGCTCGGGTACCAGGGGACGCAGTTCGGACGGGGCTTCCCGGAGGGCGAGGCGCTGCGGACGGAGCTGGCAGGACGCGACCTGCGACTGGCCGAGTGGTACTGCCCCCTGCCGGCGGACGAGAACGGCATCACCGACGCGGCCGATGCGATGGCGCGCGACACGCTCGCACGTCTCGAGGCCGCCGCGGGCGAGGTGCTCGTGGTGGCACTCGACGGCTCGCCCGAGCGCGACGGCTTCAGCGGCCGGGTCGCCGAGGGCGCCCCACGCTGGCCAGCGCCCGCTTACGATCGGCTGGCGCGGCTCCTGGACGAGCTCGCCGGCGAGGCACCCGACGGCGTTCGCGTCGCCTTCCATCCCCACACCGCAACGTGGATCGAGGCCCCGGTCGAGGTCGATGCCCTCGCTGCACGGCTCGTCGGCACGGATGCCGGCCTGTGCCTGGATGTCGGTCATTACCTGGTCGGTGGTGGCGATCCGGTCGAGGCCATCCGGCACCACGGGTCGCTGATCACCCACGTGCACGCCAAGGACGTGGACCCGTCGGTCCTGTCGCGTCTGCGGGCCGGCGAGATCGCCGGGTTCGGAGCGGCGATCCGAGAACGGCTGTTCACGGAACTCGGGAACGGCGTGCTGGATCTGCCCGGCGTCGTGCGAGCGCTCGCCGCCATCGAGTTCGACGGCTGGATCATGGTCGAGCAGGACTCCTCCTGGCTGCCGCCCGCCGAGGCCGCCGCGACCGGCCTGCGCGCGCTGCGCGCGGAGCTCGACCGATGAGGGTCGCGGTTGTCGGCACCGGGGCGATGGGCGGCATGCACGCCCAGCTGCTCGCGGGTGCCTCCGGCGTCACGGAGGTCCTGGTGGTCGATGCTCTCCCGGAGCGCGCCGCCGCGGTGGCCGCCGGCATCGGCGGACGCGCGGTCACCCATGACGCGGCGCTGGACGAGGCGCAGGCGATCGTGGTCGCGACCCCGGTGGAGCTGCACGCGGCCACGGTGACCGCCGCTCTCGAGCGACGGATCCCCGTCCTGTGCGAGAAGCCGCTCACCGAGGACCTCGCCACGTCCAGGGCACTCGTGGAGCTGGTGGAGGCGACCGATGCCCATGTCGAGGTCGGCTTCCAGCGCCGCCACGATCCGGGCTATCTCGTGGGACGCCGGCTGGTCGCCGACGGCTCGGCGGGCCGGATTCACCTCCTCCGGCTCACGGCCTTCGACCCCCTGGTGACGCCGCGGCCCGCATCGGAGTGGACACCGAACGAGGCGGCCCCGATCTTCCTGCACTCGTCGATCCACGACTTCGATTTCGTGCGCTGGATGAGCGGACAGGAGGTGGTCGAGGTCATCGCCGACGGCAGCCGGCGGGACGAGGCGGCTCGTCCGGACGACCCACGCGGCGTGGAGACGGCCGTGGTGACGATGCGGCTCAGCGGCGGTGCCCTGGCGATCCTCACCGCGACGTGGCTGCACCCGGCCGGGTACGACAACCGCGTCGAGCTGATCAGCGATCGTGTCCATCTCACGATGGGGTTGTCGCCGCGCACGCCTGCCGCGCATGCCGACTGGGAGGGAGCCTCCGGCGAGCCCTGGCCGGGCTACCTGGCACGCTTCGAGACCGCCTACCGTGCCGAGCTGCTCGCGTTTCTGGCCGCCGTCCGCGGCGAGCAGCCCCCGGCCTCACGTGCCCGCGACGGCCTCGAGGCGCTGCGCCTCGCGGTCGCCGCCACGATCGCCTACCGGGAGCGGCGCCCGGTGATGCTGGCCGAGGTTTAAGCCTGCGGCGATCCCCGTCGACTCACGGCGCGACGTAGCCGACGATTTCCGTCTCGCCCACCACGAATGCTGCCATCGTGGTGGCCCGCACGGCCTGGACCCGAAGCTGATAGCCGACACCGACACGGAGTGCGTCGGTCAGCAGCTCGGACGTCTCCTGCCCGGAGATGATCGCGAGCACCGTGGTCGGCGTCCCTCCGGTGCTGTACTGGACGCGGTAGTGGCTGAAGCAGTCCGCCGGACCGTCGTACGCCTCCCAGCGCAGGCGGGTGCGCCCATCGTCGGTGGCCTCCACCTCGACCGGTCCGAGCTGATCGACGGGACTCAGCTTCCCGCTTCGCACCGGCGAGCTGCGGATCACCGCGCCATCGGCGTCGTAGGCCATCAGCCGATAGAACCAGGTCGTCTCCGAGGGGATGATGCTGGCATCGCTGCCGGAGGTCACGAAGCGATCAGTGGCGTAGGTGTCCCCCCAGTCGACCGCGGGGGCGATCGGCGGCCAGTCCGGCTCGATCTCACGCTCCGGGCTGCGCAGCGCGGAATAGTGATGGAATGCCGGGTCGGTGCTGGCCGACCAGTGCAGCACCACCCCGCCGTTGCAGCTGGTGACCTCCAGGGCAAGGAGCGATGGGTCAGGCGTCGGGCTGGGGGTGGGGCTCGGGCTCGGTGTCGGCGAGGGGGTAGCTGACGGCGTCACGGTGGGCGTTGGGTCGAGGCGCGGGGTCACCTCGGCCAGGCTCGGCGACATCGAGGATCCCCCGAAGATGAGGGTGCATCCCGCCGTGAGCAGGGCGGCGCAGGCGAGCGCGAGGAGGCCGGGCCGGATCATCGGCCTGACCCTAGCACGACCTCGCCAGGGAGCCGTCCGCGCACAGGGCCTATCCTCTCCCGATGGCAGATCCCATCCCCACCCTGGTCGAGCGCGCCCGGCGGCTGCTCCGCGAGCACCCGCTGATCGACGGCCACAACGACCTGCCCTGGGCCATCCGGCAGGACCACGAGGCCGCCGGCGACCCGGACCGCTACGACCTGCGCCGTCCGACCCGCGGCCACACGGATCTCGCGAGGCTGCGGGCCGGCGGCGTCGGCGCCCAATTCTGGAGCGTCTACGTGCCCGCCGAGACCGGGGGCGGGTACGCCCGGATGCAGCTCGAGCAGCTCGACCTGGCGCGACGGATGATCGCGCGGTATCCCGATGACCTTGCCCTGTGCCGGTCCGCGGATGAGGTGGAGGCCGCCTTCGCCTCCGGGAGGATCGGGTCCCTCCTCGGCATGGAGGGTGGGCACGCGCTCGAGCGGTCGCTGGGTGCGTTGCGCGCCTACCGCGACCTCGGGGCCGCATACCTCACCCTGACGCACAGCCGGAACACCGAATGGGCTGATTCGGCCACCGACGAGCCGGCCCACGGCGGATTGACCGACTTCGGGCGCGAGGTCGTGCGCGAGATGAACCGCCTCGGCATGCTGGTGGACCTGTCGCACGTCGCGCCGACCACGATGGCCGATGCGCTCGAGGTCAGCGCAGCGCCGGTGATCTTCAGCCACTCGTCGGCGCGTGCCATCTGCGACGTGCCCCGCAACGTCCCCGACGAGATCCTGCGGCGGCTGGGACCCAACGGCGGCGTGTGCATGGTCACCTTCGTCGCAGGGTTCGTGTCCCAGGCCGCCGCCGATGCGATCGTGCCGGCGCACACGGAGGTCAGCCGGCGGTCGACCGGGATCACCGACGTCGGGCAGCTGCGCGCGATCCGCGACGAGGTGCTCGCCGGAATCGAGGTCCCGCTTCCCACGGTCGCGGACGTGGCGGACCACGTGGACCACGTGGCCCGCGTGGCGGGCGTAGAGCATGTCGGGATCGGTGGCGACTTCGACGGCAGCCTCATCTGGCCCATCGGCCTCGAGGATGTCTCCGGCTACCCGCTGCTCTTCGCGGAGCTCCTCTCGCGCGGATGGACCGACGCGGACCTCGCGCGGTTGGCCGGGGGTAACATTCTGCGCGTGATGCGAGCAGCAGAGGCGGTCGCGGAACCGTTGATCCACTCGAGCCCCGCCGGCGTATCCCGATCGTGACCGAGTTCATCGGCTGGCCGGGCGTCCCGGCAGTGGCCCTGGGCGCGGTGCTGACGATGGGGACGCTTCTGTGGCTCCTCAGCCTGCGGCTGAAGGACGCGAGCATTGTCGACACCTTCTGGGGCCCGTTCTTCCTCCTCCAGGCCGCGATCTACGCAGCCCTGCGGCCCGACGGGTTCGACCAACGGCAGCTGCTCGTGCTGGCGCTCGTCGCGATCTGGTCGATCCGCCTGGCCACCCACGTCAGCGCCCGCCACGCCGGCAAGGGCGAGGACTCCCGCTACGCCAGGTGGCGCACGGAGCACGGCGCCGCGTGGCCGATGCGCAGCCTCTTCCAGGTCTTCTGGCTGCAGGGCCTGCTCGCCTGGCTCGTCGCCGCGCCGCTGCTGGTCGCCATGAGCTCGCCCCAGGGCTGGGGTTGGCTCGACGCGGTGGGCGTGGCGCTGTGGGTCATCGGCTTCGTCTTCGAGGCGGTCGGCGACTATCAGCTGACGGCCTTCACGCGGGATCCCGCCAACAAGGGGCAGACGATGCGCTTCGGCCTGTGGCGGTACAGCCGCCACCCCAACTACTTCGGCGACGCCGCGCAGTGGTGGGCGCTGTGGTTGATCGCGGCGTCCGCGGGCGGTTGGTGGACGGTGTTCGGGCCGGTGATCATGACCTTCCTGCTGGTGCGCGTCTCGGGCGTCGGCCTGCTCGAGCGGACGATCGCCGACCGACGCGAGGGCTACGACGAGTACATGCGCAGCACCTCGGCATTCATCCCCCTGCCTCCAAAGGACCGGTAGGCGCGCGCACCTGCCGGCGCAGCGATGGGCGGACCGCTCCGCCCGTCTTGTGACCTAGACTCGGGGCGTGCAGTCCTTCGCGCCCCTCGACGTCCTCCTCGTGCGCCATGCCGAGCCGGTGCCCATCGGCACGCCCGAGATCCACGACGACGACCGCCCCCTGACCGATGCCGGCCGCGCCGCGGCCGAGGAGCTCGCCACCGAGCTCGACGGCTGGGAGGTGACCGCGATCTACTCCTCGCCGTACGAGCGCGCCGTGCAGACCGTGACCGTCCTGGCCGCGCGACGCGGGCTCCCGGTGCAGCTCCTGGATGACCTCCGCGAGCGACGCCTGTCGCCGGAGCCCCACGATGCGTGGCGCGACACGCTCGAACGCTCCTGGGGCGACGCCGACTTCGAGCTGCCCGGCGGCGAGTCCGGCCGCACGGCCCAGCGGCGTGCCATCGCCATCCTCGACCTGCTACGGACCCGGCACGCCGATGGCGGGCGGATCGTGCTCGGCAGCCACGGCAACCTGATCAGCCTCGTCCTCCAGGCGCTTCAGCCCGAGGTCGGCTACGACTTCCACATGGCCATGCCGATGCCCGCGCTCTACCGGCTCACCCACGACGGCCTCCGCTGGCGGATCATGGGCGGCCACGGGTTCTCGCCGGTCGACTGACCGACACCGGTCAGACGTCCCGGGCGATGACGTCCTCCCACGTCTCGCGGCGACGGCTCAGCCGGGCTGCACCGCGCTCGAGCACGACCTGCGCGGCGCGCAGGCGGCCGTTGTACGAGCTCGCCATCGCCAGGCCATAGGCGCCCGCGTCCGCGATCGCCAGGAGCGCTCCCTCCCCCGCGTGCGGACCGAGGTCGAGGCCGTCGGCGAGGAGGTCGCCCGCCTCGCAGATCGGACCGGACAGCGTCCACGGGCCACGCCCGTCCAGCGGTCCGCCGGGAGCGACCAGCCGGACCGGGTGACGAGCGCCGTAGAGCATCGGCCGGATGAGCTCGGTCATTCCCGCGTCGGCCACCAGGTGCCCGCGCGGCTGGACCCGCACGACCCGGGTGAGCAGCCAACCCGCGGCCGCGACGACCGAGCGGCCGGGCTCCACGATCAGCCGTTGCGGCTCGCGCAGCTCGCGTCCGATCGCCGCGGCGTAGCGCCCTGGGTCGCCACGGTACCCACCGCCGAGGTCGATCCGCTCGGCGCCGGTTCGATCGCCGAGCTCACGCAGAACGCCCGCCAGGCGGACGAAGCTGCCCAGCTCGCCGATGTCGGAGCCGATGTGCGCACCGATCGAGGCCAGCGGCCGGCCGGCCGACCGCAGTCGCCGCATCGCCTCCGAGAGGTCGGACAGCGCGATCCCGAACTTCGATGCCGCGGCGCCGGTCGCCAGGTGAGGATGCGTCGCGGCGTCGAGCGCCGGGTTGACGCGCAGGCCGATGCGGCCGGGCCCGGCTCGCAGCAGCGCGTCCAGCGCACCGAGCGACTCGGCATGCACCAGGGCGCCGGTCGCCAGCGCATCGGCGAGATCGGCATCGGTCTGGCCGACGCCGTTGACGACCAGGCGATCCGGCGGCGCACCCGCGCGACGCGCGAGGGCCAGCTCGACAGGACCGACCACCTCGAAGCCGAAGCCATCGCCCGCGAGGCGGCGGAGCAGCTCGGGGTCCGGGTTGGCCTTGACGGCGTACGCCACGAGCGCCCCCGGCAGCGCCTCGCGCCACGCGTGTGCGGCGCCCGCGGCGGCGTCGAGATCGGTGACGTGGAGCGGCGTCCCCCACCGCTCGGCGGCCCCACGCAGCAGCACCTCGTTCACAAGACTATTGTCGGCCGATGAACGATGACGCGCGACCCCGCGGAACCGGCGCCCTCCAGATGCGACTGGTGGTCGAGGCCGACGACTACGAGGAGGCGGTCCGCTTCTTCCGCGACGTACTGGGGCTGCCCGAGGTACTGGCGGTCTCGGGTCCGGACGGCGCGGACGTGACGATCCTCGAGGCCGGCCGAGCCACGCTCGAGCTCGCCAATCCGGCGCAGAAACGCTACATCGACGAGGTGGAGGTGGGGCGGCAGGTGGCGCCGCGCATGCGGCTTGCCTTCGAGGTTACGGACAGCGCCGCGGCCACGGACCGGCTGGTGGAGGCCGGGGCGACGCTGGTGGCGCCGCCGACCGAGACCCCGTGGTGTTCGCTCAATGCCCGCCTCGACGTCCCCGCCGGGCTCCAGGTCACGCTCTTCCAGGAACTCGACTGACACCGGCCGCCATCACCGTCTCCACCTGCCAGTGGAGCGGTTGCTCCGGCTCTTCGGCATGGCAGCTGATGGGACGCGGCGACTCGGTGCGAGCGGCGCGCAGGGTGATCCGATGGCTCGTCCCGGCGGCTTCGAGCTCGACCGAGGCACGGTCATCGTCGATGGCCACGCCGCCCAGCGCGACATCGCCCACGCCGTCGAGGGCCAGGCGCCGGCGGATGTCCGCCTCGGCTACCTGCGCCGGTGCCGGCCACGCCGACCGACCGCGGACGAACGCGGGATCGAGACGCCCGGCGAGGTAGGCATCGGCGAGGCGCGGACCGTCGCTCGGAGCCACGCGTCCATAGACGATCCCGTGGGGCAGACAGACGAGGTTGCCCGCGAAGCGATGGCCGCCGAGGTGGGTGCACTCCCAGGACCGCTCGGCGTGATCCACGGTGAGGGCCGTCATGAGCGCGCGGCCGCGGAGGGCGCAGCACGCGTCGCGCTTGCCGTTCGTGCAGACCAGCAGGATCGGGTCGGTCAGCGGCGCGCCGAAGTCCTCAAGCGAGGCATCTAGCAGGGTCGACAGCGCACCAAGATCGGTGACCGAGCGCACCGACATGCGCGCCGTTTCGGTGTCGACGAGGATGGCGCGGCGCACCGCATCGGCCGACGGGTCGCCCTCGCGTCGCCGGATCAGCAGCAGTCGCATCCCGCGCGCCTTCGCCGCGGCCTCCAGCTCGGCGCCGAGCACATCACGAACCGCCTTCTCACCCCAGGCGCTGCGATCCTCGACCAGGAGCCAGCGGATGCGCTGGTCCACGGTCCCGATCATCGGCTCGTCGAGCTCCTCGGCCAGGGCCGAGCAGCGCAGCGGCGGGGTGAGGGTCATCTCACTCCCGGATGCGGGCCATGGTCAGGCCGTCGGCGAGCGGCAGCAGGACGAGGTCGACCCGCTCGTCGGCGGCGATCCGGTCGTTGAGGGCACGGATGGCGCGCACGTTCTCGTCATTGGCGCCGGCGTCTACGACGCGGCCGGACTGCAGGACGTTGTCGATCAGGATCAATCCGCCGGGTCGCACGACCCGCAGGCACCCGTCGTAGTACGCGTCGTAGCCGGTCTTGTCGGCATCGATGAACGCCAGGTCGTAGCTGGCATCGTCGAGCTGGGCCAGGCTCTCGACCGCCGGACCGATGCGAAGCTCGACCCGATCAGCCACGCCGGCATCGGCCCATGCCTGGCGCGCTCGATCGGTCCATTCACGGCTGACGTCGAGGCAGGTGATGCGGCCGCCGTCCGGCAACGCGAGGGCCATGGCGGTGGAGCTGTAGCCGGTGAACGTGCCGATCTCGAGGATGCGGCGGGCCCCGGTCAGCCGGACGAGCAGGGCCATGAAGGCGCCCTGCTCCGGCGCGATCTGCATCTGGGCGTTGGGCATGACCGCGGTGTCCTCGCGGAGGCGGGCAAGCACCGGGTGCTCGCGCAGGCCCACGCGTCGCACGTAGTCGACGAGGTCATCGGTGAGGGTCAGCGTTCGACTCGACATGGCTATTCCTCCGGAAGCAGCGTGGTCTCGCGGTGGCTCGAGGGAACCTCGGCGCCGTCGAGCCAGCGGAGCACGTAGCACTCGGTGGCCATCACGCGGTCCGCGAGATCGGACGGCAGGTCGAGCATCCAGCCGAGATCCTGGCGCTGAGTCTTGTGGCAGTCCATGCTCCGACGCTTTGCACCGAGGAAGGCCGACACGTCGACGCGGGTCGTGACCTCGTCCTCCGAGCGGCCGAAGCTCTGCTCCCAGGAGGACTCGGAGCCGTCCTCGAGCGACTCCGCGACCTGCCCGAGGGCGGCCGCGTTCGACGGGTTCAGCTCGTCGGGCGGCGGCGCATCGAACACCGCGTCCATGTCCCAGGGCAGCGCGATCCCCCGCTCCTTCATCTCGGTCATGAGGCCGAACCAGGCGTCGCGAAGGAATGCGGTCTCGTAGAAGCGCGAGACGGCCCATGGCGTCCCCTGCGAAGCGAGGTAGGCGTCCCGCGCGATCCGCGCGGCGTTGATGTGGTCGGGATGCCCGTAGTTGCCGTTCTCGTCATAGCTCGCGATCACCGCCGGCCGAGCCTGCCGGACGACCTCGACCAGCCGGCGGGTCGCCTCGCCGATGTCCGCCTGCCAGAAGGACTCCGGGTGGCCATTCGCATCGGTGCCCATCATCCCGGAGTCGCGGTAGCCGAGCAGGTGGTGGTGGATCGCGCCGCCGCCGAGCGCGTCGATCGAGCAGGCGAGCTCACCGGCACGGATGTGGGCGAGCCGTGGACGCGCCTCCTCGACGTCCAGGGTTGGGTCGTGGATCTCGCCCTCGGCGCCATCGGTGCAGGTCACGAGATCGACGCGGGTCCCCTCGGCGACGAGGCGCGCCATGGTGCCGCCGGTGCCCATCGACTCGTCGTCGGGATGCGCGTGCACGAAGAGCACGCCGCCACTGCCGTCAGACTCCATGCGCCACCATCTCCCGTATCGTGGTTGAACCGATGCCATCGAGCGCCAGCAGCGTATCCCGCTCGCCGATCGCGATCGCCGGATCGATGCGCCCGAACTGGAGGGCGTTCATGCGCCCGAGTCGGGGAGCGATCAACACGTCCGGCGGCTCGACGACCACCGGATCGGCCCAGCGGGCGGTGATGAGCGAGAGATAGCGGCGCGCGGTCAGGCGTTCGCTGCTCGAGGTGCCGGCGAGTCGAGCCGACGCGCCACGCAGGACCGCAGCGCCGACGCGGCTGGCGAGGAACGCCGGCTTCGGGATGTCGGCCAGGACGCCGATCACCGGCAGCGACGGATCCCAGGCCCGCGACAGGGTCACCGGCACCCCCTCCCAGGGGCCCGCGTCGCACCACACCCCCTCGGTGTCGCGGCGCGGCGGAAGGAAGAACGGCACCGCGATGCTGCGCTCCAGTGCGTCGACCAGTCGGCCGTCGGTGATCAACCGCGGGCGCCCGGTCACGAGGTCGTAGGTCGTGATCCCCAGCGGGATGGACAGGTCCTCGATGCGCGGGTCACCGAGCTCGACGGCCATTCGCTCCAGCAGCGGACGAGCGTCGAAGAGCGCCAGCCGGCCACGGCGCATGAGGCGATAGACCTTCGTCCGGCGCGCCGCCTCCTCCATCTGGTCCGCCGAGCGCCCGGCGGCCATACCGGCACCGATGATGGCTCCCATGCTCGTTCCCACGATCCGCCTCGGGCGCAACCCGAGGCGATCGAGCCCGCGCGCCACGCCGATGTGCGCCCATCCGCGCGCTCCCCCACCACCGAGCGCCAGCGTGAACCCGTTCGCGAAGGTCACGCGTGCTCCGGACATTCGCACAGCTCGCGGAGCTTCAGATACGTGAAGAGGCCGGTGTCGTGGCCGTCGGCCCAGATCGGCGCAAGGGCGTATCGGCCGATCCAGCGGATCTCGTTCATCCGCGTCTGCTCCTCGCTGAACGCCGTCTCCAGCGTCACGATCCCGGGAAGGTTCCCCTCCCCGGAGCAGAGTGCGCAGGGACAGGCACGTCGCAGCGCGAGCCACGACCACTCGCCGAGGTGGCCGTCGTCCCAGCGAATGCGCATCCTTCTGGCGGTCTCGTCGAGCTCGACCCCGATCGGGTTCACGATGTCCGGCACGGTATCCTCACTCACCCCACCGCGACCCGGAGCCGAGCCACTCGGCACCGAACGCGGCGCCGGTGTTCGTCAACTGGGTCGGTGCCTCCTCGTCGCCGAGATCCCAGAGGAACAGGTCCTGGAGTACGCCGCCCCCCGAGGCCGATCGGCCGAGCGTGAAGACCACGCGCTCCCCGTCCGGAGACCATCGGATGTGGCTGACGAGACCCTCCGCCACGGTCGACGCGACGGTATCGCCTCCGGCGTCGAGCAGCGAGAAGGTGGACGTTCCCGCCTCCACGCTGACCGCGATGCGGCGCGTTCCATCCGGCGCCCAGAGCACCGGAAGCGCGTCTCCGAGCTCTTCCGAAGCGCCGTCGGCCGGATCGATCGTCCAACTGCCTGCCCCGAGCGACCAGAGCCGCATCACGCCATCCTCCATCCAGTAGAGGCGGATGGCGCCCCCCTCGTCGGCGAACTGGGCCTCCTGCAGCGCAGGCTCGGCGCCGATGTCCGGACGGGCATAGCTGATTGCCGCAAGCTCCGTGGTGTCCCCGGAGACGAAGTCGATGGCGAGCACGTTGGCGACATCGTTCGCCCCGTCCTGCGTCATCCGGACGGCGTAGATCGTCGATGCGTCGTCGCCGAACGTGATGGCAGTGATCCCATCTGCCAGCCGGCGCTTCTCGACGCCCGGCTCGATCGACACGAGGACGTCGGCGTACAGACCGACCCCGACCGTGCCGTCCGGGGCCCAGGCAAAGCGCCCGACATCGAGCGTGGGGTCCTGCGCCAATGTCGCCGGCTCCTGCTCGACCGTGAAGTCGTGGCGCAGCAGGTAGATCGGCGCGAGTGCCGTCGCACGCCCCTGGTAGACCATCTCGAGGGGTCCGTACTCGGAGATCGGGGCGGGCGTGGCGGTCGGGCCCGCGGTCGGCTGCGTGGACGGCTGCGGGGTTGCTGGCGACGGTGCGACGGTCGGCTCAGGCGAGTCGGTGATGACGGCCGCCACATTCGATGGCGACGGGCTCGCGTTCGCGCCCATCGAGTCATCCCCGGCGAAGATCAGGGCCAGCAGCACGATCACCATGCCGGCCAGCAGAAGGATGAAACCGATGAGCCACGGCACCGCCTGCTCGGCGGTCGACGGCTGGGCCCCCGCTTCTTCGTCGAGCTCGGCGTCCGGCTGTGCCAGCCTGGTCTGCGACTCACCAGCCACCGGCTCGAGACGCCCGGGCTCCGGCGGCGGAGGGGGCGGAGGCTCCCAGGTCGTGGGCAGCACCTGGGTCGAGTCCGCGGGAGGGATGCCCTCGTCGTCCTCACGCCAGGACGGGCTCGGTGGCGTCCACGCGTCCCGGTCGGGCGCGATGGCGGGCGCCGCCTCGGGCTCGCGCACAACGGCGGCGACCTCGCCGGCGTCGAGTTCCTCGGCCATGTCGCCTGCCTCGACCGGCTCAGCTTCCCAGCCCGCCGCGGTGGAGGCTGCTCCTTCGCCCCAGCGACTCGGCGACCATGACGTGCTGTCCGCCGTGATCTCCGTCTCCGGCTCGGGTCCGGTCGGGTTCCGGCTCGGGTTCCGGCTCTGGCTCGGGCTCGGGTTCGGGTTCCGGCTCTGGTTCGGGCTCTGGCTCTGGCTCGGGCTCCGGCTCGGGTTCGGGCTCGGGTTCGTGCTCGGGTTCCGGCTCTGGCTCCCGCTCTGGCTCCCGCTCGGGCTCGGGCAGCCAGTCGAGAGGGGGAAGCGGTGCCGCGGCGGGCGCGAGATCGGCCATCACGGCATCGTCGACGCGGTCGACCGTGCCCTGCAGGGTCTCGCCCGCATCGTCGATCTCGCTGGCCGGCGTGTCCGGCTCGCCGGCCTCGACGAACGGCGCTGGCGCCGCGGCCGCCCACGGGTCGCTATCGGTACGCCACGGTTCGACGCGCGGCGTGGACTCGGCCGGAGGCGACGGCGGCTCGGACTGCCACGCGGGCGCGGCCTCGGGCTCGGGCTCGGGGCGCCATGCGGGAGCGGCATCGGGCTCCGGCGCGGCTCGGGCTCGGGGCGCCATGCGGGCGCGGCCTCGGGCTCCGGCTCGGGCTCGGGCTCCGGCTCGGCCTCGGGCTCTGGCTCGGGCTCGGGCTCGGGGCGCCATGCGGGCGCGGCCTCGGGCTCGGCTGGCCACGGCTCAGGCTCGCGAACGCGGTTCGCAGCGGCATCGAGCGCCTGATCGGAGGCCTCGTCGGTCCACGATTCGGCCCACGGATCGCTCAGCGTCGGCTGGGGCTCCTCGATCGCGTAGGCGTCCGGCGGTGCGGTCGAGGGCCAGTCGTCCCACCCCTGCGTCGCCTCGCGCGGGGCGTCCGGCCACAGGTCGCCCGATGACCAGGAGTCTCGTTCGGGCTGCGCGGGCTGGGCAGGACCGGAGGCCTCACGATCCTCGGTCGGCCACTCCGCGTTCGGATCCGGGGACGGCCGGTCCCGTGGACCGCTCATTCGCGGACCCCGCTGGGTACACGGCTCACCACGGCATCATACCGAAGGCTGACCACGATGATGCCGATGAGCACGAGGAGGGTTCCGGCCGCCAGCCGGACGTCCATTCGCTCACCGAGCACGAGCACGCCGAGCCCGACGCCGACCACCGGGAACAGGTAGGTGACCATGGAGGCCATCGTGGCGCCGAGATGCTCGATCAGGAAGAAGAAAAGCAGGTAGGCGACGAACGACCCGAGGATCCCGAGCCATGCGATCGCGATCACCGCAGAGAGCTGCGTCGGCAGGACGAGGCCCCCGTCGGCGAGCAGCGCCAGCACCCAGGCATCGACCGCCGCGAAGAGCAGCGTGCCGCCGGCGACGACGTACCGATGCGTCCGCTGGATCCGATGGCGGGCGTACGACGCTCCCACGGCATACGAGAAGGCGGCCAGCACCACCGCCATGGCGCCGATGAGCCCCGCGGCATCGGCCCGCAGCTCGAGCTGACGGCTGGCGAGGATGGCCGCGCCGACGAAGCCGAGCAGCAGACCGGTGACGCGCAGGGCCGTGACCGGCTCCACACGCAAGGCGAGGCCGGCGATGACCAGGCTGAAGATCGGGGTCAGCGAGTTGAGGACGGCGGCCGTTCCCGAGTCGACCCACTGCTGTCCCCAGCTGATCAGGAAGATCGGGATGGCGGCATTGACCGCACCGAGCATCACGAGCGGCAGCCACTCTCCCGTCCCGCGCGGACGCGGCAGCCGCAGCACCGTGATGAGCGCGAGCATGCCCGCGGCCCCGAGGGTCATCCGCCAGGCGACCAGCGTCGCCGGCGGCACGTCGGCGACGGCGACCTTGATCCACGCGAACGACGAGCCCCAGATCAGGCCGAGGAGCACGAAGGCGCCAGGCAGGACCCAGCGCGGGCGAGTGGACATCGGCACAGGCTACCCGACGATCCGGCGCACCGCTGCCGGCGGTCAGGCAGGGTCAGGTCAGTCGGAGGCAGCCCACATGATGAGGCCGACGGTAACGACGCCGAAGATCAGTCCGAAGAAGGCCACCGTGCCCTCCGGTCCCGCGCCCCCCACGGTCGGTGCCACCGCGTCGATGACGGGCAGCCCGATGACCATGTAGGCGAGCCAGATGACGGTGGCGACGCCGGCGATGACGGCGCGGCGATTGCGATCTCGAACCATGCTGCGGCGAATCCTAGCAGGTCGCCTCAGCCGGCCGTGGCGAGTCGGGCACGCTCGGGGACGCGATGGAACAGCCCCTGGTCGGCCCTGCCCTGCAGCATGCGCAGCTTCGCCGCGGCTGTCAGGCCGAGGGTCACCTCATGGCCGTCGTCGGGCCCTACCCCAACCCGGCGAAGGGTCATCGTGCCGATGTGCTCGGCGACGTCGGTGACCGCGAAGACGTGACCTGGGCGCACGCCGTTCTCCTGGAGGAAGGTGAGGAGTCGTGCATCCTCCTCCGCCTCTTCGGTTACGCGGAGGATGGTGACGTCCTCGCCCGCGCGGGCCTCCGACAGACGGTGTCCGGCAGGTCGTTCGGGCGTGAGCCCGTCGCGCGGGATCGGGTTGCCGTGCGGGCACGTCGGGGGACGACCGAGGAGCTCATCGATCTTGTCGGTGACGCGATCACTGAACGCATGCTGGAGGTGATGCGCCTCCTCGTCCGCCTCCGCCCACCCCAGGCCGATGACCTCGGTCAGAAGCCATTCGCTGAGCGCGTGGCGTCGGAAGGTCCTCTCGGCCGCGGCGCGGCCCAGATCGGTGAGGTTGAGTTGGCGCGATTCCGGGTCGACGGCCAGGAGACCCTCGCGCACGAGCCGGGTGACCATCTCGGACACCGTCGCTGCGCTCACGCCGAGCCGCTCGGCCAGACGTGCGGCGATGACCGGCTGCCCTTCCCCGTGCATGTAGCGAATGGTCATCAGGTACTCGGCCGCAACCTCGGTCGGCTCTGTGTGCGCTGTCGTTGGTGGCATCGGACGAATTCTAGCCGGGGTCCTCGGCCGTGGGCTCGATAGGCGGTCGGAAGGGTCGGACGGCGTGCAATCTCACGATCGTGGCGCCCGTGCCCGCCACTGGGCAGCGTCTCCCGGTTGGTTCGGCTCTTGACGTGGATCACCGGTGCGCGCAAGGTCGGCCGATACGGCCATCTGGCCGCGATCTGCGACCGCAACGCCGAACGATACGGAGGAGAGAGACCGATGCGATGGTCCCGTGGCCTCGCGCCGCTGTTCATGGTGATCCTGGTCGCTGCGTGCGGCGGCTCGCCCGCGGCAAGCGCCGACGGCAACGGGGGGAATGGAGGATCGTCGCAAGCGGCGGACACGCCTGAGCCTGCGGCGAGCACTGACGGGGGCAACGGGGGGAATGGCGGGGATGGTGGATCGGAGGGGGACCTCGACCAGCTGGCGGACGACCTCACCCCGCCGAACTCTTCGGAGACCTCGCGAACCACGGCGGGCGGGCTCATCTTCCTGACGTTCGAGTCGAGCGATTCGCCCGATGACCTGCGATCGTTCTACGAGTCGGCCATCGCCAACACCGGCATGGAGGTGTTCAGCACGACGAGCGCCGAAGGCTCCTACTCGTGGATCTTCGCTGAGAGCGAGGGATCGGCCTACGGCGGCGTCGTGACCGTGACCCCCGGCACGGACGGCAGCGGCTCGTTCGTGGGCGTGCAGGTGGGCTCCGGGGAGTAACCGGCCCCGACCGCGGGGCAGGGTCAGGGGCGAGCCACCGTGACCGCGTTCACTTGGTTCGCCCCTGGCACGTAGGCATGGGTGGCGTGGGTCACGCCACCCACCGTGAAGGTCACGGAGCTCACGCTGGAGCGGCGAAGGTTGTCGCTCTGCACCGCACACGTCCCGCTCGCGCCAGTAGTACAGATGTCGGCGGCACCGATCGTCCACGTTCCGGTGATCGTCGCGCCGGCCACCGGTGCGCCGGCGGGCGTGGTGGCCGTGATCTGGACGGTCGCGCGCCAGTTGCGGCTGCTCACGTTCTGCCCGCTCCCGACGAGGCCGCCGACCCGCACCTGCGGCGCGCCCCCCGGTGGAGTCGCCCACGTGTAGCCGGCGCCCCAGCTGACCGACGCGAGTTTGGCCTGCCCGGCGGTGGACGGGTGGAAGTAGTCCCCGGAGACATCCGAGGCCTGGAAGACGGTGTTGAATGCCGCGTTGCCGTCCCAATGGCATCTCGGTGTCGCGCCACACACCTCCGCGAGGACGGCGTTGAAGTCGATGTTGCGCAGATGCACGCGGGCGCGACGATCGACGTCGGACTGCGTCGTCGAGGTTGGGCGTGCGAGGAGTGACTGGCACACGTTGCCGAGGCTCCAGACCGTGCGGGCCCACCAGTTCCCCTTGAACAGCTCCCACAGCCGCAGCACCCGCGGGATGCTGACCACGTAGACGTGTGTGGTGGGGCTGCCCGTGCTGATCGTCGCCATCGCTGCCTCGAACTGGGCTCGGAAGTCGACAACCGACGTCATCGTCGCCTCGCTCGAGGTGCAGATGTCGTTGCCGCCGATCAGGACGGTGAGGTAATCGGGCTGCAGCGCGACCGCCTGCAGCATCTGCGCCTCGAGCCCGGCGACCTTGGCCCCGGATACGGACATGTTGGTCGCGGTGACGGCCGGGGCCAGGCCGCGAAGCCTGAGCAGGTGGCTGTTCACGGCGGCGTTCGTCCCGGTAGCCCACGAGTTGGCGGGATAGTCGGTGCCGAGGCCTCCGCCGGTGCTCGCGGCCTGCGTGATCGAGTCCCCCACCGCCGCCATGGTTACCGGCAGCGGGATGGCGGGATTGGAGGCCGCCCCGACCGGCGCCGTGGCGAGCGCCGTCGCGAAGGCAAGCGCGACGAGAACCCCGATGGATCGGCGGAGAGGGGACGCGGCCATGCTCGGACCCCGCACGTGGGACAGATCAGCCGGAATCTACTCCCCCGGACCGCACCCGTCTACACCCAACTTGAGGTGCGGCGGATCAGTCCTCGCCGCTGCCGGAGGAGTCCCTGATCGTGCCGACCACCGTGGCATCGGCCAGGGTGGTCACGTCCCCCAGGTCGCGCTGCTCGGCGATGTCGCGGAGCAGGCGCCGCATGATCTTGCCCGATCGCGTCTTCGGCAGGTCCGGCGTGAACATGATCTGCTTCGGCCGCGCGAACTTGCCGATCATCTCGGCCACGTGCTCGCGGAGCTCGCGGGCGAGGTCGTCGCTGGCGTCGATGCCCGAGCGCAGGATCACGTAGCTGAAGATCGCCTGGCCGGTGAGCGGGTCGGAGCGACCGACCACGGCCGCCTCCGCGACCGAGGCATGGGAGACGAGCGCCGACTCGACCTCCGTGGTGCTGATCCGATGGCCGGACACATTCATCACGTCGTCCACGCGACCGAGGAGCCAGTAGTAGCCCTCCTCGTCGCGCTTGCAGCCGTCGCCGGGGAAGTAGCGTCCGGGGTATCGGCTCCAGTACGTGGCCTCGTACCGCTCGGGGTCGCCGTAGATGCCGCGCAGCATGGCCGGCCACGGTCGCTCGAGCACCAGGTAGCCACCCCCGCCCAGCGGGACCGAGGTCCCGGCCTCGTCGACGACGTCCGCCACCACGCCGGGGAACGGGAAGGTGGCGCTGCCCGGCTTGGTCGTCGTGATCCCCGGGAGCGGCGTGATCATGATCATCCCGGTCTCGGTCTGCCACCAGGTGTCGACCACCGGGCACCGCTCGTTGCCGATGTACTTCCAGTACCAGGCCCACGCCTCCGGGTTGATCGGCTCGCCGACGCTGCCCAGCAGCCGCAGGGAGCTCAGGTCGTCGTCGGCGAACTCCTCGTGCCCGTACTTCATGAGCGCCCGGATGGCGGTCGGCGCGGTGTACAGGATCGTCGCCCGGTACTTCGCCGCGACCTGCGCCCAGCGGTCCTTGTCGGGGAAGTCGATGGCGCCCTCGTAGATGACGCCGGTCGTGGCATTCGCCAGCGGCCCGTAGACGATGTACGAATGGCCCGTCACCCAGCCGATGTCGGCCATGCACCAGTAGACATCGGTCTCCGGATGGAGGTCGAAGATGGTCCGATGAGTGGTCGCCACGCCGGCGAGGTAGCCGCCGGTGGTGTGCATGATCCCCTTCGGCTTCGCCGTCGTGCCGGAGGTGTACAGCAGGTAGAGCAGGTCCTCCGAGTCCATCGGCTCCGGGTCGGCGGTGGCCGGCTGACCCTCCACCAGCTCGTGGTACCAATGGTCGCGGCCAGCGTCCCACGCGACGTCCTCGCCGGTGCGCTTCACGACAACGCAATGCTCGACCGACGAGGTCCGTCCGATCGCGTCGTCCGCCGACTTCTTCAACGGAACCACCGCGCCCTTGCGGTACCCGCCGTCCGCGGTGATGACCACCGTGCAGCTGGCGTCATCGATGCGGTCGGCCAGGGCATCGGCGCTGAAGCCGCCGAACACCACGCTGTGCGGTGCGCCGATGCGCGTGCAGGCGAGCATGGCGACCGGGAGCTCGGGAATCATCGGCATGTAGATGGCGACGCGGTCGCCCTTCTTCACGCCCAGGCCGCGGAGCGCGTTGGTGAAGCGGCAGACCTCGTCGAGCAGCTGCTGATAGGTGATCGTGCGGGTGTCGCCCGGCTCACCCTCCCAGAAGTACGCGACCCGATCGCCGAGGCCGGCCGCCACGTGGCGGTCGAGGCAGTTGACGCTGACGTTCAGCTTGCCGCCGAGGAACCACTTCGCGTACGGGGGGTTCCACTCGTAGAGCTCGCTCCAGGGCTCCATCCAGTCGAGGCGGTTGCCCTCCTCGGCCCAGAATGCGCGGAACCCGTCCTCCGACGCGGTGCGCTCGTAGATCTCCGGGTCGTTGAGCAGGGCGTTGGCGACGAACGCCTCCGAGGGCGGGAAGGTGCGTTCCTCGCGCAGGAGGTTCTCGATCGTCGCGGCGTCGTAGCGATCTTCGGTCGTCATCGCCCGATTCTAGGCGCGTCAGCACTCCTCGTCTGCCAGCCGTCGCGACCCCGCCGATGTGCGGCTGTGGCATGCAATGGAGAACGAGGGCAGATCCGCGACGTCTCTTGGGCGCGGGTCGTGCTGAGTTGTGCGCCGCTGGCACACGCCTGCTACCGAGGGGCTCGCTGACCGACCTTGCTTCGCCGATGCGTGCCGCGGCGGCACACCCGGTCGCCACTGCCCCACACGGGCTGACTCGTGCCGCACCGGCACATTCGGGCCGAACAGGCGCCGACGAGCATGATGGAGCCCCCGGCCGGCTAGCATCACCTGATGATCGCCTTCCTCGGCGCCGCGGCCCTGGCCCTCGGCGCCATCTTCATCGCCGAGTTCGGCGACAAGAGCCAGCTTCTCGTCCTCGCCTTCGCGACGCGGCATGCCGCGGTGCCGGTGATCGCGGGCATCCTGGTCGCCGCGGCGACCGTGCAGGGGTTGTCAGTGGCGGTCGGGGCCGCGCTCGGCGCCGCACTGCCCGAAACGCTCATCGGCGTCGTCGCGGGCGTCGCCTTCCTAAGCGTCGCCGTCTGGACGCTGCGCGACAGCGATGACGAGGACGAGGAGGAGGCACACCTGGCGAACGACCCACGCCGAGAGCGGCCGGCCGTGGTGCTCGCCGCAGTGGTAGCCGGCACGTTCATCGTGGGCGAGATCGGCGACAAGACCATGCTCGCGACATTCGCGCTGGCGGCACGCCAGGACCCGATCGCCACGTGGATCGGCGCGACCACCGGCATGGTGGCGGCCAATGTCGTGGCAGTGGTGGTCGGGCGGCAGCTCGGCGCGCGGTTGTCGCCGACCGCGATCCGCATCGGCTCCGCGACGCTGTTCGCGATCGCGGGCATCCTCGTCCTGGCCGGCGCCCTGGGCTAGGCGAGGAAGCGCGGCTCGCGCAGACGATCCGGGCGGAGGGCCTCGAGCGTGCGCATGAAGTCCGCCACGACGGGTGACGGCTCGCCCACGTCTCGGCGCCGGACCATGACGATCTGTCGCCGGACAGGCGCCATGTCGGCCACCCGAACGGGCGCCAGGCGACCGGTCCCGATCTCCGCCTGCACGCTCGTCAACGGCAGGAGCGCGATGCCCAGGCGCTGCTCGACCATGCGTTTCGCGGCGTCGATGTTGTCGACCTCGAGGTAGCCGCGCGGATCGATGCCGGCCTGCCGGAAGATGGAGCTCGTCAACTCGTGATACGAGCTGGTGCGGTCGAACAGGATGAGGTGCTCCGTGCTCATCTGGGCCATGCGGATCTCGCCGCGGGCGGCGAAGTCGTGGCTGCGATGCACGACCAGCACGAGCTCATCCTCGTAGACGGGCGCGACGTGCACGTCGGCATGCTGGATCGGTCGCATGAGCCCGATCTCCACCTCCTCGCGCAGGACCATGCCGAGCACCTCCTCGCTGTGGCCGCTGCGCACCGACAGCTGGACCGTCGGGTGATCGGCTCGGAATCGGTGCAGGACGGCGGGCAGGACGTAGGTGCTCACCGCCGGGGCCGCGCCGATGGTGAGACGTCCACCGGTCCCGGCGACGACGTCGACGACGGCCCGCTGCCCGGCCGCGATGGCCGCCAGCGCTCGCTCGGCATGCGGAAGGAGCGCTCTGCCGGACTCCGTCAGACGGCTGCCGGCGCGCGAGCGGATGAACAGCTCGGAACCGATCGCGCTCTCCAGCGCCTGGATGCGTGCCGTGACCGCGGGCTGGCTGACGAGCAGCTCCTCGGCTGCCCCACTGATCGAGCCGATCCGGGCGATCGCGACAAATGCCTCGAGCTGCCCGATGTGCACCGTCTCCGCCGTCGACATGCCCGCCATTCTATCAGATTTGTTGATAGTGAGCATCCATGGAATCGTCTTTACTGATATAGCGGCCTCCGGCACAGTGGGGGCATGTACACCACGACCGTCTCCCCCGCACCCCGCCGTTCGGTTCGACCGTCGCCCGAACAGGCCAGCCTCAACCCGTGGCTCCTGTGGCGCATCGAGGACCGGGCCGAGCCGCAGGTCCTGAGCATCGCGGAGCTGGCCGAGTGCCGCTGCCCTGACCTCTGCGACCGCGACCACGGCAACGAGTAGGACGCCCAGCCACGTGGTCCTCACGCCTGACGCTCCCAGCGTTCCCTCCCCTTCCGCCGACCCGTTGATCGAGGAGGTCGAGGCCATCCGTGCATGGATGGCGTCCCCGCGCTTCGACGGCACCGTGCGTCTCCACACGCCGCGCCAGGTGGTGGAGCAGCGGGGCACGATCCCGACCGAGTACGCGGTCGCGCGCCGTGCGGCCGAGCGCCTCCATGCGCGCCTCCGCGAGCTGTTCGCGGAGCGACGCGCGATCACGACCTTCGGGCCCTACTCCCCCGGCCAGGCCGTGGCGATGAAACGCGCCGGCATCGAGGGCATCTACCTCGGGGGCTGGGCGACCTCGGCGAAGGGTTCGGCGACCGAGGATCCCGGACCGGACCTCGCCAGCTATCCGCTGTCGCAGGTTCCCGATGAGGCCGCCGGCATCGTGCGTGCTCTGCTGACCGCGGACCGGAATCAGCACTTCGCGCGCTCGCGCATGACCGATGCGGAACGGGAGGCGACCCAGGAGATCGACTTCACGCCGCTGATCATCGCCGACGCCGATACGGGGCACGGGGGCGACGCCCACGTCCGCAACCTCATCCGCCGATTCGTCGAGGTCGGGGTGCCGGGATATCACATCGAGGACCAGCGGCCCGGCGCCAAGAAGTGCGGTCACCAGGGCGGCAAGGTGCTCGTCCCGAGTGACGAGCAGATCAAGCGGCTTAACGCGGCACGCCTCCAGCTCGACATCATGGGCGTCGCCGGCATCGTGGTGGCGCGCACCGACGCCGAAGCCGCCACGCTGATCGACGGCTGCGCCGACGAGCGCGACCAGCCCTTCATCCTCGGCGTCACGAACCGCGACGTCCCGCCGTATCGCGTCGCGTACGTGGCGGTGCTGCGGCGGCTGCACGCGGCCGGCGTCACCGACCTCACCGGTCACCTCCTCTATGCCATCGACGACGACGTCAATGGCGAGGCCGATGCCTGGCTGGAGCGCACCGGCCTCGCCGCTGAGATCGACGATGCTGCACGCTCGCACCTCGCCGACCCGCGCGCCTCCGCGGAGTCGACGCTCGACGCCATGGCCGACCGGTTCATCGGCACCTGGGAGTCGGACGCCGGTCTGACGACCCTCGGCGAGGCCATCGCCGACGCGATCGCCTTCCGCATCGACGAGGGGGCCGATCCCGGCATCAGTGTCGACGAATGGCGCCGGACCATGCGCAACGCGTCGTGGGCGGCGATGCGGTCGCGCGCCGCCGAGCTCGACCTGTCGGTGAGCTGGGACCCCGAGCCGGCGCGCACGCCGGAGGGCTACTACCAGGTCCGCGGCAGCGTCGCCTACGCCATCGCCAAGTCGCTGGCCGCCGCGCCGTTCGCCGACGTGCTGTGGATGGAGACGAAGACCGCGAACCTCGACGATGCTCGCGAGTTCGCCGAGGCGATCCACGGCGCGTATCCCGACCGGATGCTGGCCTACAACCTCTCGCCGTCCTTCAACTGGGATACGACCGGCATGAGCGACGAGGAGATGCGCCGCTTCCCGGAGGAACTCGGCAAGCTCGGCTTCGTCTTCAACTTCATCACCTACGGCGGTCACCAGATCGATGGCCTCGCCGCGGAGGAGTTCACCACCGCGCTCATCGAGGACGGCATGCTCGCCCTCGCCCGGCTGCAGCGGAAGCTTCGGCTCGTCGAGTCACCGTACCGGACCCCCCAGACCCTGGTCGGCGGACCGCGCGCCGACGCGGCACTGCTCGCCGCCTCCGGACAGACGGCGACCACGAAGGCAATGGGTGCCGGGTCGACCCAGGCCCAGCACCTCGTCCAGACCGAGGTCCCGCCGAAGTTGCTCGCCGGCTGGCTGCGGCCGTGGTCGGCGCAGCACGGCATCGAGGGCGAGCTGCGCGTCGCGCTGCGGCCGCACACCGCCGGATCCGAGGTGCTCGAGCTGAGCGTCAGTGACGAGCAGGGAACCGTGCTGGCCAACGTCGTGTTCGCCGCCATCCACGATCGGCGCGACCGGACGATCCTCTCGGTCCGCGACCAGAACACGTTCGATCCGGCCTTGCGCCGCAAGCGCCTCATGACGCTGCTCCACCTGTTCCTGCTCCACCGCTATCGGGCGAGCTCCATCCATTTCCTGACCCCGACCGACGACAACCGCCGCCAGTGCGAGCGCCTGTCGGCGCGCGGCCTCTTCCGCTCGGTCAGTGACGAGGTCGGCGAGATCATCGTGGCCGACGTGGACGCCGCCACGGTCCGGGCACTGGTGGCCGACGAAGGCGCCCTGGCCACGCTCATCGGCGACCGCTGAGCCAAGCTCAGCGGTCGATCGGATCCACCGCCCGGTCCCGGATCGCGAGCAGCAGCAGGGCCGCGCCGACGTACGAGGCCGCCATGACCGTGAAGGCGGCGGGATAGCCGACGTAGGCGGCCAGCTGCCCGATGACGAACGCCCAGGCGGCGCCGATCCCGAACGCGAAGGTGAAGTAGACCGCGAATGCCACGTCGCGCATGGGTCCGGTGGCCCGGTCGGCGAGGTACGCCTGGAGGACCGGGGACTCGCTGAACACGGCGGTCCCGAACGGCAGCAGCAGCGGCACCAGGATGAGCAGGTTGGCTCCGGCCGCCATGAAGGCCACGATGCCGACCGCCGAGAGCAGGTAGTACGCGACGAGCGTGCGCCGGCGGCCGAACCGATCCGAGATCATGCCGGCGAGGATCGGTCCCACGACCGCGCCGACGAGGAGCAGCGCGTAGAGCAGGCCGACGGTCGTCTCGTCGAACCCGAGCGGACCCGCCAGGTAGAGCACCATGAAGGGCGCGACGATGTCGAGCCCGCGGCCTCCGGCCGCCACGAGCGACGCCGCCAGGATCAGTCGGAGGTCGCGGCGGCCCACCACCTCGCGCAGGTGCGCCCGCACGGACCCCGAGGCACGTGCCCGCTCCCGGTAGGCGGCGTGGTCCTCGCGGACGAAGAACACCAGCAGGAGGCCGATGATCAGCGCCGGGATGCCGAACAGGGCGAGCGTGGCCTGCCAGCCGACCGCGAGGAGCAGCGCCCCGCCGACGAATGGCACCAGGATGGTCCCGATGTTGCCGCCGCTGATGTGGGCGCTGATCGCGAAGCCGCGCCGCGCCGGCGGATAGAGATCCGACAGGAGCGCGTTGCCGACGGGGTGTTGCGGGCTCGCCCCGATACGCGCCACGCTGATCGAGCCGAGCAGCTGCACGACCGACTGTGACAGCCCGCCGACCAGGAGGCCGGCGCCGAAAAGGAGCTGCCCGCCGGCGAGCAGCGCCGGTCGCGCGACGTAGCGGGTCAGGAAGCCGTAGGCCAGCTGCATCGAGCCGCCGACCGCGGTGGTGACGGCGATGAAGGTGCCGATGTCCGCCGCGTCGAGCCCGAACTCGATGATCACGATCGGGTAGACGAGCGGCATCAGCGCCGATTGAGCGTGGATCGCCGCATGGGCGATCGAGAGGAGGGCGAGCGTCAGTCCGGGCGAGGCCGCCCCCCTGCTACGATCCATGCCCGATGCCCACCTCACGCCGCGCCTCCGGCGCGACCACCAGGAACGGCGCCCACGAGGCGCCGAGCCTCGAGGCGAGCCTCATCGGCGACCGTCGCCCCGGTCATGCGCCATCTCGTCGCCCACGCGCGGCATCGTCGCACCTGGAGCGAGCTGACCTACCAGCAGTACAACGTGCTGCGGATGATCGACACCATGGGGCCGCAGCCGCAGGCCGAGGTCGCGCGTCGACTGATGGTCACGGCCCCGGTCGTGACGCGCCTCGCCTCCACCCTCGCCGACGCGGGGCTGGTCGAGCGGCGCGAGGATGCGAAGGATCGGCGCACGGTGCTCCTCGCCCTCACGCCGGTCGGTCGCCGCCGGGTGCGGGCCATGCGGCGAGACCTGCTGGCCGCCGCGCACGAGCTGCTCGAGCCACTTCCCGAGGAACGGCGGGCGGCGATCGCCGCAGCACTCGAGGAGCTGCAGGTCCTGCTCCCCGAGCATTCAGCGCGCCGCTGACGCCGGCCGCGCCTCCGCCGACGCACGTGGCTCCGGCGGCCGAGAGGAGCTGTCGATCACGGTGACCCCGAGCGGGCCCTGACCCCCGGCCCGACGCAGTCCGAGCGCCACGATGCCGACGGTTGCCGCCGACGCCGCCGCGCCGACGAGGAAGGCGGCGGGGGTGCCCCATGCCTCGGCGATGCCGCCGGCGAACAGACCACCCAGCGGGGCCGATCCGGCGAAGACGGTGACGTAGAGCGCCATCACGCGCCCGCGAAGCTGGTCGGGCACGTTGGCCTGCACCGTGGCGTTGATCGTGTTGATCATCAGCATCGCCGCGAAGCCGGCGCCCATGACCAGCGGCACCGCCATCCACATGCTGCGCGAGACGCTGATCCCGACCAGCAGCCCCGCGAACACCACACCGCCGAGGAGCATGAGCGGCAGCGCCCGGCGCTGCCGCATGAACGGCCAGCGTCAGGGAGCCGGTCAGCGAGCCGATGCCGAGCGCGGCATAGATCGCCCCGTAGCCGTCGGCATCCAGGGCCAGGATCTGCGTGGCGAACAGCGGCAGCAGGATCTGGAAGTTGAAGCCGAAGGCCGCGATGCCGGCCAGCAGCGCCAGTGACCAGAACACGAGCGGTGTCCGGATCGCGTAGCCGGAAGCCCTCGCGAAGGGAGTCGAGCACCGGTGGCTGACGATCGGGCCGCTCGTGCCGCCGGATCTCCCCCGGGTTCATCCGCCACAGCGCGGTGACCACCGCCGGCATAGGTCAGCGCGTTGACGCCGAGGTTGACGGCGACGCCCGCGGTGCTCGAGCCGGTGATCGCCGCACCCGCGGCGATGATGACGCCGGCCAGCGCCGGGCCCACGATGCGCGCCGAGTTGAAGGCCATCGAGTTGAGGGCGATCGCGTTGGCGAGGACGTGCGCGTGGCACGAGGTCGGCGGCCAGGGATTGGCGCAACGGCATGTCGACGGCGTTGACGAGCCCCAGCAACAGCGCCATGACCATGACCATCCAGATCTCGACGACGTCGGTGGCGGTCAGCAGGAACAGGATGAACGCCTGGCCGGACGCGGCGATCGCCGTGGCCATCAGCGCGCGCCGCTTGTCGATGCGATCGGCGAAGACGCCCCCGAACGGCGCCAGGAACATGGCCGGCCCGAACTGCAGCACCGCCACGAAGCCGAGCTGGAGCGGCGAGCCGCCCAGCGCGAGGACGAGCCACGGCAGGCTGACCTGCTGCATCCAGGTGCCGGTGTTCGAGACCACCTGGCCGGACCAGAAGAGGCGGTAGTTCCGCACGCCGAGCGAGGCAAAGCCGCGCCTCAGCCCACCGAGGGCGGCGCGGAGGGGCAGCGGGCGCGGCTGATCGTAGCGCGCGCCAGGTTGCGGTTCGGCCACGGGTCAGGCCTCCGGGAATTTGCCCATGCTAACGGTCGGATCGAGGCGCGTCATGCGACCTGAACGGCGCCCTCCGGCCGGCGCTCGGCGTCCGGCACGACCAGGTCTGGCGCAGCCTGGAAGGACGGCATCCGCACCGAACGCAGGCGCCATGCCACGAGGACCAGGACGACGCTCGCCAGAGCGGCGCCGATGCTGAAGGCGGCTGCGGCGCCCCACGCCTCGGCCAGTGCACCGGCGATCAGCCCGCCGATCGGCGCCGAGCCGGCGAAGACGGTGACGTAGAGCGACATCACCCGTCCGCGCAGCGCGTCGGGCACGCTGTTCTGGATGGTCACGTTGATGGTGTTGACCATCAGCATCGAGGCGAAGCCGATGCCGATGACCACCGGGAAGGCGACGAGCGGCGCGCGCACGAACCCGAGCCCGAACGCGAGCACCACGAACCCGGCGCCGCCACCGACGATGAGGCGCATGAGCGGCCGCTGGCTGGTCATGAAGGCGAGGGTGAGCGAGCCGACCAACGATCCCGCGCCCATGGCGGCGAAGAGGGCGCCGTAGCCTCCCGAGCCGAGCGCCAGCGCGTCGCGGACGAAGAGCGGCAGCAGGGTCTGGAAGTTCATCGCCAGCGCCGCGATGCCACCGAGCAACACCAGCGGCCAGAGCACGGTCGGAGTCGCGCGGGCATAGCGCAGCCCCTCGCCGAGGCTGGCCCGAATCGACGGGAAGGAGGCCGGCCGCGGCGCCCGATGGAGGGCATCGGGGCGGATGAGCAGCAGGCCGGTGATGACGGACAGGAAGCTCAGGGCGTTGATGCCGAAGTTGATCGCGACGCCGAACACCGCGATCGTCACTCCGGCCACCGCGGGACCGACGACGCGCGACAGGTTGAACGAGGTCGAGCTGAGGGCGATGGCGTTGACGAGATCCTCGCGCGGGACCAGCTCGGCGACGAACGACTGCCGGACGGGCATCTCGACGGCGTTGACGAAGCCGGCCACCAGCGCGAGCAGGTAGACGTGCCAGATCTCCACCACGCCGGTGAAGGCGAGCACGAACAGCGTGGACGCCTGGACCATGGCGACGGCGTTGACCGCGATGAGCATGCGGCGCTTGTCGACGCGATCGGCGAGCACGCCGCCCAGCGGTGCCAGGAACATCGAGGGACCGAACATGAACGCCATCACCAGGCCGAGCTGCAACGGCGAGCCGCCGAGCTGGAGCACCAGCCAGGGAAGCGCCACCGACTGCATCCACGCCCCCACCAGGCTGCCGATCTGGCCGAACCAGAAGCGCCGGTAGTTGGGGTGGCGCATGGCCGTGAAGCCGCGTGAGAACCCGGTGCCACGGGCAGGCGGCAACGACGCCGCCCCGTCGGGGCGGCGCGTCGAACGCGTCAGGGTGGGGATCGCGCCGCGAATCCGGCGCGGCAGCTCGGTGATCGTCACTTCGTTAGCTATGTTAACCATTAATCGGCGTTCTGCCAACCGGAGCCGATCGGATCGGCGGCACGCGGGTGGCCCTCCCCTGTCCTCGCCGGATGGTCCATGATGGGCGCACGAGACGAGCACGCATGCAGGCCCGGGCGATTCCCGTTCGGGCGCCGCGACGGCGCCGAACGAGGCCGTGGCGTCGCACACCCCTCGCGGCATTGCTGCTCTCGATGCTGGCGCTCACCTCGCCAACGCTGACCGTCGCACCTATGAACGCCTCGGAGCCAGGTACGCCGCTGAAGCCCGAGGTGGCCCGCGGCCCGGCGGCCTCGACACCACGCCGGGCGCCGCTGCTCGAGGAGCTCGAGGGCGTGATCGTCCTCCCGTCGGCGCGACCGGCACCGGGGCCGACCGACCCGGGAGCCTCCCTGGACACCGCGCTCGACGCGGCGCGTGCGTACGCCGGTGCCCAGGGCGTGGCCGTGGCGGCCGTCCGCCACGGCTCCGTGGTCTGGGCCGGCACCAGTGGCGTCGGACGCGATGGACGATCGGAGCTCTCCCCCAGCTCACCGCTCGTCATCGGCAGCGTGACGAAGACGTTCGTTGCCGCCGCGGTCCTTCAGCTCGTCGACGAAGGGCGGATCCGGCTGGAGGATCCGCTGCGCCGGCATCTCCCGCAGCTCCGGCGGCGTGAGCGACGACGATCACGGTCGCGACAGCTCCTCGACCATACGCAGCGGCCTCGCCGACCTCTTCAACGACACGACCCGTCGCGCTCGAGGAGGCGCCGACGCGCGCCTGGGCGGCCAGCGAGGTGCTCGAGACGCTCCATCGAGCCGTGGCACGCGCCCGGGCCAGGGCTGGGCGTACGCCAACACGAACTACTACCTGCTCGCCATGCTCGTCGAGAGCGCGTCACCGACGCTCCCCTCGCCGAGGTGCTGCGCAGCCCGCTTCCTCGATCCGCTGGACCTGCGCGCGACGAGCGATGCTCGATGGCGCGGCGACCAGGCTCACCGCTCGACGCGGCCTGGACCACCATCTTCTGGGGCTCCGGCGCGATGGCTCCTCGGCGACCGATCTCGCCCGGTGGGGCGACGCGCTCTACGCCGGCGATCTCCTCCGGGAGTCGCCACGCGTGCCGAGATGCTCGACTTCAACGCGCACGACTACGGCCTCGGCGCACAGCGGCTCGAGATCGACGGGGTCTGACGGGCATCGGCCACACCGGCCTGCTCGACACGTACACCAGCCTGCTGTTCCACGTTCCCGCGGAACAGGTGACGATCGCGCTGCTGGTGAACGCGCAGCCACGTCGACTGGGGGCGATGCTCACCGCCGGCAACCGGCGGACGGCCCGTCTCTGCTGGAGCTCGCCATCGGCCGCCGATAGATCGGGCGAGCAGGCGCGCGAAGGCCTTGCGCGCGCCAGCAGGACGATGGATCGGGCAACTGAGTACCGGAAGCGCCTCGACTCGCCGCCTGCTGCCACCGGGCCGATAATCGGGCCAGGATCGGGCGGGACGGCGCCCCGATGCGCTGGCGTGCCCGATCTATCGGCCTGTCGGGGTCAGTCGCCGAACAGGATGTCGCGGATGACCGGCATCGGCGGCGTGCCGTGGCTGACCACCGACTCGAGGAAGGGACGCCACTCGAACGCCGTCGCCCGCCGACGCCGCGCCTCGCGCTCGAGCTCGGTCATCTCCTGGACGCTGCCGAGGAAGTACGAGCACAGCTGGGTCGACGAGAGGCGCGCACGGTTCCACTTCTCCGCGGCCTCCGAGTGCTCCTGGAAGCCGCCGTCGACCATCATCGACATCGCCTCGTCCTCGGTCATCGTGCCCGGAGTGGATGCGGATGTCCATGAGCGTGTTCGTGCACGCGCGCAGGAAGTACTTCCAGTGGGCGAGCATCAGCGCCGGGTCGTCCGCTCGCGTAGCCGACGTCCATCATCACCTGGGTCACGTAGACGGCCCAGCCCTCGGCGAAGACGCCGGAGCCGAAGACGGCGCGCGGCAGCGAGTCGCATCGGTTCGACCAGGCCAGCTGGAGGTAGTGACCAGGGACGGCCTCGTGGATGGTGAGGATCCTGAGCGCGCGGCCGTTGTTCTCGCGCAGCATCGACTCGACCTGGCTCTCGGTCCAGACTCGGGCGGCGGGGTGATGGCGAAGAAGCTGTCGAGCCCCTTGTCGAGCGGCCCGGGCGGAATGAGCATCGCGCCGCCGAAGGCGCGCAGGAACGGCGGCGTCCAGATGATCTGGAGCGGGTCGTCCGGGAGGCCGATCAGGTCGCGCTCGCGGACGAACGCCAGGATGCGATCGTGCTCGGCGCGGCAGAAGTCGAGCAGCTCGTCGGCCTTCGGATGGTCGACGCCCGATGGCGTCGAGAACGCGACGGGTGAGTTGGTCCGGGTCGTCCGGCATCGGCTCGTCGCCCATCCAGGTCGACCACTGCTCACGGGCGAGGCGCAGCATCTCGGCGCGGACCTCGTCGTAGGCGGCCGCGGCGCGCTGCTCGAGCTCCTCGGGTGTGATGGTGGCCTTCAGGGCGTGGTGCGAACTTGCGCTCGTAGAGCTCGCGACCGAGCCGGACGTCGCCCGTCGCGTTCGGCTGGAGGTCGTCCCGCAGCCAGGACGTGAATGCCTCCACCGCGGCGATCGCCGGCTCCGCCGCCGACGTGACGCGGGACGCGCAGCGCCTCGTCGACGTCGCCGGCCATCTGCACGGCGGTCCGGCACAGGTCGGCGACGCCGGGCATGGTCTGCACGGCCTTCTCGACGTGGAAGCCGGCTGACCGCGCGACCACGGCCGGAGCCCAGGTTCGCTCGCGCGGCGTCGAGGACCGCCGGGATGCCCTCCATGCGCGAGGCGGCGCTGGCAAGCCGATCGGCGACGGGCGCGAACTCGCGGGAGAGCAGGCTGAACAGGCCGCCGCCGAGGAGGTAGACGTAGATGATCGGGCTCCAGGAGGCCTCGTCCAGCTCCTCCTCGTCGAAGCGCAGCTCGTCGATCGGTCGCCAGGAGCACCCGCCGGTCGATCTCCTCCTCCCGGCACAGGCCCTCGAGCCCGTCGAGGCGAGCCCGGGCCTCGCCCAGCCACGCGAGCCGGGACGCGGTGCGGCCGACATCGGTCAGGTCCATCCAGCGCCCGTCGTGCTCGTGGTTGCCCGCATCGGTGGCGTGCACCGGGTAGTGGCGGAAGAAGTCGGCGAAGAAGGCGTCCTGCGCCTCGGCAAAGCTCATGCGCACATGGTGCCACCGATGTGATGATGTTGACGTTCACGAACGATGCACGGAGCACCATGGACACCTGGCAGGCCATCAACACGCTCCGCGTGGTGCGGAAGTTCAGCGACCAGCCGATCGCGGAAGCTGACCTTGAACGGATCCTCAACGCCGGTCGGCGGACGGGGAGCTCGAAGAACGACCAGCACTGGGCGTTCATCGTCCTCCGTGACCGCGAGCACCTCGGCGAGCTGGCCGCGGTCGGCCACTATGCCGACCACCTCGCGGGCGCGACGATCGCGGTGGCGATCGTCACCCCCGACGCGACCGGCCATTACAACAACTCGGTGATGTGGGACGCGGGCCGCGCGGCGCAGAACATGGTGCTCGCCGCGTGGGAGCTCGGCATCGGCAGCGTCCCGGCGACGGTGTACGACCACGAGCTCGCGTCACGCCTGCTCGGGCTTCCGGAGGATCGCCGCTGCGACTTCCTGCTCTCGTTCGGCCACCCGGCCGATGCGGAGAAGCTGACGGCGCCGAACCGGACCGGTGGGCGAGTATCGCTCTCCGATCTCGTCCACGAGGAACGCTGGTAGGGCCGGGTCCGCGCAGCGCCTGCTGCGTGGCGTCCTCGGTCCGATGGCTCAGGATGCCGGCGTACCCGCCGACCGTCACGTCCACAGCACCCGGCGCCACCGCGCCCGTGAGTGCCTGCCCGGCGAGGGCCGTCGCGATCTCCTCGGGGGTCGTGGCCGGCGTCTCCGGAGTGGTGGTGGCCCACTGGCACGGATGACCGTACACGTTGAACCCGGTGCCGGTCGGACGACCCGCCTCATCGGCCGCGTGCGGTAGCCTTCGACCCGTGAGCGAGAACGTCTGCTACACCGATGCCTACGCCCGCCAGACGGACGCGGTGGTGACCGGGGTCGACCCCGAAGCGCACGCCATCCTCCTGGACCGGTCCGTCTTCTATCCGGGAGGCGGTGGCCAGCCTGCCGATACGGGCCAGCTCGTCGGCAACGCCGGCGGTTCGTGGCGGGTCACCGGGGCGAAGAAGCGCGGCGACGACATCTGGCACACGATCGCCGAAGACGAGGAGTTGCCCCCGGTCGACACGAACCTGGTCGCCGAGATCGACTGGGAGCGGCGGCATCGGCTCATGCGCACCCACTCCGCGCTTCACGTCCTGTGCGGCGTGGTCTGGCGGGACCACCGGGCATCCGTGACCGGCGGGAACATGGAGCCGCTCGCGGGCCGGATGGATTTCGAGTTCGAGACGATGTCGGGCGAGCTCGTCGGCGAGATCGAGGCCCGCGTGAACAATGAGGTCGCCGTCGACCGCGAGATCCGGGTCGCCATCCTGCCCCGGGAGGAGGCATTTGCGATCCCCGACCTCATCCGCACGAAGGTCAACCTCCTTCCCGAGGGGATCGGCGAGGTGCGCACGATCGAGATCGTCGGGCTCGACCTCCAGGCCGATGGTGGCACCCACGTCGCGCACACCGGGGAGATCGGCCGCGTGAAGGTCACCGGCTACGAGAGCAAGGGCCGCATCAACAAGCGGATCCGCATCGAGGTGACCGATGCGGACGACGCGGCCTAGTCCCCGGGCCTGAGCTCCACCGGCAGGGTTCCTCCCGCCAGGCGCCGCACGTCGTCCTCGGTCTCGATGCTCTCGCCGAGCATCCGGTAGACGGCGCGCACGTACCCCGGGCGGCGCCGATAGAGCTCGACGCCGAACTCGACCGCCTCCGACTCGGCGAGCGGCCGCGTCGTGGCGCGATGGCGACCGGTCCGATGCCAGACCTCGACCCGCGGGTCCGCCTCGATGTTGCGAACCCAGTCGGCGCGACGTCCATCGGCCGCGATGACCCACAGCCGACCTTCGTCACGGCGGATGACGTCGAGGACGACACGCCGTTGGAGGCCGCTCCGCCGCCCGGTGGTCACCACCATCACCCACCACGGGACCAGGAACCCGAGCCGGAGCCGGAAGATCAGCTCCGGCAGCCGGAAAACCCACCGTGGGATCCGACGGGTCAGCCGCCGGGGTGCCGCATGTTCGCGCATGCCCCCAGCCTCGCGGTGCACTCCCATGATCGACAAGGGCCGAGCGTCACGAGCCTCTGCTGACTCCCGGCAGGGTTCGGCTCAACCATGCGCGCGGGTCTGTCCGAGGCGCCGTGACGGTGCCAAGGTGCTTTCCTCCGGGGGCTATCCTGTGCCGGAGGCAGCGGCGACGGCCGCGTCCAGGGGGCACTCGCGAGGAACGGATGACCCGAGCCAGCGACGCCGATGCCGAGCTCGACGCCGAGAGCGCCGGGACCTTTCCCGACGAGAATCCGAATCCGGTCCTGCGCGTCGACCTCGACGGCGTCCTGCGCTACGCCAACGCCGCCAGCCGGCCGATCCTCGAATCGCTGCGGCGACGCGTCGGCGAACGGATCACGCCCGAGCTCCTGGCCGAGCTGAAGCGCTCTGCCGACGACGCGCAGGCTGTCGAGCTTCGCTGCGACACGCGGACCTTCTCGATCCTGCCCGTCCCGGTCGCGGGTCTCGACGTCCTCCACCTCTACGGGACGGACGTTACCGCGCGGAAGGTGGTCGACCTGTTTCCGCAGCGCAACCCGTTCCCCGTCATGCGCCTGACGAGCGACGGGGTGCTCACCTTCGCCAACCCGGCGAGCGACGGGATCCTCGCCGGACTCGGATTGACCACCGGCATGGCCCTTCCCGACGACCTCATGCGGCGGCTGCGCGAGGCGTTCGAGGCGGGCGAGGGTGAGCCGGTCGAGGTGACCGGCGGTGGACGGGTGTATGCCCTTCACTGCGTGCCGATTCCCGAGCTGGGCTTCACGAACGTGTACGGAGCCGATGTCACGGCGGCCCGCGCGATCACCAAGTTTCCCGACCAGAACCCGCACCCGGTGATCCGCATCGACGCCGCGGGCACGATCCTCTACGCGAACCCTGCCAGCCTGGCGGTGCGCCGGGCACTGGGAGCCGAGGTCGGTGAGCTGGTGCCCGGAGATCGGCTCGCCGAGGTGCGCGAGATCGCCGGTTCCGGAGGCGAGCTGCGGGTGACGTGGGAAGGACGCACCTACTCGGTCATCGCGGTCGATGTGTACGAGTTCGGCTTCACGAACCTCTACGCCACCGATATCACCGCGAGCCTCGAGGTCGAGCGGCTGCTCCTCAACATCCTGCCTGCCTCGATCGCGGATCGGCTCCGGCACGGCGAGATGGTCATCGCCGATCGCGTCGAGGAGATGACCGTGCTCTTTGCCGACATCGTCGCGTTCAGCCAGCTCAGCATGCGACTCGAGCCCGCGGAGCTTGTCCAGCTGCTGAACGGCATCTTCTCCACCTTCGATGACCTGACCGATCGGTACGGGCTCGAGAAGATCAAGACCATCGGCGACGCCTACATGGTCGTCGGAGGCCTGGCCCCCAGCACCGAGAACCACTGCGGCCGCGTCGCCGACGTCGGCCTCGACATGCTGGCGGCGACGGAGCGCTTCCGAGCCGAGCATGGCGTCGACCTGCACATCCGCGTCGGGATGCACATGGGTCCCGCCGTGGCCGGCGTCGTCGGCCTCAAGAAGTTCATCTACGACGTCTGGGGCGAGACGGTGAATACCGCGAGCAGGATGGAGTCGCATGGCGCGCCGGACCGGATCCAGGTCACCGCGTCCACGTATCGCCGCCTCCGCGGCCGCTACCTCTTCGAGGAGCGTGGCCCGATCGACGTGCGCGGCCGCGGTCCGATGGAGACGTACTTCCTGATCGGGCGGCAACCCGACTGCTGACGGCTCACCTCCCTGGCGGTCGATGCCGCGGGGCTTGACCTTCCCTCCGAGGCAAGGTCGAGCCTGTGGGCGATGGGCACCGACATCCGCGAGCGAGGCCACCCGATCCGGTTCGGCATCGTGATCCCGCCGATGTGGCGATCGTGGGAGGAAATCCTCGACCTCTTCGGCCGGGCCGAACGCGTCGGGTTCGACCTCGCCTTCGTGACCGATCACTTCCTGTCCGACTGGGACGGCGAGGACGGACCGACGCTCGAGGCCTGGACCATGCTCGGCGGCCTGGCGCGCGAGGTGCCTCGAATCACGATCGGCACCTACGTCACCGGGATCACGCATCGGCCCATCTCGGTCCTCGCCAAGCAAGCGGTCACGGTCGACCACCTCTCGGGCGGACGCCTGATCCTGGGCATCGGGGCCGCCTGGAACGACCGCGAGCATGCCGCCTACGATCTGCCCTTCCCACCGGCGCGTGAGCGCGTCGATCGCGTGGAGGATGCCCTCGAGGCCCTGCGCAGATTCGAGACCCAGGCCCGGACGACCTACGCGGGGCGCTCCCTCCGGATCACCGATGCGCCCTTCGAGCCGAAGCCGGTCGCCGGCCTCATCCCGGTGCTCATCGGCAGCAGGAGCCCACGGATGCTGCGGATCGCAGCACGCCACGCCGACTTCGTCGATTTCGCGAAGGCGACGCCGGCGCGCGTCTCGGAGATCGGCGAGCGCCTCGGTGACGGGGCCAGGCGGGTGGGGCGCTCCCCGAACGCCGTTGCCTGGATGCACGAGGAGATCGCCGGCACCGATCCGGCTGACGATCTCCGTCGCAGGGTGACGACGCTGGCACCACTCGGCGTCAGCGTCTTCCTCGTCAACATCTGGCCCAGATCCGATCCGGCCTCGGTGGATCGCGCGGCCCTTGCCCTCGATGAGCTCCGAAGACGCTGGACGTAGCGCCTACCATCGACGCATGGCCCGTCGACGGCGCGCCGCCCCACCCGCCGGGTGGTTCCTCATCATCCTGGCGGCCGCCTGCGCGCCGACGCCCGGGACTGAATCCGCACCGGAGGAGCCCAAGATGCTTCTCACCAGCTCGGCCTTCGACGAGGGCGGCTCGATCCCGCTCGCGCACACCTGTGACGGTGAGGACATGTCCCCGCCCCTGGCCTGGTCGGAGGTGCCCGACGGGGTCGCGGCCTTCGCCCTCGTGGTGTCCGATGCCGATGCGGGCGGGTTCGTCCACTGGGTCCTCACCGATATCCCCGGGGATGCGCGCGAACTGCCCGCCGGCCAGGGTGACGCGATCGGCGCACCCGGCCCGAACGACTTCGGTCGCACGGGGTGGGGCGGCCCCTGCCCGCCATCTGGCGAGCACCGCTACGAGTTTTCGCTGTGGGCGCTGCAGGAGCCGCTGGGCACCGAGCCGACCAGCGTCGACGAGGTGAGGGAGATGGCCGCGCGCCTGGCCGCGGGCACGGCGACCCTGACCGGCGTCTACGGGCGCGACCGCTGATCGACGTCCGGCGTCAGACCGAGCGCCGGACGATCGGCCGCGGAGCGCTGTTCCGGTTCGCCTGTCGGCTCGTCACGACCTCGAACCCGGCCCGTTCGTACATCGCCAGGGTGCCCTTGAAGGCGGTGGCCGCTTGAACGCGGCCCTCGGACGCGTCTACCGGGTAGGCCTCGAGCAGAGTGGCGCCGTGCGCGCGGGCGTACTCGACGGCCGCGTCGAGCAGGGCGGTGGCGATCCCCTTCCCGCGCGACCGCCGTGCGACGACGAAGCAGACGATCGACCACACCGGGGCGTCGTCGACGGGGCCGAGCACCTTCGAGTGCTGAAGCCGCCGGTAATCGTCGCGCGGACCGAGACTGACCCAGCCGACCGCTTCATCGCCGTGGTAGGCAACGAGCCCGGGAGCACGACCGTCCCCCGCGGTCTCGCGGACGGCCCGCTCGAGCACCCGTCGGTTGTCGGTCGCCGTCGCGGTCGCGAAGTCGACGCTCCGCAGCCGGTACCAGGCGCACCAGCACCATTTCGGGTCACCGCCCTGGCCGAAGAGCGTGGCCAGATCGGGCAGACGGTCAGGCGTCAGGGGTTGGATCTCGAGCTCCATCGGCAACATTCTGCGCGGCCGCCGTCCGTCGTGCCGAAGGCCGTCAGCGCTCGAGCGGCTCGATCTCGTCGATCAGGTCGGCCACGGAGTCGACGATCCGGGTGGGCAGGTAGCTGAACCGGTTGGCCGCGTCGTGGTCGGCGGTGATCCCGGTCAGCACCAGGATCGTCTCCAGGCCGGCCTCGAGGCCGGTGACGACATCGGTGTCCATGCGGTCGCCGATCATCACCGTCGACTCGGAGTGGGCACCGATCTGCCGCAGGGCAGATCGGATCATCAGCGGATTCGGCTTGCCGATGTAGTAGGGCTGCACGCCGGTGGCCGCCGAGATGAGGGCCGCCACGGAGCCGGTGGCCGGGAGGGGTCCGGCGGGCGACGGGCCGGTCGGATCCGGGTTGGTGGCGATGAACCGGGCACCGCGCTCGATGAGCTGGATCCCCTTGCTGATGCGCTCGAAGCTGTAGGTCCGCGTCTCGCCGAGGACCACGTAGTCGGGATCCGACTCCACCAGCGTGTAGCCCGCCTCGTAGAGCGCGGTCGTCAGCCCGGCCTCGCCGATGACGAAGGCGCTGCCGTCCGGTCGCTGATCGTCGAGGAACTTCGCCGTCGCCAGGGCCGAGGTCCAGATCGCGTCGGGCGCCACGTTGAGCCCCAGCCGGCCGAGGCGCGCCGCCAGGTCCCGGGTGGTGTACATGGAGTTGTTGGTCAGGATCAGGAACGGGTGGTTCGTCTCGCGCAGGCGATTGACGAACGCATCGGCGCCCGGGACGAGGTGGTCCTCCCGAACGATGACGCCGTCCATGTCCATCAGCCAGCTGACGCGCTGTCGGTTCACGAGGCCGATCCTACGGGCTGCGACCGCGGCCCGTCGATCCGGAGCGTTGTGCATCCTGCACCGTGCGCTTTGCGCCGGTGGACGCCTACCGGCGCTCGAGGAGGAACAGGGTGCGCGGCGAATCCGTGATCGGCGCCTCGCGCACGATCTCGAACGTCTCGCCGACGGCCGCTCGGAACCCATCGATCGTGTAGCCGTCGAAGATGTCGCGGCGCGCGGCGAGCAGGCGGCGCGTCATCGGGTCCTCCTTCGGCACGAACTCGACGATCGCCCGCGGCGCGATTCGGGCGAAGAGGCGCGCTACCGCCGGGAGCGGCACGTTGTTCCCGATGGCGAGGTGATGCACCAGGGCCAGGGCGAGGATCAGGTCGGGCTCGCCACGCTCCAGGAACGAGGCCCGCTCCAAGAGTGCCCAGCCGATGGCCGGCGACGGGTTGGCGAGGTCCAGTATGAGTGGCAGGATGGCCGGCTTCCCGCCACCGCGCACCCGGCGCCAATGCGCCTCGACGCTGCCGGCGTCCTGGTCCCAGGCGACGACCCGGTAGCCGGACTCCGCCGCCATGGCGCTGTATACGCCGGTGTTGGCGCCGAGGTCCCATGCCGTGCGACCGCCGATCGCGGCGAGCATCTCGCGCACGATCTCCCCCTTGCTCACCGTCGCCGCCTCCGAGTACGAGGTGGTCGTCGCATACCCCGCCCAATGGCCGGACGGCTCCCAGCGCAGTCCCGCGACCGTCCGTCGAAGGGAGTCGAGCAGCGCGCGCTGGCCGGTGGGGCTGATCCTCCGAGCCGCGGGCGCGGCACCGTCCGCCGGAGCGGGCTCGCGGCCGGCGCGGCGCTGCGCACCGGCGTGCACGTGGAGATGGGACAGGAGCCCGAAGTTCAGCCGTGTGCGGCCCGGCAGCATCCCGGCGGCCAGGTCGAGCGGAATGCCGTCGATGTGGTCGCGCAGCATCAGGCCGCAGCGGGCGTCGCGATATGCGATCAGGGCGAGCGGCGCCAGGAAGTGCTCGCAGAACTGCCGGTAGGCCGGCCAGGGATCGGTCGGCGGCGCGACCTCGAAGCTGAGCGTGTCGATGTGGATCGGCCGCCCCGCGTCGAACTGGATGTTGTAGGCGCTCGCGTCCTTGAGCCGCATCCCCGCGTCGAGCGCTCGTACCTGGATGTCGAGCGTGAGCAGCGCCGCCTCCTTGAGCTGGGAGAACGACCACTCGTACGGGTGGCTGACCAGGTCGAGCATCCGCGGCCGCAGGACGGCGATCGCCCCGGGCAGCGCGGCCGTCTCCAGCGGCGCCTCCTCGAAGTCGATGACGAGGCGATCGGCGAGCAGACGATCGTGGAGCCCGCCGGACCGATACGCCTCCCAGTCCGCGGCAGCGGCCGGCTGGACCTGGCGGTAGAGGAGGCCGTCCCGGCGAAAGACGAAGCCGGCAGGGTCGCGGAACGAGGCCGGGTCGATCACCGGGCCGTCAGGCGCGGGAATCGGTCTCCTCGCCGGGGTCGTCGGCTGCCGACGGCGCCGGCTGGCCCCCGCGGACGCGGTGCCAGGCATCGGTGATGACGCGTCGGAAGAAGAAGGGCACGGCCAGGACGCCCGCCAGGATCACCTGGAGCAGCATGCTGCCCGAGCCGGGGTCGATGTACGCCACGAATGGCATGGGTGATGAGCCTCGATTAGTGTTAGCCGGATGTTACCCGACGGTCAGCAACACCTCCGACCGCCGGTTGGGCGAGAGCGGAGCGACCGCCGCGACTGGACGAGCCTGCCAGTGCACCCGCTGCTCGCGGCAGCCTACCCCGTGGTCTTCCTGTTTGCCCTGAACATCGCCGAGCAGGTCACGCTTGCGCCGCTGTGGTTGCCCCTCGCCTTCGCCGTCGTCGGCACCGCACTGCTGCTCGGCATCGTGGGAGTCGCCTTGCGGGACTGGCAACGTGCCGCGCTGCTGTCGACGGTGCTGGTGGCCGGCTTCTTCGGCTACGGACATGCGTGGACCGCGGCCTCGGAGATCCTCGACAGCCAGTGGCCCCTCATCGTGGCGTGGCTGATGGCGGTGGGAATCCTTGTCGTGATCGCCTGGCGGATCCGACGAATCCACCTGCGCACCGCGACGCGCGCGCTCAACGCGGTGACGCTCTTCCTGGTCGTGCTCAATCTCGCGACGGTCATGACCATGCGGCCGGTGCTCGACTTCGGGCGGCCATCCGAGGACCTCACCCCCTCGAGCTGACGCTTTCCGACGCGTCAGACCCGCCGGACGTCTACTTCGTCATTTCGGACCGCTACGCCGGACCGACCGCGCTTCGCGAGACCTACGATTTCGACAACGAGTCCTTCCTCACCGAGCTCGAGGAGCGCGGCTTCACCGTGGCACGCCAGGCCCACGCGAACTACATCAAGACGCCCCTCTCGCTGGTGAGCACCCTGTCCATGGAGCCGCTCGACGCGGCGGCGCTGAAGGCCGAGGCGACGGACGGCAGCGATCGCGACCCGATCCACCGCGCCCTCGGCCAGCGGCTCGCCGTCCCGGCTGCGCTCAAGGAGATCGGCTACGAGTACGTCCAGATCGGCAACTGGTGGACGCCGACGGCGACGAACGTCGATGCCGACCTCAGCCTGGTCTACGAGGGACAGGACCAGTTCGGATCGGTGCTGGCCCAGACCACCTTCCTGCGCGCGCTCGACGATCCGACCGGCGCGCCCGACGATCCGTGGGACTGGCCGGTGATGCGGGAGAACAACCTGTACGCCCTCGATCGTCTCGACGAGGTCACCTCCCTGCCCGGCCCCAAGTACGTGTTCGCGCATCTCGTGACCACGCACCCGCCCTACGTCCACAACGCCGACGGCTCGTACACCGGGCGCGAGCAGGTCGCGCGGCTCGGCGACGTCGAGAGCTACCGGCGCCAGCTCACCTACGCCAACTCCCGGATGCTCGCCTTCGTCGATCGGGTGCTGGCCAACGACCCCGACGCGATCATCATCCTGCAGGCCGATGAGGGGCCGTTCCCCGCTCGCTACGACGCGGACGAGTGGCAGTTCCGATGGCGTGACGCGACCGACGCCGAGCTGGAGGAGAAGTTCGGGATCCTGTTCGCGATGCGGGTGCCCGATGCCGACCTCGAAGCGGAGGGCTTCCACGATGGGATCACGCCGGTGAACACGTTCCGCATGCTCTTCAACGCCCGCTACGGGACCGATCTTCCCCTCCTCCCCGATCGGACCTGGGCGCACGAGGACCTCGACCGCTTCTACGACTTCTTCGAGATCACCGACCGCCTGCGCCCATGAACCGGCGGCGACCGGTCAACGCGGGACCAGCTGGTCGACCCGGGCGCGCGCGGCCGCGCGATCGGCGAACCAGAGGGCATTGACCTCGATGTAGGGTTCCTCGCCGACCGGCACCGCGTCCTCGGCATGGATGGCTGCCACCGAGCACTCGGTCTCGCAGGCGGCGCAGTCGATGCACTCGTCCGGATCGATGTAGAGCATGCGGTCGACGCCGGGCTCGTAGTGGATGCAGTCGACGGGGCAGACCGCGACGCACGACAGCTCCATGACGTCGACGCAGGGTTGGGCAATGACGTAGGTCACGCTGGCGATCACCTGGTGCAGATGACCCGAGCGTCGCGCTCTCAGCCGCGTCCTCACAGGGCCATCCGGCATGCGAATCCGGTCCGTCTGGCGGCCGCAGGCACCCAGACGTCCTGGATACGGCGCGCCGACGGATCGCTATCGCCGGCCGCTACGAGGTTCCCAGGACGGCGCGTTCGGCGAGGGCGATCGGCAGGCCGCCGGACGAAGTGATGCGATCGTGGAAGGCGCGCAGCGCATCGGTGTCGGAGGAGCCACGGGCGGCGAAGAAGGCCTCGCGGATCCGCACGATCTCCAGGCAGCCGGTGAGGTACGAGGACGCCTGGGTGGGCCAGGCGCAGTAGCGCGTCACCTCCGCTCGCGCCGTCGGCTCCGTCAGCGCCGTGTGCGCGACCATGAAGTCGACGGCCTCGTCCCAGCTCATCTCGCCCATGTGGAGGCTCGTGTCGACCACGATCCGGGCCGCGCGGAAGATCGTCGCCTCGTACTGGAACATCTCATGGCGCAGGTCGGTGAAGAAGCCCTGCTCGCGCATCATCCGCTCGGCGTAGAGCGCCCAGCCCTCGCTGAAGTAGGGCGTTCGGAACACCTGGCGCAGCCTGCTCGGATTGGACTTCATCATCACCAGGTGCCAGTGGTGGCCCGGATACGCCTCGTGCACGGCGGTGGTCGGGATGCCCGGGTACGAGTTCGAGGCGAGCCGCTTCTGGACCTCCTCGTCCGATGCGCCGTCGGGCGGGAACGGGACGAAGAAGTGGCCCTTCATGCGGTCGCTGAACGGTGGGGGCTGCATGTAGCTGGCCACCGCCAGCACCGGTCGCTGGAAGTGAGGTGAGGGAACGACCGCGCACTCCTCGCCCTCCGGGAAGCTCACGAGGTCGTGCTCGCGCAGGTACACGCGGGCGCGCTCGGTCCAGCTCTCGTAGCCGATCCGCATCTCCTCCGGCGTCGGCGGGTGATCCTCGTTGAGCTCGTCGAGGACCGCCTTCCAGTCATCGGTGTCGCGCAGCTCACGGGCACAGCGCGCGAGGTCCTCGGCGAGCCCGTCGTACGCGGCCTGGCCGCGGTCGCGCAGCTCGCGGGCACCGAAGCCGAGCAGCTCCTTGTCGCGCAGCAGCGCCGAGTAGCGCTCCTCGCCGAGCGCCCACTCGCCGGTGGCCGTCGGACGCATCTCCTCAAGGAACGCGACGAATCCGTCGTAGGCGGCGCCGGCCGCCTCTCCCGCCTCGAAGAGCATCGCCCGGAGGCGATCGTCCTCCACCTGCGCCGGCAGGATCTCGCGCACGTACCGCGCGCCGGCGCGCGCCTGGTTGGCGGCGCGGTCGAGGAAGATCGCGGGGACCAGCTCGGGACGCAGGTTCCGGCGGCCGGCCTCCAGGTTGTCGGGGATCTGCCGCATGCGGCTGACGGCCGCCTCGACCAGCTCGTCGATCGGCCGCAGCTGGTGGAGGAACAGCACGAAGATGCCGCCCATCCCCGGGTTGAGGTACGTATCCGGCTGCCGTCGCCACCCCTCCCAGTCCTCGAGGATCTGCCGCCCGCGCAGGATGCTGATGGCCAGGTCACGGTCGATCGCCTCGTCGAAGGTGAGCTCGTCGTCGCCGACGCCGCGGAACTGCTCCAGCCAATGCGCGTCGCGGGCAATGCGTCGCGTGATGGCGGCTTCGGACAGATCATCGAGGCGCGCGTCGTAGTCGGTCAGGCCGAGCGAGCTGGCGCGGACCGGCGAGTCCTCGTACTCCTCGTGCAGGAACGCGTCGGTCAGCTCCGCGAAGGACGGCATGAATCTCCCTTTCAGCATGGCCCGGGGAGGGTGCAGTCTAGCCGCCGGCTCAGGCCGGGGTCGGAGCCATCGCCTCGCGTCCCGCCTCGAAGGCACGCAGATCGGCTTCGAGCACCGCCGGACGTTTCGCGCCGACGAAGTCGTGGATCGTGCGCCGCACCGCCTCGGGGGTGACCCAGCCGAGGCGCTCCACGAGCGCCCCGAGCGCAACCACGCTGACGAGGGTGTCGTCCCCGGCGCTCGCCGCCAGCTCCGTGCAGCGCAGCGGCAGGAGCGTGACGCCCAGCGGCGCGGCCACGTCGTCGAGGTCGACCAGCGACGCGTTCACGATGAGCAGGCCGCCATCGGCCACGCGCGGGGCGAACTTCACGAAAGAGGGCGGGTTCATGACCACGGCCGCGTCGTAGCGATCCACCACCGGTGATCCGATCTCCGCATCGCCGAGGATGACCGTGCACGAGGCGGTGCCGCCGCGCATCTCGGGCCCGTACGACGGGATCCAGAAGACCTCCTGGCCGTCGTGGATGCCGGCTCGGGCCAGGATCTGGCCGGCGAAGAGGAGCCCCTGTCCGCCGAAGCCCGCGAAGAGGGCCGAGTGTTCCGTCACGTTGCACCCTGGGTGCGGTCGACCAGGATGCCGAGCGGATAGACCTCGCTCACCTCGGCCAGGTGGGCCATCGAGTCCGGCGCGCTCATGCGCCAGCCGACAGGGCAGTTGGAGAGAACCTCGACGATCGAGAAGCCCGCGCCGTCGAGTTGGGCCTGGCACGCCGCTCGGATCATCGTCTTCGTCTTCCCGATGTGGCCGGGATCGGCGACCGACCCGCGGGCCGCGTAGGCGACGCCGGGGAGGACGGCCAGCATCTCCGTCATCAGGATGGGATAGCCGGCATCGTGCGCGTCGCGTCCCTCCGGTGACGAGGTCGTCCGCTGACCCAGCAGCGTGGTCGGCGCCATCTGGCCGCCGGTCATGCCATAGATGCCGTTGTTCACGAAGATCGTGGTGATCAGCTCGCCGCGCGCCGCCGCGTGGACGATCTCCGCCGTGCCGATGGCGGCGAGATCGCCGTCGCCCTGGTACGTGAGGACGAACGCCTCGGGCCGCACGCGTCGCACGCCGGTGGCTACGGCCGGTGCCCGTCCGTGCGGCGCCTCCACGAAGTCCAGGGCGAGGTAGTCATAGGCGAACACCGAGCAGCCGACCGCCGCGACGGCGATGGTGCGCGGCGCCAGGCCGAGGTCGTCCAGGACCTCGGCCAGGAGGCGGTGGATGATCCCGTGACCGCAGCCCGGGCAGTAGTGGCTGGAGCGGTCGACCAGCGACTCGGGTCGCTGGAAGATCACGCGTGGACGGGGGGTCGCGACGGTCATGATCGGCCTCCCTGGTGGAGGGCGCGGAGCGCCTCGAGGACCTCGTCGGGCGTCGGGACCATGCCGCCGGTGCGGCCGTGGAAGGCGACGGGACAGCGGCCCTCGACCGCCAGCCGAACGTCCTCGACCATCTGCCCGGCCGACAGCTCGACGCAGAGGACGCCGCGGACGCGGCCGGCAACCTCGCGCAGCGCGTCCTGCGGGTACGGCCAGAGCGTGATCGGTCGGAAGAGAGCGGCGCGGATGCCCTGACTGCGCGCCAGCGCGACCGCGCTGTACGCCACCCGCGCCGCGGTGCCATACGCGACGATGACGAGCTCCGCGTCGTCCAGCTGCTCAGCGGCCCAGCGAACCTCGTTGTCGGTGATCTCGGCGAACTTGGCCTGGAGCGCTCGATTGTGCTCCTCGAGCGCCTCGGGAAGCAGGTGAAGCGAGCGGACGACGCGCGGCGCGCGCCCATCGGCGCCGGTCAGCGCCCAGTCGAACACCTGGCGCTCCGGCGTGCGGAACCGGGGCTCCACCGGCTCCATGGCCTGGCCCTGGATGCCATCGGCAAGGAGGATCACCGGCGTGCGGTAGCGCTCGGCCAGCTCGAAGGCCGTGGCCACCAGCTCGACCGCCTCGCCGATGGAGGCCGGTGCGAGGACCGGGACGCGGTAGTCACCGTGGCCGTGGCCCTTCGTCGCCTGGAAGTAGTCGGACTGCGACGGCCCGATGCTCCCCAGCCCCGGCCCGCCGCGCATCACGTTGACGAGCACCACCGGGGTCTCGGATCCCGCCATATAGCTCATCGCCTCAGCCATGAGGCTCATCCCCGGACTCGAGGTGCTGACCATGACCCGCGCACCGGTCGCCGCGGCACCGAGCGCCATGTTGATCGCACCGAGCTCGCTTTCCGCCTGGACGAAGGCTCGCCCCAGCTCGGGCATCCGCCGCGCCATCCACTCCAGCAGCTCGGCCTGCGGCGTGATCGGGTAGCCGAAGTAGGCGTCACAGCCGGCCTGGATGGCGGCCTCCGCGATCGCCTCGTTGCCCTTCATCAGCACCCGGTCCCGGCGGGCGTCGGCCGCGTCGGGCGGGCGCATGGTCGCCGTCATCGATGCGCCCCTTTCGGCTTCGCGTAGACGGTGAAGACGGCGTCGGGGCAGACCCGGGCGCAGAGGGCGCAGCTGGTGCAGCCCGCGGTATCGGTGAGCACCACCGGGTGGTACCCGAGCGCGTTGACGGAGGACCGATCGAGCACGAGCACGTGCTTCGGACACTCGGTGACGCACAGCTCGCAGCCCTTGCACCGATCGGTGGCGATATGGAGCGGCGTCCAGCTCGGCGCGAGTGCGTCGTGCTCGATCTCGGCGATGGGCGGCATTGACGGCCTGCGATGCGGTTGTACGCCGAGGCTGCATCCGCGCGCGTGCCCCGAACAAGGGCCGAAGGGCCCGCCATCCATGGCCGGTTGGCGGTCGGCCTCTCAGTGGGGAGGCGGGAGCAGCATGCCGTAGCGCTCCGGGTCGACGGCCGCGGCGCACTGGATGGCGTTGAGCGCCGCGCCCTTGCGCAGGTTGTCGCTGCTCAGCCAGAGGGCGAAGCCTCGCGAGCGGCCCGGCACGGCGCGCAGCCGGCCGACGAGGACCGGGTCGCGGCCCTCGACGTCGAGGGGCATCGGGTGACGGTCGCTGCCGTCGGCGGGGCGGTACTCGAGCCCCGGCGCACTGCGGAGTGCGGCCTCGAGATCCTCGACCGTGGTGTCGCGCTCCGTCCGGATGTGGAGCGCGACCGAGTGGCCGGTGTGGACCGGGACGCGAACGGTGGTGGCCGCCACGTCCAGCTCCGGCATCTCGAGAATCTTGCGCAGCTCGGCGTGGATCTTCCGCTCCTCCCCGGTCCAGCCATCGTCGCCGAGGACGTCGATCTGCGGCACCACGCTGTCGGCGATGCGGCCGTGGAATGGCGACGCATCGGCGCGCTCGCGGTGGTCGGTGCCGCGCTCCGCCTCGAAGGCATCGAGACCCTTGCGACCGGCGCCGCTGACTGCCTGGTAGCTGGCGAGGTCGACCGAGGCCAGGCCTGCCGCGTCCCGGATCGGCGCAAGGGCGACCACGGCCGCCGCGGTCGTGCAGTTCGGGTTGGCGATCAGGTTCCCCGTCCGCTCGCGACCGGCATGGGCATTCGCCTCGGGGACGACGAGCGGCACGTCATCGGCCAGTCGGAAGGCGCTCGAGTTGTCGACGACCAGCGGCACGGTGCGCCCGGGACCGGCCATGATCTCCCGGCTCTGCTCCCCGTCCACGGCCAGGAACAGGACGTCCAGCTCCTTCGCCCGCTCGTCGGTGAGGACGTGCACGTCGATCGGCTGCCCCAGGTAGTCGAGCATCTTCCCCTCGCCGCTGCCGAAGGGCCGCAGGCATTCGGCGGGCAGGCCGGCATCGGCGAGGATGGAGCAGAAGACGCCGCCCACGACGCCTCGTGCGCCGGCGACGCCGACGATCGGCCATGCAGTCATGCGGGAACGATACCCCAGGGGCGACCGGGCTTTCGTCAGGCTCCGGAGCCGAACAGGATCGGCCGCTCGCCGTGGACCAGGCGCGCGAGGTCGGCGTAGACCGCCCCGGCGGTCACCCGGCCACCCGCACCGGGGCCGCTCACCCGGACGGTGGTACCGTCGGACGAGACGATCTCGAGCATGCTCTCGACCCCGTCGAGGACCGACAGCGGGTCGGCCGCGTCGAGGGTCGCCGGCCCCACGCGCAGCGCCTTCGGATCGGCGTCCGCAACGAGCCGCACGATCTTCCCCGGCTCAACGCCAACCTCCAGGATGCCGGCGGTCGCGACGTCGGACTCGGGACGCCACCTGCCCCAGGCCACCGACGCGAGGATGGCCAGCTTCTGCGCGGCGTCGCGACCCTCGACATCGAAGCTCGGATCGGCCTCCGCGTAGCCGGCCTCCTGGGCCTCGAGCAGTGCGTCGTCGTACGACTCGTCCACGGCCCATGGCGCTCAGGATGAAGGTCGTCGTGGCGTTGACCAGCCCCCGCAGCCGCACGATGTCACCGGTCGCGGCCAGGTGGGCCACGGTCTCGATCATCGGCGTGCCGCCGCCCACGCTGGCGCTGCCCAGCAGCGCCGCGACGCGTCGCTCGGCGAGCTCCGCCAGCTCCTTCCCGTGCGTGGCGAGGAGGGCCTTGTTGGCGGTCACGTACGGCGTGCCGCGGTCGAGGGTCGCTCGCGCCCACTCGCGCGGACCGTCGAGGCCACCGGCGAGCTCCACCACCACGTCGGCAGCGAGGGCATCCTCGGGACGGCCGACCGGCACGCCCTTCGGCAGACCGGGCTCCCGAGCGCGGTCGGGGTTGCGGACCGATACGCTGGCCAGCGTCAGCGGCAGCGGGCCCGTCGAGCACCAGCTGTCCGAGCGCGGCGCCCACGGTGCCCCACCCGATGAGCCCGATGCGAAGGCGTTCCATCGGTCCAGTCTACGGGGCCGGAAGCCGGTCGCCGCACCAGCGGCTAGACTGCGTCCGCATGGGAGCCACCGAGACCGTCGACCTGTTCATCGAGCTCATCAACGACGACCGCCGCGAGAAGGCGGTCGAGCTGCTGGCCGAGAACGCGGTGATGGGCATCAGCGTGCCCGGCTCGGACGAGCGCACCAACCTGCGCGGTCGCGACAAGGTGGGCGGCTGGTTCACCCGCGCCGGCGAGGGCTTCCGCATGTTCGTGAACGACAGCCGCAACATGGGCGCCAGCTACGTCACCGACCTCACCGTGATGCGTCCCGGCGTGCCGGCCATGAACGTGGAGGCCAACTTCCGCGTCGAGGGCGGCCAGATCGTCAGCCTCTTCCTCAGCCCGCGCTGACGGCCCCGCCTAGGGGAACAGGTCCCGATCCGGGCCCATCACCAGCACCGATGCGCCCTCGTCCGACGGTCGCCAGTCGTAGCCCCGCACGACCACCACCGGGCGCTGATCCACCTTCCCGCCAGCCAGGTCCGCCGCCGATGCGAGCTCGTCGGCAACCGCGATGATGGTGGCGCGCATCGGCCGGCCGGCGACGTCCGGCTCACCCCGCAGGTCGAGCAACGACTCGATCCCCGCCGAGCCGATCGCCACGTTGACGATCCCGTTGCGCCATGGTCGCCCGAACGAGTCACTGATGATCACCGCCGGCCGCGCGCCGGCGTGAACCTGCAGGCCGTCGCGGATCCCCCGCGCCGACGCATCGGGATCCTCCGGAAGCAGGGCCGCCACCTCCCCCGCCCCGACGTTGCTGACGTCGACGCCCGCGTTGGCACACACCAGCCCATGGCGGGTGCGGCTGATGATCAGGCCGCCGGGGCCCATCCGCACGATCGAGGCAGACTCGCGGAGAACGACCTCCACCTGGCGCGCGTCGCGATCCCAGCGCTCGGCCCAGTCTCGGGCGAACTCGGACGGCTCGACGGTCGCCAGGTCGACCAGGCGGCCCTCCGCCTTCGAGACGATCTTCTGGGTGACCACCACGACGTCGCTGTCGGCGATCGCGAAACCGGTCGTCTCGGCCGCCTGGCCGATGACGGCAGCGAGGTCGTCGCCGGGACCGATCTCGCCGATACCGTCGAGCGCGACCAGCTCGAGGCGCCCACCGCTCACGCGGCGTCCCCGAGCTCGAGCCAGCGTCGGAGGTCGTCGGGCGTGTCGAGGTCGAACGCCAGGCCGGCACGGTTGACCGCGACGCAGGGAACGCCGGCGCGCTCGACTTCGGCCGCGTGCGCGGCGAACGAGCCGATCCCGAAGCGGAAGGGGATCACGCCCGGTGGCCGAAGCGCGAGCGCATTGGTCCCGGTGCCGGCCCGGTCGGGCGCGATCGCCACGCCGGGTCCACGGTCGGATGGCAGCGCGCCGACGAGGGTCTCGATGTCGGAGGTACTGCAGGTTGGGGAGATCGCCGTGGAGGACGATCAGGGTGTCGATGCCGTCGAGGATCGCCTGCGACCGAGCCTGGTCGAGGCCGGCGTTCAGCCCCATCCCTCGCTGGACGGCCAGCCGCGCGCCGGCCGCCTCGACGATCTCGGCCAGGGGTCGGGACGGCGAGATCACCTCGACGTCGTTCGAGACCTCGCGCGAGACCTTCAGGACCCGTTGGAGCAGCTGGCTCGCGAGCATGATCCGCTCCTCGGGATCGAGGGTGGGAGCGAGTCGGGTCTTCGCCGCCTCGAGCCCCCGGTGCGGGACGATGATCCTGGTGGCCACCACGGCAGGATACTCTCAGGCGAGCTCGAGGAGGGAGCGGGCCAGGCTGGCGCGATCGTCATCGGTCCGCATGACCGTCGGCAGGACGCTGACCGACATCGCGGTCTGCGACTCGATCTCGCGAGACAGCGCGGCGTCCTGATCGTCGACGACGAACCGGCGGACCAGGCCGTCGTACAGGCGCGCGACGCCGAGCGCCGTCGAGTCGTGGCCCAGGCTGGCGAGCATCCGGTCGGCGGGACCCTTCAGCGCCTTCCCGGCGATGATGGGGCTGACCGCGACAACCGGCGCGTCGGCGGCCTGGAGCGTCTCCTCGATCCCCGGGAGCGCGAGGATCGGGCCGATGCTCACGATTGGGTTGGACGGACCGATGACGATCAGGTCGGCCTCGTCGATGGCCGCCAGCACGGCATCGGTCGCGCGCGCCTCACCCTCGAACGACACGCCGCGCACCTCCGGCTGCTGCCGGAGGTGGACGAAGTACTCCTGGAACTCGAGGGCCCCGTCATCGGTCTCGATCACCGTGCGGTGCGGCTCGTCGGTTGCCGGCAGGATCCGGGCACCGATCCCGAGGGCCGTGGCCATGGCGGCCACCGCATCGGTCAGGCTGGCGCCGGCGGCAAGGAGGGCGGCGCGGTGGGCGTGCGTCGCAAGGTCGGCGTCACCGATGCGGAACCAGGTCGCCGCTCCGAGCCGCTCGAACATCCCCTGCGCGGTGTCGGTGTCGCCGCGGACACCCCAGCCCTGGTCGGTGTCGAGCAGGCCAGAGAGGGTGTACAGGAGGGCATCGATGTCGGGGCAGACCAGGTGGCCGTGCATCTCGACGTCGTCACCGACGTTCGCGATGACGGTGAGCTCCGTGTCGGGCAGCATCGCGAACCCGTGGGCGAGCTTCGTCCCGCCCGTGCCGCCGGCGAGCAGCACGACCTTCATCGGCCGTTCCCCTTCGCGACTCGAAATCTGCGCTGGCACGCGCACATTATCCGGGCGTTCGACGAGGGGAGGGACACCCTCACGCTCGGATCGGAGCCGGAGACGGCTCGTCTCCCGGATAACGCGCTGGTATGGGAGCGAATTTCCACTCCAGCGCCGGCGACTCGGACCCTGCGCGCCATCGAAGCAGCCTTCAACGTCAGCCGCGCTCCAGCTCCGGCTTCACCTCGTTGATGAGCCGCTCCATCGTCTCCGCGTCGTGCGGCGCCGGGAAGCCGATGATGAGGTGACGGAAGCCGATCCCGAGGAACGGTCGCATCACGTCGGCCACCTGCTCGGGCGTCCCGACCATCTGGTTCTTCCACGGCTCGGCGTTCCCGTTCCGCTCGAAGATCGCGGTGGCGACGCGGCGTGCCTCGGCCGGGTCGTCGCGGATGATGCACATCCCCATCCCGGCGGTACGTTCGATCTCGGACTCGTCGCGACCGACGTCCTCGCAGTGGCTGGCGCAGGATCTCGTCCTTGCGCTTCACGTTGTCGAAGCCGCCGCCGACGTTGCAGGCATCGGCGTAGCGGGCAACGATGCGAACGTTCGCTTCTCGCCTCCGCCGCCGATGAGAAGCGGCAGCTGCGCCTGGACCGGCAGCGGGTCGTTGCGGACCTCGTGGGTCGCGTAGTAGCGGCCGCCCGACGCCGGTTCGCCGCGGAGCATGCCGTGCATGATCGGCAGCCGCCTCGTCGAGCCAGCGGAGCCGCTCGCCGGGCGAGCCGCCGAACTCGAGCCCGTAGCCGCGGTGCTCGGTCTCGAACCACGCGCCGCCGATGCCGAGGACCGCGCGGCCACCCGCTGATGTGGTCGAGGGTGGTCGCCATCTTCGCCACGAGCGCCGGGTTGCGGAACAGTGTTGGCGCCGACCATGAGGCCCGACGTCGCGCGCTCGGTCTGCCTCGGCCCAGGCGGCGAGCGTCAGCCAGCCCTCGAGGATCGGGCCCTCGTGCGATCGCCGACGATCGGATACAGGTGGTCCCAGGTCCAGAGCGAGTCGAACCCGAGCCGTCCGCGCGGATGCCCGCCTCACGAAGGTCGGACCAGGGCGTGTACTGGTTCCAGGCGCAGAGCGCCGAGCTTGACGCCGGCGTCACTGGTCATGACGGATCACCTTCTCGACTCGCAGTACGGGATCACCCGCTCCTGGCCGGCATAGCGCTCCGGGTCGCCGCCGTAGCGGCGCGCCAGCGTCCTGGATGTGTCGCGAGCGCCCGCTCGAAGGTCGGCATCCATCTCGATGGTGCCCACGCAGGCCGACCCAGCTCGAGCCCGGCCTCGAAGAGGAGGCTGACCGCGCGGGTCCTCCTGGAGCTGGCGGTACTTCAGGCGCCGGACCATGGTGTTCATGACGATCGGTGTCCGATCGCTCGGGATCGAGGTCGAACCACATCACCGACTGGTTCGGCGGGCCGTCGGCCGTGTTGACGCCAGGACGGGGTAGCGCAGCTCGCTGGTCAGCCAGTCGCGCAGGTCGTCGGTCAGGACGGCGTCGACACGGTCAGGTCGGGATCGCTCATGGGTGCTCCTCGGTCGTCGGACCGATGCGACGATTCGGCACCGGTGATGGATGGCGCTCTGAAACTCAGTGTAGCCGTAGACTCGTCGGCGATGACGAACGCCGAACTGCTCTCGATCGGCGCCGAGCTGCTGCTCGGCGAGACCGTCGACACCAATGCCGCCTTCCTCGGTGGCGAGATGGCGCGTCTCGGCCTGCCCCTGCGCTCGGTCGCGGATGCTGCCCGACGATCGCGACGTGCTCCGCGACGCGTTCACCGAGGCTCGCTCGCGCTCCAGCGTGGTGCTCGCCACCGGCGGCCTCGGGACCGACCCACGACGACCTGTCCCGCGAGGGCCTGGCCGACGCGCTCGGCGAGCAGCTGGTCGAGGACCCTGAGCTCCTGGCGATGCTCGAGGCAGCGCTTCGCGGCCTATCGGCCCGATGCCGGCCACGCAATCGCCGCCAGGCGATGCTCGTCCCCTCGGCCGAGGCGCTCGCCGAATCCGATCGGGTCGGCGCCGGGCTGGTGGGACGACCGCGATGGCGTGGTCGTGGTGCTGATGCCCGGCGTGCCGTCGGAGATGCGGCGCATGTGGACCGAGCAGGTCCGTCCCCGGCTGGAGGCGCGGTTCGCGCTGCCGCCGCTGGCGATACGGACCGTCAAGGCGTTCGGGATCGGCGAGTCGGCCATGGCCGAGCGGCTCGGACCGTTGCTCACCGATCCGCCGCCAGGGCGTCGAGGTGGGCATCTACGCTCGCGACGACGGCGTTCATGTTCGCTTCTCCACCCGGAACGAGGGGACGGTGCTGGATCCGCTCGTCGAGCGGTCGCTCGAACTACTCGGCGAGGCGACCTACGGGACCGACGAGGAGGACCTTCCCACCGCGGCCCTGCGACGGCTCGCCGAGCACGGCGCCGCCACGCTCGCCAGCTGGGAGGCCGATACCGGCGGAGCGCTGATCGACATCCTCGCCGCCACCGCCGCCCGCGAGGGCGCGGCGACCTATCTCGGAGGCGTGCTCGACATGGGGACCGCCAGCGGACCGCCGATCGCCGACGCGGTGCTCCAGGTCTCGCTGCTGCCCCAGGACGCGAACGGGCGCAGCCGGGTCCGCGTCGCCTGCTCGGGCGCCGTCGCGATGCCGAGCGTCGAGCTGCGGATCCATGGCTCCGGGCCGCAGCGGCTGCGCCGCGCCGCCTTCGCCGCGCTGGACGCCGTGCGGCGCCTCAGCCCCAGCGACCGATGAGGCGCACGGCCGCCGGTCGGATCGTGAACGACCAGCGCTGACGCTCGCCGATGGCGTCGCCATCGGCCTGGAGCGGCAGGTCGCGGTCGTCCAGCGACTGGATCTCGATGCGAGACGCGTCGACGGGCTGCGCCCGCGGAGACGAGGCGCAGGACCCAGCGGCCAGCCTCGAGCAGGAAGCGGTGCGCCGGCCCGCCGTAGACGCGGAGCCGGATGCGACCTTCGTCGGGACGGGCACCGGGGTTGACCCGCAGACCGCGCCCGTAGAACGGCGTGGTGCCGGCAACGACGAGCTCGATCGGCCCGCGGTGGACCACCCAGTCGTCCGCCCGGACCTCGACCAGCGGCCGCCGCCAGAGGTCGGGTGCCGACCGGGCCACCGCCACCGCCCATCCCGGCAGGCCGGCGTGCGCCGGCTGCGGCGTAGCGGGCCGCGACCAGGGCATCCCAGCCGGCCCCGGCGAACAGGGCGAGCCGGCCGTCCACGTCGAGCAGGTCGACCGGTCGCGCGTCGCCCGACGCGAGGACCTCGGCGATCGCCTCCGGATCGCGGGGAATCCGGAGCAGGTGCGAGGTGGCGTTGCCGAAGCCGGCCGGGATGTAGCCGAGGGTCAGGTCCGGCCGCCCCGACGCCACGTTGTACGCGACCCCGAGCGATCCGTCACCGCCCGCGATGACCGCGGTCGCATACCCGCCGATCCGGTCGGCCATCCACGCGGCGAGGACGTCACGGTCGCGCGTCGCGGTCACGTGGAGATCGGCATCGAGCGCCCGGCGGGTCAGGTCGACCGCCTGGCGGACGCGATCGGTGCGTGCGCTGCCCGCCCCCTCGTTCAGGAAGATGGCGGCAGGCGCGGTGGCTACGGGAGGGCCTCCAGGAGCTCGGTGGCGTGCTCGAGCGAGCCGGTGATGAAGTAGAGCGTGTCACCGTTGGTGTAGACGAAGACCTGGAGGGATGACTCGCCGCTCTCGTCGACCGCGGTCCAGACGTCCTTGCCACCGATCGTCTGCTCGGTGAGCTGCGGCACATCGCCGGCATCCTCGCTCGCCGCGATGAACTCCCGCTCGAGCTCGTCCTCCGGTGCCCCCCGCACGCGGAACGCGCCGGCCGTCAGCGTCTCATCGCCGATGAGCGCGCCACCGAACGCCACGGACACGTCGGTCGCCTCCGCGCCGATCGCGTCGAGGAAGTCGTCGAACACCGGGTCGGGGTCGGCCGCCGCGAACGCGTCGCCGCCCAGGCTCTGGAGCTGGAGTGGCTCGCCGGCGACGGTGGCGGGGAACCGGCCCGCCAGCTCCGGATCGCCGTCCAGGTCGAATGACGGCGCGGCTCCCGGCGATCCGCCGGTGCCATCGTCGGAGGATTCCGGCGCCGTCGCGGGGGTCGGCTCGGGGGTGGCCGGCGATGGGGTGGTCTCTCCACCGGCGCAGGCCGTGACGAGCGCCAGCAGCAGGGCGAGCAGGATCGAGATGCGCTTCAAGAAGGAATGGTCTCCATCAGGGGTGCAGGCAGAGCAGGATAGTCCCGACCGGCCGGTTCTACGAATGGCCGGCCCGGCCGAGGCCTTCCCCGCAGAGTCCTAGGGCAGCTGCGAGAAGAACTCCTCGGCGAGTTCCTGCGAGGTGCCGCCGACCACGATGACCGCGCCGTCGAGGAAGTACATGTACCCGGTCTGCTCGACATCGTTCGCGGTGACGGCAAGGACCTCCTTGCCGCCGATGGTCGCTACATCCGCGGAGCCCTCGCCCTCGAGCGCCACGCCACTCATCAGGCGCCCGAGCTGCTCGAGCTCGAGCTGCCCCATGTCGGGGATGCGGATGGCGGTCACCGCGAGCACGCCCTCGCCGGTGCCGTACGTGCTGATGGTGTATTCGACCCCGGAGAGGTCGACGTCCTGCTGCGCGAGCGCGGCCGCGAACATCGGGTTGTTGGCGAGGTCGACGTCGATGCGCGTCTGCCCATCGATCTCATCCGGCAGGAGGTCGAGGAGGGCGGTGTCACCATCGGCGCCGGCCGACGAGGACGGCTCATCGGACTCCGCGGGGTCAGGGGTCGGCGCGGGGGTCGGCTCGACGGTGGGTACCGGCTCCGACGCCGCCGCAGACTCGCTCGGGTCGTCCGACCCGCACGCGGTGACGACGAGCGCCAGCAGCGCGACGAGCAGGATGGTGATTCGCTTCATCGGGATCTCCTGTGGTGTGCAGCGCGGGCAGCATAGGCCCCAACGTGTCGCCTTGCCCGGCGGGCGGCTCGGGTCAGGTCCGGCCGAGCAGCTCGCCGGCGGGCGCGCGCTTGAGGAAGCGGCCGTCGCCCGCAGCGCCCAGCCACTCGTCGCCATCCACGATCACCTTGCCGCGGCTCAGGACGATGTCGGCGCGGCCCGTGATCTCACGGCCCTCGTAGCAGGAGTAGTCGACGTCCATGTGATGCGTGGTGGCGCTGATCGTGTGCTTTGCGCCGGGGTCGTAGACGACGATGTCCGCATCGGCGCCGGCGGCGACCACGCCCTTGCGGCCGGCCAGCCCGAACATCCGGGCCGGCGCCGCGCTGATCACCTCGACCCAGCGGTTTGGGGTGAGGTGGCCACCGACCACGCCGCCGTCGTGGAGCAGGTTCACGCGATCCTCGACGCCCGGCAGGCCGTTCGGGACCTTGCGGAAGTCGCCCTCCCCCAGGTCCTTCTGGCCGTGGAAGTCGAACGGGCAGTGGTCGGTCGCGACGACCTGCAGGTCGTCCTTGGCAAGGCCCTTCCACAGCTCCGGCGCGTGGTCGGCGGGGCGCAGCGGCGGGGAGCAGACGAACTTGGCGCCCTCGAAGCCGTTGCCCATGTCCTCAAGGGTGAGGAACAGGTACTGCGGGCAGGTCTCGGCGTACGCCGGCAGGCCCTCGTCGCGAGCGCGACGCACCTCGTTGAGGGCATCGATGGCGCTCAGGTGGACGATGTACACCGGCACCCCCGCCACCTGCGCCAGCCGGATGACGCGGTTGGTCGCCTCGCCCTCCATGACCGGCGAACGGGATGTGCCGTGGTAGTAGGGATCGGTGTTGCCGGCCTCCACGTTCTGAGCGGCCACGACGTCGATCGCGAGCCCGTTCTCGGCGTGCATGAGGATCAGGCCGCCGTTCTTCGCCGTCTGCTGCATGGCTCGGAAGATCGCGCCGTCATCGGAGAAGAAGACGCCGGGATAGGCGGTGAACAGCTTGAAGTCCGTCACGCCCTCGTCGACGAGCGTGTCCATCTCGGGGAGGGTCGCATCGGTGACGTCCGACATGATCATGTGGAAGCCGTAGTCGATGCAGGCCTTGCCCTCGGCCTTGGCGTGCCACGCGTCGAGGCCCTCGCGGAGGGCCTGGCCCTTGCCCTGCACCGCGAAGTCGATGATCGTCGTCGTGCCGCCGAAGGCCGCCGCGCGCGTGCCCGTCTCGAAGGTGTCCTTGGCGAAGGTACCGCCGAACGGCAGCTCCATGTGGGTATGCACGTCGATGGCGCCGGGGATCACCCACTTGCCCCTGGCGTCGATCGTCCGATCCGCCTGGGCGTCGAGCGATTCACCGATGAGCGCGATGCGCTCCCCGTCCACCAGCACGTCGGCCGCGGTCGTGGCATCGGCGTTGACGATCGTCCCACCCTTGATCAGCGTGCGCATCGGTTCCTCCGTCGTTGGCCTGCCGCAGAGCGGCCATCCTAGCGCGCCGTCCGGGGAAGCGCGCTTCGGCTCGACTGCCATGGCGTGGCGTGGTTGGTTTCCCGCGATGGTATCCAACGGAAGCTATCGCGCTGTCCCGATGCCCCTAGTTACCCCTGCCGGTACCTCCAGGACCCTGCGGACCTCCGTTCCCGCACCTCGGCCGCCATTGGATACCCGGGCGGAGAGCCCGCGGGCCTCCGCACCGCCGTCGGAGCGACGCCGTCCATTCGGCCCGGACACCGGCTGGAGTAGGATCTGGCGCATGACCGACCGACTGCACCTGACCGGCGACGACGAGGCCGATCGGCTGCTCGTATCGGAGCCGATGGCGCTCCTCATCGGCTTCGCGCTCGATCAGCAGGTTCCCGTGCAGAAGGCCTTCTCGGGCCCGAAGGTGCTCCTGGATCGTCTTGGCACGCTCGACGCCCGGGAGCTCGCCACGGTGGACGCGGCCCGGCTGGAGGCGGCCGCCAAGGGACCGCCGGCGATCCATCGGTTCCCCTCCGCCATGGCGAAGCGCGTCCGCGAATTGGCTGCCTTCGTCGCCGACACGTACGACGGCGACGCCGCCCGGATCTGGACAGACGCGGCCGATGCGCGCGACCTCAAGCGCCGGATCGGCGCCCAGCCCGGCTTCGGCGCCATGAAGGTCGCCTCGCTGTACGCGGTGCTCGTCCGCCGGCTGGGCATCCGGCCCGATGGCTGGGAGGCGGAGCTGCCGCAGCACCCGACGCTCGGTGACGTCGACTCGGCCGAGGCCCTCGCCGAGTACCAGTCGCGCAAGCGGGCCGCCAAGGCCGCCGCGCGCAACGGCGACGGCTGACCGTCCCCGGTGACAAGCGACGTCGTCGCGACGGGCGCGCGAGGGCTCGGTGATCAGGCGGTGATCGACGGACACCTCGGCGAGCCGATCCGGCGGTCACCCTGACCGCCCTCGCCGCGTTCATCCTCGGCGGCGCAGGCATCATCGCCTTCGCCGACTGGTGGGCCGTCGCGGCCGGGCAACGGCGGATCGAGCTCGTCACGAAGCCACTGGTCATGTCGGTGCTGATCCTCACCACCCTGGCGCTCACGCCCCAGGCAGGCGATCAGCGGGTGGTCTTCGTCGCCGCTCTTGGCCTGTCGCTCGCCGGCGACGTCGCGCTGCTGGGACCGCCTCGCTGGTTCGGAGCCGGGCTGGCCGCCTTCCTCGGAGCGCACCTGCTCTTCGTGGCGGGGCTGCTCGCCGAGCCCGGCGCTTCGGAGTCGCCACTGCTCGGCGTTCTCATCGTGGCGGTCGGCGGCCTGCTCGTCGGGATCCCGATCGCCGCAGGCGCCGCCCGTCGGCGCGGCCTATGGCTGGCGGTGGTGGTGGTGGCCTACCTGGCGACCATCTCCGCCACCGTGGTAGCCGCCGATGCGTCGGGCGATCCGGTCGCCCGCATCGGTGCGCTGGCGCTGTACGCGTCGGACGCGGTGCTCGGCTGGAACCGATTCGTGCGACCGATCCCGCAGGGGCGATTCCTGACACGCGTCCCGTACCACGCCGGGCAGGCGCTCATGGTGCTCTCTCTCGTCGTCTGAGCCGGGGTCAGTCCGACGGGTGCATCCAGGGCGTGAAGGTGATCCCGACCAGCAGGCCCTCGGGGCTGAGGAGCCGAGCGGTGGTCTGGCCCCAGGGCTCCTCGTGCGCCTCCCGCAGCACGCGGTGTCTGGCCGCCCGCATCTCCTCGATGGCCGCGCCGACGGCCGCGGCCGAGTCGACGTCCAGCTCGAGCCACGCCTGGGGAACCGGCAGGTCCGGCGGCCAGGCCGGGGTTCCGAAGGTGGCCTCCGCGGCCTGGGTGAGCGGCCACATGGCGAAGTACTTCACGCCGTCGAGCGTGTCGTTGGTGAAGTAGCCGGGATCCGGCTCCTCGAACGCGATCCCCAGGCCATCGCGCCAGAAGCCGTTGGCCGCCTGCGGGTCGCGGATGATCGGTCCGAAGCCGGCGACGAATGCGGGTCGCATCGGTTCACTCCTTCATTGCAGTCGGCACACGCCGACGGCCTCGCAGCCGATGGCGAACCGTCGCCGCCACGCCGTCATGATGACGGAATCCCGGGACGCAACGTTCGTCCCGGTGGCTGCATCTCAATCATGAACACGCCAACGGAACAGCCGATGGAGATCGTCTCAGCGCGGGACCGCATCGAGGATGAGCCGCGTCGACAGGAGTTCGACGACCGTTTCGAGGCCGCTCGTCCTCGACTGACGGCAATCTGTCGCGCCGTGGCCGGCGCCGACGATGCTGCCGACCTCGTGCAGGAAACCTACCTCCGCGCCTCGCATCGCATCGGCCAGCTCCGCGACCCGGACCGATTCGAAGCCTGGCTGGTGCGGATCGCCCTCAACGAGGCGAAGGGGCTGCATCGACGGCATCGCGCAGAACAGGCGCGCCTCCCGAAGCTGGTGACGACCCCGGCGGCAGCCCCTGACGTCGCGCTCCGCGAGATGGTCGCCGGATTGGCGTCGCGGGAACGCGCGGTGATCGTCCTCCACTACGCCTACGGCTACCGCATGGGCGAGATCGCTCGCCTGCTCGGCCTCAGTGAGATCAACGTCCGCACGCTCGCGTTCCGCGCCCGCCGCCGTCTCCGAGCGCAGCTGGAGGAAACCACGCCATGACCCGTCGTTCGTCCGCGGACTTCGACACCGCACTCGGCGACGCCCTGCGCCCGATGGCTGCCGCTGCGCCGCTCCCCGCCGGCCTTCTCGAGGTGTCCGATCGCTGGGTCCGCCGCGATCGACGAGGCTCGGAACCTGGTCGGGAGTCCGATGGGCCGCGACCGCTGGCGGTCGCCGTGGTCATCGGCTCTGCTGTGGTCGTCGCCCTCCTGGCGACCGCCATCCTGGGCGGCATCCTGCAGGCTCCTCGCGTCGGCGATCCCGATGAGGTCGTGTCGCTCCCCCTGCGTGCGCTCGATCTCGAACCTACCGTCATCCGCACTCCGTCGCTGATCGGCATGACCGCGAACGACGCGACCGGGCCGGTGGTCCAGCTGGCCCACGGGAATGCGGCCGGGAGCCAGTTCCGCCTCGTCGCGTATCGAAGCGCGCAGGGCTACTGCGTCGGATTCGCCTGGCGGGGGGGCTCGGCGGAGGGATGCGGCGCGCTCCCGGAGGATGACGCCGTCGGGGGTGCCGCGTTCGGCCTCGCGCTGAGCCGTCTCGAGCCCGGGGTCCCGGGCTACCTTGCGGGGCTCGTCGCGTCGGACGCGGCCGCGGTGCACGCAGAGTCAGCGAGAGGTGGCCACGCCGAGGCGCTCGTCTTCGGCCTGGACGAGGCTGACATCGACGCTCGAGCATTTCTCGTGTTCCTTCCGGTGGGGTTCGACGCGGACAGCGTGGTGGCGCTTGACGCGCAGGGCGCGCAGGTGGGTCGTTTGTTCGTCGACCCTGGCGCTCCGCCAGGTGCGGGCGATCCCGCTGTGGATCCATCGCGCGAGCCGCGGATGTACGCGATCCTGCGAAACCACACCGAGCAGCCGATCGATCTTGCCGTCAAGGAACGGACCGCGGACAGCGAGGGGTCCACGTCGGGGCCCATTCCCGCCTGTGACGTCGGCGCCAGTGGCATCGGCATCTTCGACGGCAAGACCTGGTGGGTCGAGGTGGACGGCCGGGAGATCTTCCACTCCGACCAGGGCCTTCCGGTGGTCGGCTCCGGCGAGGTCCTGGAGCTCGTCATCGACGTCAGGGACGGGCGCGAGCCCATGATCACCGAGTTCGTGGTGCTCCCCGTCGAGGCGAGCGCCGGAGGAGAGCCCGCCGGCCGCGGGCCACGGATCGGATGGACCGAGCGGCTCTGGAGCCTTGCGGCTGACCTCGAGTGCGAGTTCGACCCCGAGAGCTTCTGATCGATCCGGCGGGAAGTCAGCGTGGCGAGCGATACGGGACCAGGTCGCAGACGAAGCGGAATCCCAGGCGCTCGTAGATGGGCCGCCCCATGCTCGAGGCCTGGAGCGTCGCCAGGCTGAGACCTCGTGCCGCGCCGCGGCGGACCACCGCGGCCGTCATCGCGGCGCCGATCCCCCGTCCACGCGCCGGCTCCAGCGTGGCGACGTTGTAGATGCCGGCCACGCCGCCGGCGACCAGCAGCGAGGCAGTCGCCACCGGGACGCCATCCAGCAGGCCGATGACGTGCTCCTCCGGAGCATCCTCCCCGAAGCCGATGGCGCGGCAGGCATCCCCGAGAAACTCGGTGAACGTCGCGGACGGGCTGAGCGTCTGGCCCACGATGCCGAGGTAGGACGCCAGGTCGGCCTCGCTCTCGACGCGACGGATCTCGAGGCCCGGCACGGGCGGCGGCCCGACCAGGTCGCGGATCGGCAGGGCGAATCCGGGCCACGTGCCATCGCGCTCGAGACCCTGACCCTCGAGGCCCGACACGGCCGGCGGCCCGACCAGGTCGCGGATCGACAGGGCGAAACCCGGCCACGAGTCGCCGCGCACAAGGCCCTGGCGCTCGAGGCGCGTCGCGAGGTCGGCAGGGGTGAAGCTGGGCATGACCCACCACGTCAGGGGTGTGCCGTCGCGGCCGATTCGGGTGCGCAGCTCGTCGATGGTCGCGTCCGCATCGGCGTCGATCCAGCCGGGTCACCAGCACCTGGTTGGCAGAACGCCTCCGGCAGGCCGGTGCGGAACCAGCGCAGAGTGCCGGATCGTCGTGGCGCTCCGCGTCGGTGGCCTCGGCCAGCAGCCACCAGGCGGCGATGAAGTCGCGCTCGACCGCGGCGATGAGCGTGGGATCGGTCATGCCATGGGAACCGTGATGCGCGCCACCGTCACCAGGATGCCGAGCAGGGCGCCGATGACGAGGATCCACCACGACTCGGACGCGCGGTCGCGGGCGGCGCGAGGACACCGCCACGAAGGCGGCCCGGACGAGCAGCGCGTAGAGCAGCGGAACAAGGTAGAAGCCGAGGACCAGCGTGACCTCCTCGGCGCTGCGGGCCATCGGCAGGCTGATGACGGCCAGCCCGAGCATCGCGACCCAGTACAGGGCGGCGATCACGAAGACGGTGCGACGCCCCCAGCCGGCCTCCCGCCACTCGAGGCCCATCGGTCAGGTGCCGATGATCTCGCGCCCGTAGAGGTCGAGCTGCTCCTCCTCATCACCGTTCATGAGGTAGATGTTGAACTGGGTCACGCCGGCGTCGCGGAGTGCGTCGATCCGCTCGCGGTGCGCCGATAGCGGACCGACCACGGCGAAGGAATCGGTGATCTCGTCGCTCACGAAGCTCGCGTTGTCGCTGCCGACCTCGGCGTGATGGAGGTAGTCGTACCCCTCGCGGTTCTCGACGTACTTCCAGAGCGCCTCCGGCAGGTCGTCCTTCGGGTACTTGTTGATGAGGTCCACCACGTGGTTGCTGACGAGGGCGGGGAACCAGCGGACCCGATCTCGCGCGACCTCCACGTCGTCGTCGACATACGCCGCGGCCGCGGCCATGACCTCGATCGCGTCGGGGTCGCGACCCGCCTCTTCGGCCCCCGCACGGACGAAGCCCATGCACCAGCGGATGATGTCCGGGTCGGCAAGCTGGAGGATGATCCCGTCCGCGACGCGGCCGGCGGCCGCGAGCGCCATCGGCCCGTAGCCGGCGATCCACACCGGGACCGGCCCGTTGCTGGCCCACGGCATCTGGATCTCGGTGCCGTCCAACGTGATCTTCTCGCCGGCGGTCAGGGCACGGATGACGCGGCAGCACTCCTCCAGGTAGGCGACCGTCGTGGGCTTCTTGCCCATCACTCGTCGCGCGGAGTCGCCGCGGCCGATGCCGAGGTCCATCCGCCCACCGGTGACCTCGTTGAGCGTCGCCAGGGCCGATGCCGTGACCGTGACGTCGCGTGTGGCCGGGTTGGTGACGCACGTTCCCAGCCGCATCTCGGTCGTGGCCCCCCCGATCAGGGTGAGCAGCGGGTACGGGTCGCGCCACAGGACGTGCGAGTCGAACATCCAGCCATAGCCGAAACCGTTCGCCTCAGCGCGCCTCGCCAGGTCGACGCTGCGCTCGAATCGGTGGTCCGGCTTGAGCGTGATCCCGAACTTCATGGTCGCCTGTGTCCTCCGTGCTGCGTTCGCGGGCCCCCGGCTGCCGGCGACGTCAGGTGGACTCCGCGGGGTCCGGCCCGTCCACGTTCACCGTGAGCTCGCCCTCGCCGGCCCGGAACAGGATCATGGAGAGCGGTTCTTCCCCGGCGCTGACATCGCGGTGGACGGCGTGCGCCGGCATCCTGCCGGTGTCGCCGGCGCGGACCTCGATCGCGTCGGCGCCGTCGGGGCCGAACTCCCAGCGCAGCACCCCGGCCAGGACGCACGCGTAGCTGTCCCATTCGCCGTGGTGATGCCACCCCGATGTCGCCCCGGGCGGGAGGTCGATGAAGCCGACCCAGGCACCGGGATCGGCGAAGGCCTCCTCGCCGAAGCTGCCCGTGGGCAGGCCCGTGGCCGGCCGGCGGTCGGGGCGTCGAATGAGTTCCGGTCGCATCGGTCCTAGGGCCGGACGAGGTCGTCGTAGGCGTCCGGCCGTCGATCGCGGAAGAACTGCCACGTCTGGCGGACCTCCTCGATCTTGTCGAGGTCGAGATCGCGGACGATCAGCTCCTCGTCCTGCGGACTGCCGACATCGCCGATGAACTGGCCGCGCGGGTCGACGAAGTACGACTGACCGTAGAAGTCGTCGTCGCCGAGCGGCTCGATGCCGACCCGGTTGATCGTCCCGACGTAGTAGCCGTTCGCGAGCGCGTGGCTCACCTGCTCGACACGCCACAGGTACTCGCTCAAGCCGCGCGACGTGGCCGAGGGGATGAAGACGAGCTCGGCGCCGTTGAGTCCGAGCGCACGCGCGCCCTCGGGAAAGTGGCGGTCGTAGCAGATGTACACGCCGACCTTGCCGACAGCGGTGTCGAACACGGGGTAGCCGGTGTTGCCCGGGCGGAAGTAGTACTTCTCCCAGAAGCCCTTGACGTGCGGGATGTGGGTCTTGCGGTACTTGCCGAGGTAGCGTCCCATCGGCGTCGATCACCGCGGCGGTGTTGTAGTAGATCCCGGTCGTCTGCTCGTCCTCTTCGTACATCGGCACGATGAGGACCATCCCGGTTTCCTTCGCCAACTCCTGCATTCGCTTCGTGGTCGGGCCGTTCGGGATGTGCTCCGTGTAGCTGAAGTACTGCGGGTCCTGGACCTGGCAGAAGTACGGACCGTAGAAGAGCTCCTGGAAGCACATGACCTTCGCGCCCTGGGCCGCAGCCTCGCGCGCGTACTTCTCGTGCTTCTCGATCATCGACTCCTTGTCGCCGGTCCACTCCGCCTGGAGCAACGCTGCGCGGACGATTCTCGCCATATGGTCTCGAACCTCCTGAAGAGCCTCCGCTCGTCATGCAATTCTCGTGGAAGCCGATACTCTACACCGCCCCTCCGCCGCCCCTTGGCCGGGTCTGCGGTGTGCGCGAGCCGCCACTTATGCCCGCCACCACGCAGGCAGCCCAGGCACCAGCTCCACACCCCTCGGCGTCCCGCGCTAGGCTTGGCGGCCGATGAACCTCTTCGACGCGCTCGTCATCATGCTGCTCCTGTTCGCCGCCTTCGCGGGCGCGCGCGCCGGCTTCTTCGGACCCGTGCTCGGGCTTGCCGGCGCAATCGGCGGCTTCGCGTTTGCGCTCTTCCTCGCGTCGGTGCTGCGGGAGCCCCTCGCCCAGCTCGAGCAGCCGATGCGGGCGCTTGTCACCGTTTTGGGGCTGGGCGCGTTCGTGTTGACCGGGGAGGCGCTCGGGGCGGCGATCGGCACGCAGCTGAGCACCGGCCTGCGACGCAGCCTGTTCCAGCCGGTTGACGCGCTGGGCGGCGCGGTGGTCGGGGCCGCGCACATCGTCCTGCTCGTGTGGCTCCTCGGCGGCATGCTCGCGATGGGGATGGCACCGACGCTGGGCGTCGTGGCCCGCGACTCGGTGGCGGTCCAGATCGCCACGGAGCGGCTCCCCGCTCCGATGAGCGTCGCCGGTCGTCTGCTCGCCCTCATCGACACCACCGACCTGCCGCCGCTCTTCGGCGGGCTCGAGCCGCCACCCGCCGCTCCGGTCGACCTGCCGCCCGATGCCGAGGCCCAGGCACTCGCGCAGTCCGCGCTGGCGAGCACGGCCCGGATCACCAGCAGCGGCTGTGGCAACGGACTGGCGGTCGGCAGCGGCTTTTTCGTCTCGGCGACGCATGCGATCACCAACGCCCACGTGGTGGCCGGCAGCGATCAGACGACGGTCGCGCTGGGTGGCACCACCTTCGACGCGGTGGTGGTGGTCTTCGACGACGAGGCGGACCTCGCGCTGCTCCACGTACCGGGCGCCGGGGCGCAGCCGCTGCAGCTCGCGTCGACCACGCCGACCCGTGGCACGACGGGGGTCGCCCTGGGCTATCCCGGGGGCGGCGCGCTGACCGTGACCAGCGCCGGCGTCACCGCCTCGCATGACATCAGCGGGCCGAACATCTACGGCCAGGGATCCTACGAGCGCAGCGTCGTCGAGCTGCGGTCGGCGATCCGGCGCGGCAACTCCGGCGGCCCACTGGTCATCGAGCCGGGGCTCGTCGGCGGCGTGATCTTCGGCGCCTCGCGGATCGATCCGGAGGTGGGCTACGCGATCGGTGCCGACGAGGCCGTCGAGCGGCTCGGCCCGTTCATCGGCTCCACGGCGGCCGTCGACACCGGCGCCTGCCTGTAGGCTTCGCGCATGCCCTGGGCACGACGCGCCAAGATCGCCTTCATCGGCTCACACTCGGTCCGCAAGTCGAACGCGGTCCACGCCTTCGCCTCGACCATCGGCCGGGCAGGGCGGTCGGTGGAGGTCGGGCGCGAGGTCGTCCGCTTCAACCCGCTCGGCCTCAACGAGGGCGCGACGCCAGAGGCCCAGCTCTGGGTGCTCATGGCGCAGGTGCAGCAGGAGCTCGAGCTCGCCTCGCGCGCCGAGGTGCTCGTCACCGATCGGTCGGTGGTCGACAACTTCGCCTATTACCTGCGCGTCACCGGCGGCGAGGACCCGTTCGGCGTCGAGCCGCTCATCCGCCGATGGGCTTCCTCGTACGACCTCTCGGTCCGCCTGCTCCCCGACGTCGGGCTCCTGGCCGATGGCGTGCGATCGACCTCGGATGCCTTCCGAGACGAGATCGAGGCGATCCTCGATCGCATCCTGCCGATCTACCTCCCCGAAGGCCGATGCGTCGAGGTGCCCGCCAGCCACGTGACCGCCGACTTCGACTGGTGGGCGATCGGCGAGCGGCTGGCCGGCATCGTCGGCGAGCCGCTCGTCGAGGGGCAGCTCAGCGCGCCGCTGAGCTGAGCCTGGCCAAGAACGGCTCCGGTCTGCGCTGAGCGCACGCAACGACGAGGCAGCCTGCCCGCGCGGTGCGCTGTATGCCAGACCAGGCCATGCCTCCCCCGCCGTTGTGCAGGAGGCGCACACACTGGCAATCAGTGGCCTGGATCGGGGCGCTGCTTATTCGTTGCGTGCTCTGGCCGCACACGCCTGGGATCCGCGGCCTGAATCGTGGCGGTGCCTGGTCGTTACGTGCACTGACGACATACGGCCGATCGGTGGTCGATCGGCCGTCGCGTGGCGGTCGATCGGCCCGTCAGGCGGGGACGAGGGTGTTCGCGAAGACCTGCCAGGCGAGGGCCGACTTGGCGATGAGGCTCAGCCCCACGTAGACGGCCTCGCCGAAGCGGTAGTCCCGCCACGGACCCACCTGCCGGTACTGGAGCAGCTGATTGATCGCGAACGAGTTGAAGAACACGAACAGCGACACGAAGATCGCGTAGACGAAGCCGGGGATCTCGGCGGTCGGGCCGATGAGGTAGATGCCGATCGCCACCCACGGCACGATCCCGGCGATGCAGCCGAAGACGAACGGCCACCATCGGCCGCTTCCGGGCTCCTCGTAGCGCTCCTGCAGCCAGCCGAACAGGATCATCGCGGCGTTGACGCCGAACAGGGCGACGAGCGCGGCGATATCGGCGATGCCGGTGATCATCGCGATCAGCACGATCATCAGCGACGAGCTGAGCGAATACTCGATCCAGCGCTGCTCGTTGCGATGCGCCGCCAGGTCACGCTGGTACTTGCCCCAGCCCGGCCCCGCCACCACGAAGTGGGCGATCGCCGACAGGAGCAGGAATGCCGCGACGGCGGGCCCGAGCGGCAGGGTGAACAGCTCTTCGGTGGTCGCCGGCGTGCCGGGTGGACCCTCCATGAAGGCCGCCGTCACCGGCAGGGCGAAGTCGTTGGAGAGGAACAGCACGGCCGCCCCCTGGGCCGCGTGCAGCAGCCCCATGCCGGCGTTGTACAGCCTCAGGCGGCCCATGCCACGGTCCTCGCTCATCGGTGCTCCACGTGTGTGACCCTGGCTCAGCATCCGGGCTATCGCGTTGTCGACGTCAGTGCCGAACGTCCCCTCCTACGAGCGAACTGGTCCGCCAGATCATCCGCGCATCTGCCGAGGGGCCTCGCCACGGTAGCGGAATGGGCCGGGATACGTCACGCCTCGGCCTCGGCGGCCGTGGGTCGGAACCGGAACCAGGACCAGAAGGCAACCGAGACCAGGCCGAAGCCGATGAGCAGGGCCAGGACCGTCAGCAGCGGCGTGCGGCTCGTGTCGGACAGGTAGCCCGACGCCGGGTTGATGAGGATGTGGAAGAACGCGAAGGCGCCGATGAGCAGCAACCCGGCCCACAGGACGCGGTTCCAACGGTAGAGCGGCTCGCCCGGGAGGAAGCGCATCGGAAGGAGCCCGAACACGACACCCTCCAGGCCAGCGACCATGAGGGCGGCGAGCGCGGTTTGCGCCACGACCAGGCCGAAGCCGTCGCCCGCCGGAAGCGCGCCGAGACCGAACCACGCAAGCATGGCGACGGCGAGCATGGCAATCGCGCCGACCGCCGTCGAGCGACCCTCTTCCGCCTCGGAAAGCTCGCGAGCGAAGGCGAGGCCGATGAGCAGGCCGTACAGGTAGCCGGGCTGGAAGTCCGTCAGGCGGCTGAGGAGCACGCAGCCCACGCCGATGAGCAGCGAGACCGGCACCACCTTGAGGCTCGGACGGTCGCCATGGCGCCGGTGGGCGAGCACCGACGGGACCGCGAATGCCACCGTCACGAGGACGATCCCGAGGAGCATGCCCAGGAACGTGGCAACCGACCCGAGGTCGATGCCGAAGCCCGGGTCGAGGAAGCCGTAGAGCAGCGCCGCAAGGAGCGTGAACGCGATCACGCCCGGCCACGAGACCCAGAACGCACCGATGCCTCCCACGACCGCACCGACCCTGTCGAGGCGCAGCCAGCGCCGCACCTCTGCCTCGTGGGTCTCCAGCGTCGAGTTGAAGAGCTGGCTCGGGAAGGGCATCAGGAACACCAGCAGCGCGGCGAGTGCCGCGCTCTGGACGAGCACGATCGGATCGGTCGAGATCTCCGCTGGCGTGGGCAGGGACGCGGCGAATCCGCGGCTCGACGTCGCGTCCGGACCATCGGGGGCCGCGGGAGCTGCGGGCCCCGGCGCGGCCCCGGCGCTGCTCCGCGGCCCTTCGGCGGGGACGTGGGCAGTCAGGACGCCGTCGAACACCCACGTCTGATCAAAGCTGTAGAGCGTTCCGTCGCCGTCGTCACAGGTGCGCGGGACCGCGGCCTGGCTCCAGTGCACGACGGCGCGCTGCATGCCGTGCTGGACCTCGAATCGCTCCGTTCGGACCTGACCGTCAGCGCAGTTGTCCAGCTCCGTCTCGCGTGCAGCGCTGAGGCGACCGTCCTCCAGGAGTTCCAGGGCACCCCCGACGAAGGGCAGGTCCTCGCGGGTCGAGAGCATCGAGCAGGGGGAGTCCAGCGCGGGACAGGAGAGCTCGAACGAGCCGGGCAGGGACGTGCCGATGGCCTGTTCCGGATTGCCGCCCTCGACGTCATTGACGAAGGAGGTCAGGGTCCACGCGCCTTCGTAGGTCCACTGACCGAGCGACGAACCGGCCAATTCGTGGGGGGCGAACGACGCCGCCGCGAATGACGGGGCCGGAGCCGACGTCGACGGTGATGATCCATCCGGGAACTGCTCGAGGACCAGCTCGAGCTCGGCCGTGGGGACGTCGGCGCCGTCCACCGTCTGCACCGACCACCACAGGCGCCAACCCTCCCGGCTGAACTCGCCGGCCTCCGACGGCCCCGCGTTCATGTCGGCAAGCCAGGCGAGCGCCGCGTCACTGTCGTCGAGCGCTGTCGTGATCAGCCGTTCGAGCGCGGCATACAGGTCCGGCTCCGCCGGGACGAGACCCTCGGCCCCATAGAGCAACCGATGCGCGGCCACGTACAACGATGAGCCCGCATCGGAAACGAGGATGGTGGCCTGACGGGGATCGTCCCAGTTCGGCTCGTAGCAGCCCCAGTTGCGCTCGGACGTCTCCTCGCATTCCAGGCCGAAGTCGCCAGCGATGTCGAGGAACGGATCCGCCGCGGGCTCGGCGGCGAACACCGTGGGCGGCACCGTGAGCGCGCACGACAGTACGAACCCGATCCCGAAAAGGGCGGCGGCGAGTGACCGTGGCACCTGGGTCCCCCGTGCGGCGGTGGCAGCTGGCTCGCGATCAGCGAGATGGCGCGCATCATGCCGCGCCGCGGGTGCGATGACAAGAGAGTTCTCGCGCGCGCCTGTGGGATGGCAGAATGCGCCGGCCGAGTGCTTCCCGCGCCGGTCCGAGCCATCATCGAGGTCATCGGTGCTGAATCCGCTGCGCGTCCTCCTCGCCGCTCCGCTCTTGCGACGCGTTGGCTTCCATGCCAAGCGCATCGGCGGGCAGATGGATCGCCACTTCTTCACCTCGCTGCTCACCGCGGTCGTCGGCTTCGTGGTGCTCGCGGCCGTGGCGGTGACCGCGCTGGAGGAGAACAAGCTCAACGTCGCCGGGTTCGGCAACTCGTTCTACTGGGCCGTCACGACCGTGATCGGCTCCGGCGACGCCAGCTACGTGACCTCGCCAGGCGGGTTCGTCGTCGGCTGGGTCCTCGCGTTCTTCGGCGTCGCCATGGTGGCGGCCATGACCGGCGCGATCGTGGGTTTCGTCATCGACTATCTGCTGAAGGAGGGCCAGGGCATGGGCGCCGCGGGCTACACCGATCACATCGTCGTCTGCGGCTGGAACGAGACGGCCCGCGACCTCATCGAGGAGCTGAAGGGCGACGAGTTCACCACCAAGGTGGTCGTCCTCCACGACGCCGAACGCAACCCCGCCGGCGAAGGCGTGTACTTCGTGCGCGGGGACATCACGAGCACCGAGGACCTCGAGCGCTGCGGCATCCAGGAGGCGCAGTCGGCGATCGTGTTTCCCGCCGACCGGTCCAACGAGGCGGACATGCGCTCCATCCTGGCGGTGATGGCGATCGAGTCGATCGCGCCGCAGGTGCGCACGGTGGTCGAGGCGAACAACCCGATGCACGTCCCGCACTTCCGCCGCGCCGAGGCCGATGAGATCCTGGTCACCTCGCTGCTCGCATCGCGGTTGCTCGCCCGCTCGGCGCTCTATCCGGGTCTCTCCGAGCTCGTCACCGACATCGTCTCGGGCGGTGACGGCTCCGAGCTCTACCGGGTGGCCCTGCCCGACGACTACATCGGCCTGTCGGTGGACGAGCTGTCGACCCGGCTGCGCGGAGATCACCGGGCCACCCTGCTGGCGGTCACCCGCGGCGGACACTCGATGACGAATCCACCGGCCGACTTCCGGCTCCAACCCGGAGACGACGCGGTGGTCGTCGCCGAAGGGCTCGGCGACCTGCGGCCGCTCGAGCTCCAGCACGCCTAGCCCGATGGAGCTCGGGTTGCGCGGGAGAACCGCGGTCGTCGGGGGCGCCACGTCCGGCCTGGGCCGGGCGTCGGCCGAGGCGCTGGCCGCCGAGGGCTGCCGGGTCCTCCTCTGGTCGCGCCGTGACGAGGCGCTGGCGGCCGTCGCCCGCGAGCTGCGCGATGCGCACGGGGTGGAGGTCGACCACATCGCGGCCGACGCCGCCGACCCGTCGGCCGCCGCGATCGTGGCCGATGCCGCCGAGCGATTCGGGGCGCCGGACATCCTCGTCTCGAATGCCGGTGGACCGCCGACGGTCGACCCCACGGCCACCGACCGCCAGGCGTGGGAGCGGGCATTCCAGCTGCTGGCCGAGACGCCGATCGAGCTGGCCACCCGGCTCCTCCCCGGCATGCGCGAGCGGGGCTGGGGCCGCGTGGTGGCGATTCTCTCGAGCGGTGTTCGCCAGCCGATCGCCGAGCTGGTGTACTCGAACGCCGGACGGTCCGCTCTCGCCGCATGGCTGAAGACGACGGCCCGGACGATCGCCGCCGACGGCGTGACGGTGAACGGTGTCATGCCGGGGCGGATCGCCACCCCACGCATTCACGAGCTGGATTCCGGCCGCGCGGAACGGGAGGCCACGACCGAGGAGGCGGTGCGTGCCGCCCATCTCGCCACGATTCCCGCCGGGCGGTACGGCGAGCCCGCCGAGCTGGGCTCCCTGGTCGCCTTCCTCGCCTCCGCGCGGGCGTCGTACATCACCGGTCAGCTGGTCGCGGTCGACGGCGGCCTGATCGCCGGGCTGTAGGATTCGCGGATGGATGCCGAGGTGCTGCGGCGGGCGGCCGAGCTCGCGCTCTCGTTCCGGGAGGGACTGCCCGACCGCGGGGTCGGTGCCGCGACGACGCACGCGGCACTGCGCGCCGCGTTCGGCGGGCCTGTTCCGGAGGACGGCATCGAGCCGATGCAGGTGATCGAGGAGCTGGCCGCGGCGGCCGACCCCGGGCTGATCGCCATGGCCGGGCCGCGCTACTTCGGCTTCGTGATCGGCGGCTCGATTCCCTCGACGGTCGCCGCGGACTGGCTCACCGCCGCCTGGGATCAGAACGCCGGGATCTACCAGGCCGGCCCGTCGGCATCGGTGGTGGAGGAGATCGCGGCGGAGTGGCTCCTCGAGCTGCTCGATCTGCCGTCGACCGCGTCCGTCGGGTTCGTGACCGGCGCCCAGATGGCGAACTTCACCTGCCTGGCTGCCGCACGGCACGCGGTCCTCGCGAGGGCCGGGTGGGACGTCGATGCGGACGGGCTGATCGGCGCACCGCCCGTGACGGTCGTCCTGGGCGAGGAGGCACACGCCACCGTCCTCACCGCGCTGGGATATCTCGGCCTCGGCCGGGAGCGGAACGTGCGTGTCGCGACGGACGACCAGGGGCGGATCGACGTGGATCGGCTGGCCGAGACCCTCAGCCGCGTTGATGGACCCCTGATCGTGGTCCTCCAGGCCGGCAACGTGAACACCGGTGCCTTCGACGACGCCGAGCGGGCGCTCGAAGCGATCCGACGCCACCCGAATGCGTGGGCCCACGTCGACGGCGCCTTCGGCCTGTGGGCGCGCGCCACCCCGCAGCTTCGCGACGTCGCCGCCGGGTTCGAGCTCGCCGACTCGTGGTCCGTCGACGGGCACAAGTGGCTGAACGTCCCCTACGACTCCGGCTATGCGATCGTCGCCGACCCGGCGGCGCATATCGGTGCCATGGCGCCCGCCGCGGGCGCCTACATCCAGTACGCCACGGCTGAACGGGACCCGTTCAACTACGTCCCCGAGTATTCGCGTCGCGCGCGCGGCTTCGCGACCTACGCCGCGCTCCGGACGCTGGGGCGTGCCGGAGTGAGCGACATGATCGAGCGCTGCTGCGCCATCGCGCGTCACATGGCCGACCGCCTGCGAAAGGCCGATGGCGTCGAAATCCTGAACGAGGTCGTGCTCAACCAGGTGCTAATCCGCTTCCACCATGCCCACGGTGGAGACCCCGACTCCCACACCCGCGACGTCGTCTCCCGCATCCAGGCCGATGGCACCGCGTGGCTGGGCGCCACGACCTGGCACGGCCGGGCCGCCATGCGGATCAGCGTCTCGAACTGGTCCACGACCACGGCCGACGCCGACCGCGCCATCGACGCGATCCTCCGCTGCGCCGCCGACGCCTAGGGCCCGTTGCGGGCTGTGGTGTAATCGGACCTTCCGGGGGAGCGTGACCGAAGGAGCTGCAACCTGCCATGGCGATCGACACCGAGCACGGATCGATGACCGGCGACGAGATCGTCGCTCTCACCAAGCGCCACACCCTGTTCGAGTGGTCGGCCCAGAGCAAGGTCGACCCGATCCCGGTGGCCGGGGCGCAAGGGCATGCTACTTCTGGACGCCCGAGGGCAAGCGCTACCTGGACTTCAACTCGCAGCTGATGTGCACGAACATCGGCCACGGCCATCCGAAGGTGATCGCCGCCATCGCCAAGCAGGCGGAGACGCTCGCCTACGCCAACCCGTTCATGGCCACCGAGCCGCGGGCCCGCCTTGGGCAGAAGCTGGCCGAGATCTGCCCCGGCGACATCGACACCTTCTTCTTCACCAACGGTGGCGCGGAGGCCAACGAGAACGCCATCAAGCTGGCTCGATTCGTCACCGGCCGCCACAAGATCCTGGCCCGCTACCGCAGCTACCACGGCGGGACCGCCGGCGCGGTCACGCTGACCGGCGATCCGCGTCGATGGGCGGCGGAGCCCGGCATCCCGGGCGTCGTCCGCGTCATGGACCCGTATCACGGCATCCAGCGCGGCTGGGACACCGCCGAGCAGGCCCTCGCCAACCTCGAGGAGACGATCCAGCTCGAGGGACCGAACACGATCGCCGCGTTCATCCTCGAGACGGTGACCGGCACCAACGGCATCCTCATCCCGCCGGATGGCTACCTGGTGGGCGTGCGCGAGATCTGCGACCGGTACGGCATCCTGATGATCGCGGACGAGGTCATGGCGGGCTTCGGCCGCACCGGGAAGTGGTTCGCGGTCGACCACTGGAACGTGGTCCCCGACCTGATCACCATGGCCAAGGGCCTGACCAGCGCCTACGTGCAGCTCGGCGCGCTCGGCATGCGGCGCAAGTACGCGGAGCACTTCGAGAACAACGTCTTCTACGGCGGCCTCACCTACAACTCGCACCCGCTCGCCTGCGCCACGGCGCTCGCCACGATCGAGGTCTACGAGGAGGAGGCCCTGCTGGAGCGTGCCACCCGCATGGGCGAGCGCATGAAGGGATACCACGAGCAGCTGGCCGCGAAGCACCCCAGCGTGGGGGCCGTCCGCAGCATCGGCCTGTTCGGCATCATCGAGCTCGTGCGCAACCGCGAGACGATGGAGCCGATGGCGCCCTTCAACGGCACCTCCGACGAGATGGTGGCCCTCGGGAAGTTCTTCCGCGAGGAGGGGCTCTACACCTTCGTCCGGTGGAACTCCTTCTTCACCAACCCGCCGCTGACGATCAGCGAGGAGGAGATGGAGCAGGGGTTCGCGATCATCGATCGGGCGCTCGAGATCACCGACGCCGCCCTCGCCTGACCTCGCTGCGCGCAGATGGCCCACCGGGCTTGCATCGGCGCGGTATACCTATGTGCGGAGAGTGGGGGTGGAGGGTCGTTCACGGTGCTGCCTGCCGCACCATGGGCTCCTCCGGCCGACACCCACGGAATGACGGAGGAGGCTTATGACCACTGCGAATGGCGTGATCGCCCACCCCGACGGACGTGTCGAGCTCACGCCCGATGCCCGGGCGCAGGTCGAGGAGAGCGCGCTCTCCAACGACGACCTGGCACCCGTCCCGCTCGAGCGTCGAACGTGGACGACCTACTCGTACATGGCGCTCTGGATCGGCATGAGCGTCAACATCCCGAGCTGGCTGCTCGCCGTTGGCCTGATCGGCATCGGCATGGACTGGCTGCAGGCCCTGATCACGATCGCGCTCGGCAACATCATCGTCCTCATTCCCATGCTGCTCAACAGCCACGCCGGAACGAAGTACGGGATCCCGTTCCCGGTCTTTGCCCGCGCGTCCTTCGGGACGGTCGGGGCGAACATCGCCGCCCTCCTGCGCGCCGGCGTGGCCTGCGGGTGGTTCGGCATCCAGACCTGGATCGGCGGAGGTGCCATCTTCGTCCTCGTCGGCACGATCCTGGGGCAGGGCTCCTTCTGGACCGATGCCGGCGTCGTCCTCGGTCAGCCGTGGACGCTGTGGCTCAGCTTCGCGGTCTTCTGGTTGCTGAACGTGTACATCATCCTCAAGGGGATGGAGACGCTGCGGATCTTCGAGAGCTGGTCGGCACCGCTGCTGATCGGCTTCGCGCTGCTGCTGACGATCTGGATGGTCGTGCTCGCAGCGGGCGAGCCCGAAGGCATCGGCGGCATCTTCGCCCAGGAGTCGCAGCTCGGTTGGGGCGCGGACTTCTGGCTCCTGTTCTTCCCGTCCCTGATGGGGATGATCGCCTTCTGGTCGACGCTCAGCCTGAACATGCCGGACTTCACCCGGTTCGGCCGTGGGCAGCGCGACCAGGCCGTGGGACAGGCGCTCGGCCTGCCGACGACCATGACCCTCTTCAGCTTCCTCGCCGTGATCACCGCGTCGGCCTCGATCGCGGTCTACGGTGAGGCGATCTGGGATCCGGTCCTGCTGGTCAGCCGCCTCGGCGAGGGCGCCGGGTTCATCGGCGCGATCGTCGTGATCGTGGCGCTGTTCGCGGTGTCGCTGGCGACGCTGACCACGAACGTGGCGGCGAACCTCGTCAGCCCCTCGTACGACTTCAGCAATGCCTGGCCGAAGATGATCAGCTTCCGCACCGGAGGCCTGATCACCGCGGTGGTCGGCATCCTCATCCAGCCGTGGAACCTGCTCGCCAACCAGAACGTGTACATCTTCACGTGGCTCGGGTTCTACGGTGGCGCGCTCGGCACGATCGCCGGCGTGCTCATCGCCGACTACTGGATCTACCGCAAGACGGCGCTCTCCCTGCCGGATCTGTACGACACCGACGGCGCGTACAGCTACGCCGGTGGCTTCAACTGGCGCGCGCTGGTTGCCTTCGTGGCCGGCGCCCTGCTGGCCGTCGGCGGTGCGTACTCTGCGCCCGGCAACGGTCCGTTCCCCGAGGGCGGGCTGATCGGGTTCCTCAAGTTCGAGCTGCCGTGGGGCGGGTTCCTGTACGACTACAGCTGGGTGGTCGGGCTCGTCGTCGCATTCCTGCTGTACTGGGTGCTGGCGACGGTGTTCCCGCAGACGCGCCCGGAGGCCGCGCCGGCCGCCGCGGAGCCTGCCGTCTAGCTGTCGACCCTGGGCTACGCCCCTTCCCGGTCCGCCGGGGAGGGGCGTTTCTGCATCCGGGGCGCACGGCCCGCGTCAGTCGTGACGGTCGTCGTGCGGTCCACCATCGCGGACCGAGTCCCGAGCCGGGGAGTCGTCAGCCGCGCCGGAGTCCCCCGCGAAGACGCCATCGTCGTCCTCGATGCCCGCCGCCGGTCCACCGCTCGGGGGGCTCTCGCTCACGGCCTCAGCCTCGGCCTTGCCGACGAGCCATGGCAGCAGGGGCGGCACGATCAGCGTGGTGATGATCGCCATGCCGACCACCACCGAGTAGATCTCCGAGTCGATGGCGCCAGCCGAGAGTCCCAGGCCGGCGACCACGATGCCCACCTCGCCGCGCGGGACCATGCCCCATCCGACCAGCGCGGCGCGCCACCGGCCCTGGCCGAACGCACCAATGAACGCGCCGACGAACTTTGAGGCCACCGCGAGGGCGGTGATGCCGGCCAGGAGCACGATCGCCTCGAGGTTGGCGAGTCCGGCGAGATCCACCTGGGCGCCGATGAAGCCGAAGAAGAACGGGGTGAAGAAGGCGGCGACCGGCGCCACCTCTGCCTCGAGCGCGTGCCGCTCGCTCGACTCGCCCACCACCATGCCGGCGAGGAAGGCACCGATGATGGCCGCGAGGCCGATGAGGGAGGCGAGGGCCGCCAGGCCGAGCATGATGATCATGCCGGGCAGGAACGGCGTCTCGGCGAACTCCGGGTCGGTGAGGATCGAGCGGCGACGGCGCAGGATGCGAGTTCCGCCGATGACCACCACGGCAATGAAGAGCAGGGCGACGACGAGCAGCGACAGGATGTCGGTCACCTCGAAGCTGCCGGCCGCCACGCCGGTGGCGACCGACAGGATCATGATCGCCAGCACGTCGTCGATGACCGCGGCACCGAGGATGATCCGGCCGCCGGTGGTGGTCAGCGCGCCGAGGTCCCGGAGCACGTTCGAGGTGATGCCGACGCTGGTGGCCGTCAGCGCGGCGGCGAGGAAGATGGCGAGCGTCAGGTCCCCACCGGCCAGCTCGGCGGCCGCGAAGCCGCCGGCGAACGGCAGGATGACGCCGAGAACGCCGACCGCCAGGGCCGTGCGACCCACGCGCAGGAGGTCGTGGAGACGTGTCTCCAGGCCGACCTGGAAGAGCAGGAGGACCACGCCGATCTCGGCGAACAGCTCCGTCTCGGCGTTCACCTCGTAGACACCGAACACGGCGGGCCCGGCGATGACGCCGCCGAGGATCTCGCCCACCACGGTCGGCTGACCGAGACGACGGAAGATCTCGTTGCCGATCTTGGCGGCAAGGAGGATCGCGAAGAGCTGGATCAGGATCTCGGTGAGATGCTCCATCGGTCGGGCGTACTCCTCAGCCAGCGCGAGAGGCCACGCGCATGCGCAGCCTCCTCCGTGGCGCCGATGATATGGGCCCGGCGCCGGGCCCCATCCCGGCGGCGGCACCGGCGGGCTGCCGCCAGAGTCTAGCCGATCGCATTCGGTCGGTATGATCGCCCCACCGCACCGAGGATCCGATGGAAGGTCTGGGCCCGACCCTGCTGCTGGCGCTGGTCGCCGCGCTGGCGCTCGGTGCCCTGGCGCATCGGCTGGGCCTGCCGCTCATGATCGGCTACATCCTGGCGGGCCTTGCCGTCGGCCCGGTGACGCCGGGGCCGACCGCCAACCGCGAGGAGATCCTGGCGCTGGCCGACATCGGTGTGGCGCTGCTGATGTTCAGCATCGGCCTCCAGTTCTCCATCAGCGAGATCCGCTCGGTGGGCGCGCGGATCCTGCTCGGCACGCCGATCCAGGTGGCGATCACGATGGGCGTCGGCACCGGCACCGGGCTGCTGCTCGGTTGGCCGCTGCCCGAGGCGCTGTTCATCGGCGGTGCGGTGTCGGTGTGCTCCACCGTCGTGCTGGTCAAGCTGGCGGGCGAGGGTGCGCTGCACACGACCTCGTACGGGCGGACGGCGCTGGGCGTGTCGATCGTCCAGGACCTCGTCACCGTGGTGCTCGTGGTGGCCCTCACCGCCATCGGTGGGCAGGACGGGTCGGGGCCGGCCTCGCTGATCGTGACGGCCGCAATCGCGCTGGGATTCGTGGCCTTCATGGTGGTCGCCGGGTCCCGGATCCTCCCCCGTCTTCTCGGGTCGATCGCCGGCCTGCGGTCGCGCGAGCTCTTCGTCATCAGCGTGGCACTCATCTCGATCGGAACGGCATTCACCGCCCAGGCGCTGGGCGTGAGCGTGGCGCTCGGAGCCTTCGTCGCCGGGCTCGCCCTGGCGGACTCCGACCTCACCGACAGCGTGCTCGGTGAGATCGTGCCGTTGCGAGAGCTGTTCAGCAGCTTCTTCTTCGTGTCGATCGGGATCCTGCTCGACCCCGCGGCAATCCTCGCGGCATGGCCTGCCGCCCTGGGCCTGCTGCTCATCATCACGATCGGCAAGGCCGTGCCGGTCGCGCTGCTCGCCCGCTTCGACGGGCAGCTGCCGTCGTCCGCCCTGCGTGCGGGCGCGCTCATCGGCCAGAGCGGTGAGTTCAGCTTCGTTCTGGCCTCTGCCGGCCTGTCGCTGGGCGCGGTCCGTCCGGATACGTTCAGCCTGGCCATGGGCGCGGTGGTGATCTCGATCCTCACGGCCCAGCCGCTGCTCACCGCTGCCAGGTGGCTCGGGGAACGGTTGGACGGTCGCCAGCGGCTCGGCCCGATCGAGGAGGACACCGACGAGGTGGTCGACCTTCGCCGCCACGCGGTCATCCTCGGCTACGGGCGCGTGGGCCGGTCCGTGGCGCGCGTCCTCGAGTCCCGCGGCTTCAGCTGGATCGCCGTCGACAGCGATTACGCGGCCGCGCGCGAGGGCCGCCGGATCGGGGCCCGGATCGTCTACGGCGACGCCGGGGCGCCGTCGGTGCTGGACCGAACCCGGATCACGGAGTGCCACACGCTCATCGTGGCCATCCCCGACGCCCTCGCCACCCGGCAGGCCGTCGCGTACGCGCGCGACCGCAACCCGCGCGCGGAGATCGTCGCGCGCGCACATTCCGAGGCCGAGGAGATCGAGCTGCGCCGTCTCGGCGTCGCCCGCGTGGTGGTTGCCGAACGCGAGGTCGGCAACGAGCTCGTCCGGCACGCGCTCCGACGCTTCGGCGTCAGCGAGCGGGAGGTGGCCGCCATGCTCGAGACCCGACGCCGGAGCTGATCACCACGCTTGGTCGATGCGCTCGACCAGCTCGTCGAGCGAGCCGACGACCATCGCCGGCTCCAGGTCGTCGGCGAGCCGGTGGATGACTCCCCACGGACCGCGTCGGAGCCACACGGCCCGCATCCCCGCGGCGGCCGCCGGCCGCACGTCGTTGTCGACGCGGTCGCCCACGTACGCGACGGTCGCGGGATCCGGTGAGCCCATCAGCTCGAGCGCTCGGTCGAAGAAGGCCGGGGCCGGCTTGCTCACGCCCATCGACCCGCTCATCGCAAGCACCTCCGCGTCGACCCCGATCGCCCGGAGCTCGTCGGCCCGCGCCGCCGGCTGGTTGGCGACGATCGCAACCCGGTACCCGCCCGCCCGCAGCCCGTCGAGGGCGCGAAGCGCATCGGGGTAGAGGTCCTCCTCCTGGAAGCCGCCGTAGGCGCTCTCGACAGCTGCCAGTCGCAGTTGCCAGTCGTCCATGCCGAAGACGGCGAAGACGTCCCCGTAGTCGTCCCCGCGCTCGATGACCGCGCCCAGCGCCGCGAGGAAGGTCAGTCGTGGTACCCGAAGCTCATCGGCCCAGGTCGACCAGATCCGCGTCTCGTCGATCAGGGTCTCGCCCACGTCCAGGCACACCCATCGATCCATCACGGCACCGATGCTAGACGGAACAGCCCCGGACCGGACGCGTGTCCAGCCCGAGACGTGCCCGGAAGACGCGCAGTGACGACCGCCTGGTCAGGCCAGCTTGACGCCCTGCACCAGCTCCTCGACCGATGGCTTCGCGTCGCCGAACAGCATCTTCGTCTTCTCGTTGCTGAACAGCGGGTTCGGGATGCCGGCGAACCCGGTTCCGCGACCGCGCTTGAGGACGATGATGTTCTGCGCCTGGTCGACGTTGAGGATCGGCATGCCGCTGATCGGTGAGCCCTCTTCGCGCGCCAGCGGGTTGACGACGTCGTTGGCGCCGATGACGAGCGCCACGTCGGTGTCGGCGAAGTCGTCGTTGATCTCGTCCATCTCCTGGAGCCGGTCGTACGGCACGTTCGCCTCGGCGAGGAGCACGTTCATGTGGCCCGGCATGCGGCCGGCGACCGGGTGGATGGCGAACTGGACGTCGACGCCCTTGGCGACGAGGAGGTCCATGAGCTCGCGCACCGGGCCCTGCGCCTGCGCCACCGCCATGCCGTAGCCGGGAACGATGATCACGCGCTTGCCGTAGGCCATCAGCACGGCCGCGTCCTCGGCCCCGATCTCGCGGAGCTGCTCCTCGCCCTCGGCGCCGGCGCTGACCGAGTCGCCGCCGGTCCCGAAGCCGGCGAACAGGACGTTGAACAGCGAGCGGTTCATCGCCTTGCACATCAGCTGGGTCAGGATCGCGCCGGAGGCGCCCACCAGGGTACCGGCGATGAGCAGCGCGTAGTTGTTCAGCACGAAGCCGGTCGCGGCGACCGCGATGCCGGTGTAGCTGTTGAGCAGCGACGACGACGACCGGCATGTCCGCGCCACCGATCGGCATCGTCAGCTGCACGCCGAGAATCAGCGCCAGGCCGACGAACAGCATGAAGAGCGGCACCGTCGGCTCCACGGCCGTCAGATAGACACCGATGGCGAGCAGCGCCGCGGCCAGGCCGGCCGTCACGATCTGCGAGCCGGGGTACTTCACCGGCCGCGAGGCGACAACGCCCTGGAGCTTGCCCCACGCCACGACCGAGCCGGTGAGCGACACCGAGCCGATGACCGCGCCGAGCAGCGTGGCGATGATGAAGGCAAGCGGCAGGAGCTCGCCGGGATGCAAGTCGGTATCGCGGAGGAACTCGACGACCGCGACCAGGGCCGCGGCACCACCGCCGGCGCCATTGAAGATGGCGACCATCTGCGGCATGGCGGTCATCGGGACGCGTTTCGCGCCCAGCAGGCCGGCGATCGAGCCGACGATGCCGCCGACGACGATGATCCACCAGTTCTCCAACATGCCGTCGGTGGTGAAGAAGGTCCAAGCCACCACGAGCGCCATGCCGGTCGCGCCGAGCAGGTTGCCGGTTCGCGCCGTACGGCGGGCTGGCGAGGAACTTCAGCGCGATGATGAAGGTGACCGCGGAGATCAACCAGACGAAGTAGGTGAGGATGTCGAGGCCGCTCATCTAGCGATCCCCCGGCCGGCGTTCTTGAACATCTCGAGCATCCGGTCAGTGACGACGAAGCCTCCGACCACGTTGATGGTGCCGAAGATGACGGCGACGAGCGAGATGCCGATGGCGATCGGGCTCTCGGCCGTGGCGGCCACGAGCATCGCGCCCACGACGATGACGCCGTGGACGGCGTTGGCGCCGCTCATGAGCGGCGTGTGGAGCATGGTCGGCACCTTCGACACGACCTCGTAGCCGACGACGGCGGCGAGGACGAGGATGAAGAGCGCCGAGAGCAGCTCGAAGGCGGTGAGCTCCATCGGTCTATGCGTCCTTTGTGTCGACCGATGGCGCCGTGTCGGTCGCATCGGTGGTGGGCTGGGCTGGCTCAGGAACGGCCGATGGCGCGGCGGCCGGCGGTTGCGCTACCTCGATGCCAAGCGCCTTGGCGGTCGCCTCGTTGACGACCTTGCCGCCGTGGGTGATCGTCGCACCGCGGGTGATCTCGTCGTCGAAGCTGAGCTCGACCTTCCCGTCGGCCATGAGGTGCTTGATCAGGGTCTGGATGTTCTTGGCGTACATCTGGGTCGCGCTGCCGGGCATGGTGGCGGGCAGGTTCGTGATGCCGATGAGCATCACGCCGTGCTTGACGACCTCCTTGCCGGGCTCGGTGCCCTCGACGTTGCCGCCCATCTCGGCGGCCATGTCGACGATGACGCTGCCGGGCTTCATGCTCCTGAGCATCTCCTCGGTCACCAGCTTCGGCGCCGGCCGGCCGGGGATGAGGGCGGTGGTGATGATGAAGTCGGCTTCCTTGACGCGTTCGGCGATGAGCGCGGCCTGGCGCCGCTTGTAGTCGTCGCTCATCTCGGTCGCGTAGCCGCCGGCGGTCTCGGCTTTCGCCTTCTCCTCCTCGGTCATCTCGACCTCGATGAAGGTTCCGCCGAGGCTCTCGACCTGCTCCTTCACGACCGGCCGCACGTCGGTGGCCTCGACCACGGCGCCGAGCCGTCGCGCCGTGCCGATGGCCATCAGCCCCGCGACCCCGGCGCCCATGACGATGCCGCGGGCCGGGCGGATCGTGCCGGCGGCGGTGGTCAGAAGCGGGAAGAACTTCGGCAGGCGCTCGGCGGCGATGAGGACCGCCTTGTAACCGCCGACCGTGGCCTGGCTGGAGAGAGTGTCCATCGACTGCGCGCGTGTGATGCGCGGGATGGCATCCATGCTGATGGCGGTCACGCCGCGCTTCGCGAGCTTGTTGGCGAGTTCCGGCTTGGCCAGCGTGCCCAGGGTGCCGATGAGGATGGTGCCCTCGCGCAGCATCTCCACCTCCTCGTCGGAGGGACGGCCGACGCGAAGGACCATATCGGCCTGGCCGTAGAGCGCGGCCGCATCGGGCACGATCGTGGCGCCGGCCTCGCGGTATGCCTCGTCGAGGTTGCCGGAGGCGTCTCCGGCGCCGGACTGGACCAGCACCTCCGCGCCGTCACCGACGAGCTGGCCGGCGATCTGTGGCGTGAGTGCGACGCGGGTCTCGCCTTCGGCGGTCTCGCGCGGGACGGCGATCTTCATCAGGATGAGGTTCTCTTCCGGGTGGGCGGTTCACGAACGAACCGCCGCAGCTCCATCGGGGCGCGTGGCGGTTCGGGAGTCGGAGTGTAGCAGAGGCAAGCGTCGGTTCCTCACCACCCCCGGCCGCCGCCAAGCGGGGTGATCGCTGGGAGCAGTCAGGGCCCACCGTTGGTGCCGCTTCCGTCCAGAGTGATCGCTGGCAGCACTCACGCATCGCGGTTGGGCCGCTCCCGTCCGGCGTGATCACTGGAAGCAGTCGGACGCCACGAGGGATCTCGTCGAGCGATGTTCCGGCATCGGCCGCGGGCATCGGCTAGGCTGGAGGCCCCACGCCTGAGGATTGCTGCACGGCCCATGTCGCTCGTCGTCGATTCGATCACCAAGCGCTTCGGTGACGTCGTCGCCCTCGACGACGCATCGTTCAGCGTGGAGCCCGGGCGGATCTTCGGCCTCCTCGGGGCGAACGGCGCGGGCAAGACCACGAGCATGCGCATCGTGCTCGACATCCTGCGCGCCGACGCGGGCACGGTGACCTGGAAGGGCACCGCGAACACCGCACTCCCGCGACGGACCTGGGGCTATCTGCCGGAGGAGCGCGGTCTCTACCCGAGGATGAAGGTCGGCGAACAGCTCCGCTTCTTCGCCTCGCTGTACGGCGTCCCGGATGTCGATGCGAGCCGGGAGATCGGCGAGTGGCTGGAGCGCTTTCGCATCCCCGACTACCTCGATCGCAAGGTGGAGGAGCTGTCGAAGGGCAACCAGCAGAAGATCCAGTTCATCGCCTCGATCCTCCACGACCCCGAGGTGCTGGTCATGGACGAGCCGTTCAGCGGCCTCGACCCGATCAACGTACGCCTGCTCAAGGAGGCGTTCTCCGAGATGCGCGGCCGCGGGAAGACACTCATCTTCAGCACCCACCAGATGGAGCAGGTCGAGGAGCTGTGCGAGTCGATCGCGATCGTCGACCGGGGGCGGGTGGTGGTCTCAGGCGCGGTCCGCGACGTGAAGCGGGCCATGGGCCGCCAGATCGTGCGCCTGGCGACCGACGGCGACGGGCAGAACGTCGAGTGGGTCGAGCGGCTACCGGGCGTGGCGATCACCGCGCAGCGCGCCGACTTCGTCGAACTCCGCGTGCCGGCCGACCACGATCCGGAGGAGATCCTGCGGGCGGCATTGGCCCGCGGCGACCGCGTGACCCGCTTCGAGATCACCGAGCCGAGCCTCGAGGAGATCTTCGTGGAGCACGTGGGCCGGCGTGCCGTGAGTGAGGAGGAGGAGCATCTCGCCGCCGCGGGCCGGGGGAGCGCGCCGTGAGCGGGCTGTTCCCGAATGCGATGCACGTGGCACGGCGCGAGTACCTGTTCCGCGTGCGCGGGCGCGCGTTCAAGATCACGACCGCGCTGCTGGCCGTGGCCGTCATCGGCTTCACGCTGGTGCCGAGCCTCCTGTCCCTGCTCGGCATCGACGACCCGCCCGAGGTGGCCGTGTACGTCGAGGCCGAGGGGCTGAGCGCCGATCCCGTCGTGGCGATCCAGGCGGTCCTGGCCGTCGGGCCGGGACTGCCCGGCGATGACGGCGAGGAGCCGGGCGATCCGGACGCTCGCGCGCGGGTCACGCGAACCGACGACCCGGACGCGGCCGCGGAGCAGGTTCGCGCCGATGAGCTGGACGGGCTCCTGAAGATCACGCGTCCCGGGGCCACCGGTGACCTGGCCTTCGAGTACGTCGGCAGCTCGAGCCCGACCAACACGACACGCCTGCTCATCACTCAGGCGGCGAGCGCCATCGCCATCAGCGATCGTCTCGAGCGAGCGGGCATCTCGGCCGGCGAGAGCGCCGAGCTGTTCGCGCCCGCCGACTTCACGACCACCCCCGCCGATCCTGACGACGTCCAGAACGACGAGGACTTCGGCGGCCTGCTCATGCTCGCCTACGTCGTCGTGATCCTCACCTTCATGGCGATCCTGACGTACGGTCAGTGGGTGGCGCAGAGCGTCGCCGAGGAGAAGTCGGGGCGCGTGATGGAGCTGCTGATCACGGCGGCGACGCCCCGCCAGCTGCTCACCGGAAAGGTGCTCGGGACCGGTGCGGCGGGACTCACCCAGTACCTGGCCATCATCATCGCGGTGGCGGCCGGGCTCCTCCTCAACGGGCCGATCAACGACTTGCTCGGCGTCTCGGGCGGCGCCGGGGGCATCGAGTTCCCGACCATCGATCCGGTCTGGCTGCTGGCCTTCAGCGCGTTCTTCCTGCTCGGCTTCGCGCTCTACTCGACGCTCTACGCGGCCGGTGGGTCGATGGTCAGCCGCATCGAGGACGTTCAGCAGGCCGTCGGTCCCCTCATCTACCTGGCGCTGGCCGGCTACTTCATCGCGTTCGCCGGCCTCAACGACCCGGATGCTGGGTGGATGTCGATCGCCTCGCTCGTCCCGTTCTTCAGTCCCTACCTCATGCCGGCTCGGATGCTCCTCGGCAACCCGGCGATCTGGGAGATCGTCGCCGCGCTCGTCATCCTGGCCCTCACGCTTGCCCTCGCCATCTGGATCGCGTCGCGCATCTACAGCGCGGGCGTCCTGATGTACGGACAGCGGGTCGGGTTCCGCACCATCTTCCGGGCGACGCGCGTCTCCCGCTGACGCGCACGAATCGCGGTTGAGAGCGTGGAGCTCCGCTATCGTCATACGGTGACCTCCACCTCCGTCACGATCGGCGACGCCACGCTCGAGCTGGTCATCGGCGACATCACCGAGGCGCCGGTCGACGCGATCGCCAACGCGGCCAACGAAGCGCTCCGCGGGGGCGGTGGGGTCGACGGCGCCATCCACCGGGCTGCCGGCCCGGGCCTCCTCGCCGAACTGCGAGAGCGATACCCGGATGGGACGCCGACCGGAACGGCGGTGGCCACGGGCGGGCACGACCTGCCCGCGCAATGGATCCTCCACGCCGTCGGACCGGTCTGGCGCGGCGGCGGCCACGGAGAGGCGCAGCAGCTGGCCGACGCGTATCGGTCCTGCCTCCGTCTTGCGGTCGAGCTGGGCGCCGAGAGCCTCGCCTTCCCCGCGATCAGCATGGGCATCTACGGCTACCCGCCCCATCCCGCGGCGCGGATCGCACTGTCGGCCGTGGCCGAGCATCTCCGCGACGCCGGGGCGCCAGCGCTCGTGCGCTTCGTCCTGTACAGCGAGGAGACCTACCAGCGCTTTGCCGACGCGCTCGCCGAGGTCGGCTGAGCGGCCGGCTCAGCGCTCACCGGTTCCCGTCCGCATGCCGCGTCCGGGTGCGCGCGGCCGCAGCGCGAACCGATCGTCAGGCGGGGCGAGGCCATCCACCGGCTGGCCGGTGATCAGTCCCGACAGGTACTCCCCGACCACCGGCCCGTGCTTGAAGCCATGGCCCGATCCCCCGCCGACGACCCACGCATCGAGCATCGGAAGCGACGGCAGCCGATCGATGATGAAGTGCGTGTCGGGCGTGGTCTCGTACTGGCAGATCCGTCCCTCGGCCACCGGACGGTCGGCAAGGTCGGGAAATCGGCGGGCGAGGTAGGCGCGCGATGTCGCGACCCGCTCATCGGTCAGTCGACGGTCCTGGGTGTCCGGGTCGACGATCGGCCCCGGTGAATCCGGGGCGACCTTGAAGCCGCGGTGCTCGATCGACGGCAGCCCGTAGATGGCGGCGCCGTACTCGACCCAGATCGGGTGCCGGCCGGCGTCGAAGCGGTCATCGCCGGGCGGCGTGGCAAAGTAGACGACCTCCTGGCGCGTCACGGCCAGGTCGACGACCGAGGCCCCGAGAAGCTTCGGCAGCCACGGGCCGGCCGCGAACACGACCGCGTCGAATGCCGGCGTCCGGCCGTCGACCTCGAGCACCATTCCTTCCTGGTCCAGGGCGGCCGTTCCGATCCGAAGCTCGCCGCCCTCGGCGACGAAGGCACCGACCGTTGCCGCCACCGCGCGCCGGGCAAGGATCGCCGCGGCCTCGGGCTCATGAAGCACCCACGCAACGCCGTCCAGCGAGATCTGCGGCCACCTTCGCGCGGCCTCCCCGACCTCGAGCCGCTCGGCGGGGATCTCCAGCCGGCCGAGCACGGCGAGAGACTGCGCCTCGAAGGCATCATCCGCGCCGGCGAACCAGGTGACGCCCGAGGGCACCACGAGCGACGCATCCAGCTCGCGCCACTGCTCGAGCGCCCGCCGCTGCCAGCGCGGGTAGTGGCCATCCGGTCCGTGCGCGGAGCGCGTGACCCGCGACTCGTCCCCGGAGCTGGAGAGCGAGTTCCCCGGACCGTACTGCTCGACGAGCGTGACCGATGCCCCGCGCCGCAGCAGCCAGCGTGCGGTCCACGAACCGAAGACGCCTGCACCGACGACGACCACCCGCATGGGGCGGATCCTAGCGCTCAGGGCCGATTGCGCATCGACTCAGCGGCGAAGGCGAAGTAGCGATCGAGCTCCTCCGCCTCGGCGGGCGACGCGCTCACCTCGGCGATCGCGTCGCGCACGTGCCGGAGCCAGCGATCCCGCTGGTCGGCATCGATCGCAAACGGGGCATGGCGCATGCGCAGGCGCGGGTGTCCGCGTTCCTCCTGGTAGGTCTTCGGGCCACCCCAGTACTGCGCAAGGAAGAGGGTGAGCCGATGCTGTGCGGGGCCGAGCTCCTCCTCGGGGTAGAGCGCGCGGAGCGGCGCATCGCCGGCCACCCCCTCGTAGAAGCGAGCGACCAGCCGCTCGAAGAACGGCATGCCGCCTACCCGCTCGTAGAGGCTCGTCCGCGTGATCATGGGACGAAGTCTAGGGGCGCCGGATCTTGGCGTGAGCGGCACGACCGGGCGCGCCTGGCCGCGCGGGGAGGGTAGGATCGGACCCGTGGAGCCAACGACGTCGCTCGGAGTCATCAGCACGCGCGGCCTTACCAAGCACTACGGGGCCATCCCCGCGCTGAATGACCTCACCCTCGATGTGCGGCAGGGCGAGATCTTCGGCTTCCTCGGCCCCAACGGCGCGGGCAAGTCGACCATGATCCGCACGCTCCTCGGCTTCCTCCATCCGAGCTCCGGCACGGCGAGCGTCCTCGGCATGGACATCCGATCCCGGTCGGTCGAGATCCGGCGCTTCACCGGCTATCTGCCCGGCGGCATCGCGCTCTACGACTCGATGACCGGGACGCAGGTCCTGGACTACCTGGCCCACACCCAGGGCCGGGGCGCGTACCGTCGCGACGAGCTCGTCGAGCGGCTCCAGATGCCGAAGGCCGATCTCCGCCGCCGCGTGCGGGACTACTCGCGTGGCATGCGGCAGAAGATCGGGGTCATCCAGGCGCTCCAGCACGATCCGGAGCTGGCGATCCTCGACGAGCCGACCGAGGGCCTCGATCCACTCATGCAGCAGGCCTTCTACGGGATCCTTGCCGACCTCCGCGCCGAGGGTCGGACAATCTTCTTCTCGAGCCACATCCTCTCGGAGGTGGAGCGCGTCTGCGACCGGGTGGCGATCATCCGTCACGGAAACCTGATGGCGGTCCACGAGGTTCGCGAGCTTCTCGCCCGGCGCCGCCGCAAGGTCTCGATCCAGTGGCGCGGCGCCGCTCCTGACGCGACGACCATCCCGGGACTCGCCGACGTGGCGGTCGACGGTGATCGGCTGTTCGCGACCCTGCATGGCGACGTCTCCGAGTTCGTCCGCGCCGTGGCGTCGCCATCGCTGCGCGACCTGACGATCGAGCCTGCCAGTCTCGAGGAGGCGTTCCTCGAGTACTACGCCGAGGATGGTGCCGAGACGGCGGTCGCGGAGGAGAGGGCCCGATGAGCTGGCCGCTCTTCATTCGCACCCTCGCCTGGCAGCGCACCCGGCTGATCATCGTCTCGCTGGCGCTCTTCGGCTGGGGAGTGCTGATCCCGGTGTTCTATGCCGCGTTCTCCGACGTGGTTCGCGACCTCGCGAACTCGGCGGCGTTTCCGGAGGAGCTGCTCAGCTTCGGATCCGGCTCGCTCTTCAGCCTTCCGGGGGCCGTGACCCTCGGGACGCAGCATCCGATGGCGATTGCCATGATCGCCGTCTTCGGCATCGGGGCCACCAGCACCGCCATCGCCGGGGAGCGGCAGCGCGGGACGCTGGAGGTGCTGCTGGCGCGACCGCTTTCACGGACGGGCGTCTACCTCTCGATGACGCTCGCCCTGCTCCTGGTGGTGGCCGTGTCCGTCGCGTCGCTGATCGGTGGGTTCGTCGCCGGCGCCGCCATGCAGGGAGTGCTCGAGGACCTGCCGGTCGAGCACCTGCCGATGGTGCTCCTCAACGGCTTCCTGCTGTGGGGCGCCTTCGCGGCGTTCGCCCTGGCGGCATCGGTCACCTTCGATCGGGCCGGGCCCGCCATCGGCCTGGCGCTGGGGTACCTGCTGGTCCACTACTTCTTCGAGATCCTCGGCTCGCTCTGGCAGGAGGCGGAGTGGACGCAGGAGTACTCCCTGTTCCACCACTTCAACCCGACCGAGATCCTGGCCGGAGCCGTGGAGCCGATCGACCTGCTGATCTGCGGGCTGGCGTTCGTGATCCCGATCGCCTACGCGCTGGTCGTCTTCCCGCGCCGGGACCTGGCCGCGCCGGCCTGACCCTCAGGGCACCGGGACATCCAGGGCGCGCGCGATCGCTTCGTCCGGGCTCATCGCCTCTCCCTCGGCCCACGGCCCCGCGAGCGCGGGATCGGTCCTGAGCGCATCGGGATCGAACCCCAGGATGGCCCGATTCGGCGGGTTGAGGCCGGTGCCGGTCCGCCGTTCGAGGACACTGACCGAGCCGGAGATCCGTGCGGCGAGCTCCCGATCGCCAGCCCGGACGGCGATGTGGGCGAGCCCGTCGAGCACGAGGACGTAGCCGCTGACGTCGCCCGCATCGTGGAACACGCGGAGCACGTCGTGCAGTCGTCGGCGCGCCGTGTCGAGGTCGCCGAGCCGCAGGTCGAACATCGCCAGGGTGTACCCGGTCCATGCCGTCATGAACGAGTCGCCCGCCTCGTCGAAGATGGCGAGCGCCTCGAGCAGGTTCTGTCGCCCCATCGCGAACTCCGGGCTGTCGACCGGCGGGGCGAGCGACCAGGAGATGTTGGCCTCGCCCCACAGCGCCTGGGCAGTGCCGACCCGGTCGCCGGTCTCACGGTAGATCTCCACGGCATCCGCCATGTGGGCCCTGGCCCGCATCAGATGCTCGGGTTCGAAGGTGAAGCTCCCGCCGGGTGTCCCCGAGTACATCTCCGTGAAGGCCATGGAGTAGAGCACCCAGGCTTCGCCCGCCCGATTGCCGAGCTGGCGCTGGAGCTCCAGCTCGCGCTCATAGAACGCCCTGGCCGCTTCGCCGTCCGCCATCCAGTAGGCCAGGCCGCCGGCGGCATCGAGCGCCCGCGCCAGGCAGTCCGGATGACGCTCGGCATCCGCCATCCCGATCGCCGCCACGGCGCGCGATCGACCCTCCGCGAGGTGGCCGCGCATCTGCCAGAAGCGCCAGAGCGCGCTGACGAGACGCATCGCGGTCTCGACCGCGCCGGTCTCGATGGCACAGCCGATCGCCGCCCGAAGGTTGTCGTGCTCCTGGTCGAGGAGGTCGAGCCATCGGCCCTTCTCACTCGCCATGAGCTCCGGCTGCACCCGTTCGGCAAGTGCGAGATACCAGGCGGCATGGCGTCCTCGGAGCTCCGACTCCTTCCCGGCCGCGACCAGCTGCTCGTGAGCGAAGTCACGGATCGTCTCGAGCATGCCGAAGCGCACCTCGCCGTCGACGCCCTCCGAGCGGCGGATGAGGCTCTTGTCGACGAGCGACTCGAGGCATTCGAAGACATCGAGGTCCGGGTCGGAGCACACCGCCTCGATGGCGTCGAAGGATGCACCGCCCACGAAGGTGGACAGCGCCGCAAAGATGCGCCGATCACCCTCGCCGAGCATGTCGTGGCTCCACGCGATGGCGCCGCGAAGCGTCTGCTGGCGCGCCGGCAGGTCTCGCGCGCCGCCGGCGAGAATCGTCATGCTCCGCCCCAGCCGCTCGAGGATCGCCTCGGGACTGAGGAGCTTCACGCGGGCGGCCGCGAGCTCGATGGCCAGCGGCAGCCCGTCGAGGCGGTAGCAGATCTCGGCGACCGCCGGGGCGTTGTCGCTGGTGATCTCGAAGGATGGAATAGCGGCCCGCGCCCGATCGACGAACAGGGCGACGGAGTCGTACTGCGAGAGCTCGGCGAGCGGCGGCAGCTCGTGGGGATCCGGGACGGCGAGCGGCGGCACCGGGTATTCGCGCTCGCCGTACACGTGAAGCGGGCTCCGGCTGGTGACCAGGATGGAGACGGTGGGTGCCGCGGCGAGCAGCTGGCCGACGCTCGGCGCCGCTTCGACCACCTGCTCGAAGTTGTCGAGCACCAGGAGCACCCTGCGGTCGCGGAGATGGTCTCGCAGCCGATCCATCGGCTCGGACCCGCCCCGGTCCGGAATTCCCACGGCATGGGCGATCTCCGGGACGACGAGGTCGGCCTGCGCGATCGGGCCCAGCTGCACGAAGTACACGCCGCCCGCGTACCTGCCGACGAGTGCGGCCGCCACCTGCAGCGACAGCCGGGTCTTGCCGGTCCCGCCCGGCCCGGTGAGGGTGACAAGCCGTGCGGCCTCGACCTGTTCGATGACCTCGGCGATCTGCTGCTCGCGTCCGAAGAAGGCGGTCGCCTGGATCGGCAGATTGTTCGGGGTCGCGTCGAGGGTCCGAATCGGTGGGAACTCCGACGGAAGGCCGTCGATCACGAGCTGGCTGATCTCCTCGCTCGTGTCGAGATTGCGCAACCGGTGCCGCCCGAGCCCCAGCAGCGATGTGCCCTCGGGCAGGCGCTCCACGACGAGCGCCCGCGTGGTCCCGGAGAGAAGGACCTGGCCGCCGTGCGCCGCCTCGCCGATGCGTGCCGCCCGATGGACGGCGACCCCGACGTACGTGCCATCGCGCACGGCCGCTTCACCGGTGTGCATGCCGATCCTCACGCCGATGGCGCAGCCGTCGGGCCATGGCTCGGCGGCGAGCGCGCGTTGCGCCTCGACCGCTGCGGCCACGGCGCCACCAGCCGACGCGAAGGCCGCGAAGAACGAGTCGCCCTCGGTCCCGACCTCGACGCCATCGTGGGCCGTGAAGGAGGTGCGCATGAGCTCCTGGTGCCGGCGCAGCAGGTCAGGCCAGGCGGACGGCCGCTCCTGCGCGAGGCGAGTGGAACCCTCGACGTCGCTGAACAGGAACGTGACCGTCCCGGTCGGAAGCTCAGCCATCGGGCCGAGTGTGGCGCTCCGGGAGCGCGAAGCGCAAGCCCTCGACGACGGGTAGGCTGCGCGGATGCGCACCATCGTCGGGGCCCTGGCCCGTCGCCCGGTCCTGGCCGCGGTTCTCGGCGCGCTCACCATCGCCTTCTCGGCGATCCTCGTCGAGCTGGCGGACGTGACACCGGCCACCGCGGCCATCTTCCGCTGCGCCTACGCGCTGCCGCCGCTCGGTCTGCTCGCCTGGCTGGAGCAGCGCCGATACGGGCCTCGGGCCCGCGGCCAGGCGCAGCTGGCCTGGATCGCCGGGGCGTTCTTCGCCGCGGACCTCGTGCTCTGGCACCACGCCATCGACCAGGTCGGGGCGGGGCTGGCAACGGTGCTCGGCAACACGCAGGTGGTGTTCGTCCCGATCGCCGCCTGGCTCTTCCTCGGCGAGCGACCCGGCGGCCGGGTCGCCGCATCGGTCCCCGTGGTGCTCATCGGGGTGGTGCTGATCTCCGGGATCGTCGGCGAGGGCGCGTTCGGGCGCGACCCGCTCCTCGGGGTGATCTTCGGGATCGGCACCGGCATCAGCTACGCCGGCTTCATCCTCGTCCAGCGCCGCGCCAACCAGGATCACCGTCGGCCGGCCGGACCCCTGTTCGACGCGACCCTGTCGGCCGCGGTGTGCTCCACCCTGATCGGTCTCCCGCTCGGCGAGGTGGACCTCGTCCCCAGCTGGCCGGCCCACTTCTGGCTCCTGTTGCTCGCGCTCGGCGTGCAGGTGGTCGGCTGGCTCCTCATCAGCATCAGCCTGCCGAGGCTTCCGGCGGCCATCACCTCGGTGGTCCTCACCCTCCAGCCGGTCGGATCGGTCCTGCTCGGCATCTGGATCCTGGCCGAAGCGCCATCCGACCTCCAGCTGCTGGGCGTCGGGTTCATCCTGGCCGGGCTGCTGATGACCACGCTGCGGGTCCGCCCGCGCCGATGGCGCCGCGCGCAGCCCGAGGTCGGCTGATCAGGACGGCGGGTGTGCCGGCAGCGTGATCTCGAAGCAGGTGCGGCCCGGCTCGCTGTCGACCTCGATGCGGCCGCCGTGCCTGCCGATGACGTTGTGCGTGATGTGGAGCCCGAGCCCCGTGCCCTTGCCGGGCGGCTTGGTCGTGAAGAACGGCTCGAAGAGACGCTGCCGCACCTCGTCCGGGATCCCCGGGCCGCTGTCACAGATCGAGATCCGCACGCCGTCCCCGTCGGGATCGGCATCCGCGCCCACCGTCAGGGTCCCGCGGCCGTCCATCGCGTCGATGGCGTTGTCGATCAGGTTCGTCCAGACCTGGTTGAGCTCCGATCCGCGCACCTCGATCTCGGGAAGGTCGTCGGCGAACGACTCGATGATCTCGATGCCGTCGCGGAGCCGATGGCGCATGATCACCAACGTCTGCGCGAGGCCCTCTCGGACGTCGACGCGCTGCACGGGCGCCTGGTCGAGATAGGCATAGCCCTTGACCGCGCCCACGATCTCGCTCATGCGGCCGATCGCCAGGCGCAGCTCGTCGAGCAGGAGGTGGACCCCCGCGTCGGCGGCGAGCCACGGAACGACGTCGGCGGGCAGCTCCGCGAGCGCCTCGGGAGTCCAGCCGGCATCCACGAGCGAGCTCGCGGCCGCCGCCTCGCCGGTCAGCGACGCGATCGCGTCGATGCGGTCCGCCCGCTCGAGGGCCGACCGGGGCGGCGGAGTGCCCTCCGGCGGCCTCGGCGGCGGCACGGGACGCGGCCGCTCCTCGGCCGCCCGCACGGCGCCGCCGAGCTGATCGATCGCCCGCATGGCCGCGGCGGCCGGGTTGTTCAGCTCGTGCGCCAGTCCTGCGGCCAGGGTCCCGAGCCCCGCGAGCTTCTCCCGCTCTCGGAAGCAGGGACTCCATGCTGCGGAGCCGCATGACCGCGGTGCGGATCACGGCCAGCGCGACGTCCGGGCCGGCAGCGAGGAGCTGGCGAATGGCGTCGATCGGGATGCGGAGCACCTCGGCCGGCGTGGCGGCCGTGACGCTCGCGAGGCGCCGGCCGCCCTCGAGCGCGGCGATCTCACCCTGCAGCGAGCCCGGGCCGACGCGGGCTACCGGGATGTCGGTGCGACCGGAGCGCTTCGTGACGTCGAGCTCGCCGTCCAGGACGACGTAGAGCGCGTCCGCCTGATCGCCCTCGCGGATCAGGGCCTCGCCGGGCTCCAGGTCGACGATCTCGCCCATGTCGGCGAGGCGATCGAGCTGGTCGTCCGGCGAGCCCGCCGAAGAGCGGCGTGAGCGCGAAGCTGCTCGACGACGCCGGCGCGGTCGAGATGCTGGTGCGCCTGGCTCACAGGTTTGCCAGGTACTGGTGGACGAACTGGACCGCCATCGAGCCCTCGCCGACGGCGCTGGCGATCCGCTTGACCGATCGATGGCGGACGTCGCCGACGGCGAACACGCCCGGCAGGCTCGATTCGAGCAGGAGGGGGCGCCGCGTGAGCGGCCATCCCGCGTGGCTCGTCGAGGTCGGGGCCGGTGAGGATGAACTCCCGCTCGTCGCGCGCGACGACGCCCTCCAGCCACCCGGTGCGCGGTTGCTGGCCGATGAAGACGAAGACCGCCGCCAGGTCCAGCTCGGACTCGCCATCGGGGGTGGCGAACCGGACGCGCTCCAGGTGCTCATCGCCGAGGAATGACGAAGCCTCGGGCCGATGTGGACCTCGACGTTCTCACTTGCCGTGATCTGGTCGACGAGGTAGGCGCTCATGGCGGCGCCGAGGTCGTTGCCGCGGATGAAGAGGTGGACCCGGCTCGCGAACCTCGACGAGGTGCACGACCGCCTGGCCGGCAGAGTTGCCGCTGCCGATCACCCCGACCGGAAGTCCGCGGTAGAGGATGCGCCTCGGTCGTGGCGGCGCCGTAGTAGACGCCGCGGCCGAGCAGCTCGGCCGCTCCCGGAACGTTCAGCTGGCGGTAGCTGACGCCGGTGGCGATGACCACCGCCTGGCAGCTGAGCTCGGCCCCGTCGTCCAGCACGAGGATGCGGTACGGATCGGCCCTTCGCAGCGCCGATGCCACCTCCTGCGACGTGAGGATCTCCGCACCCAGCCGTCGCGCCTGGGCGAGGGCGCGACGCGCCAGATCGGCCCCGGACAGCCCGGACGGGAAGCCGAGGTAGTTCTCGATCCGGCTGGTGGTGCCGGCCTGCCCGCCCGGCGCCTCGCGCTCGACGAGCAGCGTCTTCAGGCCCTCGCTGGCCCCGTACACGGCGGCCGCCAGGCCTGCCGGCCCGGCACCGACGATCACCAGGTCGTAGAACGGCAGCGTGGCCGCGCGTGGAGAGCCCGAGCTCGTCCGCGAGCTGCCGGTTGCTCGGATCGCGCAGGGAGCGGCCGTCGGGGAACACGACGATCGGCGTCGCGAGGTCGACGGCGCCGTCGACCGAGCCGCGAGGCGACGCCCCTCCTCGTCCGCCTCCGGATCGTGCCAGGCGTACGGCACCTGGTTGCGGGTGAGGAAGTCGCGGATGGCATGGCCGCGCGGCGCCCATCGCCCGGACAGCAGGCGGAGGCCCTCGAACGGCGGATGGAAGTTCGGCCTGCCAGTCGGCCAGCAGGTCGTCCAGGACCGGGTACAGCCGCTCCTCGGGCGGGTCCCACGGCTTGAGCACGTACTGGTCGAGCCGGATCTCGTTGATGGCGTCGATCGCCACCTCGGTATCGGCGTACGCGGTCAGCAGGATTCGCTTCGCGTCCGGCTGGAGCGGGAGCGCCTCGCGCAGCAGCTCGATGCCGGTCATCACCGGCATCCGCTGGTCGACGACGAAGAGCGCGATCACATCCCCGCGGCGGGTCAGCTCACGGCTCAGCTCGAGCGCCTCGTGGCCCGAACCTGCGCCCATCACGCGGTAGCGATCGCCGTATCGAGCGCGGAGATCGCGTTCGATGGAGCGCAGGACCGGTTCGTCGTCGTCGACGGTGAGGATTGCCGGCATGGCGGCCATGCGCCCGAGTGTACGCCGCCGTGCGGTACCCTCAGCGCATGCTGTGGACCATCGTCGTCATCCTGATCCTGCTCTGGTTCCTCGGGTTCCTGCTGCGGGCCTTCGGCGGGCTCATCCATCTCCTGCTGATCGCCGCGCTGGTCATCGTCATCTATCGCCTGCTCACCGGTCGCAAGCTGATCTGAGCCGATGCTGCTGACCGGCACCGGTCGCCTGGCGCCGATCGGCCTGTCGCCCTGGGCGCTCCGTGTCGCGGACGGGCGCATCGCCTGGATCGGCGCACCGCACGAGGCCGGTGCCGGCGAGCGCATCGAGCTGGGCACGGCCCTGGTCACCCCTGGCCTGGTCGACGCGCACACCCATCCGGTCTTCGCCGGCGACCGAGCCGACGAGACGGCCGCCCGGCTCGACGGCGCGCCCTATACCGAGGGCGGGATCCTGCGAACGATGCGCGCCACGCGCGAGACCGATGACGGCGCGCTCGAGGCACTGGTGGAGACGCGGCTCCGGGCCGCCCTCGCGGCGGGCACGACCACGGTCGAGTGCAAGTCGGGCTACGGCCTGTCCGTGTCGGAGGAGCTGCGTCATCTCCGGATCATCCGTCGCGCGGCCGATCGACTGCCGATCCGGGTCGTCGCCACGCTGCTCGGGGCGCACGCCGTGCCGCCGGAGGCGACCTCGCCCGAGGCGTACGTGCGGCTCGTCACGGACGAGATGATCCCGGCCGCGGCCGCGGAGGGGCTGGCCGACTTCGTCGACGTCTTCGCCGATGCCGGCTTCTTCGACCTCGCCGCCGTGGAGCGGATCGCCGCGGCCGCGGCGGACGCGGGCCTGGGGCTGCGCCTGCACGCCGAGCAGCTCGGGCGGACCGGGGCCGCGGAGCTCGGGGCACGTCTCGGGGCCGCGTCGGCCGACCACCTCGAGCAGCTCGACACGGCCGGCGTCGCCGCGCTCGCGGACTCGGGGACGGTTGCCACCCTGCTGCCGGCGCCGGCGATCGTGCTGCGCGACGGGCTGCCCCCCGCCCGCGCCCTCCTGGATGCCGGGGCGACCGTGGCGCTGGCCAGCGACGCCAACGCGGGAACCTACGGCGGCTTCGGGACCATGCCGCTGGTCGTCGGGCTGGGAGCGACGCTGCTCGGGATGTCGGTGCGCGAGGCGCTGACGGCCGCCACGGCCGGCGGGGCCGATGCCCTCCGCCTCGCCGACGTCGGCCGCCTGGAGGTCGGCGCGGTCGCCGACCTCGTCGCCTGGGATGCCGACCACGAGGGCGCATTCGCCCTGCGACTGGGTGCCATGGCGCCGACCGGGGTCTGGATCGGCGGCCGGCGAGCGACCTGAGCCGGCCCCGCGCATTGATTGGCGGCCACGCGGCTGCTAGCGTCGGTGGCGTTCGCACGTGGAGACGCAGATGCCGGGAGGATCGAAATACCGCGGTCCCGCCGAGGCCCTGGAGGCGTACACCGCCGTCGTGGATCGGAGCGCCGGTGACGCATCGGTCAAGGGCGCGAAGAACCCGTACACGTCACGCAACGGGCACATGTTCAGCTTCCTCGACGAGACCGGGGCGATGGCCCTGCGCCTCTCCGACGAGCTGGCCGCCGAGTTCCTCGGCCGGTACGAGAGCGGCCCGGTCCGGCAGTACGGGAGCGTGATGCGCGGCTACGTCGCCGTCCCCGACGACCTGCTCGGGCGGAGCGCGGAGCTCGCCGAGTGGTTCGACCGCAGCTACGCCTGGATCGGCACGCTGGATCCGAAGCCGACGAAGCGGACATAGGCGGGGCGACCCGGTGGGGTCGCATCCGGTCCGCCTCCGCGCCCGTACCGTCGAGGTCGGACTGTCAGCGCGCTGACGGCGCATGACACACTGCGCTGACACGATCCGAGCACGCTGAACCCCGGCAATGAACGAGGAACCCCCACATGGATCGCTTCGACCTGGTCGTCATCGGCGCCGGCACCGCCGGCGAGGCAGCAACGCACTATGCCCGCTCCCAGGGCGCGTCGGTTGCCGTGGTCGACCGCGACCTGTTCGGCGGGTCGTGCCCGTTCTGGGCCTGCATGCCGTCGAAGGCCCTCCTCCACGCGGCAGCGGTGCACCATGCCGGCGGCGACTACCCGTGGACGAAGGCCTCGGACTTCCGCGACTACATGATCAGTCGCGAGGATCGCGACCGCCCCGATGACTCCGGCCACGTGCGTGCGCTCGAGGAAGCCGGCGCCACGGTGATTCGCGGTTCGGCGGCCCTCGCCGGGCCGAACCAGGTGCGGGTCGGCGACCGCCTGCTGACGACCGACAACGTCGTCCTGGCGGTGGGATCGGTATCGCGCGTGCCGCACGACCTGCCCGGCCTGGACGAGGCCGCCCCCTGGACGAACGTCCAGGGCACCGGCACGCGGGAGCTGCCGAAGTCGCTGCTCGATCCTCGGCGGCGGCCCGACCGGGGTCGAGCTGGCGCAGGTCTATGCCCGCTACGGCGTGCCCGTCACCCTCGTTCATCCGCGCGACCGGGTCCACGACAAGGAGCATCGGCGTTCCTCGGAGCTGCTCGGCGCCGCTCTCGAGGCGGAGGGGGTGCGCCTGAGACTCAACGCGCGAGCGGTGCGGGTCGAGGCGGCGCCACGCGGCGGGCCGCATCGCGTCGAGCTCGATGACGGCGGAACCGCCGAGGGGCACGAGATCCTGCTCGCCATCGGCCGCGACCTGCCGCTCGGCGGGCTGGGGCTCGAGAGCGTCGGCGTGACACCGACGGACGGACGGCTGGAGCCGGACGATCGGCTGCGCATCGCCGACGGCGTCTACGTGGCCGGCGACGTCGCAGGTCCCGAGCTCCACACCCACCTCGGCCACTACACCGGCGAGGCGGCGGCGCGCATCGCCCTGGGCGATGCCGACTACCGGCCCTTCCTCGACGCGATCCCTCGCGCCACCTACACGACCCCCGAGACGGCATCGGTCGGGCTGCTGATCGAGCAGGCCCGCGAGCGCGGCATCGACGCGCAGGAGTTCAGCATGGACCTCGCCACGACCGCCAAGGGCTACACGACCGAGTCGCAGGGCCACGTCACGATCGTGGTCGACCGGGCGGAGCGGCTGCTCGTCGGCGCCTTCATGGCAGGCCCCGCGGTGAGCGAGGCGATCCACGAGTGCGTTCTCGCCATCCGGGCGCGCGTTCCGCTCGCCATCCTGGCCGACACGATCCACGCGTTCCCGACGCTCGCGCGCGTCCTGGGTACCGCCTTCATCAACGCCGACCGCGAGCTGCCGAGATGAGCGACTTCCTCGGCACCACCACCGACCTCCTGCGACGGACGCCCCAGGTGCTCCGCACCCTCCTGGCCGGCCTCCCGGAGGACTGGACCGATACGGCCGACGTGCCTGACAACGGATGGCGTCCGCGCGACGTCGTCGGTCACCTCATCACCGGCGAGCTCAGCGACTGGATCGAGCGCACACAGCGCATCCTGGAGCACGGGACGAGCCTGCCGTTCGATCGGTTCGACCGCTTCGCGCACGCCGACCGGGACACCGATGCCACGCTCGACGAGCTCGTGGAGCACTTCGCACGCCTGCGCGCCGAGAACCTGGCCCGCCTCGACGAGCTGGTCACCGATGGCGACCTGGATCGGCGCGGGATGCACCCGAGCCTCGGGGAGGTGACGCTGCGCGAGCTCCTCTCCACCTGGGCGGTCCACGACCTGGACCACGTCTCGCAGATCTTCGCCGGGATGGCCGGCAGCCACGACGCGGAGGTTGGTCCGTGGAAGGCGTATCTCGGCATCCTGCTGCGCCGCGAGGACCCGGCCGCCATCCCGGGCTGACCGTCACGCCCGCGTCACACGGCCGACATCCGGCGACGCCACGATGGCGTCCCATGCGTCGATCCGGACTCCTGCTGCTCGTCGGGGGCGTGGTGCTGGTTGCGTGCGCCTCGGCGGGCGACGCCACGCCGAGCCCCGAGCCGGCCGCGCCGGATCCGACCGCCTGGCCCGATCCCCCGGCTGCGGCCTCCGGTGCGCTCGACGCCGATGTCGCGGCGGCGATCGAACGCCTCGTTGCCGGTCCGTCCAACGCGGTCCCGGACCCGGAGTCGCTTGCCACCATTGCCGAAACGGGCGACGCTCGCCTGGCCTGGCTGCTGTCGGATCTCCTCCGCCTGGCGGTGACACCCGACGCCGAGAGCGCGCTGGTCGATGCCTTCCGGCAGCTGACCGCGGCGGATGCACGGGATCGGCAGTTCGGCGCCAACTCGTGGCTGGCGATGACGAACCTGCTGATCGCCTGGGATCTGCCGGCGCCGTCCGGCTATCGAAACCACAAGGCCGCGCTGCTGCTGCGGCTGGAGCCCGCCTGGGCGCCGATATTCGCCGACGCCGACGGGACGCTCGACTGGCGCCACGTCACCTGGGGCGGCGTCTTCATGGACACGCGACCTCCTGGGAGCACGGGGGGTTGCGAGCGTGCCTGCATTCCGTCGCTCGACGATCCGGCGCTCACCTCGGCGGCGGAAGGTGCCTGGTACCCGGACGACCGGATCGTCTTCGGCCTCGCGCTCGACGGCGAGGCGGTGGCCCTGCCGAAGCACATCATGGAGGTGCACGAGCTCGCCCACCTCACCCTGGCCGGCCGGCGCATCGGCATCCCGTACTGCACGCTCTGCGCATCCGCCCACGCCTTCTTCGTCGATCGGGTCACCCCGGCCGGTGATCCGCTGGTGCTGCGCACGAGCGGCCTGCTCAGCCGATCCAACAAGGTGATGGTCGACCAGGCGAGCGGGTCGGCCTTCCACACCTTCACCGGGAGAGCCGCCACCGGTCCGCTGCGCGAGGCCGGCGTCGTGCTCGAGCCGCTGACGGTGACGGTCACCACCTGGGCGGAGTGGCGGGAGGCCCACCCCGGCACCCGGATCGTGGCGCGGGACGGCGGGATCGGGCGGGCCTACCCGGACGACCCGCTCTGCGGCCGCGACGACGCCGGCCCGATCTTCCCGATCGGCGCCGCGGACACCCGGCTGCCGGCGCAGGCCGCCGTGATCGGCGTCATCGCCGACGGGGAGCGACCGGTCGCGTTCGACGTCAACGCCGCACGAGCCGAGCTGGCGGCAGGACGGCCCGTGGCCTTCGGTGGCGTGCAGCTCCACGAGGATGGAGGGCTGCGGGCGACGGACGAGGCCGGGCGGGAGCTGGTGAGCCAGCAGTCGTTCTGGTTCGCGTGGAGCCAGTTCCACCCGTCCACCGACCTGTGGGCTCCGGCGGGCGCGGCGGCGGTCTCCTCCCCGGGCACGCCGGCCGGCACGTCGGAGGAATGCTGGGGGGTCATCGATCCCGCCGATCGCTGACGCCTCCTCTAGCATGCCCCGGTGACGATCGAGAGCCTGCTGCTCGCGCTGCTCTTCCTCGCGGCGGCCACGCTCTACGCCAGCGTCGGTCATGCGGGAGCCTCGGCGTACCTGGCGGCGATGGCGCTGCTCGGGCTCGCTCCCGAGGTGATGCGGCCGACCGCGCTGGTGCTCAACCTCTTCGTGGCGAGCATCGTCGTGGTCCGGTTCGCCCGGGCCGGCCACCTGCCGTGGCGCAGCCTGGCGCCGCTGGTGGCGGGATCCGTGCCGGCGGCGTTCGTCGGGGGAAGCGTCGACCTGCCGGGCGAGGTCTACCGTCCTTTGGTCGCGCTCGTGCTGCTGGCGGGCGCCTGGCGTCTGGCGACCGCGGCCGCCCCGGACGACGGCGACGCCCCGGCGGGCGTGCCGATCGCGGCAGGGGTCCTGGCCGGCGCGGCCATCGGCCTGCTCGCCGGCCTCACCGGCACGGGGGGCGGCATCTTCCTGACCCCGCTGCTCGTGCTGGCGGCGTGGACCGGGACGCGCGACGCGGCCGGCCTGTCGGGCGCATTCATCGGCCTCAACTCGATCGCTGGCCTGGCCGGGCTGGCGACCGGTGGCTTCACGCTGCCGTCGGCACTGCCCCTGTGGGTCGCCGCGGTCGTCGGCGGCGGGCTCATCGGCTCGTGGCTCGGGGCGGCACGGTTCAGCATCATCGGCCTGCGTCGGGCGCTGGCGGTCGTGCTGGTCCTCGCCGCCGCAAAGCTTGTCTTCCTGCCCTGATCCGGGGGTAGGATGACGCCGATGACGGCCACCCGAGAGCCATCGGCATCGCTTCACGGCAGTGAGAAGCTGCGCCTCGTCGGCGCCGACACGATGGTGCCGCTGGTGAGCGGCGGCGAGCGCCGCTACGTCAACCTCGACTACGCCGCGTCGGCTCCGGCGCTGCAGACGGTGCACGATGCGGTCGAGGAGCTGCTCGGCTGGTACTCGAGCGTGCACCGCGGAGCGGGATTCAAGTCGCGGGCCTCGACCGCCGCCTACGAGGGCGCCCGAGAGTCGATCCGTCGCTTCGTCAACGCCCGCGACGACGACTCGGTGATCATCACCCGCAACACCACCGACTCGATCAACCTGCTGGCTGGCACGCTGCCGGAGGGCACCCACGTCGTCTGCTTCGCGGGCGAGCATCACGCCAACCTGCTGCCGTGGAAGCGCATCGGGGTCACCTACCTGCCCGTGCCCGAGACGCCGGCCGAGATGCTGGCCACCCTCGAGGAGACGCTGAGCGGCCTGCCGCATTGCGATGACCCGCATCTCGTGGCGGTGACCGGCGCCAGCAACGTCACCGGCGAGATCTGGCCGGTGGCCGACATCGCTCGCGTGGCGCACGCCAACGGGGCGCGGCTGCTGGTCGACGGCGCGCAGCTGGCCCCCCACGCGCCGATCGACATGGCCCGCGACGGCATCGACTACCTCGCCCTGTCGGGTCACAAGCTGTACGCGCCCTACGGTGCCGGCGCGCTGATCGGCGAGCGCGACTGGCTCGGCGCCGGCGACCCGTTCCTGCGGGGCGGCGGTGCCGTGAAGCTGGTCACCGTCGACGAGACGCTGTGGGCCGAGCTGCCCGACCGCCAGGAGGCCGGCTCGCCGAACGTGATCGGCGCGGTGGCGCTTGGCGTGGCCTGCGACACCCTGGCCGACGCAGGGATGGATCGCATCGCCGCCGAGGAGGGCGCGCTGCTGGCGTATGCCCGAGCGACCCTCGGGCAGATCCCGGAGTTCGAGCACTACCGCATCTGGCCGTCCGATCACCCGCGCGTCGGCCTGCTCACCTTCAGCCTGCGCGGCACTCCCTATGACCTGCTGGCGGCGGCCCTGTCGGCCGAGCACGGCATCGGGATCCGGCACGGCTGCTTCTGCGCCCACCCGCTGATGATGCGGCTGCTGCGCGTCGACGACGCCGAGGCGCACCGCTTGGTCGACGAGCTGCGCGCCGGACACCACGAACGCCTGCCGGGAGCAGCCCGCATGAGCCTTGGCCTCGGGTCGAGCACGGACGACATCGACACCTTCGCCGAGGCGCTGCGCGCCATCGCCGCCGACGGGCCGCGCTGGGGCTACCTCGTCAACGACGACACCGACGAGTACGAGCCCGATCCGGACCCACGGCCGCTGCCATCGTTGCCGATGCGTCTCCTCGAGCACCCGCACGGGCACGGCGAATCGGCGTGAGCTCACCCGTCTTCGGTGCCGCTTGGCCCGTGGCGTGCCGGGTCATCCGGCCCTGTGGCCGGCGCGGCGAACCACGTCTGATGGTGGGGACATGAGTCTCGACCCGATGGCGCTGCCGGGCGCATGAGCGTCCTGGCCGTCACCACCTTTCTCGCGATCCTGGTGATCGCGGCGCTCGTCGCCGTGCTGCTGACGGTGCTGCTGGTCGCCATGGACCGCTCGCGGATCCTCCCCGGCACGATGGACGCGGCACGCAGCGTCATCGGCCCGGTGGCGCTCTGGGTGGCCGCTCTCGTGGCGCTCGTCTCGATGAGCGGCAGCCTGTACCTCAGCGAGGTGGCGGGCTTCGAGCCGTGCGCCCTGTGCTGGTACCAGCGCATCGCCATGTACCCGCTCGTCGTCATCCTCGGCATCGCCGCTGTTCGCGGCGACGTCGGTGTGCGACGCTACGCGGTGCCGGTCGCCCTGATCGGGGCGGCGATCTCGATCTGGCACATCGGCGTCGAGCGACTGCCCGGCCTTCCGAGCGGCTCGTGCTCTCTGTCCGCCCCCTGCGACCTCATCTGGGTCGAGCGGTTCGGCTTCGTCACGATCCCCGTGATGGCGCTCGCCGGCTTCCTGGCCATCCTCACCCTGCTGCTCGCCTACGCGGGCCGCGGGACCGACACCGAAACGGAGACCCCTTCATGACCAGCAAGGCCGCGCGCTCGCGCGGGATGCCCCGCCGCTCCGAGCCTGTCCCGGCGCCGAGATCGCGCATGCCGCTCCTCATCGGGATCGCGGTGGTCGCCTTCATCGCCGTCGCGGCCATCGTGGCCATCGCGCTGAGCGGCACGGACGGCACCGGCGGCCTCAGCGAGCCGGCGCGTGTCGCGACGGTCGTCAGCGGCGACGCGCTGCCGGCGCTCACCGACCCGGCGGCCGATGCCGCATTCGGACAGCCGATCCCCAGCCTGACCGGCATCGACCTGTCGAATGCGCCGATCACGATCGGCCCGTCGGATGGACCGATGGCGATCGTGCTGCTCGCCCACTGGTGCTCGCACTGCCAGGCCGAGGTGCCGGTGCTCGTCGACTACCTCGAGACGACCGGCATGCCCGAGGGCGTGTCGCTGGTGGCGATCTCGACCTCGATCGACGCCGCTCGGCCGAACTACCCGCCCTCGACGTGGCTGGAGCGCGCGGGATGGACCGTCCCGACCATGGTCGACGATGCAACGAGCGGCGCTCTCCGTGCCCTGGGCATGTCGAGCTTCCCCGGGTTCGTCTTCGTCGATGCCGATGGTCGCGTCGTCCAGCGCACGACCGGCGAGCTGCCCGCCGCCACCTTCGACCAGATCGTCCGCTCGCTGGCCCCGTAGGCGGCGGCGCGTTGCGCGCCGGGGCGCTTGCTGCCACGATCAGGGTTCATGACCGCCCCGATCACCGCCCTCGACACGCTTGGGCGGCCGCTCCGCGACCTGCGCATCAGCGTCACCGACCGCTGCAACTTCCGCTGCACCTACTGCATGCCGAAGGAGGTCTTCGGCGCGGATCACGCGTTCCTGCCGCGTGCGGAGATCCTGGACTTCGAGGAGATCGAGCGCGTCGTGCGCGCGGCCGTCGCTCTGGGCGTGCGCAAGGTCCGGCTGACCGGCGGTGAGCCCCTCGTCCGCCGCAACCTCGAGACGCTCGTCGGCATGCTGGCCGCAGTGCCCGGCATCGAGGACCTGACGCTCACCACCAACGCCTCGCTGCTCGCCGGCAGGGCGCAGGCACTCGCCGATGCGGGCCTCCACCGCGTGACGGTCAGCCTGGACGCCCTCGACGACGAGACCTTCATGCGCATGAACGACGTCGGCTTCCCGGTCGCCCGCGTGCTCGACGGGATCGCGGCGGCGGAGGCCGCCGACCTCGGACCGATCAAGGTCAACACCGTCGTCCGCCGCGGCCTGAACGAGCACGCCGTCCTCGATCTCGCGGAGCACTTCCGCGGGACGCCCACGACCCTGCGCTTCATCGAGTACATGGACGTCGGCCACAGCAACGGCTGGCGCCTGGACGACGTCGTGCCGGCCGCCGAGATCGTGTCGCGGATCGACGCGCGCTGGCCGCTGGAGCCGATCGACCGCGACTACCGCGGCGAGGTGGCGCGGCGCTAGCGGTACCGGGACGGCGCCGGCGAGATCGGGCTCATCTCGAGCGTGACCGAGCCGTTCTGCGGCGACTGCACCCGCGCCCGCCTCTCGGCCGACGGCCAGCTCTTCACCTGCCTCTTCGCCGTCGCCGGCCATGACCTGCGCGGGCTCCTCCGCGGCGACGCATCGGACGCGGAGCTCGCGGAAGCGCTGCGCGTCATCTGGACCGGGCGCGACGATCGCTACTCGGAGCTGCGCAGCCTCGAGACGGTCGACCTGCCGAAGGTCGAGATGAGCTTCATCGGAGGCTAGGCGGCACGTGAACATCTGGTCGAACATCTATCGCCATCACCGGTGGTCGAACCAAGTCCTCATCGACTTCCTCGCCGGCCTGGCGGACGACCAGCTTGAGCTGTCCGTGCCCGGTACCTACGGCGGGTCGCTGGCGACGATCCGGCACGTCGTCTCCGCCGACGCGGACTACCTGCGCATCATTCCAGCGGCTCCCCAGGTGACGCAGATCAGCGATCACGACGAGCGGGGCGGCTGGGACGAGCTGCGATCGGTCGCCTGGGAGGCAGGCTCGGCATTCGTCGACCACGTCGACGGCCTCGCCGACGACGCCTTCTTCATCGACGATGACGGCGGCACGCCGCGCGAGCTCACCCTGTCCGTCCTTCTCGGCCAGGTCATCCAGCACGCCACGGAGCATCGGACCCAGATCCGGACGACGCTCTCCGCCCACGGGATCGAGCCCCCCGATCTCAGTGTGTGGAGCTGGGGGACGAGCGACGAGGGTCGCTCGGTCCTCGACCAGCTGCGACCCCAACCCTGACCCGGCCGCGCACGGCCACCCATGGTTCGCCGATGAATCAGCTGTTCGAAGAAGAGATCCGCGGGCACCACAGCATGCGGGACCACCTGCTGACACTGGTGTCCGATGCCGATCTCGGCTACCGGCTGCCCGGCCGGAACCCGTCCCTGGGCGAGCTCCTGGTGGAGATGGGCGACCTGCAGGGCGTCTACACCCATTCGTTCGAGACCTTCACGCTCAACTGGGCACACCGCGAGCTCCCGCCCCCGGAGCCGATCACGGTCGCCAGCCTCCAGGCCTGGTTCGTGACGCACGACGAGGCCATGAACCGTGCGTTGAGCCGCCTGACCGGGGAGGAGCTGCGCCACGAGCGGATCGACCGGGGCAGCGGCTTCATTACGTCGGCGTTCGTCCAGCACGAGATCTACCGGGAGGCGGTCTACATCTTCTACGGCAAGCTGAGCGTCTACCTCAGGGCCCTGGATCGCGACGCGGGCGCGGGGTGGGCGGCCTGGGTGGGGTGAATCGGCCCACGGGGCGCGCGACCGCAGGGCCAGCCGGCTGAGGGCGGCGCGGCCCTACCCGTGGATCGGGCCGGGCCGGGCGCGGAGGGGTCCCCCGGAACGGCCGTGAAGCACGGCCAGGATCTCTGCCACGATGGCCGTGGCGACCTGCTCCGATCCATCGGCGCCGATGTCGAGGCCGGCGGGCGCGTGCAGCGCCGCGAGGTCGGCCTCGCCCGGTGGGGCCGGCAGCTCCGAAAGCAACCGATCGGTCCGATCCCGTGGCCCGAGCACCCCGAGGTACGGCAGGCCGCGCCCGAGGAAGCCGCCCAGGAAGGCGGCATCGCGATGGAAGTCGTGGCTCATGGTTACGACGGCCGTCCACTCCCCCGCACCGGTCGCCTCCGCGGCGTCGTCCGGCTTGGCGTCCAGCAGGCGAGCGCCGGGGAACCGATCCTGACGCAGGAACGTTCGGCGGGGATCGACGACGTCGACGCGCCATCCCTGCCGCAGTCCGGCGGCCACCAGCGGTGCGGCATCCGGGCCAGCGCCGCACACCACAAGATGGAGCGGCGGCAGGATGGCGTCGAGCACGGCGTCTCCGATGACGTAGGGACGACCATGCAGCGCAGCGCGGGCGGAGCGCTCGCCGAGGCCCTCGGCCTCCGAGGCGGTGAGAACGCGACGCGACCCGTCGAGGCCGGTGAGGTGGTAGGCCGGCCGGCCCTCGTCGCGAGCGGCACGCAGCGCAGCCAGGGTTCCCGTCGCCAGCGAGGGCGGCTCGGCGAGCAGCTCGATCACGCCGCGGCAGCCGAGGCCGGATCCCCACAGCTCGTCGCCCTCGGCGGAATGGTCGATCGTCACCATCACCGGCGCGTCCATCTCGATCGCCTGGCGCGCCAGCCGCGCGGCTTCCTCCTCCAGGCAGCCGCCGCTGATCAACCCGATCGGTCGCCCGGTGGCGGGGACCAGGAGCCGGGCGCCCGGGCGGCGGTACGACGAGCCGCGCACAGTCACCACCGTCGCCAGCGCCGTCGGCTCATCGCGGGCGGCGAGGTCCGCGGCAGCCACCAGGAGGTCGTCGATCTCGCTCACGCCCCAATGCTACCGGCCACCGTCGTTGCGTACCATCAGCACATGACGCCGTTCCTCGACGCGCTGCGGGCGGACCTGCCCGAGCTGCGGCTCCTGACCGACGAGATCGACCGCGAGTCGTACCGTCGCGACGAGACCGCGCACCACGATCCGGGGCTCCCACTCGCCGTGGCGCTGCCGACGACGACGGACGAGGTGAGCGCCATCATGCGGCTGGCGACCGAGCACCGCGTGCCGGTGGTCCCGCGCGGCGAGGGAACCGGGCTGTCGGGCGGGTCCGCCGGGGTCGAGGGTGCGCTGACCCTGGTGCTGGGCCGGATGAACCGCATCCTGGAGATCGATCGGGACAACCTGGTGGCGGTCGTCCAGCCCGGCGTCCTCAACGCCGACCTGAAGGCGGCGGTCGCGGCCGGAGGGACTCTTCTACGCGCCGGATCCGGCGAGCTACGAGATCTGCTCGATCGGCGGCAACATCGGCACCAACGCCGGCGGCCTGTGCTGCGTGAAGTACGGCGTCACCCGCGACGCGGTCCTGTCGCTCGAGGTCGTGATGGCCGATGGCCGGGTCATCCGCACCGGCGGCCGCAACGTGAAGGACGTGGCCGGCTACTCGCTGACCCACCTCGTGGTCGGGTCGCAGGGCACGCTGGCGCATCGTCACCGAGGCCACCCTCCGGCTGCGCCCCGCGCCGCCGCCGAAGCAGACGATGCTCGCCTTCTTCCCGACCATCAACGCCGCCGGCGAGGCGGTGGCGGCCATGACCCGCGCCGGCGTCGAGCCCTGCACGCTCGAGCTGATGGACCAGGTGACGATCGCGGCGGTCGACGACTGGCACCAGCTCGGGCTCGACCGTGCCGCCGCTGCACTCCTGCTGATCGAGTCCGACCGCCCCGGCGACGCGGCCGATGCCGAGCTCGGCCGTCGCGGAGGGCTGCTGCACCGATGCGGGCGCCACCTCGATCACGCGCGCCACGGAGCCGATGGAGGCCGATTGGCTGCGCCAGGTGCGGCGTCTCGCCTTCCGGGCCATGGAGCGCCTCGGGGTGGCACGCATGGAGGACGTCGGCGCGCCGCGCTCCCGCCTGCCCGAGCTGCTCGCGTCCATCGAGCGGATCGCGGCCGCACACGACGTGCGGTGCGGCACGTTCGGGCACGCGGGCGACGGCAATCTGCACCCGACCTTCGTCTGGCAGCGTGGTGATGCCGCCGCCGAGGAGCGCGCCCAGGCCGCCTGCGAGGAGCTCTACCGCGCGGCGATCGCGCTCGGCGGGACGGTGACCGGCGAGCACGGCATCGGTGCCGCCCGACGCCCGTTCCTGGAGGCGCAGGCCGGGGCCGATGCGGTGGCGGTCATGCGCGCGATCAAGGCGGCGCTCGACCCGCTCGGCATCCTCAACCCGGGCAAGGTTGTCTAGCGCGCGGGCGAGGTACTCCCGCAGGACGCGCGTTGAAGCGCTCCGGGTGCTCGAGACTGACCATGTGCGCCGACTCGAACTCCTCGAGCCGGGCGCCCGGCACCGCCGCCGCGAGGTGCCGCATGGAATCGGTCGTCGACGGCTCGTCCAGCGTCCCGAGCATCACGAGCAGCGGCGCGCGCAGGTCGCCGAGCCGCCGCGCCGCCGGCGGGTCGAGCGGCTGCGGCTCACCCTCTTCCTTCGCGGCGCGATAGTTGCGTCAGCACCCATTCGTGGACCCGACGCCGGATCTCCGGCACGCGGTCGGTGGACTGCCCCGGTCCATCGGCCCAGAAGGCGGTCTCCCAGTCGGCCAGCGCCTCCCACTTCTTGGCCTTCGCACATCGCCTCGACCGGCTCCCACGTCTCGGGCGGCAGCTCGGCGGGCGACTCGTAGCCACCGACGCCGCCGGCCACGACGGTCAGCGAGCGCACGCGATCGGGGAACTCGAGCGCGAAGTCGAGCGCGATGTTTCCGCCGCGCGAGAGCCCCACGACGTGCGCCGACTCCTCGCCGAGGTGGTCGAGCAGCGCCGCGATGTCGGCGCGGTTCGCTGAAGGCGACCGCATCGGTCTCGGTCTCGCCGAAGCCGCGCGTGTCGTACCGGATGACCCGGTACGCGTCCTCCAGGGCGGCGACCTGGTCGTCCCACATGCTGCGGTTCGCCACGCCGGCGTGGATGAACACGACGGGCGGCCCGGCACCGGTCACGTCGTAGGCGATGCGTGCGCCGTTGGTCTCGAGGAATGTCTCGGTCATGCGCCCAATGCTAGGCCGCGATCCGGACAGGGCGTGTCAGGAATCCGGGGCGAACAGCACGCCCGGGTTGAGGATTCCCGCCGGATCCCACGCGTCCTTGATGGCGCGCATCGCCGATACGGTCGCCTCGCCGCGATCGCGGACCAGCCACGCCACCTTGGCCACGCCGATGCCGTGCTCGGCGGACACGCTGCCCCCCAGCTCCAGGACGAGGCCGAGGACGGCGTCGTCGACCGCCTCGTCATCGGGGGCGGGGCCGAGGACGTTGACGTGGACGTTGCCGTCCCCGACGTGGCCGTAGCTGATCGTCCGTGCCGCAGGATCCACCGTCGTCACGGCAGCCGGCGCCCGCTCGACGAGCTCCGCGTAGCGCGCCAGCGGGACCGAGACGTCGAGCTTGTGCGGCACGCCCTCGGCATTGACGGCCTCGGTGTGCCGTTCGCGCAGCTGCCACAGCCGGTGCCGCCCGGCGGGATCGGTCGCCACCGCGGTCGCGGCCTCGTCGACGTCGATCGCGTCGAGCGCCACCGCGAGACCGTCGGTCGGATCGGCGACATCCGAGCCCACCTCGACGAGGAGGTAGACCGGTCGCCGCTCGGCGAACGGCGGGGCAATGCGGGCGTGGCGCAAGACGAGCTCCAGGCCGCCATCGGTGAAGAGCTCCAGCGCCAGCACCGATCCCAACTCGCGACGCAGGCGCGTGGCCGCCGCCACCGCAGCGGCCGCATCGAGGAACCCGGCGACCGCCACCGCCCGGTGGGCGAGCTGAGGCACGAGGCGAAGCCGGACGCGCGTGAGCACGGCCAGCGTGCCCTCCGACCCGGCGAGCAGTCCGCCGAGGTCGTACCCCGTGTTGTCCTTTGGCATGCCGGGCAGCCGGCGAAGGACGCTGCCGTCGGCGCGGACCGCCTCGAAGCCCAGTGTCTGATGGCGCATGGGTCCATGGCGCAGGACGTTCACGCCTCCGGCGTTGGTCGCCACCATCCCGCCGATGGTGGCCGAGTCGCGCGCGCCCAGGTCGACGCCGACCGCCCAGCCCGCAGCCTGGGCGGCTGCCTGGACCGAGGCCAGCGTGGCGCCGGCACCGACGGTCACCTCCCCCGCGGCCGCGTCGAGGTCCTCGATTGCCGACAGCCGAAGCGTGGAGAGGACCACCTCGCCGCCACGCGGCACCGAGCCGCCGACCAGTCCGGTGTTCCCGCCCTGGGGCACGACCCCGACGCCCACCTCGACACAGGCGCGCAGCACCGCGCCGACCTCGTCGGCCGAGCCGGGCCGCACAACGGCCAGCGCCGCACCACCGAACCGCCGGGTCCAGTCGGTCTCGTAGCCGGCGCGCAGCGCCGCATCGGTCAGGCAGTGCGTGTCGCCGACGATGCCGCGCAGTCGCTCGATGAGGTCCATCGCCGCAGATCGTACCGGCACGGCGCTTGCGCAGACCCCACAGGAGAGCGAGGTCGTCCGGCGCGAGCCCCTGCTTGCATGATCATGCGTCCAGACCGTATGATCATGCGTCCATGCCGAATGATCATGCAGAGGGTCGGCCGCTGTGGGGCAGCCGGGTCCAGGCGCCGCTGACCGCGGTCGGCCTGGAGCTCTCGAGCTCGACCGACGTCGACCGGCCGCTCGCGGTCCACGACATCACCGTCACCCGCGCCCACCTCCACGAGTTGGAGCGGCTGGGGCTGCTCGACACGACCGGGCGCGCCACGCTCGACGAGGCGCTCGCGTCCGTCGCCGCGGCCATCGAGGGCGGCGGGTTCACGTGGAGCGAGGAGCACGAGGACGTCCACATGAACGTGGAGGCGGCCGTTCGCGCGGCGGCGGGTCCGGAGCTTGCCGGCCAGCTCCAGGCGGGCCGCAGCCGGAACGAGGAGGTCGTCACCGACGAACGGCTCTGGCTCCTCGCCGCGGTCGCGCGCCTCGATGCAGCGCTGCGCCGGCTCCAGCTGACCCTCGTCGGCCGCGCCGAGGAGCACCTGGACACGATCCTGCCCGCGCATACGCATACGCAGCCCGCGCAGCCGATGCTGCTCGCGCACCACCTCCTTGCCTACGTGGAGATGCTCGACCGCGACCGGGGCCGCATCGCCGATGCTGCCCACCGCGCGGACGCCTCCCCCGCCGGCTCGGGCGCCGCGGTGGGCAGCGGCCTGCCGCTCGACCGCGAGGCGGTCGCACAAGGCATCGGCTTCTCGGGCATCACCGCGAACAGCCTCGACGCGGTTGCCGACCGCGACTACGCCGTCGAGCTCACGGCCGCCGCCGCGACGGGGCTCATGCACCTGTCGCGAATGGCGGCCGATCTCGTGAGCTGGTCGACGCCGTACTACCGGTTCGCCCGCATCGGCGACGGCCACGCCACCGGCAGCTCGATGCTGCCGAACAAGCGCAACCCCGACATCGCCGAGCTCGTCCGCGGCCGCGCCGCGCGAGCGCAGGGCGACCTCGCCACGGTCATCGGCGTGCAGTCGGGCCTGCCCCTCGGCTACCACCGCGATCTCCAGGAGACGCGCGGGCCGATGCTGCGGACCGTCGCATCGCTGGAGCTGTGCCTGGCGGCGATGGACGAGATGATGGCGGGCGTCGCCTTCGACACCGTTGCCATGGCCGCGGCCGCCGGCTCGGGGCATGCCCTCGCCACTGCCCTCGCCGAGCGACTGCTTCGCGCCGGCGTCCCCTTCCGCGATGCGCACTGGCGCATCGGCGAACTGGTCGCCGAGGCCGAGGCCGCGGGCTGCGACCTCACCGAGCTCCCGGCCGAGCGACTCCGCAACGCCCTGCCCGAGCTCGGTGAGCTCGATCCCATCGTTCCCACCCTGGCGGAGGCGATCGCCGCCGCCGACCTCCCCGGAGGGACCGCGCCGAACCGCGTGCGCGCCGCCCTCGACGCCGCCCGCGAAAGGATCACCGCCACATGACCGAAACCGTCGTCCTCGCCTACTCCGGGGGGCTCGACACCTCCGTCGCCGTCCCCTGGCTGCGCGAGACCCGCGGCTGCGAGGTCGTCACGCTGACGGTCGACGTCGGCGCGGGCGCCGCCTCCGACGAGGTGCTGAACCGCGCCCTCGCCGGTGGCGCGAAGGAGGCATTGGCCATCGACGCGCGCGAGGCGTTCGTCACCGACTTCGTGTGGCCGACCCTCCAGGCCGGCGCCCGCTACCAGGGCATCTACCCGCTCGCCACGGCGATCGCACGACCGCTCATTGCCCGCCTGCTGGTCGAGGTGGCACACAGCACCGGTGCCGTATCGGTTGCCCATGGCTGCACCGGCAAGGGCAACGACCAGGTCCGCTTCGACGTCGCGGTCGCGGCGCTCGATCCGAAGCTGGCCGTCATCGCGCCGATGCGGGTCGGCATGGGGATGAATCGCGACGAGGAGATGGCCTACGCGAAGGCCCACGGCATCGAGATCGACCTGGGGCCGGGCTCCCCGTACAGCATCGACGTCAACCTCTGGGGCCGATCCGTCGAGGCGGGCATCCTCGAGGATCCCTGGACGGCGCCGCCGGAGGATGCCTTCGCCTGGACCGTCAACCCGGCCGATGCGCCTCGGGAGGCGACCGAGGTCGTCATCGGCTTCGCGGGCGGCGTGCCGGTCAGCCTCGATGGGCACAAGCTCGACGGGGTGGCGCTCATCGACGAGCTGAACCGGCTGGCGGGGTCGTATGGCATCGGGCGCATCGACCACGTCGAGGACCGGCTGGTCGGTATCAAGAGCCGCGAGATCTACGAGGCCCCGGCGGCGGTCGTCCTCCACCAGGCACACGATGCGCTCGAGGGACTGACGCTCAGCCGCGAGCTGCTTGGCTTCAAGCGCCAGGTCGCCGACCGGTTCGCCACCCTCGCCTACGACGGGCTCTGGTTCAGCGAGCTGGCCCGATCGCTTCGGGCCTTCGTGACCTGGACGCAGAAGCATGTCACCGGCGAGGTCCGGATGCGCTTCGCGGCGAGCACGGCCGCGGTGGTCGGACGGCGGTCGCCGCACTCGCTGTACGACCTGACGCTGGCCAGCTACGGCGGCGAGGACACCTTCGACCATGAGGCCGCGGTCGGGTTCATCTCGATCTGGGGCCTGCCGGTCCGGACCCAGGCAGCGGTCCGCGGGCCGTTCGAGGATCCCGACGAGCAGCCGCTCATCGGCCGGCTCGAGACTATCCGGCACAACGGAGCGCCCGCGGGTGGGGACAAGGGCACGACGACCCCGAGCGCGGCGCCGGAGCTCGTGCAGCGCGCGACAGCAACGGCGCGGACCGAGCCGGCCCGCGTGGTGGCCTCGCTGACCGCCGGGGCCTCGTTCCAGCGGCGCGCACGACTCGGCGACGTCGACGCCATCCTGCAGATCAACGAGCGCTTCGCGCGCCGCGGGATCCTGCTGTCGCGGACCCCCGAGGAGATCGCCGAGCAGATCGGCACCTTTCGGGTCAGCGAGCTCGACGGCGAGGTCGTCGGCATCGCCGCGCTCCGCGACTACGGCGACGGCATCGGCGAACTGCGCTCGCTGGCGGTCAGCGACACCGTCCAGGGCCGCGGGATGGGGCAGATGCTGGTGCGTGCCATCGTTCGCGATGCGCGGGACGGAGGCATCCGGCGGCTCTTCGTCCTGACCGCCAACCCGGGCTACTTCGCGCTCCACGGGTTCGAGGAGCTCCCATGGGACGATGTCCCCGAGGTGCTCGACGCCGATCGGGCCAGCGGCATCGCCCGACGGCGCTGGAACACCGCCCTGGTGCTCGAGCCGTGAGCGCCACGGCGCCGGCCCGGCGGCTCGGCATGGCCCCTCGTCACCTGCTCTCCTCCGCGGACCTCGACGCCGCCGGCCAGGAACGCGTGCTGCGCGCCGCCGAGACGCTGCGCGAGCAGCGCCGCGTCGGCCGAATCCCGCCGGCGCTCGCCGGCCGCACGGTCGCCCTGCTGTTCGAGAAGCCGAGCCTCCGCACACGCGTCACCTTCGACGTCGGCGTCCGGCTGCTCGGCGGCCACCCGGTCTACCTCAGCCCGGAGGAGGTCGGCATCGGCCACCGCGAGACGGCAACCGACGTCGGCCGCAACCTGAGCCGATGGGTGGACGGGATCGTGTTCCGCACCTTCGGCCACGACACGCTGGTCGAGCTGGCGTCGGTCGCCTCGGTCCCGGTGGTCAACGCGCTCAGCGACCACGAGCATCCCTGCCAGGCGCTCGCCGACATGCTCACCCTCCGCCAGCATCTCGGCGGCCTGCACGGGAAGGCGCTCGCCTACGTCGGGGACGGCAACAACGTCTGCCACTCGCTGCTGCTGGCCGGTTCGCTGGCCGGATTGCACCTGCGGGTCGCGACGCCGCCGGGCTACGAGCCGGACCCTGCGGTCGTCAACGTCGCGGTGCAGACTGCACGGCGATCCGGCGGCTCGGTCGAGCTCACCCACGCTACGGTCGATGCGGTGGCCGGAGCGGACGCCATCTACACTGATGCATGGACGAGCATGGGAGCCGAGGCCGAGGCGGACCTCCGCCGGCTGCGGTTCGCCGGGTACCGAGTGGACGCGACGCTCATGGCGCACGCGCCCGACGCGCTGGTGATGCACTGCCTGCCGGCGCACCGTGGCGAGGAGATCACCGACGAGGTGCTCGACGGCCCGACCTCGGTGGTGCTCGACCAGGCGGAGAACCGGCTCTACGTCCAGCAGGCGCTGCTGGTGGAGCTCCTGACGACACCGACGCACTGACGAGGGGCCGATGACGACGACGCGACCGACGGAGGCCGATCCGTCCGGCGCCGTCGTGGGCGCGGCCGCCGACCGCGAGGAGCTCGCCGCGCTCCGCGAGATCGTGCAGCTCGGGACGACGGCGCCGACCTGGGACGAGCTCATGCAGCTCATCGTCGATCGGTCCACGGTGGCCATGGGAGCCGAGGTCTGCTCGCTCTACCTCGTCGACCGCGACCAGGCCGGGCTGACGCTCGCCGCCACCAACGGGGTCGATCGCCAGCACGTGGGGGTGGCGCGGCTCGCGATCGGCCAGGGGATCACCGGCCTCGCCGCTCAGACGCGGGCGTCGGTGGTCAGCTCTGATCTCGCCAACGATCCGCGCTGCGCGTGGATCCGTGGCGTCGACCACGAGCGCTTCATGTCGATCCTCGCCGTGCCGCTCATCGTGCGCGACGCGGTGACCGGGGTGCTCAACGTCAAGACCGAGGCGCGGCGCGAGTTCCCGCCGGCGGAGGTCCGGCGACTCTCGACGATCGCGGGGCTGCTGGCCGGGCTGGTCGAGCGCCGGCGCCAGCACCTCGAGACGGAGGCGCAGCTCGACAGCCTGCGGAGCATCGACCACGCGCGCGCCGAGATCATCGCCGTCGTCACCCACCAGCTGCGGACCCCGCTGGCGGTCGTCCGCGCCTACCTCGACCTGCTCGCGGAGGCGGCCGGTGCGAGCGGCAGCCCCGACGTCGAGGGCTGGCACGCGGCGGCGACCGGACAGGTGCGGCGCCTCGATGAGCTGGTCGGTGACATCCTCGACACCGTGCGCGCCGACCGGCTGCTGAGCGTCGAGGTTCGACCGTTCGAGGTCGGTGCCGTCGTCGACGAGGTGCTGACCCGCCTCGCTCCGCTGCTCCGCCGGCATCGGCTCGAGCGCTACGCGGACGGACCGAGATGGGCTCTCGGCGATCCGGCGCGCCTCGCCCAGATCCTGGAGCTGCTGCTCGAGAACGCGGCGAAATACGCGCCGCCGCGCGCCACCATCGTGGTGGCCGACTGGACCGAGCACGGCGAGGTGCACGTCGCCGTCGGTGACGATGGTCCCGGCATCCCCGACGACCTGCGCGAGAGTGTCTTCGAGCCGTTCGTCCGCCTCGGCGACGACGCCCAGCCCGGTGCCGGGGTCGGCCTGTTCGCCGCGCGGCGGCTGGCGGGCGCGATGGGCGGCCGCCTCTGGATCGAGGACAAGCCGGCCGGCGGCAGCCAATTCGTCACCGCCCTGCCGGCGGCGGGAGCTCCGCATGACTGACGCCCTGCGCATCCTCGTCATCGACGACGAGCCGGCCATGGTCGGTGCCGTCGCGGCGCTGGTGGGGAGCGTCGGCCACCGGGTCAGCGCCGCCTACGATGGGGCCGAGGGGCTGCGCCGCCACGAGACCGATGGGCCCGACCTCGTGATCCTCGACCTCGCCATGCCCGGCATGGACGGGCTGGCAGTGTGCACCGAGATCCGGCGCCGCGGGAGCACTCCGATCATCATCCTCTCCGGCGAGGGGCAGGAGGCCGCCAAGGTGGAGGCCCTCGACGCCGGAGCCGATGACTACGTGACGAAGCCGTTCGGCAAGTCCGAGCTGCTCGCCCGGATCCGCGCGGTGACGCGCCGGCAACGGGAGGACACGCCTGCGTCCGAGAGTGGTTCGGTGCGCATCGATCGACGGCGTCACGAGGCGCGGGCGAACGATCGGCTCCTCCAGCTCACCCCGATCGAGTTCGCCCTTCTGGAGGAGCTCGTGAGCGCCCGCGGCGACCTCGTCCCGCACGGCGAGCTGCTCGCCGCCGGCTGGCCCGGCGAACCCGACCCTGACCCGCTGTGGCTGAAGCCGCACCTCGCGCGCCTGCGCGCCAAGCTGCGCGCCACCGGCGCCGCCGAGCCGACCCCGGTCCGCGCGGTCGGCTATCGCCTCATCGAGCCGCCGCCACCGGCTCGGCGCTGACCTCGACCGCGGCGCCACGTGGTCGCACGACCACGAACCGCTCCGGGCGCCAGTCGCGAAGCAGGTCGGCCGCGATCCGGCTCCCTTCTCCCGAGTGCGCGGCGAGGAGCTCGCGGAGGATGCGCAGCTCCGCATCGTCGGCAGCACCCGTCTCGACGCTCGGCTCGTTGAGCCGTGCGCGAGCCGTCGAGGTGTCCAGCAGGAAGGCGCGTCCCCCGGTCATGCCGGCGCCGAAGTTGGGGCCGACCTCGCCGAGGACGACGACCGTTCCCCCGGTCATGTACTCGCAGCCGTGCGCGCCGATGCCCTCGACCACCGCGCGAGCGCCGCTGTTTCGCACGGCGAACCGCATCCCGGCTCGGCCGAGCAGGTGGAGGACGCCGCCGGTGGCGCCGAACAGGCACACGTTGCCGGCCAGGGCGGGCGCCTCGGCCAGCATCGGACCGTCCTGCGGCCGGACGACGATCGTGCCTCCCGACAGGCCCTTGGCGACGTAGTCGTTCGCCTCGCCCGTCACCTCGATCCGCATGCCGGCCACCGCGAACGCGCCGAGCGACTGGCCGGCGGACCCGGTGAGCTCGTAGCTGACGTGCGGCAGCTGGCGCGGCTCCGGCCGGCGGGAGAGGACACCGGCCAGGCGCGCACCGACGCTGCGATCCGCCGGGGTGACGCGCTCACGCACGACGACCCGCTCGCCCGCCTCGACGCGCGCCGCGATCCGGTCGACCTGCGCCGGCTCGAAGCCACCGGCCGCGGGCCGGTCGGCATACAACCCGCGGTCCCGCGGAGCGTGGTCGCGCCCCGCGGCTGCCGGGATCCAGCGCGGACCCGCCAGCACCGCGCCGAGGTCCAGCGCGCCGGTGCCGTCGGCGGCCAGGAGGTCGACCCGGCCGACCAGCTCGCCAAGCGTCCGCACGCCGAGCCGCGCCAGCTCACGACGGACGTCCTCGGCGATCGCCGTGAAGAAGGCGACGACCTGCTCCGGTGTCCCGGCGAACTTCGCCCGCAGGTCCTCGCGCTGGGTGGCGATCCCGGTTGGGCAGGTGTCGAGGTGGCACTGCCGAGCCATGTCACAACCGATGGCGACCAGCGCAGCCGTCCCGAAGCCGAACTCCTCGGCGCCCAGGGCGGCGGCCACGACGACGTCGCGCCCAGTCTGGAGGCCACCGTCGGTCCGCAGGGCCACGCGGTCACGCAACCGGTTGCGGACGAGCACCTGGTGCACCTCGGACAGCCCGAGCTCCCAGGGCAGACCGGCGTGCTTGATCGAGCTCAGCGGCGAGGCTCCGGTGCCCCCCGAGTGGCCGGAAACCATGATGTAGTCGGCGTGGGCCTTCGCCACCCCCGCGGCGATCGTGCCGATCCCGCCCCCTGCCACCAGCTTCACGCCGATGCGCGCCCGGGGGTTCACGGCCCGGAGATCGGCAATCAGCTGCGCGAGGTCCTCGATCGAGTAGATGTCATGGTGCGGCGGCGGGCTGATCATCGTCATCCCCGGCTGTCCGCGCCGGAGCGCGGCGATGAACGCGGTCGCCTTCCGGCCCGGCAGCTGGCCCCCTTCGCCGGGCTTCGACCCCTGGCTGATCTTGATCTCGAGCTGCTCTGCGCGCGCCAGGTACTCGGCGGTGACACCGAACCGAGCCGACGCGACCTGCTTGATCGCCGCGTCGCGGCGGTCGCCGTCCGCCGACGCCGCATACCAGGCCGGGTCCTCGCCGCCCTCGCCGGAGTTCGCGGCGCCGCCGAGCCGCGCCATGCCGATGCTGATCGCCTGGTGCGCCTCGGGCGAGAGCGCGCCGAGGCTCATCGCCGAGCTGACGAACCGGCGGACGATCTCCCGGGCCGGTTCAACCTCGTGGATCGCGAGTGCCGGTCCCGCGGCCCGCAGCCCGAGGAGGTCGCGTGGCTGACGTGGCCCCGCATCCGTGACCGCCGCGCGGTAGGCCTCCAGCAGGGTGTCCGTGTCGGCATCGGGCTCCGGCCCGGCAACGGCCTGCGTGACCTTCACCACGCGCGGTGCGAACGCATGGGCCTCGCCCGTCCCGCGGAAGCGGACGAGGCCCGGGTCCTCGAGGGCGGGCGGCTCGCCGCTCCACGCGCGACGATGGCGCGTGATCACCGAGCGCGCGATCTCTTCGACGCCCACGGTTCCCGGCCACGAACCCGCCGCCGGGAAGCAGCGCCGAACCAGCTCGGGATCGAGCCCGATCGCGTCGAACAGCTGGCCGCCGCGGTACGACGCGAGCGTGGAGATGCCCATCCGCGCCAGCACCTTGCGCAGACCGGCTTCCAAGGCGCCGATCGTGTTCGCGCGGGCCTCGTGCGGGTCGAGTTCCTCGTGGCCGCGTGCCCCGGCGTGCTCGGACGCGAGCTCGAGCAGCAGCCACGGATGGACGGCCGATGCGCCGGCGGCAAGGAGCATGGCGACGTCGTGGACGTCGAAGCACTCGCCACACTCGACGGCGAGGTCGGTGCGCGACCGCATCCCGGCACCGAGCAGCGCGGTATGGACGCGTCCGGCGGCGAGGACCGGTGGGATCGCCGCTCGGCCGGGACCGATCAGCGCGTCGCTGACGACGACCAGTGGGGTGCCGCGACGCGCGGCGGCCACCGCCTGCCGGCCAAGCCGCGCGAGCGCGTGCGGCATCCCGCGTGGGCCTCGCCCTGCGGGCCACGTGGCGTCGAGCAGCGCCGGCCGGCCATCCTCGAGGCGAGCCCGCAGCGCCGCCCATCCATCGGCGTCGAGCACCGGCCCCTCGACGATCGCCACGCGCGCATCGTCCGCGCCGAGGAAAGAGGGCTGCCGGCCCACGGCCATGCGCAGCGACATCACCGCTCGTTCCCGTTCCGGATCGATCGCAGGGTTGGTGACCTGGGCGAACGCCTGGCGCAGGAACCCGGCCACGCGCCGAGGACGGCCGGCAAGGGGCGCAATCGGCGTGTCGTCGCCCATGCTCCAGATGGCCTCGTGGCCCTCGATCGCCATCGGCTTGATCACCTGCCGCGCGATCTCGGCATCGAGCCCGAGCGCGACGCGCTGCCGGGCACCGGTGGCAGGCATCAGCGCGCTCACCGGGACGCTCGACACGGGGATCGCAGCGGTAGCGGGAGCCGGGTGGTTGACCGTCGGGCCGGTCACGCGACCGGTGGTGGTGTCCACGACCACCACGTCGCCCGGGCCGAGACGATGTCGCGCGATCACCTCGTAATCGGACAGATCCACGCTCCCCGCTTCGGAGGAGACGACCACCAGGCCGTCCCGGGTCACGGCCATGGCGAGCGGCCGGAGGCCGTTGCGGTCCAGCAGGGCACCGGCACGCCGCCCGTCGCCGAACACGATGGCCGCGGGCCCGTCCCACGGCTCGGTCCGAGCCGGGAGCGGCTCCAGGCCACCGCCCAGCCCGGCCGCCGCCGGGATGAGCGTCCCGATCGCGTCCTCGACCCCGAGGCCGGACAGCAGCAGGAGCTCGAGTGCGTCGTCGAGCGACTCGGAGTCCGAACCGATCTCGCTCACGAGCGGGCCGGCGTCGACCAGCCTCCGCGCCCACGCACCGCCGCCCAGGCCGGCGCGGCGCCCGCGCATCGCCTCCCGGTTGGCCCGGATGGTATTGATCTCGCCGTTGTGCGCGAGGTAGCCGAACGGCTGTGCGAGCCTCCAGGACGGGAAGGTGTTCGTCGAGTAGCGCTGGTGGAAGAGCGCGTAGGACGCCTCGAGGTCGTCCGCCCGGAGGTCGGCATAGAAGCGACCGAGCTCGTCCCCGACGAAGAGCCCCTTGTAGACGAGCGATGTCTCGGACAGCGAGACGACCGCCAGGCCCTCCAGGCCGGGGGTCGTGGCCGCGGCCGTCCCGATGGAGCGACGGGCAAGCGCCAACGCCCGCGGGAAGGCGATCCCGGCCAGCCGGCCCGGTGCGACGACGATGGCCTGCCGCACGACCGGCGTCTCGCCGATGCGCCGCGCGGCGACGAGCGCGGCGTCGACCGGCACGTCGCGCCAGCCCGTCACGACCAGGCCCGCGGCGCGCACGCGCTCGGCCACGACCGCCGTCGCTTCGTCGACCAGCCCGGGCGGCAGGAAACACATGCCGATCGCCACGCGCCGACGCGGTCCGACGCTCACGCCGGCCTCGGCCAGCAACCTCCGTCGGAAGCGCGCCGAGATCGGGATCGAGATCCCCGCTCCGTCGCCGGTGGCATCATCGGCGCCCCGGGCGCCGCGGTGCGCGAGCGCGGCGAGCGCCTCGAGCGCCAGGGCGACCGTGCCATCAACCGCGGAGCCCAGCGGATCGGCGACGAAGCCGACACCGCACGCGTCGTGCTCGTGGCGCGGGTCGTACAGGGGGGCGGGGATCGGCTCCAGGCGGGTCGGTGGCATCGGTCCGGCGCAACTCCAGTGCGAGTCACCTCATCCTGTCGGGCGATGCGCCTCCCGTCGGCAGCGGACGGGTTCCGTCTGCGGTGCGATCGGGACGCGATGCAGGCGGATCTTCGCAACCGAATCGCAATCGTTGACAGCACTGGTAGGGTCGGAACCCTGATGTACCCCGATCACCACGTCCCGCACTACACCACCATGTGTATGCCCTGGCGGCCCCGCCGCCTGGAGGACTGCGCCTGAGCGCCGCGTGACCAACGCACCCGCTCAGGACTGAACGGGGCCGCACCTTCTCCCTCGGGGAGCGGTGCGGCCTTTTCGTATCCACCCAGCGACGCGGACCAGCCGCAGAAGCCCACAGTTCCGGGGCCGCGTCGTCGTTCGACCACCGCATCCGCGCAACCCCGACTCTCGCGGTGGTCGACACGAAGGACCGATACGACATGAGCGACACCAACGGCAACGGCAACGGGCACGCTCCCGAGCGTGCCTACCTGACCGAGACACTCGCCCTCCACGCCGGGCAGCAGCCGGATCCCACCACGGGCTCGCGCGCCGTCCCGATCTACGCCACCAGCTCCTACAACTTCCAGGACGCCGATCACGCCGCGCGGCTCTTCGCGCTCCAGGAGTTCGGCAACATCTACACCCGGATCATGAATCCGACCACCGATGTCTTCGAGCAGCGCATCGCGGCGCTCGAGGGCGGGGTCGGGGCACTGGGCCTGGCCTCCGGGCAGGCGGCCGAGACCCTGACGATCCTCAACCTGGCGAGCGCGGGCGACAACTTCGTGGCGTCCACGAGCCTCTATGGCGGCACGTACAACCTGTTCGCCTACACCCTGCCGCGCTTCGGGATCGAGGTCCGCTGGGTCGAGGGCAACGATCCCGCCGACTTCGTCGCGAAGACCGACGAGCGCACGAAGGCGTACTACATCGAGACGATCGGGAACCCGCGGCTCGACGTGCCGGACATCGGTGCCATCGCCGATGCGGCGCACGCACGGCAGCTGCCGCTGGTCATCGACAACACCTTCGCGCCGATCCTGGCGAAGCCGATCCAGCACGGGGCCGATATCGTCATCCACTCGGCCACGAAATGGATCGGCGGGCACGGAACCAGCATCGGCGGGGTGGTCGTCGACGGCGGCAAGTTCGACTGGGCGGCCTCGCCCCGCTTCCCCGACTTCACCGAGCCGGATCCCTCGTACCACGGGGTGAGCTACACCGGCGCCTTCGGGCCACTGGCCTTCATCCTCAAGCTGCGGGTCCAGCTGCTGCGTGACATCGGCCCGGCGCTCTCGCCGTTCAACTCATGGCTATTCATCCAGGGCCTCGAGACGCTCCCGCTGCGCATCGAACGGCACAGCGCCAACGCGCTGGCGGTCGCGAAGTGGCTGGCGGCCGACGACCGCGTGGCGTGGGTGAACTACCCGGGCCTGCCGACCCATCCGACCTTCGCGAACGCGCAGCGCTATCTCGCCGGCGGATCGGGCGGGATCATCACCTTCGGCCTGGCCGGGGGCGTTGCGGCGGGCCGTACGTTGATCGACAACGTGAAGCTGTTCAGCCTGCTGGCCAACGTGGGCGACGCGAAGTCGCTCATCATCCACCCGGCATCGACCACGCACCAGCAGCTCGACGAGGCGGGGCAGCGGGCCTCGGGCGTGACGCCGGACCTCGTTCGGCTGAGCGTCGGGATCGAGGCGGTCGACGACATCATCGCCGACCTCGACCAGGCCCTTGCCGTTGCCTCCCGCGAGGGGGTCGCTGCGTGACCCTGCTCCCCTTGAGCCCGGGCGAGCCACCGCTTCGCCTCGGTCCGTTTCGGACCGAGGCCGGCGCAACGCTGCCCGATCTGCGCGTCGCGTACCGCCGGGACGGCCCTCCCTCCGTCTCGGCGGTGCTCGTCGTGCACGCGCTGACCGGCTCCGCCGACGCGGCCGGCGACTGGTGGGAGCCGCTCATCGGTGCGGGCAAGGCCCTCGACACCGGTGAGCGGCAGATCATCTGCCTCAACCTGCTGGGCTCGTGCTACGGCACGACCGGGCCGCGCGAGATCACGGACTTCCCCGCGGTCAGCACCCGGGACCTCGCCCGCGCCCAGTGGGCGGCGCTCGACGCACTCGGCGTGGAGCGGCTCGAGCTCGTGGTCGGCGGGTCGCTTGGCGGCATGGTGGCGCTGGAGGTGGCGCTCGAGCGGCCGTCGGCGGTCGACGCGGTGATGCCGATCGCCGCGCCGGCCGTGATCGGCAACCTGGCCGCCGGCTGGAACCACATCCAGCTCCAGATGCTCGCCCTCGACCGCGATCGCGGGCTGGAGCTGGCACGCCAGCTGGCGATGACGACCTACCGATCGGAGGTCGATTTCGAGACCCGCGCCGGAATCGGTTCCTACCTCGAGCACCAGGGAGTGAAGCTGCGGCATCGATTCCATGCCGGTGCGTACGCCGCGCTGGTGGGAGCGATGAACGCGCACGACATCGGCCGTGACCGTGGCGGCCTGGTCAACGCCTTCCGCATCCTCGCCGATGCGGAGGTCGCGGTCACCGGCGTCGGGATCGAGGGCGACATCCTCTACGGCCCGCGCCAGGTCCGCACGCTGGTGGACGCGGCGGGGGCGGCCGGCGCCGAGGCCGCATATCGCGAGATCGTTTCCGACAAGGGCCACGACGCATTCCTGGTCGAGTGGGACCAGCTCACCGCCATCCTCGACGAGGCACTCGTCTCGGCCGGGCGGGGCCGCATCGCCGCAAGCGCCTGACCGGCTAGGCTGGACGGCATGAAGATCACCCGATCAAGCGACGCTCCCGAGGAGCCCTTCGATGCCGATACCTTCTCCGGCCCGGTCACCCGCCGGGACTACGGACCGATCGAGACGCCCGAGGGCACGGCGCTCCTCGTCCGATTCCCGGCCGGCGCCCGCACCGACTGGCACAGCCATCCGACCGGCCAGGTCCTGTGGGTGACCGAGGGTGCGGGGCGCGTCGGCACGCGCGACGGCACGGTCGAGCGGATCGCACCCGGCGACCTCGTGTACGCGCCGCCCGGCGAGGAGCACTGGCACGGGGCCGATGAGGAGGCGCCGGTCCAGCACCTGGCGCTCTCGTTCGGCGTGACCGAGTGGAAGGAGCCGGTCGAGAGCTGACGGGCCGGATCGATCGCGGTACCCGTCCCGGTATCCAACTGCGAGCGAGGCGCGTCGGCCAGGCGATTCCGGACCGTGAAATCGCCGGTACGGGTAACGGCGGGCCAGCGACGGCCCCTCCCTTCGCTGATGGATATCAGCGCCGGTCACCGCCACGGCCCACTCGCCACCGATAGAATCCGTCGATGACGGCCACCAGCGGGCGCGTCGTGGTCGGGATCGACAACGGCGGCACGAAGAACAACTCCACGATCCTCGACGAGGGCGGCCGCTTCCTCGTCGACCGCATGCACGAGGTCCCGAGCCGGGTCATGAAGGGGCCCGAGGCGGCCATCGAGGCGATGGTCGAGTCGATGGACGTGGTGCTCGCCGCGTCGGGCATCGCGGCATCCCGGGTGGCGGCGGTCGGGCTCGACACCCCCGGACCGGCGAGCGCCGACGGGGTGATCAGCAGCCTCGGGGCGACGAACTTCGCCCAGCCCGCGTGGCGCGGGTTCGATGTGCGAGGTGCGCTGGAGGCGCGCATCGGGCTGCCGGTCGTCTACAACAACGACGGAAATGCGGCGGCTCTGTACGCCCACCACGTCCACTTTGGCGAGCGGTCGGCGACCACGTCGTCGGTCTCGGCCATCGTGGGGACGGGGCTGGGCGGGGGCGTGATCGAAGCCGGCCATGTCATCCGCGGCGCATCGGGCCAGGCGGGCGAGCTCGGTCACGTCCGCATCCCGCTCGACGGGATCCTCGCCGATGACCAGCCGATGCCGACCTGCGCCTGCGGGCTGAATGGCGATGTCGAAAGCGTCGCGTCGCTGACGGGGATCGTCCGGAACCTCCTGCCGTACTGGCTGACCAGGCATCCCGAGCATCCACTGGCGGGGCTGCCGCTCGCGGATGCGGCGAAGGCCGTCCGCTCGTATGGCGAGGCGGGCGATGAGCTGGCGCGGTCGCTGTTCGGCCAGCAGGCGGCCGCGCTCGGTCGGCTGTTCACCATCGCGGCCAACTTCACCGATCCGGACGCCTACTTCGTGGGCGGCGGCGTGGTCGAGGCCGCACCGGCCTTCCGCGAGTGGTTCCTCGAGCGGGTGCGAGCGAACACGGAACTGCGCAAGGAGCAGGCCCTCGTCGCCGAGTTCGCGCTCGTGCCGGATCGCGACATGGCGGGTGCCCGCGGCTCGGCGTTTGCCGCGCTCGCCCTGCTGACATCCCGAGGCACGGTAGGCTTGCGCGCATGACCGTCATCACCGCCCGCCGCGACGTGCTCGCGGACCTCGTTCCCGGTGGCCTGGCGCGCGATCTTGCGCTCGTCGCGGGCTCCGCGGCCTTCGTCGGAGTCTCGGCGCAGATCGCGATCCCGCTGCCGTTCACGCCGGTCCCGCTCAGCCTCCAGACCTTCGCCGTGCTGCTGTCGGCCGCCGCGTTGGGACCGGCCCGCGCCGGGAGCGCCATGCTCCTGTACCTCGGCGCCGGTATCGCAGGGGTCCCCTGGTTCAGTCAGCAGAACTCCGGGTGGGGCTTCCCCTCCTTCGGGTACATCATCGGGTTCGCGCTGGCGGCCGTGCTGGTCGGCATGCTGGCCCGTCGCGGCGCAGATCGCTCGGTCGCGGGCACGGCGGCGACGATGGTCGCTGGGAACCTCGTGATCTACGCCGTCGGCGTCCCCTATCTGGCGGTCGCGATGGGCGCCGACCTCCCACGGGCGATCGCGCTGGGCCTCCTGCCCTTCCTCATCGGCGACGGGCTGAAGATCCTCCTCGCCGCGGGGCTTCTGCCCGCTGCCTGGAAGCTCGCCGGCACCCGCCGCTAGGCGAGTCCCAGGGTCGGCGGCAGGTCGACCGGGCGGAGGAGCTCCGGGCCGTCGGTCTGGACCCGGTTCACGGCCGTGCTCACCGGCCACATGCGCAGCGACGCCTCGGGCGCGGCCAGCAGCATCGGCGCCAGGTCCGCGGGCGGCGTGACCGGGTCGAGCCACTCGTCGAGCAGGCCGCGATCGAGGATGACGGGCATCCGGTCGTGGATGTGGCTGACGAGGTCGTTCGGCGCGGTCGTCAGGATCGCCACGGTGGGCGGCGCGTCGCGTCGCGGGCTCCAGATGCCGGCCAGCGCCAGGAGCTCACCGTCGGCGGCCGGACCGATCGCGTAGGGCTGGCGGGGTGAGGCGCTCCGGTCCCACTCGTAGAAGGCGTCGGCGGGGACGATGCAGCGCGTGGCCCGAAGGGCGGGACCGAAGGCCGGCGAGTCCCACGCGGTCTCGGCCCGAGCGTTGATCCAGGAGCGCCCGCCATCATCGGCCCAGAACGGCTGGAACCCCCAGGTGGCGGTGGCGAGCCGGCGCTCGTCGTCCCGCTGCAGGACGACGCGGATCCGCTCGGTCGGCGGCACGTTCCAGAGCCCACCCGGCAGGTCCTCGTCCGGGTACGCGCCGAAGTAGTCGCTGATCCGATGCGACGGCTCGCCCTGGCTGAATCGGCCGCACATCTGCCGTCAGTAGCGCCGCCCGCGCTGGCGGGCCAAATCGAACTGGGCGGTGTCGGCGATCGCCATGACGGCCATGGTGCCCGCCTGGACCGGATCGGACACGACGAGGTCGGCGGCCTCGGTCACCGAACCGACCATGTTCAGCGCGATGACCGGCACGCCGTGCTCGCGCAGGTCGCGGACGGCGGCGGTGATGGCGCCCCCCATGATCGACCCCGCCAGGACCAGGCACCGGGCGCGCGGCAGGTCGGCGACCGCCCGGACGGCGGCCGCGATGTTCTCCTCGCCGACGAGCGGGATGGTGTCCACGCTGATCCGCTCACCGCGCAGGTTGTGCCGGTCGGCCTCGCTCACGGCACCCAGCGCGACCTGCGTGACCTGCGCGCCGCCGCCCACCACGATGATTCGCTTGCCGAAGACCCGATCGAGCGCCCGCGTTGCCTCCCGCTCGCGGACGTCCGGCACGCTCCCCAGGGCCACGGCGAGCGCCTGCTCGCCGATCCCCGCCACCTCGAGTTCGGCCTCGGCGACGCCGTCGTGCACGCGGGGCGTCGAGAGCGTGCGCAGCGACCCGCCCGCCGCGGCGATGGCCGCGACGATCCGGGCAAGGGCGTCCGGCCCATCGGTGAACGTGACGCGGGTGGCGACGCTGGGATCGGTCATCAGGCTGAGGCGTGCTCCGTGGCGCGGGCGAGATCGGCGACGAGGGTGCCGACCGCCGCCGGACCGCCCTCGTCGAGCGCGGCGACGATCGCCGACCCGACGATGATGCCATCGACCGCCGGCGCGAGCTCGCGGACGTGCTCGGGTCGCGAGACGCCGAAGCCGACGGCCACCGGCAGGCGACCGTCCACGGCGGTCCGGATCCGCTCGAGCAGCGGCCGCGTCGTCTCGGCCACCCGGTCGCGGGCGCCGGTCACGCCGTAGAGAGGCACGACATACAGGAACGCCGTCGAGGCGCGGATCGCCCGCTCCATGCGGGCCGGCGACGTGTTCGGGGTGACGAGGAACGACATGCCGAGGCCCGCATCGGCGGCCTCTCGCTCGAGCTGGCGATCCTCCCCCGCCGGGAGGTCCGGGACGATCAGCGCGTCGACGCCCGCGTCGCGGAGGGCGCGGAGGGTCGCCGCCGTGCCGCGCGCGAGCAGCGGGTTGAGGTAGCCCATGGCCAGGATCGGCTGCGTGCGGTCCCGCATGCGGAGCGTGCGCACCGTGCGCAGGACGGTGTCGACGCCCCCGCCGGCCGCCACCGCCGCGTGACCAGCGGCCGCAATCACCGGACCGTCGGCCACCGGATCGCTGAACGGGACGCCGATCTCGAGCAGGTCGGCGCCATGCGTCATCGCCTGCTCGCAGGCGAACAGGGCCGTCTCGTCATCGGGATAGCCGGCCATGACGTAGGACACCAGCGCACGGCGGCCGGCCGCGTCGGCGACCGCGAATGCCTCGCGGACGCGACGGGCGCCTGCCGGCAGGCTCACGACTGCGCCTCGAAGCCGTCGACGATGTCGAGGTCCTTGTCGCCGCGGCCGGACAGGTTGACCACCACCACGGTGCCGGGGGCCAGGTCGGACATCAGACGAGCAACCGCAGCCAGCGCGTGCGACGGTTCGAGGGCCGGCAGGATCCCGGCGCGGAGGGTAAGCCGATGCAGCGCCGCCACCGCATCGGCGTCCGAGGTGCGCTCGACCTCGAGGCGTCTGACCGCGGCGAGCGCCGACAGCTGCGGCCCTACGCCGGGATAGTCGAGACCGGCGGAGACCGAGTGCGGCTCGACGACCTGGCCGTCATCGGTCTGGGTCAGCATGGTGAACGCGCCGTGGAGCACGCCGGGCCGGCCGAGCCCGAGCGATGCGGCGTTGTCGCCGAGCGCGTCGCCCCGACCGCCGGCCTCCACGCCGACGAGCCGCGTGCGCGCATCGATGAACGGGCGGAAGAGGCCGATGGCGTTGCTTCCACCGCCGACCGAGGCGACCGCGATGTCCGGCAGCCGCCCGATCCGCTCGAGCAGCTGGGCGCGCGCCTCGCGCCCGATGACCGACTGGAGCTCCGCCACCATGTCGGGGTAAGGATGCGGACCCGCGGCCGAGCCGAGGATGTACGCCGTGTCGGTGACGTTCGCCACCCAGTCACGCAGCGCCTCGTTGAGCGCGTCGCGCAGCGTTCCATGACCGGTGCTCACCGGCCGCACCTCGGCGCCCAGCAGGTGCATGCGGCGGACGTTCGGCGCCTGGCGCTCGATGTCGGTGCTGCCCATGTAGACGACGCAGGTCATGCCCAGCAGTGCGCAGGCTGCCGCGGTGGCCACCCCGTGCTGTCCGGCACCGGTCTCGGCCACGATGCGGGTCTTGCCCATACGCTTCGCCAGCAGGCCCTGGCCGACCGCGTTGTTGATCTTGTGGGCGCCGGTGTGCGCCAGGTCCTCGCGCTTCAGGAAGACGCGCACCCCCTCCGGCGGGTCGTCGCGCAGCGCCGAGGGCGGCACCTCGAAGAGCGGCGTCGGGCGGCCGATGAAGTCCCGCTGGAGGCGAGCGAGCTCGGCGCGGAATCCGGGGTCGGCGCGCGCGACGCTCCATGCCGCCGCCAGCTCCTCGAGGGGCGGGATGAGCGTTTCGGGCACGTAGCGACCACCGAATGCGCCGAAGCGGCCGTGCGCGTCAACGCGATCTGCGCCGGTCGGATCGCGACGCGCCGCACGGATGAAGGCGGCGATGCGCCGGGCATCCGAGGCGCCATCACGCTCGAGGCCCGACGCGGCGTCCACGAAGGCCGGGCGTGCGGCACGGACGGCCGCACCGACATTCGACGCCTCGAGCCCACCGGCGATCCCCACCGGCAGCACGCGGTTCACGCGCCGCGCGACGGCGATCGGCGCACCGGCTCCGATGCCGCCGCCCGACGACGCGGGGGCACCCTCGAGGAGGACATGCGTGGCACCTGCCGAGAACCAGGCCTCGGCGGCCACCAGCGCGGACCGCACGGCCGAAGGCTGGTGGATCACCCCGATCACCGTCGGGTGCCGGCTCGCGCGCTCCGCCAGCCATGCGGGAGGCTCGTCGAACCCGGGAAGCTGGATGCCGGGTGGCGCGCCGCGCACCTCGGTGAATGCCTCAGTGGCGGCGTCGACCTCCGCCGCCTCCGGCGAACGGAAGACCAGCACCGGTGGGATCGTGCCCAGCCCGCCGGCGAGGCGAGCCGCATCGTCGGGACTCACCCGGCGCCGGCTGCCCTCCGCGACCACGAAGCCGGCAACGTCGGCATCGGCGGTCACCACGGCCCGCACTCCGGCCACGGCTCGCTGGCCACAGGCCTTCACGAGCGTGCGCCGCGGATGCGCCGGGATGCGCGGCCGCGGACTCGCCGGCGCGCCCGTCGCAAGCTCGCCGAGCCGGGCCGCCGGGTCGTCGGCGGTGAGGAGAGCCGTCCCGACGAGCACGGCGTGGGCCCCCGCCTCGGCCGCGGCCCGCACATGGTCCAGCTCCGACAGCCCGCTCTCGGCGACGAGCGTCGCGCCGCTGTCCCGCGCTGCCGTCAGCAACCCGAGCGCCCGCTCCCGGTCGACCTCGAGCGTGTCGAGGTCGCGCGCGTTGACGCCGACCAGGGTCGCGTCCAGCGCCAGCGCCCGCTCCATCTCGGCGAGGTCGTGCACCTCCACCAGCGCGTCGATCCCCGCCTCGCCGGCGGCGTCGAGCATCGCTCGCAGCTGATCGTCGGAGAGGGCACGCACGATCAACAGGACCGCACCGGCGCCGAGCGCGCGTGCCTGCCAGACCTGGTACGGATCGACCGTGAAGTCCTTTCGCAGGACCGGCAGGCCGATCCGGGCCCCCGTCGCCAGGTCGTCGTCGTGGCCGCCGAACCGGCTCGGCTCGGTGAGGATCGAGAGCGCGGCCGCGCCGGCATCGGTGTAGCGACGCGCCAGAGCGGCGACGGCGTCCGGCCCGCCTCCGACCGCGTCGAGGGTCCCCGCCGACGGTGAGGCGCGCTTGACCTCGGCGATCACGGCCGTGCGGCCGGCATAGCGCAGCGCCGCCTCGAAGCGCGGCGCCACCGGCATCGCCTGGACCTGGCGGCGAAGCTCGCGCAGGGGCGTGACCCGCGCGTCATGGCGGAGTCGAGCACGGGATGCGCTGAGGAGCGGCTCGAGGACGCTCATGCGGAGATCCGCGCGGCGGCGGTGACGACGTCGGCGGCACGGCCGGAGTCGATCGCGTCGGCGGCAAGCGCCACGCCCTCCGCGATGTCGGCGCCGAGGCCGGCAACGAACAGCGCCGCGCCGGCATTCAGCAGGACCACGTCACGCGCGGGGCCCGGCTCGCCACCGAGCACGGAGATCGTGATCGCTGCGTTGAGCTGCGCGTCGCCGCCGGCCAGCGCGTCGAGCGGTGCGCGCCCCAGGCCGAGCTCGACCGCGTCGATCACCAGATCGTGGGTCTCGCCCTCCTCGACCAGCACCGCGTGGTTCGGCCCCGCCAGGGACAGCTCGTCGGACCCGTCCGCGCCGTGCACCACGATCGCTCGCTCGGTGTCGAGCCGGCTCAGCGCCCCGGCGATGAGGCCCACCAGCCGGGCATCGGCGACGCCCAGCAGCTGGCGGCGCACGCGCGCCGGCGAGCTGAGCGGGCCGAGGAGATTGAAGATCGTGCGCATCGGCAGCTCGCGGCGGATCGGCATGGCGTGCTTCATGGCCGGGTGGTACGACGGAGCGAACATGAAGCCGAATCCGGTCTCGCGGATGGAGCGCGCCACGGCGTCGGGCCCCGGGTCGAGGGGGATCCCGAGGGCCTCGATGAGATCGGCGGACCCCGATCGCGAGGTGATGGCACGGTTGCCGTGCTTCGCGACCGGCGCGCCGGCACCGGCCACCACGAAGGAGGCGAGCGTCGAGATGTTGAAAGTGTGCAGGCCGTCCGCCCCGGTGCCGCACAGGTCCACCGCGCCGTCGGGCGCGTCGACTCGCACCGCGCGAGCGCGCATGACCCGCGCGAAGGCCGCGACCTCCTCGGGGGTCTCGCCGCGGACGCGCATCATCGCGAGCAGCGCTGCAACCTGGATCGGCGGAGCGGCCCCGTCCATCAGCTCCTCCATCGCCGCCTCGGCGAGCGGCGCCGGCAGGGTGCCGCCACCCGCGACCAGCTCCACGGCGGCGGCCACCGCCGGACGGTGCTCGTCGCCGCTCATGCCGTCTGCCTCGCGGGGATGCGGGCCAGGAAGGCCGCCAGCAGCGCCTCGCCATCGTCGGTGAGGATCGACTCGGGGTGGAACTGGAAGCCCTCGACCGGGTGGGACCGATGCCGCACGCCCATCACCACCCCGTCCTCGGACCAGGCGGTGACCTCGAGCTCGGCCGGCAGCGACTCGCGCGCGACCGCCAGCGAGTGGTAACGGGCGGCGCTGATCGGCGATGGCAGCTCGGAGAACGACCCGCCCTGCCGATGATGGACCGCCGCAGCCTTGCCGTGCACCGGCGGCACGCGGATCACCTCCGCACCGTAGGCGACCCCGATTGCCTGGTGGCCGAGGCAGACCCCGAGCAGCGGGACGGATGGGCCGAGGGCGGTGACGAGCTCGACGCTGATGCCCGCGTTCTCCGGTCGGGACGGTCCGGGCGAGATGACGATGGCGTCGGGCGCCAGCTCGCCGATCTCGGCCACGCTGACCTCGTCGTTGCGCGCGACGGTGACATCGGCGCCGATGCGACCCAGGAGCTGGACGAGGTTCCAGGTGAAGGAGTCGTAGTTGTCGAGCATGAAGACGCGCAGCGGGGTCATGACCGAACCTCCGCATCGATAGCGGCCAGCATGCTGGCCGCCTTGGCCGCCACCTCCGCGGCCTCGCGTGCCGGGACCGAATCGGCGACCACGCCCGCGCCGGCGTGGACGGTGGCGGTGCCCTCGCGAATCACCGCCGAGCGGATGGTGATGGCGCACTCGACGTCGTGCGGGCTGAAGTAGCCGACGGCCCCACCGTAGGGACCGCGGCGCTCCCCCTCCAGCTCGGCGATGGCCTGCATCGCCCGGACCTTCGGCGCGCCGGACAGCGTGCCGGCCGGGAAGACGGCGCGCACTGCGTCGAAGGCGTCGAGGTCGTCGCGCAGGGTCCCATGGACTTCCGACACGAGGTGCATCACGTGCCGGTAGCGCTCCACGGCCCGAAGCGTGGTGACCTCGACGCTGGCGGGCGTCGCCACCCGTCCCACGTCGTTGCGCGCCAGGTCGACGAGCATCGCGTGCTCCGCGAGCTCCTTCGGGTCGGCGCGCAGCTCCTCCTCCAGCGCCGCGTCCTCGGCCGGATCCTCGTCGCGTGGCCGCGTCCCGGCGATCGGGCGCGTGATCACCTCGTTGCCGCGCACGCGGACGAGGAGCTCGGGCGAGGCACCGACGAGGGCCGCGCCCGGCTCGACGCCCCCGAGGTCCAGGTAGAACAGGTACGGCGACGGGTTGATGCGGCGCAGCGAGCGGTAGATCTCGAGCGGGCTGCGCTCCGTGGAGAGGCTGAAGCGGCGCGCGAGGACGCATTGCAGCATCTCGCCGGCATGGATCTCCTCCACCAGCCGGGCGACGCCGGCCTCGTAGCGCGAGCGTGCCGCCGGATCGGTCTCGGTCGGGACGCTCCCGCTGGCGATTCGTGCCGGCAGCTCCGCGGCGGCCGGGCTCGCGAGCGCCGCCACCACCGACGCGATCCGCTCGTCGGCACCGTGGTCGCGCAGCGTCGACACCCGCGCCACCTGCTCGAGATGGTCGAACACGATCACCGACGACGGCAGGTGGAAGACCGCCTCGGGCAGCCCGAGCGGGTCGACTTCCGGCACGGGAACCCGCTCCCACCGCGCCGCCGCCTCGTAGGCGAGGTAGCCGACGCCCGAGGACAGCGTGAACGCCGGGTCGCCGACAGCCGGCGACCGGTGCGGCAGGACGCTGCGCAGGGCCTCGAGGGGATCGGGGGAGTCGTACGACTCGGTCGTCGTCCCGTCGTTGAGCGTGGCCCGCCCACCACGGACTGCCAGGGTTCGGCCGTGGACGCCGACCAGCGAGTACCGGCCGTAGCGGGCGCCCTCCTCGACCGACTCGAGCAGGAAGGCGCAGCGCGACCCGAGGCGCAGGGCGGCGGCGACGGGCGACAGGGTGTCGGCCGCAAGCTCGAGGCTGCGGATCGGTGCGAGGGGTGGGACTGCGGTGGTCATCGGCTCGACTTCTGTTCGGATACAGCAACGCCTCCATCCTTCGAGGGACGGAGGCGTCTTCCGTGGTGCCACCCTGGTTCGGAGCCGTTGCCGGATCCGCGCTTTGTACGCACGGGTCGCTTTCGTGACCGATGCGCCGGCTCGTGATAACGGGAGCCTCCCGTCGCCGCCTACTACCCGCCGGTCGTCCAATCGTATATCCGGTATATACGCCGGCACCCACGGGATTCGGGGCGAGGCTCGCGGGTCCATTCGCTCATCTCGTGCCACGCCGGCTTGCACCATCCCGGCTCGCTGCGGTGGCCGTGCGACGAGCTACTCGTCCCGGTCGACGCCGTCTGAAGTTGGAGCCGCATGCTAGGTGCCGTTCGCCCCGGCCGTCAAGGCCGCGCCTGAGCCACGGCATCCGCAACCGATCTGCAACGGAAGCGGCACCGCTACGGCGCCGACGTCCGCGCGTGCAGGACCTACCCTCGCCTCATGGAATACCGGGAAGCAATCACCATCGAGCGGGACTTCGCGGCGTTCAGCGTCCGCGACGGCCGGCTGGCCCCCGTCACCTGCGTCGCCTGCGGCTGCCGCCTGGAGCGGCGTGCCGACGACACGTGGTGGCACTTCTCCGGCCGGGGAGATCGCGATGCCCGGGGCTGTATCGTGGCCTGCGCCGAGCAGCCGCATTACGGAGGCGTCGCCGCGGCCCTCGGCTGAGCCGGAGGCCCGCGTGACCCGACCCGACCCCGGAGCGACCGCTCGGCGCGCCGAGCCGAAGGGCATCGGCAGCGCCTCCGCGCGCGACCCCCTCGCTCGCGAGGTCAAGCTCGTCGGCGCGTTGCTCGGCCAGGTGATCGCCGAGCAGGAGGGCGATCAGCGCTTCGAGCTCGTCGAGCAGCTTCGCCGATCCGCCATCCGGCGCCGCGCGTCCAACGACGCCGTCAGCCTCGAGGCTCGCGGACCGATCGACGACCGGTCCCTCCCCGAGCTGCTGGCCGTCGCCCGTGCCTTCACCGCCTATTTCCTGCTCATCAACCTCGCGGAGGAGAAGCATCGCGTGCGAATGCTCCGCCGGCGAGAACGTGCCGGCACCCTGCCGGAGAGCATCGCCGATGCGATCGGCCAGCTCGCGCGCTCGGAGCTGACCACCGGTCAGCTGCGAACGCTGCTCGACCGGCTCCTTCTGCGCCCGGTCCTCACCGCGCACCCGACGGAGGCGCGGCGCAGAACGATCCTCGTCGCCCAGCGGCGCCTCTATCGGCTGCTCGACCGGTTCGACGACCCGCGGCTCACCCGCCGCCAGGACCACGACCTGCGCCGTCGCCTGCGCGAAGAGATCACCATCCTGTGGCAGACCAGCCACGCCCGTCGGGAACGCCCCACCCCGCTCGACGAGGTCCGGGCCGCCATGGTGTTCTTCGACGAGACGCTGTTCCGCGTGACGCCCCAGCTGTACCGCGCCCTCGACACGGCCCTCCTCGACCGGGGTCGCACCGAGGACCGCAGCGGCGCCCGCGAGCCGGCGGCGCGCCCCTTCCTGCGCTGGGGGTCGTGGATCGGCGGCGACCGCGACGGCCATCCGGGGGTGACCGCCGACGTCACTCGCGCCACGCTCCGCATCCAGGCCGACCACGTCCTCCACGGCTACCGAAACGTCACCGATCGCCTCCAGCAGACGATCGCCATCGCCGATGAGCGCGTCGGCGTGCCGGAGAAGCTCGAGCGCCACCTCACCTCCTGGCTGCGCCCGTTCCCGGCGCTCCGCGCCGACCTCGAGCGCCGCTTCCCGGGGCAGCCCTACCGCCAGGCCTTCGGCGTGGTCGGCGAGCGGGTCGAGCGCGCACGGCGGCGACTCACGGCGGCACGCGGGGAACGGCGCGGCGGGTACGAAACGCCATCGCAGCTGATCGACGACCTGCGCGTCATCCAGGCGTCGCTGCGTGCGCATGGCGCCAACCGCGTCGCCTGGGGCGAGGTGCAGGACCTGGTCTGGCAGGTCGAGACGTTCGGCTTCCATCTCGCCGCCCTCGAGGTCCGGCAGCATGCCGGCGTCCACCGATCGGCGTTGGAGCAGCTCCGCGCCGGCGAGGAGGCAACGGAAGGTCGCGAGGCGCTCGCCACCCTGCGGGCCGTGCGCGAGCTGCAGACGGCGTTCGGCGGCGACGCCCTTCCCCGCTACGTCATCAGCTTCACCAGGGCGCCCGCGGACGTCACCGCCGTACTCGAGCTCGACCGCATCGCGAGCCCCGATGCCGGGCCGCTGGCGCTCGATCTCGTGCCGCTGCTCGAGAGCCGCGACGCGCTCTCAGGCGCCGGCGCCCTGCTGCGCGGCCTGTTCGACGACCCGGTATATCGGCCGCACCTCAAGCGGCGCGGGATGCGGCAGGAGGTGATGCTCGGGTACTCCGATTCGAACAAGGAGGCGGGCTACCTCGCGGCGGCCTGGAGCCTCTACCGGGCGCAGGAGCAGCTCGTGGCGACCGCGCGCGAGGCGAACGTCGAGCTCACCCTGTTCCACGGTCGCGGTGGAACGATCGGACGCGGCGGCGGGCCGGCGAACCGGGCGGTGCTCGCCCAGGCGGCGGGAAGCGTCGACGGCCGGCTCGCGCTGACCGAGCAGGGCGAGATGATCGCCGAGCGTTATCCGAGCCCGACGATCGCCCAGCGTCACCTCGAGCAGCTGACCAGCGCGATCCTCCTCGCCAGCCGGCCGGGGCATGCCTGGATCACCGCCGAGCAGGCGGACCGATGGCGCCCGATGATCACCGCGCTCGCAGCCCTGGCGGAGGACGCCTACCGGCGCCTGGTCTGGGAGGATCCCGACTTCGCCGACTTCTTCCGCCGCGCGACGCCGATCGACGAGATCAGCCGGATGGAGCTCGGCTCCCGCCCCGCTCGCCGCGCCTCGACTCCCTCGCTCGAGGGACTGCGCGCCATCCCGTGGGTCTTCGCCTGGTCGCAGGGCCGCACCAACCTCCCGGCCTGGTACGGGGTCGGGACGGCCCTGGCCGCCTATGCCGAGCGGCACCCGAATGGTCGGGCCGATCTCGCCGAGGCCTACCGGCGCTGGTCGTTCTTCGGCTCGCTGGTGGACAACGTGGAGCTCGGCCTGGCGATCGCCGATCCGGCGCTCGCCGCACGCTACGCGCGGCTGGCCGGCGACGACCCGGCCATGCGCCGGATCGCTACGACGGTCGAGGACGAGCGGCGGCGCACCGTCGATGAGCTGACCCGCCTCACCGGTCACGAGCGCCTCCTCGAGGGCAGCCCGCGCCTGCGCCGCAGCATCGATCTGCGGACGCCGTACGTCGACGTCCTGTCCGAGCTGCAGATCCATGCCCTCGAGCTCCTCCGGTACCGACGGCCTCTCCCTGGAGGACCGGGACGCGGCCGAGGAGCTCCTCCAGCTGAGCGTGGGGGGCGTCGCGGCAGGCCTCCAGCACACGGGCTGAGCGGAGCAAGCATGCCGGCCGACCGGACTTGAAGATTGCTCTCGTACGCGAGCACTAGCGGGCAGGTGGACATGTTCCGGGCGCGGCCTGAACGTGGATCCGCGCCAGGAAGGCCAATTCCCCTGCTAACGCGCTCGCATGAAAGCAGATTGCGAGTTGGGGCGCCCCGACTGGTCACCTGCCCGCCAGTGGAGCATCGGACGCAACGAGGCGCCTGGGCGTGCTGAATGGACGCTGTGTTGCATGGTTATGCACAGCCGCTGCACAATGAGATGGTGAAGCCCCCTATCTCCGTGGCAGTCGTCGGCGCGTCCGGCTACGCCGGCGCCGAGCTCGTACGGCTGCTCGCCGGCCACCCCGACGTGCAGATCGACGCGCTCTACGCGCGCGGCCGCGACCACGCACCCCTCGCGGCCGAGTTCCCGCACCTCGCCCCGCTCGGGCTCGAGCTGGTCGACGGCATGCCCGAGCCCGGCATCGACGTCTGCTTCCTGGCGCTGCCCCACGGTGCGTCGGCCGAGCCGGCCGTGCGCCTCGCGGCGGGCGGGACGACCGTCATCGACATCGGCTCCGACCTCCGCCTCGCCGATCCGGCCGCCTACCCCGAGTGGTATGGCTTCGAGCACCCCGAGCCGGGGGCGCTCGCCGGGGCGGTGTACGGGCTGACCGAGTTCGCCCGGGAGCGCCTCCACGGGGCCAAGCTCATCGCGAACCCGGGCTGCTACCCGACCGCGACGCTGCTGGCCCTGACGCCGTTCGCGCGGACCGGGCTGATCGCCGGCGACGTGATCGTCGACGCAAAGTCCGGCGTCTCGGGCGCCGGACGCAGCGCCGGATCGGACTTCCTGTACACCGAGCTCGAGGGCGGCACGAAGGCATACGGCATCCCGCGCCACCGCCACACGCCGGAGATCGCCCAGGGCCTGGCCGCCGCCGGAGCCGATGGCGTGGGGCTGACGTTCATCCCTCACCTCATCCCGCAGGTCCGCGGCATCATCTCGACCTGCTACCTGACCCTGGCCGACGACCTCGATGATGAGGCCCTGCGTCGCATCCTCGACGACGCCTACGCCGGCGAGCCCTTCGTCCACCCGATGGCGAAGCCGCCGTCCTCCAAGCTCGCCGCCGGGTCGAACCACGCCTTCGTCTTCGCGGCGCGCACCGGTGAGCGGAGGGCGGTGGTGATCGGTGCCATCGACAACCTCGGCAAGGGTGCCGCCGGCCAGGCGGTGCAGAACATGAACGTCGCGCTCGGCCTCGACGAGACCGCCGGCCTCGGCGCGGTCGGCCTCTACCCGTGAGCGTCCGACCGGTCCGCGGCGGTGTCACCACTCCGCGCGGCTTCCGTGCCGCGGCAACGCGCGCCGGCCTCCGCTCGGGCCCCGGGCCGGACGTGGTGCTGCTGGTCAGCGACCGAGGCCCGGTCCCCGCTGCCGCCACGTTCACCAAGAACCGCCTCAGGGCCGCGCCGGTGGAGGTCGCGATGCGCTCACTCCGTGCCTCGGGCGGCCGCGTGGCGGCGGTGATCGCCAACGCCGGATGCGCGAACGCCGGCACGGGCGCACAGGGGCTGGCCGATGCGCGCGCGGTGCAGGCGCAGGTCGCACGACGGCTCGGGGTCGCGAACCGCCACATCTTCACCGCATCGACCGGGCTCATCGGCTCGCGGCTGGGCGTGGATGACATCGCCTCGGTCCTGCCGAGGCTGAAGCCGGCCACCGGTCGAGGCGCCGACGGCGATGCGGCCCGCGCGATCATGACCACCGACACGGTGCCCAAGGAGGAGGCCGTGGAGATCGACCTCGGCCGCGGCCGCACCGCGCGCATCGCCGGCATGGCCAAGGGATCGGGGATGATCCACCCGATGATGGGCACCATGCTCGCGTTCCTCACCACCGATGCGCCGATCGAGCCCGCGCTCCTGCGCACCACGCTCCGCGCCACCGTGGATCGGACCTTCAACCAGGTGACCGTCGACGGCGACCCATCGACGAATGACACCGCCCTCGTGCTCGCCAGCGGGGCGGAGGGGGGTGCGCTCATCTCCGGCGGCGGCCCGCTCGCGGCCTTCACCGAGGGCCTCGAGGCGGTGTGCCGCGGCTTGGCCGAGAAAATCGCCGCGGATGGCGAGGGTGCGCAGCATCGCATCGACGTCTCCGTCATCGGCGCTCGCAGCGACCGCGAGGCGAGGCTCATCGCTCGCACCGTGGCGAGCTCGAGCCTGGTGAAGACCGCGGTGCACGGCGCCGATCCGAACTGGGGCCGCATCGCCGCCGCCGCCGGTCGCGCGGGGGCGGGGCTCGACCCGGATCGGCTGGCCGTCCGCATCGGGTCGATCGCCGTGTACGACGGTGCGCCGCTCGCCTTCGACGAGCGGGCCGCGAGCCGAGCCCTGCGCGGCAAGGTCGTCGGCATCGGTCTCGACCTCCGGCTCGGCTCGGGCGCCGGTGTGGCGTGGGGCTGCGATCTGTCCGCCGAGTACGTCTCGATCAACAGCGAGTACCGCACATGAGCGAGCGAGCGGTGACGATCAAGATCGGCGGCGTGGCTGGTCAGCACGCGCAGAGCCTCCGCTGGCTGGCCCGTTCCGCGCCGGCGACCACCGTGGTCGTCCACGGCGGCGGCAGCGAGGTCGCCGAGTGGAGCCGTCGCCACGGGCTGGAGCCGCGGACGCACGACGGGCTTCGCGTCACCGACCCCGACACCCTCGACGTCGTGGTGGCGGTGCTGGCCGGCCTCATCAACACTCGGCTCGTGGCGGCCCTGGTCGGCTCGGGGCGCCCGGCCGTCGGGCTCACCGGCGCGGACGGTGGGTTGCTCCGGCTGCGCCGCCACGACCCGGTCCTCGGCGAGGTCGGCGAAGTGGAAGGCGTCGCGCCGGCACTCCTCGACGGTCTGCTGCGCGACGGCCTTATGCCGGTGGTCGCCTCGGTCGGGGTGGATCCGGCGGGCGACCTGTTGAACGTCAACGCCGACGAGGTCGCCGGCGCCGTCGCCGCGGCACGCGGCGGGCTGCTCCTGCTGTGCACCGATGTGCCGGGCGTCCAGCGCGACGGGCAGGTGCTCGATCACCTCGACGCCGTGGCGGCCGAACGAATGCTCCATGACGGCTCGGCGTCGGCGGGCATGCGGCCAAAGCTGCGAGCGGCGCTGGTCGCCGCGCGGGCCGGCTGCGAGGTACGGATCGTGGACGGACGATCGGCCGCGGCGCTCGATGCGGCCTTGCAGGGAGGGGCCGCAGGCACCATGGTGACGGCCGCATGACCACCGAGGACCTTCGCCGACCGCTGGCGCGACGGCAGCTCATCCGGCGCCTGATCGCCACCGGCGAGATCCACTCGCAGGAGCAGGTCGTCGCCGAGCTGGCGCGACGCGGCATCACCGTCACGCAGGCGACCGTCTCGCGCGACTTCGCCGAGCTCGGGGTGGTGCGCGGCGTGCGCAACGGCTCGCCGGTCTACATCGCCTCCGACGACCTGCCGTCGTCGCGCGATCCGGGGGCGGTCGATCGGTTGCGGCGCCTGCTCCTGGACCTGCCACTGACGATCGACGAGGCACCGCCGCTGCTGGTGCTGCGGACGTCGCCCGGTGCCGCCAACGCCATCGCCCGTGCGGTCGACCTGCTGCCGTTGGACGGGCTGGTCGGAACCCTGGCCGGCGACGACACGATCTTCCTGGCCTGCCGCGACCGCGACGCCCTCCGTCGCATCCGCGCCCAGTTCGAGGCGCTGCGCGCCGGCGAGGAGGTTTCGTGATCGGGATGCCGGAGTAGATACGGTATATACGCTGCCGCTGCCGGGAGATTCGCATGTCTGAGACCACGACCACCAGCTCTGCCATCGAGCGCGAGGGGCGCGTCCACGTCTCCGTCTACGCCCGCCAGCCGCTGACGCTCGTCCGCGGCGAGGGCTGCCGGGTCTGGGACGACGCCGGACGCGAGTACCTGGACCTCGTGGCGGGCATCGCGGTCAACGTCCTCGGCCACGCACATCCGGCCGTCGCCGACGCCCTCGCAGCACAGGCGCGCACGCTCCTCACGACCTCGAACCTCTACTACACGGTGCCCCAGCTGGAGCTGGCCGATGCGCTGATCGCCCGCTCCCCGTTCGACCGCGCCTTCTTCACCAACTCGGGCACGGAGGCGAACGAGGCGGCCATCAAGCTGGCCCGGCGCCACGGCGGCGAGCGCGGCGCGTTCGAGATCGTGTCGCTCACGAACTCGTTCCACGGCCGCACGCTCGGCTCCCTGGCCGCCACCGGCCAGCCGAAGTACCAGCAGCCCTTCGCTCCCCTGCCGGAGGGCTTCCTCCAGGTGCCGATCAACGACGCCGATGCGCTGCGCGCCGCGGTGACCGATCGGACCGCCGCCATCCTCCTCGAGCCGATCCAGGGCGAGAGCGGCATCCACCCGCTGACCGACGAGTACCTCGTCGCCGCGCGCGAAGCGGCCGATGCCGTCGGCGCACTGCTGATCCTCGACGAGATCCAGACCGGCATCGGCCGCACGGGGACCTTCTTTGCCTTCGAGCAGACACCGGTCGTCCCCGACATCGCGACGCTGGCCAAGGGGCTCGGCGGCGGCGTGCCGATCGGCGCCATGCTGGTGCGCGAATCCGCATCCGTCTTCCACTTCGGCGACCATGGCACCACGCTCGGCGGCAATCCGTTGACGGCCGCCGCCGCCCTCGCGACGCTGCGCGTGATCGACGAGGATCGGCTCATGGACAACGCACGCGCCATGGGCGCGCGCTTCGCCGAGGCGCTGAGCGCCCTGCCGCAGGTCACCGAGGTCCGTGGACGCGGGCTGATGATCGGGGTGGAGACGGCCGGACCGATCGCGCGGACGGCGATGGCGATCGCGCGCGACGAGCAGCGGCTGCTGGTGAACGCCACCGGTGACACCACGCTCCGCATCGTGCCGCCGCTGACCATCACCGCCGAGGAGGTCGACGAGGCCGTCCGGCGGCTCGGCGCCGCCCTGGCGCAGGCGGCGGCGTGACGAAGCGCTCCGCGATCGTCACCGGCGCGGCCGCGGGCATCGGCCGCGCGACGGCCGAGCTGCTGGTCGCCGATGGGTGGCACGTCGTCGGGATCGACCGCTCCGGCGGCACGATCTCCGGAGGAGATCTGCTGATCGGCGACGCCGGCGACGCATCGGTCCTGGCCGATGCGGTCGAGCACTGCGACGGTCGCGTCGATGCGCTGGTCTGCTCGGCCGGCATCCCGCCATCCGGGCCGTGGGACAGCCGCGAGCACTGGGACGAGGTGCTCGCCGTCGACCTGACCGCGCCCTACGAGGCGCTGCGCACCTGCTGGCCGGCGCTCGTCGCGGCCCGCGGGTCGGTGGTGCTGGTGGGAAGCATCGTCGGAGCCGTCGAGGGCTCGCTACGCTCGCCCGCCTACGCTGCTGCCAAGGCCGGGATCGAGGGGCTGGCGCGCTCGTTCGCCGTCATCGGCGCGCCCGATGGCGTGCGCGTCAACGTGGTCGCGCCGGGCGCCATCGCCACCGACTTCGACGAGCCGCTCCTTCCCGCCGATCACCGCACCGACGTCCCGCTCGGCCGAATGGGCAGCGCGGCCGAGGTGGCCGCGGTCATCGGCTTCCTGGTCGGACCTGCAACAAGCTACGTGACCGGCGCCGTCTGGACGGTCGACGGAGGTCGGACGATCCTGTCGGGGGCCGACGCCACGACGCGCGGGCCAAATGGTTGACATGGGAAACGAATCCGCCGTACAGTCCGCGAACCGATGTTCCAGATGTGGTTTTACGTGTAGCGGGTACGAGGCAGGCGAGTAGATCTCGCCGGCGCAGGCGCTCGTGCCCGCAGACGCAGGAAGCGAAAGCTCCTGCGTTTTTTGTTTCCTCCGACGGTCGCTGACCGCCAGGAGTCGCGGAGAGAGGCGGCAATCAGATGATCGTGGTGATGCGTCCGACGGCGACGCAGAGCGAGGTCGACGGGGTCAGGAAGAGCATCGAGGAGCACGGCCTCGAGGCCTTCCTCAGCGTGGGCGAGGAACGGACCGTCATCGGTGTCGTCGGCGACGTCGAGCGGATCAGCCACCTCGGCACGCTCCCGGGCGTCGACCAGGTGATCCGGGTCAGCTCCCCGTACAAGCTCGCGAGCATGCAGGAGGAGGGCGATCGGACGCGGGTCCGCATCGGCCCCGTCGACATCGGCCTGGGCAGCGAGATGGTCGTCATGGCCGGCCCGTGCGCGGTGGAGTCGCGCGAGCAGCTGCTCGAGACGGCCCGATGCGTCGGCCGCGAGGGTGCCCGCATCCTCCGTGGCGGCGCCTGGAAGCCGCGGACCAGCCCCTACTCGTTCCAGGGCCTGGGTGTCCCGGCGCTGAAGCTGCTGGCCGAGGCGCGCGGCGTGACCGGCCTGCCGATCATCAGCGAGGTGACGGACCCGGCCGACGTCGAGGTCTTCGACCAGCACGTCGACGTCCTGCAGGTCGGCGCCCGCAACATGCAGAACTTCGCGCTCCTCAAGGCCGTCGGGCAGAGCCGGCGCGCCGTCCTTCTCAAGCGTGGGCTCTCCGCCACGATCGAGGAGTGGCTGCTCGCCGCCGAGTACATCCTCGCCGCCGGGAACCCGAACGTGATCCTGTGCGAGCGGGGCATCCGCACCTTCGAGACTGCCACCCGCAACACGCTTGACCTCTCCGCCGTGCCGGTCCTGCGCAGCCGGACGCACCTGCCCATCGTCGTGGATCCCTCGCACGGCACGGGGCACCGCATGCTCGTCGGACCGATGGCGCTCGCCGGCGCGGCCGTCGGCGCGGATGGCCTGCTGATCGAGGTCCATCCGGATCCCTCGACCGCCCTGTCCGACGGCGACCAGTCGCTCGATTTCAGCGAGTTCGGCGCGTTGATGGACGAGCTGCGGCGACTCCAGTTCGTCCGCGCGACCGGCGACCGGCCGGCGCCGCCCGAGGAGCGGCCGGTGGTGGCCAGCGGGATCGAGGACCTGCGGGATCGGATCGACGACATGGACACCCGCCTGGCCGACCTGATCCAGGAGCGCGCCGCGCTGGCGCTCGAGGTCCAGCGGCGCCGGGATCCGCACGTCCACGGTCACGACGTCCGTCGCGAGCGCGACCTGCTCGAGCGCGCCGCCAACAGCACCTCCGGGCCGATGACGCCGGTCGAGCTCACCATGGTGTTCGACGCGGTCCTGCGCGCCTCGCGCTCGGTGCAACGCCGGCATGCTCAGTCGGTGGTCCTCGGCGGCGAGGAAGCGGCGGCCGGGAACGGGCGGTGACGGTCGCCGCACCACCATCGATCGTGGGGCCTGCGGCGCGTCTGCGGGGCCGCCTGGCGGTGCCCGGCGACAAGTCGATCGCGCATCGCGCGCTGATCGTCAACGCCCTGTCCGGTGGGCCGGGAACCGTGGAGGTCCGCTTCCCCGGCGCCGATGTCCTGAACACGGCCGCCTGCCTGCGAATGCTCGGCGTGACAGTGGAGGCATCAACCGATGAGACCGTGACCCGATTTCACCTCTCGGGCGCGCCGTCGCGCGACGCGACGCTCGACTGCGGCAACTCCGGCACCTCGATGCGCCTGCTCGCCGGAGCCATGGCGGGGCTGCCGCTGCGCGTCACGCTCGATGGAGACGAGTCCCTGCGCTCGCGGCCGATGGAGCGCGTCGCATCCCTCCTGCGCGCGGCCGGCGCGGAAGTCACCACGACCGACGGCCATGCGCCGATGACCGTGGTCGGGCGTGCCGAGCTCGCCGCGACGAACCATCGCCTTCCGGTCGCCAGCGCCCAGCTCCTGGGGGCAGCCTGCCTGGCCGCACTGGCGGCGGACGGTGAGACGCGGGTCGAGTCGCCGGGTCCCTCGCGCGACCACACCGAACGCCTGCTCGCCGCGGCCGGTGTCGCGATCCGCCGGGACGGCCTCGTCACCACGCTGGAGGGGCCGGCCCGTCCGCGACCGCTGCCGCTCATCGTGCCCGGCGACCTCTCGTCCGCGGCGCCCTGGCTGGTCGCGGCGGCGCTGCACCCGGATTCCGATCTGACGATCACCGACGTCGGCCTGAACCCGACCCGCACCGCCCTGATCGCCGTGCTGCGCGACGCCGGCGCCGACATCGAGGCGAGCATCACCGTTGCCAGCGGGCCTGAGCCGGTGGGCGACCTCCACGTCCGCGGCGTCCGGCCGCTGAAGCCGGTGCACATCCGCGGCGACGCGGTCGCCGCGCTGATCGACGAGCTGCCGCTGCTCGGGATCGTCATGGCCGCTGCCGGCGGCGAGCTGCGGGACGCATCGGAGCTGCGAGTCAAGGAGTCGGACCGGATCGCGGCGATGGTCGCGGGGCTGGGCGCCATCGGCGCATCGGTCCGGGAGCTGCCGGATGGCTGGCGGGTCACTCCGGGGACCCCGCGCGGCGCGAGGATCGGCACGCACGGCGACCATCGGATTGCGATCGCCTTCGCCGTCGCGGCGCTGACCGGCGTGGCGTCCGGCGTGGAGCTGGACGACCCCGGCTGCGTGGCGGTCTCCTACCCCTCCTTCTGGACCGATCTCGCCATGGTGACCTCGTGAGACGGCTGCGGATGCTCACCGCCGGAGAGTCGCACGGCCCCGGCCTGGTCGGCGTGCTGGAAGGGCTGCCGGCGGGGATGCGGGTGAGCACGCGGACCGTGGACCTCGACCTCAGGCGCCGGCAGCATGGCTACGGCAGCGGCCGCCGCATGCAGATCGAGCGCGACCGGGTCCGATGGATCGCCGGCATCCGCTACGGCCGCACGCTCGGATCGCCGGTGGGCTTCGCCGTCGACAACCGTGACTGGGAGAACTGGACCGATCGGATGTCGGTCGAGGCCATCCCCGACGGACCGTCGCCCGAAGCCGATCACCCGTGCACGCCCCGGCCACATCGACCTCGCCGGCGCCCTGAAGTACGGCACCGATGACGTACGTGACGTCCTCGAGCGAGCCTCCGCCCGATCGACGACTGCCGCGGGTCGTGGCCGGGTCGCTGTGCCGCCAGCTGCTCGCCGCCAACGGGGTGCGGATCTGGTCGTTCGTGGACCAGCTCGGTCCGGTGCGCGCCTTCCCCGACGTTGACGACCCCCTCGCCCGCATTCCCGCCGAGTGGCCGGAGCGCGACCTCCGCGACCCCTCGCCGCTCCGGTGCCCGGATCCCGAGGCGGAGGCGCGCATGCTCGACGAGGTCGACCGCGCGAAGGAGGCGGGCGACTCGATCGGCGGCTCCTTCGTGGTGGTCGCCGAGCGGGTGCCCGTCGGCATCGGCTCCTCCTCGGAGTGGGACACCCGTCTCGACGGCCTGCTGGCCGGGGCAGTCATGGCGATCCCCGGCGTGAAGGGCGTGGAGATCGGCCTCGGATTCGGCGTCGTGGATCGGCGTGGCAGCGCGGTGCACGACGTGGTCGACACCGCGGACGCCGGCTGGCGGCGCGAGACGAACCGGGCCGGCGGCATCGAGGGCGGCATCAGCAACGGCGAGCCGATCGTGGTGCGGGCGGCGCAGAAGCCGGTCTCCACGTTGCGCAAGGCCCTCCCGAGCATCGACATGACGAGCGGCGAGGCCGGTCGGGCACACATCGAGCGGACCGACGTCACCGTGCTGGCGCGCGCCGCGATCGTCGGCGAGGCGATGGTCGCGCTGGCCCTGGCTGATGAGCTCCTCTACTCGTTCGGCGGCGACTCGATGGCCGACCTGCGGGCCGCCGTCGCCCGACGTCGACGACGCACCGAGCGCCGCAGCTCATGACCGATCGCGCCGTGCTGCTGGGCCACCACATCGGCTATTCCGCGTCGCCCGCGATGCACAACGCCGCCTTCGCGGCGCTCGGGATCGATGCACGCTACGAGCTGGTCGACGTGCCCGCCTCGGCGCTGTCCGGTGCCGTGGCCGCGCTGCGCGGGCCGGGGTCCATCGGCGCCAACGTGACGCAGCCGCACAAGCTGGCCGTCTGCGAGCTCGTCGACGAGCTCACCCCGGAGGTGGACCGGCTCGGCGCGGCGAACACGATCGTCCGCGACGGACCGCGCCTCGTGGCGCACAACACCGACCTTCCGGCGCTGGCGGCCGAGCTGGCGGACCTCGGCTCGTTCGATGCCGCGATCGTCCTCGGTACCGGCGGCGCCTCCCGCGCCGTGCAGGCAGCCCTCGCCGACGCGGGCACCTCGGTCGAGCTGGTCGATCGAGTGCGCTGGCCCGCGCTCCCCGACCTCCTCGCCTCGGCGAACCTGCTCGTGAACGCGACCCCGGTCGGGACCGGCACGGACGACTCCCCGGTGGCCGCTGAGCTCCTCCGCCCCGATCTCGCGGTCCTCGACCTCGTCTACCGGCCCAGCCCCACGCGGCTGGTGCGCGATGCGCTTGCCGTGGGGGCGACCGCTTGCGATGGCGCGGGGACGCTGCTGCGCCAGGCGATCGCCAGCTTCACCCTGTGGACCGGACGCGCGGCGCCGGTCGAGGCGATGCGTCAGGCCCTTCACGCCGAGCTGGGGGCCCTGGTCGATGCCTGACGTCGGACCCGGAATCGTGCTGGTCGGCATGCCGGGCAGCGGCAAGTCGACGGTCGGCCGCCTCGTGGCCGAGCGCCTCGGACGCCCGTTCATCGACACCGACCAGCTGTTCGAGCACCTCCATGGCATCCCGGTCCCCGCCTACCTGCGCGAGCATGGCGAGCCCGCCTTCCGCGTCGCCGAGGCGGCCGCCGTCGCCGATGCGTGCGCGATCCGTGGCGCCGTCATCGGGGCCGGTGGCGGGGCGATCCTCGACCCGCTGAACCGCTGGGCGCTCTGGTACCACGGCTTTGTGGCCTGGCTGGACGCACCGCCGCTGTCCCTCGTCGCGCGCCTCCGAGACGACTCGGTGCCACGCCCGACGTTCGAGCCCTACGACGAGCAACGGCTGGCCGCCGTGCTCGCCGACCGATCCCCGTACTACCGGGCCGCCGACCTGCGCCTCGACGGCGATCGAGCTCCGGACCACCTGGCGGAGGAGCTGGTCGCGAAACGCGAGCATCCCACCGGTCGCCGGCTGTTCGACGGGACCCTCTCCCGACACCATCCCATCGGTCCCGCCACAGCGCGCGTGGTCATGGGCAACGACCTGCCGCTGGGCGAGCTCGCGCCGCGCGGCGTGGTGATCGCCGATCCTCGTGCACCGCTGACCCCGGCCGGCCGAGCCCGTCTGGAGGTGCGTGCCGGCGAACGGGCCAAGCGGATGCGGCGGCTCGAGCAGATCCTCGACTGGCTCGCCGAGCGGCGGGTGGAGCGCGACGAGCACCTGCTGGCGGTCGGTGGCGGCACGATCGGCGACCTGGCGGGAACCGCGGCCGCCCTCTTCAACCGCGGCGTGCCGCTGGTCCAGCTCCCGACCACCTGGCTGGCGCAGGCGGACAGCGCCATCGGCGGCAAGGTCGCGGTGGACCTGGCCGGCGCGAAGAACGCGGTCGGCGCGTTCTGGCCACCGGTCGCCGTGTTCTCGGACGTCGCGGCGCTGCGGACGCTTCCGGTCCGACTCCGCCGCATCGGGATCGCCGAGTCGGTCAAGTCGGCGCTCATCGGCGACCCGGAGCTGTGGAGGCTGCTCGAGTCGCGCGGCCGGGCCGCCCTGCGGGACGACGAGCCGGCCAGGTACGCCATCGTTGAGCGCAGCGCACGCCTCAAGCTCGGGGTCTGCGAGCGCGATCCGTTCGAGTCCGGCGAGCGCCGCACGCTCAACCTGGGCCACACCATCGGCCACGCGCTCGAGATCGAGTCGCGCTACCGGCTGACCCACGGATCGGCGGTTGCGCTCGGCATGCGCGCGGTGGCCGCCATCGCGGTGGGTCGAGGGGCGGATCCGGACCTGCGCGACCGCCTCGATGCCCTCCTCCGCCTGCTCGGCCTGCGCACCACCCGCGCCTTCGACGCCGATGCGGTCCGAGCCGCGATGCGGGGCGACAAGAAGCGGCGGGACGGCCGTCAGCGCTGGATCCTGCCCATGGCCATCGGCACGGTGACCGAGGTCGACGACGTGACCGACGTCGAGCTGCTGAGCGCGCTGCGCGCCATCGGCGCGTGACGAGCGTGGCCTACCAGGGCGAGCCCGGCGCCTTCGGTGAGGAGGCGGTCATCGGCTGGTTCGGCGAGGCCGCCACTCCGGTGCCGGTACCGACCTTCTCGGCCGTGTGCGCCGCCGTCGAGTCCGGCGCCGCCGATGCCGGCGTCCTGCCGCTCGAGAACTCGCTGGCCGGCACCGTCGGCGATGCGCTCGACGCATTGGCCGGCGGTTCCCTCCGCGTGATCGGCGAGGTCCTGCTGCCGATCCGCCACCAGCTGCTGACCCTGCCCGGCGTCGCGTCTCGAGGACGTCACCCGCGTGAGCAGCCACTGGCAGGCGCTCGCCCAGTGCGAGCGGTTCCTGGCGGACCGGGGGTGGAGCATCATCCCGGCGGCCGATACCGCCGGTGCCGCCCGCGAGCTCGCCGGTTCGGGGGACCGCAGCGCGGCCGCGGTCGCCTCGCGCGCGGCAGCCGACCGATACGGGCTGGTGGTCGCGGCGGCCGACATCCATGACTCAGAGCACAACATGACCCGCTTCGCCGTCCTCGTCCCCGCAGCGTCGTCCGGCGCGCCCGATCCCACCGGACGCCTCGCGCCACGCGGAGGCGAACGGGAGACGCTGATCACCTTCGAGACCGGTCACCGGCCCGGCGACCTCGTCCGCGCGCTGGCGGTCCTCGCCGACGCGGGCGTGAACCTGTCGCGCATCGAGTCGCGGCCGTCGGGCGATGGGCCATGGCGGTACCGCTTCCTGCTCCAGGTGGGCGGTGACGCAGACCGGGAGCCACTGCGGGGCGCGCTCACCGGCCTGGAGGCCCACACGCGGTCGATGCGCGTCCTCGGCTCGTTCGACACCGGCAGCGGCGATCATTGACCGATGCGGATCCTGATCCTCAACGGCCCGAACCTCGGGAGCCTTGGCCGCCGCCAGCCCGAGATCTACGGGACGATGACCCTCGACGAGATCGTCGTCGCCGCCCATGCCCACGCGCTGGAACGCGGCGCGCTCGTCGACGCGTTCCAGTCGAACCACGAAGGAGCGCTGATCGATCGGCTCGAGCGTGCCGACTACGACGCGGTCATCGGCAACTTCGGCGCGCTCTCGCACACCAGCTACGCCCTCCACGACGCGCTGCTCACCGCCGATCGGCCGGCCGTCGAGGTGCACATCAGCGATATCGCGAACCGTGAGCCATGGCGACGGACCTCCGTGACCGCGCCGGCCACGCGGCACCAGGTCATCGGGCACGGGTGGCGCGGCTATCTCGAGGCGATCGACTGGCTCCTCGACACGGAGCGCCGCTGACCGATGTGGGACGACCTCCTCGGCTGGCTGGGAAGCCTCGGCGAGAACTACGGGGTCGATCCGCTGATCTACGCGATCCTCTACGTCGGGGCCGCCCCGTTCTTCTTCGGCTCGCTGGCCTGGCTCGTGCGCAGCATCCGTCGCCGGGATCCACTCGTGCTCCCCGCCGTCTCGACCGCGATCTTCTTCAGCCTGCCGACGCTCTACGTCTTCGTGGCGGGGCGCAACCTGCCGGGATTTGTCTACGCGGTCCTCATCGGCCTGGCGATCATCGGCGCCGTCGGCGTCATGCGACGGATCGTGTCGGCCCTACGCGCGCCGGACTGACCAGCGTTCGTCGCTGCGCACCACGTGCAGCGGCGTCCCGAAGGCGGCCGAGAGTCCTGGATCGGTGACGACGTCGTCGATCCGGCCCGCTTCCAGGATCCGGCCGTTCCGCACCAGCAGCGCATGGGTGAAGCCTGGAGGGATGTCCTCCAGCCGATGGAGCACCACGACCACCGCCGCGGTCGTTCCGGCGGCCACGCGCGACAGGGTCGCCACCAGCGTCTCGCGGCCGCCGATGTCGAGCGACGCCATCGGCTCGTCCAGGAGCAGGGCCTGTGGCTCGGTCACCAGGGCGCGAGCCAGCTGGATGCGCAGCTGCTCCCCGGACGAGAAGCTGGCGAACGGACGCTCGTCAGCCTCGCCCATGCCGGCCTGCTCGAGGGCCGCATCGGTCCGCGGGCGGCTCATCCGCTCCGGCTCGACGTACCACGGGAAGATCGCGCCGGCCTGCGCGGCATCCACGATCTGCCGCGGGGTCAGCTCCTCCGGGATCTCGTGGGCCAGCGCGGGGCTGAGATACCCGATGAACGGCCGCAGGGCCTGGAGGTTCGTCCGCCCGACGCGCCGGCCGAGCACCTCGACGCGACCGGACGACGCCACGAGGTAGGTGCTGAGGATGCGAACCAGCGTCGTCTTGCCCGCGCCGTTCGGCCCCAGGACCACCCAGCGCTCGCCTTCGCGGATCGTCCAGTCGACGCCCTCGAGGATCGGCCGGCCGTCTCGCCGCAGGGCGACGTCGCGGAGGGCGAAGACCGGGCGTCGGTCGCCGGAGGCGTCGGTGGTCACGCGAGCGACGATCCCGGCCGGCGAGCGTGGATCAGAGCGTCGAGACGCGCGCCGGGTGCGAGGCCTCGTACGCGGCGATCTGCGGTTCCCGGTTGAGCAGGTAGCCCAGCTCATCGGTGCCGTCGAGGATCATGCGCCGCGCGAAGGAATCCACCTCGAAGCCGATGGCCTCCCCGTCCGGCAGGCGCAGCTCCTGCGCCTCGAGGTCCACGGTGAATGCGACCGCCGGATCGGCCTCCACGAGCCCGAACAGCCGTTCGAGCACCTCGGGGGTCACGGCGATCGGCAGCAGCCCGTTCTTCAGCGCGTTGACGCGGAAGATGTCGGCGAAGCTGCTGCTGATGACCGCACGGATGCCCCACGCCATGAGCGCCCACGGGGCGTGCTCGCGGGACGAGCCGCAGCCGAAGTTGTCGCCGGCCAGCAGCAGGTTCCGCCCCGCCATCTCGGGACGGTTGAGGATGAACTCCGGGTTCGGCGCCCCGTCGGGCAGGTAGCGCCAGTCGCAGAAGAGCTGGTCGCCCAGGCCGGCGCGGTTGACCGTCTTGAGGAAGCGCGCCGGGATGATCTGGTCGGTGTCGATGTCGTTGCGCGGGAACGGCACGACCGCCGAGGTGACCGAGGTGAACGGCTCGCGCGCGCTCACAGCAGCGCCCTCGGGTCCGACAGGCGACCGGTCACGGCCGAAGCGACCGCCGTGAGCGGCGAGGCGAGGAACGTGCGACCGCCCTTCCCCTGCCGTCCCTCGAAGTTCCGGTTGGAGGTGGAGACGCTGTACTGGCCGGGCGCGAGCTGATCGCCGTTCATCGCGATGCACATCGAGCAGCCGGCCTCGCGCCACTCGGCCCCGGCCTCGCGGAAGACGGAGGCGAGGCCCTCCTCCTCGGCCTGGCGCTTCACCTCGGTCGAGCCGGGGACCACCATCATCCGCACCGAGTCGGCGACACGCCGGCCGCGGATCATGCGGGCCGCCTCGCGGAGGTCGCTGATCCGCGAGTTCGTGCACGAGCCGACGAAGACGACATCGATCGCCTTGCCGAGAATCGGCTCACCGGGGGTCAGGGCCATGTACTCGAGCGCCGCCTTGAGCGAGTCGCGCTGGTTGGCATCGGTCAGGCGTGAGGGATCCGGGATGCGCTCGGTGATCGGGAAGCCCATGCCGGGGTTGGTGCCGTAGGTCACCATCGGGGTGAGCTCGCCGGCGTCGAAGGCGATGGCCCGGTCGTACGCGGCGCCGTCATCCGTCGGAAGCTGGCGCCACCGGTCCACCGCCGCCTCCCAGTCAGCACCCTGGGGCGCGTGCGGACGGCCATGGAGGTACTCGAACGTGACGTCGTCGGGCGCAACCAGGCCGGCCCGGGCGCCACCCTCGATGCTCATGTTGCAGATCGTCATTCGCCCCTCCATGCCGACCGCCCGGATGGCGGAGCCGCGGTACTCGAAGACGTGGCCGGTGCCGCCGCCGATGCCGATCCGGGAAAGCAGCGAGAGGATGATGTCCTTGGCGGTCACTCCGGGGTGCAGCGAACCATCCACGCGGACCTCGAACGTCCTCGGGCGGCGCTGGAGCAGCGACTGGGTGGCCAGCACGTGCTCGACCTCGGTCGTGCCGATCCCGAAGGCCAGCGCGCCGAAGGCCCCGTGGGTGGCGGTGTGTGAGTCGCCGCACACGATCGTCATGCCGGGCTGCGTGAGGCCCAGCTCCGGACCGATGACGTGGACGATGCCCTGGTGCGGCGAGCCGATGCCGTGGAGGGGAATGCCGAACTCGCGACAGTTCTCCTCGAGGCGGCTGACCTGCTTCGCGGCGATCTCGTCGACGATCGGCAGGCTGCGGTCGGTGGTCGGGATGGAGTGATCGACGGTGGCGACCGTCTGTCCGGGCCGGCGGACACGGAGGCCACGCTCGCGGAGGCCGTCGAAGGCCTGCGGGCTGGTGACCTCGTGGACGAGGTGCAGATCGATGCCCAGGACGTCCGGGGCGCCGTCGGTTCCGGGCGCCACGAGGTGGTCGTCCCAGATCTTCTCGACGATGGTGCGCGGGCGTTGCGAGGCGGGGTTCGGATCACTCATCGGTGAGGCGACCCTAGCCGATTCGTCAAGGGCTCGCTCTGAGCGCTTCGGATGGCTAGAGTTGCGCCGATGGGTGACGAGGCGGAACTGATCAGCAACCCGGTGTGGCGCGAAATCCTCATGGGGACCCACCCGAGCCTCGCCCGGCAGCGGCGGATCTTCCGCCACATCCCGTCGGATCCGCGCTGCAAGATGTGCCTCTCACCGCAGGCCGGCATCGGCGGGCCGATCGTCAGGCTCTTCGGCTTCGGCGCCTATCCGCGGAACCCGCAGCTGTGCAACAGCTGCTACGTGCAGTCGCAGAAGCATCCGGGCGGGACGGAGATCGAGATCACCACCCTCTTCGCCGACATCCGCGGCTCCACCGGCCTGGCCGAGGCGATGGGCGCGCGCGCCTACTCGGCGGCGGTCAACGAGTACGTCCGCACCGCCAGCCACGCGGTTCGAGAGCCGGGCGGCCTGGTCGACAAGCTGCTCGGCGACGGGGTCATGGCCCTCTTCATCCCCGGGTTCGTCGGCGGCCGGCACGCCGAGGCCGGGATCGAGGCGGCACGGGCCATCCTGCGCGCGGTTTCGCTGCCGGTGGGCATCGGCGTGCACACCGGCGAGGCGTGGGTCGGGTTCGTCGGTGGCGTGGACGGGGTCAGTGACTTCACCGCACTCGGCGACCCGGTGAACGCGGCGAGCCGGCTCGGGTCGGAGGCCGGCGCCGGCGAGGTCCTGATCAGCGGCCGAACCGTCGAGGTCGCTGGGCTCTCGACCGCCGACCTGGAGCTCCGCCGGCTCGAGCTGCGCGGTCGCACCGAGCCCCTCGACGTGTGGGCGGAGCGGGTCGAGCCGACTCCGGCCCGGGCCTGAGCATCGGCCAACCCTCCCTCCGACGGGCTCGACACGTCGCCTAGACTCCGGGCCATGACCGAGCCGACCACCCCCTACGACCCGCGCGAGCACTCGCGCGTCCTCCTCGACGGACCCGATCGCGCCGCGGCGCGCGCGATGCTCAAGGCCATCGGCTTCACCGACGAGGACCTCGCGAAGCCGATCATCGGGGTCGGGACGACCTGGATCGAGACGATGCCCTGCAACTACAACCAGCGCGAGCTGGCGGTGAAGGTCAAGGAGGGCATCCGGGCGTCGGGCGGCACGCCGATGGAGTTCAACACGATCGCCGTTTCCGACGGCGTCACCATGGGCACCGAGGGCATGAAGGCGTCGCTGGTCTCGCGGGAGGTGATCGCCGACTCCATCGAGCTCGTGGCGCGCGGCCACCTGTTCGACGGCCTCGTCTGCCTGGTCGGCTGCGACAAGACGCTCCCGGGCGCCGCGATGGCGCTCGCCCGCCTGGACCTTCCGGGCCTGGCCCTCTACAACGGCACGATCAACCCGGGCGTCATCCGCGGCAAGCGGGACGCCACCGTGGTCACCGTCTTCGAGGCGATCGGCGCGTACCGGGCCGGGAAGATCTCCCTCGAGGAGCTGCGGGAGATCGAGGACCTCTCGTGCCCCGGGCCGGGCGCCTGCGGCGGCCAGTTCACGGCCAACACGATGAGCACCGCCCTCGAGTTCCTTGGCATCAGTCCCGGCGGTCTGAACGGCATCCCGGCCACCGATCCTGCGAAGCTGGACGCCGCGTATCGATCCGGAGAGCTCGTCATGGAGCTGGTCAACGGCGGGATCCGGCCATCGTCGATCATGACCCGCGCGGCGATCGACAACGCCATCGCCTCCGTGGCGGCCACCGGGGGCTCCACGAACGGGGTGCTGCACCTGCTGGGCATCGCCCATGAGCTGGGGATCCCGCTGGAGCTCGAGGACTTCGACCGGATCGCCGCGCGCACGCCGATCGTCGCCTCGCTCATGCCCGGCGGTCGCTTCACCGCCCTGGACATCCACGAGGCGGGCGGCGTCGGCCTCGTCGCGCGCGAGCTGCTGAAGCAGGAGCTCGTGGACGGCTCCACCCGCAATGTCGACGGTCGCTCGCTGGCCGAGGTGGCCGAGGCGGCGGTCGAGACCCCGGGCCAGGAGGTCGTGGTCTCGATCGAGCATCCGATCAAGGCGACCGGCGGCCTCGCCATCCTGCGCGGCTCGCTGGCGCCCGACGGGTGCGTGATCAAGCTGGCCGGCCACGAGATGCGGCAGTTCCGCGGCCCGGCGCGCGTCTTCGACAGCGAGAACGCGTGCTACGACGCGGTGCGCGCGCAGCGCATCGGTCCCGGCGACGTCATCGTCATCCGCTACGAGGGGCCCGTCGGCGGTCCCGGCATGCAGGAGATGCTGTCGGTCACGGCGGCGCTGGTCGGCGAGGGCCTGGGCGGGGACGTGGCGCTCCTCACCGACGGTCGCTTCAGCGGCGGCACCCACGGGCTCATGATCGGGCACGTGGCGCCCGAGGCGGCACTCGGCGGGCCGATCGCACTGGTGGAGGAGGGCGACGAGATCGTCATCGACGTCGAGGCGCGACGTCTTGACCTCGTCGTCGATGCCGATGAGCTGGCTCGTCGTCGTGCCGCCTGGCGGGCACCCGAGCCTCGCTACACCGGAGGCGTGCTGGCGAAGTATGCGGCGCTCGTGTCATCGGCGTCGCAGGGCGCGGTCACCACGGGCGCGCGGATGACGGCGAACCTGACGCGCGATTGAGCCGATCTACTGGGCCAATGGTGTCACGTGCCCTTCAGGAGGGCGTTACGCGATTCGACCGGACGCGAACTGACAGCCCGAGCGTGGCCATGCCCACCAGGAGGGCAGGATGGCCGTTCGCGGCGGCGCGAGGCGGATAACGCTCACCAGGAGGGCATCTGGCAGGTCGCGGCACGCCCCAACACGCTCTGTCGAGGGCGTAGCAGCGTTCCGGTGCCGGAGTAGATACGGTATATACCCCGTCGGCCCCAGGAAGCGAGGGGTTGACACCGCTGCTACGGTTCGGCCATGTCACAGGAGCGCGGCATGATCGCCGCCAGCACGCGCACGTCCCCGGCAAGCGCCGGCGTGCTCGGCCTGCTCCTCGTACTCGCGATTCTTCGGCTCGTCATTCTCCTTGGATGGCGGGATGGAGGAAGCGCCGAGGACTAGCCCACAAGGCTCACCACGCAGCGAACCCGAATCCCGCCAGCCGACAGGCCCGGCGGGATTTCTCGTGTACTAGAGAGGACCGACGAATGACAGCCCTTCGACTCCCGGACCCCGATGCGGCCGCCACGCCGCAGCGGACCGTTGCCCCGCGCATCGGCGCCCGTGCCGTGTGCGAGGCACTCGTGCGCGAGGGTGTCACCACGGTCTTCGGCTATCCCGGTGGCACGCTGCTGCCGATCTACGACGTGCTGCGCGAGTTCCCGCTGCGGCACATCCTGGTGCGGCACGAGCAGGGCGGCGCCCACGCCGCCGACGGCTTCAGCCGCGCCACCGGCGGCGTCGGCGTGGCGATGGCCACCAGCGGACCCGGGGCGATCAACCTGGTGACCGGCCTCGCCACCGCGATGATGGACAGCGTCCCGATGGTCGCCATCACGGCCAACGTGCCGCGCCCGCTGCTCGGCAAGGACGCCTTCCAGGAGACGGACATCATCGGCATCGCGCTGCCGATCACCAAGCACGCGACCGTCGTCATGGACCCGGACGAAGTGCCGCTGGCGGTCGCCGAAGCGTTCGAGATCGCCCGATCCGGCCGTCCCGGGCCTGTCCTGCTCGACTTCCCGAAGGACGTGCTCCAGGAGGAGACCAGCGCCCCGCACCCTGAGCCCTACGAGCTGCGCCTTCCCGGGCTGCTTCGCCCGACCCGCGGCGACGTCCCCGAGGCCGATGACCTCGCCGAGCTGATCGCGAACGCCGAGCGTCCGCTCATCCTGGCCGGCCACGGGATCCAGATCGCCGCGGCGACCGACCTGCTGCGCCAGGTGGCCGAGAAGGCCGAGATCCCGGTCGCTCACACGCTGCTCGGCATCGGGAACATGGACGAGACGCATCGGCTCAGCGCCGGCTACGCCGGCATGCACGGCTGGATGCACGTCAACAAGGCGATCCAGCAGTCGGACCTGCTCATCGGCATCGGCTGCCGCTACGACGACCGGATCACCGGCAAGACCAGCACGTTCGCGCCGAACGCGACGATCGTGCACGTCGACGTGGACCGATCCGAGATCGGCAAGAACGTCCGGACCGACCTCGGCATCGTGGCCGACGCGGGCGACCTGCTGGCCGCACTCCTCCTCCGGCTTCCCCAGTCGGAGCCGCGGACCGCGTGGCTCGACCAGATCGCGGAGTGGCGGAAGGTGAGCGAGGCGCGCTCGTGGCACGGCTCCGGCGCCTGGCGCCAGGGACGGCTGAGCGCCGACTACGTCGTTGATCGCATCGGCGAGGCGACGAACCACGCCGCCACCCTGGTCAGTGACGTCGGGCAGAACCAGATGTGGGCGGCCCGCTACTTCGGCTTCCGTCAGCCGTTCCACCACCTGTCCTCGGGCGGCCTGGGCACCATGGGCTACGCCGTCCCGGCGGCGATGGGCGCGGCGCTCGGGGCGCCGGAGCGCGAGACGTGGGCTGTGGTCGGTGACGGCGGCTTCCAGATGACGATGCAGGAGCTGGCGACGCTGGTGCAGGACCAGATCCCGGTGCGGATCGCCGTCCTCAACAACCATCGGCTCGGGATGATCCGGCAGTGGCAGGAGATCATCTACGACGAGAACTACCACTCCGCCGAGCTGCTGGGGCCGGACCTCGTCCGGCTGTGCGAGGCCTACGGCATCCCGGCCTGGCGCGCGACGAAGCCGGAGGAGGTTGACGCCGTCATCGCCGAGGCCCGGAAGGCGCCCGGCCCGGCACTGATCGACTTCCACCTCGACGAGGCGCAGAACGTCTACCCGATGATGCTGCCGGGCAAGGGCCTGTCCGACATGGTCGAGGGGGCCGGCGAATGATGGCCGCCGCCGCGCGACGGCAGACCCTCCCCGCCGGCGATCCGGATGCCGAGCACCGGCGCCATCTCATCAGCGCCCTCGTCATCGACCGACCCGGGACGCTGAACCGCGTCTCCGGACTGCTCCGCGCGCGGAGCTTCAACATCGAGTCGCTGACGGTCGGCACCACCGACGAGCCGGGGCGCTCGCGCATGACGATCGCCCTGCGCGGCGATGACGGCCACCTGCGCCAGGTGCTCGCCCAGCTCGAGCGGGTGATCGACGTGCTCGAGGTCCGCGACCTAACAACCGTCCCGCATGTCGAGCTCGAACTGGCGCTCGTCGAGCTCGAGCCCCCCGCCGACGCCGATGCCGAGGCGGAGGTCCGCACGGTGCTGGCCCAGGCCGGCGGCGAGCCCCTCCCGACCACCGATGGCACGTGGCGCGCGCGGCTCACCGCCCCGCCCGACGCCATCGACCGCGCGCTCACCACCCTCCGCGACCACGGCCTGCGACGCCTCGTGCGTGCCGGTGCCGTGGCTATGACCACGACCACCCCATCCCCGACCGAGAACGGAGCACCTCCCGCATGACGAAGCTCATCTACGACGCCGACATCGACGCATCGGCGCTCGATGGCCAGACCGTGGCGGTCATCGGCTACGGCAGCCAGGGCGAGGCGCACGCGCGCAACCTGTTCGAGTCGGGCGTCGACGTTGTCGTGGGGCTGCGTCCGACCTCCGGATCCGCTGAGCGCGCCCGCGAGGCAGGCCTCAGCGTCACCGATGCCGGGGCCGCCACCGCCCAGGCCAGCGTGGTGATGATCCTGGTGCCCGATACCGCGGCCCCGGCCGTCTACCACGACGAGGTGCAGCCGAACCTGCGCGAGGGCGCGCTGCTGATGTTCGCCCATGGCTTCAACATCCACTTCGGCGAGGTCGATCCGCCGGCGGGCATCGACGTCGGGATGGTCGCCCCGAAGGGCCCCGGCCACCTCGTTCGTCGCCTGTACGAGGGGGGCGGCGGCGTCCCCGCGCTCTACGCGGTCCACCGCGACGCCACCGGTACGGCGCGCCAGCGGACCCTCGCCTACGCCCGTGGCATCGGCGCCGGGCGGGCGGGCATCCTGGAGACCACGTTCGCGGAGGAGACCGAGACCGACCTCTTCGGCGAGCAGGCCGTCCTGTGCGGCGGCACCACGGCGCTGGTCCAGGCGGCGTTCGAGACGCTCGTCGATGCCGGCTACCAGCCGGAGCTCGCCTACTTCGAGACGATGCACGAGCTGAAGCTCATCGTCGACCTCATGTACCAGGGCGGCCTGCAGTACATGCGCTACTCGATCAGCGACACCGCCGAGTACGGCGACTACGTCAGCGGACCGCGCATCGTCAACGACGCCACCCGCGCCGAGATGAAGCAGATCCTCACCGAGATCCAGGACGGCACGTTCGCCCGACGCTGGATCGAGGAGGGCAAGCGCGGAGCGCCCGAGTTCCGACGGCTGCGGGCCGAGAACGCCGGCTCCCGGATCGAGCAGGTCGGCGCCGAGCTGCGGAGCCACATGGCATTCATCAACCCGAAGAGCGCCCCCGACGGCTGGGCCGGCGGTGGACGCGAGAAGGCCGAGGCCATCCCCGGCGAAGGAGTCGCCTGATGGCGCAGCACGTACTTCCTCAACGATGAGGTTATCCGGTCGCCGCGCAAGTCTTCTCCTGCTTTGGATCATGGGGAGGACTTCTCACTTCGCTCTGCGGAGCCTGCCGGCGAAAGCTCCTCTGAGCGCCCGGCTAGTGGAGACGACGCCGTTATTGTCGATCCACAAGATCTTATGGGACGTAACTTTCTCATGGATGCTCAGGAAAACGGTCAAGGGTTTTGTGCCCGCGTTGCTCAACGCAACTCCGAGCGCGAGCCCAGCGCTCAGCGCGCTCCCGAGCGCGAGTCCAACGCTCAGCGCTCAGGCGATCACGTCAAGTTTCGCGCTCCCGTCAGTAAGGGCGAGCACGAGGAGATCATGAAGCACAACGAGTTGAAGGAATCTTCAGGAAGCACAGACCATCCGATTGCAGCTGCCCCCGATCGCGCAGGCTTTTGCGGAGGCGCTGCTGCCGAGGACGACGGCGAGCGCGCTTCTCGCCTGCTTCCGGATTTAGCTGAGCTTGTTCTGGATCTTCAATCAAGCTTGGAGCGCAGCATTGCAGAAGTGTTGCCCAGTGACGAGCTCATTGCTTTGCCTGACAGCGCAAGTCCCTTTCGCTCCAGCTTCGCTCCTTCCAGCGATCTTTCCAAGCTCGCTCCACCCAGTGACCTGCCAAGTTTATCCAGTGCAAGGACGCTGCCAAGTGCAACAGCAAGGAGCCAGTTGAGCGGCTTTTCCAAGGCTTTTGACGTTGACAATGATTGCGCTGTAATTGCTGCTCCTGGCGTGGACTCGTTCACTAACAAATTCTCTTGCGAGAGCGCCACGAGCTTGAGATCTCTCATGGGGAGCGTTATCATTGGGGAGCACTCCCACTCCAGCTGTCTTCAGCTCAAGGCTCCTTCTGACAGCGATGCTGCGGCTCTTCCACTCGACAGAGGGCCAAGCAAGCCACTAGCAGCTTCCAATGGAAGTTTGAGGTCGCTTCCTTTCGATCGCGGGCCATGTCTGTTGTTGACAGCTCTGCGCGTTGTTACAAGATTGTTCTTCCAAGTCTCAGAGGTCACAGAGCCTGCGCACTTGAGAGCGCCTTGCTCTCCCGCGAAGGCGCAGCAGGCCTCACTCAGGGTGATGACTCTATTGTCGATCCTGCTTTTAGACGCTCCTCTTACAGGAATTTACTTGTTTGACGCGTGTTCATCAACTTCTTCGGCAATGGGCCACGAGCTGGCGGGGAGTGACAGAAGTTACGCAGCCCTGCGCGCGCGCGCGCAATGGCCTGCTCGCTTGTCATCTCTGCTCATTGCCTAATCTACTTGAAGAAGGCAGATTGCAAAGAAGATTCGCCTCTGACGTCGCCTCTTTGCACCGCTCGCCCTCTTCTCACAGTCGAGCAAAGTGAGCGTGAGCTAAGCAACAGCGCTGATCAACAGCAGCGCTTCACGCGGGCACTTCTAGAGTTGCGGCAGCAGCGCAGAAGACAGCAAGGGCGAAGGAGCTGGCTCCACGATTGCGCGCAAGGTGCTGGCAAAGGAAGCAGCAGCCTTTGCCCCAGCAGCCCTGCTTCGGCGAGTTCGGACCCTGCTGCGCCAGGGCGCCGCTTGCGCCACAGCGCCAAGAGCTGCCAGAGCCTAGTCGAGCCGAAGTCGTGAGACTTCTGTCACATTTCCCAATCGCCCTAGCCGATTGAATCGTTCCACGCACTCGCTTCCTTTGGCCCACTTGCCGGCGCAGGAAGCGCGAAGACGGCGCCTGGGAACCCGCGGGGCTCACGCTCCCCTGCTGAAGTCATTTTAAGACAACAACCAGCCTTAAATAACTTGCGTCAATGCAATGATGAGCGAGAATGAGCGCAAGTGGCCATCGTTGCCCTCATTTAAAGGGCAAGCGAGCCGACAAAAAGCGCCAATCATCATGACGTGAGAAAATGGACTTTTCTCGGCGAAAATAGGGCCAAAAACGCCAGTCTTTTTGCAGAGTGCACATTGCACTGACTCAAGAGCAACAACGCGCGCACCTGCGGGGCAGGAGAAGGCTTTCGCTTCGCTGGAGCCGCCTTGGAGGGAGGCATCGTGGTGACGACGAGCGCCCACGCAGAATCCCGCGCGCTTCAACTTGGCGCTGATTTGGCCGAAGTGCACTTTGGCCAAATCAGCACCAAGTTGAAATGCGTAGAAAATCGCGCGCATGAGACATTTTGTGAATCGCTGCCGCGAGCTGCCTTTGGAAAACGTGAGTGGACCAAGGAAGAGGACATGAGTCGCAGCTTTTAAAGCCCAGCTCTAAGTTTTTAAAGCGCGATTGTAGATCAAGCATTTTTGCAATAGATCATTTAGAGCTAGAATAAGGCAAGCCACTCAAAGTCTGAGGCGGAAGACTGATTTTCAAGTCGCCAGCGCTGTTGCAGGCCAAGCACTTTTGCAACAGATCACTTAGAGTTAGAATGAAATAAAAAAACCATAATCCGAGTTGGCAGATTGATTTTCAAGTCAGCCAGCGCCTCAATCAGCAAAAGGGCTGAAGTCGAGTCAGAGACTTGGAAGCCAAGTCAGGCGCTTGGAAGCCAAGTTATTAAAATTTAACTCGGAGTAAAATTAATCTCATGTAAAGCAGACATAATTCGTGGGAGTTTTTCGCCCCACCGGCGGGCTCCAGGCCCGCCAAGGCCCCTGTCGTCGCCGCCTTTAGCTCCAGCGGCTCCAGCGAGGCGCTGCCCAAAAGGCGCGCGCGCCTCTTCCACGAGCAGGGCGACAGCTTTGCAGCTGCGCGCGTTGGCGTGATTTTGAAAGCTGGCAAAAATCTCCTCCCGAAGCGCGCGGCGCTCTTCCAGCGCCTGCGGGCGACTGGCCGCGCTTTTGAAAAAATCACCAACTTGCTGCTTGAAGCCGAAGGAAGCTTTTGCCAGCTGACGCAACTCTAGGGGAGACGCGGCCTTTCGGAGCTCGCCGCTGGCTCTCCTCTTGTCGCCTGGAGAAAGACTGCCGCGCGCGGCAGCCAAGCAACTCTTGCGCCTGCTCCACCCGTCAGGCGAGGGCTCCTGAAAGGGCAAGGCGTCCGAGGCTAAGTGCTGGCTTTCAAGTAAAAGCCTCCGCTGCGCCACGCCTGATCTGACCACTGCTGCCTTCAGGAGGGCCCTCAGGTCTTTGGGGATTGCTTTCGCCTCGCGCTTGGCAACCCCACGGCGCTCCAAAGTCTCGCGACGCAGTGAAAGAGCTTGGTCATCCTCCAAGCCCTTCTTCAGCGCTTCCAAGCACAAAGCCTGCAGTCTGACCTGGCAAAACTGATGGCTCGTCATCAAGCCCTTTTTTTGCGCCGCGTCGCCGCGAAAGGCTTGAGCAAGGCTCGCCGCGGCTTGAGCCCTGGGGTCGCCTCGACGCGGGCGCGCTTCTTGGGAGCCAGGCGGGCTAGCCGCCGAAGCGCGGGGCGCGCTGGCTGCAGCTAGGCGCTTTAAGCACTTGAGTCGATTGGGATCTCCCGCTTCGTCGTACGACTTGAATGCCTGAAAGAATGTTTGAGACGCAGCCTCGAATTCACGAGCCGCCATGTGCATTTTGCCTCCCAACTCTTGAATAAGGGCAATGGTTCGGGGATGAGGAATACTTCCACGAATGGCCATGGCCTTGTCAAAGACTTGACGAAGCTTCTTGAGATCCTTTTGACGAGAATATAGCTGAATTTGTAGTGCATAAATCTCCATGAGTTGAGTCGACGTACTGCTGCTAGCAACTCGCGCCCATGGTGTTATCGCCGTCGCCATCCGTCTTGCTCAATTGCAAGTCCTTGAGAATACGCTGCAGCTTGGCAGTTTCATTCATTTCGTACATGAGCTGTCCATACTTGATGTTTGTCTTGAACCAGAGTCGTTCGTTTGGAGAAGTTCCAGTCTTTGGCGAAAAGATGGCCAAGGTAGCTTCGTAAATTTGACTCGTAAGACTTCCTTGAAGATTATCATTCTGCGAGATTCGATCGAGCATACCGTGAATTCCCTTTTCGACTGCATTAGGACTGACACCATCTCCTACACATTCCAGCATTCGTTGGTAGTGACGCATCACTTGAGTAGCATCATTGAGCTTTAGGTATAGCTTGACGAGTTGTTTCATGCTCTTGAAACTCCATGGACCGTACTTGTTGTCGTTCTCTTTCTTTTCAGAAGTAATCACTTCTTCAAATGCTTGAACAGCTTCCTCTAGTGAATCTTCACGCAGGCCCTTGGCATTATAATAGGCATTCTCGAGTGCAACTTCGGCGTCGTCGGCTTCTTCCTCTTCATCCGTGTATTCAAAGTTATCTTCCATATCCTCGTCCGCGTCGTCGTCATATTCATAAGATTCGTTGTCAGACATGATAAATAGTGTTGCTGTTGTTGAAATACTGGTGAATGTAATTTATTTAGTGTTACCGGTGGTTAAGCTTGCTCTTGAAGCATGCAAATGGCAAGGATCGTCGCGTTGCGGGAACGAAATAATGACTGGCGTCTGAAAAATTGAGATGCCGTTAAGTAATTTTTGGCCCACGTCTTTCACACCTTTGCAACACCAATTTTGGCTTCGACGACTATGCTGCAGGCTGAATGTTACTCCTTTTACTGTTCCTAGAGTCTTACTTACCAGTCTGAGATGACGAGCCATGGAGCGCGATCTCCTCAGCTCCGGTAGGCTCTTACGACACGTAGACAAGTACCTACCCTGTACTGTGTGCTTAACATTCCATTTTAACCCATATTTAGATCTGTTACCAAGCAAAAATTCTTTAATGGATCTAGAGGCCGTGCCAATTGACTTCAAGCCTCATTAACTCCATCAACCTGAACAACGGCAGCGACTGGTGCCGAACCTGTCACAACACGAGTGATATTATCTTCTTCCGAGCATTCACTTCCAACGTAAATTCTCATTTTGACAAGGGTGGCTCCGGAGACACCGGTGTAGCCTCTGAAGCAGCTTCTTGAGCAAAGGTATCCGTAGTATCCTGACTGGTGTCATTTTCCGCAGTATCCTGATTGGTGTCATTTTCCGTAGTATCCTGACTCGTGTCATTGTCCGTAGTATCCTGGCTCGTGTCGTTGTCGCTAACTTTGCATGCCGCCTCAACGTCGGCACCCTTTCCACCCCGCTCAGAGCAGTCGTCAGGCGAAGCTGAAATTCCTTGGGCGATTCCCACAGAATAAATGGATGTCATGTGAAAATCATCGGCATCTTCCTTCGTCGGCTCGCCGTCACCAAGAGCGCGCGTATCCGCTCGACGACTCCTGGACCTCCATTGACGGACGGCGAATAGAGCGAGCAAGATGACGCACATTCCACCCATGACTATGCCAACGACCAAGCCAGTAGGGAAGCTCTTCGTGTTGTTCACTCCAGTGGCCGTTCCATTGGCGCCAGCGGCAGAATCGCAAGCAGGTCCAACGGTGTCGTCAAGCTCAATTGACTGGAGACCTTTGACGTCTAGAGATGATGACAAAAATTTTTTCACGATGGACTCAACGTCACATTTGAGACCTGAAAGATCAGTGCCCTCTTCAGCATAGGCCGTCAACTTTCCTAGAACTTCCGCTTCGCAGACACCCGTTTCGCATGTGACTTCAAGGAAAGGAAAATCAAGATTGTCAAGTGAGTATCGCTGCCTTTTCTTATGGAACTTTCATGAAACAGCAATTTACATACCTCTATCGTCTTTGATCGTATCAGGAGGATCCGATGAGATTTTGAGTGCCCCAACGAGGCGGCGACGAGTGTTGGACGTCAAGGCCTTGAGTCGTCTTTCCATGAGGCAGCCCATCACGCCATCATTGACCGCAAGAGCAGAAAGAATGGTTGCCTCGAGTTCCTTCAGCATATCGTCGATACTAGAATCTTCGAGGAAGTTGATCTTGTATTCATACGTAATCTGCGCTTCCTCGAGATCATGCAAACCATAATCATCCGCATCACACTGCACCGATCGTGGGAGGTCAAGAGGCGCGCCCGTTCCTGGTGCATTTAAACATTTGTATTCGGGCGAATCCACAACGTAATTTGGCATACCATCTCCTTGCACGTTAACCCAACCCATGGCACCACTGTCGCTGTGAGGCATCACATGGCA
>CAVPGY010000008.1:0-18667 GCA_963704115.1 uncultured Chloroflexia bacterium
CGAGCGACCGGATCAGCAGGCCTTCGAACTCCTCTGCTCGCGCGTGAAGCATCGCACCTTCGTGAGGGTCCACGGGAATTCGGACGGTCTTGCCCTCATCGGCAGCCAGGCTTGCAATCGGTTCCAGGTGGGCGGCCGACTCCGGCGGGAGGCAGGCGGCGACTTCGTCTACGACGTTTGTGTGCAAGATCTCCTCGATCGCGTCGATTGTGCCGAGGATCGGGCGCGTCACCAGGTGCTGCTTCTCCTCGGGCGCGGACAGGTGACCGAGGACCTGGATTCCCAGGCCTGGGTGGGCCTCAACCAGGTCCGCAAAGTCCTGCGCCAGCCGCCCTGTCCCGACCACGAGCATGAAGCGAGTGTTGTAGCCGCGCTCGCGTAGGTGGCTGAATGCGAACCGAAGAACGGCGCGCACGCTGAGCGTCACGAGCGGCTGCGCGACGAAGAGCGCCAGCAGGAAGAGCCTGCTCACGTCGTCCTGGTGGAATACGAAGAGGATCGCGAGCGTGACCGCCGCCACCAGGATCGTCGACCGTGCGATGTCCTTGGCCTCGGTTCGCAACTGCCAGCGGACCCGCAGCCGGTACAGGCCGTGATACCACAGGGCGACGACCCACCCGACCCCGAAGATGATGGCAGCCAGGCGGATGTCGATGCCGATGCGGGCCCAGAATGTGAGCCACGCCCCGTCGCCGAAGCGGACGAAGGAAATCCCGAGGAAGAGGAACGTCGCCGTCGCGCCGTCGGCGGCCATCAGGGCGAGCCGGAGGGGCATGAAGTGCCGTCGGATCATGGGAAGTCGACCCACTCCCTCGGTATGGAAATTGTGAGTGCCCACCGCGGCGGCGTCGCACTGAACTCTAGGAAGCCGCGACCCTTCGATCAACCCGATCTTACGGCAACCCGGCGCATCTCGACCGATCACGTAACAGCGCGACGTCAGGCTGGGCATAATGGCCGACACGCAGGCTGCGCGGCTCGGGATCGCCGCAGGGTCATGGCCGAACCGATAGAAGGAGGTCCGGGATGGTATCAATCTGGCAACGGACACGACTCGCCGGCGTCGCAGGCGCTGCCCTCGCGCTGCTAGCGACCGGCATCGTCGCGGGAGCCGCGGGCGGGAACTTCATCCTTGGCCAGGCCAATAGCGCCGGCACGAGCAATACGAGTCTCACGACCAGTAGCACGGGCAACGCCCTCCTGGTCACGCAAAACGGGACCGGGACGGCGATCCGCGGCTCGACTGGATCGGGCTCGGGCATTGCCGGCTTCTTCACCAGCGGCACCGGCTCCGGTGTTTCTGGAGTTGTGGGTAACGAGAACAACTACGGCGTTTATGCTGCGAATGACAGCGCAAACGAGGGTACCGGCGCGGCGATGCGCGTCAACGGCAAGCAGAACGAGGGCATCATCGCCACTAGCGACGACACCAACGCGCTGCGAGGGGTCGTCACCGGTTGTGACGGATTCCTCCTTTGCGGCGGGAATGGCGTTTCGGGCACCGGATTCGGATTCGCGGCCGGCGTCTACGGTGAGGGCGCGGACGCGATCGCGGGCGTGTGGGCCTCCGAAGGCGCGCTCGCCGCGATGTACGCCACGCAGTCCCTCACGGACATTCCCGCGATCTATGCTGACAGTACGGCCGGAACCGGGGTCGAAGGGCGCGGCCTCAATGGCACTGGTGACATGAGCGACCTACCAGACGCAGGCGGGGCGTTCAACGGGTCCTACGGTGTCATCGGCCAGACCGACATCGGCTTTGGCGCGGGCGTTTACGCGCGAACCACCGCTGCCCTGAGCTTCGCACTGTACGCAGACGGCAACTCCTACATTAATGGCAACTTCACCGTGTCCGGCACCTGCACCGGCTGCACCGCGGCGATTACGGCAGTAAATGGCTCCGGGTCGACCCTCAACCAGGGTGACGCAGTCGCGCTTGTCGGCGTCACACAGGCCAAGGACGGCAGCCTCGTCCTCGTCGTTCGCGCGGCCAAGAAGAGCGACGCCGTCTTCGGGGTCGTCGACCGAGAATTGAAGCCTGTGGCCGACTCAATTCAGGTCGGTGGCTCCGAGCGCACGATCAAGGTCAACGCGGTGGGCGACAGGCAGATCACGTCGCCGACCAGCACGCTCGATCCCTTGCCGGGTCTGTGGGAGGACGGCGGCACCGCTGTGGCCGCTGGCAAGAACCTGCGCATCATCACGGGCGGCATCTTCGCCTTCGCTGGCACGGCTCCAGCCGATGCTGCGATCGGTGACATGCTTGCGGTTGGGGCATCGAGCGGCAAGCTCGCGAAGGCGGGCGCTGACATGAGTTCCAGCGCTGGCCGTTACCTTGGAAAGCTTGCGGACGGCCGAGTCGTCCTCTGGATCGCCCCGAGCTAACCGTTCGGGGCCGCGCCCAGCGCGTTTGAGGACATCAAGCGCGCGAAATGGAGCCCCGGCCTTGCGCCGGGGCTCCGTCGTGCACGATGAATGGAGCGACCGTACTTGATCCGGGCCGCGCTCGGGCTGGGCACGTCACCTCGCGACTGGCATTGCCTGCCAGCCGAGTGCGTCCTTCCAGCCCGGCACCGGGCTACACTCTGGGTCATCGTCGCGCCCCCAATGGCCGGTGGCGCCTCGGATCCGACACCGGAGGAAGCATGGGGCTCAAGGGCGTGGTTCTTGCCGGAGGTAGCGGCTCCCGCCTCTTCCCGCTGACCCTCGTCACCAACAAGCACCTTTTGCCGGTCTACGACCGGCCGATGATCTTCTACCCGCTCCAGGCGCTCCATGAGATGGGCTGTCGCGAGGTCCTGGTGGTGGTCGGCGGGCGCTCAGTCGGGGCAATCCTGGAGCTCCTGCATGACGGCTCCGACCTGGGGCTGAGCCTCTCCTACCGATACCAGCGCGGCGCCCTGGGGATCGCGCATGCAATCGGCTTGGCGCGTGAGTTCGCCGGGGACGACCCGATCGCCATCGTGCTGGGCGACAACATCCTGCATGGCTCGCTGCGCGGGTTCGCCGAGCAGTTCGTGGGCGGTGATGCCGAAGCGGGAGCCGTCCTGAAGCGCGTACCCGATCCGCAGCGATTCGGCGTGGCCGAGCTCGACGGCGAGGGCAGGATCGTCGGATTCGAGGAGAAGCCCGAGCACCCCAAGAGCGACCTGATCCCGATCGGCGTCTACCTCTTCCGTCCGTCGGTCTTCGAGGCGATCGGCGACCTGAAACCGTCCGCGCGCGGTGAGTTCGAGATCACCGACTTGTTGAACCACTACTTGCGTGCGGGCTCCCTGGCGCACTGCGTCTTCGACGGCGAGTGGATGGACGCGGGCACCATCACCGCCCTGCACGAGTCGGCGTCGTTCGCCGCGCGGTTTGCCGGCGAGTCACCGGTGCACACCGCCACCGGCGTCGAGGCGGTCGAGGCGGAACAGGTCGATCCGACCGGAGTCTCCAGGTGAGCGGCCTGCCGAGACGGCTGTTGGTCACCGGTGGGGCAGGATTCATCGGCTCGAACTTCGCCCGAAGGGTCCTCGCTGGACACGAGGATGTCGAGGTCACGGTCCTCGATAAGCTCACCTACGCCGGGAACCTGGCCAACCTGGTCGACCTGACAGCCGATCCGCGCTTCCGCTTTGTGCACGGTGATATCGCGGATGCGGCAGCCGTCGACCCGCTCGCTGCGAAGGTTGACGCGATCGTGAACTTCGCGGCCGAGTCGCATGTCGACCGCAGCATCGAGGCGCCCGACGCCTTCATCCGCACCGACTTGTACGGCACCTTCGTGCTGCTCGAGGCTGCGCGCCGGTACGGCCATCAGCGGTACCTCCAGATCAGCACCGACGAGGTGTATGGCCATGTGCCCACCGGCTCGTCGACCGAGGCCGATCCTCTCCACCCACGCAGTCCCTACTCGGCCAGCAAGGCTGGCGGCGACATGCTGGTGCTGGCCTATCACGCAACCTACGGCGTGCCCGGCACGATCACCCGAGCCAGCAACAACTTCGGCCCCTATCAGCACCCCGAGAAGATCATTCCGCTTTTCGTGACCAACGCCATCGACGACGAGCCGCTGCCGCTCTACGGCGACGGGCTTCAAGTGCGCGACTGGCTTTATGTCGATGACCACTGCGATGCAATCGAGCTCGCCCTGTCTGACGGCAAGCCGGGAGAAATCTACAACGTGGGAGGCGGCAGCGAGCTCACGAACCTGGAGCTGACGCGGCAGATCCTCGGGCTGCTGCATCGGCCGAGGTCGCTCGTCCGTAGCGTCGCGGATCGACCGGGACATGACCGCCGGTACTCGGTCGATTGCACCAAACTGAATGCCCTTGGCTGGACGCCTGCGCACTCCTTCACTGAGGCGCTCGCAGCCACCGTCGACTGGTACCGCGATCGCGAAGCCTGGTGGCGCCCGTTGAAGAGCGGCGAGTTCCTCGACTACTACCGGCGCCAGTACAAGGATCGGCTGGCCGCTGGCACGGCCGCGGAGTAGCGCAGCCGCCCCCGTGGAGATTCAGGGCACCGGCCTGCTGGCGCGCGCCTTTGCGACCACCATGGCGCGAGCGGACGCGGTGACCATCTTCGCCAAGGGCGTCGCCGACTCGACTACGACGGCGGCGGCGGAATTCGAGCGTGAGCGCCGCGAGCTCGACGAAGCGATCCGTGCCTGCCTGGCCGGCGGGCGGACGCTGGTCTATCTCTCCGGCGGCGGCGCCATCTACGGCAGGCGTGAATCGGTCCGGCGCGAGGACGACGCAATCGCGCCTGGCTCACCCTATGGGCGTCACCAGCTGACGTGCGAGGAAGCGATTCGCTCGAGCGGCGTCGACCATCTGATCGCCCGCATTCCAAATGCCGTCGGGCACCCGCAGCGGCCGGCGCAGTTGGTGCCGTCGCTGATCCGGCAGGTCCAGCGAGGCACAGTTTCGCTCCGCCCCGCTGCCAGCCGCGATCTCATCGACGCGGCGGATGTGGCAGGGCTCGTCGTGGGCCTGCTGGACGCCGGCGCGCGCGACGTGGCGGTCAATGTGGCATCCGGGATCAGCACACCCGTCGGCGATCTTGTCGCCCACATCGAACGCCTGCTGGACACTACCGCCGAGCACGTCGTGCTCGACACCGAGCCCGATCCACAGCGCTTCTCGATCGCGCGCCTGCAGTCGTACCTGCCGTCGTGGAGCCCCGGACCACAATATCCGTACGATGTCCTAGACCGATATGTCCGCACGGCCGCGCTCAACCGTGGCTGACGGATCAGCGCCGGGCAGCACCGACGGGCCGAGCGGCGGGCAGTCGATCGGCTTGGCAGTCGGCTGGGTCTCGATATCGCAGATCGGTCGCCAGGTCCTTCAGCTCGTCGTCACTGCGGTCCTCGCCCGGCTGCTGATTCCGGACGATTTCGGGCTGATGAGCGTGACGCTGGTCGTGGTCGGGATCCTGGGCCTGGCTCGCGATCTCGGAACCGGTGTCACCATCGTCCAAACGCCACGCCTGACGACGAGGCTCGTCTCGACGCTCTTCTGGGCCAACGTCGCTCTTGGTGTGGGGGCAGGGATCGGGGTTGCCTTGCTGGCTCCGACCATCGCGGAACTCTTCCGGGAGCCGCGGCTTGCCGAGATCGTGGCAGTCTCGGCGATCGCCTTCTCGATCTCCAGCTTATCGATCGTTCAGCAGGCGTTGCTGGAGCGCGGCATGCGCTTCCGCGTGGTGGCCACCGTCGAGCTCCTGGCGGTCTTTGCCGGCGGGATCGTTGCCGTGGCGGCCGCCTTCGCCGGATTCGGCGTCTGGAGCCTCGTCGCCCAGGCGATCGCCACGGCCGCGATGAGCACCGTGTTGTACACCGTCTTGGGAGACTGGCGACCCGCCTTCGAGTTCTCGGTGCCCGACCTGCGCGGCGTCGTCCGGTTCGGGCTGGGGGTCACCGGCTTCAACCTCTTCAACTACGCCGCGAGGACTGCGGATTACGTCCTGATCGGCGCCGCTCTGGGGGCGGGACCGCTCGGCCAGTACACGCTGGCCTACCGGGCGATGCTCTACCCGCTGCAGGCGGTGTCGGCAGTGATCTCGCGGGCTACCTTTCCGGTGTACGCGCGCATGCAGAGCGACGACGTCCGCTTCCGCCAACTGTACCTGCGAGCTGTCTCCACGATCTCACTCGTCGCGTTCCCGATGGTCTTTGGCGTCATGGCGACGAGCGAGCGGCTCGTGGCTGTCCTCTTCGGCCCGTCGTGGACAGACGCCGGGCAGGTCCTGGCCATACTGGCGCCGATCGGGCTCGTTCAGGTCATCGCGATGACGGTCGGACCGATCTACCAGGCAAAGGGCCGCTCGACGCTGATGCTGGTGTGGGGCGTCGCGAGTGGTGTACTCACCGTCACGGCCTTCGCGATCGGGCTCCGATGGGGCATCTTGGGCGTGGCGACCGCCTACCTGCTCATCACGATCATCCTGGCCTATCCCGGGCTGGCCGTGCCCTACCGCCTGATCGGCCTGAGCGTTCGCTCGATGCTGATGACGATCACCCGCCCGGCAATCTGCGGCGCGGGGATGTATCTCGCCGTAGGGATCGCCTCGCGACTCGCCGGCCAACCGGTCGCGTCAGTCGAGACCTTCGCACTGCTCGCCGTTGGCGGCGCCGGCATCTACCTCGGCCTGTCAATGGTGCTGAACCGGGCAGCGGTGCGCGAGCTGGTGCGAACCGCGAAGGGCGCGCCGAGCGAAGTCTGATGCGAGTCGTGCACATCCTCGATGAGTGGCTGCCGCTGACGCAGACCTGGCTGGCGAGCTCGATCGGTCACCTGCCGACCACGGTCAGCTCGACCGTCGTATGCCGCCGCCTGACCACGGAGACCGCCGCGCCGGCCCCGGCGATCGTCCAAGTGCCGTCGGTCGTGGGCGGCGTCATCGGCCGAGTCGTGGATGTGGTGATGCCCGGCCTCGAGCCCAGCCGCCTCGCCCGTCAGGCGGAGCTCCTGGACCCAGACGTGCTGCACGCGCACTTCGGCGCGGCCGGCTGGGACGCTCGAGCCGCGGCCGATCGGGTCAAGAAGCGCTTTCTCATCAGTTTCTACGGCCTCGATGTCGACGCGCTGCCGCGCGGTAGCCGCAAATGGCGGAGCCGATACCGGCGCATCTTCGAGGATGCTGCGCTGGTCTTGGCGCTCGGTCCTTGGATGGCGGACCGGCTGGTCCGGCAGGGTGCCGACGCGGCCCGCATCGCAGTCCATCACCTCGGTGTTCCGATCTCGGAACTGGCGTTTCGACCGCGCACGTGGGATCAGAATCGACGGCTGCGCGTCCTCATCGCATCGTCGTTCCGGGAGAAGAAGGGAATTCCTCTAGCGATCGAGGCGCTGGCAGGTCTTCGTCGTCGCGTGCCGCTCAGCATCACGCTCGTTGGAGACGCGTCCGGGCATCCGCGTGAAGAGCAGGAGAAGCGGAGGATCATCGATACCATCGCCCGCGAAGGGATGGGTGACACGGTCCAGCTGCTCGGCTACGTCACGCACGCTGATCTGCTGCAGCTGGCGCTCGGCCACGACCTGCTGCTGGCGGCAAGCATGACTGCCGCAGACGGCGACAGCGAAGGGACCCCAATGGCGCTGGTGGAGCTGGCGGCGACCGGGGTCATCGTGGTGACCACGCGACATGCCGACATTCCGGAGATCGTCGCGGATGAGGTGACCGGGTTCCTAGCCGAACCCGGCGACCGAGAGAGCCTCGTCGCGGCCATCGAGCGCTCCATCGCCGCGGCCGACCGCTGGCCGTCGATCGGAACATCGGCGCGGGAACACATGACGCGGGACTTCGATGCCCAGACGCAGGGGCGACGCCTGGCGGAGCTGTATCGGCAGGTCGCTCGGTAACCGCGCGCCCTCAATCCCCCTTGGGCTTACCGAGCATCCGAAGGAAGAGCGACTCGTACTCATCGGTCACGTGGTCCCACGAATACTCGGCCTTGGCGCGGGTCTGGGACCGATCACCGAGCCGTCGACGCTCGGACGCGTCGGTCACCAGCGAGCGGAGGCAGGTGGCCAGCGAGTCCGGGTCGTTGCGGCGGTAGAAGGCCCCGGCGTCACCAAGCACCTCGCGATGTTCGGGGACGTCATTGGCCACGATGCACGCGCCACGGCCCATCGCCTCGACCAAGGCAGGGTGTGTGCCGCCCACTTCGGTCGCCTGAATGTAGGCGAGGGCGTTCGACTGGAGCTCGGCATAGCCGTCGCCGAAGATGTAGCCGGTCATCTGCACGCCCGGAGTGGCGGCAGCCGCAGCCTCGAGCGTGGCCTTGTAGCTCGTCGCGTACGGGGCATCGCCGACGACGATGAGCGGGACTCCGTCGAGACCCTCACGCCCACCTGCACGCCGATAGCCCTCGATAACGAGGTGCGCGTTGTTCTCCGGCTCGAGCCGGCTTACGTAGAGCAGGTAACGACCTGACTCGAGGCCGAGGCGGGCGAGGGTCTCACCCGGCTCGAGCCGTCGCGCGTCCGAGCCGTACGGGATGTAGAACGTCTCCTTGCCATGACGCTCGCGGTACCAGCGTGCGATGACGTGGGCGTCCGAGATGAGGACGACTGGCAGGCGCGGCGACAGCCACGCGCAGGCCTGGTAATAGAGCCTGCCAAGCCGGTTCCACTTTCCCCGCTCCCATTCGAGGCCGTCGACGTTGAGGGCGACCTTGGCGCCGGCGAGGCGCGGCACGAGCGCAAATGGAGCGTTTGCGTTGTTGCAGATCAGGACGATGTCGAATCGCCGAAAGAGCCCGTCGATGACCGACAGGCAGGTGTGCGTGATCGTGTCGAGATATTTGTGACGGATCGTCGGGAGGACCCGAAGGCGGATGCCACGATGCTCACGAAGGCCGCTGGGGATCCCGGGCGAGCGGCCGTACGCCGTGACCTCGTGGCCGCGTGCGGCGAGTCGCGCCCCAAGCTCCTCGGCCATCGTCTCGAACCCGCCGTAGGCCGCCGGAACGCCTCGGGTGCCCATGATCGCGATCCGCATCGACGCGCTTTCACCCCTCACGGCGTTCCGATTGGCCGCCGAACCACCCGAGCACGTCGTCGTCGTCGGCGCGTCGGCGTCGCATGAGATCCCGACGACGAGCTCGCAGCCGCCCCGTGTCACCCAGGAGATCTGCGACTGCGAGGAGCGTGCGCTGCTCGCGGAGGAGGCAGTAGCCGAGGATCTGTACGTCCCTCGCGAGGATCGCACGCCAGTCCCGTCGCCATCCTGCCGCCAGCTCGTTCTTTGCGATCATGCGCCACCGGTTGGCGACCGACAGTCGGTTGATCCTGGCGGGCAGCCGTCCCCGACGACCCGGCGCGACCCGGCGACGATGGCGTGCCAGCGCCGCAGGCACGTACCGACAGCGCCACCCGAGCAGCTGTGCTCTCCAGGCCAGATCAACATCCTCCCGGTAGGCGAAGAAGGACTCGTCGAGGAACTCGCCATGGAAAGCCGTGTCCTCGAGCATGCTCCGCCGGTAGACAGCGGCGGCCCCGGACGTGCCGAAGACATCGGCCGAGGCGGGATCCCGCCCCGCGGCCGGGAGCTCGCTCGACCGGTCAAGGACCCGGCGATTCCGAAGGGCGACCATCCCGGTCGAATCCAGCACGTCGTCGGGCAGCTCTTCCAGCAGCCCACCGTCCGGCGAATCATCTCGGAACCTGAGGAGCCGGCCCGAGACTGCTCCGATGGTTGCGTCGTTCCTCAGCGTCTCGATGGATCGCTCGAGGAAGGCCGGCGCCAATAGGCAATCAGGGTTGAGGAGAACGTGGACATCGGCCGGCTCGAGAGCGATGACCCGGTTGTGAGCGGCGGCGAAGCCAACGTTCATGGGGGAGCGTTCGAACCGGGCATCGGGCACCGCCTTTCGGGCCAGGTCGAGCCCGTCATCCGACGATGCGTTGTCGAGGACAACCACTGCGTCGGGCAGGCGCGTCTGAGCCGCCAGGGCGGACAGGCACGCGTGAATGTCACGCGCGCTGTCGTGGAGCACGATCCCGACGGTGACTCGCAGGCTCACGGCTGGACGCCATCCGCAGCACCGGACAATGCGTCGATAGCGGCGATCGCCGTTGCTGCGCGAGCCGACCATTGATTGTCGGCCGCGAAGGCGAGCCGATCGGCGCGTCCGGGTGCCAGCCCGCCGCCCGCCGCTCGCCGCGCCGCTGCTACGAACGCCTCCGTGTCGCCGCAGACCTCGGCCAGCCCTGCTGGCCAGCCGTCGGCGGGAGGGATCGGGGTCGAGATCACGGGGGTGCCGACGGCAAGCGCGTCCCAGGCCTTCATGGCGTCCTGCGACCGCGTGTAGTCGTCGACACGGTGCGGAACGATGAGGGCGGCACAGCCTGCGATCATCTCGCGGGCAGCCTCCGATTCCACCCGGCCAGGGAGGCGGACGTTGGAGCGGGCCGCCAGCACCGACCAGCCCACCGGCACGCGCTCGACAGGTCCGGCGATGGTGATGGTGATATCGGGGAGCGCCGCAGCGACTGCGCCCGCAAGTTCGGCGTCGAAGCGCTCGTGGATACGACCCACATACACGAGGCCGGCCGGCTGCCTCCCTGCCGTGGACGGTCCCGGTTCGAGTGGCGGGCATGCATTTGGAAGCAGGCGAACGTCGGAAGCGCCGAGCTCGCCCAGGCGGTCCTGCATCGCCCGTGTGTTGGTGAAGATGAGTTGAGCTCCTTCGGCGGCCGCGCGGTACCCATCCGTCACGGCCCGCAGGCGCCGTTCGCCGCGGACCAGGGGTGACCGATCCCATGCATCATATGCATCCACCACCACCCGCCAGCCAGGCCGACCCCTCTTCCTGTCCACGACGGCCGGGACCGACTTTGGGTCTGCCACCCAGACGACGACCGCGCCCGCGGCCGCGCGAGCGGTGGCACCGAGCACGCCGGTGAGGAACCATCGCTCGAGCCTGCCGAACGGCCACGGATGCTCGATGAGGACGGCGCCGCTCGCGAGCCGGTGGGCCAATCCGGCCAGCCCGCGACCGAAGATCGGTCGCCCTCGTCCTGCGCGTCTGGCGAATGCGGTTGGGCGCACGCGGTTGACCACGATCACCTCATGAAAGGCCCCCGCCGCGATGAACGCCGAGAGGAGGCTTGCGGGCCGGTTGGGCAGGCCCGCGGCTCGTGCCGGATGCGGCGATATGAAGATCAGTGTCGGGAGGCTCACGTCAGGCACGTGACCGTCGGCCGTCTGACAGTTCGGCAATCCCAGTGCGCCGCGCCTCACGAGGCTCCGTCGACGACGACCGGTATCGGATCGGGGCTGCCAAGCGACCAGAGGTCAAATCCGAGATCCGCCATCTGCGCCGGATCGAGAAGGCGCCGACCGTCGACGACGACAGGGCGTGCCATCGCCGTCCGGGCTGCGGCCCAGTCAAGGTCCTGGTACGCTGGCCATTCCGTGGTGATGACCGCGACGTCTGCTCCCCGCAATGCATCGAGCGGAGTGGACGCGAGAGAAAGTCCAGGGAGTGCTAACGCCGCGTTCGCTGAGGCTTCCGGATCGTGGGCGACAACATCCGCCCCGGCCTCGGCCAGGAGCCGCACCACGTTCATGGCCGGGGACGAGCGGATGTCATCTGTGCCCGCCTTGAACGCGAGCCCGAGGACTGCGACGCGGCGTCCATCCAAACCTGATGCTGCCGCCGCGACACGCTCGACGAACCGCCGCTGGTGACTGGCGTTCGCCTCAGAGGCGGCCGATGTGACGTGCATCGGGAGGCCGACCTGTTCGCCGGCCGCCGCGATCGTTCGGAGCTCCTTCGGAAGGCAGCTTCCACCGAAGCCAAACGACGGGCGCAGGTATGTCAATCCGATGCGCGGGTCGCTGCCGATGCCGCGAAGCACGACATCCACGTCCGCGCCGTAGCGCTCGCAGAGCCCGGCCAGCTCGTTGGTGAAGGACAGCTTGAGGGCAAGGAATGCGTTCGCACCGTTCTTAATGATCTCCGCCTCGGCGACACCGACGATGAGGGTGGGGACGCCGTGCGGAACGAGAGCCTCCACGACGGCGGCCAGCCTGTCAGGCTCGGCCTCGGGGAAGCGGCCCACGACCGCTCGCGAAGGCGATCGGAAATCCGCCAGCGCCGTCCCTTGGCGCAGAAATTCCGGGTTTGTGAATGTCCGGGCCCTCGGCACAGCCGCCTCCGCGACCACCGCCTGCGTCGTGCCCACCGGGAGGGTGCTCCGAATCACGAGTGTCGCACCGGCCGCCACCATCGGGGCGACCTCGACCAGGGCCGACCGAAGCTGGGTCAGGTCGCTCACGCCATCATCGTTGATCGGCGTGCCCACGCAGATGAGGACGAGGTCAGGCGTCTCGATCGGCGGCGCATCAAGGATCTCGAGCCTGTTCTCACTCAACGCTGCGTCGAACACGGCCTGCAGGCCATCCTCATGAAGTGGTATCTGCCCCGTCCTGAGGGCGTTCAGACGCTGGGGGCCTTTCTCGACCAGCCGAATCAGGTTGCCGGGCGCGGCGAGTCCGGCGGCGGTGACGAGACCGACGTAGCCAGCCCCGATGATGACGATCGTGCGCTGAGGCGGAGTCATGTCGCGGAAGCGTAGCAGCCCATCGGCGGTGTTAGGCTTCGGTCATGCTCGTTCGTCACATGCCGCGATGAGGATCCTGCCCACCCGCCTGGCGGGGCTGATCCTGATAGAACCCACGGTATTTGGTGACGGACGCGGGTTCTTCTTCGAATCCTTTCGACGCGACCCGTATCGGGCCGCAGGCATCGAAGCTGACTTCGTGCAGGACAACCACTCGCGCTCCATGCGCGGCACGATCCGGGCACTGCATTTCCAGGCTGATCCGGGACAGCCGAAGCTGGTCCGTGTGGCACGCGGCCGCGCCTGGGACGTGGTGCTCGACATCCGACGGAGCTCGCCGACGTTCGGGGAATGGGAGCCGTTCGACCTCGACGACGAGCGGAATCTGCAGCTCTATGTCCCGATCGGGTTCGCCCACGGCTTCTGTGCCCTGAGCGAAGTCGTCGACTTCGTCTACAAGATCGGTAGCTACTACGATCCGGCGACCGAGCGCGGGATTGCCTGGGACGACCCCGACCTCGGGATCCCTTGGCCGACCGACGAGCCACTCATCTCGGAGCGCGACCAGCACAACCCGACACTCGCCCAGATCCGTGACGAGCTGCCCGCATGGTAGGAGGCGGCCGTCAGGCTGTGGACAGCCTGTCGCCCTTTGGGCCGATGGCACCCCTCAGGCGCCGATAGATCGGCTCCCCGAACGCAGCCGCTGCGAGGATCGCGTAGGCGATGTACCAGAAGATGTTCGCCACCGCGATGCCGCTGATCGTCGCCGTCGCCATGTGCAGCAGTGCATATGCGTACAGCGTCCATGCTGCGGCCGTCTCTTGCCGCCGGGCGTACAGATAGAGCGAGGTCAGGAACAGGCCGATCCCGAGTGGCACGAGCACCCATCCAGCCGGCCCGAAGTTGGCGTACGCCTCGCCGAGCATCGACGGCACGGTCCCGCCGCCCGGGTAGTCCTGCGCGAGCGCGGCCTTGAGATCCTGGTCGAAGGTGCTCTGTCTGCCGGGGAGGACGGTCACGATGGGTTGCAGGTAGGTGTAGCCGAGCTGCCAAGGGATCAGGTCCGGAACTGCGCTCAGCGTGGCGGCGAAGTTCTGGACCGGCACCACCAGGTAGATCTGGACCCCCTTGATGATCAGCCCCCCGAACTCGCCGCTCGCAACCGCGTAGGCGATGTCGGGATCGCGCCAGGTGACCGGGGTGCGGCTGAGCCGATACCCTCCGATCGCGCCCGCCAGCACGACAAGGACGAGCGCGAGCAGCCCAAGCAGAGCAATGCCCGGCGTCCGGAGCCGATACAGCCCGGCGCCAAGCATCGCCGCCAGGACGCTCGTTTGGACGGCGGCGAAGGCGGGAGACCGATTCGCGGTGAGGATCTGGAGGAGCGCCACGGCCATCGTGAGGAAGGCGACCACCAGGACCGGCCTGACCTGACGTCGCGACCCTGCCTGACCTGCCAGCAGCCAGAGACCGGGGAGCGCGAGCATGGACGATACGCGCAGCGCGGCGCCGCCCTCCTGTGCGGCGAGTACGCGCCCGTCCTCGACCGACTCCATGAAGAGCGGGATCCCACCGATCACCACCAGGTACACAATCGAGGCGACGATCCCGATCGCGATCAGCAGCGATGCTCCGAGCGCCACCACGCGATCGAAGTCCCCGCGAGTGACCGGTACGATCTGCCCACGAATGGGTCGCCACGCCAGGGCGACGCCGACGGTATACGCAACGAGGCCGACACCTGCCGCCAGGCCTATGACCATCCCTCGCTCCCCGACGCGTGGTCCATACAGGATCGCCCCGAGCCCGTAGGCCAGCGTGAACGCCAGCGGAAACGCGAAGAGCGGCGAGACGATTGCGAATCCCCGCTGCGCCCAGAGATCCTGCCAGGCGTTGGCAAGGCGTCCCTTCACGATGCGGGTTCCAGGGGCGCGGGACGACACCCGCCCAATCCGATCGCCGATGCGTGCGTGCCGGCCGCGTCCCAATGCTGCACCGATGCCTCAATCGCCGTGCGAAACGCAGTGACATCCTGTTCGGCGGACGCCGACACTGCGCGAACCTGCGCGTCCGCCGTTGCGTCGAGCTCCTCGAACCAGTCTGACACTGCCTCGCTGTCGGAGGGCTCCGGCTCCAGCAGGATCGAACGCAGCTGCACGAGCTCGGTGGAGATGACGCCGGCCAGGCCGGCGACCACCGTGCCCTGCTCCACCAGATTTGCCTCGGTGACCTCCGCGGCGAGCCGGTCGGCGAGGCCACGAATCGCCTCCGCGTGTGCCGCGCAGATTCCACGTGCCTGATCGCGGAAGCTCGGCGTGGGCGTGGGGGGTCGGCCGGAACCCGCTACCGGTGGCAGACCGCACCCGGAGAACAGCGTGACGATCACCAGGGCGGCGACGGTCGCCAATAGATTCGTGGAAGAATCATCCGCGTGGCGCGCTTTCATGCCTACGGTCGCAAACCTCAGCGAAGGAGGACGTTGCCGGCGGGGTGATTCTGACTCATCGCGTGGAAGACGGGCGGCCACCCACTACCTGCGCGAAGGAGGCGTGTTTTTGGCAGTCAGGTACAGCTCTCATCACTGCCTTCGTATTCGACTAGGTCGACGAAGTTGTGCGGCGAGTCCTTCCTTCGAAGGCCACGACTACCGGTACTCTCGCGAGACCGCGCCGGAATCAGGCGTCGCCTACCCTCGATCATGGTTGCTCCCGGTACTCGCTGCCGCCGGTCTCGGCCGAACGATCCTTCCCGGGTTCTGACGGCCGCAGGATGAGCGCCGGATCGCCTACCAGGACATCATCCTCGCGCGTTCTACAGGCGAAGAGAGCACGGCCAGCAACATCAGTCGCTGGGCGCGGGCGCGGGCTCGCTGATGCCGAGCGCTTCTCTATAGGCTGCTGCGAGACTCGACGACTCGTCGACGACGCCGACGGTGACGACGTGGTCCGTGGCGATTGCCACGTCGCCACCGAGCCCGTACGGATCGGCGAAGAGAGCCTGCACAACGAAGTCGGTCTGGCTGCCGGCGACATTCGGCACCTGACGCACGATCGCACCGTCCCTCAACAGCAGCTCATCTGGTCCGCGCTGAACCACCCGGCCGACGAAGACGGCGCCGCTTACGAGTTGGATCTCATGCAGGTCGCCATCCGCCAGCACCCTGCCAAGCGGATCGACCAGTAGGCTGGCGCCGAGCCGCACCCCGATGAACGTCCCTACGACGATCAGGATCAAGGCGCCGGCGAGCAGCGCTGTCCTTCGCGGGCCAGGAAGGCTGATCGTCAGCGAGCGGGCCAAGATCGGATCCTCCTCATTTCCGAGGTGAGTGGCGCGCCCTATTATTGCGCCGCCGTTTCGCCGATGCATCGATGCCACCGCGGGCAGGCAGCCATCGAGGACCCTGACCGATCATCGGGGCCGGCGACTGCCGCGTACACTCGCGTCGCAATGATTCGGACGTGTGTCACAACCCCGCTCACAACGGCGGACGAATGATGTCGAACCGGGTGGCCATCACCGGGGCCGGAGGGCAGCTCGGCCAGCAGCTGGTAGCTGCTTTTCGCGGGGCGGGCGACGAAGTGTGGCCGCTGGTGCGGCCCGAGTTCGATATCAGCAGGACCGTCGATCTTCGGCGCTTGACCGCCTGGTTGCCGGACGTGGTCATCAACTCGGCGGCATGGACCGATGTTGATGGATGCGCTCGTGATCCAGCGCGAGCCGACGCGATCAACGGCATTGCCGCTGGGGAGGTCGCCAGGGCGGCCACTCGTGCCGGTGCCTTCACGGTGCAGATCAGCACCAACGAGGTCTTCGATGGCCGCCTTGGCCGTCCCTACACCGAGGACGACACGCCGAACCCGATCAACCCGTATGGCGCCTCGAAACTGCTCGGCGAGCGGTTGGTGGCAGAAGCGAGCAGGCGGCACTCCATTGTGCGGACGGCCTGGCTCTTCGGTGCTGATGGATCAAACTTCGTGACGAAGATCCTCGCGGCTGCAGCCAGGGCGGCTGCCGCAGGCGATCCGCTCTTGGTCGTTGGCGACGAATGGGGGAATCCGACGTCGACGACCTGGTTCGCAGACGCCGTCCGGGCACTCGTCGAGGCCGGGCTGGATGACCCCGAGATCGGGGGCATCTGGCACCGTGCCGGCCAGCCGCCAGCATCGCGCATCGAGTGGGCGCGACGCATTCTCCGTGGCAGCGACTCCCAGATCACCGAGATTTCGCTGGCTGAACACCCACGCGCATCGCGAGTGCCGCCATCTGCGACGTTAACAACCACCAAGCCGACGGCGCTGACCGACGGCAACTGGCAGACCGAGACAGACGCGCTTGTCGCGGTTCTGACCGCCGCCAGGGTCGGGCGGGGGTCCTAGGCGCAGGCTACGGGTCCCTCCGGGACCGCACCTCCTGGCAACCCATCTGCCGGGCACGAGAAGGTGCGGGCACCCTTCTATTCGTCGTTCGGCTCCGTGGGAACCGATTTCGACCTACTGACACCTGGGTTCGACACGAACTGCTACGACGTCGTCCCAAGCTGAATCGCCGCGGGCCACGATTCGCTCCGGTCAAGCTGCGCCGGCCTCCCGGTTGACTCGGCGGCGCAAAATCAGCGCGACACCCGCGGCGGTCCGGCATGACCTGAGGGCAGGATTTCGTCAGCGGCTGCGCCACTGAATAGTGAGGACCCCGCCGTGACCGATCGCCTGCCGCTCGCCACCACCGAGCCAGCGCCCGCCCCACCCCGCACCCGACGCGCCCTGCTGGCCGGAATGCTAGGCGGCCTCGGCGCCTGGGCCGCGGCGGCTGTTGCTAAGATCAGCCCGGTTGAGGCTGCCGCCGGCGCTTCGTTGATCATCGGCTCGACCACCAACAATGCGGGCAGCTCGAACACCACCCTGACCACCGCCAGCACCGGCACCGGCCTGCTCATCACCCAGAACGGGTCGGGCACCGCGCTGCGCGGCTCGGCCGTGGGCGCCGGGTCGATCGCCGGCTTTTTCACCGCCAACAATGGCACCGGCATCAGCGGGGTGACCGGCAACGCCAACAGCTACGGCATCTATGGCGCTAATGATGGTGCCGCCGGCACGGGTGCCGCCATGCGTGCCTACGGTGGCGCCAACCCAGGCTTGGTGGCCACCAGCGACACCAGTTACGGTGTGCGCGCCACCTCGACCAGCGGCCCGGGCGTCTCTGCCAGCTCGACCAGCAGCGCTGGTGTATGGGGCACGTCGACCGACTACATCGGCGTGTACGGCTATTCGACCAACGACACCGGCATCTCCGGCGGTTCGTTCAGCGGCAACGCCGTCGAAGCATCGGGCCATGGCGGCGCCAAGGACGGTGCCGCGCTTCGCAGTGATAACTGGAACACGTCCAACGGCATGGCCGCCTACCTGACCAACAGCAGCAGCTTTGCCACCGCCCACCTGTACAACGCCGGCTCGGGCCAGGTGCTGTGGCTGCAGAACGGTGGGACCGACGCCGCAGGGACCGGAGGCGGCGACTTCATCAACTGCCGCAACAAGGACGAGTCCGATACCCAGTTTCGGGTTGCCTCCGATGGCAGCGCCTACAGCGATGGCACCTTCAACGGTGGCGGAGCCGACTTCGCCGAACTTCTGCCCGCCGTCGACGGGCTGGAGCCCGGTGATGTGCTGGCGGTGCAGCCCGATGGCCGGCTGGCACGCTCCAGCGCTGCCCGCTCCAGCTCGGTGCTTGGCGTCTACTCCACCAAGCCCGGCTTCGTGGGTGGCAGCCCGCTGGGCGGTGCACCGGCCGATCACGTCCCGCTGGCGGTGGTCGGCATCGTGCCGGTCAAGGCCAGCGCTGAGAACGGACCAATTCGCGCCGGCGATCGGCTCGTAAGTGCCGCGCTACCCGGCTACGCCATGCTGGCCGACCAGCATCCTGAGGTGGGCACCGTCATCGGCAAGGCACTCGCCGATCTGGCGACCGGCACTGGCCCACTGCAGATGATGGTCATGCTCCAGTAATGATCGGACCGGGTCGCCAAGCATCCGGCTGCATCGGACCGGCGTGAGGCCGCGCCGGCCCGAGTTGACCCGACTCCCACGAGGAGGTCGCTAGACTCCGGG
>CAVPGY010000009.1:0-27159 GCA_963704115.1 uncultured Chloroflexia bacterium
CTCGCCCCGACCAGCTTTTCCGCCCGTCAGGCGCCGATCCGCAGCGGTGGGAAGGCGTCCGGCAGGTCCGTCGCCACGAGCTGATAGAGCTCGTGCTCGTCCGAGATGCCGCGCAGCCGGTAGCTTCCCAGCGACCGCAGCTCGTGCGGCGACTCATCCGTGAGCGCGGCATGGACCGATCGTGAGAGCAGCACCTGGCCCCCGTGGCCGCAGCTGCAGATGCGCGAGGCGGTGTTGACCGAGATCCCCTGGTAGCCCGATGGCGTACGCGTCGGCCGGCCGGTGTGGAGTCCGATCCGCACCCGCACATCGCGGCCTTCCGGCCAGGCGTGCATTCGCAGACCGCGCTGCATGGTGATGGCGGCCTCGACCGCGTCGGCGGCACGCTCGAAGACGGCGAAGAGCTCGTCGGCCCGGGCGTCAACCTCGAAGCCGCCGTGCGCACGCATCGCGGCGCGCTGGATGCGGTGAACGGTGTTCAGCAGCGAGCCGAACCGGTCCTCGAGCTCGGCCATGTGGCGGCTCGAGCCCTCGATGTCGGCGAAGAGCAGGGTCAGCTGCCCGGATGGCAGCTTCGGGCGCAGCTGGCCCTCGATGAAGCCCACCGGCACGATCCCGTACCGCTTCGCCGCCTTGAGCAGGCGGGATCGGGCCCGATCGCGCGCTCCCTCGTCCTCGAACACCACGCGGTTGAAGCGTGCCAGCGCGTTGCGGACGTGCGGCTCGTCGTGGATCGGCAGACGCCGCCGCCCGGTCGAGTCGATCGAGGCGAACGCGGAGTCGGGGAGCTTCGCCCGCTCGCGCGCGGTGAGGTCGGCCATGAGGCGGTGATCATCGCACGCATCGCGGAGCCGGTCTGTTCCGCGGTCCGCGCGAGGTTGTCGCCGATGGTATCCATCGGCGACTGAGGCACGTTCCGGTGTCGGTACGGTCCCGATGCGGGTAACTCGGCACCGGTGAACCGAAAGCAGACTACCGCTCGAGCTTCCTTGGATACCAGGACGGGAAACCCGGGTCGCGCTGGATGGTCATCTCAGCCGGGGCAGCACCTCGCGGCCGAAGACCTCGACGAAGCGCTCCTGCTCGGGCCCCACCTCGTGGAGATAGAGTCCGGAGAAGCCGCGCTCCAGGTCGCCGCGCAGCCATTTCACGTGCCGGTCGGGATCGGGGGAGATGCGCACCGCCCCGTCGAGGTCGTCGCTGGTGACGTGCTGTGCCGCGGCAGCGATCTGCTCCGGATGCGCAAGCTCGGTCATGACGGAGTTCGGCAGCGTGTTCTGGCGCCACTGGGCGAACGCCGCGTCGCGCGCCTCGTCCTGAGTGGGGGCATAGGCGAGGTGGACCTGCAGGTACATCGGCTTGCCCTCGCCACCGTTCGAGCGGAACGCATCGACCACCGCGTCCAGCTGCTCGTCGGGCTGGACGACGGTGATGAGCGCATCGGCCCACTCGGCGACCCAGGCGGCGGTCGGCGGCGTCACCGCCGCGCCGACCAGCATCGGCGGCGTCGACGGACGCGTCCACAGCCTCGCCTCCGACACGGCGACGTGCCCGGTGTGCGAGACCGTCTCGCCGTCCCACAGCCGGCGCATGATGCCCGCCGCCTCGCGGAGGCGCTCGTTGCGCTCCGGCTTCGGCGGCCAGCGCTCGCCGGTGATGTGTTCGTTGAGCAGCTGACCGGACCCCACGGCGATCCAGAACCGCTCCGGGAACATGACGCTCAGGGTGGACGCTGCCTGGGCGATGATCGCCGGGTGGTAGCGCTGGCCCGGCGCGTTCACCACGCCGAATGGCAGCGAGGTGGTCGCCAGCGCGGCCCCCAGCCACGACCAGGCGAAGCCGGACTCGCCCTGCCTCTCGCTCCACGGCGCCCAGTGATCGGAGCACATCGCGGCGTCGAACCCGGCGGCCTCGGCCGCCTGCACAAGGCGAAGAAGCCGATCCGGACGGAACTGCTCGTGGCTGGCATGGAAGCCGATGATCGGTGCGGCCATCTACACGCCCTCCCGGCGGCCGAACCAGTGGTAGCCGTATGGCGGCAGCTCGCAGCTGATCCGCCCGTCGGCGATCTCCGGCGGCTCCACGTCGAGCGTGCCGAAGAGGTGCTGCCATCGGCCGCTGCGCGCCTCCTTCGGAAGCTGGACCGATGCGCGGGCCGGCTGGTCGCTGAAGTTGTGGATGGCAAGCGCGCTGCTGCCATCCCACGTGGCCACGTGGGCGAGCACCCTCGGGTTCCGCGTCCCGAGGACCTGCCATTCGCCCCAGCCGAACTCGGGCCACTCCTTGCGGGTGCGGATGGCGCGCTCGGTCCAGTTCAGGAACGAGCCGCGGTCCCCGCGCTGATCCTCCACGTTGAGCTTCCGGTAGCCGAACGGGCCGTCACGCAGCACCGGCCGCGGAAGCGCCTTCTCGTCGGCAAGCGTGAAGCCGCCACCGGGCCGGTTCGCCCACTGCATCGGCAGCCGGACGGATTCGCGCTCGGCCATGGCGAGATTGTCGCCGAGGCCGATCTCCTCGCCGTAGAACAGCACCGGCGTTCCCGGAAGGCTGTACAGCAGGCTGTAGGCGAGCTCCATGCGGCGTCGGTCACCGTCGACCATCGGCGGGAAGCGACGGCGGATGCCGCGCTCGAAGAGGCGCATCGACTTCTTCGGCGCGAAGGCGGCGAAGACCTCTTCGCGCTCCGCCTCCGACAGCTTGTCGAGCGACGCCTCGTCGTGATTCTTGATGAAGTTCGCCCATTGGCCCTCCGGCGGCGTGGGTGGCAGCGAACGCAGCGCATCGGCCACCGGGGTCGCGTCGTGACGGACGAACGAGAGGTAGAGCGCCTGGTTGGTGACGAAGCTGAACAGCATGTGCATCTGGTCGCCCCGCTCACCGAAGTAGCCGGCCAGCAGGTCGAGCGGCTCGTTCGCCTCGGCCAACAGCATGGTGTCGCCGCGCCGGCGCGACGCGAAGTCGGCGATGTCGCGCAGGTAGTCGTGCGGATCCTGGGTGGCGGGGTTGGCCTGGCCCACCTGCTCGATGAGGAACGGGACGGCGTCGATGCGGAACCCGGACAGGCCGAGCTCCAGCCAGAAGCCGATGACCTTGTGGATCTCGTCGCGGACCAGCGGGTTGTTGATGTTCAGGTCCGGCTGGAACGGCATGAACCGATGCATGTACCAGCGCTTCGCGGCGCGGTCATAGCTCCAGATGCTCTCCTGCTTGCCCGGGAAGATCACGCCCTTGTCGGCATCCGGGGGCTTCTCGTCGGACCAGACGTAGAAGTCCCGGTAGATCGGGTGGTCCTGGCGTGCCATCTGGAACCACGGATGGTCGACCGAGGTGTGGTTGATCACCAGGTCGGCGATCACCCGGATCCCGCGCTCGCGGGCCACCCGCACCAGCTCGACGAGGTCGCCGAGGCTGCCGTACTTGTCGGCGACGCCGTAGTAATCGGCCACGTCGTAGCCGTAGTCCTGCTCCGGGGAGGGATAGATCGGCATCAGCCACAGGCAGGTCACGCCGAGGCCGGCGAGGTAGTCGATGCGCTGCGTCAGGCCGTCCAGGTCACCGACCCCGTCGCTGTTCGTATCGAGGAAGGCCTGGGTGTCGACGCAGTAGATGATCGCGTTCTTCCACCACAGGTCGCTGGTCGCTTCAAGGCTCATGCGGCGCTCCTGTGCACGCAGCGTTCCGGCGCCGCGCCGCCCGAGCCCCTAGCATCCATTGCCATGAGCCACCACGCCGATCTGGCCATCCACGAGTGGCGCTCGAAGGACGCCGATGCGAACGCCCCCGTCGCGGTCCTCGTTCACGGCGTCACCGGCTGGCACCGGACCTGGTGGCGGGTCGGGCCCGCGCTGGCCGAGCGAGGCTGGCGCGTCATCGCGGTGGACCAGCGCGGTCACGGTCGCAGCCCGCGGCTCGCGGGGCCGGCGACGATCGACGATCTCGCCGACGATCTCGAGGCCGCGATCGAGCGTCACGCGCCGCCGCCGATCGACCTCCTGGTCGGCCACTCCCTGGGCGCGGTGGTGAGCATGCGCCTGGCCCTTCGACGGCCCGGGATCGCGCGCCGCCTCGTCCTCGAGGACCCGCCGAGCATCGATCGGGCGTCCGACGAGGAATTCTTCGCCTCGATCCGCGACGGCGTGCGGGCCGCGCGCGATACCCCTGAGACGGAGGTCGCCCGCGAGCTCGCCGAGAACCCACGGTGGCTCGAGGAGGACGCACGCCAGGACGTCGAGGGTCGCGCCCTGGCCGATGCGGATGGGATCGTTGCCTCGCTTCGCCGCCCGCGCCCCTTCGCCGTCATGGATGCGGCGGCGGACCTGGCGGTCCCCACTCTCTTCCTCCTGGCCGACGCCGAGCGATCGGTGCTGGTGGGGCCGGCGCGCGAGCGACTGCGGGCCTCGCTGCCGGCGTTTGGCCGGATCCGCGAGTTCGACAGCGGTCACACCATCCATCGCGATCGGTTCGACGAGCTCCTCGGTGCCGTCCTGGAGTGGGCGCCCGAGCGGTGAGCCTGGACGAGGTCGCTGCCTGGCTTCGCGAGTCGCGATCGACCGTCGCGCTCACCGGGGCCGGCGTCAGCACCGAGTCGGGGATCCCGGACTTCCGCGGTCCGAACGGGATCTGGACGCGTGACCCGGCCTCGGAGCGCCTGAGCAACATCGGCTACTACATCGCCAACCCGGAGATCCGGCGCGAGTCGTGGCGCCGGCGCCTGGACCACCCCGCCTGGGGCGCGAGGCCGAACGCGGCACACCGGGCGCTCGCGGCGCTCGAGCACGCCCGACGGCTCGACCTGCTCGTCACCCAGAACATCGACGGTCTGCACCTGGCGGCCGGGTCGTCGGCCGAGCGTCTCGTCGAGATCCACGGCACGATCCGTGAGACGGCCTGCCTCGGCTGCGGCGATCGGCGGCCCATGCGCGAGACGCTCGCCCGCGTGGCAGCGGGGGAGCCGGACCCGGCCTGCGATCGCTGTGGCGGCATCCTCAAGTCGGCGACGGTGAGCTTCGGGCAGAACCTCGACCCGGAGCTGCTCGCTCGAGCGGAGGAGGCCGCGGCCACCGCGGAGGTGTTCCTGGCCATCGGCACGAGCCTGACCGTCTACCCGGTGGCGAGGCTGCCTGAGATCGCGATCGACGCCGGGGCGCGCCTGGTGATCATCAATGCCGAGACGACGCCGATGGACGATCTCGCCCACGCCGTCCTCCGCGGCCAGGCGGGCGCGGTGCTGACCGAGCTCGTCACCGCGAGCACCGCCCGGTAGCATCGGTCCATGCCGGACCTGACCATCCGCGACGTGCCCGGCATCCGGGTCGGCCACTGGACCGATGCCGAACGCGCGCACCGGCTGCACCGTGGTGCTCGCCCCCGATGCCGGCGCGGTCGCGGCCGTCGACGTCCGCGGCTCGGCCCCGGGCACCCGCGAGACGGACCTGCTCAGCCCCACGGCGCTGGGCGTAGCGGTCAACGCCATCTGCCTCGCCGGGGGCTCGGCGTTCGGGCTGGCCGCCGCCGACGGCGTCATGCGACGGCTCGCCGAGCGCGGCATCGGCTACGCCACCGGCGTGCGGCCCGTGCCGATCGTGCCCGCCGCGATCCTCTTCGACCTGGCCGTGGGCGACCCGAACGCCTTCCCGGATGCCGATGCCGGGTACGCGGCCACCATCGCCGCCGAGTCGGACGACGGGCCGCTCGAAGGCCGGGTTGGTGCCGGGACGGGTGCCACCGTCGCCAAGCTCGGCGGCCCGAGCGCGGGCCATCCTGGTGGCATCGGCAGCGCGGCGCGCAGGCTCGCCGACGGGTCGACTCGTGGGCGCGCTCGTCGTCAACAACGCGCTCGGCGACGTCCACGCCCGTGACGGGCGCCCGCTGGTCACCCACGACGGGTCGAGCACGCCGCCGCCGCTCGACAACACGACGCTGGTGGTCGTCGCGACCGACGCGCCGCTCGACCGCGCGCAGGGCCAGAAGCTCGCCGAGCTGGCGCACGACGCGCTGGCGCTCTCGATCCGTCCCGCGCACACGATGTTCGACGGCGACGTCGTCTTCGTGCTGGGAACGGGAGCGGCGGGCGCCGCGGAGGCCGGGTTCATGCGCTCTGGACGCGGCCGACGATGCGATCGGCGAGGCGATCGAGCGCAGCGTCCGCCGCTGAGCGACTACCAGTCGCGCCAGACCTCGGCGTCGGGGATTGCGGGCAGGTCCGACTCGAAGGCACGCAGCTCGTCGGCGGCGATCTTGTACGTGTGCTCGTCGGCCGGATAGGCGCCGGAGCGCACGTCGGCGGCATAGGCCGCCAGGCCGCGGCGGATCTCGCTGGCGACGTCGGCGTAGCGCTTCACGAACCGGGGAGCGACGCCTTCGTTGATGCCGAGCAGGTCGTGCCAGACGAGCACCTGGCCGTCGCAGGCCGGCCCGGCGCCGATGCCGATCGTCGGGATGGTGAGGACCCTGCTGACGCGTGCCGCGACCTGGGCGGGCACCGCCTCCAGGACGATCGCGAAGCAGCCGGCCGCCTCGAGCTGTCGAGCATCGTGCAGCAGCTGGCGGGCCGCGGTGGCGGTGCGGCCCTGGGCCTTCATGCCGCCGAGCTTGGTGGCGGACTGTGGCGTGAGGCCGAGGTGACCCATGACCGGGACGCCCGCGTCGACGATGGCGGTGACGCGCGACAACCATCGGCCCGGCCCCCTCGAGCTTGACCGCGTCGGCGCCCGCCTTGACGAGTCGCACGGCGTTGTCGACCGCATCGGCGTCGGAGGCCTGGAAGGAGCCGAACGGCATGTCGCCGACGACCAGCGCGCGCGGCCGTGCCCGCGCGACGGCCCCGGTGAGCATGACGACCTCGTCCATCGTGACCGGGACCGTGGAGTCGTAGCCGAGCACGTTGTTGCCCGCCGAATCGCCGACGAGGATGAGGTCGACGCCGGCCTCGGATGCCAGCCGGGCCGACGGATGGTCGTAGGCGGTGACCATCACGATCTTCGTCCCGGCGCGCTTCATGGCGCCGATCTCGGGCAGGGGCAGCGCGTCTCGCGGGGTCGCTCATGCGCGAAGCGTCCACGGGAGCGAGGCGCTTGTCAACGCGGGGCGCTCAGCCATCCAGCCGGACGTTGTCGATCAACCGCGTCGCGCCGACGCGGATCGCTGCCACCAGCGTCGGCGCGCCGAACTCCGCCACCTCGACGTAGTCGATCTCCAACCCGGGCTCGGCGTCGAGCACCGCGCGAGCCGCGGCCACGGGATCGGCCCCCTGGCGGTGGGCCGCCGTGCCCGGCGCTCCAGGGATCGCGGCAGCGCCAGCGCAGTCGCCCGCTGTTCGGCGGACAGGAAACGGTTGCGGGAGGAGAGCGCCAAGCCCATCGGGGTCCCGGACGGTGGGCATCGCCACGATCTCGAGCGGAAGGTCGAGGTCGCGCGACCACCTGGCGGATCACGGCGACCTGCTGCGCATCCTTCTCGCCGAAGTACGCCGCGTCGGGGCCGACGATGCTGAACAGCTTGGCACACACCGTGGCGACGCCGCGGAAATGGCCGGGCCGGGCGCCTCCCTCGAGCATCTCCCCCAGGGCCCCGGGGTCGATCCAGGTGTCGAAGCCGGGTGGGTAGAGCTCCTCGGCGACCGGGGCGAACAGCAGGTCGACGCCGGCCTCCTCCGCCACCGCCAGGTCGGCGGCCTCGTCGCGCGGGTAGCGGGCGAGGTCGTCGGCGGCGTCGAACTGGGACGGGTTGACGAAGAGGGACATCACCACCACGTCGCAGGCGTCGCGCGCGGCATCCAGCAGCGACCGATGCCCGGCGTGGAGGGCGCCCATGGTCGGCACCAGGCCGATGCGCTCGCCGCGGCGACGCGGCTCGCGGAGGTGCTCGCGGGCCTCGGCAACCGTTCGAACGACCCTCACGATGCGGTCGCCTCGACCAGTGCCCGGTAGAGCGCCACGAGGTCGGGTGCCCGCTTCTCCAGCGCGGCGAGGTGCGCGTCGATCGTCGGGCGGTCGCCGCGGGCGATCGGCCCGGTCAGGTCGAACCCGTTCTCGATGGTGCGCACCATGAGCGGCACGATCGCCTCGTCGGGAGCGCCGACCTCGGCCATCAGGCGAGTCGCCGCGCGGTGGAGGGTGACGATCGAAGTTGCCGCCGATGACGGCGGCGGCGTGGTAGAGCGCGCGGTCGGCGTCGGCGACCGCGAACGGCCGCAGGCCGAGCGTCTCGGCCAGCCACCTGGCGCGGTCGAGCGCGTCCGACGAGTCGCCGCCGATGGCGCCCCAGGCGCCGTCGAGCTGCTCCGCGCCGCGGTCCCGCGTCAGCGTCTGGAGGGGATGCACGCTGAAGCGACGCCGGTGCGGACCCAGCGCTTCCAGACCGGTGGCACCCGACACATGCGCGATCCACGGGCCGACGGCGACGGCGGCCGCCACCTCGGGAATCACCGCGTCGGGGACGCAGAGCAGCACCAGCCCGGCGGCCGGATCCGGGCGGCGTCCATCGGTCACGCGCAGGCCGCGTTGCCGGAGGCGGGCGCGGATGGCCGAGCCGGCACGACCGGTACCGATGATGTGCACGTGATCGAACATCGCGGCCAGTCTAGGGGCGGGCCTCAGCCCAGGACGCCGCGCAACGCAGATCGCGCGGCATGCAGCCCACACAGGCCATGGACGCCTCCGCCCGGTGGCGTCGAGGCGGAGCACACGAGGATCCCCGGGTCCGGCGTGGCGTACGGGTCGAGGCGCACCGCCGGCCGGGTGAAGAACTGCGCCCAGTGCATCAGGCCGCCGTTAATGTCGCCTCCCACGTAGTTGGCGTTGTACGCCTCCAGGTCGGCCGGCCGCAGGACGCGCTGGGCGGCGATCCGGTCCCGGAACCCCGATGCAAAGCGCTCCACCTGGCGGAGGATCCGATCCGTGGCGTCGCCGTCCCATCCGTTGGGCACGTGGCAGTAGGCCCAGACCACGTGACGCCCTTCGGGGGCGCGTGACGGATCGAAGGTCGAGGGCTGGCTGAGCAGGACGAACGGCCGATCGTGCACCCGCCCGCGGCTCACGGCCTCCTCGGACGCCTCGATCTCCTCCAGGCGCCCACCGAGGTGCACGGTGGCGGCGCGGGCGACGTCCGGGTTCCGCCAGGGAATCGGCCCGTCGAGGACGAGGTCCAGCTTGAAGGCCGCGGGACCGTGCCGAAAGCGACGCAGCTGTGCCGCGTAGGCACCGCGCAGCCGGTGATCGCTGGCGGCGAGGACGTCGCGAGGGGACAGATCGAGCAGCGCGGCTCGGTGCTCCGGCAGCTCGCGCAGGCTCGCCACGCGCCGGTCCGTCTCGATCTCGCCCCCGTGCTCGCGAAGGCTCGAGGCAAGAGCATCGGCGATGCGCTGCGAGCCGCCGCGCGGGATCGGCCAGCCGACGGCGTGGCCGCTGACGAGGAGCGCGAGCCCGAGGCCGCCGCTCAGGGCGCGAGTGAGCGGCAGGAACGAATGGGCGCCCGCCCCGGCCATGAGCGCCCGTGCGGCGGGCGATCGGAACCGCCGCGCCACCGTCGAGGCCGGCAGGAGCGCGGGCAGGCCGAACCGGGCCAGGGCGAACGGGTGGCGGGCGACCCGCGCGGGTCGCAGCGGGCCGATCAACGCACTGACAATGAGGTCCCAGTCCGTCACCATCGGAGTCACCCAGGATCGGTAGGTCGCAGCGTCGCGCTTGCTCCCGAAGCTCGCGATGGTGGCGCCGATGTCGCGGTGCAGCAGCGCCGCCGAGCCGTCGTCGAGCGGGTGGGCGAGCTGGATCGGCGGCTCGATCCATTCGAGCCCGTGCCGGTCGAGGTCGAGCTCGCGGAAGAGCGGCGAGGACCGGCCGAGAGGATGGACCGCACTGCACACGTCGTGGATGACGCCGGGCAGCGTCAGCTCGGCAGACCGGCATCCGCCCCCGACGGTGCCACGCGCCTCGTACAGCCGAACCGATCGACCGGCGCGAGCCAGCACGATGGCGGCGGCAAGGCCGTTCGGTCCGCCGCCGACGACGACCGAATCGGTGCGTGATGTCACACCGATACGGTACTCGCGCTCAGTCGAACACGACCTCCACCAGTGGTGAGGAGCGGACCATGAGTGCCAGGTTCGTCCTCCACGAGGCCGCAATGGGCGCCAGCAGTCGCTCCCGCTCGGCCCTGTCGGTCACGACGCGACCGCGGGCGGGCAGATCCGCCGTCAGCCGCGTCTTGAGGTGGAACGTCATGCGCGGGTTCGCGAGCAGGTTCGCGACCCAGCCACGGGGGAAGCCGGGGCGTCCGCTGATCAGGATGCGCCCGTCGACGTTGTGGAAGACGAGCTCGATCCGGCGCGGCTGTCCGGTCTGGCGGCCCGTGGTTGTGATGTCGATCAGCTGCCCGCGCGCCAGCTCGGCATGCACGTCCGGGGTGAGCAGCATCACGCGGGGACCGTCACCGTCAGCTCGTCGGCGCCGCGGACGAGCGTGATCTCGAGCGCGCCGTCGGTCCCGAGGGCATCGAACAGGTCGTCGGCCGAGATGATCTGGCGCTCACCGACTGCCACGATGAGGTCGCCCTCGGCGATGCCCGCCGCTGCGGCCGCGGAATCATCCTCGACCTCGCGCACCAGCAGGCCGTCCCGTTCCGGCAGGCCGACCGCGCGACGCAGCCGCCGCGCGACGTGCGCCGGCGCCAGGCCGACCCCCAGCCGGCGACGCGTCGGCGACTCGCCGCGATCGAGGGCCGCCACCCGCGTCGCCACGGCGGCGTCGGTGGCGATCGCCTGGTAGAAGCCATGGCCGATGCGGTTCGTGTTGATCCCGAGCAGCCGCCCGTCGAGGCTCACGATCGGGCCGCCGGAGCTGCCGGGCATCAGCGGCGCCGTGTGCTCGACGGCATCGGCAACGCGACGGCCGCGAGGTCCGCGGAACGTCCGACCGGTGCCGCTCACGAACCCGAGCGTCACGCGCGGCCCGTGGCCGTTCGGGTTGCCGAGGGCCACGACCGGCGTGCCGACGCCGGGCGCATCGGTCCCGAGCTCCAGCAGGGGAGCGTCCGATGTCTCGACCTGCAGCACGGCCAGGTCGCCGTCCGTGTCGACGCCGAGCGGCTTCGCCTCGACGGTCCGACCATCGGCGAAGGTGACCGACACCTCGTCGCCGTGCAGGTTGTGGGCGTTGGTGAGGACGCGGTCCTTGCCGATCACCACGCCGGAGCCGCCGCGCCATCGGTTGCCGATGCCGACCACCGATGGTCCGATGCGCTCCGCGATCTCGCCGATTTCGCGACCCAGGTCCGCCAGGGCTGTCATTGGTCTCGTGCCTCGCTTGGTAGGATGTGACTTGCAATGCGCAAGTTACTCCTCTCGCAGCCGGTGTCAAGGCCGATGCCCTACGATCGCCGCATGGCCGAACCGCAGACGCCCCTCGCCGCCGCACTCGAGCGCGTCGGCGATCGATGGAGCCTCCTCGTCATCGAGGCGCTGCTGGCCGGGCCGCGTCGCTTCGGCGAGCTGTCGACCGATGTCGCCGGGATCGCGCCGAACATCCTGTCGGAGCGGCTGAAGCGCCTGGAAGGGGAGCGGATCCTGCGCGCCACGCCGTACTCGGAGCGGCCGCCGCGCTTCACCTACGCGCTGACCGACGAGGGCATGGAGCTCGCCGGCGTCCTGCGGCTGCTGGCCGACTGGGGATCGCGTGGTTCGGCGCACGCGGAGCCGATGCGCCACGGGGCCGTGCGGCACCCCGGTCGAGGCGCGCCTCTGGTGCCCGACCTGCGCCCGCTCGATCGAGGAGCCGGAGGCGGACGAGCTTCGTTTCGTCTGACCGTTGACAGGTGACCCAACGGTCACATATAGTCGCGCCATGAAGGAAGCGCTGGAGCCGGCATTCAGGGCGCTCGCCGATGCGCATCGGCGGACGCTGCTGGATCGGCTTCGCGAGCAGGACGGTCTGACGCTGGGTGACCTGGAGGAAGCGCTGCCCCAGATGACCCGCTTCGGCGTCATGAAGCACCTGCGGGTACTCGAGGATGCGCACCTCGTCACCACCCGCCGCGACGGCCGCCGAAAGCTCCACTTCCTCAACCCGGTTCCCATCCGACTCATCGCCGACCGATGGATCAGCCGATATGCCGAGCCCCTGGTCAACACGATGGCGGACATCAAGTACAGCGTGGAGAAACGACCCATGGCCGAGCTCAAGCACGTGTTCGAGGTCTACATCGCCGCCACCCCGGAGCGGGTGTGGCAGGCGCTGACCGACTCCGAGTTCACGAAGCAGTACTACTACAGCAACACCGTCGAGTCGGACTGGAAGCCCGGCTCACCGCTCCGCTACAAGAACCCCGACGGCAGCGTCGCCATCTCGTGCGAGGTGGTGGAGGCCGATCCGCCGAGAAAGCTGGTCCACACGTTCGGCTTCCCCGGCAGCGACGAGGCGAGCCGATGCACCTGGTCGATCGAGCCGCGTGGCGAGGCGTCCCTGCTGACCCTGGTGCACGACGGGTTCGCGTCCGAGACCGAGACGTACAAGTCGGTGGCCCACGGCTGGGTTCCGATCCTGTCCGGCATGAAGACGCTGCTCGAGACCGGCAAGCCGCTGGCGATCAGCTACCCGGCCCACGAGGGCGTCCGCGACTGACGCGCGGGCGGAACCGTTCCGGCACGGACGTCCGGCATCCGTGGGTGCGTGGCCCCCGTATGCGTCCGCCGTGCCGGGACGGCACGCATCGGAGAACGAGCGGTCGTCCTGCCGCCGAGAACGGCCCGTGTCTCGTCGATCCTTGCCGGCGCGGCACGCCACAGCCGGGGTGCAGCGCTGAGACGCCGGTTGTGCTCCGAAGCGTGCCGCCATGGCAAGCGCTGAGCGCTGAGCGCTGAGCGCTGAGCGCCGCGGCGCTCGGGCGCCGGTTCGTGCGGCCTACACTGGGCACCATCGGGGTGCCGAGCTCGCCCCGGCATCAGCGGAGGAACTGCACGTGGCCCAGGTGGTACCACCCAACGACATCAGCCCCGCAGCGGCGCCGGTCGCCCGACCCGGGATGATCACCGGAGCGGGGATCACGCTGATCGTTCTCGGCGTCCTTACGCTTCTGCTGGGACTCATCGTCCTGCTGGGCGGGGCACTGTTCGCCGGCGCGGCGAGCGGCGTCGACAGCAGCGAGCTCCCCGGTGTCGGCGGATTCTTCGGCGCATTTGCCGGGGCGATCATCGTGTTCGCCATCATCGTCCTCGGCTTCGGCGTGCTCCAGTTCGTCACCGGGCTCAGCGTGCTCGGGGGCAAGGGCTGGGCACGGATCACCGGCATCGTGATCGCCGCGATCGGCGGGCTCTTTGCCCTTGGAGGGCTCGGTGATCCGAACGGCGCCACGGTGAGCATCGTCCTGCTGGTCGCGAACGCCTTCGTGATCTTCGCGCTGGCCACGGCTGGTCCGTGGTTCAGCTCGCGCATGACCTGAGCGCGTCGGCCCAGGCGGGATTCCGGCGCGACGCCGGTCAGCCACCTCGCCTCGTCCTCAGGCGCCCTCGAGCCCGTGCGCTTCGAGCAGCGCCGTGTCGGCCAGGATCTCCGCCGTCGGACCGTCGGCGACCACCCGTCCGTCGTCCATGACCACGGTGCGCGGCAGGACGTCCGCGACCAGGCGCATGTCGTGGGTCGCAACCAGCAGCGTCTGCGGCAGCTCGCCCAGCAGGCCGATGAGCTCGCGCCGGCCGCGAGGATCGAGGCCCGCCGACGGCTCGTCGAACACCAGCACGGACGGATCCATGCTGAGCACGGTGGCCATCGCCACCCGCTTGCGCTGTCCAAGCGACAGCCGATGCGGCAGTCGTCGCTCGAAGCCCGACATCCCGACCGCCGCCAGCGCCCGCTCGACGCGGTCGTGGATCTCGTCGTCCGACAGTCCCATGTGAAGCGGGCCGAACGCCACATCATCGCGTACCGTGGGGCTGAAGAGCTGGTCGTCGGGATCCTGGAATACGAGCCCCACCTCGGCGCGGATGCTGCCCAGGCTGCGCCGGTCGACGGTCACGCCGCCGATCCGCACCGACCCGTGGGCCGGAGCACTGGTCCCGTTGAGGTGGAGCATGAAGGTCGACTTGCCGGCGCCGTTCGGGCCCACCAGCGCGACCTTCTCGCCGCGCCCGACGACGAGGTCGATCCCCTTGAGCGCCTCGAAGCCATCGGGGTAGGCGTAGTGGAGGTGCGCGACCTCGATCCAGCGCGCCTCGTCGGCCGGGCTGCCGGCATCGGCGTGGCGATGGTCGTGGTCGTCGTCGTGCTGGTGCACGTGGACATGCGCGTGGGTCATGCGCGCGGCAGCCACAGGTGGGCGGCGAGCTCGAAGGCGACCAGGGCGATCGCCACCGCTCCGAATGCACCCCAGGCGCCGCTGCCGATGCGACGCGCCGCGATGTGCCGGAAGGTGCCGTCGAAGCCGCGTGCCTGCATCGCCGCGTAGATCCGCTCCGAGCGCTCGTAGCTGCGCAGGAAGAGCGAGCCGACCATGCTCCCGGTGACGCGTGCGCGCCAGCGCAACGTGCCGCCCGACGATGTGCCCGGAGCCGCCGCGGATCGAGCCGCGCGTGCCCGCAGCATGCGCGACCCCTCGTCGCCGAGCACCGCCAGGTAGCGGTACATGAAGCCGATGATCGCCACCAGCACGCGGGGCAGGCGCAGGTCGCGGAGTGCGTCGACCAGGTCGTGGAACGGCGTCGTGAAGGTCAGCAGCAGCGCCGCCTGCACGCTCAGCCACGACTTCAGCGCAATGGTGCCGAACATCCGCAGCCCCTCGCCGGAGATCGTCAGGGGCCCGATGGTGCCGATCGGGTCACCCGGACGCACGAAGATGAGCGGGACCGCCGCCAGCAGGAAGGGCGCGGCGACGAAGCCGTTGCGCGACAGCTTCATCGGTCCGAGGCGCGCCAGCGCCGATGCGCCGACGAGCGCCAGCCACATGATCCCGAGGGCGGCGAACGCGCCGACCGGCAGGAGGCTGATCGACAGGATGGTGGCCACCACCGCCACGAACTTCAGACGAGGGTCGGCCCTGTGGAGCGGGGAGTTGCGGACGACCGCGCGATCGAGATCCATCGGCGCCAGTCAGGCGCGACGTCGGGCGAGCGCCTTGCCGGCCAGCCAGACCAGCGCGAAGACCACCACGATCCCGAGCAGTCCGGCGAGGATCGTGGCCATCGGTCCGTCGACGCCGGGGAAGACGTAGTCGGCGATGATGCCGAACGGGCTGTCCTCTCCGGCGCCGATGAAGCCGATGTCCTCGGCCACGCGCTCGAGGCCGTCCGGGTCGCCGGAGGCCAGGAACGCGGCCACCACCACGACGACGATGGCGATGGCCAGCCCACCGGCCACCCACCAGGCACGACGGCCCGGCCGATCGTCGGAGGTCATGCGGGAGCGTCCTTGAGACGGAACAGGTCGGCGCGCGTGGCCCCGATGAAGGCGAGCGCGGCGACGGTGATCAGCGCCTCGCCGATGCCGATCAGCGCATGGACGCCGACCATCGCCGGCAGCGCCAGCTCGAGCGGGACGACGTCCGAGGCGCCGAGCTGAAGCGCCATGGCCACCGACGCCGCCACGACCGACGCCCAGGCCGCAATGCCGGCGGCGGGCAGCCGGCCGCGCTCCTCGCCACCCAGCAGGCGGGCGATCCCGCGATAGAGCGTGTAGCCGCCGAGCGTGCCGACGATGCCCATGTTGAAGATGTTGGCCCCCATGATGACCAGTCCGCCGTCCTGGAACAGCAGCGCCTGGACGGCGACGACCGCCGCCATCACCAGCGTCCCGGCCCACGGTCCCAGCATCACGGCGGCCAGGACGCCGCCGAGGAGGTGGCCGCTCGTGCCGCCGACCACCGGGAAGTTGAACATCTGGGCCGCGAAGATGAAGGCCGCCATGACGCCGAGCAGGGGCACGGCGCGGTCGTCGAGGTGGCGGTTCGTGCGCCGCACCGCGTAGGCGATCACGGCGATCGTGGCGACCCACATCGCGATCGCGATTGGGACGCTGACGAACCCATCGGGGGCATGGAGCAGGTGGATGGAAGGCAGGGTCATCTCGTTGCCGATCCTAGCCGAGGGTGGCCGCTATTGCAACGCATTGCAATAGTGTCGTGGGTCATCCACACTACGGTCGATGACCGCCACCCGATCACTGCCCGTGCCGTGGGACGGCGTCGCCGAGCGGCTGCGCGGACGCGGTCTGCGCTGGACGCCGCAGCGACGGACCGTCATCGAGGTCCTCGCCGAGGCCGATGGCCACATCACCGCCGGCGACCTGGTGGAGCGGTGCCGCGCGCGCGACGCCAGGACGATTCCCTCCACGGTGTACCGCACCCTCGACGTGCTCGAGGAGCTCGGGCTCGTCCGGCATGGGCACGGCGCCGACGGGCGCGAGGAGTTCCATGTCCTCCCGGGCGGAGAGCACGGCCACCTGCACTGCACCCACTGCGGGACGACCTGGGAGATCGGGCGCGGGCCGTCGGCAGCGGTCGGGGAGGTGCTCCGTGCGGCGGACGGATTCGAGATCGACATCGGGCACGTGACGCTGGTGGGCCGCTGCCGGGACTGCGCCCGAAGCGGCTGAGGCCGCCTGCTACGCTCCGCCGCGATGCACACCACACCCCCCGATCTTGCCTTCCTGGACCTGCCGATCGAGACCGATCTCGACCGCATCGACGCCGAGGTCGCAATCCTCGGCGTGCCCCACGGCTGGCCCTATCCGGATATCGGCAGCGCCGCCGGGTGTGCGGACGCACCGGCCGCCGTCAGGCGGGCATCCCGCCGGCTGGCGCGCTTCGTCGGCCACTGGGACTTCGACCTCGCGGGACCGATGGAGCTGCGGCCGTCCGTCGATGTCGGCGACGTGCCGGGCGACCCCGCGGACGGCGCGGGGAACTCCGCGCGAACGACCGATGCGGTGCGAGCCATCCTCGGGGCAGGCGCCATCCCGATCTGCATCGGGGGCGACGACTCGGTACCGATTCCCATCCTGCGCGCGTATGACGGCCGCGGACCGATCACCGTGCTCCAGATCGACGCTCACCTCGACTTTCGCGACGAGGTCGACGGCGTCCGGGAGGGCTACTCATCGCCAATGCGCCGCGCGTCCGAGATGCCCCATGTCGAGCGCGTCCTGCACGTTGGCCTTCGAGGCGTCGGGAGCGCGCGCCCTACCGACGTCGAGGACTCCCGCGCCGCGGGCAACCTCCTCGTCACCGCTCGCGAGCTGCGAGAGCGCGGGGTCCCGTGGCTGCTGGACCAGATCCCCTCCGACGCGGCGATCTTCCTGAGCTTCGACTGCGACGGCCTGGATCCTTCCGTGTTTCCGGCGGTCTCGGGACTCGCCCCCGGCGGCCTCGATGCGCGTGAAGGCATGGACCTCGCCGCGGGGATCGGCCGGCGACTCGCCGGCGCGATCATCTCCGAGTACGTTCCCCGTCTCGACCCGCATGGGCTCGGGGCCGTGGTCGCCGCTCGGCTGGCGACACGCTTGTTGGGCTGATGTGTCGGGCGCCGGCCCACGAAAAGCCGTTGCCTGGCTTGTGCGAGGAAAGTAGGATTTGCCCGTGCCCGCGGGCGGCCTGGGGTTCGCCCGTATCGACAGTCCTCGGGGTCCGCCCATGACCCAACCCAACGCCCGCCTCGCTGGTTGGCCCATTCTGAGGAGGTACTGGTGGTACGACGTCTCCTGGTGATCCTCGCCGCATTGAGTCTGCTCATGCCCGCGGGGGCACTCGCACGTGATCCCGAGACCACGCGCGATCTCACCTCGGATCGCTCGTTCGATGATCTGCGCCTGAGCAACCCGGCGGTGGACGCAAGTCCGGATCGCCCGGCTTCCGCGCTCGACCCCACCCTCCGGACCGCAAGCGGTCCGCAGCGCGTGGTGGTGGAGCTCTCGGCGGCACCGGTCGCCGACGTTGCGGCCGCCGGACAGAGTGCCGGGGCGCAGCAGGCCCAGGCTGCCAACGTGAAGGCGCAACAGCGAGATCTGGTGGCGCGGGCCCGTGGGCTCGATCGCCGGGCTGCCGTCGTTGCGGACCTGCAGGTGTCCCTCAACGCGGTCGCCATGACCGTGGATGCCAGCGTCCTCGAGCAGCTCGGAGCCGACCCCGCGGTCATCTCGATCAATCCGGTCATCGACTACGAGCTCGACCTGGGTGAGACGGTCGACTACGTCGGCGCGGCAGCGGTTCAGGCTGCCGGATTCAGCGGCGCCGGCGTGCGCGTCGCGGTCCTCGACTCGGGGATCGACTACCTCCACGCCGCCCTGGGTGGCTCGGGTGACCCGGCCGAGTTTGCGGCCAATGATCCGGCGATCATCGAGCCAGGGAGCTTCCCAACGGCGAAAGTGGTCGGCGGGTACGATTTCGTGGGGAGCGCGTGGATAGGCTCCGGCGGTCCACCCGAAGCTCCCGATCCCGACCCGCTCGACGACGGCCCGGGCGGGGGGCATGGCACGCATGTCGCCCACATCATCGGCGGGGTCGGTGGAGTGGCGCCCGATGTGTCGCTCTATGCCGTCAAGGTCTGCTCGTCCGTCTCGACCTCCTGCAGCGGGCTGGCGCTGCTGAACGGCATGGAGTTCGCGGCCGACCCGAACGGCGATGGCGACACGAGCGACCACGTCGACATCATCAACATGAGCCTCGGTTCGCCCTATGGCCAGGTGTACGACGACGACCTGTCCCAGGCCGTGGAGAATGCCAGCGCGATCGGTATCCTCACCGTCGCGTCGGCGGGCAACAGCAGTGACAAGCCATACGTCACCGGCTCCCCGGCAGCCGCACCGAGCGCGCTGTCCGTGGCCCAGACGCACGTCCCGTCGGACACGCAGCCGCTGATGGAGGTCATCGCGCCATCGGGAATCGCCGGCAGCTATGGGGCTGTCTTCCAGCCGTGGTCCCGCCCGCTCGAAGCGTCGGGCGCGGTCACCGGCTCGCTGCAATACGGGGACGGAGCCGGGGGGAACCTCAATGGATGCGCCGCGTTCCCGACAGGGTCCCTTGCTGGCTTGATCGTCCTCGTCGACCGGGGCGCCTGCGATTTCAGCCTCAAGATCGCCAACGTGGCGGGCGGCGGCGGCATCGTCGGCATCATCGGCCTCGTCGCTCCGGGCGAGCCGTTCGGTGGAGGCCTTGGCGCGTGTCCGAGCGACCTGTGCGAGGCCATCCCCGGCTTCATGATCAGCCAGGCGAACTCGAACATGCTGAAGGCGAACCTGTCCGGCGGTGTGACCATCCGATTCGACCCGGCCAGCGGGCTGCCGCTGATCGGCCACATGGTCGGCTCTTCCTCGCGTGGCCCCACCATGGGAGACAACCGCGTCAAGCCGGAGATCGGCGCACCGGGCGCCTCCATCTCGGCGATCGCGGGCACCGGCACCGATGAAGGGCCGTTCGGGGGTACGTCGGGTGCGGCGCCCATGGTGTCCGGCGCGGCTGCGCTCCTGATACAGGCCCATCCGGGGCGCGCTCCGGCCGAGATCAAGTCGGTCCTCGTGAACACCGGCGAGACCGAAATCATGAACGAGCACGAGTTCTTCGGCGGGTACCTTGCCCCGATCAGCCGCATCGGGGGCGGTGAGCTCCGCGTCGATCGGGCTCTGGGCTCACCGGCGGCCGCATGGGACGACGCCCATCTGACCGGGGTCGTGTCATTCGGCTTCCACGATGTGACGAAGAAGGTTACGAACCTGAGTCGAACGGTCGTCGTTCGCAACTATTCCAACTCGAGGGTGACCTACGACCTCACGGCCGGCTTCCGGTTCGACGATGACCTTGCGACCGGCGCAGTGTCGGTCCAGGTTCCACACCGGATCACGGTTCCCGCGAATGGGACCCGCAAGGTCCAGGTCAAGCTGCGGATCGATGGATCGAAGCTGCGTCCATGGATGCTGGACTCCGGCTCGCAGGGCGCGAACCCGGATCTGCTCACGCTCATGGAGTACGACGGCTACATCACGTTCGACAACGCCGCGACCACGGCGGACGATGCCGATCCGATGCATGTGGCCTGGCATGTCCTCCCGCGACTCAGCGGGGACGTGAAGGGGTCCGACAGCGTGAAGATCGGCAAGAAGACCGGTGAGTTCGGGGTGCGGTTCGGCACCTCAAAGCTGAAGAACACCGGAGTCGGCCCGGCCCACATCGACGGCTACTCGCTGCTGGCTACCAGCCCGAACCTGCCCGAGGGTGGGATCGGTGAGCAATCGCCGATCACCGACATCCGGGCGGTCGGCGTGCAGACCTATCCGGTTGGAGCCGGATTCTGCTCGGACGATCCATCGTTCATCCTGGCGATCGCGATCAATACGTGGGAACGCCAGACGCACGCGAACGCGCCGAACCTGTTCTTCGTCGATCTCGATGTTGACGGGGATGGCTCGTACGACTACGAGGTGTACAACCTCGATGCCGCCGGGTCCACCCTGGCCGATGGTCGGAACCTGACGTGGGTCTTCGACTTCGCCACCGGCGCCGCATCCGCGTACTTCTTCACGGATCACGGCACCAATGGCGGCAACACGGTCCTGCTGCTTTGTGGCGAGCAGATCGGGATGAACGCCAGTGACTTCGGAACGCCGATCACGGCAGACGCCTTTGCGTACGACGTCTACTTCAGCGGCAACGTCACCGATGTCGTGGAAGGCATCGAGTTCGCTCCGCTCGGTGAGCGCTACTTCCCGGTCTTCGGGACGGACGGGTATGGAAGCGGGGACATCGCGTCGAACAGCTCGACGACCATGACGGTCCACGACTTCGGTCCGGCGGGCACCAACCCGAGTGAAACCGGGGTCATGCTCGTGCTCGATGCCGCTCGAGGTGACGTGCGGGGCGGTGCGCCGGCGACGAACGAGGTGAAGCTGATCACCGTCAAGCCCTGACACCGGGCGGCCAGTCCGTGGAAGAGAGCCGGGACCCTCCGGGGGCCCGGCTCTCTTCGGCGCCTCCTGCGGCGGGTCAACCGCCGAACGGCGGGCCTTCCGCTTCGCAGAGCTTGACGAACCCACGCTCCGTGGCGCGATAGTCGAGTTGCTCGTCTCCCGCTTCGATGATCACGTGGTACCCGGGCTCGAGCGCCTGCGTGTACATCTCGCCAGGAACCGGGCATCCGAGCGAGCCGTCATTCCAGACCACCGCCTCGGCACGCCTGACGGCGATATCCTCGACCGGCACTCCGAGGCGCTCGGCGGCTTCTGCACGGATCTCATCGAGCAGGCCGCTCGGTACTTCACCGGTCACGTCGTGCGCACTCTCCGATGGCACGACGTCGGCTGCCCGTGTCGGTGCCGGCCGCGACGAGGACCCGCCATCCGACGCTTCCGGAGCGCCCTCGGCCGCACACGCGGCGACCACGAAGGCGATCGCGAGGGTGAGCGCTGCCTGTGACCTCCGCTTCTCCGATCCTGTCATGTCACCCACCTGCCTCCGAGGCTGCGATCGAGGCTGCCGATTCGTCAGTGAGTACGACGTCCTGGCCCGCGTCAGTGTTCCAGCGCTTGGTCCGCTGCTGAGTGTGCATGGTGACGTGCTCAGCACACAGCGGACCAGGCGGGCGTGGTGGGGCGCTCATCGAAGCCGATTCGTGCCAAGCGTCGGCTGCGCCGCCACCTCGTCCAGCCGATCGCACACCTCGGCGGCCGTCGGCCGTTCGTCGGGTGACCTCTGGAGGCCGGCACTGATCACCTCCACCAGCCCCGGAGGATGGCGGCGTGGGTCCAGCGGCGCCGGCGATTCGACGAGCTGCGGGAACCGCTCGGCGCCGCCCGCATCGCGGTGCCCTCGGGAGTGGGGGGCGCGCCCGGCGACGGCGTGGTAGAGGGTGGACGCCATGCCCCACGTGTCGGCCCCGGGCCCGATGGTCGACCACTGTTCCGGATCGGCCTGCTCCGGGGACATGTGGGCATCGGTGCCAACGTGGCCCCTGATGCGGTGCGCGCGCTCGATGCGGCGCGCCACCGACAGGTCGATGAGGCGCGGGGTCGGCGCCATGATGATGTTCGACGGTTTCACATCGAGATGGAGGATTCCCTCGGTGTGGAGGAAGTGGAGCGTGGAGGCGAGCTGGCGGCCGAGCCGCACCGCGTGCTCCGGATCGAGTGGACCGTGCCGGCGAACGAGGGTCGAGAGGCGGGGCCCCGCGACGTGCTCGATCTCGATGAACGGCCGCACGCCGGACGCGTCGAGATCGAGCAGCCGGGTGAGGCCGGGATGCTGCAGTCGATCCAGCAGCCCGCCTTCCCGGACCATCGATCGTCGGGCGCGCTCGTCCTCGACCAGGCTCGGCCGCAGCATCTTGATGACCGTGGCGGTCATCAGCCGATGGTTCCAGACGGCGTACGCCTCGTAGCGTTCGCCGCCGCCCAGGAGCGTCTGCACCGTGCGCCCCGGGACGATCTCGTCGCCAGCTGCGAACTCCCACGCGGCCCTGGCGTCGGGCGTTGTTCCGTCGTTCGACTGCTTTGGCATCGTCCGCAATTCTCGCGGATGGCCCGCCGATGGCGTGTCGGTAGGCCGGCGCAGGCGAGGTCAGCCCCCGGGATCGGGCTCGTCGCGCGGGGCCCCGACCGGCAGGTCGTCCGGCCCCGGCGCGCGCTGCTCGGGCTCGGCGGTCGCGTCGTCGCGATCGTCATGCTCGTCATCGGACGGCGCAGCGGGGATCTCGTCGTTGGGTGGTTGCTGAATCGTCATGGCGCTTGATCATGCAGCCGGCATGCCCGCTGATCCGCCGCCAGGGGTCCCGCCGTAATGTGCTAGGATCAAGTACCACGTTATTTCGCACTGGAGATGCCTCCCATGGGATGGCTGCCTGAGCCGGTCGAGCGCCTCCTCGAGGTCGCGCTGGTCGGCGAGCTCACCGTCATCGGCCGCAACGGGCGACCGGTCACGCACCCGCTCATTCCGCTCTACGACGGCACGCATGTCTACCTGCACTCGTCCACGCTGTTCAGCAAGAAGCTCGAGCACATCAAGGCCGATGGCCGCGTCTCGTTGGCGCTCACCGACCCGGTGGCGATGAAGGGCAACCCCGACCGCGCCACGATCCAGGGCACCGCGCGCGTCATCGACGACGACCCGCACAGCGACTGGGAGCGGCTCATCCTGCAGCTCTGGCAGGCGAAGGAGCCCTCGATCAACGACTTCCTGAAGGCACGCGTCGCGTTGCCGCTCTTCTTCGAGCGGGCGGTGATCGAGATCACCCCGGAGCGCTGCCTGTACTGGAGGGATGGACGGACCGATCGCGCCCCCGAGGCATTCGCCGCTCCGGGCGAGGTGGCCGCATGACCGCGACCGCAACGGCACCGATGCGTTCCGGATCCATCCCGGCACACGCGCCCTCCGCGACCGACCTCGAGCGGCTCGCCGCCTACCCGTTCGTGGTGGTGAGCTGGATCGACGACGCCGGCTACCCGACCAGCGTCGCGACCTCCTTCGAGTCCGATCCGGCGGCCGGAACGGTCCGGCTCGCGGCGCCGACCGGCATGCCGATCCCGACCGACCGCGAGATCAGCATCACCGGCAGCCACATCCGTCCGCAGCCGGGGATCGGCTACGACGAGCGGCGCTACCTCCAGCTGTGGGGACGATCCGACGGGGCAACGTTCACCCCGGCGCGCGCGTGGGGCTGGGACGAGACCGAGGTGCCCTTCTTCGAGTACTCCGAGCGCTCGGTCCCGCAGTCGCGCCGCTACCTTGCCGCCCTCTCGGCGGAGAAGGGACGAACGATTCGTCCCCGACTCAGCTTGTTCTGGCTGGCCCTCCGCACCACGCGCCTGCCGTTCCTGTCGGCGACCGCGGTGCCGGTCGTGCTCGGTATCGCCGTGGCCGCGAGCCACGGCTCGTTCACCTGGTGGACGGCGTTGCTTACCCTCATCGGCGGCTCGTTCGCCCATCTCGCCATCAACGTCACCAACGACATCTTCGACACGCTTTCCGGCGCCGATGACGCCAACACCACCCCGACACAATTCTCGGGCGGCTCGCGCGTGGCGGTCTACGACCTCGTGTCGATCCGCGGGCTTTCGTGGCTGGCGATCGGCCTCTTCGCGGCCGCCGCCGCCCTCGGCCTGCTGCTGGTGGCGATCACGCAATCACTGACGCTGCTGGGGATCGGCATCGCCGGCGTGATCGTCGGCGTCGCGTACACCGCACCGCCGCTCAAGCTCGTCTACCGCGGGATGGGGGAGATCGCGGTTGCGCTCGGCTTCGGCCCGATCATGCTGCTCGGCGCGTACGTGGTGCAGACCGGTGAGCTGGCCTGGGAGCCGTTCGCCCTCTCGCTCGTCCCGGGCATCCTGATCGCGCTGATCCTATACGTGAACGAGATTCCGGACCGTCGCTCCGACGCGGAGGCGGGCAAGCGGACGCTGCCCGTGCGGCTGGCCCCCGACACCGTTCGGACCGGCTACCTGGTCGCCGCGATCGCCGCCTTCGCGATCATCGTCGCGGGCGTCGTCGGCGGGCTCTTCCCGTGGCCTGCGCTGCTGGCGCTCGCCGCCGTGCCGACCGCGCTGCGCGTGCACCAGGGGCTCAAGGCGCACTACAACAGCCCGTACACCCTCATGGCGGTGATGGGAAGCAACGTGAACCTCAACCTGATCGTGGGCGGCCTGCTGCTCGTCGGCTACGTGGTGGCGATCGTCATCGGGCTCGGAGCCCGTGTGGTGGGTGGCTACCAGCCCTCGGTGCCGGGCTCGCCCTTGAACGGCCCGACGACGTCGTCGGTCACCCAGCCGCCATAGAAGCCGCCGGGCTGCGGTCGCACGGTCTCCCCGTCGACCGTCGCCGCGTCGACGCGTCCCGCATAGAACGCGATCCTGCCGGCCAGGGCCTCGTAGCCGGGGAGCGGCTGCTCGTACGTCCAGGCCGCGCGGCGCGAGACGCGGTCGCCGACCACCAGGTCGAAGCAGGTGGCCGATCCCTTCCATTCGCACACCGTCCCGCGGCCGTCGGATGGACGCAGGAGGTCGACGCGCACGTCCTCGCTCGGCACGTACCAGCCGGCGCGCCGGCCGTCTCGGGCACGCGCAGGGCGCGGGTGGTGTCGGCCACAATCCCGTCGCCGAAGCGGATTCGGACGTGCCGGGTCGTGGGCTGGGATGGCCGGGGTTCTCGCGGGTAGTCCCACACGGACTCCTGGCCCGGGCCCGGGGCGAGCCGTTGCGGACGGGTGATCATGTCGCTGGTACGGCCCGCGGCGCCCGGAGGATCAGTCGGCGGCTTGGCTCATCGGTCGATGGCGATCAGCGCCGCCACCCGGTCGCGCTCGGAGGTCTTGGCGAAGAGGAACGTGGCGTCGACCTCGTCCGAGCGGATCGTCAGCGCCGGCACGCTCTCGGTCACGGTGTAGACGTACCCGATCTGCCCGCTCGTCCAGCCACCGCCGATGGTGACCGGGGCCGGGGCGGGGCCACCGTCGTCAGCCAGCGGCTGCGCCGTGAGGACGTTGCCCTTCGGCCCGCGGCGGACGAGGAGGAGCGCAGCGCCCGGGTCCGCAAGGTCACGCTCGTTGGTGCCGACGCGGCCGCCGAACGCCGCGGGGACGCGCTCGCCCGGGCCGAGCGGCCCGGCCAGGACGTCGATCTCGAACGTCTGGCGGAAAATCGGGTAGCCGATGCGGGCACCCACGATCAGCATGCCGCCGAGGAGCAGGGGCAAGAGGGAGAGGAACCACAGGAATGGCCGCACCGGCTTGGGCGCCGCATCGAGGTTCACGATCCGGTCGCTGACGATCTGGGGTGGCGTGCCCGCGACCGTGGCCGGGATCGGCAGCGTCTCCGGGTCGATGGTGACGACGGCCTCGGCGAGATGGCCGGTGACGTTGCCCGGTGACCCGATCACGGATGGCAGGTCACCCTGCACGACGATCGAGCGCAGCGGGTTCACCGCGTCGGCGAGGATCCCGAAGCTCCCTTCCTCACCGGTCGGTGACCCGTCGAGCGCAACCACGTTCCCGCGCAGCCTCACCCAGCCGGACGCATCGGTCACCGCCCCGTTCAAGATCTGCTGGACCGTGACGTCCTGGGGCTGGGCGTCGAAGAGCGGCACGATGAACGGGACGACGGCGAGCACGAGGAGCGCGACGCCCACGGCCCTCGCGGTGGTGCGCACCGCGCCGCCGCCCGCGCGCGGCAGCGCACGGGCACGCCGGCCGACCTGCCAGGCCAGCCAGCCACAGACTGCAAGGAAGCGCCCCACCATCCGGCGCATGATGCACGCCGCGGGCCTGATGCGCGACCCCCACCCTGCCCTCCGCTCCACCCCGGACCGACCTCTTCGGCGCCGCAGCCCGCTACCATGCGCCCATGGACCGCTGGACCACGATCATCGAGCCGTTCCGGATCAAGAGCGTCGAGCCGGTCCGGATGACCTCGGTCGAGGAGCGCGACGGCAAGCTGCGCGCGGCCGGGTACAACCTGTTCAACGTCCATGCCGCCGACGTGCTCATCGACCTGCTGACCGACTCCGGGACCGGTGCCATGAGCGCCGAGCAGTGGGCGGGGATCCAGCGGGGCGACGAGTCGTACGCCGGCTCACCGTCTTGGTTCCGGTTCCTGGACGCTGTCACCGAGCTGTGGCCCTTCCGACACGTCATCCCGACCCACCAGGGACGCGCGGCCGAGAAGATCCTGTTCAGCGTCATCGGTGGGCCCGGCAAGGTGATCCCATCGAACACCCACTTCGACACGACCCGGGCCAACGTCGAGTTCACCGGCGCCGTGGCGCTCGACTGCGTGATCCCCGAGGGCCGCTCGCCGTCGGCGATCCACCCGTTCAAGGGCAACATGGACACCGAGGCGCTCGATGCCGCCATCCGCGAGCACGGCCCCGATCGCGTGCCCGCCGTCTTCGTGACGATCACGAACAACTCGGGCGGTGGCCAGCCGGTCAGCCTCGCCAACCTCCGCGCCGTCCGGCGGTGTGCGACCGATACGGACTCCCACTCTTCCTCGACGCCTGCCGCTTCGCCGAGAACGCCTGGTTCATCAAGCAGCGCGAGGACGGCTACGCCGAGGCCACCATCCCCGACATCGTGCGCGAGATGGCCTCGCTCGCCGATGGGATGACGATGTCGGGCAAGAAGGACGCCCTCGCCAACATCGGGGGCTGGCTGGCCATGAACGGACGAGTGGGCCGAGCGCTGTCGCACGATGCTGATCCTGACCG
>CAVPGY010000010.1:0-10836 GCA_963704115.1 uncultured Chloroflexia bacterium
GACGTCCTCCCTCTCGGTGACGTTCGTGGGGCACTCGACGGTGCTTCTCGAGATGGACGGCGTCCGGCTGCTCACGGATCCACTGCTGCGCCGGCGCACCGGCGTGCTCATCCGGCGCACCGCGCTGCCCGGGCCCGAAGTGCGACGGGACCTGGACGCGGTGCTCATCTCGCACGCCCACCTCGACCACCTCGACGTGCCGTCGCTGCGCCTCATCGACAGGCGCGCGCCGGTCGTGGTGCCACGCGGCCTCGGCCCGCTTGTGCGGCGGCTCGGCTTCGTGCCCATCGAGATGCAGGTCGGCGACGAGGTGGAGGTCGGCCGCGCCGGCGCCGGCCGGGCAGGTGCGCACGGGAGCGCCGCTGGTCGCGTCCGCGTCAGGGCCGTGCCGGCCGACCATTCGGGGGCGCGCTACCCGATGGCCGTGCGACTCGTCCGCCCTGGGCTATGTCGTCGTCGGGCGGCTTGCGCGCCTACTACGCCGGCGACACCGGCCTCTTCGACGGCATGCGCGAGCTGGCGCCGCTCGACCTCGCCCTGCTGCCGGTCGGCGGCTGGGGACCGCGGCTGCCGGACGACCACCTGCAATCCACTGTCGGCGGCCAAGGCGCTGCGAGCTGCTGCGGCCGGCGGCGTGCGTGCCGGTGCACTGGGGCACGCGTCTACCCGCCGTGGCTGCCGCCGGCCGTCAACGCCAAGTGGGGCGAGTGGCCGCAGCCTTCGCCCGCTACGCCGCGCACCTCGCGCCCGGAGGTGGACGTTCGCGTCCTTCAGCCGGGCGAGACGACGGTCGCTCGCCTCGGCGGAGAGCGAGGGAGAGGCGGCGGCGGAGTGAACGGCGGCTCCGGAGCGAGTGCTGCCCAGCTTCGCGTCGCGCTTCTGCAGCTGGCCGGCTCGGGATACCACCGCGAGGCGAGCCTCGAGCGCGGTCTCGCCGCCTGCCGGCGTGCCGCCTCGGCCGGTGCCGACATCGCCCTGTTCCCTAGAGCTGTGGAGTACCGGGTACGCGTTCGTGGACGGCGATCTTGATCGGTGGAGGGCGCAGGCTCTGGACCGCGACGACCCGTGGGTCGCCGCGCATGCGGACCTCGCGGCGGAGCTCGGCATGGCGATCGCCGTCACCTACCTCGAGCGCTCGCCCGCGGGGCCCCGCAACGCGCTCACGCTGTTCGACTGCTGCGGGCGCGAGGCGCTCACCTACGCCAAAGTGCACACCTGCAGCTTCGATCTGCCGGAGCAGGCGCTGGCGCCGGGAGCCGAGTTCCCGGTCGCCCGGCTGGAGACGGGCGCAGGCCCGGTCGTGGTCGGCGCGATGATCTGCTTCGACCGCGAGTTCCCGGAAAGCGCGCGGATTCTGATGCTGAAGGGGGCCGAGATCATCATCACGCCCAACGCCTGCGAGTTGGAAGCGAACCGTCTTGGCCAGTTCAGAGCGCGGGCCTACGAGAACATGGTGGGCGTGGCGATGGCGAACTATGCCGCGCCGCAGGAGAACGGCCACTCCACGGTGGTGGACCCGATCGCCTTCGACGCGGAGGGTCGCAGTCGCGACACGCGCGTCTTCGAGGCCGGGGAGGCGGAGGAGCGTCTGTCGTCGTCCGCCTCGATCTCAGCGCGCTGCGCGAGTGGCGCCGCCGGGAGGTGTGGGGCAGCGAGTGCCGGCGCCCGGAGACCTACGGTACGCTCGTCGAGCCACGCGGCGCGCCGCACGACGACGACGCGCGGTGGCTGACGCCGGCCGCCGCCCCGTCGATCTCATCTCTCCGGGTGCTCGACTCAGTGCCGCGTGCGCCGCGGCCGGAGCTCAATCATCGAAGTCGCCGGTGGCGCCCTTGTCGGTGTCGAGATGCGCGGCCCGCTCGACGATCTTCGCCTCGGTCCACTCCGCCGGGTCTTCGATGCGCTCCGCCTTGGGCCCGAGATCGCAGGACCCCGCCGCGAGGATCGCCTCGACGGCGAGCGGCGCCGTGTCGGCCGCGTTCAGCACGTCCGTCAGCATCGCGTAGGTGAAGTCCTCGACTCGCTGCGCCATCCGCTCGCGGACGTCCTCCGGCTGAGCGAGCAGCTTGTTCTCGAACGGCAGGTTGAGCTTCTTGTAGTCGCCCTTCTTCCAGCCCTTCTCGTCGGCGTAGGCGACCATCTCGGCCCACATCTCCTCGGTGACGCCCTCGCCCTCGACCTTGATGAAGTTGCCGTTGTCGTCGAGCCGGGCGTTGCCGTAGTCGTTGACCTCGAGCCCCCAGGAGATCATCTGCAGGGCGGTGGCGACGTTCGCCTTGGTGGTGTGGGTCTTGTTCGCGATCTGCCGGAGGCGGTCCGAGCTGTTGCCGGAGGTGCCGTGCTGGGCGCCGCTCACCTCGTAGGGCGCGAGGACGTCGTGGATCTCGGCGGTCAGTCCCACCTGGATGCCGGCGTCCGACTCCTCGATGCCGTGCGTGGTGCCGTTGTTGAGGGCGATCCAGTCGGCGAAGATGCCGTGCGCGTTGAGCCCCTTGATGAGGAACGCCGCCTCATCCGGGGTGGAGAGGCCGGTTGAGCCCTTGATCTCGCCGACCTCCGTCTCGAGGCCCGCCCACGCCGGGATCAGCGGGTTGACGGCGAGGTTCGCCAGCAGGTTCCGGTCGTTGGGCAGATGCGACGCGTCGATGGCGATTGACGTGATGCCGGCCTGGAACATGGTGGGGATCTCGACCATTGCCTGGGCGAGGTCGGCGTCGTTCTTGATGCCGTAGTGGTCGGCGTGGACGGCCACCGGGACGGTGATGCCCATCTCGTTGCAGAGGGCGTCGACGATGCGGGCGATGTCCCAGTAGTCCACTGCGCAGTAGGCCTTCTGGCCGCCCTCGGACTTGGCGATCTCGACGATGAGCGCGGCGTTGGCCCGCTGAGCCGCCCGCAACGCGCCGCGGATGACGAAGATGTTGCGCCCATTGGCGGCCATGGTGACGGCCTTGCCCTTGGCCCGCATGGCGCGGTCGACGACCTTGCCGCTGACGAGCAGCGCCTTCGAGTTGGGGAACAGCGCGGTGACGTTGGGCGGCCGGCCGATCTGAAGGGCTTTCTCGAAGTCCTGTGGTACGCCATGGATGGCCTCCTTCGGGGTGATCGGGTCGGCTGCCTGAGAGTGTGTCGATCCGCCCGGGCCGTGAGCAGGGGTTCGCCAGGCTGACCGCGGCTCTGGGGAAGGAGGCTGGAGCGGCACCCGCGGAATGGAACCACAGACCCCTTCAGTACAGTGAAGTGCTCTGCCAGCTGAGCTGGGTGGGCTCGGGTGAAGCCTGGGCGTTTCAGGGCACGCGGGCGTGCGCGCGGAGAGCGGCGCCGCGCTGCGTGTTCGCCGTAGCTGCCGGCGACGGCCGCCGGCTCCGAACCTGTGCGGTCTTCACACAAGCGCGGCGCGCGCGCCGATCGTCGTGGCGCAGTGCGCTGAACTCCTGCGAACTCCGCCGGAGAGGCGGGGGCCGCGAGCGATTCTCCGTGGCCGCGCCGGCCGCCGTCTGGGCCGTGCAGTTCGCCAGGTCGACGAACAGGAGCATGAGGAAGGTAGTCACGATCGGCGTCCTCGTGCTTGCGATGACAGCCATGGCGTTTCGCGGCGTAGCGGCGCCAAGACGGGCGCCGACCCCCTGGCTGCTGCCACAGCACCAAGCTCTCGATCAAGGCGCCGAAGACCGTCGAAGGCGAGGAAGGATCTCACATGACGGAGCCGAGGCTCGGGCCCCGGCGCACGCGGTGAAGGCGAGGCTGGTACAGGCGCGCCACCTCCAGCAGGTGGATGGAACGGATATCGCGGATGCTGGAGTCGTCCGCGCTGCTCGCTGAGATCGAAGGCTCGGGCGAAGAAGGGCGAGTCCCAGAACACCATGTCCGCGTGGCGCGGTCCGGGGCTCGAACAGCGAAGCTGTGCGGCCGTCGCGGGTCAGGTCGACGTTGAAGGCCGCGGCCGGTCTGCGTCGGCCCCGGCACGAAGAACGACGACCAGCAGCTTGGCGGCGACGCGGCCGCGCCGTCGTGTGAGTGTGCTCGGCTCGGCTGTTGGCCCGAGTGTCCTCATCTGGCCTCCCTTGTGTCCTTGTCACTTTTGTTCGTCTTCGGGTCTCTCACCGTCGCATCCCGAGGTATGAAGTACCAGACGGGGATCGGTGGACCTCGCTGTTTGCTGAGGGTGTCTGGCCTATCGACAGGCCGCGACCGAGCTCCGGCGTGTTGATCGTCGACGACCACGCCATCGAGCATCAGGGCGTTCGGTCCCTGCTCGACGCGCGGCCCGACGTCCGCATCGTCGCCGAAGCCGGTAACGGCCTCGAAGGCATCAGCTCATCGGCGCCCTGCCACCAGGATGTCATCATCACCGACGATCATGCCGCGCATGAACGGTATCGGCTGGCCGGGCGGTTGCTGGGTGGTGCCGAGCTCGGTGCTCGTGCTCACGCGCAACGACCGCAGCCCTACGACTTCTCCGCCTTGGTCCAGGCCGGCGCGGGGTGTGGTTCCTCCGAGCCAGTCGACGCTGCCCGACCTGCTGGCCGCCGTGCGCGCCGTACATCGCCGGCGGCCAGCCTGTTCCAGCCCAAGGCCCTGGAGGCGGTGTTCCTGCGCGGACTCCTTTGGGCGTGGGGGCCTCTTTCGCGGCGAGATGCCTCGGAGCCGCGCCCGCGCGAGTCGCCGAGGTCCTGAAGCTGATCGCCGAGGGCGACGCCGACCAGGACATCGCCCAGTTGCTCTGCCTGAGCCGCAGGACGATCAAGACCTGGCGCACGACGTCATGGACGAGCTGGGCCTCCACAAGGTCACGACATCGTCGATCCACGATCCGCGAGGGTCTGGTCGGTCTCGACTGACGTGTCGAACAGGAGGCGCTTCCGCTCCAGCAGCGAGTCCAGCGTCCGCTTGCCTCCAGGCGAGTCGCAGCGCCCGCGACATTGTCGTGGAAATGCTGGCCCAGAGCTCCTCGGCTTTTCACATGGCGGAGCAGACGAGTCGCATCGATCGTCCCCTCAGGGCGTGGCCGCTGCGCGGCGCCGGACGCACTGTCGTCGTCACACCGACTGCCCCAGGCGTCAAGGACGGCAGGTCGCCGGCGTAGTGCGAGGTCTGCGCCGCCGGCCGCCGTGGCCGCCGAGCGGGTGCTCGACCTGGTCCTCGGTTTTGGCGGCGCATGAGCAGCGCGGCATCGTCGTCTTCATCGCCCAAGGCCTGCCCCGAGCTGCGAACCACGCTGCGCGGCCTCCGCTGACCATTCCAGGAGGATTCAAGGTCGCCGTCGCCGCCGCCGATGCGCATGAACAGGACGCCACCTCTGTCCTCCGCCGATACCTGCGCGGCCACCTGCATGCCCTCGTTTTCGATCACGGCGGCCGCCTCGAAGGCATCCCCGCTGGACCAGGCGTATCGCATGGTCAGGGCGACTACCTGGCACGCATCGAGCCACACTCGCCTCCCAGCCCGGGTCGCTGGAGAGCGCCATCGCTGGCCTGGACGCCGACAGTCGCTCGGTGCTGCGCTCGTTCCCGCCGAGCGACTGTGAGCGCGCCATGGCCGGCCACGGTAACCCCCACATCGAGCCGATCAAGGTCAAGACCACCTGGACATGCGCTGCTTCATGGTCGCGCGCGACCTGGTCCACGCCGATGCGTGTTGAGCGCATCGGCGAGCAACCCGATGGCTCCCGTTTTCAGGAGTTCCTGCGTGGTGAGGGCCGCCGCCTCGCCTTCTTGCCGGGAATCGTCACCACGCTCGATCTGTGGAGGTACGGCAGAGCTCAATTCCTACGTCCACGAGGCGGAACTACCGCAGCACGAGGCGCCCCGCCGGCGCAGTCCAGCGTCTTGAGCAGGCCTACAACATCGGCGACGACGTGCTGCTCACCTGCATGCGCCCTACAGCGCCTCGGGGCTCGAGGTGCTGGCCAGGCGCGCATACGCTGGTGGGAGGAGCGTGGGCGTCGCCATCGGCTCTGGTACGGGCTCAGCTCACCACGATGCGGCGAGCTGCGCTATTCGGACGAACTTCCAGTTCCACTCCCCAGGTCGCCCGACGTAGCGGGTTCGACATCGGCGCTCCAGGCCCGCCGCTAACTGGTTGCGCAGCGGGTTGTTGAGGGGGCGCCGCAGGCGCGTGCCTTGTTGATCGGGGCGGAGGCGGCGGCACCGTCGTCGCCAGCCGGCCCGGGGAGACCAGGGTCAGGACGAGGCGCGGCGGATCGGCTTCGTAGCCACCGCGCATCTGCTCCCACGTTCTGACCCCGCTCTGACCGATCCAGACCTTCCTCGTGCGCCCCAAGGCCCCATGCTCTGTTCGCGTCCGCGCCGGGCCGATCGGTCGGCCTCGGTGGCGCGGAGTCCGGCAGGGTCCTGCGCGCCCCTTGCTGACGCCAAGATCATGGTGTGCCTCTGCCGCGATGCCACCAGGCCGGCGATGTCGAGCCGCCATCGCAGCCGCTACACGGACCTCGAGACCGTGAACAGGTCCAGCAGCGCCCTCACCGGACCATGCCAGGGGCAGGCCTCCGATGACGCCATGCAGCGGCTCGTTGGCGGGGCTTGACGGGCCGCGCTCCTCGGGGCGTGGCCAGGCCCGTCGGCCTTCCCGCCCGTTCGCCGCTGCCGGATGGGGACCGGCGCCTCGCAACAAGGCCACCGGCTGATGCCGCCACGGCGTCCGAACGTTGCGTGGCGCATCGTGCCCGGAGCAACATTGCGCGGGGCTGCGGGCGACCTGCGACCCCATCATCATGGTGACCAGCGTGCAGGTTCTCGCCCTGGCCTACGACTTCGGCAGCTCAGCCTCGGGAACGTCGCGGCGGTCGACGCGGCGTCGCCGCACGGAGCCAGCGTGCGCAACAGCCAGCTTCATCCGCTCTCCGTTTCGCCTGGGTCGAGTCGACGGCCTTCTTCCACGTGCCTGAGGCGATCGCCGGGCTGTCCGGCGACCTACCGACTTCGACGTGTTGCCGCGCCGCGGAATGCCTCGTTCCTTGCCACCGCCGCCGAGCTCTTCAAGCTCTTCGTCGCCGCAGGTGCAGCGGCGCCACGCTCGGCGAGGGCCAGTCGCCGGCGCCGGACCCGCAGCCGGGCCGCCGCGAAGGCGGCGTCTGGCGCGCGGATCGCTGAGCACGTCGGCGCGCCCGGGCCCCGAGACGGCTCGACGCTGGAATCGTGGTTGGTGGGGCGGGAGGGGCTGGACCCCGGTCGCGGATTCGAACCACGAACCCCCTCCTTTCCATGGAGGTACCTGCCTGCTCAGCTCGGGGCCCGGCTCTGGTGGGGGACTCCATGATTGAACCTGGATGGGCTCCGCCAACGGATTTCATTCCACCCCTCCAACCGCTGGGCACTCCCCCCAGGGAGCCGTGGAATCGTCACCCAAAGCACAGGCGCTTCGACCCGGATGGAGGCTGGAAAGACTTCGGCGGCCGCGGATTGAGACACCCGGAAGAGATGCGGCCCGGGTGGTCAGGGGAGTAGCAAGCCCAGCCGATGGACCTGTGCCGCCCTGCCAGGGAAGCGGGCGGGCACATCGGACTCGCTGCCATCGTGATCGCTCTGCGGCGGGAGGGGGCCCCCGACCGGTCGCTTGTGATGACATGCTCATTCTACCCGAAATAGGTGCGGCAGCTCCTCCACAGATGAATCTGCCGTGCTCTGCCTATACAGTTTGTCCAGCTCATCTAGGCGAGCGGAGCGGTCGGCGCTCCGGGCCGACGATGCCTCTTCGGCCGTTTGGGGAGTACCCCAGCGGCCGATCCACCGCCTCCCGGCGCGGAACGAGCGCCTGCCGGCCTATCGATCGTCAGCATCCCCCATGGCGGCGTAGCTCACTCGTCAGAGCAGCGGAATCATAATCCGCGTGTCGGAGGTTCGAGTCCTCCCGCCGCTACCAGCACTTTCCCCTCTATCGGGCCCGTTCGCGGCTTCTCTTTGCCAGCGGTCCGGCCAATCCCGCGCGGTCGAGCCTGCCACGAGTTCGGCCACCTTCTGCGCCGCCGTGGCCTACCGGCGGGGAGAAGGTGGCCGTACACGCGGCGCGTCAGGCCGGGGTCTTGGCCCCCCCTACCGCAGGATCGAGTTGCCGCTGACGGTGTTGCTGGCGCCGCCCTCGTTGGCGATGACCCGCGCGTCCGGGGTCGGGGAGGAGGGCAGCAGCACGGTGTTGCCGGTCACCGTGTTGCGGCTGCAGCCGGCGAAGATGGAGATGGTGCGGAAGAAGTCCGCGTAGTAGAGGGTGACGCCGTTGTTGGTGCGGTAGTCGAAGGTGTTGTTGCGCACCACGGTGTCGCTCGCGCCCTTGGTCAGCTTGACGCCGCTGACCCGGCCCTTGCCGATGACGTTGTCCTCGATCACGGTGCCGGAGCGCGAGGGCTCGACGCAGATGGAGTACGGCCAGGCGGCGTTGCCGCCCTCGTGCGGCAGGCCGCAGCCCTTGATCAGGTTGTCGCGGATGACCACGTCGTTGTGGTAGGAGCGCGTCTCCAGCCCGTCGAAGTCGAGCGTGAACTCGGCGGTGACCTCGAAGGTGTTGCCCTCGATGAGCACGTCGCCCCAGTAGCCCTCGCCGGCCTCGTCGCTCTGCCAGAAGACGATGCCGTAGGTCGGCGAGCCGGTGGCGCTGCCGTTGGAGACGCCGAAGTGGCAGTCGAGGATGTTCACGTCGCGGATCACGGTGCCCTGTCCGGTGTCGACCGCGAACCAGAGCAGGCCGGCGCCGCCGTTCGCGGACCAGCTGCCGAAGTTGCGCGCGAACTCGCAGCCGCGGAAGGTGAGCCCGGTGACGGCGCGGTTGTTCCAGCCGATGACGCCGCCGCCGGAGCCGCCGCCGTAGAAGCGCACGCGCTCGAACAGGGTGTTGGCGGTGGCGTAGCTGGCGGGCGCGTGCGCGCGGCCGGGCCCGCCCACGGCGAGGTCGCGGACGCTGGTGTCCGAGCCCCAGCTGAGCGAGCCGACGAGGCGCGTCTCGTCCATGCCCTGCCCGATCACGGTCACGCCGCTGGGCACGCGCACGTCGCCGGTGAACGTGCCCGCCGGGCAGACCACCGTCTGGCCGCTGCGCGCGCCGTTGATGGCCGCGATGGGGTTGCCCGTGCTCGGGGCCGGTGCGCTCGGGGTGGGGGCCGGCTTCACGCTCGCGGTTGGGGTTGGGCTCGGGGTCGCAGTCGGTGTCGGCGTGGGCGTCGTCGGCTTCTTGGGCTTCCGCAGCCGGGCCGAGACCGTGAGGAGATCCGAGCGGAGCCGCGAGAGGGCTTTGACCTGCCGGCCTCGGCTCTGCTTGAGCGTGCGTCGGGAGAGGCGGATCGCGTGCTTGTCCAGGTGGGCCGCGGAGGCGTTGCAGGCGAGCACCTCGGCCACGAACGCGTCGTCGACGACCGTCGCCGCCAGCAGGGTCTCGTTGAGCCGGACGAGATTGCGGTTCATGCGCTTCACGAGGGCGTTCGTCTTGAGGACCTTGTGGCGCAGGCGGGACGAAGCCTTCGCCTTGCCGGACGCGCGCGCCAGCCTGTTGACCTTCTTGTGGAGGTTGGCCGCGCTCTGCTCGAACGGCGCAGCGGCGACGCGGTCTCCGACGCGGCGGCTGCGGAAATGGGGACGAACAGACTGATGACGAGGATGCCGGTGATGACCGCGGGGGATGTCTTCAACCTGAACACTGATGCCTCCTCTCGATCCCAAGACGAGAGAGGGCTGGCCGGCGCACGGCAATGCCACGGTCGCGCCGCCGCGACTCACGTCGGGATCGATTCCTGAGATCAGGCCCCGGCCGGGACCTGTGACACTTGAAGGGGTCGGCACGACAGACGGGGAGTTGAGGGCAGGGTGCCGAGAAGCGTTCACCGGGTTGTATACAACCGAGAGGGCATGCGAAGGAGGCGCCTGGCCAGCACGAGCTGGGCCGCGGACGCCTGAAGGGTGAGCCGGGGGATCAAGCCCACCCAGGGGGCGGGCCTCCACCTGCCATGGCGGCTGCTACTTCGAACGTGGCCTGCGGGAGACCGGTGTCGGGCTAGCCGGTGACTATTCGGCCCTCCCGTCACGCACGGGGCACGAGTCGACCCGCCGCCGCCCTCCAAGGCGACCGGCCACGGCTTCGGGGAGTTCGCCCACAAGCACAGAGTGTCCGGTCAGGTATGGCGCCGACAGGCACGTTGACTCAGCGCCTGCGCACCCTCGCGCACGAGAACGGCATGACTCGGGGCCAGCGAGGAGCGCCATCGGCCTCGGGCTGCAGCGTGCTCGTCCAGAGGTATCTAGCCTGGCGGGCCCCACGCCCGCCGCGGGCCGGGCTCGCGACCACCCGACTGCGTGGCAATGGCCTCTTGGATCACCCGCGTCATCTCGCCCTTGCCGAACTCGACGGATCGCCGCTCGATCGTGATTGCCTTCGGCGCGATGGGTTGGCCACGGTAGCTGGAGAGCCTGCCATACAGCCATTCGGCGAGACGCTCGGCCGGAACGTCTGCCGCCAGCGTCAGAACGATGGTCACCACGGGTACGCCATCGGCCTCTGGGGGCTCCGTCGAGTGAGCGCGCATTGCCGTGACGCCGGGCATGACGTCAACCGGCTCGCCGATCCCCGCCTTGCCCACTAGCACGAAGCCGTACCCCAACGCTCCCGTGTTCGCGATCTGGATGGTCAGCTCCACAAGTCCCCTCTCTGTCGACGCTGCCATCGTACACTGGAGTCGAGGGCCGCCGGAATCGTCAGATGGACGGCCAGCCGCCGGCAGCGTATCGATCCAGCCGAGTTGGCACCGTGCGCTTCTTCCACTCGCCGCACCACTGCTCACCCGTATCCGGGGAGGTCGGTATCCACGGCCAGCCCCGACGAATACTCCCTCCAGGA
>CAVPGY010000011.1:0-584127 GCA_963704115.1 uncultured Chloroflexia bacterium
GACGTATCGCCGTGGCCAGGAGCCGCTCGACAGCCGAGTCGAGTTCGGCGAGTCGCACGGCGCGCCCGGCCAGGTCCGACCGATCCGCGACCTCCGACCCGGTGCCTTCCTCGCGCGTCATGGTGAGGATCATCGCCGATGCCGCCGCGGCCGGATTGTCCCGTGCGCACAACAGAGGCGCCGGCATCGGATCAGGGCATCGGACTCGCCCGACAGGTGAGCTCCATATGTGCCGGGATGCTGCGCGCGATGGGTGAACCGGACCTCCCGGCAGGCTACTCTTCCAGGGCATGGCGGAGGAACGGCGCAACGTCGGAACACCCGCCGCATGAAGGCGTCCACAGTCGTGGTGCTGGGCGTGCTTGCGGCGTCTGCCGTTGCCCTGGCTCGTCGCACCGCTGCTCATGCCCGGGTCGTATGCATGGGTGGCGAACACGACCAGCCAATCGGCGGCCCAGGGCGTCGAGGAGCATGGCTCGCACGCCTCGGGCTCGCCCTGTTCGGCATCGGCGTGCTGGCGCTCACGCAGGCGGCCGCAGATCGCTTTCGGCGATGGGGTTGTCTTGCACTGGCGGCATTCGGGGTACTCATGCTCATCACAGAGCGGTGTTCTCCACGCGCCCGTCGGAGGAAGGCGCCGCGTACAACGAGGTCGAGGATCTCATCCACTCCCTGGCGGCTACGGCAATGGGGTTCAGCTTCGCGCTGGGCGTGGTCGCTGTATCGCTCATGCGGGTTGCCTCCACAACGCCTCGGCGAGCGCTCGACGCGACCGCCGTCCTGGCGTCGATTGCGATTCCACTCGGCATGCTGCAGTGGCCGGAGCAGGCGGGTCTGCTGCAGCGGGTGATGTTCGCCGTTGCGTACGTCTGGTTCGGAACGGAGGCCGCGCGTCGAGGAGCGGACCACCCGGAGATGCCTGCGGGTGCAGGTCCGACCCCTGTCGGGGGCGCCCGCTAGATCGCCTGCTCGATGGCCGCGACCGCCGCGGCCACCCCATCCTCCGCGGCAACGCGTCGGGAGAGGGAGCGAGCCGCTTCCTGCATCACCGGGTCGGATGCCGCCGCGAGGGTCGCATCGGCCAACCGATCGGCCCGAACGTCCCTAGCCAGCTGCGCCGCGGGCGCGACGCCGAGCCGATGCAGGCGATCGGCCCAGTAGCGCTGATCGCCGACATGAGGGACCACCATCGACGGTACCCCCGCCGCACAGGCGGCGTGCGTGGTCCCGGCGCCGCCGTGGTGGACGACGAGGCCGCCGCGCGGGAAGAGCGCGCGATGGTCGACCGCGCCGATACGTCACCAGGTTCGGCGACGCGACTGACTGCGCCACGTGGCCCTGGACGACGACGCGCCGACCGCCGTCGAGCATGGCCGCGGACGCGCCCCGTCGAGGGCGACCTCCGAGCGCGCCGGCCATCGAGCCGAAGGCGATGACGATCGGGGCGTGCCGTCGGCCAGGAACGCGTCGATCTCGGGGGCAGCGGCGCGGGCGCCGAGCGGTCGAGCCAGGCGCCGGTGACCACCGTGCTCGGCGGCCAGTCGGGCGGGACGCGGATGATCGACGGCGAGCACGCGACGAGGTGCAGCAGCGGCGATCGGGCCCGGAAGAGGTCGAGCCCGCGCTGCGTGCTGTCCGGCACGCTCGAGGAGCTCGTCGAGCGGCCGCCCGGTGGCGCGGCAGCGCGCGGTCGAGGAACCACCACGCGACGCCGTTCAGCGGTCCGAGGCCCGGCATCCCGGGCGGTGGGAGCCGAGGCGGTCGGCAGCAGGACCGGGTCGAAGACCGCGGTCGCCCACCGGGCCCCGGGTCGAGCGCCGCCGCCTGCGCCAGCGCGTGGATGCCATGCAGGACGACGAGATCGTGGCCCGGCGCAGGAGTCGCAGCAGGCGGCGGTAGTGGGCCTCGCCATCGGCCAGGTGGAAGTCGCGCAGCATGGCGACCTGTTCCATCGGCCCGCGTCTGGCCGCCTCGGCCGCCACGGCCGCGATGCGTGCGAGTCCGCGTGCGGACCGGCCGATCTCGACGCGCACGCCCGGGCAGGGCGAACGCCGGCGCGGTGGACCGGCCAGGTGACCGCGGTGACCTCATGGCCGCGCGCGACCAGTGCGCCGGGCCAGGAGACGAAGGGTGCGCACGTCCCCGGCGGTGCCGACCGTGGCCAGCGCGACGCGCATCGGTCAGATCGTCGCGATGCTGCGCGGCGACATTCGAGGCCCGTAGCGCGGCGCCGTGATGCGTCCGACCTCGAGGAAGCGCTGCACGCGTCCGCGCTGGCCGCGGTACGGCTCGAGCAGCTGCAGCATCCGGTCGTCAGTCGGCCCTCGGCTCGCCGGCGAGCGCCCAGGCGACCATGTTCGGCACGTGGTAGTCGCCGACGCTCACCGCGTCGGGGTCGCCGAACGCGGACCGCACCACCTCGGCGGCCGTCCACGCGCCGATCCCCGGAAGCGAGGTCATCCGTCGCCGAGGCCTCGGCGGCGTCGCGGGCGGCCTCGAGCCACGCGGCCCGCGACGGCGGCGCGCCGGATCACGTCGGCCCGTCGACGCTCGACACCGAGCGGGTGAAACGCGTGATAGGGAAGGCCGGCGAGCGACTCCGGCGCCGGCGGCAGCAGCAGCCCGCCGGGCCCGGGAGCCGGCTCACCGTGCGCGCGCAGCAGCGCGGCGTACGAGCGAAAGGCCTCGGTACCGGTCACCTTCTGCTCGAGGATCGCGGGCACCAGGGCGTGGAAGACGCGGCCGCTGCGCGGGAGCCGCAGTCCGGCGATGGCTGCGCTGGAGACGGCGGACGACCGGGTGCGTGCGCCTCGAATCGATCGGGTTCGTCGGGCTCGCCGACGAGGTGCCGGCAGTCCCTCGAGTGCCGCGCTCGGCTCCGGGACCCCAGGCTCGAGCTGGCACGAGGTGGGCGACTGGTGCGTCGACCTGGAGGGTTGCCGCCCCGTCGGGCATGCGGAACGCCAGCCAGGCCCCGGCGGGCTCGAGTCGGATGGTCCGATCGGCGCGGCCGTGGACGAGCGGGCCCAGCGTCTCGCGGAGATCGAGCGGTCCGCGGAGCTGGAGGCTCCGCTCGATCATCGGTGCATGGAGAGGAGCAGCGGCGCGGGGCCCGACTGGACCGCCTCGAGCTCGGTGCGGCTGCGAATGCCGCGATACCCCTCGGCGACGATGAGCTGCGCGCAGGCGGTGCCCAGCGTGGCGCCCGGCCCGGGGAGCAGGACGACATCCGGGGCGTACTCGCGCAGCGCGACGCGGAAGGCGCGGGCAAAGTCATATGGCGCCTCGGCAAGGCCGACCAGGCTCTGCGCGGCCAGGTGTGCCGGGTCGGTGGAGAGCGGCGCGAAGCGCACGCCGTGCCCGTCGACGATGGTGACCTTCGGCCGCTCCCAGCGGAGCTTGCCGAGACGGGCGGCCGCGCCGGCTGCGGCCCGGGCGCGGAGCGGCGTGTGCCACGCGTCGGCCGACGCCAGGCGCAGCGGGTAGGAGCGACCGCCGACGGTCACCGGCGGCAGCGACGCGCCGACGCGCTCGACCGCCCCGGCCGTCCCGGCGATGACGCTGAAGGAGCCGAGCTCGAGTGCTCGGGCGGCGCCCTCGCCGGCGTCCGCCAGGGCGGCGTCGATGAGCCCCGCTCTGGTCTCGTCGTGCTCCCACGCGTCGTCGATGAGGGGGTAGACCAGCTCGGCCGGCGGTGGCATCGTGGTCGAGCGGCTCCTCGGCGGCGAGGGCCATCTGCTGGACGAGTCGGAACGCGTCGTCGAAGTCGAGCGCGCCGGAGGCGGCGAGCGCGGTGTACCAGCCGATCGAGCTGGCGACCACGACCACCACCTCGTGGTCGTCCGCGATGCGCTCGGCGTCGAGCAGGCTGACCAGGAAGGTCAGCGGCCAAGCGTTGGCGGCGCGCAGATGCAGCGCCGGCGCGAACCGCTCGGCCGCATCGATCGCCGAAAGCGCGGGCAATCCGCCCTCGGCGCGCAGCTCGTCGGCCAGGACGACCCACGGATGGTTCGCCGGCAGCGAGCCGAGTGCGGCCGGACCGTAGGATCCGCGCCCGGGGAAGGCCACCGCCGCCCGCGTCATGCGCGTGCCCCCGCGGCGTTCCGCCGCCGCCCCACGGCGGCCACCGAGGCGGCCACGATCTGGTCGATTCCGACGAGGACCGCCGACGTCGCCGGGCCGAGCGGAACGAACGAGTCGACGGCTCGCACCGACGTGTACCGCCGGCCCACCCGGTGCTCGGCGAGGTCGGCGACGATCGCGTCGGCGACGCCGCCACCGGTCGCCCGACACTCGTCGACGACCACGACGCTGCCGATCTCGGCGGCGTGGGCGCGGATCGCCTCGATCGGCAGCGGACTGAGCCAGCGCAGATCGAGCACGCGCACCCGCAGGTCGTGCTCGTCGGCGAGGCGGCGCGCGGCCTGGAGGCTGAGCCGCAGGCCGTTCGCGTAGCTCACGAGCAGCACATCGGCATCGGCGTCGGTCTCGCCGTAGACGCCGATCTCGCCGGGAAGGAGCACGGACGGCGGGCTCGGATAGTCGGCCAGCCAGCCGTTGTCGCCCGCCTCGTGGAGGTCGCGCTCGTGGTAGAGCGCGATCGGCTCGAGGAAGACGACGACCCGACCGTCCTCGGCGGCCATCGCCACTGCGCCGCGCAGCATCCGTGCGGCGTCGTCGCCGCGCGCCGGAGCGGCGACGCATGAGCCCGGGGATGTCGCGCAGCGCCCCGACGCTGTTGTCGTTGTGGAAGTGGCCGCCGAAGCCCTTCTGGTAGGCGAGCCCCGCGACGCGCACCACCATCGGATTGCGGAACTGGCCGGAGCTGAAGAACTGGAGCGAGGCGGCCTCGCCGCGCAGCTGGTCGAGCGCGTTGTGGAGGTAGGCGAGGTACTGGATCTCCGGGATCGGCAGCAACCCGACGTGCGCCGCACCCTGCGCGATCCCGAGGATGCTCGTCTCGTCCAGCAGCGTGTCGAAGACGCGCGCCTGGCCGAAGCGCCTCTGCAGTCCACCGGTCACGCCGTACACGCCCCCCTTGCGTCCGACGTCCTCGCCGAAGAGGAGGAGCTCGGGGCGACGGAGCAGCTCGTCCGCCAGCGCCGCATTCAGCGAGCTGGCCAGGGTCCGCGCGGTCGGCAGCGTCGCGTCCTCGGGCAGGGTGCCGCCGAACGAGGCACGTCGCTCCTCGGGCGAGGCGAGCGGGGTCGTCGCGCGGACACGCACCCGGTCGGGGTGGTCAGGGGCAAGCGGCGCCACGACCTCCTCGGTGGTCTGCAGGCGCGGGCGGGTCGTCGCCTCTTCCGCCACGGCGAGCACGCGGGCACGGGTCTCGCGCACCAGCTCGCGCAGCTCGTCCGGGGTGGCCGCGCCGGTCTCGACCAGGCGATGCGCGTTGCCGACAAGGGGATCGCGTGCCTCGACGGCGGCGATCTCGGCCATCGAGCGATAGCCCTGTTCGGCGTCGCTGCCGGCGTGGCCCCAGAGCCGCACCGTGCGCAGATGGAGGAACACGGGCTGCCGCGTGGTCCGCACATGGTCGACGGCGGTCCCGACGGCATCCCAGACCTGGTCGAGCTCGCCGTCCGCCAGGATGTAGCGAAGGTGGGGCTGGTCCGCGAAGGTCTCGGCGATCCAGCCCTCGGGAGTCGGGACGCTGATGCCGGTGTCGTTGTCCTCGCAGACGAGCAGCAGTGGCATCGGCAGCCCGAGCCGGACGGCGTAGCGCGCGGTGTTGATCGCCGAGAGCGCGGTGGCGTGGTTGGCGCTCGCGTCACCGAAGGAGCAGACGACGACCGCGTCGTCCGGCAGGCCGCTGGCGACACCGAGGCGACGCGCGCGCGCGAGGCTGAAGGCGAGCCCCATCGCCTTCGGCAGATGGCTCGCGATGGTGCTCGTCTGCGGCGGAATCCACATCGCCCGGCTGCCCCACACCTTGTGACGGCCCTGGGCGATCGGGATCGTCGCTCGAGGCGACGACCCCGAGCAGCGTGTCGAGCACCGGGCGTGGCGCCCGGCAGCTGGCGCGCGCGCGCCATCACGAACGCGCCGGATCGGTAGTGGAGGAACGCCGGGTCGGTCGGCCTCAGTGCGTGCGCCGACGACCGCGTTGTTCTCGTGGCCGGCGGAGCCGATGGTGTAGAAGCTGCGATTCGTCTTCTTGAGCTCGCGCGCCGCGACGTCGATCTGGCGTGACGTCACCTGATCCTCGAACAGCGCCAGCGCGGTCGAAGCGGTCAACGAGCCATCCGGCGTGAGCGGGGCCGTCGGCGACAAGCGCGCTTCGGCCGCCGAGGCGGCGAGGAGCTCGGTATCGAGCTGCTGCTCGACGATGGTGACTCGGTCCCAGGTCATGTGGTCGGCGAACTCGGTGCGGCGGGTGCGGGCGGACTGCCATTCTACCCGCCGTCCCGGTCCCGCCTCAGCGCCGCGGGAAGTCACCACCTCCGGTGGCGGCGGCGACGGCCGCGGCCAGCAGCAGCTGCGCGGCGACGGCCGCGAGCGGGGACCAGATCAGGGGATTGCGGAGAGCGCGGGCGATCATGGCGAGGACCTCCTGTGGCGCCCCGACGGCCACGGAGGGCGCCGCGGGCGCGAGGTCCATCGGACCTCACCGGCCCTTACCAGCCGCTTACCAGCGGCTTACCGGCCGACCGCGCGGGCTCAGCCGATCGAGATCAACAGGACGCCGAGGAGGGCGAGGGCCACGCCCAGCTGCCCGAGGCGTGGGAGGTGCTCGCCGATGACGAAGCGGGCGAGCAGCATGGTCACGACCGGGTACATCGCCGATGAGGGCCGCGGCGAGGCTCACCGGCAGCGCTTCTCGGGCAACCACGTAGAGGGCGTTGCCGGCCACGTCGAAGAGCCCGGACGCCACGACCAGCCGCACCGGGAACCCCCCGCGTCCGAGGCGTCGCGCGGCCGCGACGGCGGTCAGCCCGGCCGACGCCGCTCGGCTGAAGACCAGGGCCCACAGCGGATCACCGGCGCGCGCGGCCAGGTCGATGAGGACGTACCAGCCGCCGAAGGCGACCGCGGCCAGTCCGGCCAGCAGGAGCGCCTGCCGGCCGAGGTCGTCCCGGGATGCGCCACTGGCCGCCATGGCGGCCGCGGCCGCGAAGCCGACGCCGATGAGCTGGACCGGCGAGGCGGCGGCGCCGAAGACCGCTCCCACCGCCACGGGAATGGCGAGCGATCCCGCACCGCTGAGCGCGGTCACCAGGCCCATGCTGCCGATCGACATGCCGCGGTAGAGGGCTGCCAGCCCGACCGCACCGGCGACGCCGGCCACCAGGCCGATGAGCGATCGCCGTCGATCGGCGGGACGGCCGGTCGGAGGATGGCCGCCGCGATCAGCAGAGCGATCAGACCGATGCCCTGTGCACCGGCCACGACGACGAGCGCTCCGGCGCGGCGCGCGGCGACGGCGCCGGCGAAATCGCCGGCGCCGAAGGAGAGCGCGGAGAGGATTCCAGCGGGGATTCCGGTGGACGGCATTCGAACCTCGGAACGGGGTGGCGCTGGCCCGGGAGATCCTACCGCAGCGCTCGGCGGGTGCCGATTCCGCGGATTCGCGGCCGATCGTCACCGATCGGGTGGGATATCGGTCCGACCGCGCCGCCATGCGTGCGCCCGGCTGCTTGACAGGCGAGCTGGCGAAACGGCACAGTGCGCGATCAGAGCGACCCGCTTCCTGCTGCCGACCGGTGCCGGCGCGGCGGAGTCGTCTCGGCTGCCGGGGTGGTCGTGGCGGTCGAAGCGGAGTTCGGACGGACCTCGACGGGTCCCGGCGCGCGTGGACGATGCCCGCGGTGCGCCTGGAAGGCATCGTTCACAAGCGATTCGGTGAGGTGGACCGCCGTCGACGGGGTCGACCTCGACATCGCCGACGGCGAGTTCTTCTCGCATGCTCGGACCGTCGGGATCAGGGAAGACCACGACCCTGCGCATGATCGCCGGCTTCGAGGAGCCGACCGAGGGCACGGATCCTGCCTCCACGGGCGCGACGTCACGGGCGTCCCGCCGTTCGACCGTGACGTCAACACCGTCTTCCAGGACTACGCGCTCTTCCCGCACATGACGGTCGGGAGACAACGTCGGGTACGGCCTCGTGGTCCGGCGAGGTGCCGGCGGCCGACCGGCGCGAGCGCGTGACCGATGCGCTGCGCATGGTGCGCCTCGACGGCTACGACGAGCGACGACCCGGCCAGCTGCTCCGGCGGCCAGCGCCAGCGCGTCGCGCTGGCGCGGGCACTGGTCGAACCGGCCGCGCGTCCTGCTGCTCGACGAGCCGCTCGGCGCGCTCGACCTGAAGCTGCGCGAGGAGATGCAGATCGAGCTCAAGGCGATCCAGCCGCAGGTCGGGCATCACGTTCATCTACGTGACGCACGACCAGGAGGAGGCGCTCACCATGAGCGACCGCCTCGCCGTCTTCAACCTCGGACGGATCGAGCAGGTCGGGACGCCGGCGGAGGTGTACGAGCATCCGGCCACCACCTTCGTGGCCGGCTTCGTCGGCACGTCGAACCTGCTGACCGGCGACGCGGCGACGGCCGTCATCGGCGTGACGGAGTCTTCACCGTGCGACCGGAGAAGATCCGCTCGCCGAGCCCGGCACGCCGGCCGAGCCATGACGAGGTCGCCGTCGACTCGGACGCATCCGCGATGTCGTCTACATCGGCCCGGACACCCGCTACATCGTGGCGCTCGAGATGCGGAGGCGAGCTCGTCGTCACGCAGCAGAACCTCGAGACCTCATCCATGGAGGCGCTTGCCGCGCGGACCGGCCGGTCCGGCTGGTGTGGAAGCGGCACCACGTCCTGAGCCTCGCCACGAGCGAGTAACCCCTGGGGGATACGGAGGAAGAGAACAGCCAATGAGGCACTTGAGAGTCCCGGTCATCGTCGTCATTCTCGGTCTCGTGCTCGCCGCGTGTGCCGGCGACTGGATCCGGCGGCGACATGATCGACGAGATCGGTGAGGGCGAGGGAGAGCTGAACCTGATCATCTGGGCCGGCTACGCCGAGCGAGGCGAGGTCGATCCCGGCTTCGACTGGGTCACGCCGTTCGAGGAGGAGACCGGATGCGAGGTCAACACCACGAACATGACCGACTCGAACAACGGCGTGTCGCTGATGCAGTCGGGCGAGTACGACGGCATCTCCGCGTCAGGTGACGCCACCACGCGACTGATCGCCAGCGACCTTGTCGCGCCGATCAACACCGATGTCTTCGAGAACTACGAGCGAGGTCTTCGACGGCCTCAAGGATCTGCCGCACAACACGGTGGACGGCGTGAACTATGGCGTCCCGCACGGTCGCGGGCCGAACCTGCTGGCGTGGAACACCGAGGCGATCACCGAGGCTCCGACCAGCTGGGGCGGATCTGGGAGGACGGCGCCGAGTACGCCGGAGACATCAGCATCTACGACTCCTCGATCTTCATCGCCGATGCGGCGCTGCTACCTGATGGACGACCCAGACCCGACCTCGGGATCGAGAATCCGTACCAGCTCAGCCAGGAGCAGTTCGACGCGGCCATCGACCTGCTCGAGGAGCTTCAACGCCAACGAGCCGCTCTGACTGGCGGCACGTTCAGCGACCAGATCAGCTCGTACGGCGCCGGTGACGTCGTCGTCGGGACCACCTGGCAGTTCCAGGTGAACCTGCTCCAGGGCGAGGATGCGCCGATCGAGGCGACCCTCCCCGCCGAGGGGATCGACCGGCTGGTCGGATACCTGGATGATGCATGCGGAAGCGGACCATCCGAACTGCATGCTCATGTGGATGGACCACATGATGTCGGCCGAGGCGAACGGCCAGGCGACGGTCTGGTTCGGCGAGGCGCCGACCAGCCAGGCCGCCTGTGACTACGCCGAGACGCTCTCGCCGGGTCATTGCGAGCTGACGCACGCGACCGACGAGGCGTACTACGACCAGATCTGGTACTGGAGCACGCCACAGGAGGATTGCGCCGACGAGGACGCGGATACCACCTGCGTGACCCAGGACGACTGGGTGGAGGCGTGGACCTCGCTGCGCGGCGCCTGATACCGCGTGAGTCCGGACCTGCGCACGACGCTCCCCGGGGATCCGTCCCCGGGGAGCATGATTCCCGCGACATGACGACCACCACGGCTGCCGCCGAGCGGCCGGGCCGCGCCCGACGCCTGGCCACCTGGCTCCACGCGCGCCGCGGGACTCAGCTCCGACTGCTCCTCGGCGCGCCGATGGCCTGGATGATCGTGGCCTATCTCGGATCGCTGTTCATCCTGCTGCTCAGCGCCTTCTGGGAGAAGGATGCCTTCACGGGGCAGGTCGAGCCGTTCGTGTGGAGCCTCGACGCCTTCGAGAGCCTGGTGTCGAACCCGGTCTACACCACGATCGCGCTTCGGACGATCGGGATCGCGATCGCGGTCACGCTGACCGACGCGCTGCTCGCCTTCCCGATCGCGTACTACATGGCCCGCGTCGCCTCGCCGCGAATGCGTGGCTTCCTGCTGATCGCCATCCTCATGCCACTGTGGGCCGCCTACCTGGTCAAGGTCTACGCCTGGCGCACGATCCTCCAGGGCAACGGCTTCCTGGAGTGGCTCCTCAGCCCGTTCGGGGTCGATGCGCCCGGCCTCGACCAGCTGCTCAACTCGTGGGTCGTGCTGAGCTACCTCTGGCTGCCCTACATGATCCTGCCCATCTACGCGGGGCTCGAGCGTATCCCGACGTCCCTGCTCGAGGCATCCGCCGACCTGGGGGCGAAGTCCGGCACCACGTTCCGTCGGGTGATCCTGCCGCTCGTCTTCCCGGCGCTGGTGGCCGGGTCGATCTTCACCTTCTCGCTGACGCTCGGGGACTACATCACCCCCGACCTGGTGTCGGATGCGAAGTTCATCGGCAACGTGATCTACGACAACTCGAGCCTGGGCAACGTGCCGCTTGCGGCGGCCTACGCCTTCCTGCCGATCGTGATCATGGTCGGCTACCTGCTCGTCGCACGGCGCCTGGGCGCCTTCGAGTCGTTGTGAGGGAGCGCGTCGATGGCTGAGTCGCGATGGGTCCGCATCGGGCTTCGCGTGGCGACGGTGGCGGTTCTGGCGTTCCTCTACATCCCGCTCATCATCCTCATCGTCTACGCCTTCAATCCCAGCCGCCTCCAGGCGTGGCCGCCCACGGGCTTCACGTTCGACTGGTTCGGGGAGGCGTGGGCCAACCCCGGGATTCGGCGTGCGCTCGTCAACTCGCTGCTGGCGGGCATCGGGGCGACGAGCATCGCGCTCGTGCTCGGCACGCTCGCCTCGCTGGCGGTCCAGCGCTACGCCTTCTTCGGGCGCGACACGATCAGCTTCCTGTTCGTGCTGCCGATCGCCCTGCCGGGCGTGGTCACCGGCATCGCATTGCGCACGACGTTCCAGACCGCGGGCATCGACTTCGGCCTCGCGACGATCATCGTTGGGCACGCGACCTTCTGCGTGGTCATCGCCTACAACAACGTCATCGCTCGGCTGCGGCGTCTGCCGCGGACGCCGGAGGAGGCATCGGCGGACCTCGGCGCTGACACCTGGACGACGTTCCGCCGCGTGACGCTGCCCGGCATGGGCACCGCGCTCCTGTCCGGCGGCCTGCTGGCCTTCGCCCTGTCCTTCGACGAGATCATCGTGACGAACTTCACCGCCGGCCCCGGTACCCAGACCATCCCGATGTGGATCTTCGCCGCGATCCAGCGGCCGACCGAGCTCCCGGTGGTGAATGTCGTCGCGTTCGTCCTGATCCTGTTCTCGACGATCCCGGTCTACCTCGCCCAGCGCATCAGCGAGAGCGCCGGAGGGGGTGGCCGCCTGTGACCCGAAGGTAACCCCTGCACCTCGGCAGATCGGGGCGTACCCTGTGACCAGCACCCGGCCTCCGAGCGCCGGGCGAACCCAGGGAGAACCACCGTGACCGCGAACCTCCGGCCCGCTGCCCGCCCGGGCGCGTGGCGCATCCTCATCATCGGCCTGGTGGCCGTCCTCGCCGCCGGCATCGGCACCGCCGCCGGCGCCTTCCTGCTGAACGGCCGCGCCAGTGGCGCCGGCGCTGCGGCGGCCTACGTGTCCGCCGACGCACCGATGTACGTCGAGCTCCGGCTTGACCCCGGTGCGGCCCAGGACGCCGCGCTGCGTGACTTCCTGGGTCGGTTCCGCCACGATCGCGGGGCTGGATCTCGACCGACCGCTCTACGACCAGCTTGGCGAGGTCATCGACGAGCAGCTGGCCGGCCAGGACGAAGTCGAACTCAGCTGGGCCGCCGACGTCGAGCCCTGGTTCGACGGCAGCATCGCCTTCGCCGTCACGGATATCCCGCTCGACGCGATGGCCGAGCCGCTCGACCCGATGGCGATGCCGGCGCTGCCGGGCATGATCGCCGTCATCGGCGTCACCGATGCCGCCGCCGCGCGCACGACCGTCGATCGACTGGCCGGCGAGGCGGGTGCGCAGCTCGTGGAGTCGGAGCACCTGGGCGTGACGGTCTTCTCGCACGGGGATGAGGGCGCCTACGCCGTCACCGATGACGCCATCCTGGTCGCCCCGGACGCGGCCTCGATCGTCGCGGCGCTGGACACCCACGCCGACCCGGAGGCGGGCCTGGCCGCCACCGACCAGCTCGAGGCCGCGATCGATGCCCTGCCGGCCGACTGGCTGGCCTTCAGTGCCTTCGACTTCAGCGGCATCATGGCCGCCGGGTTCGCCGAGGCCACAGACGGCGAGGATGCCGCGGCAGTCGCGGCCATGCAGGCCCTCGTGGATCATCAGCCCATGCGGGGAGCGATGGCGGTGACCGCCCAGGGCGATCGGATCGCGATCGACGGGGTCAGCGACGCGCCGACCGGGCCGTTCGCTGCCGAGAACGCCGATCGCGGGCTGGCCGACGAGGTTCCCGCGGACGCGCTGTACTACGCGGAGAGCGGCAATATCGGCGAGGCGCTCGGCGCCGTTCTCACGGCTGTCAGAGATGCGGTGGCCACCGATCCCGAGGCGCTCGAGCAGATCGAGATGGCGGAGGCCGCACTCGGGGCCGAGCTCCCCGAGCTCGTCGCGTGGATCGACGATGGGGCGATTGCCGCCGGTTGGGATGCCGAGGCGCCGTGGGCGGGGATCATCCTCGTGCCGTCGGATGTCGACGCCGCCTCCCGGCGGCTCGGCCAGCTCGCGACCTTCGCGACCCTCGCCGGTCTCGACCCGAGCTCCGGCGTGTCGGTGACCGATTCCGAGATCGCCGGCGAGGAGGTGACCACCATCCGCTGGACCGATCCCGGCGGGATCGACGGCCTGGGCCTGCCGATGGAGGGCGGTGTGGTCATCGAGTACACCGTGACCGACGATCGCGCGATCGTCGGCATCGGCGACGCCTTCGTGCGTCGCGTGCTCGAGCTCGACGCGACGGGCTCACTGGCCGCCGACGCGCGCTACGCGTCGACGATCGAGGCGCTGGGCGGGACGACGAACGCCGGGGTGGCGTGGCTCGACCTGGCAGGAGTCCGCGAGGCGGTGATGATCGCCCTCGAGCCGATGATGGCCTTCATCGATCCCGACGGGGAGTTCGCCGCCGGCATGGAGCCGTGGCTGCTGCCGCTCGATCGCTTCGCGTCGGTGACCGTCCTCGACGGTGACGTGCTGGTGCAGCGGGCCGCGCTCTTCGTCGAGTGAGCCCGCCGGTGACGCCGTTGGACGGTGCCAACCGGCCCGGGATTCCCGCGGCCGAGGCGCGCCTCCGGGAGCTCGGCGTCGAGCCGTACGCCTGGAGCAACCGTCCCGGCGACCGCTACGGCGCGCACGAGCACGCCTTCACCAAGCTGCTCGTCTGCGCGGAAGGCTCCATCACCTTCCTCGTCGGTGAGGCGGGTGAGCCGGTGGAGCTGGCGGCCGGCCAGGGGTTGGTGCTGCCGGCCGGGGTGCGTCACGCGGCCGTCGTCGGCCCCGATGGCTGCACCTGTCTCGAGGGACACCGAGCCTAGTCGGGGCGCACGGCGCGGCGCGCCTCGTCCCGCGCCTCCACCTCGAAGCGATTGTCGTGGTACCAGCGCCTGCCGGAGCGACGGGCGCGAATCGACTCGGCCGGGTAGGCGATGACGAACCGCCAGCCGTGTTTGGCCCATTGGCGGACGTGGGCGAGCTCGTGAGCCAGCTCCTGGTCGGTCATCGCCCGCCAGGCGAAGATGTGGCGGCCGAGCGTGATCGCCAGCCAGTCCGGCATCATGCGCCGTCCGAGCCGGCGGAGCCACGGCCACGTGTGCACCCGGTGATCGGTCACCGCTCGGCGCCGTGGAGCAGGAGGTCGGGGCGATCCCCCCAGCGGTCGAGGAAGCGATAGAAGTTCCGCTTGCTGAGCCGATCGCGCTCGCCGTCGGGCAGGGAGGTCCAGCCCCGGTGCTCATGCCGCTCGAACGGGAGCGAGGGCGTGCGCACGGCGCGCCAGCCGGCGTCGCGAACGGCAAAGCTGAAGTCGAGGTCGGCGTTGCGGTAGAACCGAAAGCGACGGTCGAAGCCCTCGACCTGCCGCAGCGCATCGCGCCGGACGGCCAGGCAGTAGCCCTCGATCGCGTCGACCTCGCCGGGTGGCGCGTCCTCGAACTGCCGCGCATCCGTGCTCGTGACGCCCCAGCCGCCGGCGAGTCCCACCGCCGCATCGTCGAAGGCCGTGAGGAGAGGCGTCGACCAGTTGCCGCTCGGCTCCAACGAGGTGTCGATGAGCACCGTGACCTCGCCGCGCGAGCGGCTCAGGCCGAGCGTGCGGGCGTCCGCCCAGCCGAGTCGCCCCTCCGTCGGAAGGACGGATGCGGGGACGGGCTGCGGAACCTCCGACAGGACGGCGTCCAGGTCGTAGGTGGGCTCGTTGGCCACGACCACCAGCTCCCAACCGACGCTCGGGGGATGCTGCTCCAGTCCGCGGAGGAAGCGGAGCAGGTCGCCCGGATGGTCGTCGGCAACGACCTGGACCGAGAGGGTCACCTCGGGCGGATCGGCGAGCAGCGACGGAAGCTCCTCACGTTCGGTCGGGCGCAGCATCGGGCGCACGGTCGAGCCCCCCGCACCGTCCTGGACCTCCCAGCCCATGGCGGCCAGCTCGTCGCGCAGGGCATCGGCGCGAGCCCAGTCGCGTGCGTCGCGCGCCTCGCGGCGCTCGTCGATGAGCCGCCGGACGGCATCGGGCACGGGGGGCTGGGTCATTCGACGGAAGTACTCCTGGGATTGACCGGAACGTACCGGGCGGGCAGAGGGCACCGCAACCTTACTATCCGACCACGAGCCGCACCTACCGCACCTGCCCGGTGCGTACGGCATCTCCAGTGCCCAACACGAGGAACGAACCAAGCCATGATGACGAACGAGGTCGGGAGGCTGCTCACGGCGTCCGAGGTCGCCGACATGCTCCACCTGCACGTGAACACCGTGAAGCGTCTCGGCGATCGCGGTGAGCTCCCGTTCTTCCGCGTCTGCAAGCGCGGTGACCGGCGCTTCCGCTATGACGACGTGATCGAGTTCCTCCGCCGCAGCAAGTGAGCGCGGCCCGAATTTGACGCATCCGGTCCCACGCCGGAGGCACCCTGCCAGGGGGCAGGACGACGACCGCCGAGGTGCCATTCTCGGCGGTCGTTCGCGTCTATCGCATAATTGCGGCGTATGACCGAAGAACCCACCATGCGCCTCGACGAGGGGCGACGACTCCTCGATGCCGGGGATCTGACCTCCGCGGTCCGCATCCTGGCACCCCTCACCGGGCACCCGGACCCGAACCTCGCCGGCGAAGCGTGGCAGGCAATCGGCAGCGCGCGCTACCGCGATGACGACGAGCCCGGGGCACTCGCCGCGTGGCAGGCGGCGGCCAATGCCGGCGGGCAGAACGCGTGGCTCGGCTACCGCAGCGTTGCGGAGCAGTTGGTCCGCGACGGTGAGCTCGAAGCCGCGATCGGTGCCTACCGCGAAGCCGATCGGCGCGCCCCGCCGGACGAGCGCGGGGCGATCGCCAATCGCATCGCCTGGCTGCTCAAGGAGACCGGGCACGACTTCGAAGCGCGCCGGCAGTTCAACAGAGCTCGGGGCGCCTACGCGACCCACGTCCCGGTGATCACCTACACGATCATCGCCATCTGCGTCGCCCTGTTCGGCATCGACGTGGCGCTCAGCGGCGGTGCGACGCTCCAGGGCGGCTTCCTCAGCGGCAGCGTCGGGCCGCTCGGCCTGCAGAACCTGATCAATGGCTTCTTCGTCGCCGATGGCGAGTGGTGGCGCATCCTCACCAGCGCCTTCTTCCACCTCGGACTGATCCACCTCGGATTCAACATGTACGTGCTGTATCTCTACGGCCCGATCGTGGAGCGCATGTACGGCCGGCTCGAGTATGCCGCGATCTACCTGCTCTGCGCCGCAGGCGGCAGCGTGCTCACCATCCTCGTCGAGCCACGACAGTCGGCCGCCGGCGCCTCGGGCGCCATCTTCGGGATCATCGGCCTGCTGTTCGCCGTGTCGCGCCGGCACCACGCGGTGGTCGGGCGCGAGGGGCGCGCCATGATGGCCGGCATCGGCACCTACCTCGTCTTCCTCCTCATCTTCACGTTCGTGGTCCCGGGCATCAGCTGGACGGGTCATCTGGGCGGCCTGCTGGTCGGCGCAGTCCTCGGCTTCCTCCTGCCACCGACTGGCGTCGCGACGCTGTCGGGGATGTGGCGCACGCCCGCCGGCGATCAGCTGCACGCTGGCATGCCGACTGCGCTGCGAGCCACGGTGTACGCGGGCGTGACGGGGCTGCTCGTCGCGGGCTCCTACGTCGCCGTCGGGATCGTGATCGGGTAGGCGCGGCTGGCGGCGGGCGCCATCGGCGTGCCATCCTGCACGCATGTGCTTCGATCCCGACGCTCGACCACCGCTGCCGCCGATCCGCGGCGGCGCCATTGACGCCCGCGACCTGACCGTTATCGCGGCCGACGGAACGTCGGTGGCCGCGTACGCAGCCCGCGCCGAGTCGCCATCGGGCAGCGGCATCGTGATCATCCCCGACGTGCGCGGCCTTCAGCCCTACTACCAGGAGCTGGCACGCCGTTTCGCGTCGGCGGGTGTTCACGCGATCGCCCTCGACCTCTACTCGCGGTCGGCGGGAACCGGCAGTCGAGACGCCGACTTCGCATACGAGCCGCATGTTGCGCAGCTCGAGGCGGTCGCGCTGGCGAAGGACGTGGCCGCTGGGGCAGCGTTCCTGCGCTCGCCCGAGGGCGGTGAGCCGGATCGGCTCTACACCGTCGGATTCTGCATCGGCGGGCGGATCAGCCTGCTGCAGGCCGCCGCTGGCACCGATCTGTCGGGTGTCATCGGCTTCTATCCGTGGCCGGTCGGGCCGCATCGCAGTGGGCTTCCGGCGCCCGCCGACGAGGCGCCGCGCTTCGGCTGCCCGGTGCTCACCCTCTACGGCGGCGCCGATGCCGCCATCCCGGCGGAGGCCCGCGACGCCTTCGACCGGGAGCTGAGCGCCGCCGGCATCGAGCACCGGTCGATCACGTACGACGGCGCGCCGCACTCGTTCTTCGATCGCAAGGCAACCGACTACGCCGACGAGAGCGCCGATGCCTGGCGCGAGATGCTCTCCTTCATGGGGATCGCGATCCGAAGCTGACGTTGGACGGTGCCCGGTCAGCCGGCCCCGGCCGAGTCCCCGTCGAGTGGGTAGACCGGCACCTCGCGGGCTCGGGCGTGGGCGATCACCTCGGTGCCCACCGCGAGGGTCGCGCTCGACGGCGTGGCCGCCTCGATCTCGAGCCCCGAGGGGCTGCGCAGGACGTGGTGCACCTCGGAGCCGTGGAACACGCGTCGGACGATGGTGAGGACGGCCTCCGGCCGGGGGGGCTGGAGAGCCGATCCACCGGGAGCATGTGAAGCTGCTCGGGTCGAAGGAGCACCTCGGCCCGGGCGCCATCGGCCAGGGCATCGGTGCCGGCGCGGAAGCGACCGACGAGGGTCTGGACCTCGCCGTGGCGCACCTCGCCGGGCAGCAGGTTCGCCTCGCCGACGAACCCCGCCACGAATCGGTTGACGGGACGCAGATAGAGCTCGTCCGGCGTCGAGATCTGCTCGATCCGCCCGGCACGCATCACCGCCACGCGGTCGCTGATCTCGAGGGCTTCGGACTGGTCGTGGGTGACGAACAGGGTCGTCGCGCCGGCGGCGCGCAGGATGTCCCGAACTTCGCCGCGCAGCTGCGCCCGCAGCGTGGCGTCGAGGCTGCTGAACGGCTCATCGAACAGGATGAGCGCTGGGTCGGGCGCGAGCGCGCGCGCAAGGGCCACGCGCTGCTGCTGCCCGCCCGACAGCTCATGCGGCATCCGCTGCTGGAGTCCGGCCAGCCCCACGAGCGCCACCAGCTCCGCGACCCGTGTCTCTCGACCCCGTCGCGGCAGTCCGAACCCGATGTTCGCCGCGACGTCGAGGTGGGGGAAGAGGGCCGACTCCTGGAAGACCATCCCGATGCGACGCTCCTCGGGCGGCAGGTGTCGCCGAGGCCCCGCCACGACCCGGCCATCGATCTCGATGCCGCCGGCATCGGGGCGCTCGAAACCGGCCACCAGCCGCAGCAGGGTCGTCTTTCCGCAACCCGATGGCCCGAGCACGCCGAGGAACTCGCCGCTTCGCACTTCCAGGCTGACGTCGTCGACCGCCACCACGTCACCGAAGCGCTTGGCGAGCGAGAGCGTTCGCAGTGCGAGCGGGGTGGCCGTCGGAACAGGGGGCCCGGTCATGGTCGCCATTGTGACGTCGAGCCGCTCGAGCGTCGCGGTCACCGACCGCGCTCCTGTCGCAGGACGAACCAGAGCGACGCCGCGGCGACCAGCACCATCATCAGCGCGGGTGGCGCAGCGCGGGCGAAGAACCCCTCGGAGGTGGCGCTCCAGATGCGGACCGCCAGGGTGTCGAAGCCGGTGGGCGCCAGGAGAATCGTGGTCGGGAGCTCCTTCATGGCGGTGAGGAACACCAGCGCGCCACCGGCCACCAGGCCAGGCCGGATGATCGGAAGCGTCACCTTGCGCAGGACTCCGCCCGGCGAGCGGCCGAGGGTGCGCGCCACCTCCTCGAGCCGCGGGCTGACCTGGAGCAGCGATGCCCGCGTCACCCCGACGGCCTCGGGCACGAAGCGGATCAGATACGCGACGAGGAGCAGCGGCAGCGTCTGGTAGATCCAGGGCAGGTAGCGCGCCGCCACGAACACCAGCGCCAGGCCGATGACGATCCCGGGCAGCGCGAACCCGGCGTAGCTCCCGCGCTCGACGAGCGTGGCCACAAAGCCGCGGTGGCGCACCGCCAGGACGGCCACCGGGATCGACGCCAGCACCGCCAGCACGGCGGCAAGCCCGGATGCCGCCACCGAGTTGAGCGCCGCACCCCACACCGACCCGAACGTCTCGCCGGCGCCGAGGCCGCGGACGAGCCAGAAGCCGATCGTGCCGACCGGGATTACGACCGCCAGGCCGACAACGGCGGCGAGGAACGCCAGCGCGGGCCACCGCCATGCACCGAGCGGGACGGCGGGGGGAGGTCGCGACGCACCGCCCCCTGACCGGTGGTACCGCCCGCGTCCGCGCAGCCGAGCCTCGGCGAGCAGCACGCCGGCGGTGCAGGCAACCAGCATGAGGGCCAGCACGGCGGCCAGCGTGGGGTCGAAGCTGGATCGGTACTGCACGTAGATGGCGCGGGTGAACGAGTCGAACTGGAGCAGGCTCACCGCCCCGAAGTCGGCCAGGCTGTAGAGCGCCACGAGCAGCGCGCCGCTGGTGATCGCCGGGCGCAGCTGCGGCAGTGTGACCGTGAAGAACGTTCGCCACGGCCCGCGGCCCAGCGATCGGCTCACCTCCTCGAAGGCGGGATCCAGGCGCAGGAGCGTGCCGCGCACGGAGAGCACGACGTACGGGAAGCTGAACAGGGTGAGGGCGAGTGCCGCGCCGGGGAGGCCATAGAGATCGGGAAGCCGGTCGACCCCGAGGGGCTCGAGCAGCGCCTGGAGCGCCCCGCGCGGTCCGAACGTGGCCACCACCGCGTAGCCGCCGACGTAACTCGGCACTACCAGGGGCACCAGGGTGAGGATGGTCCACGCTCGCCGGCCCGCCAGGTCGCTGCGGGCCGTCAGCCAGGCGACCGGGACCCCGATGAGGATCGAGGCCGTGGTGACGATCCCGGCGAGGAGCAGCGTGCGACCGAGCACCGCCAGGGTGCGATCACGCAGCACCAGGGAGGCGGCGTCCTCGCTCGAGCCGGCGAGGATCACGAGGTATGCGATCGGAAGCAGCCCCAACAGAGCGACGAGCACGCCCGCGCCCACCAGCCAGGCCGGTGGGGCGGGGGTGCGGGCGCCGGGTCGAGTGCGTGCCGCGCGAGGCGATGCCAGGCTCACCATCCGTATCGGCTAGAGGATGCCGGCCTCCTGGAGCAACTCGAGGGTCCCCTCGAGATCGGACAGGTCGGACAGGTCGATCTCCGGCGTGCCGATCGACTCGAGCGCCGGCAAGGCCGCATCGGGCTCGACGCCCGCCATGAGGGGGTACTCCTTGGTCTCGGTGGCGAAGTACTCCTGCGCCTCGGCCGAGAGCAGGTAGTCGACAAGCTCGCGTGCCGCCTCGTCGTTGGCGGCGGTGGTCAGGATGCCGGCCCCGGCGACGTTCACGAGCGCGCCCGGGTCGCCATCGGTGAGGAAGTAGTTCGCCGCCGGCGCGTCGGGATCCTCGGCGAGGCGCTGCATCAGGTAGTAGTGGTTGACGAAGGCCACGTCGATCTCGCCGGCGATCACGGCGTCGAGGGCAGGGTTGTTCCCCTCGTACACGCTCGGGTCGTTGGCCTGGATGCCCTCGAGCCACTCCCGGGCGCGATCCTCGCCCTCGATCACGCGCAGGGCGGTGACGAACGACTGGAACGATCCGTTGGTCGGCGCCCAGCCGATGCGTCCGGACCACTCGGGATCGGTGAACCCGAAGATCGAATCGGGCAGGTCGGACTCGCTGATGGCCTCGGTGTTGTAGACGACGACGCGGGCGCGGCCGCTGACGCCCACCCACTCGCCGCTCGGGGAGCGGAACCGCTCGTCGACCTTGTCGAGGGTCGCGTTCGGCAGCGCAGCCAGGAGCCCCTCCTCGGCCACGGCGCCCAGCGCCCCGGCATCCTGGGCGAAGAAGACGTCGGCGGGGGAGTTCTCGCCCTCGGTGAGGATCAGGTTCGCCATCTCGGCGGTGTCGCCGTATCGCGCCTCGACCTCGATCCCGGTTTCCTCGGTGAACTGATCGAGCAGGGGCCCCACCAGCTCCTCGCTGCGGCCGGAGTAGACCGTGACGGTGGTATCGGCCTCCGCGCTCGGGTCGGAGCCCTCGGTGCCGGGATCGGGTGAGCAGGCGGCGAGGCCGATGGCGAGCGTCGCCACGGACGTGACGATCAGGCGATGGGAGACGCGCAACGTGGACTTCCTCTTCGCGGTACGGGGTGGTGCAAACGGGGGTTAGGCTAGCCTAACCCCCGGGGTTCGTCAAAACGAACTACCGATGAACCAGTCGGAATTCCCCATGGCCGCCCCGAGGGCCCGGATCGGGCTAGAATCAAGCTCCCGCCCACGCCCCCTGACGGAGAACCGATGATCGACTTCTCGCTGACCGATGCGCAGCGCGAGGTGCAGCGCACGGCGCGCACCTTCGCGGAGCGCGAGATCCTGCCCCGCATCGGCGAGCTGGACGCATCCGCCACCTACGACCGCTCCCTGTACGAGAAGATGGGATCCGAGGGCCTGCTCGGCCTGCCCATCCCCGAGCAGTACGGCGGCGCCGGCATGGACTACATCGCCTTCGCCGCCCTGTGCGAGGAGATGGAGCGCGCCGACACCGCCTTCCGGGTCATCCTGAGCGTCCATACCGGGCTCAACAGCCTGACCCTGCTGCAGTGGGGCAGCGAGGAGCAGAAGCAGCAGTACCTGGTGCCCCAGGCGCGCGGCACCAAGCTCGCCACGTTCGGCCTCACCGAGCCCGGCGTCGGCTCGGATGCTGCCAACCTGGCCACCACCGCCCGCCGCGACGGCGACCGCTACCTGCTCAACGGCTCCAAGATCTGGATCAGCCTGGCCGACACCGCCGACCACTTCCTGGTCTTCGCCAACGTCGATCGGTCCAAGGGGCACAAGGGCATCACCGCCTTCATCGTCGAGCGCTCGTTCCCCGGCTTCAGCTCGGAGTCGCTGCACGGCAAGCTCGGGGTGCGGGCCGGCAACACCGGCATCCTGACCTTCGACGACTGCGAGGTGCCGGCCGCCAACCGCCTCGGCGAGGAGGGCGAGGGCTTCACCATCGCCATGAGCGCCATCGACCAGGGCCGCTACACCGTGGCGGCGGGCTCGGTCGGCCTGGCGCAGGCCTGTCTCGACGCCTCGGTCAAGTACGCCCACGAGCGCAAGACGTTCGGCGAGGAGATCGGCCGCCACCAGCTGGTCAAGCAGATGATCGCGCGCATGGAGCAGGGCATCGAGGCCGGCCGCCTGCTGGTCTGGAAGGCGGGCTGGAAGAAGAACCGCGGCGAGCGCAACACGCGCGAGACCGGTCTCGCCAAGTGGTTCTGCACCGACCACGCGGTGGCATCGGCCATGGACGCCATCCAGGTCCACGGCGCCTACGGCTACTCCAACGAGTACCCGGTCGAACGCTACCTGCGCAACAGCAAGGGCTCGGTGATCTACGAGGGAACCTCGCAGATCCACACCCTGATGCAGGCCGACTACGTGCTCGGCTACCGCCAGGACAGGCCGCTGCGCATGCCGCAGCCGCCGTTCGAGGGAGAGATGTAGCGGCCACCGTATACTCCGGGCCGTGAGTCGCACCATCGAGCTGATCGCCGGCGTCCTGCTGCTCGTCATCGGGCTCGTCGTCCTCGCCTCCGAGCCGCTGATCAACCTCGTGAGCGGCGTCGGCATCGACGACGACGTGCTCGCCTGGTGGCCGATCCTGCTCGTCGGGCTTTCGCTCTTCTTCCTGGTCCCGAGCCTCTTCGGGCGGCAGCATCGGCGCCTTCGGGCCGGCATGGTCCTCCCCGGGGCGCTGATGGCCGGCATCGGGGGCGCGCTGCTCTACACCAGCCTCACCGATCGATGGGCCAGCTGGTCGTCGCTGTGGAGTGTCCTGCCGTTCAGCTTCGGCCTCGGCATGTACGCCGCCGGCTGGATCGCCGATGCGCCGGCGTTCAAGTGGATCGGCTCCGCGATCGCCGTGGGTGGCGTGGTGGCCTACCTCGTGTTCTCGATCGCCTTCGGCGGGGAGGCGTTCCGAGTCGTCGCCGCAATCGGGATCCTGGCATTGGGTCTGGCGCTCACGGTCGGCGGCCTCGCCGACCGCCTCAGCCGCAAGTCCGCGTGACCTGATCCGCGGCGGGCCAGCCAGGGTGGCGCAACCGCCATCGGGGAGCGCCTCGTACCTCGCCCGTGGAGCCTGCTGGCCTCACCGCAACCCCTGGCTGGCCCTGCGCCACGGTGCACGCCTGAGTCGCAGGTACGCCGGCTCAGCAGGCGGCGATTCACATCACGGCGTGCGCCGGCCGCGGACATGGCGGTCGAACCAGGCGAGGATGCGCTCCATCCGGTCGATTCGCCGATCCGGACGCCCCGAGGACTTCATCTCGTGGTGCTCCTCCGGGTAGAGGACGTACTCGACCTCGCGGCCGAGGACCTTCAGGGCAGTGAAGAGCTGCTCGTTGTCGGCGGCCGGACAGACCCGATCATCCTCCGCCTGGAGCATGAGCAGCGGCGTGCGCACCTTCGCCACGTTCCGCAGCGGCGAGGAGCGCCACAGGGATCGCATGCCGGCATCGCTCAACGGGTCGCCCAGACCGGCGCGCCGGTTGTAATGAACGCCGAAGAACGAGTTCGCCCAGGTGCTCACCTGGTTGGTCACGCCGTTCTCCGACGAGGCGGCCGCGAACCGATCGGTCGTACCGATCAGCCAATGCGTGAGGAAGCCGCCGTACGAGAGCCCCATGAGCGCCAGTCGATCGGGGTCGGCGAGGCCGAGATCGATCATGCCGTCCATCGCCGCCAGCGCATCGGCCTCGTCGACGTCGCCCCAGTGACCGGAGAAGGCCTTGATCCACGCGCTCCCGAACGTGGCGGAGCCGCGGATGTTCGGCATGAGGACGCGGTACCCGGCCGCCGTGAGGAGCATGGCGTCGAGCGTGCCGCCCGGGCCCCACGCGCCGGTCGGGCCGCCGTGGACGTGGAGGACCGTCGGCAGCTTCCGCCGCCCGGCGCCGGCGGGGGAAGCGATCCATGCCTGGATCGGGCCGCCGGGCCCGTCGAACCGGTGCTCGGTCAGCTCGACGCCGGGGAATCGGCGCTGCCAGCTCGAGCCCTCGCGGGTGATGCGGCGCAGCCGGTCGCCGGTGAGCGCCCACAGGTCGCCGGACGCACCATCGAGGGCGGCGCAGATGACGACCGTCCCGCCCGCGGCGGCCACTCCCGCGGCCGCGATCGGGAGGGTGCGGTCGACGAGCGGCTCCGCGTCCCCGTCCAGGGACACGCGATAGGGGACGTCGCGGCCGGAGTCGCCGACGATGACGGCGAGCGATCCGTCCTCGAGCCAGACGGGACCCGGAACGTCGTCGGCCATCAGCAGGTCGCACCATGCCCACTCGCCGATCGGGCGGTCGAGGTCGGCGGTCAGGTTGCGCGGCGTCCCGGAGGGGAGGTCCATCACCCACAGGGACGGGTTGACGTCGTCGGGCGGGTCATCCACATCGGTGCCGATGAAGGCGAGCTGCCGGCCGTCGGGCGAGAAGGCGGGGCGATCCGCGTCGCCGGCGAGGCTCGCCAGCTCGCGCACCCGCGGCTGCACGGACTCGGTGCCGACCGACCAGAGCTGGAGGCGCGGGGCCACCGTCGAGTCCGGCCCGCGGTCTGCCGCGAACGCGATGCGCGCGCCATCAGGCGACCACGCCGGGTGCGTGACGTCGTAGTCGCCGCTCGTCAGCTGCCGGGGCGTGGCGCCCTGGCGGAACGGGAGCAGCCACAGGTGCGCTCGCCGCTCCACGTGGCCGGACTCGTCGTCGCGGAAATCGAGCCGGGTGATACGACGCGCCAGCGGGGTGCGGCCCTTCCGCTCCTCCCCGACGATGAAGCGGGGGTCGCCGGCCTGGGCCACCAGCGCTAGGCGGGATCCGTCCGGGCTCCAGCTGATCCCGGCCACACCATGCCGCAGCGTGGTCAGCTGCCAGGCCTCGCCGCCGCCGAGCGGGAGGACCCAGGCCTGCGCGACAGCGCTCTCCACCCCGACCCGCGTGCGGATGAAGGCGAGATGGCGTCCGTCGGGTGAGATCGCCGGCGCCCCATCGCGGACCCGTCCGCGCGTCAGCTGGCGCGCGCGGCCGCCACCCGCTGGGCGCAGCCACAGGTGCGATCGGTACTCGTCGCCCGCGACGCGGCGCATCGCGTAGACGACGGTGCCACCGTCGGGGGAGAGGCAGAACGACTCGAGCGCGACCTGCGCTCGTACGAGGGAACGGGCTGAGGCATCGGTCATGGCGCAGGAGTATGGCGACTCGGCGTGGCGGATTCCGCGAAAGCGTGCGAATCGTTGACCGGATTCCGTGGAGTGTGCCATCCTCCGCCCATCGAAGCGGCCGTCCCGCCCCGGGCATCGCCGCAGCCCTGGATCATGGAGGTACCCGGACGGTGCGACGTCTTCGATCGATCAGCGCGATTCTCATCACCTTTGCTTTCGTCCTCGCCGCCTGCGGCACCACGCAGCCATCAGGGAGCGATGGGGCCGGATCGAGCGAGCCGGCCGCGCCCAGCCAGGGCGGCGGCGACGGCACCGGCGGCACGGTGCGGATCGGTATCGGGGGGTCGGCCGACAGCCTGAACCCCGGCAATGGCGTGCTCAGCGAGGCGTATGTGCTCTACGAGCTGATGTACAACACGCCAATCGGGATCACCTCGGACGGGGAGTACGTGCCTGAGCTGGCGACCGAGTGGGACGTCTCCGACGACGGGCTGACCTGGACGCTGACGATCCGTGACGACGCCACCTTCCACGACGGCGAGGCGCTGACCGCCGAGGACGTCGCGTACTCCATGAACCTCTACAAGGCCACCGAGGACTTCCCGTTCCTCGCCTCGTACCCGGCGATCTACGACACGATCGAGGCCGTGGACGAGACGACCGTCGAGCTGACGACCACCGACCCGATCGGCAACTTCGAGTCGACCATGGTCTTCATGTACATCCTCCCGCAGCACATCTGGGAGAACGAGGACGACCCGGTCGCGTTCGAGAACGACGAGATGGTCGGATCCGGGCCGTTCATGCTCGCCGACTACAGCCAGGGCGAGTTCGTCGAGCTCGCCTCGAACACCGAGTACTGGGGGACCCCGGCGAACATCGACGGCGTGATCTTCCAGACGATCACGAACGCGGATGCGCGCGTCACGGCCCTGACGACCGGTGAGGTCGATGCGATCACCGAGTTCCCGGCGACCGCGATCACCGCGCTGCAGAACGCCGAGAACGTGAACGTGCATATCGCGGACATCGGCGCCGGCGGCAGCCTGCGCGACGTGTTCTTCAACATCACCGCCGAGGAGAACTGCCCCGAGGACGGCGGCGTCTGCTCCGGCCACCCCGCGCTCATGGACATCGCCGTGCGGCGCGCCCTCTCGCACGCGATGGACAAGCAGCAGATCATCGACGTGGCCACGCTGGGGACCGGTTCGCCGGGCCTGTCGCTCGTCCCGCCCGGGCTGGGTGATTTCTACGGCTCGGGGATCCAGGACTACGCCTTCGACGTCGACGAGGCGAACCGGCTGCTCGACGAGGCCGGCTACGAGGACACCGATGGCGACGGCATCCGCGAGTGCCTCGCCGACCAGGACTGCGACTCCCTCACGTTCCGGTTCAACTACCCGGAGGACATCGACACCGCCCCACGCGAGGCGGAGCTCCTCGAGGGCATGTGGGCCGAGATCGGGGTCGACCTGGTCATCCAGGGCCTGGATGCCGACACGCTGACGAGCGTCTGCTGCCCGACCTTCGACTTCGACATCATCCTGTGGGGCTGGGGGACGGATCCCGATCCGGCCTTCCTCCTCGGCGTGGCGCTCTGCTCGGAGATCGACAGCGGCTTCAGCGAGACCGGTTACTGCAACCCGGACTACGACGCGCTGTACGACGCCCAGGCGGTCGAGACCAACCCGGACACGCGCGTGGAGCAGATCATCGAGATGCAGCAGATCCTCATCGATGATCTGCCGTACATCATCCCGTACTACCAGCAGTCGATCCAGGCGTGGCGAACCGATACCTTCACCGGCTGGCTCGACAGCGATCCGACCCTTGGTCTCGAGGATGGGTCGTCGCTGGTCAACCTCCGACCCGCGCAGTAGTCCGATCAGCAGGACGGGGCCGGGCGTCGGCGATGACGCTCGGCCCCGTTGACTCCCGGGTGACCGATAGATGAGTGGGCGAGCAGGCTACCTGCTCCGCAAGATCGGCTGGGCGCTGGTGACCATCCTGGTGGTCATCACGTTCAACTTCCTGCTGTTCCGCGTGCTGCCGGGCGATCCCGCCAAGTCCGGGCTGCGCGACCCGCGGCTCAACCCGGCGGCGGTGGAGAGCCTCCGCGTGCGGTTCGGCCTCGACAAGGAGGTCTTCCTCGACCTCGATGGGGGCAACCCGTTCGACACGCAGTTCACTGCCTACCTCGGTGCACTGAGCCGAGGCGACCTCGGCACGAGCTACAACTTCCGCGACCAGCCGGTGAGCGACCTGATCGCCCGTGCGCTCGTGAATACCCTCTGGCTCGTGGTGCCGTCGCAGGTGCTGGCCATCCTGCTGGGGGCGGGACTGGGCCTGTTCGCCGCGTGGCGTCGCGGGCGAACGCTGGACGTCGCCGCGCTGACCTTCAGCCTCTTCATGTGGTCGCTGCCGACCTTCTTCCTCGGGATCATCCTGCTCGTGGCGGGCGCGAACTGGTTCGGGCTGCCCACGGCTGGGCGGATCACCATCGGCGGCCAGTTCGAGACGTTCTGGGACCTCGCCTGGGACGTCGGGCGTCACCTCGTGCTGCCAACCCTGACCCTGACGCTCGTGCTGCTCGGCGAGTACATGCTGATCATGCGCAGCAGCGTGCTCGACGTCTTCGGCGAGGATTACATCCTGACCGCGCGTGCCAAGGGCCTCTCCACGTATCGGATCGTCCGGCATCACGCGCTGCGGAACGCGATGCTGCCGATGGTCACCCTGATCGCTCTCAACCTGGGATTCACCGTGTCGGGTGCCATTCAGGTCGAGGCGGTCTACTCGTGGCCGGGCCTCGGCGCCCTGACCGTCGACGCGGTGGGGGACCGGGACTACCCGGTGCTCCAGGGCGCCTTCCTGCTGCTCGCGCTGTCGGTCGTCATCGCCAACCTCGGCGCCGAGCTGATCTACGGCTGGCTCGATCCGCGGGTGAGCGAGGAATGAGCCGATGACCGCCGTCCTCGAAGCGGCCGCCACCCCGCCTGCCGAGACGACGCGCGGCGCGTTCCGCAGTTTCCTCCGCCATCGGATGGGGATGATCGGGACGGCCATGCTGCTGATCGCCCTGTTCGTGGCGGTCTTCGCCCCGCTCCTCGCGCCGTACGACCCGTACGCCAGCGTGCGCGTGACGATCGAGGACATCTACCGGGCACCGTCGGCCGAACACCTGCTCGGTACCGATGACGGCGGAAAGGATGTCTTCTCGTCGCTCCTGTACGGTGCGCGCGTATCGCTCATCGTCGGCTTCGCGGCAGCGGCGATGGCCCTGATCATCGGCGGCATGGTCGGCATCGTGGCCGGCTATCGTGGTGGGTGGGTCGGGTCGATGCTGATGCGCATCACCGACTTCTTCCTGGTCATCCCGGACCTTGCCCTCCAGATCGTGCTCGTGGCGATCATCGGCCCGTCGCTCGGCACGATCATCTTCGTCATCGGTGTCCTGGGCTGGACGACCACGGCGCGGCTCGTCCGATCGCAGACGCTGACGGTCCGCGAGCGCAAGTACGTCATGCGGGCGCGGGCGATCGGCGCGGGGGATGGCCACATCCTGCGACGCCACATCCTGCCCGCCGTTCTGCCGCTGATGCTGGCGAACATGGTCCTCGTCATCAGCCTGGCGATCCTGTCCGAGTCGACGCTCGCGTTCCTCGGCCTCGGCGATCCGACCGTCATCAGCTGGGGCCAGATGCTGAACTACGCGTTCGGTCGCGGTGCCGTGAGCGCCGGGGCCTGGTGGGCACTCCTGCCGCCCGGCTTCGCGATCGTGTGGGTCGTGCTCGGCACCACGCTGCTCGGCACGGCGCTCGAGGACGCGCTGAATCCGAGGCTCAAGCGCCACCACCTCGAGACGCCGGGAGCCGATGTGGCGCGCGACCGCACCGTCGCTCCGCTGCCGGCTGCCGGTCGAGGGGGTCGAGGCGCCGATCCTCAGCGTTCGCGATCTCTCAATCGAGTTCGACGCGCCGGGCGGGCCGCTGCGCGCCGTCGACGCGGTGAGCTTCGACCTTCGGCGTGGAGAGACGCTGGGGCTGGTCGGCGAGTCGGGCTGCGGCAAGACGACGACCGTGCTCGGCATCCTGCGGCTCCTGCCACCGGGCGGTCGCGTGGTCGGCGGCCAGGTCTGGTTCGAGGGCGAGGATCTGCTGGGGCTCGATGGCGGGGCGCTGCGCACGTTCCGCTGGACCCGCCTGTCGCTCGTCTTCCAGGGCGCGATGAACGCGATGAACCCGGTGCGGACCATCGGTGACCAGATCGCGGAGGCGATCCGGCTGCATGCGCCGGGCACCTCGAAGGCGGAGGCGGCCGCACGGGTGGGAGAGCTTCTCGAGCGCGTCGGTATCGGACGCGATCGGGCCGGCGACTACCCGCACACCTACTCCGGTGGCATGCGCCAGCGAGCGATGATCGCCCTTGCGCTGGCCTGCGACCCCGAGGTCATCGTGGCGGACGAGCCGACCACCGCGCTCGACGTGATGATCCAGGCCCAGATCCTGGAGCTGCTCAGCGGCATCGCGCGCGACCTGGGGATGGGCATCATCCTGGTCACCCACGACCTGGGCGTGGTGGCGCAGACCTGCGACCGTGTGGTCGTGATGTATGGCGGCTCGGTGGCCGAGGAGAACGACGCATCCTCGGTGTTCTCCAGCCCGCAGCACCCCTATACGCAGCAGCTGCTCCAGTCGTTCCCGGATCTGGCCCACCCGGACCGGGCGCTGCGCGGGATCCCGGGGACGCCGCCGCGTCTCGACGCGATGCCAGTCGGGTGTCGTTTCGCTCCACGCTGTCCGCATGCCTTCGAGCGCTGCCAGGTCGAGCGGCCACCCGAGTACGCGACCCCGGCCGGCGGCCGGGCGGCGTGCTTCCTCCTGGATCCGAGCGAGGAGCGAGCGACATGACCGAGCAGGTGCTGGTGGTCGAGGACCTCGTCAAGGAGTTCCCGGGCCGTCGCTCGCTGGGCGACTGGCTTCGTCGCCGGCCGGCGCGGCCGGTTCGGGCGCTGGATGGCGTGTCGTTCGAGCTGCGGGCCGGCGAGGTCCTGGCCCTGGTCGGCGAGTCCGGCTGCGGCAAGACGACGACGGGCAACCTGCTGATGGGCCTGCTCGCGCCGAGCGGCGGCAGAGTGCTGCTCAACGGTGAAGAGGTCGGGCGCCTCTCGGGGCGCGGGCTGCAGCGGATCCGGCGCAGCGCCCAGATGGTCTTCCAGGATCCGTACGAATCGCTCAACCCGCGGATGCGGGTAGGGGACATCGTCGCCGAACCCCTCCGCGTGCACCGGGTGGGTGCGTCACGGGCCGATGCTCGCCGCCCGCGTCGAGCGCGCCATGGCATCGGCCGGCCTCACGCCCACCGACGCCTACCTCAGCCGCTATCCCTTCGAGCTCTCCGGGGGTCAGCGGCAGCGCGTCGTGATCGCGGCGGCACTGGCGCTCGAGCCCTCGCTCCTCATCGCCGACGAGCCGGTGAGCATGCTCGACGTCAGCATCCGTGCCGACATCCTCAACCTGCTCTCCGCGCTGGCCAGGGAGCAGGGGATCGCGGTCGTGATGATCACCCACGACCTGTCGACGGTGGCCGCATACGCCGATCGGATCGCGGTGATGTACCTGGGCCGCATCGTCGAGCACGGACCGACGCGCGACGTGCTTCGCGACCCGCAGCATCCGTATGCCCGGGCGCTGCTGTCGGTGGTGCCGATCCCGGACCCGACCGTCCGACGCCAGCCGGTGATTCTGGGCGGTGAGACGCCGGACCCGTCGCGCATCCCGTCCGGATGCCGCTTCCACCCGCGCTGCCCGGTCGCCTTCGACCGCTGTCCGCAGGTCGACCCCCCGCTCTACGACGGTGGGGCCGGACCACCGTGCCGCCTGCCTCCTCGTCGAGGACGGGCCCCGCGACCCCTCGCGCTGACCCGACCGGGTCAGCGCGGCATCACGAGTGCCGATCGCCACCAGCGCGACGGCGATGGCGGCGGTGACCGCGGCCAGGAAGCGAACCAGCCGCGAGCGCATCCGCGCGACCGTGGCGGCGACCACCGCCGCGGCGGCCGATCCGACCAGTCCCGCCAGCGCCGCCGCGAAGGCGTGGGCCAGCGTCGGCGATGCGGCACCGACCTGCCGTTCGCCCGCCATCACCACGCCGAGCATGACCACCACGAGGGCGCCGAACAGGCCGGCACCCAGCGTGGCGGTCCATGCCCGGGCCCTCCCGAGCTGCGTCGCTCCGGTCGCCGCGGTGCCGCCGGCAAGGGCGGCGGCCACTGCAGAGGTCGCCGGCAGCGGAACCCGCGCATCGGTGGGCGCCGCCATCACAAACCAGGCGAGGGTGACCAGGGGAGCGGCGAGCATGCCGAGCGCGGCGACCCAGGTCAGCGGGCGGGTCCAGTCCTCCGGGTCCTCGGGTGGGACGACGTCGCCGAGGCGAACGCTGATCGGGACGAGGTCATCATCGGCCGCGTTCACGCGGCGACCTCGACCGGCGTGGGAGCGGCCGCGAGCCGCAGGCCGAGGATCCTGGCGCCGAGCTCGCGGACCATCCAGCCGGCCTGGGCGGCCCGGTGATCGTCATCGGCGCTCAGCGCCAGCGCGGCGAGCGCGTCGAGAACCGGCATGGCGCGCGGCGTGTCGAGGTCGTCGTCCATGGCCGCGAGGAAGCGGGATCGCAGCTCGCCGATCTCGGGGAGCAGCTCGCCCGGGTCGGCCATCGCCGGCTCGGCCGGAGCGTGCGCCTCGGCTCGCAGGCACGCGCGTCGCAGGGATGCGGCCGCCTCGGCGGAGCGTTCGAGATCGGCCTCGGTGAAGTCGACCTCGGAGCGGTAGTGATGCGACACCAGGTAGTGGCGGATCGCGTCGCCGGGATAGGTGCACAGCAGGTCGCGGACGAGGACGAGGTTGCCGAGCGATTTGCTCATCTTCTCGCCTCCGTAGCGGAGCATCCCCGCATGCGTCCAGTGGCGTACCCACGGGCTGACGCCGGTGGCGCCCTCCGTCTGGGCCAGCTCGGACTCGTGGTGCGGAAAGAGCAGGTCGCCGCCCCCGCCGTGGATCTCGAATCGCTCGCCGAGATACTCGGTCGCCATCGCCGAGCACTCGATGTGCCACCCGGGACGCCCTGGACCCCACGACGACGGCCACGCCGGCTCGTCGGGCAGCGAGCGTTGCCACAGGACGATGTCGAGCGGATCGCGCTTGCCCGGCATGTCGGGGACGTTCCCGCGCTCGTTGGCGAGCGGCAGCATCTCGGCGCGATCGAGGCGCGAGAGCTCGCCGTAGCGAGGCCAGGCGTCGACGCGGAAGTAGACGCTTCCCTCCGCCGAATACGCGAGGCCGTGATCGATCAGCTGGCCGATCATGGCCAACATCTGCGGGATGTGCTCGGTAGCGCGCGGGTAGTGATCGGGAGGCAGCCAGTTCAGTGCGGCCATCTCGGTGAGGAAGGTGGTGACGTGCCGGTTGCCGAGCTCGAGGTAGTCCTCTCCGGTCTCGCGGGCCCTGCGCAGCATGTCGTCGTCGACATCGGTCAGGTTCTGGACGTAGACGACGTCGTGGCCGAGGTACTCCAGGTATCGATGCAGCACGTCGAAGCTGACGTAGGTGAAGGCGTGCCCCAGGTGGCCGGTGTCGTACGGCGTCACGCCGCAGACGTAGAGCCCGACCGTCGGACGTTCTCCGACGGACGCGAAGGGCTGGAGCCCGCCGCGGCGGGCGTCGAACAGGTTGAGGGTCACGCTGTGAATTCTAGAGTGGACGGTGATCCGGCGCCGACGATCGGCATGGACCGATAGAATGCAGGTCGCTGGGGGTCAGCTGCCGACCACGCCCGCTACGGAGCCGAGCATGGAAGTTCTCCGCTGGTTGCTCTTCTTCGCGATCGCGATGTTCGTCATCGTGGCCGCCATCTTCTTCGTCATGGGTCGGCCGCTGCCCCTGCCGAACTTCTGATGCCTCACCACAGCTGTGGCTTGGTGCTCATCAACAGCCCGATGACGCCGATGGCACCGGCCATCGCGTAGGCCACCAGGCGCTGCTGGCGCGCACGTCGTCGCCATCCGTCGTCATCGGCGTCTGACCCGCGCAGGCCGATGAGGCGGCGCAGGTTCGGGCGGCTGATGAAGCCCGCCACGATGAGGTTGGCGGCGTAGAGGGTCAGCGCCACCAACAGCCATGGCTGCGTGAGCAGCTCGGGGCCGAGGATCCACAGCATCGCGGCGCCCGTGATCGCCAGCCCGGCTCCGATGACGAGGGTCCCGGTTCCCTGCATCGCCATGAGCACCCGGGTCAACGCTCCGGGCGAACCGCTGCTGCGGCGCAGGACGAACGGCAGGACGACGTTGGGGAGGAGCAGCCCAACGGCGAGCGTGATGTGGCTGACGAGGAGGATCGGGAACCAGTTCATCCGGCTCCGATCCTAGCGCAAGTCGGTTCAGCGCCCCTTCGTGAAGCTCGTGTGCACCCCCAGGCGGCGCAGCACGGTCGGGATGTTGATCGACCAGCCGACGCCGAATGGCCGGTCGGTGAAGAGCTTCGGCGATCGCGGGTTCCAATAGGCCTGGCGCAGCCGCTCGATGCTCGGGATGCGGAAGTCGTAAGGGACGACGCCGAGCAGCTTCCCGTTCCAGGTGCGCTGCTCCGGCGGCTTGCGCAGCTCGGTGTAGAGCGCGCCGGCCACGGCGCCGATCACGGCGGTCCGGATCAGCCACATCAGGGCATCGAGCTCGGAGCGGGCGGTATCGGCCTTGCGTGACAGGTCGCCGCGTACGTTGTCGATCATGGGTCCTCCTTGCTCGCGGTGCCTCGCAAGCGCCGTGCCGGGGGGACGACGGCGGTGCGAGCGTCCATCGTACCGCGCCGCCGCCCCGGTACACTCGGCGCCAGATGTCCGGGCTGCCCTTCCTCGACGCCGACGCGATCCGCGGTGCGGTCCCGATCGCGGACCTGCTGGATGCCGTCGAGGCCGCCTATCGTGACGTGGCCGCCGGGCGCGACCGCTCTCCCTTGCGCTCGCACGTGGCGCTGGACGCCGGCGATCTGCTGCTCATGCCGGGCGTCCGGGCCGGCGGTGCGGGGGCGAGCGTGAAGCTGGTGACGATCGTGCCGGGCAACGCCCAGCACGGCCTGCCGACGCTCCATGCGATCGTCGTCTGGCTTGACGCCGCCACCGGACAGCCGCTGGCGCTCATGGACGGCGCCACGATCACCGCCATGCGGACCGGCGCCGCATCGGGAGTGGCGACCCGTCTGCTCGCGCGCCCCGACAGCGCCACGCTCGCCGTGATCGGGGCTGGCGGCCAGGCCGAGTGGCAGCTGCGCGCCGTGCTTGCCGCCCGCCCGATTCGCCGGGTCCTGGTCCACGCCCGCTCGCCGGCGGCCCGCGAAGCCTTTGCCGCACGCATGACGGACGCCCTCGGGGTCGCGGTGGAGGCGGTCGCATCGGCCGACGAGGCGGTGCGCGAGGCGGACGTGGTGTGCTGCGCAACGACATCGCTCGAGCCGGTCTTCGACGCGGCCTGGCTGCGCCCCGGCGCGCATGTCAACGGGATCGGGGCATTCCGCCTCGGGATGGTGGAGCTGCCTCCCGAGCTCTTCGCGCGCTCGTCGATGGTGGCCGTCGACTCGCGCGCTGCGGCAATGGCCGAGGCCGGCGACGTGGTGGCCGCGATCGAGCGAGGGCTATTGGCCGAGGCGGAGCTGGTGGAGGTCGGGACGATCGGCAGGGACTGGGTCAAGCGCCGCGCCGCCGACGCCATCACCGCCTTCAAGTCGGTCGGGCTGGCCATCCAGGACGTCGCCGCCGCCGAGCTCGTCGCCCGCCGGCTGCTGGGCGATCAACGCCCCGACTGACCATCGCTCGGCGAGGCTCGCCACCAGCTGCCGCAGCAGAATTCGGAAGGTCGTCAGCCGCGCCGATGCCGCGGGTGCATCCGGCACGACCGCCCAGACGTGGGGCGACTCGGCGTCGAGCAGGTGTGCGTGATCGCCGGGCGCAGCGCTCCGCCGTGCGGGCGACGGCGCCGCCAGCAGCTCGATCGAGCCGGCGGCGTCGGCGACGGTGACGACGATCGGCTCGGGATCCGGCGGCGGGGGAGGTGGCGGGGCCGAGAGGCCGGCCTGGCCGCCACCCGGCTGCGGAGCCGGCGCGGCGGGAACCGGGGCCGGGGTCGGTGATGGTGTCGCCGGCGGCGGTGTCGGCGCCGGGGTGGGCGCGACCGTCGGAGCCGGGGCCGCGGAGCCCGGCGGTGTTGATGGCGGGGGCGTCGGCGCTGGAGTCGGAGTCGGAGTCGGAGTCGGCTTCGGCGATGGCGTTGGCGACGGGATGGAGGGAGGTGGAGCGGCGCTGACCGTCACGCCGGGGTAGTAGATGCCGAGGATCTGCGCTGCGCTCTTCCCGTCCAGGCCGCAGGCCTGGGTGCCCCACTGGAACATCTGCCAGCCGTTGGCGTTGGCGCCGCAGGCCTCGTAGGCCGCGCCCGCGTTGTAGTAGGTGGCGAAGATCCGCCCGCCCTTGAGCGCCAGCGTGGACCACGTGGCGTCGACCGCCGCGGCCATCGTCGAGTAGGTCGGCCTCGACGGGTCGTAGTGCTGGTCCCGGGTCGAGTCGAAGACGTCGAAGCACGTGCCGGCGGGCGTGGTGTAGCCGCGCCAGTGGATGACCTGATACCAGGCGTAGTTCTTGACCGCCAGCGCCCCGGAGCGCAGCGACTCGGTCGTCCAGCTGCTGATCCACTCGCGCGAGAGCACGTTCTTGACGTACGTCCGGAAGTCCACCGTGTCCACGGCGCCCGTCGCGGTCCGGTAGACGCGGATCGTGGGCGGCGGGACGGTCTCGGAGGCGTGGCCCCCGCATTCACCGGCCGCGGTGGCGTGCGTCGGCACCGCCATCGGCGCCATGAGGGCGGCGGCAAGCATTGCGGCGAGCAGGCCCGCCGCGCGGGTTCGTAGGTGCATTGGATCCCGACCGTACCGACGGGTTCTCCGTCGCGCACCCCACCGAACGTACCGATGGGGTCCTGCACCCTCGTCAGGCCGCCCAGCGGTGGACGCGCTCCCGCACGGTGTCGAATCCGAGCTCGTCGCACAGCGCGACGAATCGGTCCCGCGGCACGCCGTGCCACGCGAGCTCGTCGAGCGACGCGGTGACGTCCTCGATCCGCGCATCCGCGTTCAGGGTTGCCAGGCGACGGAAGAGGAGCGCATCGGCCCGCTGCTCGACCAGCGTCGCGGCCAGCCGAGTCGCGTTGCGAACGGGGACGTCCCAGTCCAGGGCCGAGGCCGGGACCCGGTCGAGATGGCCCCAGCGCGCCAGCACGGCGGCGGCGCTCTTCGCGCCCCAGCCGGGGAGGCCGGGGAAGCCGTCACTGCTGTCGCCGACCAGCGCGAGGTAGTCCGGGATGCTCTTCGGTGCCACGCCGAACTTCTCGACGATGCCATGCTCGTCGTAGGTGACCTTCCGCATCCGATCGCGGAGCACGATCCGGTCGCCGCTCACCAGCTGACCGAGATCCTTGTCGACCGAGCAGATGATCACCTGCGCGACACGCGGATCATCGGCAAAGCGGGCCACGGCGGCGGCGATGGCGTCATCGGCCTCGTCCTCGATCATCGCCCAGACCGGAATGCCGATGGCCTCCAGGGCGCGCTCCGCGTCGCCGAACTGGACCATGAGATCCGGATCGACACCCTCGCTCGACTTGTAGCCGGGGTAGAGATCGTTGCGCCACGACTCGATGACGTGGTCGGTCGCCGCGCCGATGTGGGTCACGTCGGGCTCGCGAAGCAGGGAGAGCATGGAGTCGACCAGCCCCTGCACGGCATTGACCGGCCGGCCGTCGGGCGCGCGGCGCGGGGGACGCGAGTAGAAGGCGCGGAAGAGCTCGAAGGTGGCGTCGACGAGGTGAACCTTCATCGGTCGGAGCATAGCTTGACTGGCGCCGCCGCTCGCTGTTGCCTGCAGCGAACTCGCCGGCTGATGCGCCGATGCGTTGTGCTCCCTGGCTGACTTTCCGCCCTCTGGGGCGGTCACACGGTTCCCTCGGGAGAACACTCGGCGACTCGGCGGTCAGCTGGGTGCCCACGGATGACGTGCGGGACTTGACGCCCTCATCGGCGCGGCAGTAAAGTACCACAAGGTTATATAACTGGGTGGTAATAATGCAGCAGCCCGATCACCTCAGCGCGACGTTTGCCGCCCTCGCCGATCCGACTCGGCGGGCGATCCTGGCACGCCTCGCCGACGGCGAGGCATCGGTCAAGGATCTGGCGGAACCATTCGCGATCAGCCAGCCCGCCGTCTCGAAGCACCTGCGCGTGCTCGAGCGGGCGGGATTGATCGAGCGGGGCCGGCGGGCGCAGTGGCGTCCCCGGCGGTTGCGAGCCGCGCCGCTGCGGGAGGTGGCCGAATGGGTCGGCCAGTACCGCCCGCACTGGGAGGAGCGCCTCGAGCGGCTCGATGCCTTCCTCCGCGACTACCAGGACCGACAGGACCGATCGAAAGGAAGCACTGATGACCGCGACGACCAGGATTGACCGAGGCAGCACCGACACGACCACCATCTATTCCGAGGACGGAGACCTGACCTACGAGCGCACGTTCGACGCGCCACGCGAGCTCGTCTGGAAGGCCCACACCGATCCGGAGCTCGTCGCGCGGTGGTGGGGCCCGAACCGCCATCAGACGCGGGTGGAGGAGATGGATCTGCGGCCCGGGGGGAAATGGCGCTACGTCAGCGTCGACGCCGATGGTAACGAGTTCGCCTTCTACGGCGAGTACCTCGAGATCGTCCCGCCGCAGAAGATCCGATGGACGTTCATGTTCGACGTCGATGGCGTGGGACCCCAGGGCGGGCCCGAGACGCTCACGCTCGAGGATCTCGGGGGCCGGACCCTGATGCGCGCCGTCTCGCACATGGGGTCAGCCGACGTGATCGACGCGGCGCTGGCAACCGGGATGACGCAGGGCGCGATCGAGACCTGGGATCGCCTCGAGGCGCTCCTCGCCGAGCACTGAGTCCGGGAATCGGCCGGTAAGCGGCTGGTAAGCGGCCATCGCGATGATGGGCGGAGCGGTGTGGGAAGCGTGCCCTGCGCCGCCGGCCCCGCGGTTCCCGGCCCGGGTCGGCGGCCCGCACCGTTCCCTCTTGCTCAGACGGCGAGCGGCTCCCGGTACTCGCCGTAGACACGGCGCAGGACTCCGCACATCTCGCCGATGGTGGCGTAGGCGGCGACGGCCTCCATGATGGCCGGCATCAGGTTGACGTCGCCCCGGCGGGCCTCCTCCTCGAGGCGCGTCATGGCCGCGGCGTGGGCCGATGCGTCACGCTCCGCGCGGACCCGTGCCAGCCGGTCCAGATGGCGACGCTCCTGGGCCTCGCTGATCTCGAGCAGCGGGATCTTCAGCTCCTCGTCCGGATCGGCGTACTTCGTCACGCCCACGATCTCGCGTTCGTGGGCTTCGACCTCACGCTGCTGCTCGTAGGCCGCATCGGCGATCTCGGCCTGCGGGAACCCGGCCTCGAGCGCCTTGACCATGCCGCCCATCTCGTCGATCTGGCGGATGTAGGCCCACGCGCGCTGCTCGGTCTGGTTGGTGAGCGTCTCGACGAAGTACGAGCCGGCCAGCGGGTCGACGGTATTCGCCACGCCCGCCTCCTCGGCCAGGATCTGCTGCTGCCGCAGGGCGATGAGCGCGGCCTCCTCGCTGGGGACTGCCCACGCCTCGTCGTACGCGTCGGTGTGCAGCGACTGCGTGCCGCCCAGCACGCCGGCCAGCGCCTGGATGGCGACGCGGGTCAGGTTGTTGAGCGGCTGCTGCGCGGTGAGCGAGACCCCGGCGGTCTGCGTATGGAACCGCATCCAGGTGGACCGCTCGTTCTCGGCGCCGAAGCGCTCAGTGCAGAGCTTGTACCAGATGCGGCGCGCCGCGCGGAACTTGGCGATCTCCTCGAAGAAGTCGTTGTGGCTGTTGAAGAAGAACGACAGGCGTGGAGCGAAGTCGTCGAAGCGCAGCCCGCGGGCGATGGCGTCCTCGGCATAGGCGATGCCGTCGGCGATCGTGAAGGCGAGCTCCTGGACGGCCGTCGAGCCGGCCTCGCGGATGTGATAGCCGCTGATGCTGATCGTGTTCCAGCGCGGAAGCTCGCGCGTGCCCCACTCGACGGTGTCGGTCACCAGCTTGAGGGATGGTGCCGGCGGGAAGATGTACTCCTTCTGGGCGATGAACTCCTTGAGGATGTCGTTCTGCAACGTGCCCGCCAGCTGGGCGCGCGGCACCCCGGCCTTCTCGGCCGCGGTGATGTACATCGCCCAGATCATCGCTGCCGGGGAGTTGATCGTCATGGAGGTGCTGATCTCGCCGACTGGCAGCCCATCGAGCAGGAGCTCCATGTCGGCCAGGCTGGAGACGGCCACGCCACAGGTGCCGAACTCGCCGGCCGCCATCGGGTCGTCGTGGTCGTAGCCGTACAGCGTCGGCATGTCGTAGGCGATGCTCAGGCCCGTTCCGCCGGCCGCGATCAGCTTCTTGAACCGATCGTTCGTGTCCTCGGCGGTGCCGAACCCCGCGAACATCCGCATCGTCCAGAGGCGTCCGCGATGACCGGTGGGGTGGATGCCGCGCGTGAACGGCGGCTCGCCGGGCAGGCCGAGGTCGTCGATCTCGTCCCATCCGGATGCGCCGCCGGCACCCAGCGCGGACTTGCCGAAGCCGTACTGCGGCCGATCGCGGTCCGGGTCGTTCGCCGGGTCGTGCAGATCGGTGGGCGTGTAGACCCGGTCGATCTCAACGCCGGACTGCGTGATGAAGCGCTGGCGGCGCTCCGGGCCCTTCTCGAGGGCAGGATCGAGGCGCTCGCGCGCCCAGCGGTCCTGGTGATCGGACCAGCGCTTGTCATCGGTCATGGGAGCCATCTTGGAGGCAAGACCGATGCCGCCGCAAGCGAGGGCGGCATCGTGGCAGGATTCGCGTCATGACCACCGACTTCGATTTCGACGCCTACTTGCGGCTGCCGCGGCTCTCGGGACTCCGGGTCTCGCCCGACGGTCAGCGCGCGATCGTGACTGTGGGGCGGCCCGCGCCCGACGGGAAGAAGATGCACTCGTCCCTCTGGGAGCTCGACCCGGGCGGAGACGAGCGACCGCGCCGGCTGACTCGCTCTGCCCCCGGCGAAAGCGCGGCCGCGTTCACCCGCGACGGCTCGATCCTCTTCACATCGTCACGTCCGGATCCCGACCGCAAGCCAGAGGATGCGAAGGACGACGACGAGCCGGCCGGACTCTGGATGCTGCCCGCGCAGGGCGGCGAGGCGCGGCTGCTGGCCGCTCCGTCGGGCGGCGTGGATGCCGTGGTCGCGGCCCGCGACGGCGATGTCGTCGTCTACGCGGCGGCGGTCCATCCCGGCGCCGGCGAGCGCGGCAGCCGATCGCGAGCGGCACGACGCGCGAACAAAGGCCGGCGTTGAGGCGCTCCTCTTCGAGTCCTGGCCGATCCGTCATTGGGATGCCTACCATGGCCCCCGCGAGCGCCACCTGTTCGCCGCGCGGATTCCCGCCGGTGAGGACCGGATCGCCGAGCCGACGGACCTGACGCCGGATGCCGGCACCAGCCTGACCGAGATGGGCTTCGACGTGACGTCCGACGGCGCGACGATCGTGGCTCGGCTGGATGTACAGCGATGAGATCGGTCGGACCGACTTCGGGTTGGTCGCCGATCGACCGAACGACAGGGACGCATCGACGCTGACCCCGGACGACGCGTGGTACGAGGGACGCGGCCTGCTCGCCTGATGGGCGCTGGGTTACCGCATCCGCTACGAGAAGGACGAGCTCGATCGCATCGGCGACGCGACACTCTGTGGCTCGTCGACCTGGCGACCGGTGAGGGGCGCGACCTCGCGCCGGACCTCGACGTGTGGCCGCAGCATCCGACCTGGTCCCGGGACGGCGCCAGCCTGTACTTCACGACCGACCACCGGGGCGCCGGGGCAATCCATCGGCTCGAGATGGCGACCGGCGTCGTGAAGCTGCTGGCCGATGACGGCGCCTTCAGCGACGTCTGCCCGGATGCGGAGGGCGGCCCGCTCGCCCTGCGTGCCTCGTACGCCGAGCCGCCCGTGCCCGTGCGACTCGCCGCCGAGCCGGGCGGCGCCAGCCAGCGGATCCGCAGCTTCGCCGAGCTCGACGCCGACGCCATGCATCTTCCCGGACGCCTCGAGCGGCTGAGCGCGACCGCGCCGGACGGTCAGGAGATCGGCTCCTGGCTGTGCCTGCCCCAGGTGCGTCTCCCGATACGCCGGTGCCGCTGGTGGTCTGGGTGCACGGTGGTCCGGTCGGAACGTGGAACACGTGGAGCTGGCGGTGGAATCCGCACCTGCTTGCCGCGAAGGGCTACGCGATCCTCATGCCCGACCCGGCGATCTCGACCGGCTACGGCCATGCCTTCGTGCAGCGCGGATGGGGCCGATGGGGCGCCGAACCGTACACCGACGTGATCGCCGCCGTGGATGGCGCGCTGCAGCGTCCCGAGCTTGATGCCGAGCGCACCGCGCTGATGGGCGGCTCGTTCGGTGGCTACATGGCGAACTGGGTGGCTGGCAGCACCGATCGGTTCCGCGCGATCGTCACGCACGCCTCGCTCTGGGAGCTGCGCGGCTTCCATGGCACCACCGATTACGGCCCGGACTGGGAGCGCGAGTTCGGCGATCCCTACGTCGATCCGTCACGCTACGAGGAGTGGTCGCCCAGCCGGCTGCTGCGGAACATCCGCACACCGATGCTGGTCATCCATGGCGAGCGTGATCTGCGCGTGCCGATCAGCGAGGCACTGCGCCTGTGGACCGACCTGCGGCGCCACGGCGTGCCGGGTCGCTTCCTCTACTTCCCCGACGAGAACCACTGGATCCTGAAGCCGCAGAACGCGCGGCTCTGGTACGAAACGGTGGGGGCCTTCCTGGACGAGCACGTCCGGGGCGAGGAGTGGCGTCGCCCCGCCCTGCTCTGACTCTGTCAGCATGGGCCGTGGCAGCGTGCTTGTTGCTCGTACGGGCAGCCTGCGGGTCGCCGATGTCGCCGCAAGTGCGCGGCACGCCGCATGCATTCGAAGCCGGCATGTTCGGATTGCTTCGACGTTTCGCCATCGGTTGGCTGCTCGTCCGCCTCTTCCGCCGCATCACGGGCGACGCCAGCCGCCGTCGCTGAGGAATTGGGCCGGGGGCAGGGAGCTACGGAGCTCGTGCCGCTTCCCGCTCCAGTGTGGCGGCCCGCTTCGCCTCGAACCGCGACGCCTGCGCGTCGAGGTTGGCGAGGAACGCGCGGAGCTCCTCGCGCCGTGCCTCGGCCGAGCTCGTGAGGTTCTCGGCCTCGAACACGCCCCAGTGCCGAAGGAGCGGCCAGACGACCTCGTCGTGGTGGACGCGCAGGTCGTAGATGCCGGCCTTCGCCATCATCGCCGCCTTGCGCGTGAAGTTCACCATGCCGGCACCGGGCATCTGGAAGTCCATCACCTCGTCGGCGATCGCGTGGACGGCAGCCGATGGGTCGACCTTCATGGCCTCCTCCAGCATGTCGCGGTAGAAGACCATGTGGAGGTTCTCGTCGGCCGCGATGCGGGCCATGATGCGGTCCGCGACCGGATCCGAGGAGTACCGTCCGGTGTTGCGATGGCTGATCCGCGTCGCCAGCTCCTGGAATGCGACGTAGGCCAGGCCGCGCAGCACGTTGCCGCCGTCGTCGTGGTCGTAGGCGGTCTGCAGCTGGTTCATCCGGCCCCGCTCCAGCGCATAAGGGTCGATGTTCCGGGTCACGACGAGGTAGTCGCGCAGGACGATCGCGTGCCGACCCTCCTCCGCGGTCCATCGGTTCACCCAGTTGATCCAGGCACCGTCGCCCGCGCCGAACATGCGGTGGATCTCGCGGTGGTACGACGGCAGGTTGTCCTCGGTCAGGAGATTGACCTCGAAAGCAATCTGCGCGACGCCGCTGATCCGCGGCTGGTCCGGCGTCCACGGTTCCTTGTCGAAGTCGCGGCCCATGGAGTATGGGATGTAGTCGTGAGGGAACCACTCCTTGGCCATGCCGAGGTGGCGGTTCATCAGGCGCTCGGCCACCGGCTCGAGGTCCATCAGCAGGTCGCGCGGGGGAGTGAAGCTGTCCGGGGTCAGTATGGTCGCCAACGTTGGTGCTCCAGGTGCGTGAGACAGAGGCGCACCGTCCCGACGTCGCGGAAGCCAAGTACGTCAGCCATCATGGTTGCACGATTCACGCCCGTTCGCTCCCGTCGCCTCACGCGCGCCGGTGGTCCTCGCCACGAATCCCTCGGGCCTCCAAAGCGCGCGCCAGTCCATCGACGTCCTCGACGGTCACCGTCAGTGCCTCCATGCGGCCCCCGCGAACGTAGCCGCTGGGTACCCACTGGTGGAAGCAGAGACAGACGCCGCCGCGCGCGCTCGTGCCGAACGTGAAGTCGTGGCCGACGAGCGATCCGCGCGGACCGATCGCCTTCCACCAGCGGTAGGGCCCGGTGAGCCGGTAGCCGGAAACGTTGGCGAGTGGAGTCTCGACGCCGAGACGTCCGAAGGTGGCGACGAGCCGATCGTCCTCGGTCAGCTCGAGCTGGGCGGCACCGGGACGCACCCCGATGACGCGCAGGAGCCACGACCACGGTCGATCGGCGCGAAGCGGGAACGACTCGGTGGAGGGCCGGTTCACCCAGACCCCCGGCCTACGGGTAGAGCCCGCGCATGGTGGTCCCCTCGGCCACGCGCGCGACGGCGACCATCATGGCCGCGCGCGCAGGTCGACATGCTCGCCGGCGGCCATCGCCTGCACGGATTCGTCATGGCCTCGTCGACGACGCGGTCGAGCTGCGCCGTGATCTCCACCTCGCTCCATGAAGAAGGCCTGCATGTCCTGCACCCACTCGAAGTAGCCGAGCACCGTGCCGCCGGACGTGCAGAGGATGTCCGGGATGACGGTGATCCCGCGGTCGGCCAGGGCGCCGTCGGCCGCCGCGCTGGTGGCCCCATTGGCCACCTCCGCCACGATCCGGGCGCGGACCGCGTCGGCGTTGCCGGCGGTCAACACCCCCTGCAGGCCGGCCGGCACGAGGATGTCGCAGTCGAGCCCGAGGACCTCGGCCCGCGTGCAGCCCTCCGAGCCGGGCAGGCCGGCGATCGCGTCATGCTCCCGCATCCACTCGATCGCGCGCGGGACGTCGATGCCGCCGGCGTGCGTGACCCCATCGCGGTCATCGGCGATCGCGACGACGTGCATGCCGGCCGCCGTCAGCTCCTCCGCCACGGTCATCCCCACGCGGCCGAAGCCCTGGATGGCGACCCTCGCACCCTCCAGCGGCATCTCCCGGCCTTCGCCGCGGCCATGATGCAGCGGAGCGCGCCGCGCGCGGTGGCCGAACGCCGGCCTCGCGTGCCACCGATCGTCATCGGCTTGCCGATCACCGAGGCCGCGACCGTGTGCCCCGGTGCATGGACATCGTGTCCATCATCCATGCCATCGTCTGCGAGCCGGTATTCACGTCCGGGGAGGGGATGTCCTTCTCCGGGCCGAGCAGGATCCCGATCTCGGTCGTGTAGCGGCGCGTCAGGCCCTGGCGCTCGTTCTCGCTGAGGTCGCGCGGTTCCACCCGCACGCCGCCGGCCGCACCGCCGAACGGGATCTGGACGAGAGCCGCCTTCCAGGTGTTGAGCATCGCCAGCGCCCGGACCTCGTCGAGATCGAGGTTCCCGACGTAGCGGATGCCACCGCTGGCCGGACCGAGGTTGACGTTGTGATGGACGCGGTACCCGGTGTAGACGTCGACCCGACCGTCATCGTGGGTGACGGGGAAGCGGACGGCCAGCTCCCGCTTCGGGACGCGCAGGACGCGGTGCATGCCGTCGTCCAGATGGAGGCGCGCCGCCGCCTCGTCGAGCTCGCCCTGCGCGTTCGACCAGATGCCATCGGGCGTCGCGGCATCGGACATCGAGGCTGCCATCTGGTCAGCCTACCGCCCCGGCCGGCGTTGCGCGACCGTCCGGCGCGGCGCGCGCCCATGCCGTGTGGGCGCTACCGCCTGGCTCGCTCCAGCAGGGTCTGGATGGTCTGGTCGCCGATCCGAGCGCGGATCCTTTCCGGCACCCGGCCCCAGACCGATCGCGCCAAGCGCGGTCCACGCTGACCGAGCTCCGACACGGTCATGTCGGCGTAGCGGCCTATCCCCGGCACGGCCGCAAGGGCCTGGCCGACGAGCTGTGACGCCTGGTCGGGAGGCGTCGTGTCGGCGATCTCGATCGTCGGAGCGGCAGCCGCGGTGACGGAGCCGGCGCGCTCGATCGTCTCGACCGCCTCGGCGAAGCGCTCAGCAGGTGGTGGAGCGGCCGGTGGGGGGGCGGCCGCGGCCGGCTCGGCGGCATCTGCTCCCGACGGGTTCCGACGCGGCGCGCGGCGCTGAGCCGATGGGCTGGCAGCCTTCGTGGCTCGCCGCGATCGATCGCCCGACGGCGCCGACGGCGCAGTGGCACTTGACGCCGCCTCGGCGGAGGCAGCGTGGCGACCCACCGCCTCGTTGATCAGCGCGGATACGTCGAGACCGGTGAGGCTCTTCACCGCGGCGCCGGCCTCGGCCACGGTTCGGGTGGTGTTCTTCACCATCTCGGACGCCCCGTCCGATGACAGAACGGTGAGCGAGTCGATGTTCCCCATCGGCTCGGCGGCCGCTCGAACGATGTCCGGCAGCATGCTCAGGACGGTCTGGATGACGGCCGCCTCGTTGAACTGCTTGTAGGCCTCGGCTCGCAGGGCGAGCGCCTTTGCGGCCGCCTCGCCCTGGGTCAGGGTGATCTCGGCCTCGGCGTTGCCCTCGACCTGGGTTCGATGGGCCTCGGCGTCGGCGTTGAGGGAGACGACCCGCGCCTGCGCCTCGCCCTTCGCGACGGCGACACGCGCCTCGGCCTCGCCCGCGAGCCGCTGGCGTTCGGCCTCGGCCTGGGCGGCGGCGATCTTGGCCAGGCGGTCGCCGTCGGCGCGCTTGACCACCGCCTCCGCCTCGGCCTCCGCCGGCCGCACGGTCGAGGTGAGCAGCTCCTTCTCCTTGCGAGCGGCCTCGAGGTCGGCGAGCTCGGTCTGCCGACGGGTGACCTCCTGCTGCGCCTCGGCTTGCGCCAGCGGCCCCGACTGGGCCGCGCGGGCCGCGGCGGCCGCTGTCTGGGTCTCGGTCTCGGCGCGGCGGAGCGAGACGTCACGCGCGGCGTCGATCTTGATCTGCTCGGACTCGGCCTCGCGGACCGCCGCCTCCTGGTCGGCGGTCGCCTTCGCCATGCGCGCGTCGCGTTCGACCACCGACAGCTTCTGCTGGCCGAGGAGGTCGATGTAGCCGGACTCGTCGCTGATGCTCTGGATCGTGAAGGCGTCGATCTGCAGGCCCGGAGGTGGCGAGGTCGCCCTTCGCGGAGTCCTGGACCTGCTGGAGCAACTTCTGGCGGTCCATGATCAGCTCTTCGATCGTCAGCGTTCCGACGATCGAGCGGAGGGAGCCCTCGAGCACGTTCTTGACGATCGAGTCGACCTGCTCCTCCTTGGAGTCCAGGAAGCGCTCGGCCGCGTTGCGGATCGATTCGACGTCGCGACCGATCTTGAAGGTCGAGACTCCCTGCACCGCGACCTTGATGCCCTGGCTGGTGACCGCGTCCGGCAGCGCGACGCTGATCTGGCGGGCCGTCAGCTTCAGCCGGCCGACCTTGTGGACGAGGGGCAGGACGAATGTGCCCCCTCCGACGACGACCTTGATGCCCTTGTCATCGACCCGACCACCCGCGGCAGCAACCTCGCCCTTCTCGTCGCGGACCTTGGCACCGCGCGATCCGGCCACGATCAGCGCCTCGTTGGCGTTGGCCACCCGGTAGCGGCTCGCAACATAGCTCGCCAGCAGGGCGATGATGACGACAGCGACGATGATGAGCAGCGGCCCGCCGCCGACGAGCTCCACCAGGTCAGGCATTGGTGTCCCCTCCGTTGGTGCGCCGGATCGGCGCAACGATGAGCGTGCCGCCGACGACGTCCACGATCGTGACGGTGACCCCGGCCGCGATGTCGGCCTCCGAGGTGGCTGTCATCTCGTCGGAGGCGCCGCCGTGGCTGACGATCACGCTTCCGTTGCGACCGGCCGGGATGCCGACCGCGACTCGGCCGGTGCGGCCGATCAGGTCCCGAAGGCTGAACGCCTCCGGCGCCTCGGCGCGCCGCAGGAAGCCGAAGAGGGCGTACACGATCGCCGGCGCCCGCCACGCCCGGCCAGGCCACCGACGAGCGAGGCTGGTCCGCTCGAGAGCCCGAGCGCCTCGGTGCCGATCAGCCCACCGACCCCGAACATCGCCACGAAGGCGAGGAGGAGCGGCATGAGCGACACGCCGCCGACGTCGAAGTCGACGCCGATCCCATCGAGGACGCCACCGAGGATGTCGCCGAGCAGGACCGTGATCAGCAGCAGGATCCCGCCTACGGCCAGGCACACGACGAAAACGGTGTTGGCGACGTCGATGGTGAACACGGGCACACCTCGGATTGGACGCCGCTTCTCCCCTGCGGCTCGGACGCCGAGCATACCGTGCCCGGGCAACGGCGTGGCAAGATGACCGGGTCACCCAACCCACGGCCGATGCGCCGGCGGCTCGCGTACGTCCGACCGGCGTGAAAGGAGGACCGCCGATGGCGCCCCGCGTCATGACCGTCTCCGGACCGATCCCGCCCGACAAGGTCGGCTTCGCGCTTCCCCACGAGCACACCGCCATCCACCTGTGGCAGATCCCGAACCGCTGGGATTACTGGGAGCTCACCCCCGAGGACGACCTCATCACCGATGAGCTCAAGCGACTTCCGGCGGCGCGGTGGCGCCACCCTCGTCGACCTGACGTTGGACGGGGTGGGCCGCGATCCGCATCGGCTTCGACGGCTCGCCAGCGCGACCGGGTTGAACATCGTGATGGGGGCCGGATGGTATCGCGAGGCGTATTACCCGACCGAGCTGCTGGTCGATCGTCGCAGCGTCGACCACCTCGCGGCGCAGATCATCGGCGAGTTCGAGCATGGCGTCGGCGATACCGGCATCCGGCCGGGGATCATCGGCGAGATCGGGACCGACAAGCCGTGGGTCAGCGCGCTCGAGGAGCGGGTTCATCGGGCGGCGGCGCGCGCGTCGCTGGCCACCGGCATGGCGATCACCACGCACGGCGTGCAGTCGCACGGTCGGCCTGGCGCAGCTGAGGATCTTCACCGAGGAGGGCGTCGATCCGGCCCGCGTCGTCATCGGCCATGCCGACTCGCATCACGACATCGACTTCTACCTCGAGGTGCTCGCCTCGGGGGCGAACCTGCAGTTCGACTTCATCGGCCACCGGTTCGGGGTCGAGGAGGCGCTGGAGCCGCGCCTTGTCGAGACGATCGTCGAGCTGCTCGAGCGTGGATTCGCGCCGCAGATCCTGCTCTCCCAGGACGTGTGCCACAACCGGCAACTCAAGGCGAACGGCGGCTTCGGGTACGTCTACCTCCACCAGCACTTCCTGCCCACGCTGCGGACGGCCGCCGTCGGGGAGGGCGAGATCCGCACCATGACGATCGAGAACCCGGCGCGCATTCTCTCGATCGCCTAGGTCGGCCGATGCCTGACCCGCGCGACCCCATCGCCGACCTGCGGCGCATCGCCTTCCTGCTGGAGGCTGCCCAGGAGCCGAGCTACCGAGTGCGCGCCTTCCGTGGCGCGGCCGCCACGCTCGCCGAGCTGGGCGCGGAGCAGGTCGCGTTCCTCGCGCAGTCGGGTGGCCTGCGGGAGCAGCCGGGCATCGGGGAAGTGACCGAGCGCACGATCCTCGAGAGCCTGCGTGGCGAGGAGCCGGTCTACCTGCGCCGGCTCGAGTCGACGGAGGGCACGCCGCTGGTCGAGGGAGCCGTACGGCTGCGCGAGGCCTTGCGCGGCGACTGCCACGCGCATACCGAGGCCTCGGACGGCGGCGCCTCGATTCGCGAGATGGCCGAGGCGGCCATTGAGATCGGCCATGCGTACCTCGTCATCACCGATCACTCGCCGCGGCTCACCGTGGCGAACGGGCTGTCAGCGGATCGGCTGCGCGCGCAGCTCGACGAGATCGCGACGCTGAACGGGGAGCTGGCGCCGTTCCGGATCCTGACCGGCATCGAGGTGGACATCAACGAGGATGGATCGCTCGACCAGGAGCCGGAGCTGCTCGCGCGGCTCGACGTGGTGGTGGGCAGCGTCCACTCCGCGTTGCGCTCGGAGGAGCGGGCGATGACGGTGCGGATGGTGACTGCGCTCGCGAATCCGCACCTCGACATCCTCGGTCACTGCACGGGTCGCATGACGACCGGCAAACGAACACGTCCTCCCTCGGCCTTCGACCCCGAGATCGTGTTCGCCGCAGCCGCGCGCTTCGACAAGGCGATCGAGGTGAACTCGCGCCCGGAACGCCTCGATCCGCCGAAACGGCTGTTGCGCCTGGCGGTGGAGGCCGGGTGTCGCGTGGCGATCGACACCGACGCGCATGCTCCCGGCCAGCTCGCGTGGCTCGGCAATGGCTGCGAGCGCGCATTCCTGTGCGGCGTCACGCCTCAGATGATCGTGAATGCGATGGACGCCGACGCGCTGGTGGGCTGGGCCTCGACGCACGAAGGCTAGTGCGGCCGAGAGGGTGCGCACGGGGGAAGCGCACGGTCGTCCAGGCAGGCAGTGGTTGGCGCGCGATCTGCATCGGGCTACCGCGAGCGCATACTGGTGTGCCACCGCATTGAGGAGATTTGCATGTCCGTCGCCAAGGTGACCGAGCTTTCCTGCACCTCGACCGAGAGCTTCGAGGACGCCGTCCGACAGGGGATCGACCGCGCCAGCAAGACCCTCCGAGGCGTGAAGAGCGCCTGGGTCAAGGAGCAGCGCGTCAACGTCCACCAGGACGGGACGGTCGAGTTCCAGGCCAACATCCTGGTGACCTTCATCCTCGAGGACTGACGCCTTCTTCGGAGGCCGATGCGACCGGCGCCTCGCGGCGCCGGTCGTTTCGCTACTCGGCGGACTCGGCGAGGCCGATGCGGCCCTCGTTGCGGGTGAACCGTGACCGATACACCGGGTTGCTGACCCGCTGGCTGATCATTGCCGCGTCGAGCGGCTTGCCGCTTCGCGGAGGCTGGTAGCGACCGCGCTCGGCGACGGCTGCGGCGAGTTCGGCGGCCGGCATCGAACCGCGCTCGGCGAGCACGGCGATCATCTCGTCGTGCAGGGCGACGCGCTGGCGGGTCGGGCTCGCCGTCACGCGCTTGGCCCGCTTGCGGGGCGCCGCGTCGTTCGATGGGGCCTGCTCTGCGGCCTCGTGTCGATCCTCGGCCTGCGTCGGTGGCTCCTGCGGCTCCGACGCGGCCTCGGGCTCGGGCGTCACTTCGACGGGCTGCACCGGGGGCTCAGGCTCGGCGACCGATGGTGCCGTCGTCCCGGCGGCCGACTCGAGCGACGTGACCCGCGCGGCGAGCTCGGCGACCTGCTCCATCAGCCGCTTCGCCGTCTCGGGGGTGTCGATCCCCTGGCGCGCCGCGTCGAGGCGCTCCTCCACCCATTGGCGGACCAGGTCCCCCGGGCGCATCCCGGTCTCGCCGGCGATTCGCTTGAGCACGCCCACGCGGCGCGGGTCGAGGCGGATCGACATCGCTCCCTCGTCCGGCGCGCGATCGAACTGCGGACGCGGCTGGTAGGGTCGGTCGCCGCCGGGTCGCGACTGGTACGGCCGGTCGCCACGCGGCGTGAACGGGCGACCACCCCCCGGGCCCCGGTCACGCGACTGCCAGTCGCCTCCCTCGGGGCGTGGTGAGCGGTCAGGGCGATCGCCTCGGTCACGATCGGGGCGTTGAAAACGGTCGGGCCGGCGGTCAGGGCCGCCTCGGCGGTTGAAACTCATTGGGTAAACCTAGCGCGCTACGATTGGTTTAACCATACGCGCTGGGTTGAAATCGCGCCAGTGAGCGGTTAAAACGAGCCCGAGGCGCCTCCGCCTCCGCCGCCGCCCCCGCCGGAGAACCCGCCGCCCCCGCCGCTGCTCGACGAGCTGGAGGGCGGGGTTGAGCCGACGCTGCCGAGCGCGTTGAACATGCCGCCGATGTCCGGGACGGCCGAGCCGGAGAAGACGCTGCCCGAGCCGTAGCTGACGCCACCCGCCGCTCCGGCCGCGCTGGCCGACCAGGCTGAACCCGGCGTCGAGCCCATCCAGCCGGGGTAGTAGGCGCCTGACGGCGAGCCCGTGGCCCTCCGCTGCTCCTCAAGCCCACGGGCGAGGACGGACGCGACCTCGTCGTGGAGGCCGAGGGCAAGCCCCCACACGACGGCCTTGTCCGGGGTGTCGGCGAGCATCGCGATCTGCGGCTCCTGGATCACCTCGGTCATCGACCGGGCCTGCTCCATCGTCTTGCGCAGCGTGCGCCGGTACGCCGTGAGCATCGCGTCGACGTAGGCGCCGTTCGAGGTGCGCTGGCTCATGGCGCGGCCAAACAGGAAGGTACCGATGCCTCCGAGGATCAGTGCCGCGCCGAGCATCACCGCGCCGCTCATCGGCACCACGATCCCGATGCCGATGGCGCCTGCCCCGAGCACCGCCAGGCCGAGGCCGATCCCGCTCATACGCGCGATCGACGGTCCCGGCATTCGCTCCAGCCAGCCGAGCCTGACGGCTTCGTGCTCGAAGACCCGCTTCATCAGCCCGAGCTCCGAGTTGACGCGCCACAGGCGTTCCCGCGTCAGCCGTCCCGATCCGCCTGCCAACTTCTTCAGCTTGTCCCAGGCTTCCCGTTGCGGCGCCTTGAGGTCGTCGTCGGCGCCGACCTCCGCGTGCACCTCGATGGCCGGATCCGTCATCGGATCGGCGTCAGCGTCACTGCGCGCCGAGGACACCTGGTCGAGGTTGTGGAAGCTGATGCGCCCCGAGCTCGCGAGCTCGGTCAGGAGGGTGTTGATGGTGTGCTGGTTGCCGGTCCCGCGGCGGAGGACGGTGGCGAGCGGCGGCGTCATGTCGGCGGGTGGTCCGGCCATCAGGATCGACGGTGAGTCGCTCAGCTCGGGATCATCGCCCTCGCGGCGCCAGGTACGCCAGGCAAACCCGAGGCTGACGAGGAGCGTCAGCGGCGCTCCGATCAGGCCCAGAGCGCTGTTTGCGATCCGTAGCATCTCCAGCCGATCACGGTTCTCCGGCGTCGCGCGGTCGGCGACGGCGGCGATGGTGTCGAGCGCCGCGCCATCGAAGTCGCCGGCGATGGCCGAGGGAACGAACGCGCCGTCGATGATCGACTTCAGGGTGTCCTCGCTGGCGTAGGCGCCGATGAACCCGGACCCGCCGTAGAGGCTGACCCGACCGTTGATGAGGTTCTCCTGCATCCCGACCATGAGCACCAGGCCGTCGTCGAACCCGGACCGGCCGATGCCCCACTGGTCGATCAGCGCCCGGGCGTTGGCGAGGTTCTCGTCCTCGGTGATGCCCGGATCGACCTGCGTGTAGACGACGAGCTCCGCGCCGACATTCGCCTCGACCCCGTCGATGATCGACTCCAGCTCGGCCACCGTCGCGGGCGAGAGGATGCCGGCGGTGTCGTAGACCGCCTGGTCATCGACCGGTTCGGGGAAGGGCGGACCGGCCGCCGTCGCCACGGCAGCCGTCAGCGCGAGGAGTGCGAGCGCGCTCGCGAGCGCGCGATCCCAGCGGTTCATGTCCCCTGCAGGATACGTTCGTGGCACGCTTCGTGCGACCGCCAGACCGCATCCGGGCGGCCTGCACGCGAGGTCGATGCGCCTCCTCGCCGCCCGCCGATGCCCATCGTGCGCATCGGCTCCGCATCCCACCTGGAGTCCTGAACGTGAATACTCGTGTCGAGGCGCTCGTCGCCTTGCTCTTCGCCGCCGCGATCACCGTCGTGGCGGTCGCCGGCGTGGCTGCCCTGACGGTCGCACAGCCGCCGATCCCCGCGTCCGAGGCCCGCTTCGTCGGCGTTCGGCCGTCCGTGGTCGTCGCCACGCCCACCCCCCGACCGACTGACCCGCCCCTTCCGACGCGCGAGGCGGTGCTGTCATCCACGCCCGAGCCGGTGCACGAGGCCCGCGGCATCGGGAGCAACTATCCGGGCACCGCCGGCTGGATGGGAGAGGCGACCGTGGCGTTGCCCGGCGCGCTCGGCGGTCGCTATACGGGCGAGGTCAACGGCGAGGTCACCGTCTGCGCCGATCGATGCGTCACCCTGCCGGTCGTCGACTGGTGCCAGTGCTACTGGGGAACCGGCGACCAGCGAATCGTGGATCTCTCGCATCCCGCCTGGGCGCTGGTCAGCGACGCGCCGCTCGCCGAGGGTCTCATCGAGGTCACCGTGATCCTCGACCCCTAGGAGCGGTCACGGGCGGGCGCCCCGACCGGGCCTAGGAGCAGCGGATCGAGACGCTCGCGGGCTCGCTCTCGAGGCCGGGGATCGTCTCCTGCCCTTCGGCGGTCGCTCCCCCGGGAATCTGCGTGGTGAGGGTGTTGCGCACGCGGAGCTGCCGACCGTCGGCGTCGCGGGCCGTGAGCTGGCACTTCGCCCGCCCGGCGGCCGTCCCCTCGTTCCGCACCGTGTAGCTGATCGTGAACCCGACCGGGTCGGCGGCCTCGACGGCATCGACCTCCGCGGCGTAGGGACCGACGCCACGCAGCGACAGGCTGGCGGCGATCGCCAGCGCCGCGACGGCGAGCACGATCGCCACGACGACCGTTCCGTGGTACTGCGATGCGGAGGGCGACGCCATGCCGGCGCGGTTGCACACCTCGCAGATCGACTCGTCGGGGCCGATCTCGCGGCCGCATTTGATGCAGTGCCGGATGGCGGCGGGTGGTGACTCGGGCATGGCTCGAGCATCATGCACGAGAAGAGGCGGGCCGGCGAACCGGCCCGCCTCGACGGGTTCCTAGGGCTTCCGATCGGCCTACAGGCCGTTGTCCGACAGCCACTGGGCGGCGGCGTCCTCGTAGGACTCGCCGTTGAGGATGATCGCGGCGCCGAGGTTCGTGAGCTCCTCGGTGGTGAGGAGGGCCGAGATCGGATTGAGCGTGGCCTGGATCAGGTCACCGGCCGCCGGGTCGTCCATGATCTCCGTCCGCACGATCGGCACCATGTTCTGGGCCGGCGCGAGACCGCCATCGTCCTCGAGCAGGACGAGGTTGAAGCCCGCGATCTCGGGCTGCGTGGTGCAGACCTGCGCCACGTCGATGTTGCTCGCGTTGAGCGCCTCGGCGATCGCCGTGCTGCAGGCACCGAGCGTCTGCACGTCGAGCGACGCGAAGTCGATCCCGTACACGCGCTCGAGCCCCGGACCGCAGTTGGGGTTCTCGCCGCACTCCTGCGCCACGCCCCAGGTGAGCTGGTCCGCCACCTCGGCGAGGTCCGACATGGTGGTGAGGCCGAACTCCTCGGCTGTCTCCTGGCGGACCGCGAAACCGTCGGCATCGGTGCCGGGGGTCGCCGCGAGGGCAACGAGGCCATCGGCCTCCAGCTCGGTCCGGAGCGCTGAGAGCGTCTCGTCGAGGTCGGGGGTCGGCTCACCGCCGTAGGTCACGGCGAGGTAGCCGCCGACGTACTCCGGCATGAGGTCGATCTGCCCGTCGACCAGGGCCGGGTGCGTCACGTCGCGCGCGCCCGCCTCGAGGCTCCGCTCGACGGTGAACCCGGCTGCCTCGAGGGCCTGGGCGTAGATCTCGGCCACCACGGCCGACTCGTAGAAGCCGGCCGATCCGACGGTCAGCGTCGGCAGGTCGGCCGCCTGGCTCCCGCCACCGGCACTTGCTCCGGGGCTCTCGTCCTCACCCGGCGAGCAGGCGCTGACGACCAGCGCGAGCAGCGCCGCCCCGAGGACGAACGTGCGGTTGATCCGCATGGGTCTCCTCCTGTTCAAATCACCCCGTGCCGCCGATGGGGCGACGCATGGGGAAGCTGAAAGTCTAGCAAGGAATGGGCCGCCCCCCTGTCATGCAGGTTACGTCTGGACCTGGGCAGGCCCGGTCGGAAGGTGCGGGCGGCCGCGGAGGCCGGGCGACGTCGCCGAGCGCTGCACCCAGGCGAAGAAGAGCTCGGTGCCGATCGAAAGCGCGGCGACGACGAGTGCGCCGCCGAAGATCCGCACCTGGTCGCCGACGTTGAAGCCGATGATGATGAGCTGGCCCAGGGTCCCGCCGCCGAGCACCGCCACCAGGGTGGCGGTCGCGACGACCTGGACCGCCGAGGTGCGGACGCCGGCGAGGATGACCGGCAGCCCGATCGGGATCTCGACACGCCGGAGCACCTCGCGCTCGCGCATCCCCATCCCGCGAGCCGCCTCGATGAGGTCGCGATCGACCTCGCGCAGGCCCGCGTATGCGTTGACGACGATCGGCGGGATGCCGAGCAGCGTCAGCGCAATGATCCCCGGCAGCGGTCCGACCCCGAGCCCGAGCGGCAGGAGCGCCAGGAAGGCGAGGCCAAGGAGACCCAGCGACGGGACAGCCCGGCCGATGTTCGCGATCGCAACGACCGCGGTTGCGCCGCGTCCGGTGTGGCCGATGAGAAGCCCGAGCGGCAGCCCGATGCCGATGGCCGCCGCCAGCGAGACGCCGGAGATCCACAGGTGCTCCCACAGGCGGACCGGGATCCCGTCGCGGCCGGACCAGGTGGCAGGATCGGCGAACCAGGCGGCAAGCTCGCCGAAGAACTCGATCACGCGGCAGCCCTCCCGCGCGACCACGGGGTGAGGGCGCGCTGGAGCGCGAGCAGGGCGACGTCGGCCAGCACCGCCAGGCCGACGGCGAGCACCACGCCGGTGAGGGTCGAGGTGATGCCGAACGAGCCGCGGTTGATCCCGATCGTGACGATCAGGTAGCCGAGGCCGCCGATGCTGATCAGCGCCGTGACCGTCACCAGCCCGACCGTGGTCACGGTGGCGATGCGCAGGCCGGCCACGATGATCGGCAGCGCGAGCGGAAGCTCGATGCGCAGGAGACGCTGAAGGGGCGTGTAGCCCATCCCGGTGGCAGCCTCGATCGCATCGGCGGGGACGGCCCGCAGCCCCTCCACGATGTTCCGCGTCAGGATCAGCAGGGTGTAGCTCACCAGCGCGATCTCGGCGGTGAGGAGCGTGCCGAGCCCGGTGATCGGCGTGAGGAGTGCGAACAGGGCGAGCGACGGAATCGCGTACAGGGTCCCGGTGATGCTGATCACCGGCCCGTACAGGCGCGGCCGGTTGCGGATGAGCAGGGCCAGCACGAACGAGATGACGAAGCCCACGACGACGGCGACCAGTGTCAGGCCGATGTGCTCGACGATCTTCTCGCCGATGAGGTCGAGGTTGTCGACGACCCAGCCCAGATCGACCGGCCCGATCCTCATGAGGCGCTCGTCATCCCCGCGCCGACGTCCTGGAGCTCTCCGTCCGCCCCGCGCACCGGGGCGCGGAGCCGGTCGCCGATCGCGTCGACGCTGACCAGGCCGAGCACGCGGTCGCGGTCGTCCACCACCACGCCGAGCTGGACGCTCGAACCGAGCATCGTGGAGAGGGCGTCGCGCAGCGTCGTCTCCGGCTCGACGGTCGGCGCGCCGGGCGTCGCCGCCTCGGGGTCGATCGGCCCGCTGCCCTGCAGGTCGTGCTGGTCGATCCAGCCGAGCGGCCTGTTCTCGCCGTCGACGAGGAGGGCGTACTCGAGCTCGTCGACGCGGTCCAGGCGCTGCCGCACAGCAGCGCGGTCCTCACCCGCCCGCACGGTGATGGCCGGGATCGGCGCGAGGTCGCGCACGCGGGCCAACGAGAGGCGCTTCAGGCCGCGGTCGGCGCCGACGAAGCGCTCCACGAACTCCGAGGCCGGGTTGGCGAGGATCGCCGCCGGGCTGTCGTACTGGGCGAGGATGCCGCCGCGCTGGAGGATGGCGATGCGGTCGCCCATCTTGATCGCCTCGTCGACGTCGTGGGTGACGAAGATGATCGTCTTGCGCACCTGCTCCTGGAGCCGGAGGAACTCGTTCTGGAGCCGCTCGCGTCGGATCGGGTCGACCGCGCCGAACGGCTCGTCCATGAGCATCACGGGCGGATCGGCGGCCAGGGCGCGGGCGACGCCGACGCGCTGGCGCTCGCCGCCGGACAGCTCGTTCGGGTAGCGGTCGCGGTACTGGCCGGGCGGCAAGCCGACGAGCTCGAGCAGCTCATCGGTCCGTGTGGTGATGCGCTCGTGGGGCCATCGCAGCAGCCGGGGGACGACCGCCACGTTCTCGCCGATCGTCTGGTGCGGGAAGAGCCCGACCTGCTGGATGACGTAGCCGATGCGTCGCCGCAGCTCGACGGCCGGCAGGTCCATCACGTCCTGCCCGTCGATCGTGATGCGACCCGACGTCGGCTCGATCAGCCGGTTCACCATCTTCATCGAGGTGGTCTTGCCGCATCCCGACGGACCGACCAGGACGCAGATCTCGCCCGCGGGGATCGTCAGGTCGAGGTCGTCGACCGCGGGCGCATCGGCCCCGGGATAGCGCTTGGTGACGTGCTCGAAGGCGACGACGGCTCCGGTGGCGTCCTGCATCGGGCAATTCTACGTGCGCGCCGCAGGCGGGCTCTGGGGATCAGGGATCGACGAGGCGCCAGATTCGCGGTCCTGCGTCGTAGACGAGCTCGAAGGCGTCGGAGGCGCTGAAGTCGACCGGTGCCGGGCAGGTCTGCGGGCGGCCGCCGTCGACCAGGTAGGTGGCGCCGTAGCGACGCATGAGGTCGGCGGAGAGCACCGGGTCGCCGCCGCAGTAGATGGTCGTCACGTGGCTGATCCGCTCGTCCGGTTGGAACCCGAGGTTGGCGATGTACGGGCCAAAGGTCGTGAGGCGCCTGCGCCCGGCGGCGTCGGTCAGGGAGTTCACCCAGCCATCGGTGACGAACACCGCGTCAGGCAAGGTCTCGGCAGCAACCCATTCCGCCGCCGCCGCCTCGGCCCTCGAGAGCACCTGGTAGTCGGAGGTCGCCGTCCATGCCGCCACCAGCAGGGGAGATGGCGCGCTGACTGCCAGCACCGCGGCGACGGCGGGCACCGGCCAGCGCCGAATGAGCCAGGCCGCGGCGATCGCCACTCCGATCCACATCGCCTGGAAGTACTTGTTCATGTCGAAGTCCACGACGCTGACGACGACCACGTTCGGGATGAGGAACAGCGCACCAACCCACGCGGCCACGAATGCGCCCCGCGGCAACCGTCCGGTGGCCAGCGCCACGAGCGCCAGCGCGAACGGAACGCCGAGATTGGTGAGGTAGAAGAACAGCACCTCCGGCGCGCCGTCGTCGCGTGGGGCGGACGGCCACCACTGCACGAATCGCAGCGATCCGGAGCCACCCGCCTGGAGCGCGGGCTCGACGACGAACGGCACCGCGAGCAGGAACGGCGCGAGGAGAAGCAGTGCATTCCGTGGTGCGCGTCGATCGACCAGCCTCCCGCCGAGCAGCACCCACGCCAGGGCCAGCAGCGGGACGGCCGGCAGGAAGAAGAAGTGGAACGGGGCGAGGAGGGCGCCCATCGCCCCGGCGCCGGCCAGGATCGCGGGTCGGTCGCGCCAGCCGGCCCGCACCCGGGCCGAGGTCGGAAGCGCCGTGACCAGCAGCAGCATCGCACCGACCAGCATGGGGAGGCCGGCGGCGGTCGCGCGGTGTGCCAGCAGCCCGGTTCCCATGACGGAGGGGATCCGGAAGTAGGGCCACTCCGTCAGCCACTGGTTGTCGTAGCTGTTCCGCGCGATGAGGTCGAGCGGGTCGCCCAGACCGCTCGCCACATCGCCGACAAGGCGGACGTAGCCGAGGCCGCCGCCGAAGATCACCAGGATCGCCGCCAGCACACCCACCCGCCGGCCCCGGTCACGCACCAACAGGCGCCCCAGCGAGAAGGCGAGGAGCGCCAGCGCGCCGGCCAGCACGGAAGACTGAACGATCATGGCCGGCACCGAGAACAGGCCCGCCGCCTCGGCCAGGATTGCGGCGTGGAAGTCGGCGAACCAGTGGTAGACGAGCGGCTCGCCGGCGAAGTACGGGACCTCCGGCGGGAAGTTCGCCCCCGCGTTCAGCGTCTCCGCGATCGAGAGGTGGACGCCGAGATCACTCCAGTTCGAGCCGCCCGACGTGATGCCACCAGGGGTGACGCGCCACAGGCCGATGGCGAGGATCGCTCCGACGAAGGCGGCTGCCAGAGCGCCGACCGCAAGCTCGGCCCACGCGCGTCGCAGCAGGTGCCAACCCGGACCGCGGGCACGCCATGCCATGACGACCACGGGAATCCCGAGCAGCGCGGCCGCCGCGAAGACCACCCCGCGGTGGTAGCCGCCCGCGAGATGGCTCAGCCAGAAGACGAGATGAGTCGAGAGGGCCACGGAGGCCACGATCGCCAGCCCGATGCGACCCGCGGCATCGACCCGCGGCTGCAGCGCCGCGGTGATCGACCAGCCTGGCAGGAACAGCAGCAGCGGCCAGACGAGCAGCGTGGCGGCCGGCGGGACCAGCCAGGCCGCGGCCAGGGCGCCGGCGGTGGCGAGGAGCGCGGCGGCGGCCCGGCCGCGTGGGGTGCTCACGGATGCGGATGATACCGGTCCCCCCTAGACTCCCCGACGATGAGACACCCCACCCTGGCGTTCCTGCTGGGCGGCATCCTTGCCTTCCTCGGGATCGCGGGCCTCGTCGTGGTGGAAGCCACCGATGGGTTCGACCGCGCCGTGATCCAGACGGTGCGCGCGGCGGATCACAGCGAGCTCCTCGGGTTCCTCGGTCCGACCACGGAGCTCGGCTCCACCATCGCCGTGTCGATCGTCGCCGTCCTCACTCTCTGCGTCGGGCTGGCTGCCGGTCCGTGGCGCCACGGGGCGATCGGGGCGGGCGTCATCGTTCTTGCGTCCCTGTCGGTCGAGATCATCAAGTCGACGGTCGCGCGCGAGCGACCGGACGTTCTGGATCCGATCCTGGTCGAGCGCGGCTTCAGCTTCCCGTCGGGGCATGCCAGCCTCTCGATGGTCGCCTACGGCATCCTCGCGGTGCTCGTCAGCCACTCATACCTGTCGCGCCGAACCCAGGTGGCGGTCTTCACCGTGGTGGCGACGCTCGTCTTCCTCATCGGCCTGTCGCGAGTATGGCTCGGCGTCCATTACCCGTCGGATGTGATTGCCGGGTGGATCGCCGGCGCGACCGTGGTCCTGGTCTACGGCTCCCTCATCCGTGGGGTGTCGAGGGAGCCAGCTGAGGCAGCGGTTGACGCGGATCCAGGAGCGCCACGATCCGATCGATCTGCTGGCGGGTGAGGACCGACTCGGCGAGCGCCAGCCCGGCCACCCGTTCGGGCTCGCGCTCCACGACCAGGCCGATCGAGGTTCCCGTCTCCACCTCCACCGACATCGCCTCCGATGGGAGCAGGACCCCACGCACGTCGCCGGGGAGCGCGGCGCGTTCCAGGTAGAGGCCGAGGCGACGGGCGGCGAGGCGCGCGCCGGTGATCGGGGCCGGGTCCCACGGCACCCACGACTCGGTCGATCGGTTCCAGCGATACCAGTGGCCGTTACGGCGGGCGAATCGGCCGCGCTCGCCTCGCTCGCTCAGGGCAAATGTGCCGCCCGGGCCGACCAGGACGGCGTCGATTGCCTCCGCCCCGCCGGGTGCGACGTGGCGGAACCAGTGCCAGTCGTCGTCGAGGCGCCGCGTCAGCGCATCGGCAAGATGGTCGCGGGATCCCATGCCCAGGATGCCCAGCCGATTCGATCTCGAGCTCGGATGTCGGATCATGCGTGCCTCGGTCGCGCGGTCGCCATGGTGTCGGATGGGCGTCGTCGAGTGTAGCGAACTGCCGGGCTAGCCGGCAGTGCTCCGGGAATCGAGGCCCTATCATTCGCGCGATGACCGAACCACACGCCTCGCTCGAGGAGGCCGTCCGCACGCTTCTGGCGGAGATCGGGGAGGACCCGGCACGCGAAGGACTGGCGCGTACCCCTGAGCGGGTGCGCCGGATGTACGACGAGCTGACGGCGGGGTACCACGTCGACCCGGACGCGCTGATCAATGGCGCCTGTTTCAACGTCGACTATGACGAGATGGTCGTGGTGCGCGACATCGAGTTCTTCAGCCTGTGCGAGCACCACCTGCTGCCGTTCATCGGCAAGGCGCACGTCGGCTATCTGCCAAAGGGACGGGTCGTGGGGCTGTCGAAGATCCCGCGGATCGTCGACATGTACGCCCAGCGCCTCCAGGTCCAGGAGCGGCTCACCGTGCAGGTGGCCGATTTCCTGATGGAGAAGCTCGAGCCGAGGGGTGTCGGATGCGTGATCGAGGCCACCCATCTGTGCACGATGATGCGTGGCGTGAAGAAGCAGGAGGCGACGATGGTCACCTCCAGCATGGTCGGAACGTTCCGGCGCGACGCCCGGACCCGTGCTGAGTTCATGGGCCTGATCGGCAGGCCGGGCTCGTCCTGAGGGCGCCGATGCACGCCGCCGATACCGCCATTGTCGTTCGGTCGATTTCGGCGCGGCCCGCGCGTCGTAGGGGTGTGGCGGCACGAGCCGTCCCGTCGGCACCAACCAAGGAGGCAGCACCTTGAAGTTCGCATTGCTCATCTATGACGCCAACACGGCCCACCCCGACCCGAACCCCGATCCGGCGGTCATGGGAAAGGTGATGGACGAGTACAACGCGTTCACGAAGGCCATCACTGATGCCGGGGTCTACCACGGGGGCGAGGCTCTCCAGCCGAACATGACCGCGACGACGGTGAGCGTCCGCGATGGCGAGACGGTCACGACCGACGGACCCTTCATCGAGTCGAAGGAAGGCCTGGGCGGGTTCTACGTCCTGGACTGCCCCGACCTCGACGCCGCGCTGTCATGGGCGGCGAAGTGTCCGGGCTCGTGGTACGGATCCGTCGAGGTCCGTCCACTCGTCATGTTCGAGGAGTACGACCCTTCGCAGATCGAGCATCGGCCGATCGGCGCCGCGCAGTCCTGACTGGCCGGCCCGGGACACGCGGCCGGCCGCGTTCCCGGGCACAATGGCCACGATGCCGTACGCCGACCCCCTTACCGACGACGAGGCCGACGCCGCGCTTGACCGGCTCGACGGCTGGGAACGCGAGGGCGCCGCGATCCACCGCACGATCCGCTGTGCCGATTTCCGGGCGGCGATCGCGCTCGTCGACGCGGTCGCGGAGGCGGCCGAGGCGACTGACCATCATCCCGACATCTCGATCCACGGCTATCGACGCGTCACGTTCGTCCTGACGACACACGCCGCGAAGGCGCTGACGCGCCGGGATGTGGAGCTGGCGACCGAGATCGACCGGATCGCGCGGTCCATGACTGAGGCCGGGGGCTAGAATCGGCCGCGCATGACCGATACGCCGATCCGCATCCTCATCGCCAAGCCCGGCCTCGACGGCCACGACCGCGGCGCCAAGGTCCTGGCGCGCGGGCTGCGTGACGAGGGATTCGAGGTCATCTACACCGGCCTGCGCCAGACTCCGGAGATGATCGCCGATGCCGCCGAGCAGGAGGACGTCGACGTCGTCGGCTTGTCGATCCTCTCCGGGGCGCACATGGCGCTGCTCCCGAAGACGGTCCAGCTGCTCCGGGAACGGGGCATGGACGACGTCCTGGTGGCCGCCGGCGGGATCATCCCGGACGCCGACGTCGACGAAGCTCAAGGAGGTCGGCGTGGCGGAGATCTTCGGCCCCGGGACGAGCATCGGCGAGATCGCCCGCTACTTCCGCGAGCACGTCCGCCGCAAGGCGTGAGCGAGCTCGCTGCCGAGCTGGCGTCCGGGGCTCGCAGGCCCCTCGCCCGGCTGCTGACGCGGATCGAGAACGGCGACCCATCGGTTCGTCCGCTGCTGCCGGAGCTGTTCGTCGCCGGTCGCGGAGCCCACGTCATCGGCATCACGGGGCCACCGGGAAGCGGCAAGTCGACGCTGGTCAACGCGCTCATCGGTGAGTGGCGGCGACGGGGACGACGAGTCGGGATCCTCGCCGTGGATCCATCGTCTCCCTACACCCGTGGCGCCATCCTCGGCGACCGCATCCGGATGATGGAGCACGCGGCCGACCGCGACGTCTTCATGCGCTCGATGGCATCGCGGGGGGAGCTCGGCGGGGTCGCCGCCACGACCTGGATCGCCGCGGCGGCCCTGGATGCGGCCGGCTACGACCCCGTGCTCATCGAGACCGTCGGAGCCGGCCAGTCCGAGGTCGAGATCGCGCGCCTCGCCGAGACGACCGTCGTGGTCGAGGTCCCCGAGATGGGGGACGAGGTCCAGGCGATCAAGGCCGGCCTGCTCGAGGTGGCCGATCTCATCGCGGTGAACAAGGGGGATCGGCCGGGGGCGGACCGCGCGGCGCGGCAGCTGCGTGCGATGCTCTCGACGGCCGGAGGTCGAGTCGAGCGAACGCCGCCCACGGTGATGGTCACGATCGCCACGACCGGCGAAGGTGTCGCGGCACTGGCCGACGCCATCGAGGCGCATCGCAACGAGGCTCGCTCGCCGCTGGCGGCCCGCGAACGTGCGGCGAACCAGGTCCGACGGGCCCTCGCCGATCTCGCCGCCCGGCGTGCCGAGGCTGCCGAATCCTGGGACGCGACGGTCCAGGCGGTGGCCGACCGCGAGCTTGACCCGCTCACCGCCGCGGAGCGTCTCCTGGACCGCTGATCCGGGGGGTGCCACAGCGGTTATCCGAGCGGGTATCCAACGGATGCCGAAGGACGTCTCAAGCCCCGCCGGTTATCGGCATCGGTATCGCGACAACCACGACGACCCTCTCCGGCCCCCTTCGTTGTCCGTTGGATATCGGCTCGGGAACCGGCGCGAATCGCGCGCTCTTTGCTGCCGTTCCCGCAACCCGATCGCAACCGGCGCTGGTACGCTTCGGGTCCTATGAGCATTGAACGCGTCTTCATCATCGGTGCCGGGCTGATGGGCCACGGCATCGCCCAGGTCAGCGCCGCCGCCGGCAAGCAGGTGACCCTGTCCGACCGTACCGCCGACCTGGCCGAGAAGGGCAAAGCGCGCATCGGATCGAATTTGAAGCGGCAGGTCGACAAGGGCAAGCTGGAACAGGCCGCCGCCGACGCGCTGCTCGCCCGAATCGGCACGTCCGAGGGGACCGATGGCGCCGCCGGCCACGGTATCGTGATCGAGGCGGTGTTCGAGGACGAGGGCGTCAAGCGCGAGACATGGCAGGCGCTGACGAACAGCGCCGATGCCGACGCGGTCTTCGCGAGCAACACCAGCAGCATCAGCATCACGGGCCTCGCGACGGCAACCGATCGGCCGGCGAGGTTCATCGGCCTCCACTTCTTCTCACCGGTTCCCGTGATGAAGCTGATCGAGATCATCCGCGGCCTCGAGACCGATGACGCCACGTACGACGCCGCCAAGGGGTTCGCCGAGGATCTCGGCAAGACGGTCATCGAGTCGAAGGACATGCCGGGATTCCTCGTCAACCGGATGCTCGGCCCGTTCATCAACGAGGCGGTCTTCGCGCTGATGGAGTCGACGGGGACCGCCGAGGACATCGACACCGGCGCGCGGCTGGGACTCAACCACCCGATGGGGCCGCTGGAGCTGAGCGACTTCATCGGCAACGATGTGATGCTGAACGTCATGGACGTCCTGTACCGTGGCTTCGGGGATCCGAAGTTCCGCGCGGCACCGCTGCTGCGGCAGATGGTCACCGCGGGGCACCTGGGGCGAAAGACCGGCCGCGGGTTCTATCGCTACGACGAGCAGGGGAACAAGATCGGCTGATGGCTCTCGAGACCGCGCCGGCCGGCGACTCGTTCGCGCTCAACGAGGAGGAGCGCGCCGTACGGGACACCGTGCGCGAGTGGGCCGAACGCGAGGTGGCACCCGGTGCCGCCGAGCGGGACGAGGAGGAGCGCTACGACCGCTCCCTGTTCGAACGGGCCGGTGAACTCGGACTCACCGGCCTTCCGTACCCCGAGGCCTACGGCGGCGCGGGGATGGGGACGTTCGCCTGGGCCCTGGCCGCCGAGGAGATCGCGGCCGCCGACATGGGCCTTGCGGTCAGCCTCAGCGTTCATGTCCTCAGCCAGCTCTGCATCCATGCGAACGGCACCGACGAGCAGAAGGAACGGTTCCTGCCGGGGATGACCGCCGGCCGCGAGCTCGGCGCCTTCGCCCTGACCGAGCCACAGGCCGGGTCCGATGCCGCATCGCTCTCCCTGGCCGCCGTCCGCGACGGTGACGACTACTTGCTGACCGGGACGAAGATCTGGATCACCAACGGGGGTGACGCGTCACGCACCATCGTCTTCGCCACGGTGGATCGGTCACTCGGCAAGGCCGGGATCACCGCCTTCGTCGTGGAGGCCGATACGCCCGGCTTTCGGCTCGGCAGCAAGGAACGGAAGATGGGAATCCGCGGCACTACGGGCTACGAGCTCGTGTTCGAGGAGGCGCGGGTGCCGGCGGCCAACCGGCTGGGGGAGGAGGGCGACGGACTGCGGGTCGCGCTTTCGGCGCTCGGGTCCGGGCGCATCAGCATCGCGGCGTGCTGTACCGGGCTCGCCCGCTGCGCCATGGAGCTGGCGGCGCGGTACGCGCTCCAGCGGCGCCAGTTCGGCCGCGCCATCGCCGACCAGGAGATGATCCAGGCGATGCTGGCCGAGATGGCAGCCGGGGTGGATGCGGCGCGCCTGCTCACCTGGCGAGCGGCCCGGCTCCGCGATGCCGGCCAGCCGATCAACGCACCGTCGAGCATGGCCAAGTGGTATGCGTCCGACGTCGCGATGCGCGTCACCACTGATGCTGTTCAGATCTACGGCGGCGCGGGATACTCACGCGACAACCCGGTCGAGCGCCTGATGCGCGACGCGAAGGGCGCCCAGATCTACGAAGGGACCAACCAGATCCATCGGCTCATCGTCGCGCAGCAGCTGCTCGACACCATGCGCCGCGACGGCTGACCAGAAGAGGGTGACGATGACGAACGCCCAGCCATCGGCGACCGGTCCGATGCTTGCCCAGGGGGAGCCGCTGCACGTCCCGCCCGACCGCGAGGCCGACAACCTGATCGACCTGGTCCACCGAGCGGTGGAGCGATTCCCGGACCGCGAGGCGATCCGCTGGAAGGCATCCAAGTCGCAGCGGGCCGAGGGCGAGGGTGACGAGGCCGGCTGGGTGAGCCGCACCTACCGCGAGACATGGGACTGGATCACCGAGCTCTCGCTCGGTCTCCGCGACCTCGGCCTCGGCCCCGGCGACGCCGCGTGCGTCGTCGGACGGACGCGCCCCGAATGGGTCATCGGCGACCTTGCCGCGCTGGCGACCGGTGCGATGACCGCTCCGATCTATCCGCAGTCGGAGCCCGGGCAGGCGGCGTTCATCCTCAACAACGTGGCCGCGAAGCTGGTGATCGTCGAGAACGCGCAGCAGGCCGCCAAGATCGAGGGCATCCGCTCGCAGGTGCCCACGCTGCAGCACGTCGTCACCATGGATTCGCACGGCAAGTTCCCCGATGGCACCCTCACCTTCGACGATGTGATGGCGCGCGCCACCAGCGATCCGGCCGAACGACGCCTGTGGCGGGAGGGCTGGGAGTCGATCACCGGCGACCGGCTGGTCACCGTGATCCACACCTCGGGGACGACCGCCAACCCGAAGGGCGCCATGCTCACCCACGCGATGATCCTGTTCAACTACCAGGCGGTGAACCAGGTCATCGACCTCTCCGAGAAGGACGTCTTCCTCTCGTGGTTGCCGTTGTCGCACATCTTCGAGCGCGTCGCTGGCGAGTTCCTACCGCTCGGCCTGGGCGCCACCGTGGCGTACGCCGAGCCCCTCATCGAGCGCCTCGCGCAGAACATGGCCGACGTCCGTCCCACGATCCTGGCGGCGGTCCCGCGCTTCTACGAACGCGTCTACGGTCGCGTGAAGTCGACCGTGGAGGGCGGCTCGCCCACCCGCCAGAGGATCTTCCACTGGGCGATGAACGTGGGCGCGCGGAAGTACGCGAACCACACCGCCGGCCGCCCGAACTCTCCATGGCTGAAGCTGCAGCTCAAGCTGGGCGACGCGCTGGTGTTCAAGAAGATCCGGGCACGAACCGGTGGCAACATCCGCTACATGGTCTCCGGCTCCGCGCCGCTGGCACGCGAGGTCGGCGAGTTCTTCTTCGGCATGGGCATGCTCATCCTCGAGGGCTACGGCCTCACCGAGACCAGTCCATTCGTCAGCATCAACCGCCCCCACGACTTCCTGTTCGGCACGGTCGGAACGCCCGCGCCGTCGACCGAGGTGAAGATCGACCAGGGCACCGGGGAGATCTGTGTCCGCGGGCCGCAGGTCATGCTCGGCTACCTGAACAACGAGGAGGAGACGGCCAAGGCGATCGACGCCGATGGCTGGTTCCACACCGGCGACATCGGCGAGCTCGACGATATCGGCCGCATCAGGATCACCGATCGGCTGAAGAACATCATCGTGCTCGGCAACGGCAAGAACGTCTCGCCGGGGCCGATGGAGGCCGCCCTGTCGGCCTCGAAATACATCGCCCAGGCGGTCATCCTCGGCGACAACCAGGCGTACACCGGCGCGCTCCTCGCCCCCGACTTCGAGGAGCTCGAGCAGTGGGCCGCAGCCAACGGCATCGCCGAGGCGCCTCCGGAGCAGCTGATCGAGACGAAGGAGGTCCAGAAGCTGTTCGACGGCGAGGTCAAGCGCGCACTCGAGTCCTTCGCCATCTACGAACGGCCTCGTCGAACCGCCCTCCTGCCGCGCGCCCTGACCGAGGAGGACGGCGAGCTCACGCCGACCCTCAAGACGAAGATGCGGGTCGTCCAGGCCAACTGGGGTGACAAGATCGGCTACCTGTTCGACGAGAAGGGCGGCGGCGAGGGCTGATCACCGGCTGTTGAGCGGCCGGACTGCTGTCCGTCGCCTCGGGCAGCGCAGCCTCAGCGCACCCGGCCTACCAGCTCCTCCGCGAGGCCGATGACGCCGGTTTCGATCGAGGCCTGGTAATCGCCGGTTCCGCGAACCTCCCAGTCGGCGCCGACGCTCACGAGCACCAGGCTTTCAATGCGCGCGACGAGCAGGAGGCCAACTCGGGCGGCGTCCCCAGCCGAGGTATCGCCGAAGGCCCAGTACGTGCCGCCTCGCGCGAAGCCCTCGTCGATCGACTCGGGCAAGTGTGCATCGAGCCAAGGGGTCGTCGACCACAGCGATACATCCATCGCAGTACCGGTGGCCTGATCGACGCCGGCTTCGAGCGTTGCTACGGCACGCGAGGCGGAGATGGCGTCGGCGAAGCGGATCACCGCAGCCGTGTACCCGCGGTCGTCGCTCAGACCGACATAGCTGACCGCCCAGGCGTCCCCGTAGCCCGCGAGGTTGCGGAACGCCATCACCCGCGTCGCGGCAAACAGGTCAGTCAGTGCACCGACGCCGGTCGACCGGTCGGCAAGGCGTGAGTCGGTCGGCGTGGGCAGGCCGACCACGATGTCGGAGGCGGCCGGCGCTTCGGAACCAATGCTGGGAAGGACCTGCCGCGCGAGAACGCCAACGCCCAGGAGCACGAGCACGCCGACGACGGCAACCATCGCGATCGGCATCGGGGCGCGATTCAACGTCCGGCTCCTGGTGTTCATCAGCGGGATCCTCCTCAGAAGGGCCAGCTCGCGGCGCTGTCGTGTCGTCGCGATCTGGGTAAGGGCGGCGTGGACGGCGCGTTCGGGCGCCAGGTCAGTCCCTTCGTCCATCCAGTGGTGAAGCGTCGCCTCGCTGAGCCGCTCGTTCGGGGTCATGCCTTGCGTTCCTCGCGCGCCGGCGGGCGCGCCTCAGCCTCAATGGCGGACCGAAGCGACCGCTTCGCGTAATGGAGTCGCGATCGCACGGTTCCCAGCGGACAGTCGAGAACCTCGGCGATCTGCGGAAGCGTCAGGTCGCGGTAGTACTGAAGCACGACCGCTGCACGCTGCTCGAGGGGCAGCTTCCGGAAGGCTCGCTCGAGCAGCTCGCGATCGGCGATCGCGATGGTAGCGTCGGCGATCGGGATGTCTGGCGCCACGGCCCGGAGCTCGGGCGCGCGTCGCCGCCTCTGACGTAGCTCATCGTGGCAGGCCCGGATCAGCACGCGGTAGGCCCACGCCTCCACGACCTCCGGGTCGCGCAGCCCGGGCAGGTCCTTCCACATCCTGACAAGCGTCACCTGCAGCGCGTCTGATGCGGCGTCGAAGTCACGCAGGATCCGACTAGCGACGGCGAACAGCCGGTCGCTCAGCTCGAGCGCCAGGCTGCTGAATGCCTCCCTGTCGCCCTGCTGTGCCCGTTCTACCAGGGACCGGTCCATCCTCGTCTCCGTGAGCGGCCGCGCCATCATCAACCGAATGGCGTTCGTCGACGGTTCCATGGTTCAATCCGCGCCGCCGCCTCGATCAGCGAAGGCGCGCGGATGTGCCCCCTCGACAGGCATACCGGCCTCGTCCACGATCTCGACCAGGTCGCTCCCGTCAGCCGCGAGCGACCCCAGCGTGAACAACTCCGATGAGTGAATCAGCGTCACGAGCATCCGTTGGCCGCCGGGGGCCCAGGCCGGGAGTGCGAGCCAGGCATCATCGGCGTCTCGGTCAGTCAACTGCCTCAGGCCGGTGCCGTCCGACCCGATGGTGAACAGGTCGATTACGTCGCCAGCATGCGTGAACGGTTCGAGATTGCCCGCCTGGAACACGATGACATCTCCGCTCGGACTCCAGTCGGGATACCCGGCGAGCATCTCGGGCGGCGTAATGGGGCGAATGGTCGGAGTTCGTGCGGTGAGATCGATGATCCCGATCGCCGTCTCGCGCAGCGTCCCACCGCCAGGGCCGTACCGCTCAAGCTCGACGGCAAGCTGCTTGCCATCGGGCGCCCAGCGAGGGCGAATGGGTCCCTCAAGAGGACCCGCTGGAACGGTGTGCGCGACGTCGCCGCTCGCGACATCGACGACTCGAATCACCTGGCCAGCATCAGTGCCGTTCATCCAGTACGCGATTTGCGATCCGTCGGGCGACCAGGCCGGATCATCGGCAAAGGTGCATGGCGCGGCGCAATCGACCAGGAGGCGCACCCCGGCGCCGTCGGCGCCGGCGATCCAGATGTCAGTGGTCCCGTCGGGCTCATCGGTGACGTAGGTGATGAGGCCCCCGACCGGATCCCAGTCGGGGTGGCGGGCGCGAACAGCGTCGCTGCCGGGATACGCGTGTGCCTCGGTGCCATCCTCCCGGACGAGTGCCAGTCCCTCGGGCCCCTGGTAGGCAACCCATACCGCGCCGGAATCATCCACCGATGAACACGTGACCAGGCAGATCGCCAGGCTGACGGTGCCCAGCTGTTGCGCCCACCTCCGGTTGGTCGCCATCAAACGGCCCACGATTGAATCCATGTCACTGTCATGGCGGTCGACGGGACGCGATCGGTTCGAGATTCGCACGGAGCGCGGGCAGGACCGGCGGGCGTCAGGCACTTTGACGGTCGTGAGCACCAACGCGTGCGCGAACCCCAGCATCTGCCCACGATCACCGGCCGGAGTACCATCGGCGCATGCGTGACGTATACATCCTCTCCGCCGCCCGCACCCCGATCGGCAAGTTCGGCGGCGGCCTCTCGACCACCCCCGCCACCGAGCTCGGCGCCATCGCCATCCGCGCCGCCGTCGAGCGCGCCGGCATCGCCCCGGAGCGCGTCGACGAGGCGATCATCGGCCAGGTTCTGCAGGCCGGGGCCGGCCAGGCGCCGGCTCGGCAGGCGGCGCTCAAGGCGGGGCTGCCGGAAGGCGTGAGCGCGACCACCATCAACAAGGTGTGCGGCTCCGGGCTCAAGGCGGTGATGCTGGGCGCATCGGCCATTCGCGCCGGCGACGCCGACCTCATGGTGGCGGGGGGCATGGAGAACATGAACCTCGCGCCATACCTGCTGCCGCAGGCGCGCACCGGCTACCGGCTCGGCAACGGGACGCTGGTCGACTCGACGGTCCACGACGGTTTGTGGTGCTCGACCTGCGACGTCCACATGGGCCTGCACGCCGAGCGCGTGGCGGCGAAGCACGACGTGACGCGTGAGGCGCAGGACGAGTTCGCGCTGCGCTCGCATCAGCGGGCGATCGCCGCCCAGGAACCGGGTCGCTTCGACGACGAGATCGTCGCGGTCACGGTGCCCGGGCAAGAAGGGCGACACGGTCATCTCGGCCGACGAGGGTCCGCGTGCCGATTCGACGCTCGAGGCGCTCGCCAAGCTGCGCCCCGCCTTCCAGCCCGATGGCGGCACGGTCACGGCCGGCAACGCCCCCGGCATCACCGATGGCGCCGCCGCGCTGGTGATCGCGTCGGAGGAGGCGCTGAACGGCGCCCAGCCGATGGCGCGCATCACCGGCTACGCCCAGGCCGACGTCGCCCCCGAGTGGCTGTTCGAGGCGCCGATCACCGGCGTGCGCCGCCTGGTCGAGAAGGTCGGCGGATCGATCGACGACTTCGACCTGATCGAGATCAACGAGGCGTTCGCCGCCCAGGTCCTCGCCGATGGCAACGAGCTCGGCTTCGACTGGGATCAGCGTCAACGTCAACGGCGGCGCGATCGCGCTCGGCCATCCCATCGGCGCGTCCGGCGCTCGCGTCCTGACGACGCTGCTGTACGAGCTTCGCCGACGTGGCGGCGGCAAGGGCCTCGCGACCCTGTGCCTCGGCGGCGGGGGAGCGGTGGCGATGGCGATCGAGACGGTCTGAGGCGGCGCTGCCGCGGCTGACCAGACCAGCCTCAGTCCAGGACCTCGTCGAGGGCATCCACGATCAGCCGGGCCTCGTCGCGCGTGATGCACAGCGGCGGGCGGATCTTCAGGACGTTGCCCTGGCGCCCCGCCGTGCCGATGAGCACGCCGCGCTCCGCCATCTCGTTCTTCACGCGCCGGCCAGGTCGCCGGCGGGCTCGCGGGTGGCCGCGTCGTGCGACGAGCTCGACGCCCGTCATCAGGCCCCGTCCGCGCACGTCGCCGATGACGGGGTGACGCGCCGCCAGCCTCGGGAGCTCGTCGCGCAGCCAGTCGCCGACCGCCACCGCGTTGGCGATCGAGCCGCTCGTCGTCGATGACGTCGAGCACCGCGAGGGCGGCGGCGCAGGCCACGGGATTGCCGCCGAACGTGCTGAAGAAGGTGGTCTGTGCCCGAAGCGGTCGACGATGTCGGCGCGGGTGACGACGGCGGCGATGGGGTGACCGTTGCCCATCGGCTTGCCGAGCGTGACGATGTCCGGGGTGACGCCCCAGCGGCTCGAAGCCCCAGAGCCCATCGCCGGTGCGCCCGTGGCCGGACTGCACCTCGTCGGCGACGTAGAGCGCGCCGGCGTCGCGAACGGCCGCCACGACGGCCGGCACCACCGCCGGCGACGGCACGAAGATGCCGTCGGCGGTGAAGGTCGAGTCGAGGAACAGCGCCGCCGGCCGTCGCCCGCGCTCCGCAATCCGTGCGACGGCACCCGCGATCTCGGCGCGCGCCACCGAGGCCGGATCGTCGCATCGGCGTAGCGTCCGCGGTAGGTGATCGGGCGCCGGGTACGTCTCGACGCCGGCTGGCTGCTACGCCCCGCGGCCACTCCGACGGCGAGAAGTCGGCGATCGCCGTCGTCACGCCGTGGTAGCGCCCAGTCGGTGACGATGCCGGCGTCGCCGCCGGTCACGGTCGTGGCCAGCCGCCAGGCGAGGTCGTTGGCCTCGCTGCCGGAGTTCACGAACATCACCGTGTCGAGCCGTCGGGCATCGACGCCACGAGCCGCTCGGCAAGCTCGATCACGTGCTCGTGCAGGTAGCGGGTGTTCGTGTTGAGGAGCGCCGCCTGGCGCGCGATCGCATGCGACGACGCGGGGATGCGCGTGCCCGACCACCGGCACGTTGTTGTAGGCGTCGAGGTACCGCCGGCCGTCGGCGTCCTCCATCCACACGCCCTCGCCACGGACGAGGTGGAGCGGACTTGCGTAGGTCAGCGACTCGAGCGCGCTTCCGAGGACCCGTCGCCGTCGCTCCACGAGCTCCTTGTCGGAAGCGGATGCCGCCGGTGGGCGGGCGGGGGCTCGCGCGGCGGAGGCCAAGCGGCGGGCCGCCTCGTCGCATCCGTCGCCTCGAGGACGCTCGAGGAGCGCCCAGGCGGGCTCGGCCCAGCCGTGGATGTAGGCGTTGTCGGGATACTGCCGCGTCCGCAGGGCCGAGATGAGGATGGTCTGCGCCATGCGGCCCGCGAGCAGGTCGCCGAGCAGGTCGCCCGCTCGAGGTCTTCGAGCGGCGAGCACCGACGTGTAGCCTGCCAGGAAGGTCGCGGCGACGTCGAAGAGGTCATGGCGCTCCCGGAACAGCGACTGCAGCGTCGCCGGCACGTCGAGGACCAGGGCCGTGTGGGCCATGTCCCCGAAGTCGATGATCCCCGTCACGCGACCCGCATCGTCGAGCAGCAGGTTGTCGAGGGTCACGTCGTTGTGGATGACCTGCGATCGCAGCCTCGGGAAGGCGGGCACGACGCGCGCCTGAAACCGCGCCATGACCTCGCTCGAGGAGCGCGAGCCGCTCCGGGTCGGTGATGAGCGCGGCGTGCCGAAGAGCCCCGGCAGGTGCTGCTGATCCCACCAGATCGCCCGCCCGGCGGCAGGGTGGAAGAAGCCGCGCAGGGCGCTGGCCACGCGAGCAACGACCTCGCCGACGCCCCGGATGCTCTCCGAGTCCAGCTCCTCGGGCCGGCGTTGCGCCCCGGCATGAGCGGGATGAGCCGGACGAGGTGCGTCGCGTCCCCGGCGATCTCCAGGCGATGGATCGTGGCGCCGTCGAGCGTCGGGCGCGCCCGGGGCACCGGCAGGGCGGGATCGACGTCTGCGATCCGCTCGACCGCCGCGACCTCCATCTCGACCACGCCCGCATTCTCGGCGGCGTTCGAGACCTTGAGCACCCAGCCGCGAGCCGTCATCGGCAGCAACCGCGAAGTTCTGGTCCCGCTCGCTCACGAGCGGTCGGACCGTGCCGTCGACGCCGAACGTGCGTGCGGGCGATCTCGCGCGCATCGTCGTGGAGAGTCGGCGGGGCGGATCGGCGGCGAGGAATCGTCGCGGGGCGACGTCGGGATCGGTCATGGCGTGATCGTACCCGGCGAGGGCCGGTCGACACCCCGGACCGGAGCGCCCACTCGAGGCCGGTGACCGTGAGCACGCGAGGCTGCGGTAGAATCGGCAACCGTCACCGCGACTCGGCCTGCCTCCGCCTTCGATCCCTGGGCGCGCAGAGGCGCCGGGCCGCGGACTCCGTAGCAAGGAGGCAGTCAGCGCACCTGATGGCCAGCCAGAACACGGTGGCGGAGGCTCCGAACATCTGGGCCGTCGCCCAGTCCCAGTTCGATCACGCCGCCGACAAGCTCGATCTCGACGACGGCATGCGCCGCGTGCTGCGGGTCCCGCAACGCGAGCTGACCGTCAACTTCCCGGTGACCATGGACGACGGCAGCGTGGCAGGTCTTCACCGGCTATCGCGTCCAGCACAACGTCAGCCGCGGGCCCGGCCAAGGGTGGCATCCGCTACCACCAGGACGTGACGCTCGACGAGGTGCGGGCGCTGGCGATGTGGATGATCGTGGAAGTGCGCCGTGCGTCAACATCCCGTACGGCGGCGGCCAAGGGCGGCGTCATCGTCGATCCCAAGAAGCTCTCGCATGCGTGAGGTCGAGGGCCTGACCCGGCGCTTCACGACCGAGATCAGCCCGCTCATCGGCCCGGAGCGCGACATCCCGGCTCCCGACGTGAACACCAACGCCCAGACCATGGCCTGGATCATGGACACCTACTCCATGCACCACGGCTATACGATCCCCGGCGTCGTGACCGGCAAGCCGATCGCCATCGGTGGCTCGCTCGGACGCAACGAGGCAACGGCGCGCGGCGCCGTGTTCACGCTCCTTCAGTGGGCCAGGGCGAAGGGTCAGACGCTCACTGACGCCACCGTCTCGGTCCAGGGTTACGGCAATGCCGGCTCGATCGCCGCGACGCTGCTGGCTGCCGAGGGTGCGCGGATCGTCGCGGTCAGCGACTCCTCGGGCGGGATCCACAACCCGGCCGGCCTCGACCCGGGCAAGGTGAGTGCCTGGAAGCGCGGAGCACGGGACGGTCATCGGTTTCCCCGGAGTCGGAGGAGATCAGCGAACCAGGCGATCCTCGAGGTCGCGTGCGACATCCTCGTCCCGGCGGCGCTCGAGAACCAGATCACCCGGCAGAACGCGCCGCGCATCCAGGCCAAGGTCGTGGCCGAGGCCGCGAACGGCCCGACTACGCCCGAGGCGGACGCGATCCTCTACGACCGCGGCGTCTTCGTGATCCCGGACATCCTCTGCAACGCCGGCGGCGTGACGGTCAGCTACTTCGAGTGGGTCCAGGACATGCAGAGCTTCTTCTGGACCGAGGCACGCATCAACGAGAGCCTCAAGGAGATCATGGACCGTGCGTTCGAAGCGGTGCATGAGATGAGCGAGCGCCACGAGGTCGACATGCGCACGGCGGCGTACATGGTGGCGGTGGCACGCGTCGCCGAGGCCACCACGCTCCGCGGCCTCTACCCCTAGCCATCCCCGGACCGATGCCGGGCGCCGCGCGGCGCCCGGCATCGGTCTCGTACGCCAGGAGGTCTCCGATGCTCGACCACGAAGAGCGATTCCTGTTCCGTGAGGAGATCCACAACCTGGCGAACGCCCTGAACGACGCCGGCCAGCTGGACAACGTCGAGGATCTCCTCGCCGAGGTGACCACCAGCCCTCGCTTCGACGCCGACGTGTTCACCCTGGAGCGCTCGTTGCAGGTGATGCTCGGCGGCCGGGCCGGCTCCACGCTGGTCGGCCTGCTCACCGTCGATCGCGCCGTCTTCGAGGAGCTCGGCGAGATGGGCCTGCCGCCCGACGTGCAGGAACGACTGGTGAGCTGGCGGGCCCGCTTCGGCCTGGTCATCGACAACGCCCTCAACTTCCTCAACAACCCGGACGGCATCCAGGGCCACAATTTCGGCACCCAGCTGTCGCACGCCGAGTCGGGCCTCACGCTCCAGGGCCGGCTGACGCTCGTGCGGTACAACAACGAGCCGCAGTTCTTCATCGCCGATGCGGACGTCCTGCTCAGCGTGGCCGCCGACATGCTCGAGCGCCTCGGGGAGCATCTCGAGCCGGACATGATCGACGCCGAGCTCATCGGCCGGCTGCGCGAGGGCGTGGAGCTGATCGAGCGGCGAACGAAGTCCCGGACGTAGGTGACGGCGAAGCGCGTCTTCCTGGCGGCCACCGGCCAGAATCGCGGCAAGACGACAACCAGCCTCGGGCTCCTGGCCGCCATTCGTGACCGCGGACTGAGGCTCGGCTTCGTCAAACCGGTCGGCCAGCGCTACCTGGTGGTCGCCGGGACCCGCGCCGACGAGGACGCGGTCCTCATGGCCGATGTCTTCGGCCTCCCCGATGCGTTGAACGACATGAGCCCGGTGACGCTGCCTCGACGGTTCACCACCGACTTCATCCTGGGCCGCATCACGGACGACCTCGGACGCCAGGTGCGCGATGCCTACGACCGGGTGGCCGCCCAGAAGGACGTGGTGGTGATCGAGGGGACCGGCCATGCCGGCGTCGGCGCCGTCATCGGCCTGTCGAATGCGCGCGCTGCTGCCATGCTCGAGGCGCCGGTGATCATTGTCAGCGAGGGCGGCATCGGCCGGCCGATCGATGAGATCGTGCTCAACCACGCCCTCTTCACGGCGCACGGTGTCGAGGTGCTTGGCGCGGTGGTCAACAAGGTCGACGTCGACTCGCACCCCCACCTGCCCGAGGTGCTGCGGCGCGGCCTCGCGCAGCACGGGGTCGAGCTGCTGGGCTGCATCCCGTACTCGGCCTTCTTGGCCAACCCGTCGCTCGAGCTGATCGCCACCCATCTCGAGGGGGAGCTGCTTTCCGGCGAGGCGACGCCCGGGCTCACGGTCGGCTGGGTCGCGATCGGCGCCATGCTGGCCGATCACGCGGTGGAGCTCCTTCGCGAGCGGACGCTGGTCATCACGCCGGGGGATCGCGAGGATCTCGTGCGAGCCGCCATCGACGTGAATCGGCACACGGCACCCCCGCGGGTCATCGGCCTCGTGCTGACCGGTGGCTTCCGGCCGTCGGACGCCGCCATCGGCGAGATGCGCGCAGCCGGGATGTTCGCCTTCCTCGTCGGCACCGACACGTATCGCACGGCGCAGGCGGTTGACGAGATCCTGGTGAAGACCCACCCATCCGACACCGAGAAGATCCAGACGATCATCCGCATCGTCGGGCCGGCCATCGACGTGGACGCACTGCTCGCGCGGCTCTGAGAGCGCGACGCGCCGGGCGGGGGAATGGTGGGAGGCCGGACGCGGGCACTCGCCGGCCTCCCGGGCACCGGCGACGGGGCACGGCCGTGGGTGGCCGAACGTCGCGGTGACAGTCCTCATCCTAGGGCCGGCTGTGGTTACCGCATTAGTACTTTCGGCGGTGGGGTTTGCTCAGGCAACGTCCCAGGCGAGCGGCATGTTGTCGGTGAGGCGCACGCGTCCGATCCAGACCGCCAGCAACGCCAACGCCGGACCCGAGACGCGCTGGAGCTCCACGAGCGAGGAGGCGTCGGCGACGCTGACGTAATCGATCCGCGCCCGCGGCTCCCTCGAGAGCACATCGGTCATCCTCCAGCGGAGAACCTCGGCCGACCGCTCGCCGGCCTCGTACGCGGACCTGGCGGCGGTGAGGGCCGCGTAGAGGCATGTTGCCGCGTGCCGCTCCTCGATCCCCAGCATGGCGTTGGCGCTGGAGATCGCCAGCCCGTCGTCGTCCCGGATGGTCGGGCAGACGATCAGCTCGAAGTTGAGGAACAGGTCGCGCAGCATCCGTCGCACGATGACCACCTGCTGGGCGTGCCGCTGCCCGAGGTAGAGTCGCGCCGGGCCGACGAGATGGATGAGCTTGAGCATCACGGTCGTCAGGCCGTCCAGGTGGCCGGGCCTCGAGGCACCCTCGAGCTGGCGCGTAAGACCCTCCACGGTGACCCGCGTCGTGTCATCGGGCGGGTAGAGCGACCCGACATCCGGGATGAAGGCGACATCGACCTCGGCATGCTGGAGGAGCGCCAGGTCGTGTGCACGGTCGTGGCCGGCCGCCGTCGGCTCGTCGAGCGCACGAAAACTGCCCGGGTTGGCGAAGCTCGACACCACGACGCAGCCGTTCTCGGCCCGGGCGCGCCTGACCAGCGAGAGCTGCCCGTCGTGGAGCATGCCCATGGTCGGCACGAAGCCGACGCTGTCCCCCGCGATCCGCCGCTCGAGGATCGCGTCGCGCAGCTCGTCCGCCTGATGGACGACGATCACGATCGGCGGCGGCGCCGGCCGGGGGACTGGGACTCGCGGGAGTGCCGGAAGCGGTCGCCGATGAGGTCCCACAGCCGCTCGGCAACCTGGCGCTTGGGAAGCATCGGCCAGTCGGTCAGGGCATCCCTCGGCACCGAAGACCGTGACCTTGTTCTCGTCGCTGCCAATCGCGTCGAATGGCCCGCCGACCACGTTGCCGACGATGAGGTCGAGTCCCTTGTCCCGCAGCTTGGCCGCCGCATTCGACTCCAGATCATTGGACTCCGCAGCGAATCCGATGAGGAACGGTCGCACGTCGTCGGGCATCTCGCCGACCTCGGCGACGATGTCCGGGTTCGGCACGAGCTCGATCTGCAGGTTCTCGCCGGACCGCTTGATCTTGCGCTGGCTCGCGCGGGCCGGAGCGAAGTCGGCCACGGCCGCCGCCATGACGAGGATGTCGGCGCCCGGTGCGGCGCGGAGGACCGCCTCGCGCATCGCCTGGGCGGTGGTGGCGTCGACGACCGTCACGCCACGCGGCGGGGTGACGCTCATGGCGCCGGCGATCAGGGTGACGGCAGCGCCGCGATCACGGGCGGCCTCGGCGATCGCCGCGCCCATCTTCCCGCCGCTGCGGTTACCGATGAAGCGCACCGGGTCGAGCGGCTCGCGGGTGCCGCCGGCGCTGACCACGACGTGAAGGCCCTCGAGATCGCCGGAGCGGGCGAACAGCCGCTCGACGGCCTCGAGGATTGTCTGGGGCTCGGCCAGCCGGCCGATGCCGGTCAGGCCGGACGCCAGCTCGCCGACCTCTGGCTCCACGACCAGGTACCCGAACTCGCGGAGCGTGGCCACGTTCCGCTGGGTGGCCGGATGCGTCCACATCCCGGCGTCCATCGCCGGGGCGACGATGACCGGCGCGCGGCTGGCGCAGGCGATCGCGGTCACCGCGTCGTTGACCAGTCCGGCGGCCAGCTCGCCGATGAGGTTCGCGGTGGCGGGTGCCAGGACGATGGCGTCGGCGGCCTCGGCCAGCTCGATGTGGGCGATCTGCTGGTCGGCGTCGAGCTCGAAGACGTCGTCGAGGACAGGACGATGGGTGAGGCTGGCGAAGGTCAGGGGTCCGACGAATCGGGTCGCGGCGGCGGTCATCGCGACGTCGACTGCCGCGTCCCGCTCGGTGAGCAGGCGCACGAGGCTGACCGCCTTGTAGGCAGCGATGCTGCCGGAGACGCCGACCACGATGCGGCGCCCCGCGAGGGCGCCGGCCTGGTCGTCGGTTCGGTCGTTCATCGCTCGCCAGGGGCGGCGGTGGCACGCCGCCCGTCACGGATGGCGGCCCAGGCGTAGTGGATGCCGCGCAGTGTGAGGTCCGGCTCCACGGCGTCGATGCCGGGGACGTCGCGCAGCCACGGTTGGTGGGTGTACCCGCCGGTGGCGATGACGGTGACGCGGCTGCCATCCGGCGATCGCTCGAGGAGCTCGCTGCGCAGGGCCGTCAGGAGGCCGCTCACGAGGCCGATGTACCCGAGCACGGTACCGGACTGCATGGCGTGAATGGTGTTGGCACCGATGGCGGTCGGCGGCCGGCGCAGCTCGATGCGCGGCAGCTTGCTGGCGCGCCCGACCAGCGCCTCCAGGCTGAGGCCCATGCCGGGGGCGATCGCTCCGCCGACATAGGCGCCGTCCGCATCGACCAGGTCGAAGTTCGTGCTCGTGCCGAGGTCGACCACGATGGCCGGGCCGCCGAACTCGGTGCGAGCCGCCAGCGCGTTCGCCAGCCGGTCCGCCCCCGCTTCCGACGGGCGGTCGATCCGGATCTGCAGCACGCCCTCGAGCGACGCCGCATCGATCGCCACCGGGGTGACACCCACCCGTTCGGCCGCCAGCTGCTCCCAGGTCTCGGTCAGCGGCGGGACGACGCTCGCGATCGCGATCGCGTCCAGCTCGTCGAGCCGGTGGGCATCGAGAGCCAACAGGCCGGTGAGCATCGACGGCCACCTCGTCGGAGGTGGCGTTCGCCCGGGTGATGGCGCGCCACGACCGCACCAGTCGATCATCCTCGAAGAGGCCGATCGTGACGTTGGTGTTGCCGATATCGGCCGCCAGCAGCTTCATCGGGCCGTATCGTAGCAGCAGGTCGGTGCGCTCCCGGCGCGCATCGGTCCGGTGCTAGACTCGCCGACGATCCGCACCGAACGAGCCCCGAATGTCCGAGGCACGCGCCAAGCTCTACATCAACACCGGTGTCGTCACCGCCAAGGGCGACATCTACAACATCCTTCGGCCGCTGCTGAAGCAGACGGTCAGCTACACGTACCACCGCGGCACGAAGGTCGAGTCGAGCGGCACCGGCTGGGTCGAGCGGATCGTGGTCGATCACCCCGATGTGTCGTCGTACTTCACCCCGCTGGCGATCTGCCTGAATCTCGACTCGTTCGACTATCTCCAGTTCGACACGACGAGGACCAGCTGCTCGTGTACACCCTCGTCATCGGCAGCGAGCGCGTCGTGCTCGAGTTCGCCGCAAGCGGGATAGCCGCGCCTGGGTCTCGAGGTGACCGCCTCGGACGAGGACCACGGCGGCAGGCCGCTGCCCCGCAATGCGGAGGAGCTGGCGCGCGACCTGCGCTTCATCCAGATGGAGCTGCTGATGTCGGCCGATATCGAGGGCGCCGACGGCGAGCGCACGGACGAGGACGAGGACGGGGCGTGACCGCCGCTCCGATCCGGGCACAGCCACGCCGCGGCTTCGACAGCGGCCATCGCCGGCGACGGTCCTGCCCAGTGGCCTGCGCGTCGTCACCGAGGCGATCCCCGGTGCGCGCTCGACCAGCGTCGCGCTGTTCGTCCCGGTCGGTTCGCGCCACGAGGACGAGGCGCATGCCGGGCTCTCGCACCTGCTCGAGCATCTCGTCTTCAAGGGCACGCGCGGGTATCCGGAGGCTGGTTCGCTCTCGCAGCGGGTCGAGGGGGTCGGCGGCAGCGTCAATGCCAGCACCGACCGCGAGCTGACGGTTTTCAGCTCGAAGGTTCCGGCTGCCCATTGGACGGTGGCGCTCGAGGCAGTCAACGAGCTCGCTCTGCGCCCGCTGCTCCGAGCGGCCGACCTGCGTTCCGAGAAGCCCGTGATCGTCGACGAGATCCGGATGTACGTGGACTCGCCGTCGGACCACGTCTTCACCCTGTTCGACGAGCTGATGTACGGGAAGCATCCGCTCGGGCGGGAGATTGCCGGCACGATCGGCTCGGTGCGGCGGGCGACCCACGAGGGGGTGCTCGGGCATTGGCGGGCGGCATACCGCCCGGGCGCCAGTGCGGTCCTGGCGGTGGCCGGAGCGATCGACCATGAGGACGTGTTGCGGATTGCAGCATCCGGGTGCAGCCGACGGGCCGGGGAGCAACGGCACGGCGCCGCCGCCTGCCCCGATGCCCGCAGCAGCGCCGGTCCCGGTGGGTGCCGGAGCGATGCGCGTCTCGTACCGTCGGCTCAGCCAGGGCAACCTGTGCCTCGGCATGCCGGGCGTCGCGCGGGACGACCCGGACCGATGGGCGCTCGACCTCCTCGGCGCAGTGCTGGGTGACGGGATGGGCAGCCGGCTCTTCCTCGACCTCCGGGAACGCCGCTCGCTCGTGTACGACGTCTCGACCTTCAGCGCCATGTACGCCGACACCGGCACGTTCGGCATCCATGCCGGCTTCGACCCGGAGGAGGCGGGCGCGGTCGTCGACGCCATCGTCGAGCAGCTCGATCGCGTCAGCAGCGAGCCGGTCGCGCTCGCGGAGCTGGATCGGGCGCGCGCCTACACCCGCGGCCGGCTGGAGCTGCGGATGGAGGACTCGGGCGCCGTCGCCGGCTGGATCGGCACGGGTGAGACGCTGCTGCCGCAGCATCCTGACGGTCGAGGAGGTGATCGAGCGGCTCGACGCCGTGACGGTCGAGGACCTGCTGCGCGTGGCGCGCGCTTACCTCGCACCGGCGCAGGCGCGCCTGGCCGTGCTGGGTCCGTTCCGGTCGCGCGCTCGCTTCGAGCGCGCCCTGCGCACATGAGCAAGCGCCGCGAACCGGGCGAGGTAGCCGACGAGCAACCAGTCGACGAGGCAGAGCCAGAGATCGCCGGACATCATGCGGAGCCGCCCGCGGCGGAGCTGTCGTTCGAGAGCCCGTGCAGGTGATCGACTCGGCCTGACGAGCTGACGCTGGCTCGCGCCCAGATCGACGCCGGCCAGCCCGGGCCTGGCGGAGGGAACAGCTGCGACGCCGCCTGGCCCGGCTCGAGTCCGACGGCGTCGGTCAGACCGACGAGGCGGATGCGCTCCGGGTGCTCCTCGCCGAGGCGCTCTGGCGGCAGCAGCGCCCGATCGGCGGCGCGACGCTGCGCTCGACGCCGTCCGGCCGGGCAGTCCGCAGCGGCGTCTGCCGATCGCCGACGATCGTCGAGGCCGAGGCACTCGCCGCGGCCGGCGAGGCCGATCGGGCCGCGGGCGCGAGGAGCGGCGCGTCGCCGCCATCGGCACTCGACGATGCGTACACGCTGCGCGCCGGGGTCCCGGGACGGCTAGCCTGGCCGTTCCCGTCGGAGCTGCGACCCGAGCCGGCTCGTGCGCCGCGGCCGCCCGCCTGGGGGCGCCGGCGCCCGCCGCTCCAGCGGCCGGAGCCGCGGACGACGACGCGCGGACGGCCTCGGGCCGTGGACGGATCGAGGAGGCGCGGGTCGCCTACGTCGCCGGCGACCTGGACGCGGGCGACGGGGAGATGTCGATCGCCCTCCGCCTCGACCCGACCCTCGCCGCCGACGGCGTTGCGATCATCGAGCCGACCCTGGGCGGCCAGCCCGCCGCCGAGCGTCTGCTACTCTACGGCGACCTGCTCCGCGCCGCGGGACGCGAGGTCGAGGCGAACGGGCCTACGACCGCGCCGCCGACCGCGGGGCTGATCGTCGGACCCCCCAGGAGCCTCATCCTCGTCATGCAGCGCACTCTCGTCCTCGCCAAGCCCGATGCCGTGCAGCGCGGGCTGATCGGCGAGATCGTCGGCCGATTCGAGCGCAAGGGACTCAAGGTCGTGGGCTGCGCCTGCTGGCCGTGCTCGCGCGAGATGGCCGAGGAGCACTACGCCGTCCACGCCGGGAAGCACTTCTATGGCGGGCCTTGTCGACTTCATCACGTCCGGCCCGGTGGCGGCCTTCGCGCTCGAGGGGCCCGATGCGATCGCGGTGGTTCGCAGGATGGTCGGCAAGACGATGCCGAACGAGGCCGAGCCCGGGACGATCCGCGGCGACCTCGGAGTCAGCGGCCTGCGGAACCTGATCCATGCCTCCGACGCACCCGAGACCGCGGAGGCCGAGCTTGCCCTCTGGTTCGGCGCCGATGCGCTGGTCGACTATGCCCGTGAGATCGACGCCTGGATCGTGGCCGAGGAGCCGGCGCGGGGCTGACGTCGCGCCGCGCGTCAGCGGGCGAGCGTCGTCGGGAGTCCGACCAGCATCCAACCGCCGGCGTCGGCAGTGTCGAGGGCCGGGTAGTCCGGCCGCTCGATCAGTCCGATCCGCTCGAGCGGGAAGTAGCGCAGCCAGGCGCGCCCCAGGATGAGCTCCGCGTCGATCGGTCCGAACACGCGCGAGTCCTGGCTCGGCGGCCGGTTGTCGCCCATCACGAAGAATGCCGCCACCGGCACGATCCACGTCAGCGGGCATTCGACGTCGCGGCAGACCGTGGGCCGACGTGCCGTACCTCGGCGTTTGGACCACATACGGCTCCTCGATCCGGACCGGGCTTCGATCCGGGCTGCGTGACGAAGACGCGGCCGTTCTCGAGGCTGACGTGTCGCCCGGCATGCCGATGATGCGCTTGATGAACGGGATCCCGTCGTCGGCCAGCCCCGGTCCCGGTGGGTGGGTCGAACACGATGACGTCGCCGTAGTGGTAGCCGTCGAATCGCGGTGGTGAGCTTGTCGATGAGGATGTATTCGCCGTCGACGATGGTCGGGAACATCGAGCTCTGCTGGACCTCGAACGGCTGCGCCACGAAGTTGTGGATGACCAGGTAGATGAGCAGGGTGAGGACGAGCGTCTCGACGACCTCGAAGGCGCAGCCCAGGGCACGGCGCGAACCGGCGCGCTCGCTGGGGGCGGGCGCGCCGGGAGGATCGCAGTCGTCGGGCAGGTAGGTCATCGCCCTGGCTTGCGGAGGCGGCCGCGACAGGATAGCGCACCGATGCCGGTAGACTCGGAGCGCCGATGGGCAGCCTGATCCTCGTTCGTCACTCGATCACCGCCGCATCCGCCGCCGGGCGCAATCTCGGCCAGCGCAGCGACCTGCCGCTCGCCACCGCGGGCGTCGAGCTCGCCGGCCGCCTCGCGTACGACGCTGGCCGCCGAGCTCGACGAGCTTCCGCACGACGAGCTGCGCCTGCTGAGCAGCCCGGCGCGCCGGTGCCGCGCAGACCGCGGGGGCCATCGCCTCGGCCCTGGGCGTCGATCCCGCGCGAATCGAGTGGAGCCGCCGGGCTGCTCGAGATCGACTACGGCGACTGGGACGGGCTGACCGCGGAGGAATGCGCCGCTCGCGATCCAGAGCTCCGGGCGCGCTGGGAGGCCGATCCCGTTCGATGACGTGCTGCCCGAAGGGCGAGAGCGGCGCTGACGTCGCCGGCGTTCGTTCGTCGTGCTCGGGCCGCTCGAGGCCTGGCTGGCCGAGGACCGGGCCCGGTGCGCCATCGTGTCGCGCACAACCATGTCAACCGCCTGCGTCTCTGCGCCCTCTTCGGCTGGCCGATGCGGGAGTATCGCGACCGACTCGCCCAGGATCCCGCCGGCTACAGCATCGTCGGCCTCGGCGGTCGGACGCCCGGTGATCCGACGGGTCAACGCGGCGCCCGGCTGATCGTCGAGGCTGCGCTCTCGCGGGCGGCCGATCGTCGCTCGTCGTCTTGTGCCCCGAGGGGGCCCACCGAGGCCCCACCTATACATCGAGGTCATCACGCCGTTGACCATTCCAGAGGTCCATGTCGATCGAGATCAACCAGCAGCTCCAGCCGATGATGCAGGCAAGGTGACGCCGAAGCAGATCGCCGCCAACGCCATCCTCGAGATGAGCGCGGTCGAGCTCCAGGCCGCCATCGCCGAGGAGCTGGACGAGAACCCGGCGCTCGAGATGTCCGAGCTGCCGACCTGTCCGATCTGCGGCAGCCCGGTCGCGGGCAACTACTGCACCGAGTGCATGCCGCGCAAGGCCGACGAGCGAGGACGGCGCGTCCACGCTGAGCGTCGACGACCTGCCCGGCGACGGCGGCACCCGACTTCGCGACGAGGCCGACGAGTTCGACCCGATCGCCCGTGCCGAGGCCGACTTCACGCTCGAGGATCACCTCACCTGGAACCTCCACGCGCTCCTCCCGACCCGGCTCCATCCCGTGGCCGACCACGTCATCGGCGCGCTCGACTCGAACGGCTTCCTCACCCAGACCGATGCGGAGGTGGCGGCGGCCACCGGGGTCGAGGTGTCGGATGTCGAGCAGGTGCTCGCGGCGATGCGGGGCCTCGAGCCGATCGGCATCGGGTCGCGCTCGATCGCCGAGTCGCTGCTCGCCCAGGTCGAGTACCTGCGTGAGCAGGGCGAGGTCGAGATCCCGCCGTTCACGGAGGCGGTGGTGGCGGATCACCTGGCCGACATCGGCGAGCGACGGTTCCGCGAGGCCGCGGCCGCGGTCGGGGCCACGGCGCGCGACGTCATGGCCGTCTGGGAGTTCGTGAAGGCCAACCTCAACCCGTATCCGACTGCCGCCTTCACCGCGGCGGTGAGCGGCGACAGCACGCGGACGATCGTGCGGCCCGACGTGATCATCCGCAACGTCGAGGGGGAGCTGGTGGTGGAGGTCGTCGAGTCCCGGCGCTTCAGCCTTCACATCGCGCCGATCTACTCGAGCCTCTCGGCCCAGCTTCGTGCCAGCGAGACGACCGCCGACGAGAAGCAGCACGTCCGCGAATACGTCGGCCGCGCGCGGTTCTTCATCGACAACATCAACCGGCGCCGCGCAACCATCCATCGCATCACCGAGGCGCTCGTCGAGCGGCAGCGCGACTACCTCCTCCACGGCGTGCAGCACCTCGTCCCGCTCACCCGCGCCGAGATCGGTGAGCGGATCGGCATGCACGAGTCGACCGTCAGCCGCGCGACGGCGGAGAAGTACGTGATGATCCCGTCCGGCGAGGTCGTTCCGTTCAGCCACTTCTTCACGGCCTCGCTCGGCGTCAAGGACCAGATCCGGCGCATGATCGCCGCCGAGGACCGGCCGACCCGCGCTCCGACCAGGAGATCGCGGACGCGCTGGCGGAGGAGGGCATCATCCTCGCCCGTCGGACCGTCGCGAAGTACCGCGACGAGCTGCAGATCCTTCCCGCCCGCCTCGACATCGCTGACGCACGGCGAGCGGCGCCGGTGCGATCGGTCATCCTTCGCAGCCTCGCGCGTCATCGGTGCCGGCGGCCTCGTGCTCGCCGGCGTGCTGTACGTCGCGAGCACCGTCGACGCCCGGCCGCCCACCGTCCTCGAGTGCGGCTCACGCAGCCCGTGGTCGATGACGATCGGCGCGCCTTGTCACGACGAGCGTGGAAGTCGTGTTCAGCGAGCCCGTTGATGCGGAGAGCGGCCGCCGCAGCCCTCCGCCTGACCCCGGCGGTCTAAGGTTCCGTCAGCTGGAGCGGCAGCACGATGACCTTCACCCCGAGCACCCGCTCGAGCTCGACACCGCGTATGTCGTCACCGTGGCCGTCGGGACGCTCGATCTCGCCGGGAATGCGATGACCGATCCACCGTCCGACTTCGCGTTCGAGACGATCGGCCGTCCCGCGGTCGCTGAAACCGATCCGATCGATGGGGCCGTCGACGTTCCCATCGACGAGCCGCTGGCGATCACGTTCTCGACGCTCATGGACACCGCGTCGGTCGAGGCGCAGCTGCGCGTGCACCCCGGTTCCGCACACGCTTCGATGGAGCGGCCGGCTGCTCGAGATCGTGCCCGACCGAACCTCTGCGACCGGGGACACGCGTACGCGGTGCCGTGTGGCGCGACGCGACCGACGTCGCCGGCGTGGCGCTGGGGAGCTGATCGCCTTCGGATTCCGGACCGTCGAGTCCGGCGTGCGCGCCGACCGTCTCGTACCGGCCGACGGGGTCGACGGCATCGCGCCGTCCACGGTATCGCGATCATCTTCGATCGACCCATCGATCCGACTCGCTGGACGGCGATTCCTGCGGATCGTGCACCGGGTCGCCGGCTCGCTCGATGTGTCACGCTCTCCGGACGATCCGGTTCGGAGACGAGGACCGGCAGCGTGCTCGACTTCACGCCGTCCGGCGCCCTGCCACCGAACACGACGTTCACGTCGAGGTGGAGCCCGGGTCGGATGCCAGCCGGTGGCGGCGGGCCTTGCCACCCGCCGCGTGGAGCTTCACGACCGGGTCCCGATCGCCGAGCTCTCGAACCAGGTCACCTTCGTCAGCGATCGGGGCGGGGTCGCGAACGTGTGGGCCATGAATCCGGATGGGAGCGGGCAGCGGCAGGTCACGGCCGAGCTGTCGCCGTCATCGACTACGCGGTCGCCCCGGACGGCGGCTCACTCGTCGTGGCCGATGGGCGTCGGCTCGTCCACGTGCGCGCCGATGGTGCCGATCGTCGTGTGATCACCGCCGACCGGCGTGCTGGACTTCGACCCGACCTACGCGCCCGGATGGTCGCGTCGTCGCCTTCGGTCGGGCCGATGCGATGAGCGGCGAGGGCCTCGGGCTGTGGCAGTGGGAGGTCGGTGGCGGCGACCCGCGGCCGATCGAGCTGCCCGGCGTGCTCATCTCGAGCCCGGTGCAGTCGGCCGAGGATGACGGTCGACCGGAACGCCTGCTCCGCGCGCCACGCTTCTCGCCGGATGGCCTCGCGCTCGCATTCGTCGATGCGTCCGGTGCCGTCGGGCTGCTGGAGCTGCCCGCCCAGCGGGTGACGTTCGTTCCGTTCGCCGCGGCCGCCCCGCCGGCCTGGCTGCCCGACAGCAGCGCGGTGCTCCTCGGCGGGACAGTCCTCGACGAGCCGGGCGAGGCGGAGCTGCTGGTCGCACCGGTCGAGCGACTCGTCCCCGGCGCCGACGACGCGGTCCATCGCCTCGCTCGCTCGGGAACGTCCACACGGGTGACGGCGTTCGGTGCCGGCTGGCGCGTGCTCGCCGTGGCAGGGGAGGGGATGATCGCCTATGCCACCGACCAGGGCCGGGTCGGGGTGACCCCCGACGCCTCCGAGGTCGACGCGCCGCTGCTCGTCCGCGATGCTCGAGTGGTCGGCGCGGCCTTCGCCCCCGGCGAGGAGGCGATGGTCATCGTGGTTGCCGACGAGGGTGCCATGTCGGGGAGCGTCGAGCGTCTGGATCTGACCAGCGGCGAGCGCACGGTGCTTGTCACGGAGGGCTGGCTGCCGCGCTGGCTGCCGTAGAACCCGCGGCCCCTCGCGACCACCGGCCATGCTAGAATCCGCCCGCCATCGCTGGCGGGGCTCGTGACGTGTCCACCCGCCGGCGTTTCGCGTGTGTTCATATCGGTCTGCGCGCGCCTCCACGGCGCCGTCGCCGACCCTCAGCGGAGGACTCATGGAGCTCCAGCCGATTCTCTGGGTGATCCCGATCGCAGGCCTCGCCGCCGTCGCATTCGCCATCTACCTCGCCATGGACGTCCTGCGAGCCGATACCGGGACCGCCGCGATGCAGGACATCGCCGGCACCATCTACGAGGGTGCCGTCGCCTTCATTCGCCGGCAGTACCAGACGATCGGCATCCTGGCCATCGGCGGAACGGTGGTGATCGGCCTCATCATCACCCTCGTGGAGGGCGCCGAGGTCGCCGATACCCAGTACTTCGGCCTCGACCTCGGCTGGCGGACGGGGCTGGCCTTCCTGGTGGGCGCCGTGTGCTCGTGGCATCGGGCATCATCGGCATGTTCGTCTCGTCCGCGCCAACATCCGCACGCGCGGCCGCGGCGCCAGCACAGCCTGAACGCGCGCGCTGCAGATCGCGCTGCGCGGCGGCGCCGTCTCCGGGTTCCTGGTCGTCGCCATGAGCCTGCTCGGCGTGTGCGGCATCTTCGCGGTCTTCGGCGGCTTCACGCAACCACGAGGAGGTGCCGCTCCTGATCGTCGGCTTCGGCTTCGGCGCCAGCTTCGTCGCGCTGTTCGCCCAGCTCGGCGGCGGCATCTACACCAAGGCCGCCGACGTCGGGCGCCGACCTCGTCGGGCAAGGTCGAGGCCGGCATCCCCGAGGACGACCCCCGCAACCCCGCGGTGATCGCCGACCTCGTCGGCGACAACGTCGGCGACTGCGCCGGCCGTGGCGCCGACCTCTTCGAGTCGACCGCCGCCGAGAACGTCGGCGCCATGATCCTCGGCATCGCGCTGTACCCGGTCGTCTCGGCTGGCGGGCGTGGATCCTCTTCCCGCTCGTCGCGCGCGCCTTCGGCCTGCTCGCGACCATCGTCGGCATCTTCTTCGTGCACGGCAGCGAGAACGAGGACCCGATGAACGGCCTCAACCGCGGCTACTTGGTCACCACGATCCTCGTCGGTCGCCGGGCTGCGCCGCTGACCACCTGCGTGATGATGGGCACCGGCACCGACCTGCCGAGAACGGCATCCCGGCCTGGGTCTGGTTCTTCTGGCCGGCATCGTCGGCATCGTGACCGCCTACGCCTTCGTCTGGATCACCCAGTACTACACCGAGTACAAGTACCGCCCGGTCCGCGCGATCGCCGAGGCCAGCCGCACCGGGCCGGCCACCAACATCATCAGCGGCATCGCGGTCGGCATCGAGTGGACCGCGGTGCCCGTCATCACGATCTCGCATCGCGCTCATCGCCACCTACAAGCTCGGCCAGCCAGGCCGGCCTCGCGGGCCGGGGACGACGTCGGCGGCCTCTACGGCACCGCGGTCGCCACCATGGGCATGCTCTGCCCACGGCCTACATCCTGGCCATGGACACCTTCGGGCCGATCACCGACAACGCCGGCGGCATCATCGAGTTCGCAAGCGCCGACGAAGAGCGTCCGCGAGAAGACCGACCGCCTCGACGCGGTCGGCAACACGACCAAGGCGCTCACCAAGGGCTACGCGATCGGCTCGGCCGCGCTCGCCGCCTTCCTCCTCTTCAGCGCCTACCTCGACGAGGTGAACTCATCCTCCAGCGACCAGATCGACCGGCTGCGCGAGGCCGGAACGCTGCTCGAGTCGGTCGACCTCGCCAACGTCCGGTCTTCGTCGGCGGCCTCATCGGCGCGATGCTCGTCTTCGTCTTCAGCGCGCTCGCGATCCAGGCCGTCGGCACGGCCGCGCAGGCGATCATCGTCGAGGTGCGCCGCCAGTTCCGGGAGATGCCCGGCATCATGGAGGGCACCCAGAGGCCCGACTACGCGCGGGTCGTCGACATCACCACGCGCGCCGCGCTGCGGCAGATGGTCGCGCCCGGCCCCGTGGCGGTCGCCACGCCGATCATCGTCGGGCCTGCTGCTCGGCCACGAGGCGGTCGCCGGCCTGCTCATGGTCGGCACCATCGCCGGCATCCTGCTGGCGACCGTGCTGAACAACGGCGGTGGCGCCTGGGACAACGCGAAGAAGTACATCGAGTCCGGCGAGCTCAAGGACGCGGACGGCAACGTGCTCGGCAAGGGCTCCGACGCCCACGCCGCGGCCGTGGTCGGCGACACGGTCGGCGATCCGTTCAAGGACACCGCCGGCCCCTCGCTCCACGTGCTGATCAAGCTGCTCTCCACGATCACGCTGGTGCTGGCCCCGCTGTTCATCCGCTAGGAATGCTGCCGGACGTCGAGGATCGGCTATCCTCGGCGCCCCAGCGGAGCCTCCATGGACATCGTCATCCAGGCCGCGCTCGCCGGCCTTCTCCAGGGGCTGACCGAGTTCATCCCGATCAGCTCATCGGCGCACCTGGAGCTCGCGCCGTGGATCGCGGGCTGGGAGTCGGATGGGCTGATCGGCAGCCTTGCCTTCGACGTCTTTCTCCACCTCGGGACGCTGGTCGCGCTGCTCGTCTACTTCGCCGGCGACCTGCGTGCGCTACTTCCGCGGCGTGGGTCGCCAGCATCCGCGAGCGACGGATCGGGACCGACACCGGATCGGCGGCTGGCGTGGCTGCTGGCTCATGGCGACGGTGCCGCGGCCCGATCATCGGCTTCACGCTCGAGGGCTTCATCGAGGATGCCGTTCCACGGCGACAACGACGTGGCGCGACTCGCGATCGCCGGCTTCCTCGTGCTCGGAGCCTCGCCCTTTCGTCGCCGACGGCTCGGGAGCCGCCACGCCAGGAGCTCGACCGGGCTGACGGCGCCGGAACGGCGCTCACCATCGGCCTGTCGCCAGGCACTGGCGCTGCTGCCGGGGATCAGCCGCTCCGGCGCGACGATCACCGCCGGGCTGGCGCTCGGCATGACCGCGAGGCCGCCGCGCGCTTCAGCTTCCTGCTCGCGACGCCGATCACCTTCGGCGCCGGCCTCTACGGCTCGCGGCGGCTGCTACGAGACCGCCCTCAGCGGGAGCGAGTGGCTCGCGTCGGAGTTGGCTTTGCCGTCTCCGCGCTAGCGGGCTGGTCGCCATCGGATTCCTGCTGGCATGGCTCCGGACGTCGGTCGGTGGCCGTCTTCAGCCTCTATCGGGTGCTCTTCGCCGCGGTGATCGTGACCCTGGTCGTCATCGGCCGCTGATCGAGCGCCCACCTTTGACTTCAGTCGGGGTCGCTGCCCCCTACAATCCGCGCGACCGTCGGCACGCTCGGCGGTACGCCTGGCCCAGAGGGTACGGCCAGCTTCAGGAGACGCCGCTCGGGTGAGCGCTGGCGCGGGGCCTGGAGCGTTTTTTGTTATCGGCAGCAGCGGTACATCGTTCGGCCACACCCCAAGGGCCGGCGAGCCCCGATTGGGCACCGCAGGAGGACGAGGGGACCTACGCGATCATGAACACCAAGCCTGTCTATCTCGACCGCCGAAGGACTCGCGAAGCTCAAGACCGAGCTGAACGAGCTCATCACCGTCGACCGTCCCCGCGTCGCGGCCCGCATCCACGAGGCCAAGCTCGACGGTGATCTCAGTCGGAGAACGCGGAGTACGAGGACGCGAAGCAGGAGCAGTCCTTCCTGGAGGGCCGCATCGCGACCCTCGAGGCACAGCTCCGCAATGCCGCGGTGATCGAGAAGACGAATGGCGACGCCGTCAGCCTCGGCTCGAAGGTCGTGATCAAGGGCTCGGACGGCGAGGAGACGTTCACGATCGTCGGCGCGGCCGAGGCCGCCCCGCGCGAGGGACGGATCAGCAACGAGTCGCCGGTCGGAGCCGCGCTCATGGGGCGCAAGAAGGGCGAGAAGGTCACGGTCAACGCCCCTTCGGGGCCGATCGAGTACACGCTCGTTCGCATCGGCTAGGAGCCGACGTGTTCTGGGCTGACGAGCTCGCGACGTCGGCCTCCGGCCGCCAGATCGTCAACGATTCCAAGACCCCCTCCGGCACGGTCCACGTCGGCAGCCTTCGCGGCCCGGTCGTGGTCGACACGATCGCACGCGCCCTGCGGGCCGCCGGCACGGAGGTGGAGCTCCGTTACGGCGTCGACGACCTCGACCCGATGGATGCCCAGGCCCTCCTCACGCCCGATGCCATCGAGCGCTTCATGGGCGTGCCCCTGGCGCACGTGCCGGATCCGCACGGCGACTGCCACCCGTCGTATGCGCGTCACTTCGCCGGCGTCTTCGTCGATACCTTCGACGGACTGGGCATCCGTCCGGACGTGTACTACTGGATGAGCGAGGTCTACGGCTCGGGCGCCATGGATCCGTACATCCGGCGCGCGCTCGATGGCGCCGCGACCGTCCGCGACATCTATCGCCGCGTCGCCAACGTCAACCACCCCGACGAGTGGCACCCGCTGTTCGTCATCTGCGAGTCCTGCGGCCGCCTCGGGACGACGATCGTCACCGGCTGGGACACCGCGTCGGGCCTCGTTCGCTACGAGTGCCGCCGCTGACCTGGTGAGATGGGCGACCGGTTGCGGCCACGCGGGCGAGGCGTCGCCGTTCGGCGGCCGCGCCAAGCTGCCGTACAACGTCGACTGGGCCGCCAAGTGGGATCTGTTCGGCGTGACGATCGAGCCCGCCGGCAAGGACCTGTCGACCAGGGGCGGCTCGCGGGACCGCTCTGATGCGATTGCTCGCGAGGTGTTCGGCAACGAGCCGCCGATGAACGTGCCGTACGAGTTCCTCAACATCGGCGGGAAGAAGATGTCGACCTCGAAGGGCCTCGGGGCATCGGCGGTCCAGATCGCCGACGTCATCCCGCCCGAGCAGCTGCGGCTCCTCTTCCTGCGACCGAAGCCGAACACGGCCATCGAGTTCGACCCCGACGGCACCGATGCCATCCCGCGCCTCTTCGACGAGTCCGATCGCCTGGCGGCGGCCACCGCCGGCCGCGAGGTGCGCGGCGAGCTGCCGCCAGACCACGAGCGCGTCTTCACCTATAGCCTGGTCGCGGCCGATGCCGACGTCGCCGCCGAGGCCGCAACCTACCGCGCGGCGTTCAGCCACCTCGCGCTGCTCGAGCAGATACCGGGGGTGGACGTCGTGGAGAGGGTGACCGTCGAGAAGGGTTCGGCCCTGACGCGACGCGAAGCATCTCTCCTGGACGAGCGGCGCGCGGCCGCCCGCGCCTGGCTGGCGACCTACGCGCCGGACGCTTCGCGCATCGCGGTTCGCGACACCCTGCCCGACGAGGCCACGGAGCTCGACCGATGCGCAGCGCGGATACCTGCAGGCACTCGCCGCCGCGACCGCGCCCGACTCGGGCGAAGCGTGGCAGGCACTCATCTTTGGCACCGCCAAGGAGCTCGGCCTTGCGGCCGGCGTGGCGTTCAAGGCGGTGTACCTCGCATTCCTCGGCCGCCCGAACGGGCCCCGGGCCGGATGGCTGGTCGCCTCGCTCGATCCGGCCTTCGTCCACCGCCGGCTCGCCGAGGCGGGAGGGGGGCAGGGACCATGAGCGTCGGGCTGCAGCGGCTCCGCGAGGAGCCGGATCTGCTGCGCCGCGGTGCCGTTGACAAGGGCGAGGATCCGGCGGTCATCGACCGCGCTCTCGAGCTGGACGAGCGTCGCCGGACGCTGCTCGCCGAAGGCGATGCCCTCAAGGGCGAACGCAACGCGGCGAGCAAGCGCATCGGCGAGGCAGTCCGAGGCGGCGCGGATGCGAACGGGCCGGAGGTCGCCGCGCTCAAGGCCGCATCCACCGCCGCGGGTGAGCGGATCGATGGGCTGGACGCCGAGCTCGCGACGGTTCAGGAGGAACTCGAGGACGCGCTGCTGCGCATCCCGAACCCGGCCGACCCGGACGTGCCGGTGGGCGGCGAGGAGGCCAACGTCACGGTACGCACCTGGGGCGACCCGCTGCCGCGCGACCACCGGCGGCCGCACTGGGAGACCGCCGAGGAGCTCGGCCTGATCGACCTGGCGCGCGGCGCGAAGGTGAGCGGATCCGGCTTCCCGGTCTATGTCGGCGCGGGGTCGACCCTGCAGCGCGCGCTGATCAACTGGTTCCTCGATGTGCATACCCGCGAGCACGGGATGACGGAGATCTGGCCGCCGGCCGTGGTGAACGCCGCCAGCGCCACCGGGACCGGCCAGATCCCGGACAAGGAGGACCAGATGTACGTCGTCACGCGCGACGACCTCTACCTGGTCCCGACCGCCGAGGTCCCGGTCACCAACCTCCACCGCGACGAGATCATCGAGGCCGATGCGCTGCCGATCCGCTACGCGGCCTACTCGCCGTCCTTCCGCCGCGAGGCCGGTGCCGCGGGACGCGACACGCGCGGCATCCTGCGCATTCACCAGTTCGACAAGGTCGAGATGGTGAGCTTCGTCGCCCCCGGCGAGTCGGAGGCGGAGCTGGAGTGGCTCACCGGGCGCGCCGAGGTGCTCCTCCAGCGGCTGGGTCTCGCGTATCGCGTCCTGCTGATGAGCACGCGCGAGATGGGGTTCGTGCAGGCACGCAAGTACGACCTCGAGGTCTGGGCGCCCGGCGTCGAACGATGGCTCGAGGTCAGCAGCGTCAGCAACTTCCGCGACTACCAGGCGCGGCGCATGGCAATCCGCCACCGGCCCGAGCCCGGGGGCAAACCAGAGCTGCTTCATACGCTGAACGGCTCCGGCCTTGCACTGCCCCGAACGCTCGCCGCGCTGATCGAGACCCATCAGCAGCCGGACGGCTCGCTTCTCGTTCCGGAGCCGCTTCGTCCGTACCTCGGGGGCCGCGACCTCATCCGTCAATCGTCGATGTAGGTGGACGGTTGCCGTCGGGCCCGGCGCCCAGGGGGCCGTACATTCGTACTACTGTGGGCACCAAGGGCGCGGGATAGCGTGAGGCCAGAGGGGGGCAGAGCCGCCGCCCCGCCTGACCGAGGTACCGTTTGACCGCGATCGCCAACGATCCGCCCGCCCGCATGACCGTCGACCGACCGCTCCGGGTCATCGAGGTGAACCTGGCCGCGGATGGTCGCTGGGACGAGTACGTCGAGCGAAGCCCTGCTGCCGTGGTGTTCCATCACTCGGCGTGGCTGCGTTCGCTCGCGACCGAGTCCCACCAGCCGATTCTCGCGCTCGCCAGTGAAACAGAGCGCGGCGAGCTCAGGGGGATCCTGCCGCTCATGCGTACGCGGGGCCTCCCGTTCGCAAGCTCGGGAGGAGCGCTTGGGTCGCGGCTCAGCTCGCTGCCGAGGACCCCGGTCGCCGGGCCCCTCTCCGATGACCACCAGGCGCTCGCGGACCTGGTGTCGGCCGCCGAGGCTCGCACGGGACCACGCGAGCGGCTTCAGCTCAAGACCACGGTGCCCATTGGCGAAGGGTTGCTTGCGCCGGCGGCCGCCATGCCATGGCGTCCCTCGTACGTCGTGGACCTTCCCACCGACCCCGACAGGCTGCGGTTCGGAGCCTCGCGCAACCACGGGGCGGTCATGCGATCGATCCGAAAGGCGGAGCGCCTTGGCGTGACGGTCCGCATCAGCGATGAGGAGGGCGACCTGCACAGGTGGTACCGGCTCTACCTCGACCTCTGCCGCCATCGCGCGCAGCCTGCCCGCCCGTTCCGTTTCTTCAGGAGCCTCTGGACCTTGATGCGGCCGCTCGGTCTGATGCGACTCCTCATCGCCGAAGGCCCCGGTCCGAGAGGTCGGCGCGAGATCATCGCGGGCAACATCCTGCTCAGGCATGGCGGGACGGTCTCCTATGCCTTCAACGGACGTCTCGAGTCTGCGCTCTCCTCACGCCCCAACGAACTGCTTCACTGGCATGCGATGCTCGCTGCCATCGAGGCAGGGGATCGACGGTACGACCTCGGCGAGGTCGCCGAGGACAACGCGGGCCTCGCTCGCTTCAAGGAGAAGTGGGGCGCCCACACCGAGTGCACGTACCGCTACCATTCGCCGCCCCTGTCGACGGACCACGCGGGATACGGGTCGATCGAGCGTCAGTCGCGACTCATCCGCATCGCCACCAGCGCGTGGCGCCATGTTCCGCTTCCCATCACTCGGCTTGCCGGCGCGGCGGTCCATCGGCTTCTGTGACGCGGCTCCCGGCGCGCGGAACGCGACCGGCACGCCACCTGCGGCAGCATGGCGACGGCCCATGCACCGGGAAACGCTCGCCGAGGCACCACTCGATTAGCGCGTGATCCGAAGCGTGACACATGGCGTATCGTGTCGGTCATGAGCATTCCCGCCCTCGTTGCCACCTTCGCCGTCATGGCCGTCTTCGACGGTATCTGGCTCACGCTGGTCGCGCGCCAGTTCTATCGGGACAACATCGGTCACCTGTTGGGCGACGCCACGGCCTGGCCGCCGGCAATCGCCTTCTATGTCATCTACACCGTGGGCGCGTGGTTCTTCGCCACTCAGCCAGGAGTGGATGACGCATCCGTCCTGACCGGTGCCCTGCGGGGGGCGGCGTTCGGCTTCGTGGCCTACGCCACGTATGACCTCACCAACCACGCGACCCTGCGCAACTGGCCGACGCTGGTCACGGTGGTCGACATGGCGTGGGGAACCTTCCTCACCGCGGCCGTGGCCGGGATCGCGACCTGGGTCACGCTGACGCTCGTCGGGAGCTAGGCCTCACGCGGCCCAGGGCCGACCTTCGGGCCACGCCGACGATCCCCGTCGGGAAGCGGCTGACGTGCGCGCCAGGATGCCGACGAGCGTTTCGGTATCGGCGATCACGGAGCCGATAGCACCGCGATCCGATGGATGACCGTGATCCGGAGGTCGGTCCGCTCCGTACTCCAGACCAGAAACGAGATCGCTGGGATCTCGTACCTGAGGAGATGACCGATGAAGAGACTACTCACCACATTGCTTGCGCTCTCGATGCTGCTCGCGCTGGCGCCAGGAGCGTCGGCCGACTCGGGCGCGCGTCGCGGAACGATCACCGACATCGTCGCTCGGAGCGGCGGCACCTTCGATGACCGTGGCTGGGACTTCGACATCCTGCTCAACGCGGTGCTGACCGCCGGCCTCGAGGGCGCGTTGGCCGACCCAAGCGCCCAGCTCACCGTGTTCGCTCCGACGGACGCAGCGTTCATGCGCACGGCGCGCGATCTCGGCTTCACCGGCACCACCGAGGCCGAGGCGTGGACGTTCCTCGTCACGGCGCTCACCGGGCTGGGCGGCGGTGATCCGATCCCGGTGCTCACCAACATCCTTCTGTACCACGTCGCCCCGGGCGTGCTGACGCCGGGTGACGTGCTTTCGAGCTCGGAGATCTCCACGCTCCTCAGCGGCGCGGTCGTTCGCCCGCATCCGGTTCGGATGCTTCGCGACAACGATCGCGACCTCCGCGATCCGCGGCTCCTGCCCAACCGTCTCAACATCTGGGCGCAGAACGGAGTCATCCACGCCATCGACCGGGTGCTGATCCCGATCAACATCTGATCATCGACGTGCTGTCATGCGAGGACCCGGCCGAATGCCGGGTCCTCGCGCTATGCCGTGGCCGGGATCGCGACCTGGGTGACGCTCACCTTCTTCGCCGGCTGAGCCCGAGGCTCCCGCGACTGCGCGCGACGATCACGCCGCCGATGCAGAGCGCGCCGCCGGCGAAGGCGAGTGCCGGAGGCACCTCGCTGAGCATCAGCCAGGCGAGCCCGATCGCGACCGGCGGGACGAGGTAGGTGGTGCTTCCGAGCCGCCCGGCGCTCGTCCGATTGAGCGCGAAGGCCCATGTGGTGAAGGCGATCGCCGTGGGGAAGATGCCGAGGTAGACGATCCAGGCAATCGCGTCGCCCGGCGCGGTCCGCATCTCGACGACCAGCTGCGGCAGGAACGGGAGCGTGACCACCGTCCCGATCGTGCACGCCAGCCACGTCACCGTGAGTGCCGGCACGCGTGCGAGCGCTGGCTTCTGGACGGTGACTCCGACCGCGTAGGCGAGCGCCGCCAGGAGACAGAGGGCCACGCCAAGCGGCGCGGACTCCGCCCCCTCGCGGGAGCCGGTGGTGATCCCGATGATCGCCGTGCCGGCGAAGGCGATCGCCGCGCCGACGACGAGCCGCGGCGGGAACCCCTCTCGGAGGAAGAGCCCCGCGAACACCGCGATGAGGATGGGACCGACGTTGACGAGCATCGCCGCGGTGCCCGCGTCGACAAGCCCCTCGCCCGCGTTGAGCGCCACGAAGTAGCCACCGAACCAGACGACGCCCGAGGCGCCGATGAGCACGAGGTCCCTGCGTCGCATCGGCAGCGCGGGACGTCGGATCGCGACGATCAGCGCCAGCGCGCCGCTCGCCACCAGCAGGCGGCCGAGCGCGAACGGACCGGGCGACAGATCATCGGCCACCGCTCGAATGCCGACGAAGGCCGAGGCCCACAGCACGACCGTGAGCAGCGCGGCGCCGAGCGCCAGCCCATCGACGGCGGGCGCGCGCGGGGAGGCGAGGGTGGTCTCGGTCATGCGTTCCTCGAGTCGGTTGCGGTCACCCGAGGAACGCCCCGCGGTGGCTCGGCGTGAGATCGTGAAGGCGATACGATAGCCGCCGGCGGAGGGGTGGCAGAGTGGACGATTGCAGCGGTCTTGAAAACCGCCGTGGCGCGAGCCACCGTGGGTTCGAATCCCACCCCCTCCGCCAGTCGACTCGCGCGCGGCCCGCGGCCTACGAGCGGTCGCACGTGCAGGCGGCGGTCCGTCGGGCGGCCGGGTTCCACCAATGGTCGGGGCAGCCGCCAACGAGGGTGCGCATCCGGGCGCGGTGCTCCCGCGATGACGCGGGTCGGCCTCCGGTGACGAGGCGCAGGCTCGGGTGGGCGCCGGCTTGTGGGGCGGTGGCGTGGATGGTCATCAGTCTCGAGGCTCCATGGGTGAGGGCGGGTTCAGCGGCTGCGCCCATCATGGCGAGGCCGCCGGCCGACGCCAGCCGACAACCGTCGGTCCGAGCCGTACGACATTGCGCCGCGTGGAACCGCGGCGTTGGTCACGCCCCGAGGCCGGGCACCTCGTGGTGGAGGCGGCAGCGCGCTTCGTAGGTCTCGTCGCCCATGCCGCCGATCACGATCAACGGCGAGTCGGCCGGGGCCGGCTGCCCATCGATCAGACGCTGCGTCCGTGTGGCCGGCTCGCCGCACACCATGCAGATGGCGGTCAGCTTCGTGACCTGGTCCGCCAGCGCCAGCAGCCGTGGCATGGTGCCGAACGGCACGCCGCGGAAGTCGCGGTCCAGCCCGGTCACCACCACCTGCTTCCCGAGCTCGGCCAGCCGCTCGACCACCTCGGGCAGGCGCTCGTCGAAGAACTGACCCTCTTCAATCGCCACGATGTCGGCGTCGCGAATCGATTCCTCGATCTCGGATGAGGCGTCGACGGTGACCGCCTGGTGCTGTGCCCCGGAGCGCGAGACCACGGTGACCCGATCAGTGCGGGTGTCCAGCCGCGGCTTGACGAGCACGACCTGCCGCCCGGCGATCGAGAAGCGCCGCAGGAGGCGGAGCATCTCATCGGTCTTGCCGCAGAACATGCAGCCGGCGATGACGTGGACCCAGCCGTGGACGTAGAACATCGGTCTGGCGAGTCTACGCAAGCCGCATGCATGCGCGGGCGCCGCCGGTGCGCTCAGACCGTCGCGCTTACCTGAGGAGGCTCGGCGAGACGCGGCGCATCATCGGTTCAGTCGCCGACGACGGCCGTACGCTCCTCGGCGGCGCCGATCTCGGAGGCGAGCGCCGTGCGGATCGCGTCGACCGGGGGCGCGGTGCCGGTCAGCAGGCGCACCGTCATGGCCGTCGAGGCGACGAAGGCGGCCTGGCCGTTGGTGGCGGTGCCGCCCTGGGCCGACGCGGCCTCCATCAGCGGGGTCGTGCCGGGCGCGAGGACCAGGTCCAGGACGAATCGGTCCGGTGGGAGCAGCTCGGTCGGGATCGGCGACTGGCCGGCCTCGAGGCCGATGCCGCTCGCGTTGATCAGCAGCTCCGCGCGCGACAGCTCCGCCTCGAGGATCGCGTCGTGCCACGGGCGGGCGCGGAGCTCCATGTGCCTGGCGTTGCGTGCGAAGTGGGAGACGAGCGCCTCCGCCTTGTGGAGGTGGCGGTTGAGCACGGCGATGTGCTGGAAGTTCGCGCCGATGAGGACCGCAACCACCGCCCGGGCGCCGCCACCGGCACCGAGCACGACCGCGTTGCGCGGCCACTTGCCCTTGATCTTCGGCAGCATGGCCTCCAGCCCGGCCCGGATACCGTCCGCATCGGTGTTGTGCCCGCGCAGGCGGCCGTCGGTGCGGACGAAGACGTTGACCGCGCCGCTGATCCGGGCGTCGTCGCTCAGCGCGTCCGAGAGCGGTGGAGCCTTCTCCTTGTGCGGTGACGCGATCAGCGCGCCGGCGAAGTCGTCGCCTGCCCGGATCTCCTTCAGCGCCTCGGCCAGCTCGTGCGGTCGGCGCTCCCAGGCCTCGATCTCGATGGCCGCCCCGACCGCGTCCAGGGCGGCGCGAAGGACGCCATCGTGGGGCGTCTGCGGCAGGGGGTAGCCGATGATCGGGAGTCGGTTGGCAGGCATCTCGGACACGCTACGGGTTCAGTGTGGAGTGGGTGCGCCGAGCCAGGGACCGGTTCGTCCGCGGCGAATCTCCATCCTAGCATCGGCATCCGGCGACCGGTGGCGGCGCCTCCTATCATTCGGGCGTGCGTCGGCCCGCAGCGACGATCCTGACCATGTCACTGGCGCTTGCCGGGTGCGGCCTGCTGCCGCCGATCGCCTGCACCGATGCCGGGTGCGAGAGCGGGGTCCGATTCACCCTCGACGATGACCTCGTCACCGGGACGGAGTATCGCGTGGTGGCCTGCGTCGACGATCAGTGCGTGGAGGGCACGCTGGAGGTGGGGCCCGATTCCGACGGAACCGATGGCCCGCTCTCGCTCGTCGTCGGGGCCGACTCGGATACCGTCTTCTATCGCCTGGATGAGCGTCAGGTGTCGGGAACCCACGCGGTCAGTCTCACGGTTCGCACCGCGGACGGTGAGCTCCTGGCGGGATGGGAGGGCACCGCCGAGTTCGTGCGCATGCAGCCGAACGGACCGAACTGCGAGCCGACCTGCTGGCTGGCCGACGTGCTCGTCGAGCGCTCCGGACCACGGTGACCTCCGGGTGGCAGCGTGAGCGGATGGTGCGTAGAATGCCCAGCGAACGGAGAGGTCGCATAGTGGCCTAGTGCGGCGGTTTGCTAAACCGTTGAAGGGGGTAAACCTCTTCCGAGGGTTCGAATCCCTCCCTCTCCGCCACCGATCCGCACGGTCGGGATCATGGGTGCCCGTAGCTCAGTGGATAGAGCGTCAGGTTGCGGACCTGAAGGTCGGAGGTTCGAGTCCTCTCGGGCACGCCAACTCGCCGGTGGCAACCGCTAGCATGCCCCCGTGCAGCTCCCCCTGATCGCCCTGCCGATCCTCCGCACCCCCGGATGGCCGATCGAGCCCGGCCTCTACGAGCTCCTTCTCCTCGTCGGCGGCGCCGTCATCCTGGTCGGGGCCGTGCTGCTCTCGATCCAGCGCGGACGCCCGTTCTCGGCCGCCATCGTCTACCTGGCCGCCGGCGTGGCGATCGGCCTGCTGCTGCGCGCCATCGGCTTCGCCTGGTACGACCCGATCGACGACGCCGTGCTGTTCAGCCGCGCCGCGGAGCTGGCGGTCATCGTCTCGCTGTTCGGCGCCGGGGTGAAGCTCGACCGGGCGCTCACCTGGCGGGGCTGGCGAACGCCCATCCTGCTGCTCGCCGTGGCGATGCCGCTCACGATCGTCGGCGTCGCGTTGCTCGGCACCTGGCTGGTCGGCATGTCGGTCGCCGGCGCGATCCTCCTCGGGGCGGTGCTGGCCCCCACCGACCCGGTGCTGGCCGACGACGTCCAGGTCGGCGGGCCGATGGAGCGCGAGCCGGAGGACGAGGCGCGCTTTGCCCTGACCGCCGAGGCCGGTCTGAACGACGGGCTCGCCTTCCCGTTCGTGATGCTCGCGCTCATCGCCTACGAGCGCGGCATCAGCCGCATCGACAGCTGGTGGCTCGAGTGGCTGGTCGCCGACGTCGTGTACGCCATCGTGGTCGGGGTCGTGGTCGGGGCGGTCGCCGGACGGCTGATCGCCCGTCTGACCTTCCACGTCATCGACCGCGGCTGGCTCGCCAACCCGTTCGATGCGTTCGTCGCCATCGGCGCCATCTTCGCCGTCTACGGCGCCACCGAGCTGGTCGAGGGCTATGGGTTCCTCGCGGTCTTCGCCTCGGCCATCGCCTTCCGCCGCTACGAGGCGAGCCACGAGGTCCACCATCGGCTCCACGACGTGACGCTGGTGCTCGAGAAGCTTGCCGAGCTCACCGTGCTGCTCCTGCTCGGCAGCGTGCTCCCGATCGGCGGCGTGCTGGAGCTCGGCTGGCCGGTGCTGCTGGCCGCCCTGGGGCTGATTCTCGTCGTCCGGCCGCTCGCCGTGCTCGTCAGCCTGCTGCCGACGCGCGTCGCTTGGCAGCAGCGGCTGTTCATCGCCTGGTTCGGCATCCGCGGCCTCGGGTCGGTCTACTACCTCGGCTTCGCGTTCGCCGTGCTCACGCCGGTCGACGCGCGTCTCGTGTTCAGCGTGGTCGCGGTGACGATCATCGCATCGGTGATGCTCCACGGGATCTCGGGGGCCGTCCTCGCACGCCTGCTGCTGCGCGGGAACGGCGAGGTCGAGACAGGGGGCCGGGCGGACGCCTAGATCCAGCACCACCCATCGGGCGGGGTTCCCTGGCTGGACGAGTCGTCCGGCAGCGTCTGCGTCGGCCCGTCGGTCCGATCGCAGTCGCGGAACAGCATCCGCAGTCGCCATCCATCCGGATCCAGTGGCAGCGCCGTGACGACCGGAAGCCAGAAGACGACGCTGGCGATGACGAGGACGCCGAAGACGCCCGCCGCCACCCGTCCCCGCGGTGCGCTCCCACGCCCAGCCGGCGAAGGCGCCCAGCGCCAGGCACAGGAACGGCACCGTCGGGAGGAAGTACCACAGGAACGTCTGGCTCCGATCGCCGGACAGGATCAGCCACGGCAGGTAGGTCGCCCCGGCGGCGCCCAGGATCACCGGCTCGGGTCGCAGCCAGCCCCACCCGCTCCGCGCCCACGTGACGACGAGACCGATGAGGGCCAGCAGCCCCGGCCACCAGACCACCGGATTGCCGAGCGCCATGATCTCGCGGTAGGTGCCGCCCTCGTCGCCGAACCAGTAGGCCACCGGGCGCTGGAGGAGGGGCCACGACCAGGGCGGCGACTGGTACGGGTGGTCGCCACCGAGCTCGGTGTGGAAGTCGAGCATCGCGCGCTGGTGCTGCCAGATGCCGCTCCAGACCGACGCCGGGTCCCACGGCAGGGCGAGCACCGCCCCCGGCATGCGGCCCGTGTAGCTCGCGACGTAGACGAGGAGCGGCACGAGTCCCAGGAGGACGCACCGTCGGGATTGCCTCGCGCCGGATGGCCCCGGCGACCCAGGCGCTCCAGCCCGCCTCCGGGTCGTCCCGCCGGCGCTCCAGAACGGCCCAGATGACGACCAGGCCGATGACGGCCGGGAGCGACGTAGGCGCCGGACCACTTCACGGCCGTCGCCGCCCCGAGGCACGCCCCGGCCAGCAGCCGCCACGGGCGGCCGAGGGTCGGCCACCACCACCACGGTCGCGGTGCTCCCGCGTCGGCTGGCGCGTGGTCGCGATCGAGGACGATCGCGAGGACGGCACCGATGACGAAGAGCACGATGAGCGCGTCGAGCATCGCGACCCGGGACTGCACGATGGCCAGCAGGTCGGTGGCGAACAGCCCGGCCGCGGCGGCCGCTCCGACCGTGAGCGCCGTCCCGGCACGGAATCCGCGCAGCAGCCGCCACCCGAGCAGGTAGACGAGCGGCACGCTCAGCGTCCCGGCGGTCGCGACCGCCACGCGCCAGCCGAACGGGTCGTAGCCGAAGGCCGCGATCCCGGCGCCGATGAGCCACTTCCCGAGCGGTGGATGCGAGCGGCTGACGAGGCCACTGATGTCGCACACCGCCTCGCTGCCGGCCACGTACCAGCAGGCGTCGCGCGCGTAGAAGATCTCGTCGAAGACCAGCTCGACCGGGCGTCCGAGCGCGACGAAGCGCAGCGCGGCGGCAGCCAGCGTGATGGCGATCAGCGCGAACGTGTCACGCCGCGTCCATGCGAATCGCGGGCGGTGGGATGGGGCGTCGATGATGGTCTCCCCGATGGCTGCCGGACTTCGGTGTTCGTATGCTAGGCGACGCGCTCAACCGTCCCCCGCCGACGGCTGCGGGGAGGGCACCTGTTAGACTCGCGGCACGCAATTCACCGAATCGGTGGGCGGGAGACAGACCGATGAACTACGAGCTGTACATGGCCGAGGCGATCGCCGAGGCACGCCGTGGTGGCGAGGAAGGCAACGAGCCGATCGGTGCCGTAGCCGTCATCGACGACGCCATGATCGCGCGAGACCACGATCGGTCCATCGCTGCACGGCGACCCGACCGCGCACGCGGTGATGCTCACCATCCAGGCCACCGCGCGCAAGCTCGGCCCGAAGCGCCTGGCCGAGGTGACGATCTTCACGACCAACGAGCCGTGTGCCATGTGCACCGGCGCCCTGGTCGAGGCGCGGGTCCGCTCGCTGGTCTTTGCCGTCCCTGATCCCGACCGCGGCGCTGCCGGCAGTGTCCTGCAGCTCGCCCGCGACCCCTCGCTGCCACACCAGCTCTCGGTCGTCTCCGGGGTGCGGGAGTCGGAGGCTCGTCGCCTGGCCACCGAGGGCGCATCGGTCTAGACGACCTTATTGGCCGCCGATGGGGGAGTGCGCTAGACTCGCAACCGGCGCGGAGAGGTGTCCGAGTGGTTGAAGGTGCCGCTCTCGAAAAGCGGTGTGCGGGTAACCGTACCGTGGGTTCGAATCCCACCCTCTCCGCCACGCGCTCGGACTGCGGAGAGGTCGCCTAGAGGCCTATGGCGCGGCACTGGAAATGCCGTTCGGGGCAACCCGTCGAGGGTTCGAATCCCTCCCTCTCCGCCAGACTCAGGGCCAACACCCCAGCGGCCGAGCCCGCGACCTCCGGCTTTCGAATTGACCGATCACCCCTCACGGCCTACCATCGCGGCCGGTCGTGCTAGGCGGGGAACTAGCGGTGCCCTGTATCCGCAATCCGCTACAGCGGAGCTGAATTCCCGGTCGAGGTCCGCACCGTTCGCCCACCACCACCGTGCCCGACGTTGAAGGTCGGGTCCCGCGCAGCGATGGTCCGTGAACCCCGTCAGATCCGGAAGGAAGCAGCGGTAAGCGATCGCCATCGGGTGCCGCGGGACAACCTGGCCGGAGCCGGGCTCGTGGGTGAGTGCGAAGCAGGTGCGAATCGACATCGGGTGCACGACCGATTTCATTCCCCACACCGATGAGCCGTGGCGAATCGGTGTACGGTAGATAGCCTGATGCCCGCAGCCCAGCCGATCTCCAGCGCCGACGCCGGCGACCCGACGAGCCGCCCACCGCGCGCTCTACCGGAAGTTCCGGGCGCAGCGATTCGGCGAGGTCATCGGCCAGGACCCGATCGTGACCACGCTGCGGCATGCCATCACCAACGATCGCCTCGCGCACGCCTACCTCTTCGTCGGCCCGCGTGGCACCGGCAAGACCTCGACCGCCCGGATTCTCGCCAAGGCGATCAACTGCACGGCCATCGGCGCCGACGGCGAGCCCTGCGACGCCTGCCCGGCGTGCGTCTCGATCCGCGACGGCCGCGCCCTCGACGTGATCGAGATCGACGCCGCCAGCCACGGCGCGGTCGAGGATGCGCGCGATCTCGTGATGCGAGCCCTGACCTCGCCATCGGAGCTGAAGCGGCGCGTCTACATCATCGACGAGGTCCACATGCTGAGCACGCACGCCTTCAACGCGCTGCTCAAGCTCATCGAGGAGCCGCCCGACCACGTCGTCTTCATCCTCGCCACGACCGACACCCACAAGGTGCCGGCCACGATCATCAGCCGCACCCAGCGCCATGACTTCCGCCGCCTGGGAAGCGCCGACGATCACCGGCAAGCTCGGCCGCATCTGTGCCGCCGAGGGTGCCGCCCAGGCCGACGACGACGCGCTGGCCCTCGTCGCCCGCCTCGCCGATGGCGGCATGCGCGACGCCGAGTCGCTGCTGGACCAGGTCCTCGCCTTCGCCCCCGAGCGGCTGACCGATGGCCGATGTCCGCGAGGCGGTGGGCTGGCCGATGACGATGCGATCGACCGGCTGGTCGACGCCTACGTAGGCCGCCGATGTCGCCGCCGCGCTCGATGGCGTCGCCGCCCTGGCCGATGGCGGTCGCGACCTGGCGCAGGTGGCCTCGCAGGCCGAGGCCGAGGCACGCCGCCGGCTGCTCGCCTCCGCCGCGATCCGGTCGCCGCCCGCCGCCTGGCGTCGATCCTCCGCGCCTCGCCGAGGCCGCCGGAGTCGGCGCGCGCGAGGGCCGCGCCCGCCTTCTGCTCGAGCTCCTGGCCGTCGAGTCCGCCTCGATCGCGCCGGCCCCCGTGGCCGCATCGACATCATCCGGTCCGGCCGCCGCCCGGCCGCAGCCTCGCGCCCGGCCGAGGGCTCCGCGCCGGCGAGGCGCCCGCCGCCCGCCGCCGGCATCGCAGCGCCCCGCCCCGCCGACGGAGTCCGGCGCCAGCTCGCGCCGCCCCGCCGTCGGTGTGCCGCCGGCGGCGATGACGTCGCCGACCTCCGCGCTCACTGGGCGGAGGTGGTCGAACGGGCCAGTCCCGTCATCAAGCCCCTGCTGCGCCGAGTGCCGCCCGATCGCTCGCGACGGCGCTCGCCTGACCCTCGCCTTTCCCGAGGGGCGCGACTTCATGCGCTCGCGCATCGCGCAGCGATCGGTCGCAGATCGAGATCGCTGCTCACGGACATGTTCGGCGGCACCTTCGCCATCGAATGCGTCGCGAGCGAACCTCGAGCTCGAGCCGCTGACCGTCGCCCAGGCGGTCGGCGACCGCGAGATGACCCCGAGGCCCGCGCCCTGCTCGAGGGCGTGCTGAAGATCACCGGCGGCGAGCTCGTCGACGCGCCCGAGGTGCGCTGAGCGCACGCATCGCGCCCCACCTGAGACAACGAAGAGGAGATCGCGTGAATATCGGTCAGATCACCAAGATGGCGCAACAGATGCAGACGCAGATGGCGCAGGCCCAGGACGAGCTGAAGGAGACGACGCTCGAGGCGACCGCCGGCGGCGGTGCGGTGCGCATCGTCATCACCGGGGCACAGGAGGTGCGCAGCGTCGAGATCGACCCGTCGGCGGTGGACGCCGACGAGGTCGAGATGCTCCAGGATCTCGTGCTCAGCGCGGTGAACGAGGCGATCGGCCGGAGCAAGGAGCTCGAGCGGGAACGCATGGGCCGCATCGCCGGCGGGATGGGCATCCCGGGCATGCCGGGCCTGCCGGGCTGGGCTGAGCCGGCCATGGCCGGGCTCATCGCGCCGGTCGCTCGCCTGATCGAGGAGTTCAGCAAGCTGCCCGGCATCGGGACCAAGACCGCCCAGCGCCTCACCTATCACGTCCTGCGTGCGTCGACCGATGACGCTCGCGCGCTGGCGGCTGCGCTGATCGGGATCAAGGACGAACGTGGCGTACTGCAGCGTGTGCTGCAACATCACCGAGGCCGGTGTCGACCCCTGCGACCTGTGCGCCGATCCGCGGCGCGAGTCGAGTCGCATCTGCGTGGTGGAGGAGCCGCTCGACGTGCTCGCGATCGAGCGGACGGGGGAGTTCCACGGTCGCTACCACGTGCTCCACGGCGCGATCAGCCCGATCGACGGCATCGGTCCGGAACGGCTGCGCACCCGTGAGCTGCTCGGCCGGGCCACCGCCGGCGGGATCGAGGAGGTCATCCTGGCCACCAACCCGAACCTCGAGGGGGAGGCGACGGCCATGTACCTCGCCGACCTGTTGCGTCCCCACGTCACCAGCGTGACGCGGATCGCCCGCGGGTTGCCGGTCGGTGGCGACCTCGAGTACGCCGACGACGTGACCCTCATCCGGTCGCTCCAGGGGCGTCGTTCCGTCGACCGCTGAGCGGTCGCTTGACGGCCCCGACGGGGTGATCTATAGTCCGTCTTCGCGCCGGCTGTCCGCCGGCCGATGAGCCACGAACGGCGATCGACACGATCGCGCCGCGCGAACCATCGCGAGTTCACCTGCAAGGGGAGTACTCGAATCGAACGAAGCCGAACCCGTGTCGAACGGGCAGGCAACGTCGCTTACCAGCTGAAGAGTGACAGGAATCCACACGAGTCAGCGGGACAACGTCGAACTCGTAAACCGGTGAGAAGGCTTCTGCCGACACACTGGTTTATTTTTGTACGGAGAGTTTGATCCTGGCTCAGGACAAACGCTGGCGGGGTGCGTGAGACATGCAAGTCGAACGAGGAGCCTCCGAGCTTGCTTGGAGGTTTCCTAGTGGCGGACGGCTGAGTAACGCGTAGGTGACCTACCCGGAAGTGGGGAATAACTGCCCGAAAGGGTGGCTAATACCGCATGTGATCGGTGATTCGATTCACCGCTTAAAGGAGTAATCCGCTTCCGGCGGGGCCTGCGTTCGATTAGCTAGTTGGTGGGGTAACGGCTCACCAAGGCGACGATCGATAGCTGGTCTGAGAGGATGATCAGCCAGACTGGGACTGAGAACGGCCCAGACTCCTACGGGAGGCAGCAGTCGGGAATTTTGCCCAATGGACGAAAGTCTGAGGCAGCAACTCCGCGTGAGGGACGAAGGCTCTAGGGTCGTAAACCTCTTTTCTCAGGGAAGATCCAAGACGGTACCTGAGGAATAAGCCACGGCTAACTACGTGCCAGCAGCCGCGGTAATACGTAGGTGGCAAGCGTTGTCCGGATTTACTGGGCGTAAAGAGCGCGCAGGCGGCTGGTCAAGTCCGATGTGAAATCTCCCGGCTCAACTGGGAAACTGCATCGGAAACTGATCGGCTTGAAGGTGGGAGAGGGTAGTGGAATTCCCGGTGTAGTGGTGAAATGCGTAGATATCGGGAGGAACACCAGTGGCGAAGGCGACTACCTGGCCCATTCTTGACGCTGAGGCGCGAAAGCTAGGGGAGCGAACGGGATTAGATACCCCGGTAGTCCTAGCCGTAAACGATGAACACTAGGCGTAGTCGGTATCGACCCCGGCTGTGCCGTAGCTAACGCATTAAGTGTTCCGCCTGGGGAGTACGGCCGCAAGGCTAAAACTCAAAGGAATTGACGGGGGCCCGCACAAGCAGCGGAGCGTGTGGTTTAATTCGTCGCAACGCGAAGAACCTTACCAGGGCTTGACATGTGGCGGAAAACGGCGGAAACGTCGTCCTCCCGCAAGGGACCGTCATGCAGGTGTTGCATGGCTGTCGTCAGCTCGTGTCGTGAGATGTTGGGTTAAGTCCCGCAACGAGCGCAACCCCCGTGGCATGTTGTATCTCTCATGCCAGACTGCCGAGAGAAACTCGGAGGAAGGTGGGGATGACGCCAAGTCAGCATGGCCCTTACGTCCTGGGCTACACACACGCTACAATGGCCGGTACAACGGGTTGCCAAACCGCGAGGTGGAGCTAATCCCTTAAAGCCGGTCTCAGTTCGGATTGCAGGCTGCAACTCGCCTGCATGAAGCCGGAGTTGCTAGTAACCGCAGGTCAGCACACTGCGGTGAATATGTTCCCGGGCCTTGTACACACCGCCCGTCACGTCATGAAAGCCGATAACACCCGAAGCCGGTGGGCCAACCGCAAGGAGGTAGCCGTCGAAGGTGGGATTGGTGATTGGGACGAAGTCGTAACAAGGTAGCCGTACCGGAAGGTGCGGCTGGATCACCTCCTTTCTAGGGAGATATGTGGCGCCGGTTCGCCGGATCCACCGATCCCAGGTCGATCGGCCAGCTCGCCGAAAGGTCCGATGCTCGAGGGAGCATCGGTGAATGAGCTGGTCGCCCTCGAAATCTGACGACCTGATTCCCGCTGATGACGCGGATTCCTGTCACTCTTCAGCTCGAGCAAGCTGGACGCTGTAGCCGCCTCTGCGAAGGGGCGGCTTCTTCGTGTCCGGCGCCTCGATCGCGCGACCCGGGAGCCCTGCGCAGGGTCCGGTTGCGGTGCTCCGACGCCCGCTGCTACGATGCGCGCTCCCGAGGGGCGTTTAGCTCAGCTGGTTAGAGCACTGCCCTGATAAGGCAGAGGTCTCTGGTTCGAGTCCAGAAACGCCCACCACCTCACCTCCCTCGATCCCTGGAGTGGCGCGTGTCCACCGATTCCGGCTGCCTCCGGGCCGATGACCGAACAGCGGCCGATGGGAGTCCTCGACGAGCCGAACGAGGATCGGTCGCTGCACGCCTCGATGCACGGCGTCGTCTATGCCCGTCACCCGGTGCGGACTCACCTCGTCACCGCGGCCGACGATGCCGCGGAGGTGGTCTCCCGCTACGTGGGTTCGCTGCCCGACGGGGTGCGCCTGGTCGCCGTCAGCGAGCGGATGGTGGCGATCACCCAGGGCCGCTCCTACCCGATCAAGGAGATCCGGACCAGCCGCCTGGCGAGGTTGCTGCAGCGATTCGTCACCCGACCCGGGTACGGCATCGGCCTCGGCTCGGCCGAGACCATGGAGCTCGCCATCCGCGAGGTCGGCGCACCACGCATCCTGCTGGCGCCGCCGCAGTCGCGGCTGATCACAGGCCACTCGGGGTCCACGGGCTCTTCTATCGTGTCGCGGGGCCGCAGGCCAAGGCGATCGACGGCCCGACCAGCTACACGATCCCGCCCTACAACCAGGCGGCCACCCTCGGCCCCGAAGGATCCGACCGGCGCCGCACGACGTTGCGCGGCCGCGATCGGTGCTCCGGTCGCGATCATCGACGCCAACGACGCCGGCTGTGCCGTGCTCGGCGCCAGCCCGGGCGTCGACCGCCGGTTCGTCGAGCGCTCTTCGCCGACAATCCGCTCGGCCAGGCGCGAGAGCAGACGCCGATCTGCATGGTGCGCGAGGTCTCGTGGCCGGACGGGAGCGATCTGCCGCCCGAGCCGCGAGCGCCGCCTGACGCCGCCTTGAACGGGACGCATGCCATGACCGCGCTCGCCCAGCTGATCCTGACGCTCTCCTGCCCGGATCGGCGGGGCATCGTGGCGGCCGTCTCCGGACTCGTCGCCGAGCACGGCGGCAACATCGTCGACAGCCACCAGTTCGGTGATCCCGATGACCGGCCGGTTCTTCATGCGCATCCACTTCAGCGACGACGCCGAGCGCGGCCTCGAGGCGTGGCAGGCGGCGCTTCGGCCGCTGGCCGTCGAGATGGGATGGCGTGGGGCTCCACGACGCCAGCTGCGCCGCGCATGCTCGTGCTCGTCTCGCACGAGGGCCACTGCCTGAATGACCTGCTGTACCGATGGCGAAGCGGTGCGATCCCGACCGACGTGGTGGGAGTCGCGTCACCGTACGCCGGACTTCACGCCCGCTCGCCGAGACGTACGGCGTTCCGTAGTCAGACGCTGCCCGGTCCGCGCGCGGCGGCCGACGAGCTCGACGCGGCGGTGCTCGACTGGTGGCGGGTTCGTCGCCGACCTCGTCGTCCTCGCGCGCTTCATGCAGATCCTCGGCTCCGACGGCCTGCGCCGCGCTCGCCGGGCGCGCGATCAACATCCACCACTCGTTCCTCCCCTCGTTCAAGGGCGCCGCGCCCTATCGCCAGGCGCACGACCGTGGCGTGAAGCTCATCGGCGCCACGGCGCATTACGTCACCCGGACCTCGACGAAGGCCCCATCATCGAGCAGGAGGTCGCTCGCGTCGACCACGCCCACAGCGTCGTCGAGCTTGCGCGGGTCGGGCGTGACGTCGAGTGCGTGGCCCTGGCGCGCGCCGTCCGCTGGCACGTGGACCACCGGGTCCTCCTGCACGGTCATCGGACGGTCGTCTTCCGCTGACCGGCCCCTTTGACCCCGGTGCCTGCGCGCGGATACCATCAGCCGACGCCGTCGACGGGGATGTAGCTCAGTTGGGAGAGCACCTCCTTTGCAAGGAGGGGGTCAGGGGTTCGAGTCCCCTCATCTCCACCACCTCCGCCGGGCGAACGGGCGGGCCCTTTAGGCGCGTGGCGAGGCCTCTGGAGTCGCCTTGACCGGCCGAATCGCCGGTGCTACAGTTACTCGGCTCCGCGGGGAGACCGACGCAGGTCCTCCTCGCGATCGTTGTGACAAGCCCCCCTACCAACTGCATCCGGGAACGGTCTCCTGACCGCTGCGCGCGACGAACGTCGTGCTCATCGGTCAGCGGACACTTCGCTGACGCCGTGACGGACACCGTCAAGCGCGTCGACCGGACGGCAGTGCCGAACGGGCGGGCCCTTCAACGAGCCAGAGCGGCGAGCGCTCCACCTCGGAGTGCGCGACCTTAAGAATCGAAGAGTGGAAGCATCGATTTCGTCGAGGAGATTCCGACGCGACCACTTCGTGCTGACGGCCAGCACCGTGCTAGCCGCGTGAACGTTGTAGGTCAAGCTACTAAGAGCATGCGGTGGATGCCTTGGCGCCAAGAGCCGACGAAGGACGTGGCAGGCAGCGAAATGCTTCGGGGAGTTGCGAGCAAGCGTTGATCCGGAGATATCCGAATGGGGAAACCCCCCGGGAGTAATGTCCCGGGACGCACGGTTGAATACATAGGCCGTGACGAGGACACCGAGGGAACTGAAACATCTAAGTACCTCGAGGAGCAGAGAACATTCCGTGAGTAGTGGCGAGCGAAAGCGGAGAAGCCCAAACCGTGGCTGCGTGATAGGTCGCAGCCGTTGCAGTCGCGGTGTTGTAGGGCCGTCCAGCGGGAACTGCGAGTTCCGCAGGGAGTTACAAATCGGTTCGTTAGCAGAAGCGGCCTGGAAAGGCCTGCCAGAGAGGGTGACAGCCCCGTAAGCGAAAGCGATCCGACTCCCGGACGTGTCCCTGAGTACCACGTGGAAGGTCTCTTCATGTGGGAACCCGGGCGGACCACCGTCCAAGGCTAAATACTCTTGGCGACCGATAGTGAACCAGTACCGTGAGGGAAAGGTGAAAAGCACCCCGGGAGGGGAGTGAAATAGTACCTGAAACCGCGTGCTTACAAGCAGTCAGAGGGTGTTGCCTGGGGCCTTCGGGTGCCAGGTAGCCTGATGGCGTGCCTTTTGAAGAATGAGCCGGCGAGTTACCCGGTCTGTGGCAAGGTTAAGTCCGTGAAGGACGGAGCCGTAGCGAAAGCGAGTCTGAACAGGGCGTCACAGTCGCAGCGGGTAGACCCGAAACCGAGTGAGCTACCCATGGGCAGGTTGAAGCGGGAGTAATGTCCCGTGGAGGACCGAACTCACTAGCGTTGAAAAGCTAGGGGATGACCTGTGGGTAGAGGTGAAATGCCAATCGAACTCGGAGATAGCTGGTTCTCCCCGAAATAGCTTTAGGGCTAGCCTCGGGGGTTCAGTCGTGGGGGTAGAGCACTGAATGGGCTAGGGGGCTTCCCGCTTACCAAACCCAATCAAACTCCGAATCCCACGATTACATACCCCGGGAGTCAGACTGCGAGGGCTAAGCTTCGTGGTCAAAAGGAAAACAGTCCAGACCGACAGCTAAGGTCCCAAAATTCAGACTAAGTGGGGAAGGATGTGGAGTTGCACAGACAACCAGGATGTTGGCTCAGAAGCAGCCACCATTTAAAGAGTGCGTAATAGCTCACTGGTCAAGTGATTCCGCGCCGAAGATCCAACGGGGCTCAAGTCTGATACCGAAGCTTCGGATCGTGCCGGCCTTCGGGCCGAGGCGGTGGTAGGGGAGCGTTCCGTCAGCAGTGAAGGTCGACCGTGAGGACGGCTGGAGTGGACGGAAGTGCGAATGCCGGCATGAGTAGCGAAATGCGCGTGAGAAACGCGCACGCCGTATGTCTAAGGTTTCCTGAGGAAGGTTAATCCGCTCAGGGTTAGTCGGGCCTAAGCCGAGGGCGAAAGCCGTAGGCGATGGACAATCGGTTGATATTCCGATACCGCCAGAGATCGTTTGCACCTTCGGGTGCCACGGCCGTGGACGCCGGTGCGCTGAGGCAGCTTTGCTGTCGAGGCAGCCGGTGAGAAGCGACCGCGAGAGCAAGGGCGTGACCGGGAACGGTAGGTTGAGCGCACTTTGGCTATGTGCGTCTAAGCTGGTAGGGGGAGAGGATAGGCAAATCCGTCCTCTCATTCAAACTCCGAGAAGCGAATGAAAGGCGAAAGCTGATTCGACTGAGCCGATCCTGCAAGAAAAGCGTCTAGCGAGATCAAAGGCGTCCGTACCGCAAACCGACGCAGGTAGACGGGTAGAGCATACCAAGGCGATCGGAAGAACCCTCGTTAAGGAACTCGGCAAATTGACCCCGTAACTTCGGGAGAAGGGGTACCTCGCAGCGCTCATCTTTGATGGGAGGCTGATCGAGGTCGCAGTGAAACGGCCCAGGCGACTGTTTAGCAAAAACACAGGTCTCTGCTAAAGCGAAAGCTGACGTATAGGGGCTGACGCCTGCCCAGTGCCGGAAGGTTAAGAGGAGGGGTGCAAGCTCTGAATTGAAGCCCCGGTAAACGGCTGCCGTAACTATAACGGTACTAAGGTAGCGAAATTCCTTGTCGGGTAAGTTCCGACCCGCACGAATGGCGTAACGATCTGGGCGCTGTCTCAACGAGGGATCCGGCGAAATTGAAATACCTGTGAAGATGCAGGTTACCCGCGGCAGGGCAAAAAGACCCCGTGGAGCTTTACTGTAGTTTGATATTGGACTGAGGTTCAGCATGTGTAGGATAGGTGGGAGACGTTGAAGCTGGGGCGCTAGCCTCGGTGGAGTCACCGTTGAAATACCACCCTTGTTGGATTTCGGCTCTAACCGCGTCCCGTAATCCGGGCGTGGAACAGTGTCAGGTGGGCAGTTTGACTGGGGCGGTCGCCTCCTAAAGAGTAACGGAGGCGCCCAAAGGTACCCTCAGGCTGAATGGAAACCAGCCGTAGAGTGCAAAGGCATAAGGGTGCTTGACTGCGAGACCTACAAGTCGAGCAGAGACGAAAGTCGGGCTTAGTGATCTGGTACCTCCGAGTGGAAGGGGTATCACTCAACGGATAAAAGCTACCCCGGGGATAACAGGCTTATAGGGCCCAAGAGTTCATATCGACGGCCCTGTTTGGCACCTCGATGTCGGCTCGTCGCATCCTGGGGCGGAAGTACGTCCCAAGGGTTTGGCTGTTCGCCAATTAAAGCGGTACGCGAGCTGGGTTCAGAACGTCGTGAGACAGTTCGGTCTCTATCCGCCGTGGGCGTAGGGAACTTGAGAGGAGCTGCTCCTAGTACGAGAGGACCGGAGTGGACGAACCAATGTTGTACCAGTTGTCATGCCAATGGCATTGCTGGGTAGGTATGTTCGGTTGGGATAAGCACTGAAAGCATCTAAGTGCGAAGCTCGCCTCAAGATGAGGTTCCCCACTGGGTAACCAGGTAAGACCGCAGCGAGACTAGCTGTTTGATAGGCCGCACGTGTACGCACAGCAATGTGTTCAGCGAAGCCGGTACTAATGGTCGAGGGCTTGACCTAGTTCACGCGACTAGCACGCTGCTGGATCGCGTTCGGAAGGTGGCCGATGGCCGCCAGCCACGATGATTCGACGCTTCCGCCTTCGATCCGTCCTCTGTGCGAGGACGGGGTCGACAATTGAAGATCTATCCCGGTGACGCTAGCGGAGAGGAACCACCCGTTCCCATCCCGAACACGGAAGTTAAGCTCTCCAGCGCCGAAGATACTTGGGGGGTGACCTCCTGGGAAAATAGGTCGTCGCCGGGATATTTCATTTCCCGCAGCCCCGTCGCTCGTCAGCGTCGGGGCATCTGCTATGCTCGGGCCGTGGATCGCGTCTGCCCGCTGCTCGGCCTCGTCGGAGATCGCCAGTCGGTGATCGATGGAGTCGACGCCGGCCACCGATGCCACGCAGAAGAGCCCCCGCTGTCGCTCAGCCGCCAGGAACAGGCCCAGCTGTGCCTGACCCCGGCGCATCCGCGCTGCGAGCGCTACCTGCGGCACGACGCGGCGTCAGCGGGGGTGTCCCTGGCCGCTTCCCATCGGCGACGGGCTCGTGTCGACGCGGATGGTGCTCACGCCGACACCCGCCTGGCGCGGCATCGCCGGACGCGCGCGCCGGGCACCTCGTGGTCCGCTGGTCATGGTCGGCGGGGCCGCGCTCGTCCTGGGGGCCGCCGGCATTGCGGTCGCATCCGGGATGATCGATCCCGGGGCGGGAGAGGCCTCGCCGTCGCCCAGCGCCACGGCGTCCGACCTCGCAACCGCCACGCCCTCGCCGACGCCGACGGCCACGCCCCGGCCGACGCCCAGCCCCACTGCCGCGCCCACCGCCACACCGACCGCAGTTCCGACACCCGCACCGACACCCGCACCGACTCCCGCTCCGACGACCTACGTCGTGCAGCAGGGCGACACGCTGGCGTCGATCGCCCAGCGAGTTCGGCACGACGGTGCCAGGCGCTGCAGGCGCTCAACGGGATCGACGACCCCAACGAGATCATCGTCGGTCAGGTGCTCGTCATTCCCTGACCGTCAGAAGGGCGGCTGGCAGGTCCGGCAGAAGGTGGTCGCCTCGCGACCGCCGATCTGGCGCAGCTCACGCCCACATCGCGGGCACGGCTGCGCCGCCGCGCAGATGGACCTTCAGGAATGACCGATCCTGGGTCTCGATGTTCGGGGGGACGGAAACGCGGATGCGGTCGACGGCCTCGGCCAGCACCGAGCGCATGGCGGCGTGGAGCCGCTCGATCTGGTCGTCGTCGAGCGTGCTGCGCTTCCGGAACGGCGCCAGCCCCGCCTCCCACAGGATCTCGTCGCTGTAGGCGTTGCCGATGCCGGCGACGAACGCGGCGTTTCGGAGCAGCGGCTTCAGCTCGCCTGGATGGCGACGGATCCGCTGGCGGAAGGCATCGAGGGTCAGGGCCGGGTCATCGGCGTCCGGGCCCATGTCCGTCCCAACCGGGGACGGCGGACAGCGCCGTCGGGTGGCACGAGGTACAGCTTGCCGAGCATCTCGCGGTCGACGTATCGCAGATCGCCTCCGTTCTCGAGCCTGAGCCGCAACCCGGTTCGTGCCCGCACCCGCTCGGACGTGTTCGTGAGCCAGAACCTCCCGGCGAGCATCGGGTTCGCGGCCAGCACCAGGGCGTCGGTGCCATCGCGGGCGAATGGGATGAGAAGGAACTTCCCGCGACGACGGGGAACCCCGATGGTGGTGGCGTTCAGCGCCGCGAGCTCTTCCGGCGTCGCACGCACGCAGGATCGGTGTCGGCGCCGATGCATCCAGGACCACCCGCCCGCCGATGCGGCGCTCGAGCTCCTCGGCCACGACGGTCAGATCCGGCAGCTCAGGCACGCTCGGGGGACCTCATTGACAGCATGGTATGCTACCCGGGCCGTGTGGCAGACAACCCCATAGTCGCGCGTGAGCGCGTCACGCCGTCGTGAGCAGCAAGGAGCACCGATCGTCCGTCTTCGAGACAGCAGGCAGCACCTGAATGCAACCGACGGCGGTGAACGCCCTCCACGCGGAGGGCGTTGTTTGTGTCACGGACTCTGATTGACAGGAGCGTATCAACACTTTGACCGACGACACCAACCAGGCGACCCCGAGCGCCACCAAGGACTCCGAGGAGGAGGCCGCGGTGACGGTCGCCGAGCAGGCGGCGCAGGCCGATCAGCCGGCCGAGTCCACGGAGGCCATCAACGGGACACCATCTTCGGATGTGGCCGCCCCAGATGCAGCCGCAGCGCCCGCCAGCGAGCCCGCTGACGAGGTCGCCGCCGAGGCGCAACCGGCGGAACCGATGAGCGTCGAGACGACCGAGCCGGCCGCCGCCGAGCCGAGCATGGACGAGGCCGCCGCGGAGTCGACAGACGAGCCAGCCGCCGATGAGCCCGCCGAGGCGGCCGCCGCGGAAGAGGCCGCTCCCGAGGCGCCCGCCGCAGAAGAGGCCGCTCCAGAGGACGTGCCGGCGGCACCGGCCGCCGAGAGCGCACCCTCGGAGCCGATGACGATGGCCGAGCTGCTGGACCAGCCGGACAACGAGGTGAAGAGCCTCAAGCACGGTGATGTCGTCGAGGGCACCGTCGTTCGCATCGACCCCGACGAGATCCTGGTCGACTTCGGTGGCAAGAGCGAGGGCGTCGTCAGCAACCGCGAGCTCATGAACCGCCGCGGTCCGCGCGACGGCGACGAGAGCCGTCCGGAGATCGAGGTCGGCAACCAGGTCCTCGTGTACGTCCTGCAGCCGGAGTCGCCGGAGGGGCACGCGGTGCTGTCGCTGCGCCGCGCCGGCCTCGAGCGGAAGTGGCGCGGCATGCAGGAGCGCTTCGACGCCGGCGAGATCGTCGAGGCCCGCGTCATCGACCACAACAAGGGCGGCCTGATCGTCGATCTCGGCGTGCGGGGCTTCGTTCCGATCAGCCAGATCGTCGACTTCCCGCGGCGTCCGCGCGACGAGCAGCCCAGGGACGCCGCGCAGGAGATCGCCGAGAAGCTCCAGCCGTTCGTCGGCCGCACGCTTCGCCTCAAGATCCTCGAGGTCAACCGCAAGGCGAACCGCCTCATCCTGTCGGAGAAGGTGGCCCTCTACGAGGAGCGTCGCGAGAAGCGCGACGAGCTGTTCAGCAGCCTGGAGACCGGCCAGAAGGTCACCGGCGTGGTCCGCAGCATCGCGCCGTTCGGCGTGTTCGTGGACCTCGGAGGGATCGATGGTCTCGTCCACAAGAGCGAGCTGTCGTGGAACAAGGTCAACAACCCCGAGACCGCGCACCAGATCGGGGACGAGGTCGAGGCCGAGGTCATCGACATCAACCACGAGCGAGGCCGTATCAGCCTGTCGATCCGACGGCTGCAGCCGGACCCGTGGCAGGAGTCGGTGGCCAAGTACAAGATCGGCGATGTCATCGACGGGACCGTGACGAAGCTCGTGAACTTCGGCGCGTTCGTCCGTGTCGAGGAGGGCCTCGAGGGCCTGATCCACATCAGCGAGCTGTCCAACCAGCGCGTCGCCCACCCCGGCGACGTCGTGCAGGAGGGCCAGCAGGTCAAGCTGCGGATCATCAGCCTCGACTCCGAGCGCCATCGGCTCGGGCTGAGCCTGAAGCAGGCCGAGGATCGCCCGGCCCCATCGGCCGCGGCACCACGCGAGGATCGGCCGCGACGCGACCGTGGTCCGCGCCGCGACCGATTCGACTACCGACCGGAGGATGCCACCGCCGAGCCGGAGGGCGGCATCGACAACACGATGGCGGCGGCGTTCGCCAGCTCCGGACTGCTCGAGCAGCTCCGATCCGGACAGGACGAGGCCCCTCGCTGAGGCCGAGACCGAGGCGAAGGCCGAGCCGGTCGCCAAGGCGGAAGCGCCAGCCGCCGAGGAGGCGCCTGCGGAGGCCGAGGAGGCGCCTGCCGAGGCGCCGAGGCCGAGGCGCCCGCCGCCGAGGAACCCGCGGCGGAGGCCGCCGAGGCCGAGGAACGGCCGCCGCCGAGGAACCCGCCGCCGAGGAACCCGCCGCGGCTGAGCCGCCTGCGGAGGCCGTCGAGGACGACGCCAAGGCGTAGCCCGCGACGCGATTCCAGCACGAAGCGGGTCCGACACCGGGCCCGCTTCGACGTTTTCGGTCGCGTCGTGAGGCGAGGCGGGAGCGGAACAGTGAGCGGAATCGTGCCGTCTCCCGTATCTACGATGCACACCGTTGACGCAGGCGCGGGAGCCGGGCACCACATCGGTGCCGTACACTCAGAGCAGAAGCACGAAAGCGGCGACCATGGATCGATTCGACAAGTTCACCGATCGGGCGCGAAAGGTTCTCACCCTCGCGCAGGATGAGGCGCAGCGCTTCAACCACAACTACATCGGCACCGAGCATCTGCTCCTCGGCCTCGTCCGCGAGGGCGAGGGCGTGGCAGCGCGCGTGCTCGAGAACATGAACGTCGAGCTGTCCAAGGTCCGCACGGCCGTCGAGTTCATCATCGGCCGCGGCGACCGCCCCGTCGTCGGCGAGGTCGGGCTCACGCCTCGCGCCAAGCGGGTCATCGAGCTCGCCATCGACGAGGCCCGCCGCCTCGGGCACAACTACATCGGCACCGAGCACCTCCTGCTGGGCCTCGTCCGCGAGGGCGAGGGCATCGCCGCCGGCGTGCTCGAGAGCCTCGGCGTCAACCTCGACAAGGTGCGCCACCAGGTGATCCACGTGCTCTCGCAGTCGAGCAGCGCGGCGCCGGCCCCGGAGACGAAGCGGCCGTCGAAGACGCCGACCCTCGACCAGCTCGGGATCAACCTCACCGAACTGGCACGAGCCGACAAGCTCGATCCGGTCATCGGTCGCGAGAAGGAGATCGAGCGCGTCATCCAGATCCTGTCGCGGCGGACGAAGAACAACCCAGCGCTCATCGGCGAGCCGGGCGTCGGCAAGACGGCCATCGCCGAGGGGCTCGCCCACCGGATCGTTTCCGGCGACGTGCCGGAGACACTTGCCGACAAGCGGGTGCTCACCCTGGACATCGGTTCGCTGGTGGCCGGCACGAAGTACCGTGGCGAGTTCGAGGAGCGCCTGAAGAAGATCATCGAGGAGCTGCGATCGAGCAGCGACAGCGTGCTGTTCATCGACGAGCTGCACACGCTCGTCGGGGCGGGCGCTGCCGAGGGCGCGATCGACGCGGCGAACATCCTCAAGCCGCCGCTGGCTCGCGGGGAGCTGCAATGCATCGGCGCGACCACGCTGGATGAATACCGCAAGTACATCGAGAAGGACGCGGCGCTCGAGCGGCGCTTCCAGCCGGTCATGGTCGAGGAGCCGACCATGGACGAGGCGGTCGAGATCCTGTTCGGGATTCGCGCGCGCTACGAGGAGCACCACAAGGTCAAGATCAGCGACGAGGCCATCAAGGCGGCCGTCGACCTGAGCGTCCGCTACGTCGCGGATCGCGCCCTGCCGGACAAGGCCATCGACCTCATGGACGAGGCCGGCTCGCGAGTGAGGCTGCGCTCGGCCTCGGCACCTCCGGAGATCCGGGCGGCGCAGCATGAGCTCGAGGAGGTCACGCGCCAGAAGGACGAGGCGATCGCCGGCCAGGACTACGAGGCCGCCGCCCGCCTTCGCGACGAGGAGGCGCAGGGCAAAGAGCGCATCGACGACATGAAGAAGGCCTGGCAGGAAGAGCAAGCCAAGGAAACCCCCGTCGTCACCGACGAGGACATCGCCCAGGTCGTGAGCATGTGGACCGGCATCCCGGTGATCCGCATCAGCGCGGAGGAGTCCGAGCGGCTGTTGCACATGGAGGACGCCCTTCACGGGCGGGTCATCGGGCAGCAGGAGGCGATCGAGACCATCAGCAAGGCGGTCCGGCGAGCGCGTGCCGGGCTGAAGGACCCGAAGCGCCCGATCGGCTCATTCATCTTCATGGGCCCAACCGGTGTCGGCAAGACGGAGCTGGCGAAGGCCCTGGCCGAGTTCATGTTCGGCTCGGAGGACGCCCTCGTGAAGATCGACATGAGCGAGTTCATGGAGCGCCACAACGTCTCGCGCCTGGTCGGTGCCCCACCCGGCTACGTCGGGTACGACGAGGGCGGCCAGCTCACGGAGGCCGTCCGGCGCAAGAGCTACAGCGTGGTGCTGCTCGATGAGATCGAGAAGGCGCACCCCGAGGTCTTCAATATCCTGCTGCAGATCCTCGAGGACGGCCACCTGACCGACGCGAAGGGTCGCCGCGTCGACTTCCGAAACACGGTCATCATCATGACCAGCAACGTCGGCGCGCAGCAGATGCAGCGCGATACCTCGATCGGGTTCCGTGCCGGCGCCGCTGGCGAGACCGCCCAGGCGCAGTCCGACTACGAGCGTATGCGGGACAAGGTCCTCGGCGAGCTGAAGAACACCTTCCGGCCCGAGTTCCTCAATCGCATCGACGCGACCGTTGTCTTCCGCCAGCTGACCCGCGAGGAGATCCGCGAGATCGTCGACCTTCTGCTGGCCCGGGTGACGGATCAGCTCGCCGGCCAGGAGATGGAGCTCATGGTGACCGATGCGGCGAAGGACGCGATCATCGCCAAGGGCTACGACCAGGCATACGGTGCCCGTCCGCTGCGCCGCGAGATCCAGAACCAGATCGAGGACGCGCTGGCCGAGCGCATGCTGCAGGCCAGCTTCAGCGCGGGCGACACCGTGGTCGTCGATGTCGGTGCTGATGGCGCGCTCACCATCGACAAGCAGGCACCGGCCAAGCGCCAACCGGCCAAGGCCGCGCGATAAGCCGCCGGTAACCGGCCGGTAACCGTCGGATGGCATCATCCGGCGGATAGCGTTCGAAGGGGCAGCGTGCCAGCCGTCAAGACGACCTACCTCTGCCAGCAGTGCGGAGCCGCGTCACCGAAGTGGGCCGGGCAGTGCCCCGGTTGCGGCGCCTGGAACACGCTCGTCGAGACGGTTGCTGCGCCGCGTGCCGCCGCTCGAGCACCGTCGGCGGCCCAGGCGATGGCCGGTGTGGCGGCCATCGAGCCGATCGGCGCCGTGACCAGCGCGGAGGCATCGCGCCTCGAAGCGGGGATCGGCGAGGTAGACCGCGTCCTTGGCGGCGGCTTCGTCCCGGGCTCCATCGCGCTCTTCGGCGGCGACCCCGGCATCGGCAAGTCGACGCTGCTGCTCCAGCTGGCCGCCCGCCTGGCGACTCGGGGGCCGGTCCTCTACGTCAGCGGAGAGGAGTCGTCCTCGCAGGTGCGGGGCCGCGCGGAGCGCATCGGGGCGGTCGTGGACGGGCTGAGCCTCGCTGCCACCACCGATCTCGACACGGCCCTGGCGGCGATCGAGAGCCTGCGGCCCGTACTGGCCGTCGTGGACAGCGTGCAGACGTTGACGAGCGCGCAGTTGTCAGGCCCCGCCGGCAGCGTCGGACAGGTCCGCGAGGTCGCAGCCCGGCTGGCGGAGATGGCCAAACTGAGCGGCAGCTGCGTGGCGCTCGTCGGCCACGTGACCAAGGAAGGTACCGTCGCCGGACCGCGGACGCTGGAGCACCTGGTCGACGCCGTCATCTACCTGGAGGGGGAGCGGCTCGGCGCAACGCGGCTGCTGCGGGCGGCGAAGAATCGCTTCGGTTCGACCGACGAGGTCGGCGTCCTCGAGATGCGCGGCGACGGGATGGCCGAGGTGGCCGATGCGAGCCGATTCTTCATCGAGTCCGACGAGAGCCCGACCGCCGGTGCCGCGGTGACGATCGCGCTCGAGGGAACCCGACCCCTTGCCGTCGAGATCCAGGCGCTGTCGGCGCCAGCGGGCTACGGGTCGCCACGGCGCGCCACGACCGGCGTCGACACCAATCGCGTCCTCATGCTGATCGCCGTCCTGGCCCGTCACGCGGGTCTGAACCTCACGTCCCACGACGTGTACGTCAACGTCGCCGGCGGCCTGAGGATCGACGAGCCGGCGGCCGACCTCGCGATCGCCGTGGCACTGGCGTCCAGCCTGCGCGACCGGCCGGTGCGCCCCGCCACCGCCCTCGCCGGCGAGGTCTCCCTCTCCGGACGTGTCCGCTCCGCGGTCCGCGCCGAGCGCCGCCTGGTGGAGGCATCGCGGCTCGGCTTCGAGCGCCTGGTGACCGGGCCGGCTCGCGGCGCGGGTGGCGAGGGAGCGCGCGACCTGGTGGTCGCACGCGACATCCGGGAAGCCCTCGAGGCCGCGCTGCTGGCCTAGCAGACGGTCGGATGGGGTCTGGTGGCGAGCGTGGACGTCGGGTGGGGTCCGTGCTAAGGTGACGCCCCTCCGCGGGGCTGCGCCCGCGGGATTCATCGCATCATCGGCGCAGCAATGGTTCACTTTCCGCATTCATCGGTTGTCATGACCCGAATCATCCAGCTCACGGGTGCCCTGCTGGGCACCCTGATCGGCTTCGCGCTCGGTCTGGCGCTGCTGCAGCGTGCCGGCGACCTGATCGAGGAGGCGAATCGTCCCGCGTTCCTGACCGCGTTCGTCGTCGCGACGCTGCTGTTCGGCTACCTCGCAATCCCGTACATCACCATCTACCCGGTGCGACGCGCCGTCGAGAAGCTGAGCGAGGCGGGGGCCGGCGAGTTCTCCCTCGGCGTCGCGGCGGTGGTCATCGGTCTGCTCATGGGTGTGCTGGTCGGGATCCCCCTGGCAGGAGTGGGTGGCGTCCTCGGCTCGCTGGGACCGCCGGTGGTCGCGCTCTTCCTGGCCTTCCTCATGCTCGCCGCCACGATGTCGAAACGCGACGTCCTGCTGCCGGCGTTCGCGGGCATCATTCCGGGCGCGCGGCCGCGCGGACCATCGACCCGCGTGGTGATCGACACCAGCGCGGTCATCGACGGCCGGATCGTCGATATCGCGAGCAACGGGGTTCGTGCTCGGCGAGCTCGTGGTGCCGCGCTTCGTGCTCGACGAGCTGCAGCGCATCGCCGACTCCCCGGACGCGCTGCGGCGGAACCGTGGGCGGCGCGGACTGGAGATGCTGTCGGCGCTGCAGAAGGATGCCGTCACGCCGGTCGAGATCAGCGAGGCGACGTATCCCGGAGGTCCCGGAGGTCGATGCCAAGCTGATGGCCTACGCCCGGGACCACGGCGCGGCGATCCTGACCAATGACTACAACCTCAACCGCGTCGCGGACCTCCAGGGCATCCGCGTGCTCAACGTGAACGAGCTCGCCAACGCCGTGAAGGCGGTCGTCCATCCCGGGGAGGAGATGAACGTCCGGATCATCCAGGAGGGCAAGGAGGCCGGCCAGGGCGTCGGCTACCTCGACGACGGGACGATGATCGTGGTCGAGGGCGGCCTCCGCTTCCTCGACCAGGAGATCCCGATCGCGGTGACGCGGGTCCTCCAGACGGTCGCCGGCCGGATGATCTTTGCCCAGCCGCGCGGCGAGAGCGGAGTGATCGCGGAGCCGATGTCGGATCCGGCGCGCGTTACACCGCCATCCTCGTCGCCGCCGGTCGCAGCAGCGCATGGGCAGCGACAAGCTATGGGTCGACCTCTGGGGACGCCCGGCATGGCGCTGGAGCCTCGACACGCTGCTGGCCGATCCCGAGCTCGTCCGCGTCGCGATCTCCGTGCCGCCCGGACGCGATCGACCGCTTTCGCGCACGCGCTGCCGGCGAGTGCCGAGGAGCGATGCCTCGTCGTCGCGGGGGGCGACGGTCGCGCCGACTCGGTGATCGCCGGAATCTGGGCATTGACCGGCGCCGGCCATGGTGACGACGCGGTCGTCCTCGTCCACGACGCGGCCCGCCCGGGCGTGACCGACCGCGCTCGTCAGCACGGTGGCGGCGGCCGCGGTGGAACAGCCGGCCGTCGTCCCGGTGGTGCCGGTCGTCGACTCGCTCAAGCGCGTGCGCAACGAGCGCGTCGTCGGCCCCGTCGAGCGCGAGGAGGTGGCCGCCGCACAGACGCCGCAGGCCGCCCGCCTGGGGTCGCTGCGCGCCGCCATCGAGGAGTCGCACGCGTGGGGCCGACCGATCACCGATGACGCGGGCGCGCTGGCGGCCGCCGGCACGCCGGTCCATGTGGTCTCGGGTGACCCGGAGAACCGGAAGCTCACCGAGCCAGCCGACCTCGTGTCGATGCGTGCCGTGCTGGCGGCCCGCGCGATGCCGATCGGCGGGTTCGGCGGCTCGGCGGCCCTGGCCGCCGGCACCCGGTGCGGGGTCGGCTTCGACGCCCACCGTCTCGTCGCCGGACGCCCGATGCGGATCGGCGGCGTCACGTTCCCCGACGAGCCGCGTGGGCCCGAGGGCCACTCGGACGGGGATGCCGCGCTCCACGCGCTCATCGACGCGCTGCTGGGCGCCGCGCAGATGGGCGACATCGGCGCGCTGTTCCCGCCGGGGGAGGACGCCTGGTCCGGCGCCGATTCGGCGGATCTCGTGGCCCGGGCAGTGGCGAAGCTCGCCGACGGCGGATGGCGGCCGACCGGAGCCGACCTGGCGGTGGCTCTCGAGCGCCCGGCGATCGCGCCACGACGCGACGAGATCAGGGAGCGGATCGCTGGACTGCTCGGCACCGACATCGGCGCGATCTCGATCAAGGGCACCACCAGCGACGGGCTGGGCATCAGCGGTGGAGGTGGCATCGCGGCCTGGGCCGTCGCCGGGGTCGAGCGCGTCGGGTGAGCGACTGGATCGGCGGCCGGCGTCCGGTGACGGAGGCACTGGCCGCCGGCCGCCCGGCGATCCGCCTGCTCCTCTCGGCGTCGGCGCGGCCCTCGCCCGAGCTGCGGTCGATCACCGACGCCGCGCGACGTCTCCACCTGCCCACCGATCGCGTCCCGGCCGACCAGCTGACCCGGCTGTCCGGGTTCGACGGCCACCAGGGCGTCCTGCTGGAGGTCGAGGAGCGGCGCTGGGACGGCGTCGACGAGATCGTCAGCCGCGCCGAGGAGGCCGGCCACGCGCCGTTCGTCCTCGTCCTCGAGCATCTCCAGGACCCGACGAACTTCGGGACATTGCTGCGCTCCGCCGAGGCGGCCGGGGTCGACGGCGTCATCTTCCCGGAACGTGGGGCCGCCCCGCTGAGCCCGGCCGCCGTCAAGGCGAGTGCCGGCGCCAGCGAGCACCTGTTGCTGGCCCGCATGCCGACCATCGGCGAGGCGATCCACGAGCTCAAGCAGGCCGGACTGCGGCTCGCCGCGGCCGACCAGGATGCGCCGGCATCGGCATGGGAGAGCGATCTGTCCGGTCCGCTGGCGATCGTGGTCGGCAGCGAAGGCAGCGGCCTGTCGGGCGCAACGAAGCGGCGCTGCGACCTGCTCGTCAGCTTCCCGATGGCGGGCCGCGTGGCGAGCCTCAACGCGGCGACCGCCGGTGCGCTCCTCCTGTTCGAGGTCGTCCGCCAGCGCGCGGGACCCGCTTCGGGATAGACTGGATGACCGGCGCGCCGAGGTAGCTCAATGGCAGAGCAACTGTTTTGTAAACAGTAGGTTGTGGGTTCGACTCCCTCCCTCGGCTCCATCCCACCGCCGTCGGTTGAGCGGCCACGGGCGTTCCGATATACTCCGCCATCGGTCCACGATCCACCACGCGAGGGCCGGAGATCCGTGGGTAGGTTGAGCAGGTGGTGAGCTCCGCTGACTGTAGATCAGCCGTCTTTCGACTGTGGGGGTTCGATTCCCTCCCTGCCCACCATCACTTCCCAAGCGAAGACGCGCCTCCGGTCAGGCGAATCTCGGACAGCGACCGAGATTTGCCTACAAAGACCGATGGTTGTCCAGGATCGGTCGATCCTGCGACACTGCCGGTGCCCGCAAGTGGCGGGTGACGTGCCGATCAAGGCCCACGTAGCTCAGTAGGCAGAGCACTTCCTTGGTAAGGAAGAGGTCTCCGGTTCGAGCCCGGACGTGGGCTCCATACACGATCGACGCGTCCAGCCCGGCAGCCGGTCGTGGAGGCGCACTTCGCGTTGGATCTCGACATCATCCTCCCGTTCCTCAGCTCGGCGCTGTCGTTCGTCTTCGCCGCCATGGTCGCCGACCAGTGGCTGCGGCGCCGTCATCCCTACCAGCTGGTGTGGGCCGTGGGCCTGCTCTGGTACGGGATCAGCGCCGGCACCGAGTTCATCGGCTCCGCGTTCGGCTGGAACGAGCCGCTCTACCGCACCTGGTACCTGATCGGGGCCTTCGGCGTCGCCGCCTACCTCGGTCTCGGCACGGTGTACCTGCTCAACCGGACGCGCTTCGGCTACTTCGTCGCCGCCTCCTTCGCCCTGGCGGGCCTGTTCAGCTACCTCACCTCGGTCAAGTACGCACGCGAAGGGTTGCCCGCGTCCGAGACGACGGTCGCCATGGTCGTCGGCGCCTCGCTGGGAGCCGCCGTCCTGATCGCGCTCGTCACCCGCTTCCGACCGCCGATGGATCGGCCACGTCACGGCGGCCATCCTGGTGGCAGCATCGGTGGTGGTCGCGGTGCTGTCCTTCACCGTCCCCGTCGCGGCCCCCGGCTACTCGATCGACGCGATCGGCATTCCCGTCGGCAGCGCCATGCCGTCCGATCTTCGGATCCTCACCCCGCCGTTCAACATCGTCGGCGCCTTCGCGCTGACCTTCGGCGCCGTGTACTCCGCCTACATCTTCATGCCCAAGGCGCGGGTCCTGCGCGTCGGGCGCGGCTGGCCGGTCGTCGGCGCGCTCGGTCGCGCGGCCGCGGTGGTCGTCAACTTCGTGGCCTCGGTGCCGGGTGCCTGGCGAGCATTCCGGGCGGGGACGCTCAACTCTCGCGTGCCGGCCACGATCCTGATCGCGCTCGGCGGTTTCATCCCCGGCTGGACCAGCGGGCTCAACCGGTTCGGAGTCACCTGGTCGTTCTTCATCGGCGAGCTGCTGGGCGTGGTGCTCATCTTCCTCGGCTTCCTGGTGAGCATCGAGGTCTTCCGCGACCTGCGGCTGCCCTTCACCCGGGTGGTGCTGCGGCATCGGCGGGAGGAGCGCGAGGCGCCGGGCCAGGCATCGATGGATGGGGCGCATGGCGCCCAGCTGCGTTGATGAACTGCCTGATCTCTCGGCACCAAGGGTCGCAGTCCCGGATTGCGGGCGCTCACGAGCCCGATCCATCGGGCGTCACGGACAGAGCATGGGGCACCATGGGGCTCGCTCGCTCGTTGACGGCCGGCGAGCTGCTGGAGTAGAATCGCGGAGCTTTCCCCCGGTGACCCGCCCCTAGTTCAGCGTGGCCGCCGTGCATGATCGGCATGGGCCCTCATCGGCAGGGGGAGGATGACGAGGAATTGAGAACCACGTGGCCAAGGCTGAAAATCGACCCGTGATCGCCCTGGCGTGCACCGTCTGCAAGGAACGCACGTACAGCACGCGCAAGAACAAGAAGAACGACCCGGGGCGGCTCGAGCTGAACAAGTTCTGCCCGCGCTGCCGGCAGCACCAGCTGCACCGGGAGACGAAGTAGGGAGATGCTGCGTCGGAGGGGTGTAGCTCAATTGGTAGAGCACTGGTCTCCAAAACCAGCGGTTGCAGGTTCGAGTCCTGTCGCCCCTGCCACTCCCGCAGCCTCACCGACCACCACGCCGTAGCAGGAAGTACGAACCCATCGTGTTGACCGGCATCCGCCGATACGTGGTCGAAAGCTGGAGCGAGCTGAAGAAGGTCGCCTGGCCGACCCGCGAGACCGTGATCCGCCTCACCGTGCTCGTCGTGGCCGTGTCGTTCGCCGTGGGCATCTACATCTTCGTGCTCGACAGCATCTTCAACGCCCTCATCGATCAGGTGCTCTGATGGCAGACAAGACGACCCCCCAGACCGAGCCGATGAACGAGGCCCAGGAGGCCGCGCGGCTCTCCCGCGAGGCGCCGCGCCCCGGCGATCTTCCGGAGGGGGAGAAGAAGCAGTGGTACGTGATCCACACGTACTCCGGCTACGAGAACAAGGTCAAGGCGAACCTCGAGCACCGCATCGAGTCGATGGGGGTGGAGGACCAGATCTTCCAGGTCCTCGTCCCGATGGAGGAGGAGATCGAGATCCGCAACGGCCAGCGCCAGACGGTGAACCGCAAGGTGTTCCCGGGCTACGTGCTGGTCGAGATGGCGATGAGCGACGAGTCGTGGTACGTCGTGCGCAACACACCGGGCGTCACCTCGTTCGTCGGCTCGGGCAACCGCCCGCTGCCCCTGGACGAGACCGAGGTCAAGAAGATCCTCAAGCAGATGGGGGTCGAGACGCCGAAGTTCAAGGTCCAGTACCAGAAGGGCCAGAGCGTCCGCGTCAAGGATGGCCCGTTCGCCGAGTTCATCGGCACCGTCGACGAGGTCAACCCGGAGCGCAACAAGGTCAAGGTGCTCGTCAGCATCTTCGGCCGCGAGACACCGGTCGAGCTCGACTTCCTGCAGATCGAGAAGCTGTAGGACCGATACCGATGGCGCCACCAGGCGCCACGCCAGGCAGAGGGAGGGACCGCATCGGTCCCGGTTGAACCTCCGAAGGAGACGACATGGCAAAGAAGATCCGCGCGATGCTGAAGGTCCAGGCGCCCGCCGGTGCCGCGACCGCGGCGCCGCCGGTCGGGCCCGCGCTCGGCCAGCACGGCATCAACATCATGGAGTTCATCAAGGCCTTCAACGAGCGCACCGCCGAGCAGCGCGGCTACGTCGTTCCGGCCGAGATCACGGTCTACGAGGACCGAAGCTTCACCTTCGTCACCAAGGCGCCGCTGGCGGCTGCACTGCTGAAGAAGGCCGCCGGCGTCGAGTCCGGCTCCGCCGTCCCGAACAAGGAGAAGGTCGGCAAGGTGTCTCGCGCGCAGGTGCGCGAGATCGCCGAGATGAAGATGCAGGACCTCAACGCGAACACCGTGGAGCAGGCGATGAAGATCATCGAGGGCACCGCGCGCTCGATGGGCATCGAGGTGGCCTCCTGATGGCGAAGCACGGCAAGAAGTACCTCGAGGCGGCGAAGCTCATCGAGCAGGACCGCCGCTACGAGATCGGCGAGGCGGCGGAGCTGCTGCCGAAGCTGTCCACCTCGACGTTCGATGGCACGGTCGAGGCGCACCTCCGCCTCGGCGTCGACCCGCGGCACGCCGACCAGCTGGTCCGCGGCACCGTCGTCCTGCCACACGGCACCGGGCGCACGACGCCGGGTGATCGTCTTCGCGCAGGGCGAGAAGGCCCAGGAGGCCCTCCGTGCCGGAGCCGACGACGTGGGTGGCGACGACCTCGTCAAGAAGATCGACGACGGCTGGTTCGAGTTCGACGTGGCCATCGCCACGCCGGACATGATGGGCACCGTCGGGCGCCTCGGGAAGAAGCTCGGCCCGCGTGGCCTGATGCCGAACCCGAAGTCGGGCACCGTGACCTTCGACATCGAGCGTGCCGTCAGCGAGATCAAGTCAGGTCGCATCGAGTTCAAGGTCGACCGCGCCGGCATCGTGCATGTCCCGGTGGGGCGCGCCAGCTTCACGCCGGAGCAGCTTGCCGCGAACGTCGCGACGCTCGTGGACGCCATCAACCGGGCGAAGCCGTCCGGTGCCAAGGGCACCTACATGCGGACGCTCACCCTGGCCCCGACGATGGGACCGGGCGTCCGGATCGACATCCCATCGGCGTTGGCGGCCGCCAGCGCCTAGGACAACTCGGTGCCCATCGGCTAGGATGGGCGCCGACCAACTGAACACGCCAGAGACCGCGATGCGTCCCGGGTGAGACTCCCGGACCAATCGTCGGCGCTGATGAATCAGACGCCGCGGCACGCGCAGGCACGATTGAACGACTTGCCATGACGGCGGTTCCGTGTCGCGCACTGCACGGGCCGCCGTTTTCGTTTGCCGAGGAGGAGACCAGAGAAGACCGATGCCGACCGATGTGAAGCGCCACGCCGTCGCCGAGCTCGCGGAGTTGCTCCGCTCCAGCTCGGCCATGGCCGTGGCCGATTACCGGGGCCTGAAGGTCTCGGAGATGCAGTCGGTGCGGAGGACGCTGCGCGACAGCGGGGTCCAGCTCCACGTCGCCAAGAACCGCCTGCTGAAGATCGCCGCCGACGAGGCGGACCGCGCCGAGCTCAAGCCGATGCTCGAGGGTCCGACCGCGCTGGCGACGATCGACGGCGACGAGGCGGCCATGGCGAAGGCGCTGGCCGATGCCCTCCGACCGTACTCCCGCGTCGTCACCGTCCGCGGTGGCATGCTGGGCAACCAGGCGATCGACGCCGCCCAGCTGACGCGGCTCGCCACTCTTCCGTCCCGCGATGTCCTGCTCGGCAAGATCGCCGGCGGGATGGCGGCCCCGCTCACCGGCATGGCCGGGGTCCTGGCCGCGAATATCCGCAACCTCATCGGCGTGCTGAACGCCGTGGCCGACCAGAAGCAGCAGAACGAAGCGGCCTGACCGGCCGACCCGACGAACAGGAGAACCGAAACCGATGGCGACCAAGACCCTGGACAAGGATCAGATCCTCGAGGCGATCGACACCATGACCGTCCTCGAGCTCAGTGAGCTCGTGAAGGCGTTCGAGGAGCGCTACGGCGTGACCGCCGCCGCCCCCGTGGCCGTCGCGGCCGGTGCGCCCGCCGCCGATGGCGCCGGCGCCGGCGCCGCCGCCGCCGAGGAGCAGGACGCCTTCGACGCCGTCCTCACCGAGGTCGGGGCGAACAAGATCCTGGTGATCAAGGCCGTCCGCGAGCTGACCGGCCTTGGCCTCAAGGAGGCCAAGGACCTCGTCGACGCCGCCCCCAAGGCCGTCCGCGAGGGCGTGACCAAGGAGGAGGCCGAGGCGGCCAAGGAGAAGCTTGCCGAGGCGGGCGCGTCCGTCGAGATCAAGTAGCGTCCGTTCTCACCGACGCGAGAGAGGCCGGCTCCCACTTCGGGAGCCGGCCTTCTTCATGCCCACGATCGGGGCCGACCCGCTAGGATCGATGGACGAGGAGGAGCCATGCCGCTCTACATGGATCGCCATGAGGTGCCCGGGATCAGCCCGGTCGAGGTCGCCCAGGGGCACGTTCGTGACGTGGAGATCCAGGACCGCTACGGCGTCGAGTACCTGACGTACTGGCACGATCCCGCGGCGGGCACGGCGTTCTGCCTGGCCCGCGGACCGAGCCGAGATGCGGTGGACAGTGTGCACCGCGAGGCGCACGGCATGGTCGCGAGCAAGATCATCGAGGTCGAGGACGCCATGGTCCACGCCTTCCTCGGACGCGTGATCGAGCCGCCATCGGGCGAGCCGTTCGCCGAGACGGCTTTTCGGACGATCCTCTTCACGGACATCGTGGGGTCCACCTCGCTCACCCAGCGCCTCGGGGACGCGGCGGCCATGGCGCTCGTGCGGGCCCACGATCGGATCGTGCGTGACGCGCTGACCGCCCATGCCGGTCGCGAGGTGAAGCACACCGGCGACGGCATCATGGCGTCATTCAACCTGGTCGGCGACGCGGCGCTGGCGGCCGTTAAGATCCAGCGATCCGTCGCCGAGCACAACCGTTCGGCGACCGATGCGCTGAGCCTGCGGGTCGGCCTCGCGGCGGGGGAGCCGGTCACGGAGGCGGGGGACCTGTTCGGCGCGGTGGTCCAACTGGCCGCACGCCTGTGCCAGCAGGCCGACGAGGATGGCGTCCTCTGCTCGAGCGCCGTCAAGGACCTCAGCCTGGGCAAGCGGCTGCGCTTCGTTGACCGTGGCGAGGCGACCCTCCGCGGCTTCGACGAAGCGATCCGCGTCTACGAGCTGGTCTGGGCCGAGGCCTAGGGGCCGGCTCGCCGAGACGCGGACGGCAGGCCCCGGGTGGCCGGTTCGCTCAGCCCGCGCCCTGCCGCTCACCCGGCAGCCCCACCCACGCCGCTCGTCGCGAGCCAGGCCGGCCCGGGCCGGTGCGGCGTGGCCGGCCCGCGCCGCGGGGGCTGCCATGGCTCGACCGCTCCGGTCGCCGTCCCTCGGCCGGCCGAGGTCGTGGACGATGCCCTGCTACGGCGTTCGAGGACTCGACCGGGATCGCACGCCCGATGAGCTGCTCGATCTCGCGCAGCTGCGGAAGCTCGGCCTCGGAGACCAGTGAGATCGCGATGCCGTCGGCGCCGGCGCGTCCGGTGCGGCCGATGCGGTGGACATAGTCCTCGGCCGAGCGCGGGAGATCGAAGTTGATGACGTGCGGCAGCGCGTCGATGTCGATGCCGCGGGCGGCCACCTCGGTGGCGACGAGGACGCTGACCCGCCCCGCCTTGAAGTCGTCGAGCGCGGCGATGCGCTGGGACTGCGCCTTGTTGCCGTGAATGGCCGCCACCCGGATCCCGTCGCGGTGGAGCTGGTTGCTGAGCCGATCGGCACCGTGCTTGGTGCGCACGAAGACGAGTGCCGAGCTGACGCGCCCGCCGCGGATGAGGCCGCTGAGCACGGAGCGCTTGTCGTCGTTCTCGACCCGCAGCACGACGTGCTCCACCTGCGTGGTCGCCGAGTTGCGCGGCGTGACCTGGACGCTGGCCGGATTCCGCATCAGCGACTTGGTCAGGCGCTTGATGCTGTCGGGGAAGGTCGCCGAGAACAGCAGGCTCTGCCGCTCCTCGGGCAGCAGGGAGATGATCGTGCGGATGTCGTCGATGAAGCCCATGTCGAGCATGCGGTCGGCTTCATCGAGCACGAGGAACTCCACCGACCCGAAGTCGATGGTGCCCCGCCAGACGAGGTCGAGGAGCCGCCCGGGGGTGGCCACGACGATCTCGGCGCCGGCCTCGAGCTCGCGAACCTGGTCGGGAAGGCTCGCGCCGCCGTAGACGACCGCCGAGCGCAGGGGAACGTGAACGCCGTAGGTGCGGACGCTCTCCTCGACCTGGAGGGCGAGTTCGCGGGTGGGGACGAGGACGAGGGCGCGGACCGCGCGGCGGTCGATGTCGGCGGGCGCCTCGTGAAGGCGCTGGAGGATCGGCAGCACGAAGGCCGCGGTCTTGCCGGTGCCGGTCTGCGCGCCGGCCATGAGGTCGCGACCGGCGAGGACGACCGGGATCGCCTCGCGCTGAATGGGGGTAGGCGTGTCGTAGCCGGAGTCGGCGACGGCGCGCAGGAGTTCGGGCCGCAGCCCGAGCTGATCGAAGGACATGGTGCTCCTGACGGGACGGCGCACCTGCCGCAGCAGGCCCGGTCAGGCGCAGTGGATACGAAGGGGTGCGGCGGCCCGGGACGACCTCGACGCTGACCGGAGCGTCTGTCGAGCCGGGCCCAACGTCACGGACGTTGTGCAGCCGCGATAGGCGTGGATGCAATGGGTCTGCGCTCCCGGTCCGGTGCCACGCCGGCAACCAGCGGTGTGCCGCAGGTGAACCCAGTGTCGGTTGCCCCTCCCTCCCTGTCAACCGGACCATCCGCGACCCGGGCCGGTCGGCCCCCGCCCGTAGTCCGCTGGGCCCTATGGCCCGGGCCGCTTACCCGCCACGCTTCGAGCACGACCACGAGCGCCGTCGTCCCGCGACGCCGCGCTCACTGCAGGCCGTCGGGAACGGCGAACGGGAGATCGGCGCATGGATCGACGATGGGAATGCCTCGACGGGAATGAAGCTGCCGCCCGCGTCGCGTACGCACTGAGCGAGGTGGTTTCCATCTATCCGATCACGCCCGCCTCGGGCATGGCCGAGCACGCCGATGACTGGGCCGCCTCCGGCAGGCCGAACCTGTGGGGCAAGGTGCCCGACGTCATCGAGATGCAGTCCGAGGGTGGCGCCGCGGGCGCCATGCACGGGGCCCTCCAGAAGGGCGCCCTGGCGACGACCTTCACCGCGTCGCAGGGGCTGCTGCTGATGATCCCGAACATGTTCAAGATCGCGGGCGAGCTGACGCCGGCGGTGATCCACGTCGCCGCAAGGACGATCGCCACCCATGCCCTCTCGATCTTCGGCGACCACAGCGACGTGATGCACGCCCGCTCGACGGGATGGGCCATGCTCGCGGCGGGATCGGTCCAGGAAGCGCACGACTTCGCGGCCATCGCGCACGCCGCGACCTTGCGCTCTCGCGTGCCGTTCCTCCACTTCTTCGACGGGTTCCGAACCAGCCACGAGATCAACCGGATCGCGACGCTCTCGCATGACGACCTGCGGGCGCTCATCGATGACGACGACGTGCTGGCCTTCCGGCGCCGCGGCCTGACCCCCGAGGCCCCCGTGGTGCGCGGCACCGCCCAGAACCCGGACGTCTTCTTCCAGGCGCGGGAGGCCGCCAATCCGTTCCATCTCGCCGTCCCCGGCATCGTCGCGGAGGTGATGGACGCCTTTGCGGAGCGCACCGGCCGCCGCTACGGCCTGGTCGACTACCACGGGGCGCCGGATGCGGAGCGGGTGGTCATCGTCATGGGTTCCGCGTCGGGTGCGGTGGAGGAGACGGTCGACGCGCTCAACGCCGCCGGCGAGCGGGTGGGCGTGCTCCGCGTGCGGCTCTTCCAGCCCTTCCCCTCGGCCGAGCTGGTGGCCGCGCTGCCGCCCACCGTCCGCGCGATGGCGGTCCTCGACCGAACGAAGGAGCCGGGCGCGGTCGGGGAGCCGCTCTACCTCGACGTGGTCGCCGCGCTGGCCGAGACGATGGACGCCGACGCGCCTCCCTTCGCGACGGCACCACGGGTCATCGGCGGGCGCTACGGGCTGTCGTCGAAGGAGATGACGCCCTCGATGATCAAGCCGATCTTCGACGAGCTGGAGACGCCGCGTCCGAAGCGCCACTTCACGGTCGGCATCCATGACGACGTGACGCACCTCAGCCTGCCGATGGATCCGGAGTTCACCCATCCGCGGCCGGCCGGCGAGGTCCAGGCGGTCTTCATCGGGCTCGGCGCGGATGGCACCGTGGGCGCCAACAAGGCCTCGGTGAAGATCATCGGCGAGGGCACGGACCTCCACGTGCAGGGCTACTTCGTCTACGACTCGAAGAAGTCCGGGTCCGTCACCGTCTCACACCTGCGCTTCGGCCCCGAGCCGATCCGCTCGACCTACCTCATCGGCAACGCCGACTTCGTCGCCTGTCACCAGTTCGGCCTGCTCGACAAGGTGGACGTGCTGGGATTCGCGCGTCCCGGAGCGACCTTCCTGCTCAACTCGCCGCATGGTCCCCACGAGGTCTGGGACCACCTGCCGTCCGCCGTCCAGCGCGAGCTGGTCGAAAAGCAGATCGACCTGTGGGTCATCGACGCGTTCGGCGTCGCTGCCGAGGTCGGGATGGGCAACCGGATCAACACCGTGATGCAGCCCTGTTTCTTCCAGCTCTCCGGCGTCCTGCCGGCCGACGAGGCCATCGCCCGCATCAAGGAGTGGGTGACGGCGACCTACGCCAAGCGCGGCGACTCGATCGTGACGCGCAACCACGCGGCGATCGACCGATCCCTCGAGCGGCTGGTCCACGTTCCGCTGGGCACGCCCGCCGCGCCCGAGATCCCCGTCAGCCCGACGGCGCATGATCCGCGCGAGTTCGTGCGCGACGTCACGTCAGCCCTCATCGCCGGCCGCGGCGACCAGCTGCCGGTCAGCGCGCTGCCGGTCGACGGGACCTTCCCGACCGGCACCACGCGCTACGAGAAGCGCGGCATCGCGCAGCAGATCCCGGTCTGGGATCCCGCCATCTGCATCGACTGTGGCAAGTGCGCCGCCGTCTGCCCGCACGCCACGATCCGCATGAAGGTCTTCCCGGCCGATGCCGTGGCCGATGCGCCCGATGGCTTCAAGAGCAAGGAGTTCAAGTCCCGCGACCTGCTCGACCATCGACTCACCATCCAGGTGGCGCCGGATGACTGCACCGGCTGCGGGGTGTGCGTCGAGGTGTGCCCGGCGAAGGACAAGACGGAGATCCGCCACAAGGCGATCAACATGGAGCCGGTGGAGCTCCATCGCGACCTGGAACGACCGCGCTGGGACTTCTTCCAGTCGATCGCGCCGCTCGATCGGTTCCTCCTCCCGCACGACACGGTGAAGGGCTCCCAGGTGCTGGAGCCCCTGTTCGAGTTCTCGGGCGCATGCGGCGGCTGCGGCGAGACGCCGTATCTCAAGCTCGTCAGCCAGCTCTTCGGCGACCGGATGATCGTCGCCAACGCCACGGGCTGCTCGTCGATCTACGGCGCCAACCTGCCGACGACCCCGTGGACGGTGAACGCCCAGGGCCGCGGGCCGGCATGGGCGAACTCCCTGTTCGAGGACAACGCCGAGTTCGGCCTCGGGATGCGCCTGGCCCTCGACGCCCAGGCCGATCACGCGCGCGTGCTGCTGGAACGGCTGGCGCCGGAGATCGGCCCCGAGCTCGTTCGCGACCTGCTCGAGACGAGCCAGGCGACCGAGGCCGAGATCGCGGCCCAGCGCGAGCGTGTCGATCGCCTTCGGCAGCTCCTCCCCGGGATCGAGGGCGAGCGCCGCTCCGACGCCCAGCACCTGCTGGCGCTGGCCGGCGACCTGGTCGCGCAGGGGATCTGGATCATCGGCGGCGACGGCTGGGCCTACGACATCGGCTTCGGGGGGCTGGACCACGTGCTCAGCTCGGGCCGCAACGTCAACGTCCTGGTCCTCGACACCGAGGTGTACTCGAACACCGGTGGCCAGGCGTCGAAGGCGACGCCGCGTGCCGCGGTCGCCAAGTTCGCGGCGGCCGGCAAGGGCAACGGCAAGAAGGACCTGGGGGCGATTGCCCGGGCCTATGGCAACGTCTTCGTCGCGCAGGTCGCGATGGGCGCCAACGACGCCCAGACCACGAAGGCCCTGCTGGAGGCGGCCGCCTGGCCGGGCCCGTCGCTCGTCATCGCCTACAGCACCTGCATCGCGCACGGGATCGACATGTCGCAGTCGATGGCCCACCAGAAGGAAGCGGTGAAGAGCGGCTACTGGCCGCTGTACCGATTCCAGCCGAGCGAGATCGAGAACGGTCAGCCGTTCAAGCTCGACTCGAAGGAGGCGACGGTCCCGCTCGCCGACTTCATGAACAGCGAGACGCGGTTCGCGGCCCTGCAGCGCACGGACCCCGAGCGCGCCGATGAGCTCGCCCAGCTGGCACAGGCCGATGCCGACGAACGGTGGCGCTACTACGCACAGCTGGCGGAGATCGAGCGCAGCGTGCCGCATCTGCCGGCGGCCGACGGGGAGACGGCCGACGAGCCCGAGACACCGATCGAGGAGGGGGTGGAGGCGTGACCGTGGATCTGAGCACCGACTATCTCGGCCTGCAGCTGCGGTCGCCCCTCGTGGCGTCGGCCTCGCCGCTGACCGGCGACCCCGACGTCGCGGTTCGGCTCGAGGAGGCCGGCGCCGGCGCGATCGTGCTGCCGTCGCTGTTCGAGGAGGAGATCCTGTCCGAGGAGCTCGAGCTCAACCGCTCGCTGGAGCAGGGGACCGAGCAGTTCGCCGAGGCCCTCGACTACTTCCCGCCGCTCGAGGGCATCTCCGACGCGGGCGATCGGTATGTCCTGCGTCTGGAGCGGATCAAGCGGCGCGCATCGGTGCCCGTCATCGCCAGCCTCAACGCCGCGACCCCGGGCGGCTGGGTGCGCTACGCGAAGCGCATGGAGGAGGCCGGCGCCGACGCGCTGGAGCTGAACCTCTACCACCTGGCGGTGGATCCGGATCGCACCGCGGCCGGGATGGAGGCCGCCGACCTCGAGCTGATCGCGGCGGTCCGCGCCGCCATCACCATCCCGCTGGCGGTGAAGCTCTCGCCGTACTACAGCTCGATCGCCAACTTCGCCGCCCGCGCGCGGGAGCACGGAGCCGATGGCCTCGTCCTGTTCAACCGCTTCTACCAGCCGGACCTCGATCTCGAGACCCTCGACGTCGTGCACCGGGTGGACCTGAGCGGCTCGTCCGATCTCCGGCTGCCGCTGCGCTGGATCGGCATCCTGCGGCCGCAGCTCGGTCCGGAGGTGGCCCTGGCGGCGACCTCGGGAATCCACACCGGCATCGATGCGCTGAAGGCGCTGATGGTCGGCGCCGACGTGGCGATGATGACCTCCGCGCTTCTCCGCAACGGTCCGGAGCACCTGCGCAAGGTCGAGGAGGAGCTGCGGGCCTGGATGGCGGAGCACGAGTACGAGTCGGTCGCGCAGCTCCGCGGCAGCGCCAGCCAGGCGGCGGTCGCCGACCCCGCGGCCTTCGAGCGCGCCAACTACCAGCGCACGCTCCACTCGTGGAGCACGCCGGGCCACCTGGTGCCGACCGCGCGATCATGACGAGACGACGAGTGGAGGCATCCGGCTCGTTGCCATAGACTGGTGGCCGCGGGACCACCAGCCCGCCGGCCGCCGCGCGTTGAGCTTGCTGGCTGCGATTCGATAGCGACCAGGAAGCCCGTGACCCTCCCCACTGCCGCCCCGCGCCACGCAGCCGATCCATCGGCCGCCGCGTCGCGACGCACCTTCGCGATCATCAGCCATCCCGACGCCGGCAAGACGACCCTGACCGAGAAGCTGCTGCTGTTCGGCGGCGCGGTCGACGAGGCCGGCTCCGTTCGTGCGCGCCGCCAGGCGAAGAGCACGGTCAGCGACTGGATGGAGATGGAGCGCCGGCGCGGCATCAGCGTCAGCTCGACCGTGCTGCGCTTCGCGCATGGCGGCGTGCAGTACAACCTCGTCGACACGCCCGGCCACGCTGACTTCAGCGAGGACACCTACCGTGCGCTGTGGGCGGTCGACGCCGCGCTCATGGTGCTCGACGCCGGCAAGGGCCTCGAGCCGCAGACGCTCAAGCTGTTCCAGGTCTGTCGGATGCGCGGCCTGCCGATCGTGACCTTCATCAACAAGTGCGACCGGCCGATGCTCGCGCCGCTCGGCCTGCTCGACGAGATCGAGCGCGAGATCGGCGTCCACCCGGCGCCCATGAACTGGCCGATCGGGACCCATGGCAAGCTCCATGGCCTGCTCGACATCGCCGGGGACGAGGTGATCCAGACCGATGCGACCGTCCACGGCGCGACGGTCGGAGCAGGGCATCGCACGCCGGCCGCGGACTGGGATCCTGGGACGGCCAGCGCCGAATGGCATGACGCGCGGGAGGAGGCGTCGCTGGTGGCCTCGGCGATCGACCCCGACGAGGTGCACGCCGAGCGCGTGACCCCGGTCTTCTTCGGGAGCGCGCTGACGAACGTCGGGCTGTCGCTGCTGCTCGATGCCTTCCCGCGATTCTCCGTGCCGCCCTCGCCGCGGACGACGGACGACGGCACCGACGTCCCCCTCGGTGGCCAGTTCAGCGCCCAGGTCTTCAAGGTGCAGGCCAACACCGATCCGCGCCACCGTGACCGGGTGGCGTTCATGCGCGTCAATTCCGGCCGCTTCGAGCGCGGCATGGCCGCGGTGAACGGCCGCAGCGGCCGCCGCCTGTCGCTCGCCTACTCGAACGAGCTGTTCGGGCAGGACCGGCAGACCATCGACGAGGCGTTCCCCGGCGACGTCATCGGCGTGGTGAACGCGTCCGGCGTCCAGGTGGGGGACACGCTGTCGGAGGACGGCAGCCTCCGCTATCCGCCGATCCCGGAATTCCTGCCCGAGCGCTTCGCCCAGCTCCGGAGCGTCGACTCGTCGCGCTACAAGCAGTTCCGCAATGGGATGCAGCAGCTCGAGGAGGAAGGCGTCATCCGCGTGCTGCGACGCCCCGATGGGATGGGGGAGCCGATCATCGGCGTCGTGGGCCAGCTTCAGCTGGAGGTGGCCGAGGAGCGGCTCACCAACGAGTTCGGCTGCCGGGTCGAGCGCAGCGAGGTCTCGTACGACGCGTGCCGCGCCATCGAGCCCGAGGATGCGGCGAAGGTGCCGGCCTGGCGCAGCCTGGAGGTCGTCCACGACGGCATCGGCCGTCGGCTGGTGCTCGCGACCAGTACCTACGTCTTCGACCGTCTCGACCGCGAGGTCCCCGGCCTACGCTGGATCGCCCCCGGCGCGGGCTGAGGCTGCCTGCGCCGGGCTGGCTGGCGGCGCCGCGGACGCTCTCCGCAGGTCACAATCACCGCGACATGCCGACCCCGTTGCTGGAGACCAAGCTCTTTGCCCCACGGCCTCGTGGCAGTGTCGTGGCTCGACCGCGCCTGTCGGCCCTGGTGGAGCGCGGCACGCGCTCGAAGCTGACGCTCGTGTCCGCGCCTCCCGGATTCGGGAAGTCGACTCTGCTGGCGGATTGGACGGGTGGCGTACGAGGCGCCGGGACGGTCGGTCGCCTGGGTCTCGCTCGACGCGGCCGACAACGATCCCGCTCTGTTCTGGGGGTATGTCGTCGCATCACTTCGGCGAGCGACGCCGAAGGTGGCCGAGGCACTGACGCCCGAGGACCTGCCTGCCGGAGGGACGGGGATGCTCACGCGGCTGCTGAACGTCATGGCCGAGGCTGAGAGTGACCAGGTGCTGATCCTCGACGACTACCACGCGATCGAGCACTCCGAGATCCACGACGGCGTCGAGTTCCTGATCGACCACCTGCCGCCACAGGCGCACCTCGTGATCGCCAGTCGCGCCGACCCGCCGCTGCCGCTCGCGCGCCTTCGGGCGCGCGGGGAGCTGGTGGAGGTCCGCGCCGCCGACCTCCGGTTCACGGCCGACGAGGCCGCCGCGTACCTCAATGACCTGATGGGGCTGGCACTCACCCCCCAGGACATCGACGCACTCGAGCGTCGAACCGAGGGATGGATCGCGGCGCTCCAGCTGGCGGCCCTGTCGATGGAGGGACGCGGCGACGCGGCGGCCTTCATCGCGGCCTTCGCGGGCGACCACCGGTACATCGTCGACTACCTCGTCCAGGAGGTCCTGGATCGCCAGCCGGAATCCCTCCGGCACTTCCTGCTCGAGACGTCCGTCCTGGATCGGCTGAGCGGACCCCTATGCGATGCCGTCACCGGCGGAACGGGAGGCAGGTCGACGCTGGAAGCGCTTGCCCGCGCGAATCTCTTCGTCGTCCCTCTCGACGACCGGCGCGACTGGTACCGATACCACCACCTCTTCGCGCAGCTGCTCCGGGCGAAGCTGGCCGATGAGCAGCCACAGCTGGAGCCGGAGTTGCACCGGCGCGCGAGCGCGTGGTTCGAGGCGAACGCTGACGAGGCAGGCGCCGTCGGGCATGCGCTCGCTGCCGGCGACTTCGATCGCGCAGCCGACCTGATCGAGCTGGCGGCGCACGATCTGCGCGCCGATCGGCAGGAGATGACATTGCGAGGCTGGCTCGACGCCCTGCCCGACGAGATCTTCGAGCATCGACCGGTGCTTGCCATCGCCCATGCCGGCGCGCTCCTGTCGACCGGGGAGCTGAGCGGCGTCGCGGATCGGCTGGCCAACGCCGAGCGGTGGATCGACGCAGCACGCGACGAGGCGGCGCGCGCCGCGGCGACCGCATCCGGCATGATCGTCCGCCACCCGCACGCGCTCGGGCATCTGCCGGCCGCCATCGCGCTTCATCGGGCCGGCCTCAGCCGGATGCATGGTGACGTGGAGGGGACCATCCGGCACGCTCACTCGGCGTTCGAGGCGGCCGAGAGGGATCAGCCGCTTGAGCGCGGCGGAGCCGCCGGACTGCTGGCGCTGGCGTACTGGACATGCGGGGACCTGGAACCCGCAGAGGCGGCCTGGGCCGAGGCGATCGAGAACCTCGAGCGCGCCGGGCATATCGCGGATGTCCTGGGCTGCTCGATCGGCCTCGCGGACGTCCAGGCCGAGCGCGGACACCTGGCCGACGCTCGTCGCACGCTCGAGCGCGGGCTGTTGCTGGGAACCGGTGGCCCTGCGCCACTGCCGGGTACCGCCGACATGCATGTCGGTCTTGTCGAAGTGCTCCACCGACAGAACGAACTCGCCGCGGCGCACGATCACCTGGAGCAGGCACGCCGGCTGGGCGAGACCCTCGGCCTGCCGCAGCATCCGTACCGGCTGCGCGTGGCGATGGCGCGTCTGCGACAGGCCGAGGGGCGCCTTGATGAGGCGGTCGAGATGCTCGACGAGGCCCAACGACGCTACGTCGCCGACTTCTTCCCCGAGGTTCGGCCGATCTCGGCACTCCGCGCTCGAGTCTGGCTGGCGCAGGGACGGCTCGCAGAGGCGGGAGACTGGGCGCTGCAGGCCGAGCGGCCGGCCACCGACGAGCCCGAGTACCTGCGCGAGTTCGAGCAGTCGACCGTCGCTCGTGTCCTTCTCGCCAGAGCCGACGCCGAAGGAGCCGACGACCTCATGGACTCGGCTGTCGGGCTTGCGGAGCGGCTGCTCGTCGCCGCCGATTCCGGCGGCCGTCCAGCGAGCGCAATCGACGCCCTGCTCGTCCTTGCACGTGCGGGCCGCGCCCGCGGCGACGCCATCGGCGCTGCGGCCGCACTGGATCGCGCCATCGCCCTCGCCGAGCCTCAGGGTGCTGTGCGCCCCTTCCTCGATGAAGGCAGGTGGATGAACGCACTGCTGCATGAGATCGCGCGCAACCGCAAGGCATCACCATTCGTCCGACGCCTCCTCGCTGAGGGCGCCTCCGTCGGCCCGACGGCGCCGGTGCGGCAGTCGCTGACCGAGCCGCTCAGCGAACGCGAGCTCGAGGTGCTGCGACTTCTGCAGGGCGACCTCGACGGCCCCGAGATCGCGCGCGAGCTGTACGTATCGCTGAACACGATGCGCACCCACACCAAGAACATCTACGCCAAGCTCGGCGTGAACAGCCGGCGCGCTGCGATCACGCGTGCTGTCGAGCTGGGCCTTCTCTGCGGGGATCGCATCCCCAGGGCTGACCCCCTGCGTTCGCTCATGGCGTCGCGTGATCGCGGCTGGGAATCACCACCCCTGCTCACCACACGTGGTGATGCGTGCTCACCACGCGCGCTCTGACTCTTCTGGGCAAGGCCGGCAGCGCCGGTCGCAGAGGCGGAAGACGCACGAGGAGCCGAATGAAGGAGCACACCCAGGAACGACCGGAGTCGGGACGGTACGAGATCCGGCTCGCCGGTCTGCTCGACCCCCGATGGGCGGAGCGGTTGGGCGGACTGAGCCTCAGCCACGAGGCACCAGGGATCACCGTCCTGCGCGGACCGATTGCCGACCAGGCGGCACTGCACGGAGTCCTGCAGCGCCTGCGCGATCTCGGTCTGCCGCTCGTCTCCGTCGCTCGCCTCCCGGACGAGCGCAAAGACCCACCTACTCGATAGCACCAGTCAACGGAAGGGACGCACACGTGACCATCAAACCCTCGACCTTCAAGGATCCGACGAGGAAGACGGCGCTCGTCGCCGGCCTCCTGTACCTGGCAACCTTTGTCAGCTCCATCCCGGCCGTGTTCATGCTCGGGCCCGCGCTGACCAATCCCGACTACATCACCGGTGCCGGACCGGACGGCCTCGTTCGCCTCGGCTCGCTGCTCGATCTCGTGAACTGCTTCACCGCGGTCGGCACGGGCATCGCGCTCTTCTCGGTCATGAAGCGCCAACACGAGGGCCTGGCTCTCGGGTTCGTCGCCACGCGGGTGACGGAGGCCGCCATCCTGTTCGTCGCCACCCTGTCGATCCTCACCGTGGTGACCATGCGTGAGACCGTCGCGCCGGCGGCCGATCCGGCGACGCTGACGACCGTCGGCCACTCGCTCGTGGCCATTCGCGACTGGGCCTTCCAGATCGGTACCGGCGTCCCGGCGCTCAACGCGCTGTTGCTCGGCACCCTGATGTACCGCTCTCGCCTCGTTCCGCGGGCGATCCCCGCGCTCGGGCTGCTCGGCGTCGTGACCTTCGGCTCCGCAGTGATCGCGTACATCCTCGGCGTGACGGAGCCCGGGTCGGCGTGGCTCGCGATCGGGGTCGCTCCGATCTTCGTCTGGGAGCTGTCGCTGGGCCTGTGGATGACCTTCAAGGGCTTTCGGCGCTCGGCCGTCGCCGCCCTGTACGCCGTGGACCTCTCACACGACCCGGCGATCGCGGTGGCGGCCCCGGTGGCCGTGGCCAAGGCAGGTGCGGCATGACGGCGGCTGCGACGCAGAGGACCGGGACGCCGCCGCGCGTCCTGGTCCGAACCTTCTGGATCCTGCACCGCGCCGCGTATCGGATCAGCGGAGGCCGGGTGGGCCTCCAGCGGCCCGCCGCCGGGGAGCGGTTCGGGATGATGCAGGTCGCGTCGCGAGGGCGGCGCACGGGACAGCCACGAACCACGATCCTGGGCTACTTCGAGGATGGCCCGAACGTGGTGACGCTGGCCATGAACGGCTGGGGGCAGACGGATCCGGCGTGGTGGCTCAACCTGCAGGCGAATCCAGCAGCCGTCGTCACGCTCGCTGATGGACCGCTTCCGATGCGGGCTCGAGCGGCCTCGGGCGCGGAGCGTGACCGGCTGTGGGCGCGCTTCCGCACGTACCCGGGCTGGGGCGAGGACATCGACGCACTCGCCGCTCGTCGGCCGATCGAGACGGCCGTCGTCGTCTTCGAACCCGCCAGCGTGCAGCCGGGGGGTGGCGCGATCGGCGCCACCCCAACGCCTCGCACCGCGAGCGAGCCGGAGGCGATCGCGATGGGGACGATCCAGGAGGGCACCCGCGAACGCCGTGGCCCGAAGGCCCGGCATCTGTGGCTGATCCCCGGCCTGGCCATCGCCATCTTCGCGAATGGCGTGGCGAATCAGCACGACCTCGGCCTGCTCCCACTCCTGGTGTTCGGCATCGTGCCGCACCTGACCGTCCTGGCCGGTGTCGGTCAGCACCACGCGCCGGGCCAACTGGCGCCGCGCGCCGTGCCCCTGTTCAACGCCATGCACCATCCGGCCACGCCGCTCGTGGTCCTCGCGGTGGCGGCCGCTGGGGTGCTCCCGGTGTTCTGGTACGTCGGCGCCCTGGCGTGGCTGAGCCACATCGTCGTGGACTGGGCACTCGGTGACGGGCGGCGGACACCCGACGGCTTCGTCCGGGGCGTGGCATCGAGCATGGCGCTGGAGCGTGCATCATGAAGGACATCGCCGAGCTCCTCGTACGTGCGGCGGTCATCGGCGTTGGGGGTGCGGCGTTGATGGACCTCTGGGGTCTCCTCGTTCGTCGCGCCTTCGGCATTCGGGGGCTCGACTACGCGCACCTCGGTCGGTGGATCGGCCACATCCCCCAGGGCCAGCTCCTTCACGAGCGGATTGCATCTGCCGAGCCGGTGCGCGGAGAACGGCTCATCGGCTGGGTTGCCCACTACTCCATCGGCGTCGCCTTCGCGACGCTCCTGCTCGTGGCCTGGGGCGTGGACTGGGCACAGTCTCCGACAATCGGGCCGGCCATGATCGTGGGGGTGGGGACGATCGCCGCCCCCTGGCTCATCATGCAGCCCGCCATGGGCGTCGGCGTCGCCGCGTCGCACAGCCCGAATCCCGCGGCCGCCCGGGTCCGGAACCTGGCGACCCACGTGGTCTATGGCGTCGGCCTCTACCTCTCGGCGGTTGTCCTATCGATCGCGTGGCCGTGAAGGGGCCGGCCCACCGACCGCTTCGGTTGACGAAGCGGGATGCTCTGATATACTTCTCGTTCGCGTGTCCGCGCCTCACCATGCCTTCCCCCAGGAGTCCTGAATGGCCTTGGCCGAGTCTGCCAGCCGGTTTGAGCTGGCCCCGACCCGTGAGAATTTCTCGCACATCCCCGAGGTTCTCCCGCTTCCGAACCTGATCCAGACCCAGACCCAGTCATTCGAGTGGTTCGTCTCCACCGGCCTCCGTGAGCTGTTGGACGAGATCACTCCGATCACCGACTTTACCGGCAAGAATCTCGAGCTCTACCTCAACAACCTGGAGTTCGAGGAGCCCAAGCACAGCGAAGAGCAGTGCCGCGCCACCGACAAGACGTTCGCGCGCGCGCTCTACGTCGATGCCGAGCTCCGCATCCTCGAGACCGGCGAGGTGAAGACCGAGCGCGTCTTCATGGGCGACTTCCCATGGATGACCGATCAGGGCACGTTCATCATCAACGGTGCCGAGCGCGTCGTCGTGTCGCAGCTCGTGCGTTCGCCCGGCGTGTACTACACCGCCACCGAGGATCCCGGCACCGGCCACCAGCTGTACTCGGCCAAGGTGATCCCGAACCGCGGCGCCTGGCTCGAGTTCGAGACCTCGAACAAGGACCTGCTCAGCGTCAAGGTCGACCGCAAGCGCAAGATCGCGGTCACCACGCTGCTGCGCGCCGTGGGCTTCGACACATCCGAGATCACGAAGATGTTCCAGAAGGTCGACACCGAGCCGGAGCATCCGTACATCGACCTCACGCTGGAGAAGGATCCGGCGCAGACGCAGGACGAGGCGCTCATCGAGGTCTACAAGAAGCTGCGCCCCGGCGACCCGCCGACGGCCGACAACGCCAAGGCGCTCGTCACCAGCCTCTTCTTCAACTTCCGCCGCTACGACCTGGGACGCGTCGGTCGCTACAAGCTGAACAAGTCGCTCGGCGCCGTGGCCGAGAAGATGGGCATCTCCCTCCCGCAGGATGACTCGCGCGCCGGTCGCGTGATCACCAAGGAGGACATCGTCGCCATCATCGGTCGCCTGATCGAGCTCGACGTCGACGGTCTGAAGCCCGCCTCCGAGCGCCAGCTCACGCCGGACGACATCGACCATCTCGGCAACCGCCGCATCCGCGCCAACGGCGAGCTGATCCAGAACCAGTTCCGGATCGGCCTGCTGCGCATGGAGCGCGTGGTCAAGGAGCGGATGACGATCACCGACTCCGACCAGGCGACGCCGCGCGGGCTGATGAACATCCGCCCCGTGGTCGCGGCCATGAAGGAGTTCTTCGGCGGCAGCCAGCTGAGCCAGTTCATGGATCAGACCAACCCGCTCGCCGAGCTGACGAACAAGCGCCGCCTGTCGGCCCTGGGCCCGGGCGGCCTCAGCCGCGAGCGTGCCGGGTTCGACGTCCGCGACGTGCATCCGTCCCACTACGGCCGGATGTGCCCGATCGAGACGCCCGAAGGGCCGAACATCGGCCTCATCGGCTCACTGGCGACCTACGGTCAGATCAACAGCTACGGATTCATCGAGACGCCGTACCGCAGGGTGCGCCGATTCGTGGGCGCCCGTGACAAGAAGGACGATGCCATCGGGCAGATCCTCGCCGAGGACCTCGTCCTCGCCGACGGCGGCAAGCCGGTCGCCAAGTCGGGCGCGATGATCGACGACAAGCTGTTCGCCCAGATCAAGGAGGCGAAGGTCGCCCAGGTCCGGATCCGGCCGATCGTCACCGACGAGATCGTCTACCTCGATGCCACCGAGGAGGAGAAGTTCCACATCGCGCAGGCCAACGCCGAGCTCGACGAGAACTTCCGATTCGCGGAGGAGCGGGTACTCGTCCGCTGGAAGGACAAGTTCCTCGAGGAGTCGGTCGACGTCATCGACTTCATGGACGTCAGCCCGAAGCAGATCGTGAGCGTCGCCACCGCGATGATCCCGTTCCTCGAGCATGACGACGCCAACCGCGCTCTGATGGGCTCGAACATGATGCGCCAGTCGGTGCCGCTCCTCCAGCCGGAATCCCCGGTGGTCGGAACCGGCGTCGAGTACCGCGCCGCCCTGGACGCGCAGGGCACGCTGGTCGCCAGGGCGGCCGGCACCGTCGTCAGCGTCACCGCCGACCACATCCAGGTCGAGCGCGACGCGGGCGACGAGCGCGACACCTACCAGCTCAAGAAGTTCCTGCGCAGCAACCAGGGCACCTGCATCAACCAGCGGCCGGTCGTCGACGTCGGCGACCGCGTGGTCTCCGGACAGCTCCTGGCCGATGGCAGCAGCACCGAGGCCGGCGAGATGGCGCTCGGGCAGAACATCCTGGTCGCCTTCCTCCCGTGGGAGGGTGGCAACTACGAGGACGCCATCGTCATCAGCGAGCGTCTCGTCAAGGACGACCTGTTCACCTCGATCCACATCGAGAAGCACGAGATCGAGGCCCGGGACACCAAGCTCGGCCCCGAGGAGATCACCCGCGACATCCCGAATGTCGGCGAGGAGAGCCTCCGCAATCTCGACGAGGACGGGATCATCTACGAGGGCGCCGAGGTCAAGCCGGGCGACATCCTGGTCGGCAAGATCACGCCGAAGGGCGAGACCGAGCTGACCGCCGAGGAGCGCCTCCTGCGCGCGATCTTCGGCGAGAAGGCCCGAGAGGTCCGTGACTCGTCCCTGCGCCTGCCGCACGGCGAGCGGGGGATCGTGGTCGACGTCCGGCAGTTCAGCCGCGACGACGACGATGAGCTCCTTCCCGGCGTCAACCGCATGGTCCGCGTCAGCGTCGCCCAGAAGCGAAAGATCGCCGTCGGCGACAAGATGGCCGGACGTCACGGGAACAAGGGCGTGATCGCCAAGATCCTCCCGATGGAGGACATGCCGTTCATGCCGGACGGCACCCCCGTCGACATCGTGCTCAACCCGCTCGGCGTTCCGAGCCGCATGAACATCGGCCAGATCCTCGAGACGCACCTCGGCTGGGCCATGCAGGCCCTCGGCCTCAAGGCGGCGACGCCGGTCTTCGACGGCGCCACCGAAGAGCACATCGAGAACGCGCTGAAGCGTGCCGGCCTGCCGAAGGACGGCAAGACCGTCCTCTACGACGGGCGCTCCGGCGAGCCGTTCGACCATCGCGTGACGGTTGGCTACATCTACATGCTCAAGCTCCACCACCTGGTGGAGGACAAGATCCACGCGCGGTCCACCGGTCCGTACAGCCTCATCACCCAGCAGCCGCTGGGCGGCAAGGCGCAGTTCGGCGGACAGCGATTCGGCGAGATGGAGGTCTGGGCGCTCGAGGCCTATGGCGCGGCGAACATCCTCCAGGAGCTCCTCACCGTGAAGTCCGACGACGTCATGGGTCGCGTGCAGACCTACGAGGCGATCGTCAAGGGAGAGGAGATCCAGTCGCCGGGCGTGCCGGAGTCGTTCAAGGTGCTCATCAAGGAGCTCCAGGCGCTCGGGCTGTCCGTGGAGATCCTGAACGAGAACGAAGAGGAGATCCGCTTCATCGAGGACACCGGAAGCTATCCGCTCCCGGACCTCGGCGGGATCAATCTCCAGGGCTTTGAGGAATAGCTCGCGCACCGCGGCGCCGGGGACGGCGTCGCACGTGCTCCCACATCGGTCCATCCTGAGCCGGGGTCTGGTCCACCTCGGCAACGAGCGCAGCAGCGGCGTGATGCCGCCGCAGGAGTCTTGAAGCCGCTCATGCTTGAAGTCAACAATTTCGACGCCATCCGCATCAGCCTGGCCTCGCCGGAGCAGATCAAGGGATGGTCGTCCGGCGAAGTCACGAAGCCCGAGACGATCAACTACCGCACGCTCAAGCCGGAGAAGGACGGCCTCTTCGACGAGCGCATCTTCGGTCCCACCAAGGACTGGGAGTGCTACTGCGGCAAGTACAAGCGCATCCGATACAAGGGCATCATCTGCGACAAGTGCGGCGTCGAGGTCACGCGCTCGAAGGTCCGCCGAGAGCGGATGGGCCATATCAAGCTTGCCAGCCCCGTCAGTCACATCTGGTACTTCAAGGGCACGCCGAGCCGCCTCGGCATCCTGCTCGACATCAGCCCGCGCAACCTCGAGCGCATCCTCTACTTCGCCCTGTACGTCGTCACCCGCGTCGACGAGGCGCAGCGCGAGAAGGCGATCCAGCGGATCGACGAGGAGGCCGAGGAGCGGATCGCCCGCGCCCAGTCGCTGGTGGACGACAAGAAGACCGAGCTCGAGTCGGCCGTCGCCGACAAGCGTACCGAGGTCGAGGCCGCCCACGCCTCGGAGAAGCAGCGGATCGGCGAGCAGCAGACCACCCGCACCGATGAGCTGATGACGGCTGCCCAGGCGGTCGAGGCCACGATCAAGGAGGCCGGCAAGACGCTGACCGACGACGTCGTGTTCACCGCGACCGGCGAGGTCATCGGCCGCGCCGGCGAGACCTCGAAGGACGCGCTCGCCAAGCTGCGCGCCGTTGTCAAGGGCGAGGTCGCCGCGGTCGAGAAGGACGCCAAGGAGGCGCTCGCGTCGGCCGAGGAGAAGTACCAGACCGCCGTCGCCGACCTGACCTCGGGCATCGAGGAGGCCACCGCCTCCGAGCGCGAGCAGGTCCGGCAGGAGACCGACGACGCCAAGCTGTGGGCGAAGAACGAGAAGGCGCGCCTGGCCGAGCTCCAGGTCCTGAAGATCCTCTCCGAGGCCGAGTACCGCCAGCTCACCGAGATGCACGGCCGCATGTTCGACGCGGGCATGGGTGCCGAGGCGGTGAAGAGGATCATCGAGCAGATCGACCTCGACCAGCTGAGCCAGGACCTGCACGTCGAGATGCGCCAGACCTCCGGCCAGCGCCGAAAGAAGGCCATCAAGCGGCTTCGCCTCATCGAGGCCTTCCGCAAGTCGGGCGCGCGCCCGGAGTGGATGATCCTGTCCACCCTGCCGGTCATCCCGCCGGATCTCCGACCGATGGTCCAGCTGGACGGCGGCCGCTTCGCGACCTCCGACCTCAACGACCTGTACCGACGCGTGATCAACCGCAACAACCGCCTCAGCCGGCTGCTCGATCTCGAGGCGCCGGAGATCATCATCCGCAACGAGAAGCGGATGCTCCAGGAGGCGTGCGACGCGCTGATCGACAACGGCCGCCGCGGCCGCGCGATCGCCGGCACCGGCAACCATCGGCTCAAGAGCCTGAGCGACATGCTCAAGGGCAAGCAGGGCCGCTTCCGCCAGAACCTGCTCGGCAAGCGCGTGGACTACTCGGGCCGTTCGGTCATCGTGGTCGGCCCCGAGCTGAAGCTGCACCAGTGCGGTCTGCCGAAGAAGATGGCGCTCGAGCTGTTCAAGCCGTTCGTCATGCGGCAGCTCGTCGAGAAGGGCTTCGCCCACAACATCAAGAGCGCCAAGCGCATCGTTGAGCGCGTGCGTCCCGAGGTGTGGGACGTGCTCGAGGAGGTCATCCAGGACCACCCGGTGCTCCTCAACCGCGCCCCGACGCTCCATCGGCTCGGCATCCAGGCATTCATGCCGGTGCTCGTCGAGGGATCGGCCATCCAGATCCACCCGCTCGTCTGCTTCGCGTTCAACGCGGACTTCGACGGCGACCAGATGGCGGTCCATGTTCCGCTGTCGACCGCGGCGCAGGAAGAGGCCAAGGCCCTCATGCTGTCGACGCGGAACCTGCTCTCGGCGGCCGATGGCTCGCCGGTCGTCAGCCCCACCCATGACATGGTGCTGGGCTGCTACTACCTCACCATCGAGGCCGAGAAGGCCGCGGGCGCCGGTCGCGCGTTCTCGAGCGCCGACGAGGTGATCATGGCCGCCCAGCTGGGGCAGGTTCACGTCCAGGCGCCGGTCAAGGTCGAGCTCGAGGTCTATGACGGCACGGACGAGGACGGGACGATGCAGACGCACGCCGAGGTGGTCGAGACGACCGCCGGACGCGTGATCTTCAACACCGTTCTGCCACGCCAGATGGGCTTCGTCAACCAGCCGATGGACCGCAAGGGCCTCAAGGAGATCATCGCCCGCTGCTACCGCGACCTCGGTCCGGAGGCGACGGCGACGCTGGTCGACGGCATCAAGGCGGTCGGGTTCCGGTACGCCACGGCGGCCGGCATCACGATCGGCGTCGAGGACCTGGCGGTGCCGAAGGAGAAGGCGAAGCTGCTGACCGACGCGGAGGCGCGTGTGGCCGACATCGAGCGCGAGTTCCGACGCGGCTTCATCACCGAGGACGAGCGCTACACGCAGACCGTCGAGGTCTGGCGCAAGGCGACTGACGACGTGACCCAGAAGATGCTCTCCGGGCTCGACCCGCAGGGCTCCATCATGATGATCTCGAGCTCCGGCGCCCGTGGCTCGGTGACGCAGATCCACCAGCTGGCCGGCATGCGTGGCCTGATGGCCGACCCGTCGGGCCGGATCATCGATCTGCCGATTCGCTCGAACCTCCGCGAGGGGATGAGCGTGCTCGAGTACTTCATCTCCAGCCACGGTGCCCGCAAGGGCCTCGCGGACACCGCCCTCCGCACCGCCGACTCCGGGTACCTCACCCGGCGCCTGGTGGACGTCGCGCAGGACGTGATCACCCGCGAGGAGGACTGCGGCGCCGATATCGGCACGTGGATCACCCGCGAGGAGTCCGACCTCATCCCGCAGCCACTCGTCGAGCGGCTCATCGGCCGGATGGCGGCGATGGACATCGTCGACGAGGCGTCGGGTGAGCGGCTGGTCGAGCGCAATGCCGAGATCGACGAGGCGGCGATCGAGCGCATCGAGGCGGCCGGCCTCGAGCGCGTCAGCGTCCGCTCGCCGCTCACCTGCGCGGCGCGTCACGGCGTCTGCCGCATGTGCTACGGCCGCAACCTGGCCACCGGCGAGCTCGTGGAGCTCGGTCAGGCGGTCGGGATCATCGCGGCACAGTCGATCGGCGAGCCCGGCACGCAGCTGACGATGCGCACGTTCCACACCGGCGGCGTCGCGGGCGAGGACATCACGCAGGGTCTGCCACGCGTCGAGGAGCTGTTCGAGGCTCGCATCCCGAAGGGCCAGGCGACGATGACCGAGATCGACGGCACCGTCGAGGTGCCGCCGGCGTCGGGCGATCAGCCGATCACGGTGCGCGTCGCGCACCGCGAGGCCTACGACACGAACTTCAAGCTCACCCCGCAGCACGAGATCCTGGTGGCCAACGGTGACGAGGTCTCCGAGGGCCAGCTGTTGGCCCGCCTGGGCGAGGACGACGACCTCGTCGAGGTCAAGGCGCCGAGCGCCGGTCGGGTGACCAAGAAGGGGAACAGCCTGACGCTCCACACCGAGGAGCTCGACGTGCGCGAGTACCCGGTGCCGCACTCGGCGCGCCTCCGCGTCTCCGATGGCGACATTGTCTCGGCCGGCGACCCGCTGACCGAGGGATCGCTCAACCCGAAGGACCTGCTGCTCATCAAGGGCGTTGACACCGTTCAGCGCTTCCTGGTGGCCGAGGTGCAGAAGGTGTACCGCTCACAGGGCGTGACGATCAGCGACAAGCACATCGAGATCATCGTGCGCCAGATGCTGCGCAAGGTGACGATCGACAACCCGGGCGACACCGAGCTGCTGCCGTCCGAGCTCATCGATCGCTTCGAGTTCGAGGAGACGAACAACCGGATCCTCGCCGAGGGCGGCGAGCCGGCCACGGCGCAGACCGTGCTGCTCGGCGTCACCAAGGCGTCCCTGAACACCTCGTCGTTCCTGGCCGCCGCGTCGTTCCAGGAGACGACCCGGGTGCTCACCGAGGCGGCCATCAACGGCGCCAAGGACCATCTCATCGGCCTCAAGGAGAACGTCATCATCGGCAAGCTGATCCCGGCCGGGACGGGCGCCGAGGCGCGGCGCCTCCAGGCCGAGCGGGCCGCGCAGCTGTCCCCGGCCGAGGCCGAGCAGCAGCGCGAGGAGGCGGCCGCGCGCGCCTTCCTGTCCGGCGACCCGGACACCGATGGTTCGGGCGAGGTCGAGACCGACGAGGCCGAGGCAGCCGCCGAGGCCGAGGGCGAGACGATCGCCGAGCTCATGGGCGCCGGGGACAACCCGGAGATGGAGGCCGCCGTCGAGGAGCAGACGTTCGAGGAGCTCACCGACGACGCCAAGGAAGCCGAGCCGGAGGCCGAAAAGGCCAAGCGCTAGGGTTCCCGAACCGACCGACCGAAGGGGCGGCGCCGCGAGGTGCCGCCCCTTCCTGTCATCACCGCCGGCGCCGCCGGATGCGTCGCGTGCGGCCGCGGTCGCCGCGAGGGTGCCTCGGTTGACACTTCGAACGAGTGTTCCGTATACTCCGCCTTCGGTGTCCCGCGTGCGGGGCGCCTTCGTGTGTGCCCGTCGCGCAACGCTCGGAGGGCACGTCCGCTGAAGCCCAGATCGGCGCTCGAGCCGGATCGCCATGGGCGTCGCGGGACGACATCCGACGAATCATCAACATACGCGAGTACGAACGCGAGGTTCTCGTTGCCAACCATCAGCCAGCTGGTGCGCAAGGGTCGGAAGCCGGCCGTCAAGAAGGTCAAGGCCCCGGCGCTGCGCCGGACGCTGAACACCCTCAAGCAGACCACCAGTGAAGGACGCGGCGCGCCGCAGCGACGCGGGGTCTGCCTCCAGGTCATGACCCGAACCCCGAAGAAGCCGAACTCGGCGCTTCGGAAGGTCGCGCGCGTCCGGCTGACGAACGGGATGGAGGTCACCGCCTACATCCCCGGCATCGGGCACAACCTCCAGGAGCACTCGATGGTGCTCGTGCGCGGCGGCCGCGTGAAGGACCTGCCGGCGGTGAAGTACCACATCATCCGCGGCACCCTCGACGCGGCGGGCGTCCGCGACCGTCGCCAGGGCCGCAGCAAGTACGGCGCGAAGGCGCCCGGGAAGTCCTAGGCATGCCTCGACGTCAGACGATCGCGCGCAAGACCAAGTACGCCGAGCAGCTCGCCGGCACGGCCCTGACGCTCAACCAGTTCACGAACAAGCTCATGCACGGTGGCAAGCGCCACCTCGCGCACCGCATCCTCGAGGGCGCGCTGGCTCGCTGCGAGCAGCAGGCCGGCCGCGCGGGGGTCGAGGTGCTGGAGCAGGCGCTGCGCAACGCGATGCCGCTCATCGAGGTCAAGCCGAAGCGCGTCGGCGGCTCCACGTATCAGATCCCGGTCGAGGTACGTGCGGATCGCCGCATCAGCCTCGGCATGCGCTGGCTCATCGAGTCCGCGCGCAAGCGGAATGGCAAGAGCATGTCCGACAAGCTCGCCGCGGAGCTCATGGACGCCTCCAACGGCCTCGGTGCCGCGGTGAAGCGTCGCGAGGACACCCACCGGATGGCGGAGGCGAACCGCGCCTTCAGCCACTTCAAGTGGTAGACCGATGACCCAGGCACAGGCCGCGACGCGGTCCCCCAAGGCAGGCGAGGCCTCCCTCGATCGCACCCGGAACATCGGGATCATCGCGCACATCGACGCGGGCAAGACGACCGTGACCGAGCGGATCCTCTTCTACACCAAGAAGATCTACAAGCTCGGCGAGGTCCACGAGGGCGCCGCCACGATGGACTGGATGGAGCAGGAGCAGGAGCGCGGGATCACGATCACCGCGGCTGCGACGACCTGCTTCTGGGCCGATCATCGCATCAACCTTATCGACACGCCCGGCCACGTGGACTTTACGGTGGAGGTCGAGCGCAGCCTTCGCGTGCTCGACGGCGCGGTCGTCGTGTTCGACGGCGTGGCCGGCGTCGAGCCGCAGTCCGAGACCGTCTGGCGCCAGGCCGACAAGTACCACGTACCGCGGTTCTGCTTCGTCAACAAGCTCGACCGCACCGGCGCCGACTTCTGGCGCGTGGTCGACATGATCAAGGACCGCCTCGGGGTCAACGCGGTGCCGCTCCAGGTGCCGATGGGTGCCGAGGATCAGTTCCGCGGCGTGATCGACCTCATCAACATGAAGGCCATCACTTACGGCAACGACCTGGGCGACCAGATCGACGTGGGCGACATCCCGGCCGAGCACCAGGCGACCGCCGACGAGTGGCGCGAGAAGATGATCGAGGCCCTCGCGGATCTCGACGACGACATCGCCCACAAGTTCCTCGAGGGCGAGGAGATCGGCGCGGACGAGCTGCGCGCCGCGCTGCGCAAGGGCACGCTCGCCTACCAGATCGTCCCGGTGCTCACCGGCTCGGCCCTGAAGAACAAGGGCGTGCAGCCGATGCTCGACGCGGTGGTCGACTACCTCCCCAGCCCGCTTGACGTCCCGCCGGTCACCGGCAAGGACGCGCGGTCCGGCGACGAGGTCACGCGAGCCACCGAGCCCGGTGAGCCGTTCGCCGCGCTCGCCTTCAAGATCGCGGCCGACCCGTTCGTCGGCACGCTGGCCTTCTTCCGGGTCTACTCCGGGACGCTCAAGACCGGCTCGTACATCTACAACAGCAGCAAGGGCCAGAAGGAGCGCGTCGGGCGGATCCTCCAGATGCACGCCAACCATCGCGAGGAGATCGACCACGTCAGCGCGGGTGACATCGCAGCCGCCGTCGGCCTCAAGAACACGACCACGGGCGACACGCTGACCGACGAGGACAAGCCGATCGTCCTGGAGTCGATCACCTTCCCCGAGCCGGTGATCGAGCTGGCGGTCGAGCCGAAGACCAAGGCCGACCAGGACAAGATGGCCGTCGCCCTCCAGCGGCTCGCCGCCGAGGATCCGACCTTCCGCGTCCACACCGACGAGGAGTCGGGCCAGACCCGCATCGCCGGCATGGGCGAGCTGCACCTCGAGGTGCTCGTCGACCGCATGCTGCGCGAGTTCAAGGTGCAGGCCAACGTCGGCCGGCCCCAGGTGAGCTACCGCGAGGCGATTCGCAAGCCGACGAAGGCGGAGGGGCGCTTCGTGCGCCAGACCGGCGGCAAGGGCCAGTACGGCCACGCCGTCCTCAACCTCGAGCCGCTCGAGCGCGGCGGCGGCTTCGAGTGGGAGTCGAAGATCGTCGGCGGGGCCGTCCCGCGGGAGTTCTGGCGCGCCATCGAGGCGGGTGTCGTCGAGGCGCTTGCCGGCGGTGTCATGGCCGGGTTCCCGGTCATCGACGTCAAGGCCACCCTGATCGACGGCTCGTACCACGAGGTCGACTCGTCCGAGATGGCGATGAAGATCGCCGGGTCGATGGCCGCCAAGGACGGTGTCGCCAAGGGCGACCCGGCCATCCTCGAGCCGGTGATGAAGGTGGAGGTCACGACGCCCGAGGACTTCATGGGGGACGTCATCGGCAACCTCAACGCCAAGCGCGGCCAGATCGACGGGCTCGACGAGCGCGGCACCAGCCGCGTGATCCGGGCACACGTCCCCCTGGCCGAGATGTTCGGCTACGCCACCGAGCTGCGGAGCATGACCCAGGGCCGCGCCGCCTACTCGATGGAGTTCAGCCACTACGCGGAAGTCCCCGCCAGTCTCGCCACCGAGCTGATTGCAAAGTCCAAGAGCTAACACGGACCGATAAGGAGCGACGAAGGACCAACATGGCCAAGCAGAAGTTCGACCGCAGCAAGCCGCACGTCAACGTCGGCACGATCGGTCACGTCGACCACGGCAAGACGACGCTGACCGCAGCGATCACCAAGTTCCTGGCCCTCTCGGGCGGGGCTGATTTCCGCGCGTTCGACCAGATCGACAACGCTCCCGAGGAGCGTCAGCGCGGCATCACGATCGCGATCAGCCACGTCGAGTATCAGACGGCCAACCGTCACTACGCGCACGTCGACTGCCCCGGTCACGCGGACTACATCAAGAACATGATCACCGGTGCCGCCCAGATGGACGGCGCGATCCTGGTCGTGTCCGCCGCCGACGGTCCGATGCCCCAGACGCGTGAGCACATCCTCCTGGCCCGCCAGGTGGAGGTCCCGTCGCTGGTCGTCTACCTGAACAAGGTGGACATGGTCGACGACGAGATGCTCGTCGACCTCGTCGAGATGGAGGTGCGCGAGCTCCTCACCAAGTACGAGTTCCCGGGCGACGACATCCCGGTCATCCGCGGATCGGCCCTCAAGGCCCTCGAGTCGTCCAGCGACGATCCGGAAAGCGAGGACTACACCTCCATCAAGGAGCTGATGGACGCGGTCGACTCGTATATCCCGACCCCGGCGCGCGAGACCGAGAAGCCGTTCCTTATGCCGATCGAGGATGTCTTCGGCATCAAGGGTCGCGGTACGGTCGCGACCGGTCGCATCGAGCGCGGCATCGTCAACACCGGCGACACCGTCGAGCTGGTCGGCATCCATGACAAGGCCCGCCAGCTGGTGGTCACCGGCGTCGAGATGTTCAAGAAGACCCTCGATCAGGGTCAGGCCGGCGACAACGTCGGGCTCCTCCTCCGCGGTATCGAGCGCGACGAGCTCGAGCGCGGCCAGGTGCTCGCCAAGCCGGGCAGCGTGAAGCCGGGCACGAAGTTCAAGGCCGAGGTCCTCGTCCTCTCCAAGGAGGAGGGTGGCCGCCACACGCCGTTCTACGCCGGATACCGGCCGCAGTTCTACCTGCGGACGACCGACGTGACCGGTGCGATCATCCTGCCCGCGGGCGTCGAGATGATCATGCCCGGTGACAACGTCAACATCGACGTCGAGCTGATCACCCCGATCGCGATCGAGCAGGGTCAGCGCTTCGCGATTCGCGAGGGCGGGCACACCGTCGGCGCGGGCGTCATCACCGAGGTCGTCGGCTAGCCATCATGGCCAAGCAGCGCATCCGCATCCGGCTGAAGGCGTACGACCACAAGCTGCTCGACCAGTCGGCCGAGCAGATCGTGGAGACCGCGCAGCGGACCGGCGCCGACGTCGCCGGCCCGGTCCCGCTGCCGACCCGGATCGAGAAGTACACCGTCATTCGCGGCCCGTTCGTCCACAAGGACGGTCGGGAGCAGTTCGAGATCCGGACGCACAAGCGCCTCATCGACATCATCGATCCGTCGGCGAAGACGGTCGATGCGCTGATGCGGCTGTCGCTCGCGGCCGGCGTCGATATCGAGATCAAGATGTGAACTGCCTCGGGCGGGCCGCAGGGCTCGCCGCGAGGTCGTTCCGCCATCAGAGAGGGAACCACCACAAGTGCCGGCAGGATTGATCGGAAGGAAGCTGGGGATGATGCGCATCTTCGGCGACGACGGAAGCGTCGTCCCGGTGAGCGTCATCGAGGCTACCCCGAACACCGTCACGCGCCTCCGCACCGATGACCAGGACGGCTACGCCGCCCTGCAGCTCGGTGCCGGTGTCGCGCGCCGCTCGACGAAGCCGGTCGCCGGCCAGTTCAAGCATCTCGACAAGGATCTCCAGCGCCCGAAGCACGTCCGAGAGTTCCGGCTCGACGGGACCGACGAGTACGAGGTCGGGCAGCAGATCAGCGTCGAGCTGTTCGAGGCGGGTGAGCTGGTGGACGTGACGGGCGTGAGCAAGGGTCACGGATTCACCGGCGTCATCGAACGCCACAACTTCAAGCGCGGTCCGAAGACCCACGGGTCGGACCACCATCGCGCGCCGGGCTCCATCGGGGCCGGCACCTATCCGGGCCGGGTCTGGAAGGGCACACGCATGGCGGGCCACATGGGCAACGAGCGCGTGACGGTCAAGAAGCTCAAGGTCGTGAAGATCGACGCCGAGCGGAACCTCATCCTGGTCAAGGGTGCGGTCCCGGGCGCGCGCAACGGCCTGCTGCTCGTGCAGAAGGCGAAGTGACGATGCCATCCACAACGATCCTCACGGCCGACGGGAAGGACGGCGGCAAGGTCGACCTTGCCGAGTCGCTCTTCGCGGCACCGGTCAACGAGGCGCTCATTCACCAGGCCGTGCTCCGGCAGATGGCCGGTCGCCGCATCGGCACCGCGAACACGCTGACGCGTGGCGAGGTCAACGGCGGCGGCAAGAAGCCCTGGCGCCAGAAGGGGACCGGACGTGCCCGACAGGGCACGAAGACCGCCCCCCACTGGAAGGGCGGCGGCGTGGTCTTCGGTCCGCACCCGCGAAGCTACGAGCAGCGGCTGCCCTCGAAGATGCGACGCAGCGCCCTGAGCGGGGTCCTGACCGCGAAGCAGGCCGATGGCGCCCTCCGGGTGGTCGAGGGCTTCGACATCGACGAGGTGAAGACCCGCACGATGCTCGCCCGCCTCGCCGGATGGAACGCCGAGGGCAAGGTGCTCCTGGTGCTGCCGAAGCGCGACGAGAAGGTCGAGCTCTCCTGCCGCAACCTCCGCGAGGTGCGCGTGCTGCTGGCCGACAGCCTCAACGTGGTCGACCTGCTCGAGGCCGATACGGTCGTCTTCACCCGCGAGGCGCTCGACCGGGCACAGGAGGTGTACGCGTGACCGCGACGAACGTGCACGACGTGCTCCTGCGGCCCGTCATCAGCGAGAAGAGCACGCTCGAGACCGAGCGCAACAACTACACGTTCGCGGTCGCGCGACACGCCAACAAGTTCCTCATCAAGGCGGCCGTCGAGGCCGAGTTCAAGGTCACGGTCCTCGACGTGCGGATCGTCAGCGTCCGTTCGAAGCAGAAGCGACGCGGTCGCCGAACGATGGGAACGGTTCCCGGCTGGAAGAAGGCCATCGTGTCGATCGCGCCGGGCGACAAGATCGAACTGTTCGAGGCCGTCTGATCATGCCACTTCGCAACTACCGACCGACCTCGCCGGGCCTTCGCCAGATGACCCGGTCGACGTTCGAGGAGATCACCAAGGACACGCCGCACAAGCCGCTCACCGAGAAGCTCGTGCGACGCGCGGGGCGCAACAGCCAGGGCAAGCTGACCGTTCGCCACCAGGGCTCGGGGCACAAGCGGCTGTACCGCGTCATCGACTGGAAGCGGGACAAGTACGGCGTGCCGGCGAAGATCGCCACCGTCGAGTACGACCCGAACCGGTCCGCTCGCATCGGCCTGCTGCACTACGCCGACGGCGACAAGCGCTACATGCTCCTGCCGCACGGCCTTGGTGTGGGTGACGTGGTCGTCTCCGGGCCGGATGTCGAGGCACGCAACGGGAACGCCCTGCCGCTTTCCCGCATGCCGCTCGGCACGCAGGTCCACAACATCGAGCTCGTCGCCGGCCGCGGCGGCCAGATCGTCCGCAGCGCCGGCAGCAGCGCCCAGCTGCTCGCCAAGGAGGGCGACTTCGCCACCCTTCGGCTGCCGTCGGGCGAGGTGCGCCGGGTGCGCATCGAGTGCATGGCGACCGTCGGCCAGGTGAGCAACCTGGATCACGAGAACCAGAAGATCGGCAAGGCGGGCCGCGCCCGGCACATGGGCAAGCGCCCGACCGTGCGCGGATCGGCGATGAACCCCCGCGACCACCCGCACGGTGGTGGCGAGGGCAAGCAGCCGACCGGCATGCCGCCCAAGACCAAGTGGGGCAAGCCGGCCATGGGCCTGCGCACCCGCGTCAAGAAGAACCAGAGCAGCAAGCTGATCGTCCGCCGTCGGTACGGACGGGGTTAGGAGCCGATAGATGAGTCGTTCCGTCAAGAAGGGACCATTCGTCGACGCGCGCCTGCTCGGCCGCATCGATGACATGAACAAGCGCAACGAGCGCAAGGTCCTCAAGACCTGGTCGCGCGCGAGCGTGATCTTTCCGCAGATGATCGGTCACACGATCGCCGTCCACGATGGCCGTCGTCACGTGCCCGTCTTCGTCTCCGAGAACATGGTCGGGCATCGGCTCGGCGAGTTCGCGCCGACCCGCACCTACCGCGGGCACACGGGGCGGGCCACCGAGCGCTCGTCGTCGCTGAAGTAGGAATGTCGATGCGAGTAACCGCGACCGCCAAGTACATCCGCATCAGCCCCCGCAAGGTGCGGCTGGTGACGAACCTCATCGCCGGCAAGCCGGTCGAGGAGGCCGCGGCCATCCTGCGCTTCCTGCCGAACGCGGCGGCGAAGGACGTGGCGAAGGTGCTGAAGAGCGCCACCGCCAATGCCGAGAACAACTACAACCTGTCGGCCGATGAGCTGCGCGTGGTGAGCGCGGTCGCCGATGAGGGCCCGACCCTGAAGCGCGGACGACCGCGCGCGCAGGGCAGGTACTTCCAGGTCCTGAAGCGAACCAGCCACATCACCGTCGCCGTGGCTGACCGAGAGGAGTCGTAAGTTGGGACACAAGGTCCATCCCTACGGCTTCCGGATCGGCATCATCAAGCCCTGGCTGGCGAAGTGGTACGCGGACCGCGACTACGCGACGCTGCTCCAGGAGGACATGCGGATCCGGGAGCTGGTCGCACGACAGCTGTCGAACGCGAGCGTCAGCCAGGTCGAGATCGAGCGCGGCATCAACCACGTGACGGTCACCGTCCACACCGCCAAGCCGGGCATCGTCATCGGCAAGGGTGGCGCGAACGTCGAGGCGCTGCGAACGAACATCGGCAAGCTGACCGACAAGAAGGTCAAGCTCGAGATCAAGGAGATCCTCCAGCCCGAACTGGACGGCATGCTCCTGGCCCAGAACGTGGCCGGTCAGCTGGAGCGGCGCATCGCCTTCCGCAAGGCGATCAAGCAGTCGATCCAGCGCACCATCAAGGCCGGCGCCAAGGGCGTGAAGATCCAGGTCTCCGGCCGTCTTGGCGGCGCCGAGATGTCCCGCACCGAGTGGGACAAGGAGGGTCGCATCCCCCTGGGTACGCTGCGCGCCGACATCAGCTACGGCGTCGTGCACGCGCACACGACCTACGGACGCATCGGCGTCAAGGCGTGGGTCTACCGCGGTGAGCAGCTCGGCGAGCGTCCGGGCAGCGCCCGAACCGAGCCGCGCGCCCCGCGGCGCGGCGCTGCCGGTGGAACCCGGAGCCGCGCCGCGGCGCCGGCCACGCCGGCCACGCCGGCCGCGCCGGCGACGCGACGTCGGACGCGCGCCGCAGTCCCAGGCGACCGAGGCGACCGCCGCCGAGGCCACTGCCGCCGAGACCCCGGTGACCGAGGCGACCGCCGCCGAGACCGTCGATGCCCGCGGTGGAGACCCCGGCACCCGAGGCCAGCGAGGCCACCGAGGCGGAGCCGACGACCCCGACCGCCGAGGTCGCCAAGACCGAAGCCGCGGAGAGCGCCGCGGCGGAGACGCCCGAGGCGACCGCCGCCGATGGGCCAGCCGAGCCCACCGCCGACGCCGCGGACGATGCGGCCAAGGAGTCCTGACGATGTTGATGCCAAAGCGGGTCAAGCACCGCAAGGTCCAGCGCGGACGCCGCGCGGGCCTGGCGAAGGGCGGCACCGCGGTCAGCTTCGGCGACTACGGCCTGATGGCGGAGGAGGTCTGCTGGCTGACCAGCCGTCAGATCGAGGCCGCTCGACGCGCGATGACCCACCATATCAAGCGTGGTGGCCGCGTCTGGATCCGGGTCTTCCCGGACAAGCCGGTCACCAAGAAGCCGGCCGAGGTCCGGATGGGCTCGGGCAAGGGCGCACCGGACCACTGGGTCGCGGTCGTCAAGCCCGGACGGGTGATGTTCGAGATGTCCGGCGTGCCGGAGCCGATCGCACGCGAGGCGATGCGCCTTGCCGGTCACAAGCTCCCGATCAGCACGAAGTTCGTCCTCAAGGAGGGCCTCGATCATGGACATCAGTGAGGTCCGAGCCCTCTCGGACAAGGACCTGGAGGGTGCGCTGCGAGACGCGAAGCAGGAGCTGTGGAAGGTCCGCTTCGACCTCGCGACGCGACAGGAGAGCAACTACAGCAGGCTGCCGGCGACCCGCAAGCGGATCGCCCGCATCCTGACCGTGATGACAGAGCGCCAGCGCGCGGCCGAGACCGCGAACGCTGACGCAGAGAAGGCCAGCTGATGCAGGGCAAGCGAAGAAGCAAGACCGGACGCGTCGTGTCCGACAAGATGGACAAGACCGTCGTGCGTCAGCGTCGAGCGGCTCCGCCGCCACCCGATCTACAAGCGGGTGGTCCGGCTGAGCAGCAAGTTCAAGGCGCATGACCAGGACAACAGCGCGCAAGGTCGGCGACACGGTGCGCATCGAGGAGAGCCGTCCGCTCTCTCGCGAGAAGCGCTGGACGGTCGTCGAGATCGTGGCGCGCGGCTCCCACGAGGAGCTGGTCGACGGGACGGACGGCGCATGATCCAGAAGTACAGCAGGCTGCGCGTGGCCGACAACTCCGGCGCGCGGGTCGTCGAGTGCATCTCGGTCATCGGCCGCTCCACGAGCGACACCGCCGAGGTCGGCGACGTCATCGTGTGCCGCCGTGAAGCAGGCACTCCCGAACTCGGGCGTGAAGAAGGGCGACGTCGTGCGCGCCGTCGTGGTGCGAACCACGAAGGAGTACGGCCGCAGCGACGGCAGCCACATCCGCTTCGACGAGAACGCCGCTGTGCTGATCACGCCCCAGGGCAGCCCGCGCGGCACGCGCATCTTCGGGCCGGTGGCCCGCGAGCTGCGCGAGCGCAACTACATGAAGATCGTCTCGCTCGCCCCGGAGGTGCTCTAGATGAACGTCAGAAGGGGTGACACCGTCCTCGTGCTGGCCGGCAAGGACCGCGGCAAGCGCGGCACCGTCGAGCGCGTCGAGAAGACGAAGCGCGGCTTCGGCGTGGTGATCCCCGGGATCAACATGGCCAAGCGCCACACGCGCGCCCGGTCGCGCACGCAGACGGCCGGCATCATCGACCTGCCCGGTGCCCGCTCCACGTCAGCAACGTGCAGGTGGTCTGCCCGCGCTGCGACCAGCCGACCCGGATCGCCCACGGCAGGCTCGAGGGCGAGCAGGGCCAGCGGACGCGCGTCTGCAAGCGCTGCGGCGAGCAGATCGAGGTGACCAGCAAGTGAGCGCCGGAGAAGCAAGACGACCCGCACCCGCGCGGCATCGGCGGCGAAGCCGAAGGCCGCGAAGGCGAGCGAGGGGAAGGCGGCCGCAACGCCGGCGGCGAAGGCGAACGGCACCAACGGGTCGTTCACGAAGCCGTCGTACCACGGCCTGCGCCAGCGCTACCACGACGAGATCGTGCCCGCCCTGCAGCGCGAGTTCGCGTATGCGAACTCGATGCAGATCCCGCGCGTCGAGAAGGTCGTGGTCAACATCGGCCTCGGCGAGGCGATCGCCAACGCCAAGGCGCTCGACGCCGCGGTGCGGGGACCTGACGACGATCACCGGCCAGAAGCCGATCGTGACCCGCGCCAAGCGAAGCATCGCCCAGTTCCGCCTGCGCACCGGCATGCCGATCGGCGCGAAGGTGACGCTGCGCGGTCAGCGGATGTACGACTTCCTGGAGCGCACCATGGCGCTCGCGCTGCCGCGGATCCGCGACTTCCGCGGCATCCCGACCCGCTCGTTCGACGGGCGCGGCAACTTCAGCCTCGGCCTGCGCGAGCAGCTCGTGTACCCGGAGATCGACTACGACAAGATCGATCGCCTTCGCGGGCTCGAGATCAGCATCGTGACGACGGCGAAGACCGACGAGGAGGGGCGCAAGCTCCTCGAGCTCCTCGGCATGCCGTTCCAGAGCAACTGAGGAGCACCACGTGGCGAAGAAGTCGAGTATCGCGAAGGCCCGGCGCACCCCGCGCTTCGGCGTGCGGCAGCACAACCGCTGCCAGGTGTGCGGTCGACCGCGCGCGCTACATGCGCCGCTTCGCGATGTGCCGCATCTGCTTCCGGGAGCGTGCCCTGCTGGGCCAGCTGCCGGGAGTGACGAAGTCGAGCTGGTAGCAGCTCACCGACCACGGCCGCCGGCGAGCGGCCACCATCAGCGGCAGGCGCCACCCGATCACGCCGGGAGCGAACCGCCGCCGAGGAGACGAACGAAGACCACATGAACGTGACCGATCCGATCGCCGACATGCTGACGCGCATCCGCAACGCCAGCGTCGCGCGTCACCGGGAGCTGACCCTGCCTTCGTCCCGGGTGAAGCGCGAGATCGCGCGCATCCTGGCCGACGAGGGCTTCATCGACGCGTACGAGACGCGCAATGACCCCGAATCCGTGCAGGACCAGCTCGTGCTGCGCCTCAAGTACGTGGAGGGCCGCACGCCGGTCGTCACCGGCCTCAAGCGCATCAGCAAGCCGGGCCTGCGCGTCTACGCGCGCAAGACCGAGATCCCGCGCGTGCTCGGCGGCCTCGGTGTCGCCATCCTGTCCACCTCCCACGGGATCATGACCGGCAACGAAGCCCGGAAGCAGAATCTCGGCGGCGAGGTCCTCTGCTACGTCTGGTAAGGAGCGAACGCATGTCACGAATCGGACGCATGCCGATTCCGCTCCCTGACGGAGTGGAGGTCACCCAGGAGGGCTCGCACCTGCGCGTGAAGGGTCCGCTCGGCACGCTGGAGCGCGACCATCCACCCGGAGATGACGCTCGAGCGCGAGGACGGCACGCTGCGCGTGGTCCGCCCCACCGACGAGCCGCGTCACCGCGCGCTGCACGGCCTGACCCGGACCCTCGTCAACAACATGGTCACCGGCGTCGCCACCGGGTTCACGAAGAACCTCGAGATCAACGGCGTCGGCTACCGCGCGCAGCTCCAGGGCACCAAGCTGGTGCTTGCGCTGGGCTACTCGCACCCGGTCGAGGTCGATCCGCCCGCCGGCATCGAGTTCCGCGTGGAGACTCCGACCCGGCTCGCGCGTGTTCGGCGCCGACAAGGAGCTGGTCGGCCAGGTGGCCGCCTACATCCGCTCGCAGCGCAAGCCCGAGCCATACAAGGGCAAGGGCATCAGTACGCGGGCGAGCAGATCCTCCGCAAGGCCGGCAAGGCCGGCAAGGTCGGAGGCTGAGGACGACGATGACGAATCCTTCACGCGACGCCCTGCGTCGCAAGCGCCACGAGCGACTGCGCCTCCGCATCAGCGGCAGCGCCGAGCGCCCGCGCCTGTCGGTCTTCCGCAGCGCGAAGAACATCTACGCCCAGGTGATCGACGACACCACCGGCCACACGCTGGCCGCCGCATCGAGCCAGGAGGCCGATCTCGCCTCGGGCGAGCCCGGTCGATACGGCGCGCGCCGTCGGCAAGGCCGTCGCCGAGCGGGCGAAGGCCGCGGGCGTGAGCTCGGTCGTGCTCGACCGGGGCGGATACCAGTACCACGGGCGGGTCCGCTCGCTCGCCGAGGGCGCCCGCGAGGGCGGCCTCAACCTGTAGAGCGAGAGGAGTCAACCGCATGGCACGCATCGATGCGTCCAAGCTCAACCTGGAAGAGAAGGTCGTCCAGATCAACCGCGTCGCGAAGGTCGTCCAGGGCGGACGTCGCTTCAGCTTCAGCGCGGTGGTCGTCGTCGGCGACGGCAACGGCATGGTCGGCGCCGGCATCGGCAAGGCCGGCGAGGTGCCCGAGGCGATCCGCAAGGGCGTCGAGGACGCGAAGAAGCACCTGATCAAGGTGCCGCTCGTCGGCTCGACCATCCCGCACGAGGTGCATCGGCACTTCGGCGCGTCGAAGGTCATGCTGAAGCCGGCCAGCGCCGGTACCGGCGTCATCGCCGGCGGCTCGGTGCGCTCCGTCGTCGAGGCGGCCGGGATCCGCGACCTGCTGAGCAAGGCGTCCGGGTCGACGAACCCGATCAACGTCGTGCGTGCCACGATCGAGTGCCTGGCGAGCCTGCGCTCGGCCGATGCGATCGCCGCCCTGCGCGGGCGCACCGCCGAGCAGCTGCTCGGCAAGCGCGGCGCCGAGCTGGCCCGCACGCCGCACGAGATCCCGGAGCGGCGCGAGCCGATGAACTCCGGCCCGGGAGGTGGACGTGGCCGCTGAGCCCATGAGCACGTCCGCCCCGGCGCTGAAGGTCACCTGGGTCCGCTCGACGATCGGCCACAATGCCGCCGCGCGCGGCACGATCCGGGCCCTCGGCCTCCATCGGCTCCACCAGAGCGTGGAGATCGCCGACACCCCTGAGAACCGCGGCATGCTGCGCCGGGTCGCCTTCCTCCTCGAGGTCGAGGAGCCGGCGGGCGGCACGGCGGCTCCCGCGAAGGAAGAGGAATCCAAGTGAAGCTCCACGACCTGCACCCGGCCCCCGGGTCGCGCAAGCCGTCCCGTCGGGTCGGCCGCGGCCACGGCTCCGGCCGTGGCAAGACGGCGGGGCGCGGCACGAAGGGCCAGAAGGCTCGCGCCGGCGGGAACATCCCCGCCTGGTTCGAGGGCGGCCAGACGCCGCTCCACGTCCGGACCCCGAAGCTGCACGGCTTCAAGAACCGCTTCCGCGTCGCGTACGCGCCGCTCAACCTGGGCCGGCTGGCCGAGGTGGAGAAGGGCACGCTCGTGACCCCCGACGTGCTCGCGCACGATGGGCTGATCCGCGACACGAAGCTGCCGGTCAAGATCCTCGGCGCCGGCGATGCCCCGAAGGGCGTCACCGTGCATGCGCACGGCTTCAGCAAGACCGCGCGAGAGAAGCTCGAGGCCGCGGGCAGCACCGTCCAGCTCCTGAGCTGGCCGGACAACGCCCCGATCGACGAGCGCCCGGCCAAGCCGGAGGGCAAGCGATCGGCACGACGCCGCGTTGCGATCGAGCGAGCGGCGCGCGTGGATGCCGGCGGCGACGCCGCCCCTGCCGCCGCCGAGCCGACGAAGAAGCAGAAGGCCGCCGCGGCCGCGGCCGAGGCCGAGGCCGAGGAGGCCCGGGCGGCCGGCCCCGCGCAGACCGCTGACGAGCCGGCCCCAGATGCGCCGACCGAGGCTGCCGGCGACACGGACCAGAGCGAAAGCGAGTCATAGACCTTGATCGAGACGGTCGTCGCCGCCTTCCGCGCGCCGGACATCCGGCGGAAGCTTCTCTTCACGCTCGGGATCCTGCTGATCTTCCGTGCGCTGACGAACGTTCCGGTTCCGAACGTGAACACGGCGGCCCTGACCGACCTGTTCACCAACAACCCGTTGCTCGGGATCCTGAACATCTTCTCGGGCGGCGGCCTGGCGGCCGCCTCGATCATCGGTCTCGGCGTGAACCCCTACATCAACTCGAGCATCATCATGCAGCTGATGCGCGGCGTGATCCCGTCGCTCGAGGAGCTGAGCCGGGAGGGTGAGTACGGGCGCAACAAGCTGAACCAGTACACCCGCATGCTGACCGTGCCGCTCGCCTTCGCGCAGGGCTACGGCATCAGCGTTCTGCTCAGCGCGAACGGCGTCATCCCGGCCAACCCGCTGTTCAGCATCGAGACGCTCAGCCTGCTGCTGAGCTTCACCGCCGGGACGATCCTCCTGATGTGGCTCGGCGAGCTGATCAGCGAGAAGGGGCTGGGCAACGGCATCAGCTTCATCATCTTCGCCGGCATCGTGGGCAGCGTGCCGCTCCAGATCGGGCCCGATCCTCTCCGGTCCCGACTCGTTCACGCGGCTCATTCCGTTCATCATCGTCGCGATCGTGGTGGTCGCCGCCGTCGTCTTCATCAACGAGGGCCAGCGCCGCATCCCGGTCCAGTACGCCAGCCGCGTCCGTGGACGTCGCATGTACCAGGGCCAGACCCAGTACCTGCCGCTCAAGGTGACGATGGCCGGCGTCATCCCGATCATCTTCGCGATCAGCATCCTGCTGTTCCCCGCCCAGATCGCCAGCTACTTCCTCAGCAGCGAGATCGACTGGGTGCGGAGCGTCGCCACCTTCATCAGCACGAACCTCGATGGACAGTCGAACATCCCGCTGTACGGGACGCTCTACTTCCTGCTGGTCGTGTTCTTCACCTACTTCTACACCGCCTTCCAGTTCCGTCCGGACCAGACGGCGGACTACCTGCGCAAGAACGGCGGGTTCATCCCGGGCATCCGTCCCGGCAAGCCGACCGAGGAGTTCCTCGGCCGCGTGACGAACCGGATCACGCTCGGCGGCGCCCTGTTCCTGGGCACCATCGCCGTCCTGCCGTTCATCGTGACCGCCATCATCCCGGGCACGAACAGCCTGCAGCTGGGCGGGACGAGCATCCTCATCATGGTCAGCGTCGTGGTCGAGACGATGAAGCAGCTCGAGGCGCAGATGATGATGCGCCACTACGAGGGCTTCATCCGTTGACCGATGCTGCCTCCGGCAGGCCGGGCGACGATGATCGGCTGATCCTGCTGCTCGTCGGCGCGGTCGGCGCGGGGAAGGGGACGCAGGCCGCCATCCTGTCCCGATGAGTTCGGCCTGCCGCACCTCGCGTCCGGCAACCTGTTCCGCGCCGCCATGGCCGCCGGCACCGATCTCGGCGAGCAGGCACGGGGCTACATGGAGCGCGGCGAGCTCGTTCCGGACGAGATCACCATCGGGATGTTCATGGATGAGCTCGCCAAGCCGATCGCGTCGCGCGGGGCCATCCTCGACGGCTTCCCGCGCACCGTCGGACAGGCCGAGGCGCTCGACGAGACGCTGGCCCGCCAGGGCGAGCGCATCCGCCGGGTGATCTCGATCGAGGTGCCGTTCGAGGCGCTCGTCCGCCGCGTCGCCGGCCGCTGGGTCTGCCCGCAGTGCGGCACGCCGTACCACGAGGACTCCGACCCGCCACGCGTGTCGGGCATCTGCGACCGCGACGGGACGCCGCTCCGCCAGCGGGACGATGACCGCCCCGAGGTGGTCCGCGCCCGCCTGGAGCGGCAGGTGCCGCCGATGCTCGAGGTCGTGGCGCATTACGAGCGAAGCGGGCATCGTCGACCACCTGGACGGCACGCAGCCGATCGAGGCGGTGACCGATGCGATCCGCGCCAGCGTTCGCGAGGTCGGCAGGCCGATGAGCCGCCTCGCAGCGAACCGGGGTGGTCACCATCAAGCGGGCCACCGAGATCGCCACCATGCGGGCGGCCGGCCAGATCCTGGCCCGCATCCTCGACGTCCTCGAGGCCGAGCTGCGCCCCGGGGTCACGACGGGCGAGCTCGACCAGATCGCGGCACGCATGATCCGCGACGCAGGTGCCGTCAGCTCGTTCAAGGGCTACGGGAGCAACCCGCCGTTCCCCGGCGTGATCTGCGCCAGCGTCAACGACGAGGTCGTCCACGGCATTCCTTCGCCGCGCCGTCGCCTGAACGAGGGTGACGTCGTGAGCATCGACATCGGCTGCATCGTCGACGGGTGGCACGCCGACTGTGCGCGCACCTGGACGATCGGCGACGTCTCGCCGGAGGTGCGTCAGCTCATCGATGCGACGAGGCGGGGGATGGAGGCCGGCATCGCCGCCGCGCGCCCCGGCAATCATCTCGGCGACATCGGGCACGCCATCGAGTCGGTGGCCCACGAGTTCGGTTACGGGATCGTCCGTCCGTTCGTCGGCCATGGCATCGGCCAGGCCATGCACGAGGACCCGCAGGTTCCCAACTACGGCCGGCCGGGGTCCGGGATGCGGATCGAGGCGGGGATGTGCTTCGCGATCGAGCCGATGTTCAACCTCGGCGGCGACGACGTCGAGGTCGACGACGACGGATGGACCGTCCGCACCGCCGACGGGGCGCTGTCGGCCCACTTCGAGAACACGATCGCGGTGACCGAGCAGGGTCCCGATGTGCTCACGGTGCGCTCATGAGGCTGCCTTGTACGTTCAAGGCGGTCGGGGTATACTCTCCGTTCCGTGGGTCGCCCTGTGCGGCGGCCTTTCCGTGTGTCAATCCCATTCCATTGATTCGAAGCTGAAACGAGGGTGCGTGTCGCTTGCCGAAGAAGGATGCCATCGAGGTCGAGGGAGAAGTGATTCTTCCGCTTCCGAACGCGATGTTCAAGGTGCGCCTGGAGAACGGGCACGAGGTGCTCGCCCACATCTCCGGGAAGCTGCGCCAGAACTTCATCCGCATCCTGCCCGGTGACACCGTCCGCGTCGAGCTCAGTCCCTATGACCTCACCCGGGGTCGCATCACGTACAGGATGAGATGAAGGTTTCTGCGTCCGTGAAGCCCCGCTGCGAGCGCTGCAAGGTAATCAAGCGTTCCGGCGTGGTGATGGTCATCTGCGTCATTCCCAAGCACAAGCAGCGGCAGGGGTAGGAGAGAAGTGGCTCGTATTGCCGGCGTCGATATCCCCCGCGAGAAGCGGGTGATCATCAGCCTCACCTACATCCACGGCATCGGCCCGACCTCGGCCGCGAAGGTCATCGGCGTGGCGAACGTGTCCCCGGACACGCGCGTCCGCGACCTGACCGAGGAGGAGGTCAACCGCCTCCGCGAAGTCGTCGACCGCCAGTTCAAGGTCGAGGGCGACCTCCGTCGCGAGGTCAGCATGAACATCAAGCGTCTGATGGAGATCGGCTCCTACCGGGGCCTTCGCCATCGACGGAATCTGCCGGTCCGCGGGCAGCGTACGAAGACGAACGCGCGGCAGCGCCGAGGGGCGAAGAAGACGGTCGGCGTCCGCCGCAAGAAGTAATACGGGAGTTCCATGGCAGAGCGTAAGCGCGCTCAGCGCGGGAAGAAGCGCGAGCGAAAGAATGTGCCGGTCGGGCACGCGCATATCCAGTCGACGTTCAACAACACGATCGTGACCATCACGGACACGACCGGGAACGTCATCAGCTGGGGCAGCGCCGGCCTGGTCGGCTTCAAGGGCTCGCGGAAGAGCACGCCGTTCGCCGCCGCGCAGACGGCCGATGGCGCCGCGAAGCGCGCGATGGAGCACGGCATGCGCCAGATCGAGGTCTTCGTGAAGGGCCCCGGCGGCGGGCGCGAGCAGGCGATCCGCTCGCTCCAGGCTGCCGGCCTCGAGGTGACCGCGATCACCGACGTGACCCCGATCCCGCACAACGGCTGCCGCCCGCCGAAGCGGCGCCGGGTCTGAGGGGAGTCTGATGGCACGATATACCGACGCGGTCTGCCGCATCTGCCGCCGAGAGGGCCTCAAGCTCTTCCTCAAGGGCAGCCGCTGCTACAGCCGCAAGTGCGCCTTCGAGCGCCGCAGCACGCCGCCGGGCATGAACACCATGCGTCGCCGCAAGGTGAGCGAGTACGGCCTCCAGCTGCGCGAGAAGCAGAAGGTGCGCAAGAGCTACTCGGTGCTGGAGCGCCAGTTCCGCAACTACTTCGAGAAGGCATCCGCGAGCAAGGGGATGACGGGCGAGGCTCTGCTCCGCATGCTCGAGATGCGCCTCGACAACGTCGTCTACCGCATGGGCTTCGCCTCGAGCCGCGCGCAGGCGCGCCAGCTGGTCACGCATGGCCACTTCGCGGTCAACGGCCGCCCGACCAATGTTCCGAGCTTCGGGACCAAGGTCGGCGATCGCATCGAGGTCCGTGACAGCCGCCGCGGTCGCGAGTTCTTCAAGACCGCGGGCGAGACGATCAAGTCGGCCCAGATCCCCGAATGGGTGAGCGTCGACCCGGCCAAGCTGTCGGGCACCGTCCTCGCCGAACCGGCGCGCGAGCAGATGCCGCTCGAGTTCAACGAGCAGCTCGTCGTCGAGTACTACTCGCGCTAGGAGTCACCTTTCACTCATGATCGAACTCGAGACCCCGCAGCAGCAACAGCAGGCCCCCGATCCGCACATCGACGAGGTGCACGCGGAGGGGAACCTGTCTCGCTTCGAGGTGACCCCGCTCCAGGAAGGGTATGGCGTCACGCTGGGCAACTCCCTGCGCCGCGTCCTGCTCAGCTCGCTGGAGGGGGCCGCCGTCACCAGCATCCAGATCCATGGCGTCTTTCACGAGTTCAGCACGCTGGAGAACGTCAAGGAGGATGTCACCCAGATCGTCCTGAACGTCAAGAAGCTCCGGCTCCGGTCGTTCGCGCGCCACGCGCTGACACTCAAGCTCGTCAAACGCGGCGCCGGCCCGGTCACCGCGGCCGACATCGGCGAGTCGGCGGACGTCGAGATCGTCAATCCCGAGCTCGTGCTGCTCACCCTCGACTCGGACTCGGGGTCGATCGAGATGGACCTGACCGTCGAGACCGGTGTCGGGTACCAGCCCGCCGAGCACACCGAGGAGATGCCGATCGGTGTCATCCCGGTGGACGCCATCTTCTCCCCGGTTCGCCGCGTGAACTACCAGGTCGAGAAGACCCGCGTGGGCCAGATGACGAACTACGACAAGCTGACCCTCGAGATCGAGACCGATGGCACCACCACCGCGCAGGCGGCCCTCAGCCAGGCGGCCGACATCCTCGTCCGAGAGTTCGGCCGCTTCGCCGAGATCGGCCGCCCGTCGGTGCCCGGCACCGGCGAGGAGGTCCCGACGGCGCCGTCGGCGAACCTGCTCGACGCGCCGATCGAGGAGCTCGACCTGCCGATGCGGGCCTACAACAGCCTCAAGCGCAACAGCATCACGAAGATCGGCCAGGTCCTCTCCCTCTCCGATGACGAGTTCCTGCGCATGCGGAACTTCGGCCAGAAGAGCCTGGATGAGCTCAAGGAGCGCCTCGCGCTTCGTGGCTTCATCAGCCCCGACGCCACCTCGATGAGCAGCGACGAGTCGGATCTTCCGGCCTCGGCCGAGCTCGATGAGGCCGCGGCGGCCGAGCTGGATCGGGAGGCCTAGACCGATGCCGCATCGCGTTGCCGGGCGCAAGCTCAGCCGGCAGCACGCCCACCGCCTGTCGATGCTCGGCAACCTCGCGGTGTCGGTCATTCGCTATGAGCGGGTGCAGACCACCGAGGCGAAGGCCAAGGAGGTCCGCGGCATGGTGGACGGCATGATCACGCTGGCCAAGCGGGGTGACCTCCACGCCCGCCGGCAGCTCGTGAGCAAGATGCCGCATGAGCCCCTCATCGTGGACAAGCTGATGTCCGAGATCGCGGACAAGTACGCCGACCGGGCCTCCGGCTTCACTCGAATCGTCAAGATCGGCCAGCGCGCGGGAGACGCGGCGCCGATGGTCCAGATCGAGCTCGTCTGAAGGACGGGCACAACAGAACCGAAGCGGATCGATGACCACCGTCGCGCAGCGAGCGGTGAAGGCGGTCATCGAATACGACGGGACGGCCTTCGCCGGCTCGCAGGTCCAGCCGAACGCTCGGACCGTGCAGGGGGAGCTGGAGAAGGCCCTTAACAGGCTGATCGGCGAGCGGACGCGAGTCCACCTCGCCGGACGAACCGATGCCGGGGTGCACGCCACCGGCCAGGTCGCCGCGTTCCGGCTTCCCCGTGGGGAGGGCCTGGCGCGGGTGCGGGAACGGCTGAATGCCGTCCTGCCGCCGGACCTGACCGTGCGCGCGCTCACGCCGGCGCCGCAGGGCTTCGATCCGCGGCGTGACGCGCGCTGGCGCGTCTACCGCTACCGGATCCTCATGAACGGGGCCCGGCGGCCGCTGGAACGGCATCGGACGCTCGAGATCGACGACCGGCTCGACGTTGCCGCGATGCGCGCGGCAGCGGGGCGCATGGTCGGGCACCGCGACTACGCGGCGCTCGGCAGCGACGCCAACGGCCGGACGGTGCGACACCTCGCCGAGGTGCGCGTGACCGGTCACGGGAACCTCGTCGAGGTCCGCGTGACGGCGAACGCCTTCCTGCGGCGCATGGTGCGCAGCATCGTGGCGATCCTCATCGCCGCCGGGCTCGGACGCCTGGCGCCTGAGGAGGTCGATCGGCTCCTGGCGGAGCCACGTCGAGCGCTCCACGGGCGGACGGCGCCGCCGCACGGGCTCACGCTCGAGCGGATCGTCTACGGATCAGCTGACAATCGAAGCGACAAGCATGCTGCGGCGCGGAATGGCGCCGTCGGAGACAACGAAGGCAAGCCGGAGAGCTCATAGACGTGAAGACCTACGCCGTCAAGGCGAGCGAGATCGAGCGGACCTGGTGGGTCGTGGATGCGACCGATCAGACCCTCGGGCGGTTGGCGACCCGCATCGCCACCCTCCTGGAGGGCAAGCACAAGCCGATCTATTCGCCGCACCTCGACACCGGCGACCATGTCGTCGTCCTCAACGCGGCGAAGATCCGCGTGACCGGCGACAAGCTGCAGCAGAAGAGCTACTTCCGGCATTCGAACTACCCGGGCGGCCTCCGCGAGGAGAAGCTCGGCACCTTGCTCGAGCGCAAGCCGGAGCTCGTGATCGAGCGTGCCGTCAAGGGCATGCTGCCGCAGAACCGGCTCGGTCGAGCCATGTTCAAGAAGCTGAAGGTCTACAAGGGCGCGGAGCATCCGCACCAGGCCCAGCAGCCGACCACGATCGAGCTGTAGTGAAGGGAGAACGGTGAGCACCAACTACGTCTACGGGACCGGCAGGCGCAAGACCGCCGTCGCGCGGGTCCGTCTGCTCCCCGGTGACGGGAGCATCATCGTCAACGGCAAGCCCGCCACCGAGTACTTCGGCGGAGCGTCGCCCGAGGGCGCCATCCTTCTGCCGTTTCGCGTGACCGAGACCGAGGGCCGCTACTCGGCCAGCGTGCTCGTCGCGGGCGGTGGCGTCTCCGGGCAGGCAGGCGCGATCCGCCACGGCATCGCTCGCGCGCTGCTCGCCGCACATCCGGATGCGCGCCGAGCGCTCCGCGAGGCCGGTCTCCTGACCCGCGACCCGCGGGCGAAGGAGCGCAAGAAGTACGGCCTCAAGCGCGCCCGCAAGGCGCCGCAGTACACCAAGCGCTGACGCGACAGAATCGAACAGATGACCGATGAGCCCCGGCTGCCACGCCGGGGCTCTTGGTATCATCGACCTCCCTTGCCGCAGCACATAGTGCAGTACCCGCCACCGTGATCGACGCGATCAGCGAATTCTTCGACACCTACCTTCGCGGCACCTGGACGTCGATCATCGACATCCTGCTGGTGGCGTTCGTCATCTACTGGCTGTTCATTCTCATCCGGGGCACCCGCGCGGTACGGATCGTCATCGGTCTCTCGGTGCTGTATCTCGTGTATCTGGCCGCGGTCCTCTTCGGACTCGACCTGCTTCGCAGCCTGATGGAGACGGCTGCGCTGGCTGGGCTCTTCGCGGTCGTGGTCGTCTTCCAGCCCGAGCTGCGTCGCGCGCTCGAGCAGATCGGCCGGATCGGGTCAGTGAATCGATTCTTCGTGAGCTCGGAGGTCGCCAGCGCCGAGCGTGTGGCACGCGAGATCAGTCGCGCGGCCCGCATCCTCGCCGGCTCGCGGCACGGAGCGCTCATTGCCCTGGAGCGTGAGACCGGGCTCCAGGACCTCGCGGCCGAGTCCGGTGTGCCGATCCACGCCGACCTGCGCGCCGAGCTGCTGGTCACGATTTTCTATCGCGGCACGGCACTGCACGACGGGGCCGCCGTCGTCTCTGGCGAAAAGATCACCTCGGCCGGGGTCCTGTTGCCGCTGAGCCAGAACGTGCTCGACAGTGAGCGCTACGGGACGCGGCACCGCGCGGCCATCGGCATCAGCGAGCAGACCGACGCGGTCGTCGTGGTTGTCAGCGAGGAGACCGGGTCGATCAGCCTCGTCGTTCGGGGGCGTATCGAGCGCAACCTGACGGAGAACCAGCTCCGCCGGCGGATCTTCAACCTGATCCGTCCGCAGGCGCCGCGGCGCGCCGTGCCATTCCTGCGGCGCTCGCTCGAGGGTCGCTGGCACATCGGGCGGCAGGAGGACGGCCCCGAGCCGCCGATCGATCCGGACGCGCGCGTCGTGCCGGCCACTGACCAACCGCCGGCGAGGCGCTGACGATGCGCTTTCTGCTGCGAAACTGGCACCTCAAGCTGTCCGCGGTGCTGCTCGCAACCGTGCTCTACACGGGCATCGTCTTCTCGGGCGCCTTCGACGAGGCGACCATCCAGGTCCGCATCGAACAGGTGAACCAGCCGGCGAACTCCTATGTGCTGACCGGTGACCTGGGCTTCGTGCAGGTCCGCTACCGAGCCGCCCAGGAGCTGCTCGGCAACGTTGTGGCGGAGGCCGCGTTCGTTGCCCGGGTGGACCTCTCGACGTACGACATGGACGATGCGCCGGCGCCGCAGGTCCTCGACGTGGAGGTCCGATCGCTCAACGAGAACATCGAGGTGCTCTCGGTCGAGCCCGATACGGTGCGCGTCGAGATCGACCAGCGTGACCAGCGGATGGTACCGGTCGAGGTGGACCTCGGCACCGTTCCCGATGGCCTCGTCGTGGAGGAGCCCGAGACGAGCGAGGACGAGGTGCAGGTCCGTGGCCCCGCCTCGATCGTGGCACAGGTGGATCGAGTCGTGGCGCTCGTCAACATCGACGCGTCGGGCATCGACTTCGACCGGCCAGTGACCGTCGTGCCCGTCGACATCGAGGGCCAGCCGATCGGGGTCGGCCTGATCGAGGTCGACCCGCAGACGATCGCCGTCCGCATCGATGTCCAGGCGGTCGAAGAGACACGGACCGTGCCGGTGCGCCCGGTCATCGAGGGCACTCCCGCGCCCGGCTTTGCGCTCGAGGCGTTCAGTGTCAGCCCACAGGTCGTCACCCTGCGCGGCCTGCCGGCAGTGCTCGCTGACATCCCGGAGATCGTGACCGAGCCGCTCAGCATCGAGGATGCCTCGGCGGACGACGAGTTCGAGGCGGAGCTCGAGATCCCCGATGGCGTGGAGCTCGTGGACGGCGAGCCGCAGGTCACTGTCGTGGTCACCATCGGGCCATCGGTCTCGAGCCGGACGTTCCTGGTCGGGGTGCTCTGCGTGAACGCCGGCAGCAACGCCTGCCTGCCAGGAATCGAGCAGCTGTCGATCACGCTCAGCGGACCGGGTGAGGTGCTCTCCGAGCTGTCGGCAGCCGATCTGACGCCGACCGTCGACGCCGGCGGGCTGGCACCGGGGAGCTACTCGCTGACGGTGACCGCGCCCGGGCTCCCGGAAGGCGTGGAGCTGGTCGGCATCAGCCAGACTGCCGTGCCCGTACGCATCGTGGCCCCGGCCACGCCCGCGCCCGACGCGACGCCCGAACCGTAGATGGGGCGCTTCGGGACCGACGGCATCCGCGGTGAGGTGGGCACCGAGGTCACCGCTGACCTCGCGTTCACGCTCGGTCGGGCGGTCGGCCACCGATTCGGTGGGCCAAGCCGGGCCGTGGTGCTCGGCCGCGACACGCGGCGTTCGGGCGAGATGCTCGGCGCCGCCCTCACAGCGGGCCTGGCGGCGACCGGCACCGATGTCGTCGATCTCGGCGTGGTGACCACGCCATGTCTCGTACACGCCAGCACGAGTGAGAGCTTCGCCGCTGGTGTCATGGTCTCCGCCTCCCACAATCCAGCGCCCGACAACGGGCTGAAGGTGGTGGTCAGCGGTCGCAAGGCGGACGACGATGCCGAGGGCGAGCTGGAGGATCTCATCGCCGACCCGTCACCGATCCGGGAGCGGCCGAACGCGGATCTCGGTCGCGTGCGCGTCGATCGCGCCGCGGTCAGGGCGTACCGGCGGCGCCTGATCGATGCGGCCGACGATGCATTCGTCGGGTTGCGGATCGGGATCGATTGCGCCAACGGTTCGGCCAGCGGAATCGCGCCGGACCTGTTCCGTGCCCTTGGCGCCGAGGTCACCGTTCTGTTCGATGCGCCCGACGGCCTGAACATCAACGCCGGATGCGGTTCCACGCACCCCGAACGCCTGGCCACGACGGTGGCGGCGGCCGGGCTCGAGATCGGCTTTGCCTTCGACGGTGATGCGGATCGCCTCATCGCGATCGACGAGCGCGGCGAGCTGGTGGATGGCGACGCCGTCATGGGCATCTGCGCGCTGCAGCGCCTCGCCGCCGGCACGCTGCGCAACAACGTCCTGGTGGCCACCGTCATGAGCAACGGCGGGCTGGAGCGCGCCCTCCAGCAGGCGGGAGGCAGGATCGTTCGGACCCCGGTCGGCGATCGGCACGTGTTCGAAGCGATGGAGCGCGAGGATGCCGTGATCGGGGGTGAGCAGTCCGGGCACATCATCTTCAGCGACCGGGCCACCACCGGTGACGGGCTGCTGACAGCGATCGAGCTCGTGCGGGCCGTTCGCGAGGCGGGGGAGCCGCTCTCCCGGCTGGCCGGCCAGATTCCGCGGCTACCGCAGGTGATGATAAACTCAGCCGTCCGTCGCCGGGATGACTGGGAGGAGGACGCGGAGTTCCTCTCCGCCGTCCGCCGGGCGACCGATCGGATTGGGGGCCGCGGTCGGGTGCTGGTACGGCCATCAGGCACCGAACCCAGGATCCGGATCATGGTCGAGGGGGACGACCTCACCGAGATCGAGGAAATCGCCCGCGAGCTCGCAACGCTCGCTGAGGCACGTCTGAACTGAACGCCGAGAGACGATCGGCGAGGAGGATCCATGTGCGGCATCGTCGGCTACGTCGGGCCGCGTGACGCGGCCCCCATCCTGATCGAGGGCCTGCGCCGACTCGAGTACCGCGGCTACGACTCCGCGGGCATCGCGGTCCTCACCGGCGACGGCTCCGTGTTCATCGAGAAGAAGGCCGGCAAGCTCAACAACCTCACCGATCACCTGAACGGCGATGCGCCCCCTGGCCACCCGGGCATCGGGCACACCCGCTGGGCGACGCACGGACAGCCGAACGACACGAACGCACATCCGCATGTCGACTGCACCGGCAAGCTGGCGCTGATCCACAACGGGATCATCGAGAACTACGCCGAGATCAAGGCTCGGCTGGTCGGGGATGGGCACCGATTCAGCTCGGAGACCGACACCGAGGTGCTCGCGCACCTGATCGAGACGAAGTATCACGGCGACCTGGTCGAGGCCGTGCGCTCGGCGCTTGGCGAGGTCACCGGCGCCTATGCCATCGGTGTCATGCACACCGACCACCCCGATCGGATCGTTGGTGCGCGGATGAACGTTCCGCTCATCGTCGGTCTCGGGGACGGGGAGGGGTTCCTGGCGAGCGATGTTCCCGCCATCCTCGAGCACACGAAGAACGTGGTCATCCTCCACGAGGGCGACATCGCCGACGTGACCCCGACCGGGACGCGGATCATCGGGCTTGACGGGTCGGAGATCGCGCGCGACCCGACCGAGATCCATTGGAACATCGAGGCCGCCGAGAAGGGAGGCTTCGCCCACTTCACGCTCAAAGAGATCTACGAGCAGCCGCACGCCATCCAGGAGTGCCTTCGCGGCCGGGTAGATCCGACGGGCACGGTCTCGATCCCCGAGCTCGAGGCCGTCAAGGAACGTCTCGCCACGATCGACCGCGTGTACGTGGTCGGGTGCGGCACGGCGAGCTACGCCGCCCAGGTCGGTGCCTACCTCATCCAGGACTGGGTCGGACTCCCGGCCACCATGCAGGTCGGGTCCGAGATGCGGTACAGCCCACCACCGATCGACGCGCGAACGCTCGTCATCGGCGTCAGCCAGTCCGGCGAGACCGCCGACACCCTCGCACCGCTCAAGATGGCGAGCGAGCGCGGTGCGATGGTGGTCGTGGTGACCAACGTCGTCGGCAGCGCGATCACCCGCGAGGCCGACGCGGTCTGCTACCTCCAGGCCGGCCCCGAGATCGCCGTCGCCAGCACGAAGGCCTTCGTCACCCAGGTGCTCGTGCTGCAGATGCTGGCGCTTCAGATGGCTCGATTCCGGGGAACGCTCAGCGAGAGCCGGCTCCGCACCTTTGGACGCGCCCTGCGCACATTGCCGCGCCTGGCCGCCGAGACGCTCAAGGTCGCGCCGCAGGTCAAGAAGCTGGCCCTGCGCTTCGCCAACGTGCGCGACTTCATCTTCATCGGTCGTGGCGTCGGCTTCCCGATCGCCATGGAGGGCGCCCTCAAGCTGAAGGAGCTCAGCTACGTCCACGCCGAGGGCTATGCGGCCGGTGAGCTCAAGCACGGGCCGATCGCGCTACTCGATCCACAGACGCCGTTGCTGGCGATTGCCACCCAGGGTGCGATCTACGACAAGGTGGTCAGCAACGTCGCTGAGGCGCGCGCCCGGTCGGCGCCGGTGATCGCCGTCGCGACGCAGGGCGATGAACACATCGAACGGTACGCCCATGACGTGATCTACGTGCCCGAGACCCCCGAGGCCATCAGTCCGGTGATCGCGGTGCTGCCGCTCCAGGTGCTCGCCTACGAGATCGCCGTGGCGCGCGGCACCGACGTCGACCAACCGCGCAACCTGGCCAAGTCGGTCACCGTCGAGTAGCGCGCCCGCCGCGCCGCCCATGAGCCGCCACGACATCGGCATCGACCTCGTCGACATCGACCGCATCGTGGCGGTCCTCGACCGCTACCCCGATCGATTTCGGCTCCGGGTGCTCACCGATCACGAGCAGCGCTACTGCGGCCGCAAGGTTGAGCGGATCGCCGGAAGGTGGGCGGCCAAGGAGGCCATCAGCAAGGTCCTCGGGTTGGGCGTCCGCGGTGTCGGGTGGCGCGAGATCGAGATTCTCCCCAACCGCGCCGGCGCCCCGCAGGTCTACCTCCACGCGCGCGCCGCGCGCCGCGCCGAGGCGCTCAATCTCGACGAGGTCACCGTCTCGATCTCGCACGAGCGGCGGATGGCGGTCGCCGTGGCGGTCGCGCACCGACGGCACGAGTGAGCTGCCGATGCCGGTGACGGTGCGCCCGATCACCCAGCGCTGGGTGTCCCGGACCCTGCCGGCCCGCCGGGAGCGCAGCCACAAGGGCGACTTCGGGCGCCTGCTGATCGTGGCCGGCTCGATCGACTACCCCGGGGCGGCGCTGGTGACCGCGATGGGTGCGATGCGCGCCGGCGCAGGACTGGTTCGCGTCGCCACCGCGGAGTCGGTCGCGGCTCGCCTGGCCGGCGCCGTCCCGGAGATCACGTGGATGTCGCTGGACGAGGAGGCCCCGGGCCTCATCGCGCCCGGCGGCTGGCGGCGCGTGACGGCCGAGGCCGCGGCGTTCGACGCCGTGGTCCTGGGACCCGGACTCGGCAACCAGCCGGCGACGCTGCGCCGCGCGCGTCAGCTGATCAGCACCCTTGCGGTCCCCGCCGTCATCGACGCCGACGGTCTGAACGCCCTGGCCGATGCAGCTCGGTGGTGGCAGGCGCTGCGCTCGCCGCTGGTCCTCACGCCACATCCCGGCGAGTTCGCGCGACTGACCGGCGTCGACGCTCCTGACAGCAGCGACGATGCGGCGCGAGCCGAGGCTGCCGTGGCAGCCGCAAGCCGCTGGAGCCACGTGGTGGTCCTCAAGGGTGCCCATACCGTGGTCGCCGATCCTCGCGGCGAGGTGGTCGCTTCCGGAGTCGCGACCCCGGCACTCGCCACGGCAGGCAGCGGCGATGTGCTCGCCGGTGCCATCGGCGCCTTTCTGGCGGCCGGCGCTTCGCCCTTCGCGGCGGCGGCCTGCGGCGTCGCCGTCCATGGGGCCGCGGGCCTGTTGGCCGCCGACCGGATCGGATCGGCGGGCACCATGGCTCGCGATATCGCAGCCTTGCTGCCTGAGGCGATCCGCGAGCTGCGTGGAGAGCGAGGGTGACGTCGCTCGGCGGCCCGCATCGCGCCTGGATCGAGGTCGACCACGCAGCCATCCGGCACAACCTGTCCGTCATCCAGGCGCTCGCGCCGAAGGCGTCGGTCATCGGGATCGTGAAGGCGAACGCGTATGGCCACGGGGACGTGGCCGTCGCACGGACCCTCGTGGCGGCCGGCATCGAGCGGCTCGGAGTGGCCACCGTCGACGAGGCCGCTGCCCTGCGCGAGGCGGGGATCGACATTCCCATCGTCGTCCTGTGGGCCGTTGGACCGCAGGAGGCGGCGGCGGTTGCTTCGATGGACCTCGAGCCGATCGTCTTCGACCGCCGGACGATCGATATGCTCGGAGCCGCGGCGGGCCGCACGCCGATCGGGGTCCACCTGAAGCTCGACACCGGGCTCGGCCGCCAGGGTGCGTCTCCGGACGAGGCGGTCGGGCTTGCCGGGGCCATCGAGGCAACCTCGGCCCTGCGGCTCGCGGGCACGATGACGCATCTCGCGGTTGCCGGCGAGGACGAGGCCGCCACCGATGTCCAGCTTCTGCGGCTTGCCCGAGCCCTCGACGCCCTGCGCTCTGCGGGCATCGATCCGGGGATCGTGCACGTCAGCGCCACCGGCGGCATCCTTGCCGGCCACGTGGGACCTGCGGATGCCATCCGCCCCGGGTTGGCGCTCTACGGCATGCTGCCGGCCTGGGCCGGCGACCGCGACCCGGGCCTCCGACCGGCCCTGAGCATCCGGGCCCGAGCTCTGAATCTGTTCAATCTGCCCGCGGGGGAGGCGCTGGGCTACGGCTTCCGCTTCAGGACGCCGCGCGACACCCGCATCGCAACGCTCGGGATCGGGTATGGCGACGGCTGGCCGCGCGTCCATGCCAACAATGGCTGGGCGCTGGTACGCGGACAGCGCGTGCCGATCGTCGGAGCGATCAGCATGGACGGCCTTACCGTCGATGTGGGCCGGGTGGCTGGTGTAACCTACGACGACGAGTTCGTGCTCATCGGCGAGCAGGAAGGAGCGCGGATCACCGCGGACGAGGTCGCCGGCGAGCGTCGGACGATCAATTACGAAGTCACGACCGCGTTGCGGAGCCGGCTCCCGCGCCTCCATCGCGAGGGCGCCTAACCGACGGCGACGGTCCCCGGTACGAAGGCACCGCACCGATGGCAAGACCGATCGAGATCGACGTCTGGCAGGGAGAGATCGCTGAGCTCGAGGTTGACGCCCTCGTGATCGGATCGAGCGAGTCGCTCTTCATGACCGCGGCCGCTGCAGCTTCGGTCAAGCGGTTGGGCGGCATCGAGATCGAGAGCGCGGCCGTCGCCCAAGGGCCGATCGAAGCGGGCCGAGCGGTCGTCACCGCTGGTGGCCACCTGGCCGCGCCGTATGTGATTCACACGGTCGCGGTGGGGCACGATCGCCGGGCCGATGCCGATCGGTTGCGCGCCGCCGTGACGTCGGCGCTGGCGTTCTGCGAGCCGTTGCGCCTGCACCGTCTCGCCATTGCGCCGATCGGAACCGAGTACGGGGTCTTCCGCGTCGAGGAGGCCGCCGATCAGCTCGTCGCGGCCCTCCTGGAGGCATCGGCACCACCGCTCGAGTCGATCGTCGTGGCCGTCGCCCATCCGAACGAGGCGCGCGCAGTCGCCGACGCGCTCGCACGCCAACGAGCCACCGCGTGACGGGCGCCGACCCGGCTCGCCAGGCCGCCGCGGAGCTCGAGCGCCGTGGGCTTGCCATTCCCGCGCGCTTGCTCGCGGACGCGCACCGGCCCCTCGGTCCGCTGTTGGCCGATCTCGGCGTCGCGATCGGACCGCTGGCGCGGGCCGTTGGAGGACCCCGTGTCGGGCCGCTGACCCGTTGGCTCGAGGACCCCGCCGCCCTGGATCGCCTGGTCGGGGCGCTCGACGAGGGGGAGCAGCGTGCCGAGTCCGGCTGAGCTCATCGGCCGCGTCGTCCGATTCGTCGGCGACCTCCTGGGGGCCTCTTCACTCCGCTTCGAGATCGGCGCGACCCTCGTCGTGCTCGGCGTGCTCCTCGTCCTGCTTCAGCTCGTCGCGCGTCCCGTATCGCGCTGGATCTCGTCGGATGCGGGTGGGCTGACCTCGGTCGGGCGAGGCATGGCGCTCGCGGCCGAGTCGGGAACGGATGTCGTCGTATCGCTCGGGAACGCCGGCCTGTCGCGTGCCACCGACGCGCTGGCGCGCCTCCAGACGCTGGCGGCTCTCCCGGCGCTGTCGCACGTGGCTCGGGCTTCGGCGCGGAGTGGCGTTCCGTTGCGCGTGCTCACCACCGACCCGTTGATGACGGTGGTGGCCGGCGCGACGGTCGAGGCCGGGCACGAGAGCACCGAGACGCTCGAACGACGCGGTCGCTCGCGGATCGTGTACGTGGGCGAGGGACGGCCGGCGGCGGCCGGCCTCGTGATGACCACGCGCGCCCATCCGGCCGCCGCCTTCGCCATCGGCAGCTTCCGGGAGGAGGCGACGCTGTCGCTCGAGGGGCTTCGCGGTGGTGCCGGAACGCTCACCGCTGGTACGGCTGAGCCCGCCCAGGTCTCGAGCGTGCTCCTCGCAGGAGGCGCGCTGGTGGGCCCCGGTGCCTACCAGGCGGCGGCCGACCTGCGCGCGGATCCTTCCGAGCGAACGATGGTGATGGCCGCCAACCGCCTCATCCTGCTCGTGGTGGCCGCCATTGTCGGCGGCACCGTGCTGGCGGCAGCGGGGGTCATCGATCCCGGTGCGCTCCTGCCCGGAGTCGCGGGAGGGTGAGGCAACCCACCATCTCGGCGTTGGTGGTCGTGGTCGGCGTGCTCCTGCTCGCCGACTTCCTCGTGATCAACGAGTCGCTGGGCGAGATCGCCGGGCTGCTCGTCGACGCGGTGATCCTGGTGGCGGCGGGAGCCGCGCTTGCCGGCGCGTCGGCGCTCGCCTGGCGGCGTGGCCGCGACCTCTGGCGGCGTCGAGGTGACCCGGTCGGAGCGGTGATGGTGCTCGCAGGCATCGGCGCGATGCTGGTCGCCGGGCTGCGCCCCGGCGGCACCGGTGCCTCGGACCCAGCCGTCTCGTGGCTCATCGGCGCGCTCCTGGTCCCGATCGCGGCGACCCTCTTCGGCCTTCTGTTCGTGACCACCCTGGCCGCGGCGCGACGGTCGCTGGAGGGCGGCAACCGTGACGCCGTGGTGCTCATCGCGGCTGCGATCGTGACCCTGGTGCTCCTCCTGCCGCTCGGTGGACAGGTGGGCTCCTGGCTTGGCGAGGCGGCAGGCTGGACGCTTGCCGTTCCGGTCGGGGCCGTCTTCCGCGGTCTGCTGCTCGGGGTGGCGATCCTGACCGCCGTCTTCGCGGCGCGCACGCTGCTCGGCATCGGGGCGACCCATGACTGAACCACGCTCCCTATGGCGGGGTGTCGCGCCCGGCCTTCTGCTCGTGGCGCTGGCGATCGGATTCGCACTTCCGGCGACCGGGGCGCTGCGCCTCGCCGCGGCCGATGACGCGCCGGCTGAGCGGTGGGACGCGGTGCTCGACGGACTTCCTGCCGAGGCGACCGTGCTCGTCGCGTACGACCCGGACATCGGCACCTACGCGGAGATCCGGCCCACCGTGCGAGTTGCGCTGGCCGACCTGTTGGCTCGCGACGCCCGGCTGACGTTCGTCAGTCTGACGCCGGAAGGGCGGGCGTTGCTGGTCGCCGAACTGGCCCGTCTGGGGCGCGAGGTCGTCAACCCGGCCCGGATGCTCGACCTCGGCTTCGTGACCGGGGCGGAGGCGGCCCTCGTCTCGCTCGCCAACGGACCCGCGGTCCCGGCCGGGGCGGAGGGTTCGATCGCACGGGAGCTGGTCGCCGAGGGGACGGCGGCGATCGACGCACTGCTGGTGGTGGGTGGGAACGACATCGGGCCGCGGAGCTGGGTCGAGCAGTTCACGCCGCGCGTCGATCAGATCGCCGTCCTGGCGATCACCCCGACGGTGCTGCTCCCCGAGATCCAGCCCTACCTCGGCAGCGGCCAGCTGGACGCTGCGCTGACCACGCCGCGCGAGGGTGCCGCGTATCGGGAGGCGGTGACGCTCGGACCCCTGGAGCGGCTGCGCGAGCCTGGCGAGCCAGCGGCTCTCGGCGTCCTCGTCGGGCTGCTCGCCGCCATCGCCGTGCTGGGCCAGGGGTGGGGGTCCAGGGTTGGGATCACGCTTCGCGGTGCGAACCGTGAGGGCGAGCGGACGTGAACGGACTCTTCGGGACCGAGGCCGCAGACCTCGTCGCGACCTGGGTTGCGGCGGGGGTGACGCTGGTGGTGCTGGGCGGGCTCTTCGGCGAGCGCAGGATGTTCGGCTGGTCGCAGCACCTCCTGGTCGGGCTGATGACCGGCTTCCTCGCCCTGATCGCGATCACCGAGGTGATCGTTCCTCGGCTCGTCGTGCCGATCGCTGACGATGGGGCGGACCGCCCGGAGCTGTGGCTCGGGCTGGCGCTCGTCGGGGTGACCGCCGGGGCGCCATGGCTGCCACGCATCATCAGCGCCGTACCGATCTCCCTGCTCATCGGGTCGCTCGGGGCGTTCGCGCTGGGCGGAGCGGTGATCGGCACGATCCTGCCCCAGCTGGTGGCGACCACCGCGGTGGAGGGCGCGGATCCCGCTTCACTGGCCACCGGGGTGGTCGCGGCAGGGATCACCGGACTGGTAGTGATCGGGTTCCTGCACGGCGTGCCACGCGGACGCATCGTGTCGGCGGCGTCGTCGACGGGCCGCTGGCTGCTCGTCGCCGGTATCGGTGGCTGGCTCGGCTACCTCCTGCTGTCGCGCCTCATGCTGCTGCTCGATCGGATCGGCTTCCTGCTGGGCGATTGGCTGGGAGTCGGCCGATGACCGTCGCCATCGAGACCGAGCTGGCGCTGCTGATCGATGTCGGGTCGGCCTGGGCGAAGGCCAGCGTCATCGGACGCGTCCGCGGTCGATGGCGGCTGGTAACGCGTGTCGCGCAGCCGACCGCCTGGGGTGGCGCCGAGCTCCATCGATCGCTGCTGGAGCGTCTCGAGGCCGCCGTCGATCCGCGGCTCGCCGATCGGCTGGACGAGCTCCTGGCGTCCGCGAACCGCATCGAGTGCCACACCGCGCGTCGACCGGGTCGGATCGTCGTCGTGGCCGTTTCGCGCGAGCTCTCCGGTGGCGCCGCCCGTCGGGCCGCCGAGGCGGCCGGTTGGCAGGTCGCCGAGGTCGTGACGCTCGACGACGGTCGATCATTGGCCGATCGGCTGGCGACCCTCCAGGCACTCGAGACCGACGCCTGGTTGGTCGCGGGCGGGTTCGACGGGACGCGCAGCCCGCGCGCGCTCGAGGCGGCGGCGCTCGTCGCGTCAGCGCGCCGGCGGGGGAGCGGGCCGGTCATCTGGGCCGGCAGCGCGGACCTGGCCGCCGAGGTGGCGACGTTCTTCGAGCCCGAAGGCTGTGCAGCGGTCGACAACGTTCGTCCCGACCCACGGCGCGAGGTGGCCGCACCACTTCGCGAGCACCTCCAGGCGCTGCTGCGGACCGTCGTGGCGCGCGAGGACGAGACACACCTCGCGGCGATCGCCCTGCCGCGAGCCATCGGCGCGCTGGCGGCCTCGAGCGGGCTGCGCATCCTGGCCGTCGACATCGGCGCCCGCGGGGCGATCAGTGCCATGGCCGAGCCCGACGGCTCGTTCGAGAGCCGGATCCACGGCGGAGGCGGTCTCGCGAGCCTGGCGGGCGTCGCCGGCGCGGCAGCTCGAGTCAGCCGGCTGGCCGGTGACGCCGGGGATGAGGCAACGGTGGCGGACCTGCTCCAGACCATGCGGGCTCGACCCGCGAGCCTGCCCGAGACGGCTTCGGAGCTCGCCGCGACTCACGCTGCAGCGCGCATGCTGGCAGGCACCCTGGTTGAGGACACCGCACAGGGTCCGCTCGACGTGGTGATCGGATGCGGGTCGACGATCGCCGCCGCGCCGCACCCGGCGCAGGCCGCGCGGATCCTGCTCGACGGCCTTCGGCCGATCGGAGTGACCCAGCTGGCGATCGACACCGCATCGGTGCTCGGCCCCCTGGGCACCCTTCCCGATGGCGAGATCAGGGAGGGAATGGGGCTGCTCGCCGAGGATCTGCTGATGCCCCTCGGCACCGCGGTCGTCTGCCGCGGCGGCGAGCCGGGGCGCGTGGCGATGCGGGTGACGGTCCATCGTCCCGGATGGCCGGATGCCGCCGCGATCGAGCTTCGCAGCGGCCAGCTCCAGATCGTCCCGCTCGCCCGCGGCCAGGAGGCCGAACTTACGATCGAACCGGGAGACGGCGTGACCATGGGCACGGCACGCCGATCGCCGCGCATTCAGGCTCTGGCAACCGGAGGCGCCGTCGGCCTGATGCTTGATGCGCGCGGGATCCCGATCGTCCTGCCGAGGCGCGGCGACGACCGACGCGCGATGGTCTCATCCTGGTATGACACGCTGGCCCGTGAGCCGACCCCCGGCGTGGAGCGAGTCGCATGAGCGTCGTCCACCGGGTTCGCCTGCCCATCGGCGCCGATCCGATGGTCGAGGCCGGCCATCTCGTGGAGCCCGCCGAGGTGCTGGCCACGCGCCGCCCGCCGGGACCTGGCGTGAGCATCCCGGTCGCCTCGCGCCTCCACCGGAATCCGGCCGACGCGGCGGAATGCCTCCAGATCACGCCGGGCAGCTACCTCGACGCGGGCGAGCCTCTGGCCAAGGACCGCGGTCGCGAGGTGGTCGCACCGAGCGCATGCCTCTTCCTCGCCTACGACCTGGACGATGGCTCGGCGCTGATCGCGCCCCTGCTTGGTAGCGAGCCGATCGTGGGTCATGTGCGCGGGGAAGTGACCTCCATCGACGACGAGGGGATGGAGCTGCGCATCGGGGGCGCGCTGCTCGAGGGCGTCGGCGGGAGCGGCGGTGCTGTGCACGGGGAGCTCCGTGTCGCCGTCCACGAGCCGGGCGAGGAGCTGCGTGCAAGCATGATCGACGTTGGGGCCACCGGGCGGATCATCGTCGGCGGTTCTCGAGCATCGGCGGAGACGCTCACCCGCGCGCGGGCGATGGGGGTTGCGGGCATCGTCCTCGGCGGGGTGCTCGACAAGGAGCTGCGCGACTTCGAGGCGACGCAGGCCCGGCGCCGGGAGGTGGGTGGGGTTCGCGGGGATTTCGCCGTCGTGCTTCTCGAGGGGTACGGCAAGGTCGGGCTGGACCCTGGGCTCTTCGCGTGGTTCCGCGCCCACGAGGGGAGGATGGCGAGCCTGTTCGGCGACTCGGCCAGGGTGTACGTGTACGACGCCGATCCGCCGCCAGGACGCCGCGCGCTGCCACGCCCCGGCGATCGCGTGATCGCCCATCGGCGTCCGCATGCCGGCCGCGCCGGTGAGCTCCTGCGCCTGCTCGACGCCCCGCGCGCCGGGGCCTCCGGGATCCCCGTGCGGTCGGCGCTCGTCCGGTTCGAAGAGGGCTCGACCACCGTCGTGCCGCTCACCAATCTCGAGGCGACGGAGCCGTTCCCCGGCGGCTGAGCCGGACCTTCCTATACTTGGCCCGATGCAGCGCACGACCACCCCCGCGGCCGCGCCCGGCCGCCTCCGCAGCGCCAGCCCCGAACAGACCCGTGCCATCGGCCGCGAGCTCGGGCGGTTGGCGACGCCCGGCACCGTGCTCGCACTCAGTGGGGAGCTCGGGGCCGGCAAGACGCAGGTCGCCAAGGGTGTCGCCGAGGGGCTCGGCATCTCCGGCGTGGTGAACAGCCCCACATTCGTCCTCATGAACGAACACGTCGGGCGCCTGCGGCTCTACCACATCGACGCGTACCGGCTCGCCGATCCCGAGGAGGCGATCGCCGCCGGCCTGCTGGACGAGCGTGAGGTCGACGGGCTGACGGTCATCGAGTGGGCCGATCGGCTCGACGGGTGGCTGCCCGTCGAGCGCATCGATCTCGTCCTGGTCGCCGGGCGGGGACCGGATGATCGCGAGATCGGCTGGCGTGCGTGGGGCGAGTCGCATCGACGCCTGGCGGCCGACGCCCTGGCGTCACGGTGATCATCGCCATCGAGGGCGCCTCGACGGATCTGTCGATCGCCATCACCACCAGCGACGACCGCGTGGTGAACGCCTCATGGACCTCGGCGCGGCGCCAGTCCGCGGAGCTGATGCCGCGCCTGCTGGAGCTGCTGGCCGCCCACGCGCGCCGCCTGGCCGAGACGCGGGCCGTGGCCGTCGGCATCGGGCCGGGATCGTTCACGGGCCTGCGGGTGGCGATGGCGATCGCCAAGGGGCTCGCCATCGCGCTCGACCGGCCGCTCGTCGGTGTCCCTAGCCTTGTCGCGTGGCTCGCCTCGGCACCGGAGGCCGATGCCGCGCTGACGCGCGCGGGGGCGCGAGACGCGTACCTCCTTGCCCGCGGCGAGGATGCGACCAGGATCGTCGACCGCGACGAGCTGCCGGCCCTGCTGGCCGACCGCAGCATCGTCGCGCCGGCCGAACTGGTCGAGGCCTTTGGCCTGGGCCGAGCCACGTCGCCCGCCAGCGCGGCGGCTGCGATCGCGCACCTCGGCGCCGCCCGCCTCGAGGCGAACCCGGACGGCGACGACCTGCGTCGCCTGGAGCCGATCTACCTGCGAGCCCCGCGCGGGGTGTCCGTCGAGACCTCCGGAGAGGTCAAATGGCTCTGACCGCCCGCGTGGTCGTCGACCCGATGCGCCTCGAGGACGTGCCGGCCGTTCACGAGATCGAGCAGCTCAGCTTCCGGACACCGTGGCCGGCGCACGCCTTCGAGCAGGAGCTCCGCGGCAATCGTCTGGCGCGCTACGTCGTTGCCCGCGCGGGCGACCGCGTGGTCGGCTTCGCCGGCGTGTGGCTCATGGTGGACGACGCGCACATCACCACATTCGGCGTCCATCCCGACTGGCGACGGCAGGGAATCGGCCGGCAGCTGCTCCTCAACCTGTTCGAGGTGTCGGTCACGCTGGGGGCGCGCCAGATGACGCTCGAGGTTCGCGTCAGCAACGGGCCGGCCCAGACGCTCTATCGGTCCTTCGGCTTCGAGATCGTCGGCCGGCGGCCGCACTACTACACCGACGACGGCGAGGACGCGCTGGTGATGACCACGCCCGAGCTTCGCGATCCTCGGCTGCGCGCCCTCGTGGGCCGGGAGCGGGAGCGCCTGGCATGAGCGGTCCACGGATCCTGGCGATCGAGTCGTCGTGCGACGAGACGGGCGTCGCGGTCGTTGTTGGCGGCCGGCGGATCGAGGCGAACCAGGTCGCGTCGCAGGTCGCGCTCCACGCCGCGACGGGCGGGATCGTGCCGGAGGTGGCGGCGCGACAGCAGCTCCGCTGGATCGTGCCGACCCTGGAGACCGCCCTCGAAGAGGCGGGCGCGAGCTGGGACGACCTGGACGCCGTGGCGGTGACCTACGGTCCCGGGCTCATCGGCTCCCTGCTGGTGGGCGTCAACGTGGCAAAGGCGATCGCGGTCGCCCACGACCTGCCCCTCGTGGGCGTGAACCACATCGAGGGCCATATCTACGCGAACTGGCTGGCCGATGCCGAGGCCGGCGCGCCCCTGCCCCCCGAGCCACCGTTCCCGCTCGTCTGCCTCGTCGTCAGCGGCGGGCACACCCAGCTCGTCCTGATGCATGACCACGGTCGCTACACGCTGCTGGGGCAGACGGTCGACGATGCGGCCGGCGAAGCCTTCGACAAGGTCGGGCGGCTGCTCGACCTGCCGTACCCGGGCGGCCCGGCGATCTCGGCTGCCGCGGTCGGCGCCACGCCCGCCACCCGCTTCCCCCGCGCCCGCACCGACGGGCCCTACGACTTCAGCTTCTCCGGCCTGAAGACCGCCGTCCTGCGCGAGGTGACCGGGCACCGCGAGCGTGGCGAGCCGATCCCCGTCGACGGGATCGCCGCCGCGTTCGAGGAGGCGGTGGTCGACGCGCTGGTGACGAAGACGGTTGCGGCCGCGGTCGACCACGGCGTCGCGGCGGTGGCGCTCGGCGGCGGCGTGGCCGCCAATCGGACGCTGCGGGCGACGCTCGACGAGCGGCTGACGTCGCAGGGTCTGCCAGTGCTGGTGCCGCCGCCGGCCTGGTGCACCGACAACGGGGCGATGATCGGAGCCGCCGCAGGCTTCCGATTCGCCGCCGGCGATCGGGCCGACGCCGCGCTGGAGGCCATCCCGAACCTGGCGCTGCCGTGGCTGGGGCCCGAATGACCGATCCGCTGGCGCCGAACCGGCTCGTCCCGCCGACGCCGGGCCAGCTGCGCCGCCTCATGGGTGCCGAACGGCTGCGACCGCGGAAGAGCCTCTCACAGAACTTCCTGACCGATCCCGAGGCTCTCGATGCGATCGTCGAGGCGGCCGAGCTGCAGCCGGGGGACCGGGTTGTCGAGATCGGTCCGGGACTGGGGGTGCTCACCCGGCGGCTGCTGGCGGCGGGGGCATCGGTGCTGGCCGTCGAAGTGGACGCGCGGCTGGCCGAGTACCTGCGCCGTGAGCTCTACGGGGCAACGGGCTTCGAGCTCATCGAGGCCGATGCGCTCAGCCTCCACCCGCGCGAGATGTTCCCCGGCGAGTCCTTCAAGGTCGTCGCGAACATCCCGTACCACATCACCAGCCCGCTGTTGCACACCTTCCTCGAGGGGGATCGGCCCCCGGATCTCACCGTCCTCCTCGTCCAGCTCGAGGTGGCCGAGCGGGTCGCCGCACCGCCGGGACGGATGAGTTACCTCTCGGTCTTCGCCCAGAACGTCGCCACCGCCGAGGTCGTCGCGCGCGTCCCGGCCGGCGCCTTCGAGCCGGCGCCCGCCGTCGACTCCGCCGTGCTGCGTCTCCGACAGGCGCGCCGACCCGGCCGTCCCGGTGGGGGCGCTTCGGGAGCCGTTCTACCGCGTGGTCCAGGCGGGCTTCCGCCAGCGTCGGAAACAGGTGCACAACGGGCTCAGCCGAGAGCTCCCCGTGGACCGCGACGCCGTCGAGGCGGCGCTGGCAGGGTGCGGGGTGACCCCCGACCGGCGCCCGCAGACCCTGACCGTCGACGAGTGGGCGTGCCTGGCGAGCGCCCTGGGTCCGCTGCTCCGGTGAGCGCCCCGCTGCGACTCGAGGCGCCGGCGAAGCTCAACCTGTCCCTGCGCGTCGTCGGGCGACGCTCGGATGGCCTCCACGAGCTCGACAGCCACTTCGTCCTCCTCGAGCTCGCGGATCGCCTCCTGCTCCTCCCGGGCTGCAGCGGCCTGCGGGTCGAGGGCGACGGCGTCGCCGACGTCCCACTCGGCCCCGACAACCTCGCGTGGCGGGGGCTGGCCGCCGGGCTGGACGGCGCGCCCGAGCTCGCCTGCCTGACGCTCGAGAAGCGCATTCCCGTCGCCGCGGGGCTGGCCGGTGGGTCATCCGATGCCGCGGCAGCATGGCGGCTCGGTCGCCGGTGGGTCGGAGCCGCTGAGCGTCCGGACGCCCGCGACCTCGAGGCGCTGGCCGCCATCGGCGCGGACGTGCCCTTCTTCGCCTCAGGCGCGGCGGAGGCGCGGGTGACCGGCATCGGCGAGACGATCAGTGCGCTGGATCCGGTCGTACGCGAAGTGGTGCTCATCCATCCGCCGTTCGGCCTCTTGACGCGCGACGTGTTCGCCGAACTGCGCCCCGAGGAATGGGGTCAGCGTGAGAACGACCTGCTGGCGCCGGCGCGACGGCTACGCCCGGAGCTCGACGAGCTGTTCGCCCTCGTCGTGGAGGCCGGGGGCGAGCCGCGCCTCACCGGCTCGGGGCCGACGATCTTCCATCTCGCCGACGACGCGGCACGCGCCGGAGCCCTCGCCGACCGGCTGGCCGCGGCCGGCCTGCGTGTGACGCACACTCGGACGCGGCGCCAACCTGCCACCATCGAAGCCATCGAGGAGGAGACCGAATGACGACCCGCGAACCGATCAGCACCGATGCCGCGCCAGCTGCGGCCGGACCCTACAGCCAGGCGATCCGCGCCGGCGACCTGGTGTTCACGGCCGGCCAGCTCGGCATCGACCCCGCGACCGGGGCGCTGGTGGGCGACGACGTGGCTGCCCAGGCGGAGCGCGCGCTGGCCAACCTCGGGGCGATCCTCGAGGCGGCCGGGAGCGGCATCGACCGGCTCGTGAAGGTGACGATCTTCCTGGCCGAGATCGGCGACTGGCCGGCGGTCAACGAGGTGTACGCCCGCATCGTCCCCGAACCGTTCCCGGCACGCAGCGCGTTCGCCGTCAAGGACCTGCCGCTCGGGGCGCGCGTCGAGATCGAGGGCGTGGCGGCGGTCGGCGGCGGTTGACGCTGCGAATCAGCCGCCTCTACCATCCCGGCCACGTGTCGTCACCACAGAACGCCCCCGCGGCCATCGTCCTGGCCGCCGGCCAGGGCACCCGCATGCGCTCCCGCATCCCGAAGGTGCTTCATCCGCTCGCCGGCCGCCCGATGCTCGACCACGTCCTCGCCGCGCTCGCCGATGCGGGTGTCGAGTCGACCGGTCGTCGTGATCGGACACGGCGCCGAAGCGGTGGCGACGGCCCTCGGCGACCGGGTCACCGCGGTCCTCCAGGAGCCACAGCGCGGCACCGCCGATGCCGTCCGCGTCGGGATCGGCGGGCTCGACGCTTCGGTCGACCGGGTGCTGGTGACGATGGGTGACGTCCCGATGCAGCCGTCCGAGCTCTACGCCGCGCTCATCGATGCCCTCGACGAGGCCGGAGCCGCCATCGCGCTGGTGTCGGCACGGGTGGCGGACCCCTCCGGCTACGGCCGGGTCGTCCGCGACGCCGGCGGCGGCGCGGCCGCCATCGTTGAGGAGGTGGACGCGGACGAAGCGACGCGTGCCATCGGCGAGGTGAACGCCGGGACCTATGCCTTCGATGCGGCGTGGCTGCGTGAGGCGATTCACCGCGTCCCGGCGTCGGCGTCCGGCGAGTACTACCTCACCGACCTCGTGGCGCTCGCCGTCGCAGACCGGCGGCCGGTCGCCGTCGTGGTCGCCATCGATCCCGACGACACGATGGGCATCAACGACCGGGTGGCGCTCAGCGTGGCGGAGGAGCGCATGCGCCGGCGGATCAACGAGCGCCACATGCGGGACGGCGTCACGATCGTCGATCCGGCGACGACCCGCATCGACGCGACGGTGGAGATCGGCCAGGACGCCCGTATCGAGCCGGGAACGACGCTCCAGGGAGCGACGGTGATCGCCCAGGACGCGGTGATCGGCCCGAACGCACACGTGCGCGACAGTCGCATCGGCCCGCGGACCACGTGTGGGCCAGCGTCGTGGAGGCCTCGGTCGTGGCCGAGGATGTGCAGATCGGTCCGTACGCCCACCTGCGGCCGGGGGCCGAGGTGGGGGCGCGCTGCCGCATCGGCAACTTCGCGGAGATCAAGAAGTCGCGGCTCGGGGCTGGCACGCAGCAGCACCATTTCAGCTACATCGGCGACGCGGAGGTCGGCGACAACGTGAACATCGGCGCGGGATCGGTGACCGCCAACTTCGACGGCACCGCCAAGCACCGCACGACGGTCGGATCAGGTGCGAAGCTCGGGGTTGATACGATGATGGTGGCGCCGGTCACCATCGGAGAGGGAGCGACCACCGGCGCCGGCGCCGTCGTCACCCGTGACGTGGCGCCGGGCAAGACCGTCGTCGGGATGCCGGCACGGCCGATCGAGCTTCGACGACATCGCACCAGGCCGGCGGACGCCGGCGAACCCAGCGCCGGGCAGGCGCCCGTCCCATCCGGGGCGGATCCAAACACGTAGGGAGGCGGACAGAACACCGCCCAATGGACGGTAGCAGTACCAGCGGCAACCCGGTCTTCGACCTCGTGGTTGTCTCCTTGCTCATCCTCGTCGGTGGATTCTTTGCCGCCTCCGAGATCGCCCTCATCACGGCCAAGCGTCACCGCCTGCAGCAGCTGGCGGACGACGGCGACGGAGCCGCGCGCACCGCATCTCGCCTGGTCGCCGATCCGAGCCGCTTCCTGGCGACGATCCAGATCGCCATCACCTTCCTCGGCTTCCTTGCCAGCGCCGTCGGTGCCGTGGCCTTCTCGTCCGGCCTGGCCGAGGCCATCGACGTGCCATCCCGCTCGATCCCATCCGGGACGCGGCGGACACGATCGCGTTCGTGATCATGACCCTGCTGATCGCGCTCGCCTCGATCATCATCGGCGAGCTGGTTCCGAAGACCCTCGCCCTGAACTTCCCGGAGCGCCTGGCGCTGATCGTCGCGCGTCCGATCGGGCTCCTCCAGAGCCTGCTGTGGCCGATCGTGTGGGGCGTCACACGGCTCTCCGCCGTCCTCGTCCGGCTGCTCGGTGGCAAGGAGAAGCCGCAGGGCGGCTACCTCTCCACCGAGGAGCTCAAGATGCTCATCGAGACCGGCTCGGAGCAGGGCCAGATCGAGGAGGAGGAGAAGGAGATGATCCACGGGGTCATCGAGCTCGGGGACAAGCGCGTCCACGAGGTCATGGTCCCGCGCATCGGCATCCGCGCCATCAACGTCGACGACTCGCTCGACGAGGTCCTCGACATGATCATCCGGGCCGGTCATTCCCGGCTGCCGGTGTTCGAGGAGAGCCTCGACAACATCGTGGGCATCCTCTACGCCAAGGATCTGCTGCCGTACCTCAAGGGCAACGGGCTCAGCAACGGCGACATCGACGTGCGGAAACTGGTCCGCGCTCCGGTCTACGTGCCGGAGTCGAAGCCGGTGGATGACCTGCTCCACGAGATGCAGGTGGCCAAGCGGCACATCGCGATCGTGGTCGACGAGTACGGCGGCACCGCGGGCCTGGTGACCATGGAGGACGTGGTCGAGGAGATCGTCGGCGAGATCCAGGACGAGTACGACAGCGAGGATCCGATGGTCGAGGACCTCTCCACCGACGAGGACGAGGCGTTCCGGATCGACGGCCGCGTGAGCATGGATGACCTCCGCGACCTCTTCGACCTCACCGACGACGACGAGCCGGACGAGGACGCCTACGACACGGTGGGTGGCTTCGTGGTCCATCGCGTCGGCCGCATCCCGCTGCCGGGTGCGGAGATCCCGTTCCGCGACGGGGTGATCATCCGCGTCGACGCCGCCGAGCCGCGCCGTGTGGCCAAGGTGGTCGCCTGGCGGCATCGGCTGCCGCGCGAGGGAGACGAGGTCGAGGAAGAAGAGGACGGAGCCTGACGAGCTTCAGTCGTTCAGCCGCCAGATCGAGAAGTTGAGTACGGCCGCCACGCTCACCCATGCCAGATAGGGGAGCATGAGCGCCCCGGCGGCCGTTCGACGCGCGAAGAAGGCCACCGTGGTGGCGGCAACGGCCACCCAGAGCAGGGCGATCTCGGCCAGTGCCGCGCCGGGCGCCCGGAGCCCGAAGAAGATCGGCGTCCAGGCGGCGTTCAGCACGAGCTGCGTTCCCCACAGGCCGAGGGCGGCACGCGTGCCCGACCCACCACGGCGCGCCACGAGCCAGGCGGCGACGCCGATCATGGCGTACAGGACGGTCCAGACCGGGCCGAACAGCCACGGCGGCGGCGCCCATGCCGGCTTGCGCAGATCGGCGTAGTAGTCGGGCGCCGGGAAGGCGGCACCGATGGCGGCGGGCACGAAGGCCGCCACGAGCCAGAGCACGAGCCGCTTCATCATGCGGCGATGACGGACCGCACCAGCTGCGCCAGCTCCGCCTTGCGGTCATCGACACAGGGCAGCCGATCCACGTGGGCCAGTGCGAGATCGCGGTATCGCCGCGCCTCCGACAGCGTGTGTTCCCGCGCGCCTGATCGCTCAAGGATGGCGAGGACCTCGGCGACCTCGTCGTCGCTCACCGGCACATCGCCATCGGCGGGCGCGCCGGTCGGTGCGCCGTAGACCGCGGACAGACGATCGCGATCGGCCGCCGAGGCATGCTCCAGCGCCCAGACGATCGGCAGTGTCTTCTTGCGCTTGCGAACATCGCCGGCCATCGGCTTGCCCGACTCGGCAGTGGACCAAAAGCTGCCCTTCACGTCGTCGGCCATCTGGAAGGCCATCCCGAGGTCGTAGCCGAAGCGCCGAAAGGCCTCGACCACCTCGTCGTCATCGGTCGCCAGGATGGCGCCGGCCTGGACCGACGCGCCGACCAGGGCCGCGGTCTTCTTGCCGATCATCTCCAAATAGGCCTCGACGCTGACGTCGGACTGTCGCTCGAACGTGATATCGAGGTACTGCCCCTCGCAGAGGGCGAGGCAGGTCTCGTCGTACACCCGCATCAGCGCGAGAACGCGACGCTCGCTGAACCCATCCTCCAGAAGCCGATACAGTGCGAGCCGCGACAGGGCGAAGAGCGCGTCGCCGGCATTGATGGCCAGCGGCACCCCCCAGATCGCCCACAGGGTTGGCCGATGCCGGCGCTCTGCGTCGGCATCCTCGATGTCGTCGTGCACCAGGCTGAAGTTATGGCCCAGCTCGACGGCTGCCGCCCCCGGCAGGGCCGGTCGGTAGTCGCCGGTCAGCGACTGGTAGGCGAGCAGGCCGAGGAGGGGGCGCATGCGCTTGCCCTGCGGGCCCGACTTGCCGTCGATCCCGAGGTGGTAGGCGAGCATCTCGTACAGCGGGCGGGCGTGGCCGCCCCGCGCGTCGAGAACGCTCGACATCTCACGCTCGATATCGTCGAGCAGGCGCGTAAACTCGGTCCTGATGTCCACGCCGGAAGGGTACCCGACCTGTTCGAGCAGTCGTGCCATGCCGGAGATACGCCGCCCACCAGTGCTCGGATGCCTGCTAATCCCGGTACCCCGAAATAGCACGTTCGACCGATGAGCCCACGACCTCGCGTGTACAAGACCGAGGCGATCGTGCTGCGCACCATGGACCTCGGCGAGGCCGACCGGGTGCTCACGGTGCTCACCCCGCGCCTCGGGAAGCTGCGCGTGATCGCCAAGGGCGTGCGGCGGCCGCGGTCGCGCATCGGCGGCGGGCTCCAGCCGTTCAGCGATGTTCAGCTGGTCCTGGCGGTCGGGCGCACGTGGGACGTCGTGACTTCGTCGTCGCTCGAGGACCCGCATCTCGGGCTGCGCAACGACCTGCACTCGACGGCCGCGGCCTGGTATCTCGTCGAGCTGGTGGATCGGTTCGTGGAGGGTGCCGCCGACACCCACGAGCCATTCCGCGTCCTCGCGCAGGGCCTCTCGGCCCTGGATGCCGGCGGCGACGTCTCCCGCGAGGTGGTGGCTCGCTGGTTCGAGCTCGCGCTCCTCGACGCGATGGGCTTTCGACCCGAGCTCGCTCAATGCCTCGAGTGCGGTGCGCTGATCGAGCCTGACGGGAACACGTACTCACCGGTGGGCGGCGGCGTGCTGTGTCCACAGTGCGCGCATGGGGCGCACGGCGCGCGTCCCATCTCGGCGGACGCGCTCAAGGTCTTGCGCCACCTGCAGCGGTCGTCGCTGGTCGGCGTGATCCGCCTACGGTTGGAGCCGGCGCTTCATCGCGAGGTCGAGCGTCTGCTCCATGCCACCGTGTCGGCGGTGATCGAGCGCGAGATGCGGTCCCGCGACTTCCTGGAGGAGGTTGCCGCACGCGAGGCGGCCGCCATTCCGTAGTCGGGCGGGTCCCCTCCGTGTGCCGGACAGGCACGCAACGCCGATTGGAGCGAACCGAATCGCCAACGCGTCGGCTTCCCGGTGCTCAACAACGTCGATTCGTGCCGCTGCAGCACAGACAGGTCATGACGCGCGGTGATCCGGGCGTCTCGCGATCGGACCTTCTCCGATGCGTGCCAGAGCGGCACATCTGACGCGCGCGGCGGGTGCCGAGTGCAGCGGCGCCGGATCGCCGCTCGTCCTGCGAAGCGTGCCACCGGAACCACGCCGGACCACGGCGGGTCGGTGGAGCGTGACCGCGCGCCCTCGGAAGGGATCTCATCGGCTAGACTCGACCACCCCATCGGTCCACCTTCGTCCCGTCCTGCAGGAGCCTGACCCACCTCGTGCCAGCCCCGAACTTCGACGTCATCGTCAGCCTCGCCAAGCGCCGTGGCTTCGTGTTCCCTTCCTCGGAGATCTACGGCGGCATGGCCGGGTTCTGGGACTACGGGCCGTTGGGCGTCGAGCTGAAGAACAACGTCAAGGCGGCCTGGTGGCGTCACATGGTCCACCTGCGCGACGACGTGGTCGGCATCGACGCGTCGATCATCATGAACCCGCGGGTCTGGGAGGCGTCGGGCCACGTGGCCGGCTTCAGCGACCCGATGGTCGACTGCCGCAACTGCAAGCATCGGTTTCGCGAGGACGAGCTGAAGGGACCGCCGGCCGAGATCGCCTGCCCGAACTGCGGGAACCGGGGCACGCTGACCGAGCCGCGGCAGTTCAACCTGATGTTCGCCACGCACGTCGGCCCGATGGCGGACAACGCCTCGGTGGCCTATCTGCGTCCCGAGACCGCGCAGGCGATGTTCGCGCAGTTCGACAACGTCGCGACCAGCATGCGACGGAAGCTCCCGTTCGGGATCGCGCAGATCGGGCGCAGCTTCCGCAACGAGATCACACCCGGCAACTTCATCTTCCGCCTCCGCGAGTTCGACCAGATGGAGATGGAGTTCTTCGTCCACCCGCGCGACGAGGACGAGTGGTTCGCCCACTGGGTCGACGCGCGCCACCACTGGTGGACCGATGTGCTCGGGATATCCGCCGATCGCCTGCGACTGCGCCCGCACGAGGCCGATGAGCTGAGCCACTACTCGAAGCAGACCACCGACATCGAGTACGAGTTCCCGATCGGCTGGTCCGAGCTCGAGGGCGTCGCCGATCGCACCGACTTCGACCTCAAGGCTCACGCCGCCGCCTCGGGCCGCAAGCTCGAGATCTTCGACGAGCCCGCCGGCGAGCACGTGGTCCCGTACGTGATCGAGCCGGCGATGGGCGTCGACCGCGCCGTGCTGACGATCCTGGTGGACGGCTACGAGGAGGAGCAGCTGGCCAAGGAGAAGCGCGTGGTGCTCCGGATCCGACCCGAGCTGGCGCCGATCAAGGCCGCCGTCCTGCCGCTGCTGCGCAACCGACCAGAGCTCGTCGAGCGTGCCCGACGCCTGACCGCCGACCTGAAGCTCAATGTCGCCGCGCAGTACGACGATACCGCGTCCATCGGGAAGCTCTACCGCCGCCAGGACGAGATCGGCACGCCGTTCTGCGTGACCGTCGATCCCGAGTCGCTCGACGACGGCGCGGCCACGATCCGTGAGCGCGACTCGATGACGCAGGAGCGCGTGGCGCTCGACCGCATCCCGGAGCGCGTCGCCGACCTGGTGGCCGGCCGTGCGCCGTGGGAGGGCGTACCGCGCGAGCCCGCCGGAGCCGGGGCGGAGTAGCGTGGAGCGGTCGCCGGAGCGCGTCGTCGCCGAGGGGTACGACCGCGTCGCGGACCGCTACCTGGCCTGGACCGTCAACGGGCCGACGCGTCTGGCGTACCTGGATCGGGTGCTCGCCCTGCTGCCGCACGCGAGCGACGTGCTGGAGCTGGGCTGCGGGGCCGGCGAGCCCGTCGCGCGGCGGCTGAGCGAGCGGCACCGCGTCACCGGCGTCGACCTCTCGTCGGAGCAGATCGCGCGAGCTCGGTTGAACGCGCCCGATGCGGACTTCCTCATCGGCGACATGACGCAGCTGGTCCTGGAGCCGCGCACGCTCGACGCGGTGGTCGCCTTCTACTCGATCATCCACGTGCCGCGCACGATGCACACCGACCTGTTGAGCCGCATCGCCTCTTGGCTACGTCCCGATGGGCTCCTCGTGGCCACCATGGGCGCCACCGACTCGCCGGGGACCGTGCAGGAGGACTGGCTGGGGGTGCCGATGTACTTCAGCCACTTCGACGCGCCGGCCAACCGCGCCATGATCCAGCGGGCCGGGTTCGTCATCGAGTCGGCGGAGGTGATCGAGGACGACGAGGACGGGAAGCCGGTGGCCTTCCAGTGGATCGTCGCACGTCGCGGGTTCGAGCCGGAGATGGCCCGATGACGGCCCTCGACGAGCTTCGCGACGCCGACGAGCGCGGCGACCACGCGCTCGTGCTCCGACTCACCGATGCGATCATCGCCGCGCGTCCCGGGGACGATGCCGCCCACGAGTACCGTGCTCGCGCCCTTCTGGCGCTCGGCCGGCCGGTCGAGGCCGAGCAGCACGCGGCGGCCGCGGTGCGGCTGGACCCCGAGGAGATCCGCTACCGCGAGCTCATGGCGCAGATCCTCTCGGCCGAGGGCGCCCATCGCGACGCGGCCGTGGAGTACGGGCGCCTGGCCCGCAACGATCCGCGCGAGACGACGTGGACGGTCGCCGAGGCGGAGGAGCGACTCGGTGCCGCGCAGCCGGGGATGGGGGTCGAGGCGGCGCGACGGGCGGTCCGACTGGAGCCCGGCAATGGCCGCGCGCAGCTCGCGCTCTCGCAGGCGATGGCGCGGACCGGCGACGTGCGTGGCGCGTTCGGTGCGGCGAGGGCAGCCGTGGAGCTGCTACCGGGCGATCCGGCGGCCCGCGAGGCGCTCGCCGACGCCAGCTGGCTCGCGAACGACGATGCCGCCGCCTTCACCGAGTTCCGCTCGCTTGCCGCCGACCTTGGAGGGACCGATCGCGATCGTGTGGTGCGGAAGGCGCGGACCCTCTACCGCCAGCACGCGGGCTGGGGCGGGCGGCTGCTGGCCGCGATCGGTCCCGCATTCGAGCTGGCGCTCGGTCGAGGCTGGTTGCGAGTGACTCGATGACGCGCACCGGCGGCGCGCCCACGCGACTCCACATCGCCCAGACCGAGGAGATCGACCAGGAGACCTTGGATCGCCTCACCGAACTGTGCGAGGCGGCGTTCGAGGAGCCGTTCGCGCGGGTCTGGGAGCGGGTCGGCCCCGGGATCCACGTCTTCCTCCGGGCCGACGGGCGCCTGCTGGCCCACGCGATGATCGTCGATCGCCGCCTGTCGGTGGGCCACGAGGGCGACCTGGCGCTCGATGTGGGGTACGTGGAGAACGTCGCCACCCATCCCGACCTGCGCGGGCAGGGGCACGGCACCCGGGTGATGCGAGAGATCGGCCGCATCGTGGGCGACGAGTACGTGCTCGGCGCCCTGGCCACCGGCAGCAACGCGTTCTACGAGCGCCTCGGGTGGGAAACGTGGCGCGGCCCGACATGGGTCCGGATGCTTGATGGGCAGCGGATCCGGAGCGCGGGCCACGACGGCGACGTCATGGTGCTCCGCACGCCGAGGACGCCATCCGATCTCGACCTCGACGGACCGATCGCCGTCGACTGGCGCCCCGAGGAGCCCTGGTAGACACGCCAAGTGGCTCGGGCGGGCGACCGCGGTACAATTCAGGCTCCCCAGACGAGAACAACGAGGAGCCGATCGCCGCATGGCCACGAGCGCCCGCAAGCCCGGAACGTCCACGACCCGCAAGCCCCGACGCAGCGCCGCCACGAAGTCGAGCGCCGCGAAGAACGGGAAGCTGATCTACACCTTCGCCGAGGGCAACGCCTCGATGCGTGCGACGCTGGGCGGCAAGGGCGCCGGCCTCGCGGAGATGACGAACGCGGGCCTGCCGGTGCCGCCCGGCTTCACCATCACCACCGAGGCCTGCAACGCCTACTACGAGACCGGCAAGGAGATGCCGGCGGGCCTGTGGGATGACGTCGTCGCCCACATGAAGGAGCTGGAGCAGCAGACCGGCAAGGGCTTCGGCGATCCGGAGAACCCGCTGCTGGTCAGCGTCCGCTCCGGAGCGGCCTTCAGCATGCCGGGCATGATGGACACGGTCCTCAACCTGGGCCTCAACCCGGACACCGTGCAGGGCCTCATCCGGCTGACCGGCAACGATCGCTTCGCCTGGGACGCGTGGCGACGGTTCGTCGCGATGTTCGGTCGTATCGTGCTCGGCCTCAAGGCGGAGGACTTCGACGAGCCGTTCGACGAGCTCAAGCACAGCGTCAAGGCGAAGCTCGACACCGATCTGACGTCCGACCAGCTGCGCGACATCGGCAACCGGTTCGCGGAGATCGTCCAGGAGAAGACCGGGGAAGCGTTCCCGACCGACCCGTATCGGCAGCTGGAGCTCGCCGTCCGCGCCGTGTTCGACTCCTGGTTCGGCAAGCGCGCCCACGACTACCGTGAGTTCAACAAGATCCCGCACGACCTGGGCACCGCGGTGAACGTGGTCACCATGGTGTTCGGGAACATGGGCGACGACTCCGGGACCGGCGTCGCCTTCACCCGCGACCCGAACACCGGCGAGAGCGCCCTGTTCGGCGAGTACCTGACCAACGCGCAGGGCGAGGATGTCGTGGCCGGCGTGCGGACGCCCGAGAAGATCAGCCACATGCGCGACCAGATGCCGGAGGTGTACGCGCAGTTCGAGGAGATCGCGCAGCGGCTCGAGGGCCACTACCGCGACATGCAGGACCTGGAGTTCACGATCGAGCGCGGCACGCTGTACATGCTCCAGACGCGCTCCGGGAAGCGGACCGCGCCGGCCGCCATCAAGATCGCGGTCGACATGGTCACCGAGGGTGTGCTGACCAAGGAAGAGGCCCTCCAGCGCGTCGATCCCGCGCAGATCGTTCAGCTCCTCCTGCCGCGCTTCGACGAGGCCGCCAAGGAGCAGGTGGGGGACCGCCTGCTCGGCAAGGGGCTCAACGCCTCGCCCGGGGCCGCCGTGGGCCAGGCGATTTTCGACCCCGACCGCGCGGTCGAGGCTCGCGACGCCGGTAACCCGGTGATCCTGGTGCGGGTCGAGACGTCGCCCGACGACGTGCACGGCATGCTCGCCGCGAAGGGCGTGCTCACGGCACGCGGCGGCGCCACGTCGCACGCGGCGGTGGTCGCTCGCTCGATGGGCCTGCCCTGCGTCGCCGGCGCCGAGTCGTTGAAGATCGACTACGCGAAGCGCGTGATGCGGGCCGGATCGGTGACGGTCAACGAGGGCGACATGATCAGCATCGACGGCACGACCGGCGAGATCTACGCCGGGGAGCTGCCGACCATCGAGGCGCGCTTCGAGGACGAGCACGACCTCGCCACGCTCCTGGGCTGGGCCGATGAGACGCGCAGGCTGCAGGTCTGGGCGAACGCCGACTACCCGCGCGATGCGGAGCGGGCACGCGCCTTCGGCGCGCAGGGCATCGGTCTGTGCCGCACCGAGCACATGTTCTTCGAGGAGGATCGGCTGCCCACGGTGCGCCGCATGATCCTCAACGCCCACGCGGCGACCTCCGCGAAGGCAAAGGCGGATACGGACCGCAGCGACGAGGATCGCGAGGCGATCACGGTCTTCGATGAGGCGCTCGCCTCACTGGAGGCCCTGCAGACCGATGACTTCGCCGGCCTTTTTCGCGCCATGGACGGGCTGCCCGTCGTCATCCGCCTCATCGATCCGCCGCTGCACGAGTTCCTGCCCAGCCACGACGAGCTCGTGGCGGAGACGACGCGGCTGCGCACCACGCTGGAGCTGACGGGCGGCGCCAACGGCGTCGATGCGGGGCTGGTGCAGCAGGGCCTCGTCAAGCTGTTCGGCGCGAAGGACGCGGCGCGGGCGATGCGCAAGCTGAACCTCTCCGCGCCGGAGAAGGGTGCGAGCGCGCCGGAGCACGTCGATCGGTCAACACTCGAGCACGAGCTGGCCGAGAAGACCGAGCTGCTCCACGCCGTCGAGGCGATGCGCGAGCAGAACCCGATGCTCGGGCTTCGCGGCGTCCGGCTGGGGCTGATGGTGCCCGACATCGTCAAGATGCAGACGCGCGCCATCCTCGCCGGTGCGGCCCGCGTGGCCGCCGAGGGGCTCACGCCGCTGCCGGAGATCATGATTCCGCTGGTCGGGCACGTGAACGAGCTGCGCGAGACTCGCAGGATCCTCGAGGCCGAGGTGGCCGAGATCGTCGAGCGCTCGGGCCAGCAGGTCGACTACAAGTTCGGCACCATGATCGAGGTCCCGCGCGGCGCCCTCACGGCCGACGAGATTGCCGAGCACGCCGAGTTCTTCAGCTTCGGGACCAACGACCTGACCCAGATGGGCTTCGGCTACTCGCGCGACGACGCGGAGGGCAAGTTCCTGATGCAGTACGTGGATCGCAAGGTCCTGGCCGAGAACCCGTTCCAGGTGCTGGACGCCGCCGGCATCGGGCAGCTGGTGCGGATGGGCGTGGAGAAGGGGCGCGCGACGAAGAAGGACCTCAAGATCGGCATCTGCGGCGAGCACGGCGGCGACCCGCAGTCGATCGCATTCTGCCACGAGGTCGGGCTGGACTACGTGAGCTGCTCCCCGTTCCGCGTTCCGGTGGCGCGCCTCGCGGCGGCGCAGGCGGCGATCGCCACGACGGAGACCCGCGACAAGTAGCACGGCAGCTGTCGTGTCGGGCGGCACCATCGGCTCACCGGCGATGCTCGAGGCTGGCGGCCCCACCCGCGACCTCGACGCCGCCCCGCGTCCAGATCGTATGGCGGCCGGCGCGGCGGCTCATGCCGAGCTGCATGTCGTCCCCGATCCACCAGGCGACGAGACCGCGAGACTCGGCGGCGCGAGCGATGCCCCCGGCTCCTGACAGGAAGAGCAGCTTGGTGTAGATCTCCGCCCAAGCCGGGTCCGGGGCCGCCACGGTAACGGATCGCAAACCGCTTTCTGCCGGCTGCGCGGTGCGTGGGTCGATCAGGTGGTGCACCGGCCGGCCGTCGGGTGCGGTCCATCGACGAAGCCTCACAGAAGAGGTGACGATTGCGCCTGGCCTCGGTTCCACGACGGCCACTGGTACCTCCGACCCGGTCGGATCCTCGATGCCCACACGCCAGGCCGCATCCGTCGCCGGGACTCCCCAGATCACGATGTCGCCGCCTGCGTCGAGAAGTCCACCGTCCCCCTGCAGGCCAGCCCGTCGAAGCGAGCGGGCCGCCCATCGGAGTGCGAGGCCCTTTCCGACGCCTCCGGAGTCGATGGGCACCGCGAAGCGAACCGCCGCCGCGGCGCGGTCGATCTCCAGCCACGGCCCCGGGCCGTCCTCGCGTCCAAGCGGTAGCTCGATGCCCGCCTGCTCACCGAGCGCCTCGAGCCGCGTGACGATGCGCGGATCGAACATGCCGCCCGTGACACGTTGCGCGCGGCGGACGAGCGCAGCCATGGCCAATAGACGGGGCGGCCCCGCTACCCATCTGCCGTCCCCTGCATGGCGGTTCGCCCTCGTCAGCGCGCTCGAGGTCCGGAACCGTGACAGGATGGACTCGGTCTTCTCCACGTCCCGTCGAACGAGCTCCCAGGCGCGGCGCGCTGATCTGGCGTCGGCGCGGATCGTGAAGCGCAGCGGCGATCCCATGGCACGTGCCGCGACGCGGCGAAGCGGCTCGGTCCCTGGAGGCGTGGTCATCGAGCGTCAGCCTCCCACCCGACCGGGAGGCCGGACGCGAGTGGCCGGCACTCGTCGGTCAGGTCGGTCGGCTATCCTGTGCCCTGACCGGTCGGCCCAACGGTTCGCGCCCCCATCCGCGACCGCCCGGGTCTCACCTCGCCGCCCGCCGCGCTCCGTCTACCGCGTGGCGACCGGCGCAGACCCGGTCGACGCACCGCGCTGACCGGTGAACGTTTGCGCCGATGGGCAGTCGAGGTTCTACATGGACTCCTTCTACGTGGCGGCTGCTGGTGTCGCCGCGATCGCCGGCCTGGTCCTGGCCGGCATCTTTGCGCGACAGGTGAACGCGACCGATCCCGGCAACGAGCGGATGGTCGAGCTCATGCGCGCGATCCGCGAGGGGGCCATGGCCTTCCTCCGTCGCCAGTACACCGTGCTCGCCGGCTTCGTCGTCGTGGTGGCGCTCCTGATCTTCGCGATCCCGGACTATCGGTTCCTGGGTGCGTTCGCCTACCTCGCCGGGGCGATCGCTTCCGGCAGCGCCGGGTTCATCGGCATGCGGATCGCGACGGCGGCGAATGCGCGCACAGCGGAGGCAGCCCGCACGGGTGGCGTGGCGCGCGCCCTGCCGCTGGCATTCCGCGGCGGCGCGGTCATGGGCTTCAGCGTCGCCGGGCTCGGCCTGCTCGGCGTCACCATCCTCTTCTTCCTCTTCATCCAGGCGCTGGCGGTCGAGAACGCCACGACGCTCATCGCTGCGTTCGGCCTGGGCGCCAGCAGCATCGCGCTCTTCGCCCGCGTCGGCGGCGGGATCTACACCAAGGCGGCTGACGTCGGCGCCGACCTCGTCGGCAAGGTGGAGGCGGGCATCCCGGAGGACGATCCGCGCAATCCGGCGGTCATCGCCGACAACGTGGGGGACAACGTTGGCGACGTGGCCGGCATGGGTGCCGACCTGTTCGAGTCATACGTCGGCTCGATCGTCGCGCCGATCGTCCTGGGCGCCGTGATCTTCGCCGGCACCAGCGACCCGACCGCCGGCATCGTGTTCCCGCTGGCCGTGGCCGGCGCGGGGATGATCGCGAGCATCATCGGCTCCTTCTTCGTCCGCACAGGGACCGATACCGAGCACCTCGGCAAGGCGCTGCACCGGGGGACCAATGTCGCTGCGGCGATCACGGCCCTCGCCACGGCGGGCCTCTCGGTCCTCATCCTCGGCCCGGTCGTCGAGGTCGAGCAGCCGCTCTTCTTCGCCGCCGCGATCATCGGCGGCCTCGTGGCCGGCCTGGCGATCGGCTGGCTGAGCGAGTACTACACCTCGGATCACTTCGGCCCGGTGAAGCACATCGCCGAGCAGGCGCGGACCGGACCGGCGACGGTCATCCTGAGCGGCCTCTCGACCGGCATGCGTTCGACCGCGGGTAGCATCGTCGTGATCGCGGCGGCGATCGTCATCGCCTTCGTCTTCGGCAACCTGGCGATCCCCGGCGACGACAACTCCGGCATCTACGGCATCGCCCTCGCCGCCATCGGCATGCTGGCCACCACGGCCATCACGGTCAGCGTCGACGCCTATGGCCCGATCGCCGACAACGCCGGTGGCATCGCGCAGATGGCCGACCTTCCGCCGGAGGTCCGCCGCGACACCGATGCGCTCGACTCGCTCGGGAACACGACCGCCGCGGTGGCCAAGGGCTTCGCGGTCGGATCGGCGGCGCTCACCGCACTCGCGCTGTTCCGCAGCTTCACCGAGACGGCCAATGCCGCGCTCATCGAGGCCGGGCGCAGCCCCATCGTCCTGGACATCAACGACGTCGCGGTCACCGTGGGGTTGTTCCTCGGCGCCATGCTGCCGTTCCTGTTCGCCGCGATCACCATCGAGGCGGTCGGCCGCGCGGCGAACGCGATGATCCACGAGGTCCGGCGCCAGTTCCGCGAGATTCCCGGGCTCAAGGAGGGCAGGCCCGGCGTGCAGGCCGAGTACGCCAAGTGCGTCGACATCAGCACCGCCGCCGCCCTGCGCGAGATGGTGGTGCCGGGTGCCCTGGCCATCGTGAGCCCGCTGGTCATCGGCTTCATCAGCCTGCAGGCGCTCGGCGGCTTCCTCGTCGGCGCGCTTGTCTCGGGATTCCTGCTCGCCATCTTCATGGCCAATGCCGGCGGCGCGTGGGACAACGCCAAGAAGTACGTCGAGGCGGGGAACCTGGGCGGCAAGGGGAGCGACGCACACCACGCGGCCGTGGTCGGCGACACGGTCGGCGATCCGCTGAAGGACACCTCGGGGCCGTCGATGAACATCCTGATCAAGGTGATGAGCGTCGTATCGCTCATCGCCGTCCCAGCCTTCGTAGGGATTCAGCTCTTCTAGCGCTCGGGCCGGACCGGCTCCATGACTCAGAAGGAGGCGACAGGCGCCGCTACGGGATCAGGTCGCAGATGTCGCCGATCCCGTCGCGGTCATCGTCCTCCTGACCCGGATTGAAGATATTCGGGCAATTGTCCAGGGCATCAGGCACGGAGTCGCCGTCTCGATCGGGCGCCGGCGTCGGTGACGGCGTCGGTGACGGCGTCGGCGTCGGCGTGGGCGTCGGAGCCAGCGTCGGGCTCGGCGTCGGCGGTTGCGTCGGGGCTGTGGTGGGCGTCGCCGTTGCGGTCGCTGGCGGCACCGCCGGGGTGGCGGGTGGTGATTGGCCCGGCAGTGGCGGCCCGAACACGGCCGGGAACGGTGTGAAGCTCGGCGGGAAGTTGATACCGCCGACGCCCGCGCTCGCCCCTTCCGTCGGCTCTGCCGAGGGAATCGCCGACGGCTCTGAGGAGCCGGACGACGCTGGGCGAGCCGGCGGAGTGAGCGTGCCGTCGTCGGGACTCCCGGCGAGGACCTGTTCGCGGAGGGACGGCTCCGGGGTCGGCGTGACGAAGTCGGCGAACCCATCATCGGCACCCGCCAGGGCAGCCACAACGATGCTCAGCACCAGGAGCCCGGCTGCGGCGGCACCCAGGCCACGGCGGAGCAGCGGTCCGGTGGTGGCCCGCCCCGCGGCGGGGCCGGGCCGAGCCGGTGATTCCGCGGTCGAGAGGTCGATCGCGTGGAGCGCGCTCAGGGCGCTCGCCAGCCGCATGCACTCCGCGCATCCGGAGGCATGAACGGCAACCTCCCGGCGAGGCTGTTCGGGGGCGCCGGCGGCAAGCCAGTCGCCGAAGTCCCGGTGCAGGTCGGTCATGCGATGGCCCTGCGAGCGATGTCGCGCACGCGTTCCGCGATCTCACCGGACGAAGGTTCGTCCGGTGATGAGCTTACGTAGCCGCGGAGGTACGTTCGGCGCGCACGCGCGAGCAGGCTATCCAGACGCTTACCGCGCCGCCCAACGATGGTCGCGACGTCACGAGCATCGATTCGCTCGACGTCAGAGGCGACGAGCGCTGCGCGTTCGATCGCGGTGAGCCGTGAGAGTCCTGCCAGCACGGACCGGTCCACCGCGATGGCGCCCAGCCCGAGCCGGTGCTGCAGCGCGGATGTCGGGGGGTTCGGCTTGCGACCCACCTGTGCGACCACCTGTCGCCGAAGCAACGCGGCAGCCCGCTCCGGGTGGTGGATGCCCGCACCATCCTCGACGGTCGCGAAGGCTGCATGTGTGGCTGCCGAGGCAGCGACGCGATCGCCAAGCGTCACCAGCAGAGCGAATCCGTAAAGTCGAGGCTCGTGGAGAGCGCGGAGTGCCTCGAGAAGGTCCGTTGGCATCGTCGGGCGCGACGTGCGCGTGAAGGGCGGCGGCAATCGGCTCCCCGGTGCGGTGCGGTCTGGTGCTCTGGGCGTGAGGCGGAGTGTACCCCAGGCAGTGCGTGGAGGACTACCCGGACCGTCCGGGCGGTTGAGGCCGAATCGAGGCCGTCGGACGCCGTTGGGGTTGACAAGTTGCTAGAATTAGGCGCAGGTACTTGACAAGGTACTTGACAAGCTGCTCAGCGCTCGCGTGAGGGATCCCGCATCACGACGTCATCCGGCATCATCGCCGACATCAAATCGAAGCTTCCCGCCACCGACGTCGTCGGCGAGACGGTGATGCTCAAGCGCGCCGGCACGGTGTACAAGGGCCTCTGCCCGTTCCACGCGGAGAAGACGCCCTCATTCATCGTCACACCAGAGCGCGAGACATGGCACTGCTTCGGGTGCGGTGAGCACGGCGACATCTTCACCTTCGTCATGCGTCGAGATGGGCTCGACTTCCGCGAGGCCCTCGAGCGGTTGGCCGAGAGGGCCGGCGTCGAACTCTCGGAGCGTACCGCGCGCGAGGACCGGCGCAGGCGGCGCCTCCGCGAGGCGCTCGAATCCGCGATCGCGTGGTACCGCGAGGTGCTGCTCCAGGCTCACCAGGCGGGAAAGGCGCGCGAATACCTCGCGGAGCGCGGCTTCAGCGCGGAGACGCTGGAGCGCTTCACGATCGGCTATGCGCCCAACACATGGGACGCCATGACCAAGCGCCTGCGCTCGAAGGGCTTTACTGATGCCGAGCTCACCGATGCCGGGCTCGCCAGCCCGTCGACGCGAGGCGGCGTCTACGACCGCTTCCGCGGCCGGATCATCATCCCCATCCGAGATGCCTCCGGCCGTGCGATCGGACTCGGTGGGCGGATCATGCCTGGCGCCGAGGGACCGAAGTACCTCAACTCGCCGGCGACCGCGCTGTTCGACAAGAGCCGAACGCTGTACGGCATCGAGCTGGCCAAGGGACCGATTCGCAAGGAGAAGCTGGCGGTCATCGTCGAGGGCTACACCGACGTGATGGCCGCCCATCAGGCAGGATTCGGCAATGTCGTCGCCAGCCTCGGCACGGCGCTGACCGCCGGGCAGGTGGAGCTCGCGAACCGCTACGCCGATGCGGTGGCGCTCGCCTACGACGTCGACCTCGCCGGCGAGGCGGCCACGCAGCGCGGCCTGCTCGAGGAGCTCGGGCCGGTCGTGAGCAAGGTGCGGGTCATTCGGATCCCCGCGGGCAAGGACCCCGATGAGTTCATCCGCACCGATCCGGAGGGCTGGCGCACCGCCGTCGCGGAGGCCGAAGAGCTGCTGCCGTACTTCATGCAACGCGCCGCATCAGAGGTGGACATGCGTCAGGCCCACGGCCGCAGCGCCTACACGCGCCGCATGCTCGACCTGCTGCGTCGCATCCCTGACCGCGTCGAGCAGGACTCGTACGTCCCGCAGCTGTCGCGCCTGGCCGGGATCGACGAGCGGGTCCTGCGCGACGAGCTCACGCGCGGGCCGCGGCCCGAGCCAATTCGAGGGCACGGCGCCGAGAAGGCGCCGGAGCCGGAGCCGCGCCTGGGACCGCTCGAGCGTGAGGCGCTCACGCTCCTGCTCCTCAACCCGGCGTTGGCCGCGGAGCTGCCGGAGAACGACGCGCTCCCGATTAGGGACGAGGCGGGGAGGACGCTCGGCGAGGCATGGCGCCGCGCCGCGTCCGATGGGGGAGGGACACGCGATCTGGAGGCCTTCGTGGCCGCGCTCGACGCCGCGACGGCCGATCTGGCGCGCAGCCTGCTGGCATCGGCCCGGGCACGCGGCGTGCGGCCGGATGCGGAGTCGGACCGAGAGGCGCTCCGCGTGTGCCTGCTGCGCCTGCGCGTTGCCGAGACGGAGGCGCGCATGAGCGACCTCCAGGCGCTGATCCGCGCGAGCGCGGAAGACGATGACGACACCCCAGACATCCGAGTCCTGGAGCTCCAGTTCCAGGCGCTCACGCGTGAGCGCGAGCAACTCATGAGATCGATCAGAGGTCCGGCCCTGGTGGCTGGCGAGAGGAGGAGCTGAGCGTGGCATCCACGACCACCCGCAAGCGGCCCGCGGAAGCGGACGCGACGAAGAAGGCGCCGATCGCGAAGAAGCCGACCGCCAAGGCTCCCGGGAGCGCGACGAAGGCCGCGAAGGCGACGCCCGCCAAGGCACCCGTGGCGCAGAAGGCGGCGAAGGCGACGTCAGCGAAGCCAGCGGCCACCCAGGCACCCGCGACGAAGAAGGTTGTGAAGGCGGCGACCGCCAAGGCTCCCGGGAGCGCGACGAAGGCCGTGAAGTCGACGGCGGCGAAGCCAGCGGCAGCCAAAGAGGCGAGCAAGCCTGCCGCCAAGGCAGCCACCAAGCCTGCCGCCAGGGCATCGGCTCCGTCGGCCAAGGCAGCGATGAAGCCGGCGAGCAAGGCCGCGCCAAAGCCTGTCGCGAAGCCCTCAGCGAAGGCGGGCGCGAAGAAGTCATCCAGCCGCAACGGCGGCGCACCGGGCGAGGCGCACTCGGCGGCCGTCACGGACCTGCTGACGGTCGGCCGCGAAGAGGGCTTCCTGACCCACGACCAGATCCTCGAGGCGATGCCGCAGCCGGAAGCCCAGATGGGCCAGGTCGAGGAGCTCTATGCCGCTGCCGAGGAGGCCGGCATCGAGGTCCTCGACGAGCAGAACCAGCCGACGCTCATCGGTGAGCGGGACGAGGAGGAGACCGAAGCGGCTCCCGCCGGCGCCGCGAAGCCGAAGGAGGCCGAGGAGGATCTCGAGGCGCTCGCCGCCGACATCATCGGCATCGACGACCCGGTGCGGATGTACCTCAAGGAGATCGGCAAGGTCGCGCTCCTCACTGCCGAGGAAGAGGTCGTGCTGGCCAAGGCGATCGAGCTCGGTGAGCTCATCGTGGAGGAGCCGGCGCGCGCCCTGGTGAACCTGTTCGCCTGGGTGACCCTCGACTCCGAGCCGAAGGCCCGCAGCATGGCCGCCATGCGCGCCTTCGACCTGCCGCGCGAGTCGCCGCGGGTCACTCACGAGGCGATCGACTGGTGGACGAAGCGGAAGCGCAAGACGATCGAGCCGCCGACCATCAAGCTCTCCAAGGCGCGCAAGGCGTCGAACCTCGACGACGACGCGCGCACCCGGCTCATGGAAGCGGAGTCGATCCTCAAGGTGCTGGCGGCCGACCCGGCGCAGGGCATCCGCGACGCGATCCTGTTCGGCGCCACGTATCGCTTCCGTTCCATCAGCCACGCCGGCGCGGCCGAGCTGGTTGAGATGGAGACGTGGGCGCGCGAGACGGCCCAGGAGATCGTCAAGGAGTACATCGAGGCCGGAAACGACAACGAGTATCTCCACAGCCTCGGCTACGACCCGACCATTCCGCTCGACGTGCCGCTCGAGAAGCGCACCGGGCGGCTGGTGGAGCAGAGCACCGATGCGCGCAAGCGGCTGACCGAGGCGAACCTGCGCCTGGTGGTCAGCATCGCCAAGAAGTACATCGGCCGCGGCATGAGCTTCCTGGACCTCATCCAGGAGGGCAACATCGGCCTCATCCGGGCGGTCGAGAAGTTCGACTACGAGAAGGGCTTCAAGTTCAGCACCTACGCGACGTGGTGGATCCGGCAGGCGATCACCCGGGCCATCGCCGACCAGGCCCGCACGATTCGCATCCCGGTCCACATGGTCGAGACGATCAACCGCCTCATCCGCGTCAGCCGCACCCTGCTCCAGGAGCTGGGTCGCGAGCCGAGCGTCGAGGAGATCGCGCGGCGCATGAGCCGCGACGAGATCATCCGCGAGCTGCGCGACAAGCTGCAGCGCGAGCCGACGGATGAGGAGACCGATGAGCGGGTCGCCGAGGGCCCGCAGACCGTCTCGCCGGAGAAGGTCCGCGAGATCATGAAGGTCAGCCAGGAGCCGGTGAGCCTCGAGACGCCCATCGGCGAGGAGGAGGACAGCCACCTCGGCGACTTCATCCCGGACCTCGCCTCGGTGGCCCCCGCCGATGCCGCGTCGCACCAGCTGCTCAAGGAGCAGGTGGAGGGCGTGCTCGACTCGCTCACTCCGCGCGAGCGTCGGGTGCTCCAGCTTCGTTTCGGACTGGAGGACGGCCGGTCGCGGACGCTGGAGGAGGTCGGACGCGACTTCAATGTCACCCGCGAGCGGATCCGGCAGATCGAGGCGAAGGCCCTGCGCAAGCTGCGCCACCCGTCCCGCAGCCGGAAGCTGAAGGACTACCTGGAGTAGCCGATACGGAGGCAGCCGATGAACGCGTCAGGTCACGGACTCGAGCCCGCTGTCCTCGCGCCCGGCTCCGGCGAACGATTCGCCGGGGCAGGCGGCGATGCGATGCTGCTGCGGTTCGAGACGGCTGGCGACGACCCCATCGCCGTCATCGAGGACATGAGCAGCGACGCCGAGCCGCTACCGCTCCACAGCCACCCGTGGGATGAGCTGGTCTACGTCCTCGAAGGCGAGATGTCCCTCACGTGCGGCGAGGAGACGCGCGTCGGCGGACCGGGCACCATGGCAACCCTGCCGCGCGGGATCCCCCACACGCTCCATGTCACCAACCCTCCCGCTCGGTTCCTGATGATCACCATCGGTGCCCCATCGTCCCAGTTCCTGAAGGAGGTCGGGGAGGTCTACGCCGCGGGGCCGACCGTCGAGCGGCTGGTCGAGGTCGCCCGCCGCCATGGGGTCGAGCCACGTTGGGACGACCCGGACACCTGAAGGCGATTGGTGGTCCGAGAGGTTGGCGGCCTCGTCCCAGCCAGACTCCGACCCGCCACCAGCGGCGGGATCGGGCCGCCTGTCGCTGGCAGGCCCCGATCGGGCAGGCCATCTGCCGGGTGTTGACGGCCAAGGCAGCCCCGATCGGTCGGTGTCGGGCCTCCAACGACCCGCCATCGGTCGGCAGTCCTTTGACCGTCGTCGTGGAGGGGCGGTATCATCCGCCCGTCCCCGGGCCGCATCTTGAGCGGCCGGCGCGTTCCGGCGTAGCTCAGTGGTAGAGCGGGCGGCTGTTAACCGCTTGGTCGTAGGTTCGAATCCTACCGCCGGAGCCACGTTCTCCTTACCGGTTCACCTCGAGGCGCCCGCCTGGTCGACGCCTGGGTCATGCAGTTGCGCCGAGCGGAGCCGTTCGCCGCTCGGTGTTGATGCACGCACGGCCAACCGGGCAGGCGACGGTACACTGGCGGCATGCGAGATCACCGCGGTCAGCGAACTGAGGGGGAGCGATATCCGTCGCGCCGCCTGTCGTCGATCGGCGCCGGCTCCACGGGCTGGCGGTCGAGCCTCGAGACGAACCCGCACCAGTCGTTCCGATCCTTCGCCGGCCAGCTGCTGATCGCGGCCGCGGTCTTCGCGGCGATCGTGATTGCGCTCGTGGTCTTCGGCTCACCGGGATAGCAGTACCGCGTAGCCGGCAGTTCGAACGCGCCCGAGACTATCGCGAAGGCCTGGTGTTGTGGTAGTACTTCGCGCGCCGGACACTGCGTTGGCGGTTCTGCCGCCAGGGCAGCCGCAGTGTCCGGTCTTGCTGCCTCGAGACGCGGATCAGTTCTTGGTCTCGTGCCAGTCCGGGTCCACCGGAGCCGTCGGTCCCACGTCGCCGAACGTCGGCACCAGGATCCAGCCCATCACACCCATCGCCAGCCCGAAGATCGCCAGCATCGCCGTCCCGGCGGGCTCGTAGCTGAGGAACCAGTAGGCGACCGCAATGCCGACGATGAGCAGCGGCAGGGCGAAGTACTTCAGGAACATGGCGGGATCATACCGGCTGCGATGGCATCGATGTGGTCACAGGTTGCGGCCTCCCCGGCGGTCATCGGGGGGTATATACCGTATATACTCCTGGCGGCGCGTTCCGCCCGCCGTCAGACCAGCCAGCCGCAGTCGGAGCGTCCGACGGGCCCGGTGCCACGGTGAGTGAGCGCGCCGGTGGGGCGGATGCCGGTCTCGGGAGCGTGGGAGCGGACGAGCGGGCCGGCATTGACCGTGCGCTCGGCGCTCCCGAGCGTAGAACGCCGCGTGGTCGCGTCGGTCACCGGGGGAGCGGCATCCGGGGCATCGGTCACGGCGAGCGCGGCGACGCCGCTACTCAACTCGCGGGCTGTGACCACCGACCCGTCGGGATACGAAAGCCAGAGGCCACGGAGGCGGGCGATGAAGTGCTCGGCCATGCCGGGAACCAGCATCTCGACGATCCCCCGGCCGCTGCGCCGATAGCCGCGGGGTCGCTCGTCAGCCTGGACGCGGTCAACGAACGCTCGGCCGAGCAGCTCCTCGACGGCAACGGTGACGGCCTCGGGGCCCTCGACGCTGGAACGCCCGTCCCGGAACGTCGCGGTTCCGACCACCTCGGGTTCGGGGGCCCCACGCTCGGTTCGCAGCAGCTCGAAGACGATCACATCCTCGGTGCGCGGGTCGGCGGTCCGGTCGATCATGGCGGGCAGGATAGCGCAGCGGATGACCTCCGCGCCGCCCGCGCCGGCACGCCGATCCGGACGTCTGGGCTCGGCTAGAATCGGGTCGCCAAGCGTCAGTCGAGGAGCACCGGTGAGCGAGATCGAGGAGCAGCCCTACCGCGAGATGGTCGAGGCACAGGACGATGCCCAGGTCGATACGTGGGCGGCGGATCTGTTCATCGATTTCGCCAAGCGGCTCGGGGTCGGCCAGGCGATCGCCGCGTTCTCGGAGGCGGCCGGGCTGGACGCGCGGGGATTCCAGCGGGCCTTCCTCGTCGGTGGGGGACCGGACCACGTGGTCGGGATCGATACCGCCGGGTCACTTGCCGCGCCGATCTTCGAGCTCCCCAAGGCGATCGCCGGATTGCGGCGGATCGACCCGAACTCCCGCCAGGCACTCGTCCGCTTCCTGGTGCAGCACCGCGAGGTCATGTCCTACACGGCGTAGGCCGATCGGCCCAAACGCCCGCCCGGGCTACTCCTCGTCGCGCGCCGGCGCCCCCGCCCGGATGATCGCGATGGCGTTCTCGATCTTCAGCTTCGTGATCTGGAGGTGCTTGGCGAAGTTCGCGCGGTTGACCTCCGGGATCTGCTCCATCATCTCTGGCTGCCGGAGGATCTCGACGATGTCGTCCACTCCCTCCGCGAGCTTCGACCGCGCCCCCATCAGCGCATCGTCGGCCGCCTTGGCGGCCGCGACCTCGCCGGCCACCGTCCTCGCGCGGCGCTTCGGCGTCCGCCGAATCGTCGACGGCCGGCTTCTCCGGCCCGCCGCCGGTGATGATTCGGAGCTTGGCCAGCGTCAGGTCGCCGGCCACGATCTTCTTGGCCAGCCGCCGGCGCTTCCGCTCGTCGCCGATCTTCATCAGCTCGTACGCGTGACTGATCGTGTCTTTGCGCAATGACAGGAGCTCGCGGACATCGGCCGGCGCGTCGGAGAGTCGCAGGCGGTTCTCGACGTACCCCTTGTCCTTGCCGACCTTCTGCGCCAGCTGACGGACCGAGTAGCCGAAGGTTTCCGTCATGCGCCGGAACATCGTCGCCTCCTCGAGCGGGGAGACGTCCTCGCGCTGGAGATTCTCGATGATGCTGACCTCGAGGGCGGTCTGCTCGTCGAACTCGACGACGATGGCGGGGATCGCCTCCCGGCCGGCCATGCTGTGAGGCGCGCCATCGGCGCTCGCCCGCGATGAGCTCGAACTTGGCGCCGGCCGGGCGCACCAGGATGGGCTGGAGAACGCCGTGCTCGCGAATCGAGTCGGCCAGCTCGGTGAGCGAGTCCTCCTCGTAGGAGAGTCGTGGCTGGGCGGGGTTCGGGAGGATCTTGGTCGACCGGGATCTCGCGCAGCTGCGCCTGTGTGGCACGTGACTCGATGAGCGAGACGATGCCGGGCGCGAGGTCGGTCGCCTGTGCCTCGTCGAAGAGCCGGTGGATGTTCTCCCGGAACGCGGGACGCTTGCTACCCAAGCTCGATCACCTCCTGGGCCAGGTCGCGGAATGCCCGCGCGGCTGACGAGTTGGTGGCGTACTCGGTCACCGGCTTGCCGGTCAGCGGGGCCTCACCAAGCTTCACCGGTCTCTTGATCATCGTCTTGAAGACCCGATGGTCCCCGAGCTGATGCAGGTTCTCGAGCATCTCGCGAGCCAGGACGGTACGGCCGTCGAAGAAGGTTGGCAGCAGACCGAGCACCTCGAGGTCGTGGTTGAGCTTCATCTTGATGGTGTTGATCACCTTGATCAACGCGGTCAGGCCCTTGATGGCGTAGTACTGCGTCTGCACCGGGATGATCACGCGGCTCGAGGCCACGAGCGAGTTGATGGTCAGCAGCCCCAGGGTCGGCGGGCAGTCGATGATGATGACGTCGAACTGCCGATCCGCCCAGCCGCCGATCGAGTCGCGGAGGACCATCTCGCGGCCGATGGCGGTGAACAGCTCGACCTCGGTCGAGGCGAGCTCGAGGGTTGCGGGCGCCACCCACAGTCCCGGCGTCTCGGTCTGGCGGACGATCTCGTCGAGCGCGACGCGATCGTCGGAAAGCACGTCGGCCATCGAGGCGTGGACGTCGGAGAGCGAGATGCCGAGCCCGACCGTCAGGTTCGCCTGCGGATCCATGTCCATGCAGAGGACGCGGTAGCCGCGTTCGGCGAGCGCGCCGCCGAGATTGATCGAGCAGGTGGTCTTGCCGACTCCGCCCTTCTGATTCGCAATCGAGATTACCTTGGTCAACGCATCACCTTCGTGCGACTCGGGCGGGAATGAGGGCCGCGAATGCGACTCCGCGATGATAGGCGCACGGGATGCCTCGGTCCATGCGACTTATCCACAACGTGGAGAAATCCGCCTGTCGTTGTGCAAAGACATCGGTCTATACTCCGACTTGTCCACCGTCGCCGGGCGCGGGCCCGTAGCTCAATGGTCAGAGCAACCGGCTCATAACCGGACGGTCGCAGGTTCGATTCCTGCCGGGCCCACCACATCGTCGAAGGCGAAGGAGCTGCGCGTGGCGACTGCCGACAAGCTGGAACGTCTGCAGCGGATGCGCGAGGAGGCGACCCAGGGCGGGGGCGCGAAACGGATCGAGCAGCAGCACGCCCGCGGCAAGCTCTCGGCGCGCGAGCGACTGGACCTGCTGCTCGACGAGGGGAGCTTCACCGAGGTCGACGCGTTCGTGACCCACCGAGCGAGCGACTTCGGCATGAGCGACGAGCAGTACCTCGGCGATGGGGTCGTGACTGGCTTCGGACGCATCGACGAGCGACTGGTCTTCGTCTACAGCCAGGACTTCACCGTGTTCGGTGGGTCACTCTCCGAGGCGCACGCCGAGAAGATCTGCAAGGTGATGGACCTGGCGATGGAGAACGGGGCGCCCGTCATCGGTCTGTCCGATTCCGGGGGCGCACGGATCCAGGAGGGCGTCGTGAGCCTCGGCGGGTACGCCGACATCTTCCTGCGCAACACGCTGGCCTCCGGCGTGGTGCCGCAGATCAGCCTGGTGATGGGTCCCTGCGCCGGCGGCGCCGTCTACTCACCGGCCATCACCGACTTCGTGGTGATGGTCGAAGGCACCAGCTACATGTTCGTCACGGGGCCGAATGTCGTGAAGACGGTGACGCACGAGGAGATCGACTTCGAGGGCCTCGGCGGCGCGCGCGTGCACAACGAGATGAGCGGAGTGGCGCACTTCCTGAGCGGCAGCGAGCCGCAGGCCCTCGCCCTGGCGCGGACGCTTGTCGGATATCTGCCGGCGAACAACGTCGACGTCGCGCCGAGAGGGGACTCGTGGGAGGAGCCCGAGGTGGATGGCGAGACGCTCGATGCGCTCGTACCGGATTCGCCGAAGCAGTCCTATGACATGCATCGGGTCATCGGCGGCCTGGTGGATGCAGATTCGTTCACCGAGGTGCACGAGCACTTTGCCCGGAACATCATCTGCGGTCTTGGTCGCGTCGAGGGTCGGCCGGTCGGCGTCATCGCGCAGCAGCCGGAGGTGCTTGCCGGTGTCCTCGACATCGATGCATCGGACAAGGCAGCGCGATTCCTCCGAACGTGCGACGCCTTCAACATCCCGATCCTGACCCTGGTGGACGTTCCCGGCTTCCTCCCCGGTGTGGACCAGGAGCATCGGGGCATCATCCGGCATGGCGCAAAGCTGCTCTATGCCTACTGCGAGGCCACGGTTCCGAAGGTGACGGTCATCACGCGGAAGGCATACGGCGGCGCCTACGACGTCATGAGCAGCAAGCACGTGCGCGGCGACATGAACTTCGCCTGGCCGACCGCCGAGATCGCGGTGATGGGCGTCGAGGGGGCTGTGAACATCATCTTCAAAGACCGCATCGCTGCGGCTGACGACGCCGATGCCGAACGCGCCCGCCTTGTCGCCGAGTACGAGGAGCGGTTCGCCAATCCCTACATCGCGGCTGCGCGTGGGTACGTCGATGAGGTCATCCTCCCATCCGAGACGCGGCGCAGGGTGGCCGGAGCACTCGCGATGCTGGAGAACAAGCGACAGACCGTGCCTCCGAAGAAGCACGGCAACATCCCGCTCTGACGACGGTGTCTTTGCGCACGGACAGACCGATGGCCGCCGTACCCCCGTTTGCCCGGGTGCTGGTCGCCAACCGCGGCGAGATCGCCATCCGGATCATCCGGGCATGCCGCGAGATCGGCGTCTCACCGATCGCCGTCCACTCGGATGCCGATGTCGATGCGCTGCATGTCCGTGCAGCCGACCATTCGGAGCGGATCGGGCCGCCGCCGGCCGGCGAGTCGTACCTTTCGATCGAGGCCATCCTCGATGCAGCCCGCCGCAGCGGAGCGGAAGCGATCCACCCCGGTTACGGATTCCTGTCGGAGAACGCGGCCTTCGCGTCGGCGGTCGAGGCCGCCGGGCTGGTGTTCATCGGCCCGCCGGCCTCGGCGCTGGATGCACTCGGGAACAAGCTCGCCGCCCGGCGCTCGGCGGCCGCCGCCGGCGTGCCGATCGTCCCGGGAACGACCGTGGCCCTCGAGGAGGATACGTCGGCCGTTGCGGAGATCGGCCTGCCGGTGATGCTCAAGGCCGCAGCCGGCGGCGGCGGGCGCGGGATGCGCCGCGTCGACCGGCTCGAGGACCTCGCCGCTGCGATGGCCGCCGCGCGCCGGGAGGCCGCCGCCGCCTTCGGTGACGGCACCATCTATGTCGAACGCCTGGTGAGCCCGGCGCGCCACGTGGAGGTACAGCTGCTCGGTGATCGGCACGGCGGGCTCGCGGTCCTCGGGGAGCGCGACTGCTCGGTGCAGCGTCGTCACCAGAAGCTCGTGGAGGAGTCGCCCTCGCCGGCCATCGACGACGGCGCGCGCGAGGCGCTGTTCGAGTCCGCTCGTCGCGTTGCGGGCACCGTCGAGTTCCACAATGCGGCGACCGTCGAGTTTCTCGTGGACGAGGATCGGAACCACTACTTCCTGGAGATGAACACGCGGCTCCAGGTTGAGCACGGCGTGACCGAGCTGGTGACCGGCCTCGACCTCGTGGCCTGGCAGATCCGCGTCGCGGCGGGGGAGCGGCTGCCGTCGACGGTCCTCGACGCCCCGCGCCGCGGCCACGCGATCGAGGTCCGCATCTACGCGGAGGACCCATACGATGGCTTCCGCCCGACGAGCGGGCGCGTCACCGTTTGGCGGATGCCGGAGGGGCCCGGCGTGCGCGTCGACGGCGGCATGGAGGCCGATACCGACCTGCGCACCGAGTACGACCCACTCCTGGCCAAGCTCATGGTCCACGCCGACAACCGGGCGGCGGCGATCGCGCGGCTGCGTCGAGCGCTCGACGAGACGTTGATCGGCGGTCTGCAGACCGACGCGGGCTTCCTGCGCTGGCTGGTTGACGAGCCGTCGTTCGTCTCAGGCGACTATGACACGGGGTTCATCGGTCAGGTGTGGGGTAACGGCCCAGCGCTGACGGAGGAGGAGCGGGCCCTGGTCGCCACGGCCGCCATCGCCGCCCGAACGACGACATCCGCCGCCCCGACGCGTCCCGTGATGCGGCCCACCGGCTCGGCCTGGGGACGCCTGGCGCGGCGCGAGGGACTCCGGCGATCGAGCGAGCTCGAGGTTCGCATCGGCGAAGTGGTCGTGACGCCGGGCGAATGGCGGCTGGAGTGGGATGACCGCGACCACGGACTGGCCCGGCTGGTGGGCGATGGTCGCGCCGTGCCGGTCATGGTTGAGGGATCGGGAAGCGAGTGGTTCGTCACCCTCCGGGGGCGGCGGATCCCGGTCAGCGCGCGGTCCTGGCGTGAACGCCTCCTGGCCGAGGCGGAGCGCGCGGCGACCGTCCATTCCGGCCCGGTGGCGGTCAAGGCGACGCTGCCCGGCCTGGTGGTGGCGGTCGTCGTCGCCGTGGGGGACGAGGTCGAGGAGGGCGCGCCGCTGCTGACGATCGAGGCGATGAAGATGCAGAACGAGGTGCGAGCGCCACGCGCCGGTCGGGTGATCGAGGTGAGCGTTACCTCAGGCGTTGCCGTCGCGACCGGGGCTGCGCTGCTCAAGCTGGAGTAGCCGGACCACGGCCGCCTGCGCCAGTGCCGTGGCCAGTGCTGCCGCCATTGCCACCGCCGCGTCGAACGGCAGGGAGACGCGGAACCCGAAGATCGACATCTCCGGTCCGGCGCTCCAGCCCAGCCGGTGGCCCACCAGGTAGAGCGCGCTGAAGCTGGCGAGGATCGGCAGCAGGGGCGTCCACCAGCGCCATGGCCGCACGAGCCGTGACGCCAACAGCCCGCATGCGGTCGAGATCGCGGCGAAGAGCCCGAGGAGAGCGTAGGCGGCGGCAGGCATCGGGCCGAGTCTACAATCGATCCGACGTGAGCGATCCTGACGCGCCGGAGGCGCATCCCCATCGGTCCACCTCCGGGCTCGAGATCCGGCCGGTCTACCGACCGAGCGACCTGGAGGGGCTCGACACGGCGATCGAGCTGGGGGAGCCGGGAGCCTACCCCTACACGCGCGGCATCCATCCGGACGGCTATCGGGGACGGCCCTGGACGATGCGCCAGTACGCGGGCTTCGGCTCGGCCGAGGAGACGAACCGCCGGTTCCGCTACCTGCTCGACAGCGGGCAGACCGGGCTGTCGGTCGCCTTCGACCTGCCGACGCAGATCGGGTACGACTCCGACGACCCGATGGCCGCCGGCGAGGTGGGCCGGGTCGGCGTCCCGGTCGATTCGGTCGCGGACATGGAGATCCTGCTCGATGGCATCGATCCGGGGGCGGTCTCCACCTCGATGACGATCAACGCCACGGCGGCCATCCTGCTGGTGCTCTACGAGACGGTGGCGCGCCGGCGAGGGACCGATCCGCATCGGTTGCGGGGGACGATCCAGAACGACATCCTCAAGGAGTACATCGCGCGGGGCACCTACATCTTCCCGCCCGAGCCGTCGATGCGCCTGGTGACCGATACCTTCGCCTACTGTCGTGCCGAGCTCCCGGCCTGGAATACGATCAGCATCAGCGGCTACCACATGCGGGAGGCGGGGGCGACCGCCGTCCAGGAGGTGGCCTTCACCGTGGCCAATGCCATCGCCTACAGCGAGGCGGCTCTCGCGGCCGGGCTCGCCTTCGATGACTTCGCCCCGCGGCTTTCGTTCTTCTTCGCCGCCCACAACGACCTGCTGGAGGAGGTCGCCAAGTTCCGCGCGGCGCGACGCGTGTGGGCGACCGTCGCCCGGGACCGATTCGGTGCGCGCGATCCGAAGTCGATGGCCATGCGGTTCCACGTGCAGACCGGCGGATCGACCCTGACCGCGCAGCAGCCGGACGTGAACGTCGTGCGCACCACGGTGCAGGCGCTCTCGGCGGTTCTCGGCGGCGCGCAGTCGCTGCACACTAATGCGCTCGACGAAGCCCTGGGTCTGCCGACGCCCGCGACCGCCAGGCTGGCGCTGCGGACCCAGCAGGTGCTGTATCACGAGTCCGGGGTGGCCGCCACGGTGGATCCGCTTGCCGGCTCGTACTACGTCGAGTCGCTCACCGACGAGGTCGCCGAGCGCGCACTGGCGGAGATCGCGGCCATCGACGAGCGGGGCGGCACGCTGGCAGCGCTGGCCGCCGGGTACCAGCAGGACGCGATCGGCGACGCCGCCTACGCGGTGCAGCGTGCCATCGAGGCAGGAGAGTCCGTGGTCGTCGGGGTGAATGCCTTCGCGGACGAAGGGGACGAGCAGCGGCCGGCTCCCCAGGCCATCGACCCGCAACTCGAGGCGCGGCAGGTCGAGCGGACGCGCGCGCTCCGGGCTGCCCGCGACCAGGCCGTGGCCGATACGGCGCTCGAGGCGCTCGGCCAGGCAGCCGCGGGAACCGAGAACGTGCTCCCGCGGATCCGCGCCTGCGTCGAGGCGGACGTCACGCTCGGTGAGATCGCGTACGCACTGCGTCGCGTGTGGGGTGAGCACCGGCCATGACGGGCGCGGTCGTGGGCCCGATCCACCACGTGGCGATCGTCGTGCGCTCCATCGCCGACTCGCTGCCGCGCTATCGGGAGCTGTTCGGGCTTGCGCCCGAGGATGAGCCGTGGGTCTTCGAGGCCCAGCTGATCCGCCTGTGCTTCCTTCCCACGGGCCCGGAGCCCGCGGCGCGCCTGGAGCTCATCGAGCCGATCGACGATGAGAGTGGCGTTGCCCGCTTCCTCGCCGCCCGCGGCGAGGGCGTCCATCACGTCTGCTTCGTGACCGATGACCTGCCGGCGTCGCTCGAGGCGCTGGCCGCCTCCGAGGCCGAGCTGATCGACCGCTCCCCGCGGCCCGGCGCCCACGGCGACGTCGCGTTCGTGCATCCCCGCACCCTCAACGGGGTGCTCTGGGAGCTGCTGGATCGGCGGTGACGCCCCGCGATGACGTCACGGTATATACGGTATATATGTGGGGACGTCGTCAAGCGGTTCGGATCCTGGGCGAGCCGGATGCGAGGGACCGCGCCGACGAGCTCGGCCCGATCCCGCTGCGCTTCCGCGTCGGCGACTGGGCGTCCGCCTCAGCGGACCCCGGCGTCGCGCAGCAGCTGGGGAATGTGCGACGGCGACTCGGCCACCCGGATCCCGGCCGCCTCAAGGGCGGCGCGCTTCGACTCGGCCGTGCCCTCGCCACCGGAGCTGATGATCGCGCCGGCGTGGCCCATGCGTCGCCCGGGCGGGGCGGTGCGACCGGCGATGAAGGCCGCCATCGGCTTCCGCACCTCGCGGGCGCAGAAGGTCGCCGCCTTCTCCTCCTCCTCGCCGCCGATCTCGCCGATCATCACGATCGCCTCGGTCTCGGGGTCCTGGTTGAACAGGTCGAGCACGTCGATGAACGAGGTCCCGATGATCGGGTCGCCGCCGATGCCGACACAGGTGGTCTGGCCCATTCCGGCATCGGTCATGGCCTGCACCACCTCGTAGGTGAGCGTGCCGGATCGCGAGACGAGTCCCACCGACCCGCGCGCGTGGATGTCACCGGGGATGATGCCGACCTTCGCCTCGCCGACGGTAGTGAGCCCGGGGCAGTTCGGCCCGATCAGCCGGGTCCCGGCCGATCGCAGGACGTGGTGGACCCGCAGCATGTCGAGCGCGGGGACGCCCTCCGTGATGCAGATGACGAGCGAGATGCGCGCCGCCGATGCCTCGAGCATCGCGTCAGGCGCGAAGGCCGCGGGAACGAAGATGCACGACGCGTTGGCGCCGGTCTGCTCGACCGCCTCGGCGACGGTGTCGTACACCGGCACGCGCCCGTCGAGTGCCATCTGCCCACCCTTGCCGGGCGTCACGCCAGCGACGATGTTCGTGCCGTACTCGAGCATCGCGGTTGAGTGGAACTCGCCCTCGCGCCCGGTGATGCCCTGGACGAGCAGCCGCGTGTCGGCGTTGACGAGGATGCTCACGCCGCACCTCCGGCGGCCGCGACGGCCTTCGCGGCGGCGTCGTCCAGCGAGTCGGCGGTGATCAGGTTCGCCTCCGCCAGGATCGGCTTCGCCTCGTCCGAGTTGGTCCCGACGATGCGGACCACCATCGGTACCTCGCGCTCGAGGTTGGCGCGTGCCTCCACGATGCCGCGGGCGACCTCGTCGCCGCGGGTGATGCCGCCGAAGATGTTGATGAGGATCGCCTTCACATTCGGGTCGTCCAGGATGATCCTGAAGGCGGCGGTGACCTTGTCCGCCTTCGCCCCGCCGCCGATGTCCAGGAAGTTCGCCGGCTCACCGCCCGCCAGCTTGACGAGGTCCATGGTCGTCATCGCCAGCCCGGCGCCATTGACCATGCAGCCGATGGTGCCGTCGAGCTTGATGAAGCTGATGCCGGCCTCGCGGGCCGCGATCTCGGACGGCTCCTCCTCGTTGAGATCGCGCATCGCCTCGAGGTCGGCGTGGCGGGGGAGGGCCGAGTCATCGAGCACGATCTTGGCGTCGAGCGCCAACAGCTGGCCGCCATCGGTCACCACCAGCGGATTGATCTCCGCCAGGTCGGCGTCGGAGGCGACGAACGCGTCGTACAGGCCGCGCATCGTCCTGCCGAAGTCCTTGCGCAGCTCGGCCGGAATGCCCAGGAAGAAGCCGACGCGGCGCGACTCGTGCTCCTGGAGCCCGAGCAGCGGGTGGAGCGGGAGCCGCAGGATGGCGTCGGGGTTCGTCTTCGCGGTCTCCTCGATCTCGACGCCGCCCTCGGCCGACGCGATCACGGTGATCGCCTTCGCCGCTCGGTCCAGGATCAGGCCGAGGTAGTACTCGTGCGCGATCTCGGCGGCCGGGGCCACGAGCACCGTCTTGACGGTCGTCCCCTTGATGTCGAGGCCGATGATCTCGCGCGCCTTCTCGGCCGCCTCGTTCGGGGTCCCCGCCAGCTTCACGCCGCCAGCCTTGCCGCGACCGCCGACCAGCACCTGCGCCTTGACGACCACCGGGCCGCCGATGCGCTCCGCCGCCGCCCGCGCGTCCTCGGGGGACGTCGCGGTCTCGCCGGCGAGCAACGGCACGCCGTGCCGGGCGAGGATCTCCTTCGACCGATACTCCTGCAGCTTCACTCAGGTCTCCTGTTTCATGGCGTCGGGGCACGCTCGGAGGCTCGGAAGCCGACGCGGGAAGGCCCAGATTGTAGTCGGCCGCGAGGGACGGCCGTCCGATTGGTAGGATCATGCGGCACGCCGGCGCGTTGACCGGCCGCACGAACGAGGCACTCCTTGAGCTACTCCGTCACCCTCATTCCCGGCGACGGCATCGGTCCCGAGCTGGCCGACGCCACGCGCAACGTGCTCGAGTCCACGGGCATCGCGTTCGACTGGGACGTCCAGCAGGCGGGCGAGGCGACCATCGCCACGGAGGGCACGCCGCTGCCCGATCGCGTGCTCGACTCGATCCGGGCCAACGGGGTGGCCATCAAGGGGCCGATCACGACCCCGGTCGGCACCGGGTTCCGCTCGGTCAACGTCGCGCTGCGGCAGACCCTCGAGCTCTACGCGAACCTGCGGCCGGCGCGGTCGATGGAAGGGGTCGAGTCCCGGTACACCGACGTCGACCTCATCATCGTGCGCGAGAACACCGAGGACCTCTACGCCGGCATCGAACATCGGGTCGGCCCGGACGCGGCCGAGAGCATCAAGATCATCACGCGCGCCGCGTCGCAGCGCATCGCCCGCTACGCCTTCGAGTACGCGGTGAAGAACGGTCGCCGCAAGGTCACCGCCGTCCACAAGGCGAACATCATGAAGCTGTCCGACGGCCTCTTCCTGGAGTCCTGCGGCCAGGTCGCCGCCGAGTACGAGGGCCGGGTCGCCTTCGAGGACCGGATCGTCGACAACATGTGCATGCAGCTTGTCCAGAAGCCGGACCTCTACGACGTGCTGGTCCTGCCGAACCTGTACGGCGACATCGTCTCCGATCTGGCCGCGGGGCTCGTCGGCGGGCTGGGGGTCGCGCCCGGCGCGAACATCGGTGACTCGGCGGCCGTCTTCGAGCCGGTCCACGGATCGGCTCCGAAGTACGCGGGGCAGAACAAGGCGAACCCCACGGCGCTCATGCTGTCCGGCGCGCTGATGCTCCGTCACCTCGGCGAGACCGATGCGGCCGTAACGGTCGAGGGGGCCGTGCGCGCGGTCATCGCCGAGGGCACGACCGTGACCTACGACCTCGGCGGCTCGGCGGGAACCCGCGAGTTCGGCGAGGCCGTCGCCGCCCGAGTTCGACAGCGGAGCTGAGCACGCCCGGCAGCGACCGCATCGGCGAGGCCTCGCTTCGCTAGAATCGGGGAGCCGCTAGTTCTGCGCCGCCCGGTCGGGCGGCATCCCGAGGGAGATAGGTGCACGCCCGGTGATCAACCTGTTCGGGTATCGCGTCTCGTGGTCCCAGCTGGCCTGGTTCGGCCACCGGGCCAGCGGGATCGGCGTGCTGCTCTTCCTGTTCCTGCACATCGTGGAGACCTCGACCGTGCTCTTCGGCCCCGAGGTCTACGACTTCACCCAGACGTTCTACAAGAACCTCCCCGCCAAGCTGGGCGAGGTCGTCCTGTTCGCGGCCCTCGTGTACCACGCCCTCAACGGGCTGCGGGTCATCGCGATGGACTTCTGGCCCGGTCTCACGATCTACTACCGGCCGCTCACCTACGGGGTGATCGTCGCCACCGTCATCGCGATGATCCCGATCGGCCTGATCATGATCACTCCGTACCTTCCGTGGGCGGCCTGAGCCGATGACCGCCGTCACTCCGCGCCGTCCGCGCGTGATCTACACCAACCCGTCGCGGGCCGCGCGCCCGAAGCCCGAGGCATCCGGCCGCGAGCGATTCTGGTGGTACTTCATGCGCGTCTCGGGGCTGGCGCTCGTCATCCTGGCCCTGGGGCACATGTTCATCATGCACGTGCTGGTGGAGCTCGCCGGTGGCGAGATCAACTTCGCCTTCGTCCAGAGCCGATGGGGGACGCCGTTCTGGCGCATCTACGACTTCGCGCTGCTCGTGCTCGCCTTCCTGCACGGCGCCAACGGAGCGCGGATCGTGATCGGTGACTACGTCGCGAACCGCACCGCGCGGAGCCTGATCGTCGGAATCCTGCTGGCCATCAGCGGGATATGGCTGCTCGCCGGTATGGCGATCATCCTCTTCTTCGATCCGAGCGCCCACGCGGTCTCAGGGCCACTGTCGTGACCCTGCAGACCGTCGGCGGGCCGGTGATCCCCGAGACGCGAGTCCACGAGCTCGACGCGGTCGTGGTCGGCGCGGGCGGCGCCGGACTGTACGCGGCGCTGGAGCTGAAGCAGGAGCTCGGGCCGGAGGCCCGCATCGGCGTCATCAGCAAGCTGTATCCCAGCCGCTCGCACACGGGCGCGGCCCAGGGCGGCGTGTGCGCCGCGCTCGGCAACACCGAAGAGGATCATTGGGAGTGGCATTGGTTCGACACCGTCAAGGGTGGCGACTACCTCGTCGACCAGGACGCGGCCGAGGTCATGTGCCACGACGCGGTCGAGACGATCATCAACCTCGAGCACCTGGGGCTGCCGTTCGATCGCACCGATGAGGGACTGATCGACCAGCGCCGCTTCGGCGGCCACACCCGCAACTACGGGGAGGGCCCGGTTCGGCGGTCATGCTTCGCGGCCGACCGCACGGGGCACGCCATCCTCCAGACGCTCTTCCAGCAATGCATCAAGCACGAGGTGCTGTTCTTCGACGAGTACCAGGTGCTCGATCTCGCCCTCCCGGATGGGCCGAGCGGCCGGGTCGCGGGCGTGATCGCGCTCCAGACCGCGACGACCGAGCTCCACGCGTTTCGGGCGAAGGCGGTGCTGTTCGCCACGGGCGGCTACGGGAAGATCTTCAAGGTCACTTCGAACGCCCACACGCTCACCGGCGACGGCATGGCGATCCCGTACCGTCGCGGGCTGCCGCTGGAGGACATGGAGTTCTTCCAGTTCCACCCGACCGGCATGTACAAGCTCGGCTTCCTGCTGTCGGAGGCGATGCGCGGCGAGGGAGGCTTCCTCGTCAACGATGCCGGCGAGCGGTTCATGGAGCGCTACGCGCCGACGATGAAGGACCTCGCCTCGCGCGACGTGGTGAGCCGTTCCATCTACCTGGAGATCGCGGATGGGAGGGGGATCGGAGGAAAGGACTACGTCCATCTCGACGTGCGCCACCTGGGTGCCGATGTCCTCAACAACAAGCTGCCCGACATGAGCGGCTTCATCCGCACCTACTTCGGACTCGAGCCGCTGACCGATCTCGTCCCGATCCAGCCGACCGCGCACTACGCCATGGGCGGCGTGCCGACCGATATCGACGGTCGGGTGCTGGCGGACGCGGCCAACACGATCGTCCCCGGCTTCTATGCGGCGGGCGAGGTGGCCTGCGTCAGCGTCCACGGCGCGAACCGGCTCGGCACGAACTCCCTGCTCGATATCCTCGTCTTCGGCCGGCGTGCCGGAAAGCGAATGGCGGCCGACCTGGCCGGCCTGCCGGAGCCGGCCCGCGACCTCGACGCGGAGGCCGCAGTCCAGTCGCGGATCAGCGGGCTCCTGGCCGCCGCCGACGGCGAACGCCCGGCGGTGATCCGCAACGAGCTCCAGGAGGTGATGTTCACCAAGTGCGGCGTGTACCGCACCGAGGAGCTGCTCACCGAGTGTCGCGACGAGGTCCGCTCCCTCCGCGCCCGCGCCGAGCGCCTCCAGGTCGACGACAAGGGGTGTCGCTACAACACCGATCTCGGGGAGGCGCTCGAGCTCGGCTACCTGCTCGACTGCGCCGAGGCGACGGTGGAGTCGGCGCTGGCCCGGAAAGAGAGCCGCGGCGGCCACGCCCGGGAGGACTTCCCGGACCGTGACGACAAGTCGTGGCTGAAGCACTCGTTCGCCAGCCGGACAGCGACGGGCGGCGTGGACCTGACGTACAAGCCGGTGACGATCACGAAGTTCCAGCCCAAGGCGCGGGTGTACTGAGCGATGGACGTCCAGTTGCGCATTCGCCGATACAACCCCGAGGTCGACACCGAGCCGCACTGGGAGGAGTACCGCCTCACCGCCGAGCCGACCGATCGAGTGCTCGACCTCCTGCACCAGGTCAAGTGGTACCAGGACGGCACGCTGACCTTCCGCCGATCCTGCGCGCACGGCGTGTGTGGCTCCGACGCGATGCTGATCAACGGCCGCAATCGGCTGGCCTGCGAGTACCTCGTGAAGGATGCCGGCTCGGAGATCACGGTCGAGGCGATCCGCGGCATGGCCATCGTCAAGGACCTCCTGGTCGACATGGACCCGTTCTGGGAGCAGTACAAGTCGGTGAAGCCGTTCCTCGTCGCGGACGAGATCCCGGAGGACGGGAAGGAGCGTCGCCAGTCGCCGGCCGACCGTGCCCGCTACGAGGACACCAGCCGCTGCATCCTGTGCGCCGCCTGCACGACGAGCTGCCCGGTTTTCTGGGCCGACCAGTCCTACGTGGGCCCCGCCGCCATCGTGAACGCCCATCGGTTCATCGTCGACTCCCGGGACACCGCCAAGCAGGAGCGGCTGGAGATCATGTCGGACCCGGATGGCGTGTGGCGTTGCCGGACCACCTTCAACTGTGTCGAGGCCTGCCCGCGTGACATCAAGATCACGAAGGCGATCCTCGAAGTGACGAACGAGATCAACCGGTCCGGCGTCCGTTGAGACTGCTGATTCACACCGATGGCGCCGCCCGCGGCAACCCCGGTCCGGCGGGTGCGGGGGCCATCCTCCGTGACGCCGCATCCGGCGACGTCCTCGCCGAGCTCGCCGAGGGGCTCGGCCACGCCACGAACAATGTTGCCGAGTGGACCGCTGTCCGCCTCGCCCTCGAGGAGGCTCGGCGTCTCGGCGCGTCGCGGGTCGACCTGCGGATGGACTCCGAGCTGGTGGCCCGGCAGATCACCGGCATCTACCGCGTGAAGCATCCCGACCTCAAGCCGATCCACGCCGCCGTCATGGCGCTGCTGCGCGGCTTCGACGGATACACCGTCGGCCACGTGCCTCGCGAGCTGAACAAGGATGCGGATCGGCTGAGCAACGTGGCGATCGATGGGCCTGCGATTCCGGGCTGACGCCCTGTTCCTGGCGCGCTGAGCTTCGACCTCGAACCGGGGACCGGCACGAATCAACGCTGGAACAGGTGTTCGAATCCATCGGATCGATCGGCTAGAATGGAAGCCCTGGAGGCGGCCGGACGGTCGCGGACGCATCGGTCGAAAGGCCGCGTTCGAGGAAAGTCCGAGCTCCAACGAGCAGGCTAGCGGGTAACACCCGTCCACCGCGAGGTGAGGACCAGCGCCACAGTGACGATGCCCATCCCCAGCCGACGAGGCCGGGCCGATGGGAGTGAAACGGGCAAGCTCTAGCCGGAGCAAGACCGAATAGGGGAGCGAAACGCGGCTTCGGCCGCAGCAGGCGGCTCGCTCAGCTCCCGGGTAGGTCGCATAGATGGATGACCGTCCATGGGCCGATGGCGACACCGGCCCATGACAGAACTCGGCTTACAGGCCGCCCTCCAGGGCGTCGCCTAGTCCTCGTCCTCACGCCAGACCGATCGGGCGGTGCAGGCGTTGCAGATCGGCCGTGCCTCGTCCATCGTTCCGAGCGGCAGGGGGTGGTCGAGACCTCCCAGCAGACAGGTGACCTGCACGGTCGCCATCTCCCCCGGAACGATCGCGACGTGGCGAACCGAGCAGCGCCGGATGCGACCGGTGCGCGGGGTCGGTCGGCGGTCGCCTCCTTCGATCGGGTTCAGTGCCAAGGGTCAGCCTCGGATGGTGCGATGTCCAGGCTCGGACGTCCCCCGCAGCCTAGGGTCCTGCGCGTCCTGTCAACAATGGCGCGTTCGTACCATGCCGCCGCCGATGCGCGGTCCATCGCGCGCGGCCGGGGCGGACGCTAGACTCGGCTCCGTCGCGATCTCGCGATCTGCCGTGGACGAGGAGTTCTGGTGTTCGGACGACGTAAGCGTGAAGAGGCGGCCGCGGCGGACGCGGCTCGAGAGGCGGATCGCCGCGCGCTCTTCACCAGGCTCGCCGAGCGCCCCGAGGCCATCTGCCCGTTCCTTGGGCTTGCCGACGATCGCACCGGCTACGTCGACGGCATCAGTGACGACCATCGCTGCTTCGCGTTCGGCGATCCATCGCCAATCAGCGCCGAACAGCAGACGCGGGTCTGCCAGGAGCCCGGCTACGGCAATTGTCCGCGCTACCTGCGAGGCGTGCTCGTCATCCCGACCGAGGAGCTCGAGGCGCTCCGCCGGTACCGGACGCCGAACGGAACCGCTTCCCCGCCGCCACCGCCGGCTCTCGCGGAACGGCGCCGGCGTGGAGCACCGATCCTTCTCGTGCTCGTCGTGCTGCTGCTCCTCGGCGGTGGCGCAGGTGCGTTCCTGCTCCTCGGCGGTGACAACGGCATCTCTCAGGCAAGCCCGACCCCCGCGGCGACCGGTACGCCGGCGGCAACAGCCGCCCCGCCGACCGCCACCGTCGCCCCGCCCAGTACGGAGCCGACCGGCCTTGCTACGCCGACCCCCGAGCCAACCCCGGAGCTCGGGGACGAGTTCGCCTTCTTCGAGGTCTCGGTGGGACCCGAGCAGTTCCGGCTCTACGCCGTCGACAGCGCGTCCAGCCGAGTGATCTCATTCGCCGGCTATTCGTTCGCCCGCGCCGCGCCGGAGGAGGGTCCTGGCGGCGAGGTGTACTGGGTGACCCAGAACGGCGACCTCGCGGGCTGGGCGTATCGCTACCCCGACTCCGGCGAGTTCAGGATCCGCGCCGTGTACCTCAGCTCGGCGGGCGAGCGGCGATCGGTCTACCTGGAGCAGTCCCAGCTCGACGAGCTCCCCGAGGCAACGCCCGCTCCCTGATCCGTGCGCGTCCGCGCGATCACGGCCATCGCGATGGCCGCTTGAGCCGGTGCACCGAGGCCCGCGACCGCAGCGCGGGCGGTGACCTGTCCTCCCGCTGAACCCCGGCGTCCTGGCGGATGACCGCTCGCGCGGCATCCATGAGCCCGCCGGCCGCGACCGCTGCTCCTTGCCGGCCGTGTGGCATCGCCGATGGTCCCGGCATCCCTCGGTACGGATTCCTTCGCGGAAAGCCCCTTGACGGGGAGTCGCTGCCCTGTATAGTGGCGGCCAGTGGTTCCAAATGGGGCCATATGGGGAACAATGGTGAATCGACAGCAAGATGGATCGAGCGTCCTTTCTCACCGGGGAGTTCCGGCACGCACTGGACGATCGCGGCCGCGTCGCGGTCCCGGTCCGGTTCCGCGCGCGGCTGGCCCAGGGAGCGACGCTGGCCCGCTGGCTGGACGGATGCCTGGCGATCTTCCCGGCGGACACCTGGGAGGATCTCGCGGCCAGGATCCAGAGCCTTCCCACGACGAACGCTGCCGCGCGGCAGTTCGGTCGATTCATGAGCTCGGGGGCGGTCGAGCTGGAGCTCGACCGCCAGGGACGGGTCCTCGTCCCGAGCTATCTGCGCGAGTACGCCGACCTGACCCAGAGCGAGGTGGTCGTGGTCGGCGCGCTGAACCGGCTGGAGATCTGGGCACCGACACGGTGGCAACCGTATCGGTCGCAGATCGAGGACGAGCCGGAGGCGCTCGCCGAGCACCTCGCCGACCTGGGCATCTGACGGTGTCCGGGTCATTCATGCGCTTCCGGGCCGCTCGGCCCACCGTCCGACACACGAGGTGCAACGCCACATGGGAGAAGGGCACCTGCCGGTCCTGGTCGACGAGGTTCTCTCCTCGCTGGCCGTGGGTCCTGGCAGCTCCGTGGCGGATTGCACCGTCGGCGGTGGTGGGCACGCCGAGCGGCTCCTGGAAGCCACGTCTCCGGATGGCCGCCTGCTCGGCATCGATGCCGATCGGGCGGCCATCTCGGAGGCATCTCGCGTCCTCGAGCGCTTCGGCGATCGGGTGGTCCTGCGCCACACGAACTTCGAGTCGATCTACGACGCGGCCAGCGCCGCCCAGGTCATCCCGCTCGACGGCGTTCTCTTCGACCTCGGTCTCAGCAGCTACCAGCTTGCTGATGCCGACCGGGGATTCAGCTTCGCGGCCGATGCGCCGCCGGACATGAGATTCGATGAAACGAGTGGTCTATCGGCCCTTGAGCTCATTGAACGCTCCTCGGAGCGAGAGCTCGCCGGAATCCTCGCGACGTTTGGTGAAGAGCGCCGTGCTGGCCGCATCGCGAAGGCGATCGTGGCGGCGCGTGCGGAGGGTCGGATCGTGACCGCCGCCGACCTGGCCAACGTCGTCGCGCATGCCTCGCCCTCGCGTCCGGGTGGGGCCGACGCGGGACGGATTCACCCGGCCACGCGGACCTTCCAGGCACTTCGCATCGCCGTGAACCGCGAGGTCGAGACGCTGTCGGCCGGTCTGGCCGGCGCCCTCGCCGCCCTGCGCCCCGGCGGGCGTATGGCCGTCATCAGCTACCACAGCCTCGAGGATCGGATCGTCAAGCGCTTCATCGTGCGTGAGAGCCGCGACTGCCTCGAGGAACCGTTGCCCCCGGCCTGCACGTGCGGCCATCGCGCGCAGCTGCGCGCCGTCACCAAGGGTGTGATCACCGCGGGCCCCGACGAGGTCCGGCGGAACCGCCGCGCGCGCAGCGCGAAGCTGCGCGTCGCCGAGAAGCTCGCGTAGGACGCGAGAGCACGAGGAGGGTCACCGATGAGCAAGGGGCGAGCGCGCCATCAGTCCAGTCGCCGCCGCATGTACTCCGCCCGGCAGCGCGAGCTCCGTGAGCGGCGGACCCACGCCGCGCGCGAGGAGGAGTACTGGCTGAGCGACCAGGTCGCTGCCTTCGAGATCGAGGAGCGGCTCGACTTCGAGGCTCCCACCACCTTCGCCGTCAGCCGACGGCGCGCGACGGCCGCGTAGCAGCCGGCTGTAGGCGAGGAGCATCCACCCGTGGCAGTCATCGGAGCGCGTCCGGCTACCGGCCCGTGGTTCATCCCGGGACGAGGTCGTCCGCGTCCTCGGACCCGGCCCGTTCGCACGCGTCGCGGACGCACGGGAACCGCGGTCCGGCGCATCGAGCGCCGGCTCGAGATCCGTCCCCTGCTGGTGATCATCGCGGTCACGGCCGCACTCGCCCTCTTCTACCTGAGCCAGTCGACGCGGGTCGCGGCGACCGGCTACGAGATCGACGCACTGGAAGTGCGTCTCGCCGAGACGCGCGCCGCCCAGCAACAGCTGGTGTGGGCCATCGGCGAGGCCCGTTCGCCGTCAGAGATCACCGAGCGGGCCCGCAAGCGGCTCCACCTCGTCCCGCTCGAGCAGGGAGCGGTGCAGTACGCCGCGCCCGGCAGTGATTCAGGCGATTGACCTAGCCCCCGCGGCCGATGGCGGTCGCATGCACCGGAGAAGTTGATGCTCGCCAGGACCGACAGTCGTGCCCGCGCACTGGTCCTCTTCCTCCTCGTCGCCGTTGCGGCGACGGCGATCGGTGCTCGCCTCGTCTGGTGGCAGGTTCTTCAGCAGCCGCGGCTCGCCGAGATGGCGCTTCATCAGCTGGCGCAGCACGAGGATCTGCCGGCGGAGCGCGGGGAGATCACCGACGTCAACGGCGAGCTGCTGGCGACGTCGGTGGAGCTGCAGTCGATCTTCGCGACCCCGCCGACCATTGACGACCCCGCGGCCGCGGCGGCTGTGCTGGCATCGATCCTCGGCATGGATCGCGACACCGTCCTCGATCGGCTCGACTCCGATGCGGGCTGGGTCTGGCTGAAGCGGCGGGTGACGCCGTCCGAGGCGGAACGAATCCGCAGCCTCGATCTGCGCGGCATCGGCATGCTTCCCGAGACAAAGCGCGTGTATCCGGTCCAGGGCGTTGCCGATGACACCACGATGGCCGCACAGCTCATCGGCTTCGTGGACGTCGACGGCAACGGGCAATACGGCGTCGAACGTCGCGAGAACAGCCTCCTCGCCGGGGCGCCCGGTCGGGTCACCGCCCAGGAGGACGTGATCGGGCGCCGGATCGCCGACTCCGCCACCCTGCTCACCGAGCCGGTGGACGGGGCCGACCTGCGGCTGACCATCGATGCGGGCGTCCAGCACCTGCTGGAGCAGACGATCTGGGAGGCGTACCGCAACAACAACGCGAAGGGCGCGACCGGGCTGATCATGAACGCGGAGACGGGTGCCATCCTCGGGATGGCGAGCTTCCCGGCGTACGACGCCAACCAGTTCGCCACGACCGACGGTGAGCTGTTCGCCAACCCGGCGATCTCGCGCCAGTACGAGCCGGGATCGGTGATGAAGGCGTTCACCATCGCCGCGGCGCTCGACGCGGACGCCATCGACACCGATGACACCTTCGACGATGACAACAACCTGCGCCTGCGCAACGTGCGGATCCAGAATGCCGACCGGCACGACCATCCATACGGGCACGGGCCGATCACGGCAGGCGACGTGCTGGCGCTGTCGAACAACGTGGGCGCGGCCAAGATCGGCCTCGAGCTCGGGTCGGTCGAGCTCTACGAGGCGTTCCGGCGCTTCGGCTTCGGAAGCCCCACCGGCGTCGAGCTCGCCGGAGAGGAGCCGGGCCTCGTCTGGCACCCGGACCGGGCATCCGGTGAGCTGACGACGGCGCAGAACGCGTTCGGCCAGGGCCTCAGCCTGACGGCCGTTCAGCTCGCGGCGGGGTACGCCGCCTTCGCCAACGGCGGGACCCTGGTGACGCCGCACGTCATCGCCGGCTGGACCGATCCGGACGGCACCGAGCACGCAGCGCTGCAGCCTCCCGGCGAGCGGATCATGCGGCAGGAGACGGCCGAGACGATGATCGACCTGCTGGTGAACGCCATTGACAACGGGATTGCCAAAGGCGCGCAGATCCCTGGTTATACGGTGGCCGGCAAGACGGGGACGGCGCAGATCGCCGGCCCGGTCGAGGTCGCCACCGAGGATGGCGGCACCGCCACCCGCTGGCGGTACATCAATGGCTGGGTGGACTCCAGCTTCGTCGGCCTGCTGCCGGCTGGTGACACGAAGTTGGTGACACTCGTCCTGATCCATCGACCGGTCCCGTGGGACCGGCGCATGCCCGACCGACCGGAGCAGGTGTACGCCCGTCTCATGCCGCAGGTGCTCGATTACCTGGCCATTCCCCCGGATCGATCCACGGACCCGGTCGCGCAGCCATGAGACTGCTAGACTCGGCGGTAGTCCGCAGCGTGGTCCACGTGCCTCCGACCATTCGCCTCGACGACCTGGTGGCCGCCGTCGGTGGCCGGCTCGCCGGATCAACCTCGGTCACCAGCTTCCGAGACGTCACCGTCGACTCACGCCGCGTCCCTCCCGGCTCCCTCTTCGTCGCGCTGCGCGGCGAGCGAACGGACGGCCATCTCCACCTCGTCGAGGCCGTCCGCGCCGGAGCCGCGGTGGTGCTGGTGGAGACGCGGCAGGAGCTGCCCCATGCCCTGGACGCGGCCATGGTCGTGGTGCCGGACCCGCTGGTCGCACTCCAGGAGCTCGCGGCGTGGTGGCGGTCCCGCCAGGCCGTGCGGGTGGTCGGGATCACCGGGTCCACGGGCAAGACGCTCGCCAAGGAGATCACTGCCGACGTGCTGGCTCGGTCGTTCCGCACGCTGCGCAACGAGGGCAATCTGAACTCCGAGTCCGGTCTGCCGATGACGCTCCTGCGCCTCGAGCCGGAGCACGAGGTCGCCGTCGTCGAGATGAGCATGTTCACCCTCGGGGAGATCGCCCGACTCGCCGAGATCGCACGGCCCGAGGTCGGGGTCGTGCTTGCGGTGCATCCGACCCACCTGGAGCGTGCCGGAAGTATCGAACGGATCGCGCGCGCCAAGGCGGAGCTGCCGGAGGCGCTGCCGCGTGACGGCCTGGCCATCCTCAACGCCGATGACCCGCGCGTCGCCGCGATGCGCGAGCTGACCGCGGCGACGACGTGGACCTTCGGGCTCGGCCCGACCGCCGACGTCCGCGCCGAAGAGATCATCAGCCGCGGGGTGGTCGGGACCGAGTTCACGCTGCACGCGCCGTGGGGCGTGCAGCGCCTCCGCAGCGCGACGCCGGGCCGGCACCTCGTGCCCCACGCTCTCGCCGCCGCGGCGGTGGCCGAGTGGTTGGGCGAGCCGATGGACGAGGTGGCGGCCGCGCTCGAGGCCGGCAGCTCGGCGCCGCACCGCATGGCGGTGCATGCCGGAGCTTCCGGCGCGACGGTCGTCGACGACACCTACAACGCATCGCCGGTCAGCGTCACGGCCGCGCTCGACTTCCTCGCCGAGACGCCGGTGGCTGCCGGCCGCCGCCGGATCGCGGTGCTCGGCGACATGCTGGAGCTCGGCCCCGACGAGGAGCAGCTCCATCGCCAGGTGGGTGCGCTCGCGGCGCGCACGACCGACGCCATCATCGTCGTCGGGCCGCGCGGCGCGTGGATCGGGGAGGGCGCGCGTGCCGGCGGAGCGTCCGTGGTGCTGGCCGCTCCCGACGCCGAGGCCGCGGCCGCCGCCCTGGAGCGTGACCTGGCCCCCGGGCCCGGGGACGTGGTGCTGCTGAAGGCATCGCGTGGCATCGAGCTGGACCGAGCGGTCGACCTCCTGCTGGGAGACGAATCATGACCCTGGCGCCGATCGTCGTCGCGGTCCTGCTCGCCTTCATCGGCATGGTGCTGCTGGCGCCGATCTACATCAGCCTGCTCCAGCGCCTCGGCTTCGGGAAGCAGATCCGGGTCGAGGGTCCCGAGGCCCACTTCGGCAAGGCCGGCACGCCGACGATGGGCGGGATCCTGATGGTGGGGGTGGTCCTCTTCCTGGCCATGGCGCTGCGGATCGAGGACGCTGCGACGCTGACGCCGATGCTGACGCTGATGGGCGTCGGGATCCTCGGCGCGGTCGACGACTTCGTGAACGTACGCACCGGGATCGGCATGCGGGGCCGCTGGAAGCTCGTGTGGCAGACGGTGGTGGCGCTGCTCGCCGGCTTCTACATCTCGCGGCACTTCGACCTGACCGGCCTGAACATCCCGCTCGTCGGCCAGGTCGAGGTGGCGCCGGTGCTCCTCATCGGCTTCATCGCCTTCGTCATCGTCGGGACGAGCAATGCGGTCAACCTCACCGACGGCCTCGACGGGCTGGCGGGAGGCGTCCTGATCTTCAGCTTCGTCGCCTATCTGCTGATCAGCCTCGTCCCGATCGAGGGCGTGAAGCTCGCCCAACCGAACCTGGCGGTCTTCTGCGCGCTCGTCATCGGCGCGCTGATGGGGTTCCTCTGGTTCAACGTGCATCCCGCCCAGATCTTCATGGGCGACTCGGGAGCCCTGAGCCTGGGAGCCACGCTGGCGGTGGTCGCGACCGTCAACGGCCAGCTCCCGCTGCTCGCGATCGTCGGCATCGTGTTCTTCGCCGTGATCATGAGCGTGGTGGTCCAGGTCATCTCGTATCGCACGCGGGGTCGGCGCGTCTTCCGCATGACCCCGCTCCATCACCACTTCGAGCTGGTCGGCTGGGCGGAGGAGAAGATCACCATGCGCTTCTGGATCGTCGCGGCCCTCGCGGCGCTGCTCGGCTTCAGCGTCTTCCTCGCCAGCCTGGACGCGTTCTAGGTGCCCCGATGATGGCCGCTCCCACCGCCCCCGTGAGTTCCGTGGCCGACCTCCGCGGTCGCCGCACCACGGTGCTCGGGCTCGCCCGATCCGGCGTGGCCGCGGCACGCTTCCTATCCGATGCCGGCGCGGTCGTCGCCGTCTACGATCGACGTCCCGCGGCGGAGCTTGCCGACGCGGTCGCCGCGCTGGGCTCGCGACCGGTGCGCCTGGCCCTGGGCGTCGACGAGGCCGCCGCCACCGCCCTCCTCGAGCATGCCGACCTGCTGGTCACCAGCCCGTCGGTGTCAGCGCGCTTCCCCACCACCGACCCATGGCTTCGCGCGGCTCTGACGGTCGCTCAGGCCCGCGGGGCCGAGGTCGTCAGCGAGGTCGGGCTCTTCCTCCGCCTGACCCGTGCCAGCGTGCTCGCCGTCACCGGGACGAAGGGCAAGACCACCACGGCGTCGCTCGCCGCCGCGATGCTCGAAGCCGGCGGCCTGCCGGTCGTGCTCGGTGGCAACATCGGCACGCCGCTCATCGAGCGAACCGACGAGCTGGACGCGGATCACTGGGCAGTCCTCGAGTTGTCGGAGCTGCAGCTGCCGACCATCGACCGCGGTGCCGATGTCGCCCTGTATACGAACATCGGCGAGGACCACCTCGACCGCCACGGGACCGTCGAGGCGTATCGTGCGGTCAAGGCGCGCCTGGCGGAGCTCACGGCTCCAGACGGTCGCATCGTGCTCAATCACGACGATCCGGGCTGCCGCTCCCTGGGCGAGCGGCTGCCACCGGCAAGCCTGGCCTGGTACGGCCACGCGCGTCCCGGCCGCGGCCCCGTCGAGGCGTGGGTGGAAGGCGGGGACCTGATCATGGCGGGGGAGCGGCTCCTTCCCATCGAGGACGTGCCGCTTCCCGGCCGCCACATGCGATCCGACGTGCTCGGCGCCGCCCTGGCCGCATCGCTCGTCGGGATCGGGCCGGCCGCCCTGACCGAAGCGATCCGCGCCTTCAAGGGCGTTCCCCATCGGCTCGAGCTGGTCGGGGAGCGGGGCGGCGTGCGCTGGGTGAACGACTCGCAGGCCACCATCCCGGTCGCCACCATGGCCGCCCTCGAGGCGTTCGACGCGCCGATCGTGCTCGTCGCCGGTGGCCAGGGCAAGAACCTCGAGTACGCGGAGCTGGCCGACGCGATCGCCGAGCGCGTCGGTGCGGTCGTGCTCATCGGCGAGACCGCGGCCGAGCTGGAAACGCTGATCGCCGGCCGCGTACCGGTGCGGAGGGCCGTCTCGATGGAGGACGCGGTGCGGCTCGCGGCCGAGCTCGCGCAGCCCGGGAGTGTGGGACTCCTCTCGCCGGCCGCGGCGAGCTTCGACATGTTCACCGACTACGCGGCGCGGGGCGACGCGTTCCGGGCCGCGGTCGGCGCGCTCGGAGGTGACGCGTGAGCGCGGTGGCGACCGCCTCCGCATCGGCGACCGCCCGCAAGGGCGTCGCGCGCGGCGGCGTGCGGCGCGAGCGGCACGAGCCGGCCTACGCGCTGCTCCTCGCGGTCATGGCGCTCACCGCACTCGGCATCGTCATGGTCTACTCCGCGTCCAGCGTGCGGTCGTACTTCAGCAGCGCCGACCCGGCGGCGCAGGGACTCGAGCAGCTCGTCTGGGCGGGCATCGGCCTCATCGGCCTGCTCGTCGCGATGCGGCTCGACTTCCGCCACCTGCGCTACCTCGCAATCCCGTTCTACGTCATCACCCTGGGACTGCTGATCGCGGTGCTCATTCCCGGCATCGGCTCGGAGATCAACGGCTCACGGCGCTGGATCGTCATTCCCGGCTTCGGCTCGCTTCAGCCCGCCGAGTTCGCGAAGCTGGCGATCGTGCTCTACCTGGCGCACTGGCTCGACCGGCGCGGGAAGGAGGCCAAGAGCTTCTGGAACGGGCTGGTGCCGTTCGGGATGCTGGTGGCCCCCGGCTTCTTCCTGATCGCGATGGAGCCCGATCTTGGCACCGCCGGCATCTACAGCATCATCGCCGTCAGCATCTTCTTCATGGCCGGGGCCAACCTGATCTATCTGGGGGCGATCGCGGGCGCCATCGGGGCCGCGGCCTGGCTCATGATCTCGGCCACCAGCTACCAGCTCACGCGCGTCCAGACCTTCCTCGATCCGTTCCGCGACCCGCTGGGCGCCGGCTACAACACTGTGCAGGCGCTGCTCGCCCTGGCGCTCGGCGGCATCACCGGCCTGGGCCTCGGGGAGTCCCGAATGAAGTTCCTCTACCTCCCGGCGCCATCGACCGACTTCATCTTCGCCATCATCGGAGAGGAGTGGGGGCTGGTCGGCACGCTGACGGTCGTCGCCCTCTTCGTGGTGATCGCCTACCAGGGCTATCGGATCGCGATCACGGCGCCGGACACGTTCTCAGGGCTCGTGGCCTGCGGGATCACCACCTGGCTGGTCGGACAGGCGTTCATCAACATCATGGTCGTTACCGCGCTCATGCCGGTGACCGGCATCCCCCTTCCCTTCATCAGCGCCGGCGGGTCGGCGCTGACCATCAACCTCGCGGCGGTCGGAATCCTGCTGTCGATCAGCCGCGAGACCACGCAACAAGGATCCCTTCGCGATGCGGTGTTCGGTATCGGGCGGCGGGACAGGCGGGCACATCTACCCCGCGCTGGCCGTCGCACGAGCCCTGCGCGACGTCCGACCCGACGTTGAGCTGGACTACATCGGTGGCGTCCGTGGCTTCGAGCGCAGGCTCGTGGCCAGCCACCCGATGCGCGGCGAGCTGCCGTACCACGAGCTCGTCGTCCGCTCGCTGCGTTCGTCGGGTGCGTCGGTCCACACCGTGCTCGACCCGGCGCGCCTTGCAGCGTCGGTGCCCCAGGCATGGTGGCTGCTCGGTCGGCTCCGGCCGGCGGCCCTGTTCACCACCGGCGGCTATCTCGCCCTGCCGCTCGTCCTTGCGGCACGTGCTCGCGGCGTGCCGACGCTGGTCTGGGAGGGCAACGTCCAGCCCGGCCGCGCCACCCGGGCCATCGGCCGCCACGCGACCCGCGTGGCCGTCAGCTTCCCGCCGACCCTCGACGCCTTCCCCGGCAACGGGTTCGTGTCGGGGACTCCGATCCGGTCCTTCGCGGGTATCGACCGCGACGCCGCCCGGCACGCTCTCGGGGTGGGGCCGGACGATCGGCTGGTGCTCGTCTTCGGCGGGTCGCAGGCGGTGACACGCCTGAACACGGCGGTCACCGATGCGCTGCCCGAGCTCCTTCCGGACTGGCACGTGCTGCACCTCACCGGCGGGGGAGGCATGGCGGATGCCGGTGCCGCGCGCCAGCGCCTGGCCGATCCGCTTCGATCGCGCTACGCCGCCGAGCCGTTCCTGACCGATCGCATGGCCGATGCGCTGGTCGCGGCCGACCTCGTCGTCGGTCGTGCCGGCTCCTCGACCTGCGCCGAGTTGACGGCGGTCGGCGTCGCTTCGATCCTGGTCCCGTACCCGTATGCCGGGGCGCACCAGCGCTACAACGCCGGCTACCTCGCCGACGAGGGCGCGGCGATCGTGGTGAGCGACGAGGAGTTCAGCCCGGAGCGGCTTGTGGCCGAGGCTCGGGCGTTGCTGGACGAGCATCGGCGCGCGGCAATGGCGACGGCCGCGAAGCGGCTCGGCCGGCCGGACGCGGCGCGTGCCCTGGCCGACGAGCTGCTCGCCATGGCCGAGGGCGCAACAGGGTCGTCGAAAGCCGCGGCGTCGTGATGGGAGTCATCCCGGCCCGAGGGCTCGAGCGCCTGGACGCCCTGGCGGCCGAGCGGGGCATCGCGCTGGAGCGCGACGTCAGCCTCGCGCCGATGACCACGCTGCGCGTCGGCGGACCCGCCGACCGCTACGCCACGGCCGAATCGGTGGACGAGCTGGTCGACCTGCTGACGCTCGCGGCCGACGCCTCGACCCCGGCCTTCCTGCTCGGCAAGGGCAGCGACCTGGTCGTCGCCGACGCCGGCATCCGCGGACTGGCGATCCGCGTTCGGGCCGATGAGATCAGCATCGAGGGGACGACCGTCCGCGCCGAGGCGGGTGCCTCGATGGCCGCGCTCGCCAAGCGATGTGCTCGCGAAGGGCTCGCCGGATTCGACTGGGCGATCAGCATCCCCGGGACCTTCGGCGGCGCGGTCTGGGCGAACGCCGGCGCCCACGGCGGGGAGATGGCCAACGTGCTCACCGGCGTGGAGGTGTTCGACCCCCGCGACGGCCGGCGGATGACCCTGCATCCGACCGAGTGTGAGTTCGGTTACCGCGACTCACGGTTCAAGCACGGCCCGGAGGTGGTGCTCAGCGGCACGATCGCGCTGGGGCCCGGTGATCCCGGCACGATCGCCGCCCTCATCGACGAGCACCAGGCCCGTCGCCGTGCGACCCAGCCACTGGCTGACCAGAACGCCGGCAGCGTCTTCCGCAACCCGCCGGGCGACCACGCGGGGCGGCTCATCGAGGCCGCGGGGCTCAAGGGACACCGGATCGGGACGGCGCAGGTGAGCACCCTCCACGCGAACTTCATCGTCACGGACCGCGGGACCGGGCGTGCTGCCGATGTCCGGGCGGTCGGCGATCACGTGCGCGGCGTGGTCGCGGAGCGCTTCGGCGTCGAGCTGCAGTACGAGATCGAGTTCGTCGGCGACTGGCCGGAGCCGTTGACATGACCGCGCGGCTGCGTGTCGGGATCTTCGCCGGCGGGCGCTCGGCGGAGCACGAGGTGAGCGTCGCATCGGCCGAGGCCGTGCTGCGTGCCATCGATCGCGACCGGTTCGAGCCGTTTCTCATGTACATCGACCGCGATGGGCGCTGGCTGCTGCCGAGCGGACCGGCACCCGAGCTGGGAGCCGATGAACGACTCGCCGGTCTGCTCGGCGCCGCGACACCCGACGAGGAGGCGCACCGGCTGCAGGCTCGAGAGGACGTCGCGCCGGCCCCGGTCGACGACCACGCCCTCGCCGCGCGCAGCGCCGTGCGATCGCTGGCAGACGCCGTCGATGTCGCTTTCCTCGTCGTCCACGGGCCGTACGGGGAGGACGGCACCCTGCAGGGTTTCCTCGAGCTGGCTGACGTGCCGTACGTCGGCGCCGGGGTCCTCGCGAGCGCGGTGGCGATGGACAAGGTCGTCTTCAAGGACCTGATGCGTGGTCACGACCTCCCGGTGGTGGAATACACCTGGTTCCGCCGAGCGGCCTGGGAGCGAGAGCCGGAGCACATCGTCCGCGAGGTGGCGGAGACGATCGGCGAGCGATCGGTGGTCAAGCCGGCGCGGCTCGGCAGCAGTGTCGGGATGTCGCTCGTCCATGATCTCGACGAGCTGCCCGCCGCCCTCGACGAGGCGTTCCGCTTCGACAGCAAGGTGATCGTGGAGGCGTACATCGAGCACGCACGCGAGCTGGAGTGCGGGGTCCTCGGCAACGACGACCCGATCGTGTTCGAGCCCGGCGAGGTGCGCTCCACCCACGAGTTCTATGACTACGAGGCGAAGTACGTCGCGGGCCTGGCGACGGTGCACCCCCGCGCCGATGTCGATCCCGACCTGGCACAGCGCTTGAAGGAGCTGTCGCTCGCCGCCTATCGGGCCGTCGACGGTGCCGGTCTGGCGAGAGTCGACTTTCTGGTGAGCGGCGACGATGCCTACCTCAGCGAGATGAACACCCTGCCCGGCTTCACCGCGACCAGCATGTACCCGAAGCAGGCCGAGCTGGCGGGCATCGGGTTCACCGACCTCATCTCGCGCCTCATCGAGCTGGCGCTGGATCGGGACCGGTGAAGCTGAAGCCGCAGCAGCACCCGTCGCGCCGTGCGTCGGCAGGTCGTCGGTCCGGGGCAGCTCGCGTGGGCAGCCGATCGAAGGGCCGCGGGGCGCGCCGGCCGGGCGCTCCCGTCCGCCAGCGCCTGCGCCAGGCGGCTACCCTCGATCCGGCGACTGATCGCTGGCGTCGCCGCGGTCGCGGCTGTGGTCGGCCTCGTCGCCCTGCTGAACGGTCCGTGGCTGCGGGTTCAGCACGTGACCTGGGACGGCGCGCGGTTCACCGACACGGCCGATCTCGCGATCGCTCCTCGACGATCACAGCAGGGCGTCAGCGTGCTGACGGTCGACACCCGCGCCATCGGGGATCGGCTGGAGGGCCTCCCCGCGGTGGCCGAGGCGGCCGTGACCGCGAGCCTCACCGGCCGCGTCACCGCCACGCTCGTGGAGCGCGAGGTCGCCTTCGTGTGGGAGACGCGCTCGGCGCGGCTGCTCGGCTCCGCCGACGGGACGATCTTCGCCGCCGTCCGCGGCGACGCCGAGCTCGCCCGCCGATCTCGCCGGCGTGCCGCACATCGGCGACGACCGCCGATCGTCGCGGCTGCTGACGGTCGGGGACACGATTCCGGGGACGGTGCTCGAGACGACCATGCAGATCGCGCGGATCGACCCGGCCACCCTCGGGTCACGCGCCGAGGGTCTCTCGGTCCGCATCGACGACGAGTACGGGTTCCGGCTTGCATCGGCGGAGCCGGGCTGGGAGATCGCCTTCGGCGTCTACGGCAACGACCCGCGCGTCACGCACGGCCGAGGCCGTCTGCGCGCCTCGAGCGCCAGGTGACCGCGGTGCGGACCCTGTTCGCCGAGGAGCCCGAGGACGGCATCGGGTGGGTGGATGTCCGCAACCCCGGGAAGGTATATTTCCGTGCCAAGGGGTGACGTGATCGCCGGACTGCGGCGCCTCGCCAGCCGAGACCCTCGCTTCGAGACCCTTCCCCATGTGGCTTCCGCTCGTCGGCCTTGCGCTCGGAATCGCGCTCGGTCTGGTGCTCAACGTCAACGTGAGCCCGGACCTGGCGCGCTACTCGGCGGTCGCCATCCTGGCGGGGCTCGACTCGGTGCTGGGCGCCATCCGGGCCGAGCTCGACGCCCACTACGACAACCGCATCTTCATCTCCGGGTTCATCACCAACGTGCTGGTGGCGGTGGCGCTGACCTTCGTCGGCGACCGCCTCGGCATCGACCTCTACCTGGTGGCGCTCTTCGCCTTCGGTCTGCGCATCTTCCAGAACGTGGCCCTCATCCGGCGCCACTTCCTGTAGGCTCGGACGGCATCCAGGGCGCGCTCACGCGCGCCGATCACAGGAGGTAGCTTGGAACGCGAAGCGGTCCTCGTCAGCATCGACGCGGGGACGACCAAGGTCACGACCCTCATCGGCGAGGTCGGACGATCCGGTGACGTGAACGTCATCGGCTATGGCATCGCGCCATCGGTCGGCATGAAGAAGGGGATGGTCGCCAACATCGACCAGACGGTGAACTCGATCGCCCAGAGTGTCGAGAAGGCCGAGCGGCTGTCCGGCTACAAGATCAGCTCGGCCTTCGTGTCCGTCGGCGGCTCCCACATCTCGAGCCAGAACTCGCGTGGCGTGGTGGCCGTCTCCGGCCACAAGCGCGAGGTGAGCCGAGAGGACGTCGGGCGCGCCACCGAGGCCGCCAAGGCGGTCCAGGTGCCCTCGAACCGCGAGATCCTGCATGTCGTTCCGCGGGGCTACATCGTCGACGGGCAGGAGGGGATCAAGGACCCGCTCGGCATGAGCGCGGTGCGGCTCGAGGTCGAGACGCACATCGTGGCCGGCGCGGCGACCTCGGTGCAGAACCTCTCCAAGTGCGTGATCACCAGCGGCGTCCAGATCGACGAGATGGTCATCAGCTCGCTCGCGGCGGCGGAGGCCACCCTGACCGACACCGAGAAGGAGTTGGGCGTCCTCGTGGCCGATATCGGCGGCGGCACGACCGACATCGCGATCTTCGTGGACGGCGCCGTCTATCACACCGCCGTGCTGCCGGTGGGCGGCATCAACGTCACCAACGACGTCGCGATCGGCCTGCGGACGAGCCTCAACCTCGCCGAGGAGATCAAGATCAAGCACGGCAACGCCAACCTGGCCGAGGTCGAGCCGGAGGAGCTGCTCAACGTCGCGGTCCTCGGCGAGGCCGGCGGCCAGACGATCCAGCGCCGCAAGCTGTGCGAGATCATCGAGGCCCGCATGGGCGAGATCTACAGCCTCATCCGCGAGGAGGTGAAGCGGTCCGGCCACGCCGGCATGCTCCCCGCCGGCGCGGTGCTGACCGGTGGCGGCGCACGCCTCGCCGGGGCCGATGTGCTGGCCCGCGACACGCTCGAGATGCCGGTGCGCATCGGATCGCCGCAGGGCGTCGGCGGGTTGATGGACCAGATCGGCAATCCTGCGTTCTCGACCTCGATCGGGCTGCTGCTGTGGGGAGCCCACCACCTGGGCGACGAGCCGATCGGCTACGTCACCGGCAACGGCGTCAACCCGATCTCCCGCGTCGGGGAGTGGATCCGGAACCTGTTCCCGGGCTGACGGGCTGAGGCCCATGGCGTGGACAGGCCTCGGGTCTGTCCACCACGCCCCGTCGGAGTGTGGATAACTTGGTGGTGGATTGTGGAAAACGTCCGACGACGTCATACGCAGATCGCTAGAATCGGTCAAACCCGTCGAAGCCCTCGGGTTGACCAGCTCCAGCCACACTGCCGTGCAGAGGATCACCCGATATGCCGCTCCGATCTGACTCCGAAAACTTCGCGCTGATCAAGGTCATCGGTGTCGGTGGCGGCGGGTCCAACGCCGTCAACCGGATGATTCGCGCCGAGATGATGGGCGTCGAGTTCATCAGCGTGAACACCGATGCGCAGGCGCTCCTCCAGAGCGACGCGCCGCACAAGATCCGCATCGGCGACAAGATGACCCGCGGCCTGGGCGCCGGGGCCGATCCGAGCGTCGGCCAGCGCGCGGCGGAGGAGGACTCGGAGAAGATCTACGAGGCCCTCAAGGACGCCGACATGATCTTCATCACCGCCGGCATGGGCGGTGGCACCGGCTCGGGAGCGGCGCCGGTCATCGCGGAGATCGCCAAGGACCTCGGTGCGCTGACCGTGGGCGTGGTGACCAAGCCGTTCAGCTTCGAGGGCATGCGACGCAAGCTGGTCGCCGAGCAGTACACCGAGCTTCTCAAGGAGAAGGTGGACACGCTCATCACCATCCCGAACGATCGGCTGCGCGAGGTGGTCGACAAGAAGACCAGCATCGTGGACGCGTTCCGCGTCGTCGACGACGTGCTGCGCCAGGGCGTCCAGGGCATCAGCGACCTGATCACCGTCCCGGGGCTGATCAACCTCGACTTCGCCGACGTCAAGACGATCATGCGCGACGCCGGCAGCTCGATGATGGGCATCGGCATGGGCACCGGCGAGAACCGGGCGGTCGACGCCGCCAAGGCCGCCGTCATGAGCCCGCTGCTCGAGGTCAACATCACCGGGGCGCGCGGCATCCTGTTCAACGTCACCGGCGGCAGCGACCTCGGCCTGTTCGAGGTCAACGAGGCCGCCGAGGTGATCCGCGAGGCGGCCGATGCCGAGGCGAACATCATCTTCGGCACCGTGATCGACGACCGCATGCGCGACGAGGTCAAGGTGACCGTCATCGCCACCGGGTTCGACGGCACGCGCAAGGCGAAGCAGCCCGGTCGCTTCGGCGCCGAGTCGGCCGGCGAGGTCGAGCAGACGCTCGACGATCGCAGCCGCGAGATCCTCGCCGAGATCGAGCGCGATCGCGAGCAGCGCGCCAACCTCGAGGAGCAGATGGGCACGGAGTCGCCCTTCGCCCGATCGAAGGAGCACGAGGCCACCGAGGCTCGTCCGTCGGAGCGCACGCCGTTGCCGGTGCGGCCCGGGACGCTCGAGCCGCGGAGCACCTACGGCGAGGCCGACCTCGACATCCCGAGCTTCCTGCGCCGCAAGAACGACTGACCCGTGCGGGCGCCACGCCCGCCGGAAGCACCGATGCGAGCCCCGGCCGAACGCCGGGGCTCGTTCATGTCCCGCCGGTCTTGACGCCGGGTCGGTCGCCTCCCAAGATCCATCCAGATTCGGAGGGAGCGCCGGAAGGTGAATCATCCAGCGATGTCGGACGGTGAGATGTCGGTGCCGTCACGGACGATTCCCTGGCAAGTGTGGGCCCTGCTGGTGGGGGCGATCGTGCAGCTCGGCGTGCAGATCGCGCCGGATTCGTACCAGGTGTTCGGGCCGTACTTCCTCGTGGACGGCGAGATGGTCGTTGGCTGGCTCCAGTCGATCCCGCCGTTCATGCTGGCAGCAGCCGTGGTCCTCGGGGCGGATCGCTGGCCAGCGGGGCGCCGGACGCTCCTGATCAGTGCCGCCGTGCTCGGGCTGTTCGCGGTGCTCCGCTTGGGCAGCGACATCTGGTGGGCGGTCTGGGAAGCATCCGGGCACACCTGGGATCCCAGCCCACCATGGCTCCTCGGCGGATTAGTCGCCACGAGCCTCTTCTTCATGATCGGTCACGTCCTGCTGGCAGCCGGACTGTGGGCGGCCCGGTCGGACCGACCGACCGATCGCGCTCAAGCCGCGGTCATGGTTACGATCGGCTTCGTCGGCATCATCGCAGTCGGCGTCGCGCTGTGGGTGGCCGCGCGGACCCTTGCACTCGCGCCCGCGGACCATCTGGTCTACGCCACGACGGTCCCGCTGCTGACGGCGGCCGGTCTGGCCGCGCTCGCCCTTGTCGCGGTCGCCGCGGTTCTGGTCGCGCCGCGCGCCGGCGGCACACCGGAGGTCCTCATCGCCGCTGGTGCGGTGATCGCCATGGCCGCGAGCGCGTGGAGCTGGAGCTTCCCGAACCTCGTGCCGCTCCAGGAGGTGCCGGAGCAGGCATTCGTCTGGGCCTTCACCTTGCCGCGCGTCGCCGAGGTCGTCGGCTGGCTCACGATGGTCGCTGGCTTCGGCCTCGCCGCGCTGGCGCTGCGCCGCGGAATGGGCGACCGGACGGCCTGACCGCACGCGCGGCCGTGGCACCATGGCCGCGTGGAGTTCCTTCCCAACGAGCCGCCCGGCGCCGATCTGATCCGCGAGCGCCATGAGCGCCTGCTCGAGCGCCTCCGTCACGCCGCCGCGACGGGCGGGCGCGATCCGGATCGGCTGCGGATCGTCGGTGTCACCAAGACGCATCCCGCAGCGCTCGCGCGGGCGGCGTTCGAGGCCGGGATCACGCGGCTGGGCGAGAGCCGGGTGCAGGAGGCCGAGCCGAAGATCGACGCCGTCCCGGAGGTCGAGTGGCACTTCATCGGCCGCCTCCAGTCGAACAAGGCCCGGCGGGCAGTGCGCCGCTTCGCGGTGATCCACTCGGTCGACTCGCTCGACCTGCTGAGCCGCTTGGACGCGCTGGCGGCGGAGGAGGGGGTGGCGCCGCAGGTGCTGCTCCAGGTCAACGTCAGCGGCGAGGCGTCGAAGGCCGGCATGGCACCCGAGGTGCTGGCAGCAGTGCGCCTGCCGAATACCGTCGCGCTCGTCGGGCTCATGACCATTGCGCCGATGGGGGTATCGAACGAGGAGGCGCGCACCGTGTTCGCGCGCCTGCGCGAGCTGCGCGACGGGCTGGAGCAGCGCATCGGCCTCCGGCTGCCGGAACTGTCGATGGGTATGAGCGCCGATGCCGATGCGGCCGCGGCCGAGGGGGCGACGCTGGTCCGCGTCGGGACGCTGCTGTTCGGGCCCCGAGCCTGACGCTGCTATCCTCCGGCCATGGGAACCGTCCTCGTCAATTTCATCCAGCTGCTCGCCTTCTTCCTGTGGTTCATGCTCATTGCGCGGGTGGTGCTGAGCTGGACGAACCCGATGGGCGGCGGGGGACTCACCGCCTTCATCTACCAGATGACGGAACCGATCCTGGCGCCGATCCGGCGGCTCCTGCCCGCGAGCTCGGGAATCGACTGGTCGCCGCTGATCGCGATGCTGCTGCTCGGCGTCATCGTCCGCGTCGTCGTCCGCCTCTGAGCGGCGGCCCGTGCCGGATTTCGAGCTCACGGTGACCGCCCGCGCCGCCGCCGATCATGTCGGGCCGTTTCGCGATGGCGTGCTGCGCGTGCGCGTGACGCGGCCACCCGCCGGCTGGCGAGGCCAACCGGGCCGTCCTTCGCCTCGTTTCCGGCGCCATCGGGGTGCCCGTCTCGCGACTGAGCCTGGCGACCGGTCACCGGGGGCGACGGAAGCGCGTCAGCGTCGAGGGGATCGATGCCGCTGAGCTCGGGCGCCGCCTCGCGGCGCTGCCCGCCGATTGATGGCGAAGCGTGGCGACGGCTATACTGCGCACTCCCCGATGGGCGATTGGCTCAGCTGGTTAGAGCGCACGGTTCACATCCGTGAGGTCACTGGTTCGAATCCAGTATCGCCCACCACCCCACCCTCTCCGGTCCGCGATGAAGGCTGACCGCGCCGCGGCGACCGGATCGCATGACGGGAACGGCAACCCGGTTCCGCCCGCGCAGGTCCGAACGATGTTCGACCGCATCGCGCCCATCTACGAGCGCATGAACACGGTGATGACCGCCGGCCTCGATGCCCGCTGGCGCCGTGACGCGGTGCGCGCCAGCGGCCTGCAGCCGGGGATGACCGTGGTCGACGTGGCGTGCGGCAGCGGCTCGCTGACGCGGTTGCTGGGCAAGGCGGTCGGCCCGTCCGGCTCCGCCATCGGCATCGACGTCTCGGCGGCCATGCTGCGCGAGGCGGCCGGGCGGCCCGGCCCGTCGTCGGTCCGCTACGAGCGTGCGGACGCCCTGGCCCTGCCTTTCGAGGACGCGACCGTCGACGCCGCCACCATCGCGTTCGGCCTGCGCAACGTCGCCGACTACCGCGCCTGCCTCGCGGAGATGGCCCGCGTCACCCGTCCGGGAGGGCGCGTCGTCGTCCTGGAGATCGCCACACCGGCCCGCGGCATCGGGCGCTGGGTGGCGGAGCTGTGGTTCCGACGAATCGTCCCGCTCGTCGGACGGGTCGCGGGGGGCGGCTCGGCGTACCGCTACCTGCCGGAGAGCGTACGCCGCTACCCGCCGCCCGAGACGATTGCCGAACACCTGCGCGGCGTCGGGCTGGCCGGCGTGCGGTGGCGCCGACTGGCGCTCGGGATGGTCACCCTGCACGCCGGTCGAAAGGCCTGATCGGCCGATGCGAATCCTGCTCACGACCGAGTCGTCCCTGCCCTACCTGTCGGGTGTGACCGTCGCGGTCGACGCGCTCGCGCGGGGGCTCGGGTCACGCGGCCACGAGGTGCTCGTGCTCGCGCCGTCCCCCGTGAGCGGGGAGGAGCCAGGCTCGGCCGGCTCGCCCGGACCGGCCCCGCGGTACGCCTGGATGCCGTCGTACCAGATGCCGCGGGTGGCGCCGCCGCGCTACCGCATGCCGTGGCCGATGCCGTGGGCGGCCGCCGTTCGCGGGGCGGAGCGATTCGCGCCCGACATCGTCCACGCGCACTCGCCGTTCGTCAGTGGCCTGCTGGCGCGGCGCCTGGCACGCCGAATCGGTGCGCCGCTCGCGTTCACCCATCACACGCGGTTCGCCGACTACGGGCACTACCTCGGCCCGCTTGCCGGGCCCGGCGCCGCGCTCACCGACGCCTACCTCGGGCGATTCTGGGGTGGCTGCGGAGCGGTGATCGCCCCATCCACCGACCTCGCCGCCGAGATCGCCGAACGCATGCCGCCGTCGCGCCGCCGGCTCGTGCACGTGATCCCCACCGGCGTCGACGTCGCGGCGATCCAGTCCGTCGTTTCCCACGATCCACGGCTCTCGCTGGGCTGGCCGCCGGACGCGATCGTCGCCGTGGCGCTGGGCCGGTTGGCGCCCGAGAAGAGCCCGATGCTCGTGCTGGACGCGGTCGCACTGGCCGCGGAGCGTGACCCGCGGCTCCACCTGCTGGTGATCGGTGGCGGGCCGTCGGAGGCAGGGCTGCGCGCCAGGGCCGAAGCGCCCGACCTCGCCGGGCGGGTCGCGTTCACCGGAATGCTGCCGCGGTCGGAGGCGCTAGCCCGGCTGCGCGGCGGGGACCTGTTCGTGTTCGCATCGCGGACCGAGACGCAGGGCCTGGTGCTGGCCGAGGCGCTGAGCGCGGGCCTGCCGGCCGTCGCGGTCGATGGCCCGGGAGTGGGTGACTCGATCCGCCACGACGTGGACGGGATCATCGTCGCGGCGCTTCCGGCGCCGGGTCGAGCCGAGCGGGTCGCCGACGCCATCGGGGACCTTGCGGGTGACGAAGAGCGCCGCCGGCTGATGGCCGGGCGCGCCGCCGGGGATGCCGCTCGGTTCTCGGTCGATCGCCGGGTGGATCAGACCGAAGAGCTCTATCGAGCGCTGCTTGCCTGAGCGGTGGCGCGATCTGCTTGCGCGGCCCCCGACGCGGCGTACAATGCCACCCATGCGAGCGAGTCTGGTGGCCCGGCTGGTCTCCCACCCAACGATCGACTTCGGTGCCGAGCGACGTCCGGCCAACCGATCCCGGCTCGGCCTCACCCGCAGCCAGACGGTCTACCACGCCTCGCGGCGCTCGGCCGTCTCGGTCGCGACCATCGGCGCGCTGCGCTCGCAGACGAGCCGCTTCCGCTTCCCGGCCGTGGGTCGTGCCACGCGCCTCCCTGCTCGCCGTACCGCCCTTCCCTTCGGGCTGCCGCGCGCGCGCCGCGCATAGCGCATCGGGTGCCGATCCAGCGGACCGCGCGCGCCACCTCCGCGGGCGGCGTCGTGCACCGGGCCGTCGACGGCCGGCGGCAGATCATCCTCCTCCACCGGCGGTCGCCACGGCTCTGGGCGCTGCCGAAGGGCACACCGGATTCCGGTGAGACGATCGAGGAGACGGCGCTCCGCGAGACGCGCGAAGAGACCGGGCTCGAGGTCGCGATCGAGGCGCCGCTGCAGTCGATTCGGTACTACTTCGTGCGCGGCACGACGCGGTACCACAAGACCGTCCACTTCTTCCTGATGCGGCCGATCGGCGGGGCCCTGGACCAGCACGACGCAGAGTTCGACGAGGTGCGCTGGCTCGATCTCCCCGAGGCCATGGCGCTCATGAGCCATGCCACCGAGCGCTCGGTGGTCGAGGAGGCGTCGCGCGTGCTCGGCGAGTCACCGGCCTCGGGGCCGATGGCCGGCGCGGAGGCGACCGCGTGACGGACGGCGTCATGGCCGCCGCGCTGCGTCGGACCCCGCTCCACGACCTGCACGTCGAGCTCGGCGCGCGGATGGTCCCGTTCGCCGGCTACGAGATGCCGGTCCAGTACAACTCGATCCTGGAGGAGCACCGGACGGTGCGGACCGCGGTCGGTGTATTCGACCTGTCACACATGGGCGAGATCGAGGTGACCGGCGAGGAAGCCGTGGCGTTCCTGCGGTACGCGCTGGTCAGTGATCCCGGCGCGCTGGAGATCGGCCAGGCCCAGTACTCGATGATCTGCCAGGAAGGCGGCGGGATCATCGATGACCTCATCGTCTACCGCCGCGACGACGGACGCTTCTGGGTCGTATGCAACGCGTCGAACCGCGCGGCGGTGATGGAGCAGCTCACCGTGCTGCTCGAGCGCGGGGACTTCGGCGCCGCGATCGAGGATCGCAGTGACCGGACGGCACTCGTCGCGCCCCAGGGTCCGAACGCTGCCGCGCTGCTCGCCGATCTGACCGACATCGATCTGGACGCCATCGGCAATTATCGCTCCGCGCCGGGCCGAGTTGCCGGCATCGAATGCCTGGTGGCGCGCACCGGCTACACCGGGGAGGACGGATTCGAGCTCTTCTGCGATGCACGAGACGCCCGGCGGCTCTGGGAGGCAGTACTCGCAGCGGGGGAGACGCGCGGGGCCCGCCCCTGCGGCCTGGGGGCGCGCGACACGCTGCGGCTCGAGGCCGGCATGCCGCTCTACGGGAACGAGCTGTCGCGGGAGACCAACCCGTTCGAGGTCAACCTCGGGCGCGTCGTGAAGCTCGACAAGGGAGAGTTCATCGGTCGAGCGGCGCTGCATGCGGTCCAGCAGTCGGGACCGGCACGCAAGCTCATCGGTCTGCGGATGCTCGACAACGCGATCCCGCGATCCGGCTATCCGGTGCAGTCCGAGGGTCGCCAGGTCGGACATGTCACCAGCGGGACGTTGTCGCCGACCCTCGGGGACAGGATCGCCATGGCCCTCGTGCCGGCCGAGCTTGCCGGAGCCGGCACCGCCTTCGAGGTCGTCGTCCGAGATCGCCCGTATGCGGCGGAGCAGGTAAAGTTGCCCTTCTACCGGCGCCCACGCGACTGACCCGTCGCGACCCGCGACCGCCCAAGGAGGACCCGACCCACCGATGACCTACCCCGACGACCTGCGGTACTCCAAGGAGCACGAGTGGGTGCGCGCCGACGACGGCACCGCCACCATCGGGATCACCAGCTTCGCGGCCGATGAGCTCGGCGACATCGTGTTCATCGAGCTGCCCGAGGTGGGCGGCCGGCTGACGCAGTTCGGCACCTTCGGCGTCGTCGAGAGCGTGAAGGCCGTCAGCGACCTGTATGCGCCGGTGTCGGGGACGGTGGTCGAGGTGAACGAGGCGCTTCGGGACGCGCCGGAGCTGCTCAACAGCGACCCGTTCGGCGAGGGCTGGATCGCCCGGGTCGAGCTCGGAGACACGTCCGAGCTCGAGGCGCTCATGAACGCCGACGGATACGCCGCGGAGACCGCCTGAGCGCCAGATGACCTATTCCCCCCACACCGCCGCCGATCGGGCGGCGATGCTCGAGGCGATCGGCGTCGCCACCGTCGACGACCTCTTCGACGACATCCCGTCCGCCGTGCGGGCCGGCGAGTGGACCGTCCCGCCGCCGCTGACCGAGCAGGCGGTCCGTGCCGAGCTCGGGCGCCTCGCCGGCCGCAACCGGATCCCGGAGGTCAGCTTCCTGGGCGCGGGCGTCTACCGGCATCTCGTCCCGGCGGTGGTCGGGGAGGTCATCGGGCGGCCCGAGTTCGCCACCGCATACACGCCGTACCAGCCCGAGGTGAGCCAGGGCACCCTCCAGAGCATCTACGAATTCCAGTCGCTCATCTGCGAGCTGACCGCGATGGAGGTCGCGAGCGCGTCGCACTACGACGGCGCCACCGCGACGGCAGAGGCGGCGCTCATGGCGTGCCGGCTCACACGCCGACATCGGGTGGCGGTCTCCGCCGGGGTCAACCCCGACTACCGGCGCGTGCTCGCCACGTACTGCTCCGGCCCCGGCGTCGAGGTCGTGACGGTCCCGATCGACCTCGCGGAGGGCGGTACGGGGACCACCGACCCGGCGGTCGCGGCGGAGATGCTCGACGACAACGTGGCGTGCCTCATCGCAGCGCAGCCCAGCTTCTACGGCCAGCTGGAGCCGATGGCGGAGCTCGGCGAGGCGGCGCACGCTGCCGGCGCGCTCTTCGTGGCGGTCGTCGAGCCGACGTCGCTGGCCCTGCTGACGGCCCCCGGCGACTACGGCGCGGACATCGTCACCGCCGAGGGTCAACCGTTCGGCATCCCGGCCAGCTTCGGCGGTCCCTATGTCGGCCTGATGGCGGCGCGCATGACGTCGGTCCGGCAGATGCCCGGCCGGCTGGTCGGCGCAACGCGCGACGTGCGCGGCCGGCTCGGCTACGTGTTGACGCTCCAGGCACGGGAGCAGCACATCCGTCGCGAGAAGGCCGCGAGCAACATCTGCACCAACCAGGCGCTCATGGCGCTGGCCGCCACCGCGTACCTCACCGCGGTCGGCCCCGAAGGGCTGCGCGAGGTCGCCGAGCTCTCCACCCTGCAGGCGCGCCACGTCGCCGCGTCCATCGAGGGCGCGGGTCTGGGACGGCGGCGCTTCAGCGGCGCCTACTTCGCCGAGGTGGCGGTCACCGTGCCCGACGCGGCCCGCCGACACGCGGCGCTGGCCGAGCGCGGAATCGTGGCCGGCCATCTCGCCGAGCGCGATGAACCCGCCCTGCACGACACGCTGCTGCTGGCGGCCACCGAGCTCACCACCGATGACGACGTGGCGCGGCTGGTGGACGCGCTCGAGGCGACCCGATGAGCGTCGCCGAAGCGCCTCGTTCCGACTCGTCGGGTCGCGGCGCCGCGTTCTCGGGCGCCGAAGGCGGCGCCGACCTGACGGTCGTCGAGCCCCTGATCTTCGCCGCCTCGCGGCCCGAGCGCCGCGCGGTGCGCTTCCCGACCGCGAGCGAGGCGGCGCGGGAGGCGGTCTCCGGACAGCCCGAGCTGCCCGCATCGGTCCGGCGCGACCGCGCGCCGCGCCTGCCCGAGGTGAGCGAGCTCGACCTGCTGCGTCACTTCAACCGGCTGGCGCATCTCAACCACGCCATCGACCTCGGGTTCTATCCGCTCGGGTCGTGCACCATGAAGTACAACCCGAAGGTCAACGAGTGGGCTGCGCGGCTGCCGGGCCTGGCCGATTCGCACCCGCTGGACCCCGAGACGATGAGCCAGGGGAGCCTGGAGCTGATGTGGCTGTTGGCCGAGCTCCTCAAGGAGATCAGCGGCTTCCCGGCGGTGAGCCTCCAGCCGGCCGCCGGCGCCCACGGCGAGCTGACCGGGATGCTGATGACCCGTGCCTACCATCGTGATCGCGGTGAGGGGGAGCAGCGGACGAAGGTGCTCGTGCCGGACTCATCGCATGGCACCAACCCGGCCACCGCCACCATGGTCGGGTACGAGGCCGTGACGATCCGCTCGAACGCGCGCGGCGGCATCGATCTCGAGGCGCTGCGCGCCGCCCTCGGACCCGACGTGGCGGCGCTGATGATCACGAACCCCTCGACCCTCGGCATCTTCGAGGACCAGATCGACCAGGTGCTGGCGGCCGTCCGCGAGGCGGGGGCCGTCGCCTACATGGACGGGGCCAACCTGAACGCCATCCTCGGCCGCTTCCGCCCGGGCGAGGCGGGGTTCGACGTGATGCACTTCAACCTGCACAAGACGTTCAGCACGCCGCATGGCGGGGGTGGGCCGGGAGCCGGCCCGGTGGGCGTGAGCGAGCGCCTCGAGCCGTACCTGCCGGCGCCCATGCCGGTGCTGATCGAGGGGGATCCCGAGATCGTGCGGGCCAATGCGTGGGCAGGCCGCTCCACCGATGGCGCCCGCTTTGCGCTCGACGCCGATCGGCCGCGCAGCATCGGCAAGGTGCGCAGCTGCTACGGCAACTTCGGCATGTTCGTCCGCGCCTACACGTACATCCGCAGCAACGGCGGTGACGGGCTGCGGACGATCAGCGACGACGCCGTGCTGGCCGCCAACTACCTCAGGGTCCGCCTGGCCGATGCGTTCGACCTGCCGTATGACAGGGTCTGCAAGCACGAGGTCGTCTTCAGCGGACGACGCCAGAAGCGCCAGCACGGCATCACGACCCTCGACATGGCCAAGGCCATCCTGGACCACGGCATCCACCCGCCGACGATCTACTTCCCGCTCATCGTCGAGGAGGCGCTGATGATCGAGCCGACCGAGACCGAGAGCCTCGAGACGCTCGACCGCTTCGTCCAGGTCATGCACGGCATCGCCGAGGCGGCGGCCACCGACCCGGAGGCGGTCAGGTCGGCGCCGGTGACCACCCCGGTCGGCCGGCTCGACGAGGCGGCCGCCGCGCGGCGTCCCGATCTTCGGCACGCATTCCCGGACCCGGATCACGTCGGGCCACCCGCGGAGCCCTCCGCCTAGATCCCGTTGGCGGCGGCGATCTCCGCATACCGACGGAAGCTCGCCTTCGGCGTTCGGGCGAGGGTGTGGTAGTCCACCCGAACGAGGCCGAATCGCTTGTCGAAGCCCTCGGCCCATTCGAAGTTGTCGAGCAGCGACCAGGCAAAGTAGCCCCGCACGTCTGCTCCGTCGGCGATCGCCTCGTGCATGGCCCGCAGATGGCCCTCGAGGTAGGCGATGCGCTCGGGGTCGTGGACGGCGCCGTCGGTCTCGACGCGATCCTCCCAGGCGGATCCGTTCTCGGTGACGTGGATCGGCAGCCCGGGGTGCTCTCGCGCGAGGCGCAGCAACAGGTCGCGCAGGCCGTCGGGTTCGACCGGCCAGCCCATGGCCGTGACGGGCAGGCCGTCGGGGACGACGGCGCGATAGGGCAGCAGATCGAGTGGATCGGTCGCATCCGGCGTCGCCTGCGCGGCCGAGACATGGGTGCGGAAGTAGTAGTTGATGCCGAGGAAGTCGATCGGGGCTCGGATCGCCTCCAGGTCGCCGTCCCGGACGATTCCCTCGGTCAACGGGCCATAGACGGCGGCCATCTCCTCTGGGTACCGACCGAGCAGCAGCGGATCAAGGAACCACCGGTTCACCTGCTGATCGGCGAGCTGGGCGGCCGCCGCGTCCTCCGGCCGATCCGAGGCCGGAACCACGTCGGTGACGTTGAGCGTGATGCCGACCTCGCCGCCGGTGCGTCGCAGGACCTTGAGGGCGTTCGGCGTGCGCGAGCAGCAGATGATGCCCGGCGAGGAGCCCGTCGCGGGCACTTCGGCGACCGGGAGCATGGGTCCCCAGCACGTACCCGAGCATCGCCGCGACCCACGGCTCGTTGAGGGTGACCCACATCGTCACCCGATCCCCGAGGCGGTCCGCCACCGCCTCCACGTAGGTGGCGAAGGCATCGGCGGTGGAGCGGACCGCCCAGCCACCACGGTCCTCGAGAGCCTGGGGCAGGTCCCAGTGGTAGAGCGTGACCACCGGGTCAATGCCGCGCTCGAGGAGGCCGTCCACCAGCCGGTCGTAGAAGTCCAGGCCGGCCCGGTTGACGGGGCCGGTGCCGTCGGGAACGACGCGCGGCCACGCGACGGAGAACCGGTATGCCCCGGCGCCGAGGGCGGCCAGGAGGTCGAGATCCTCGCGCCAGCGGTGGTAGTGGTCGCAGGCAACGTCGCCCGTATCATCGTGTGCGATGGTTCCGGGGCGATGCGAGAACGTGTCCCATATCGACGGCGCGCGACCGTCCTCGGCCACCGCCCCTTCGATCTGGTAGCTGGCGGTGGCGGTTCCCCACAGGAACCCCGCGGGAAAACGGCGCGTCGGGGTGGGCATCGATCTGAACCTAAGTGGACGGACGTGGGTACTATGACAAACCCCCGGGATGACCGAATGGCACAGCCGTCAACTGAATCCCGACCGCCGGACGGCCTGGTCGAGCGCATGCAGAGTGGGGACCTGGACGCCTTCGAGGAGTTCTTCACCACCTACAAGCGCCAGGTCTACGCGACGGCGCTCGCGATCACCCGCGACCCGTTCCTGGCGGAGGAGATTCTGCAGGACTGCTTCGTTAAGACCTACAAGGTCCGCGAGCGCCTCGACCCGAGCCGCTCGCCGCTGCCCTGGCTCCACCGTGTGACGATCAACCTGTGCTACAGCCGCGTCAGCCGCCGACGGCACCTGGCGGAGCCGATCACCAGCCTGATCACGAACCTCGTGGTCGACCTCGCCGCGCGTCCCGACCAGGTCGCCGAGTCCCGCGAGGTCCTGGAGGTCCTCCAGCGCGGGATCGACGCCCTTCCGCCGAAGCAGCAGACCGCCATCATCCTCTACTACCTCCACGGCTACTCGCTCGCCGAGGCGGCCGAGATCGCGCGCTGCAACGTGGGAACGATGAAGTCGCGACTCCACTACGCCCTGAAGGCGCTGCGGGCCCGACTCCCCGTGGAACGCCGTCTGCCGGTGGGCGGCACGCCCGCCACCATCCGGGTGCCGAGCCGATGAGCTGCCGCCGCATCTGCCGCGAGCTGCTGTCGTTCGTCCGCTTCGGCGAGCTGGGTCCGCGGTCGCAGCCGCATCTCGACCACCTGGCAGACTGCGAGTCGTGCCGCGACGAGATCGGCTACGACCGGGAGATGGTCCAGCAACTCCGCATGGCGCTGGCTGCCAGGGTCGAGGGCATGGACCCCTCTCCACAGGCCTGGGAGCGGATCCTGCGGCGAGCGCAGGCACCGGATCCGGAGCCCGCGGACAGCTGGCTCGGGCGCCTTGGAGCGGCGGCGCTTCGCCGACGGACGACGACCGCCATGGCCGGCACCGCGCTCGCGCTCGTCCTGGCGCTGAACATGGAAGTCGTGTCGGTCATGCCGGGGATCACCACAGACGCCTCGATGGAAGCGGTGACCACCGATTCCAGCCTCACGTCGTCTCAGCGCTGGGCACGCCCGAGCGCATCGAACACTGACACCACGGTCGCGGAGGCGGTCGGGCCGCGGTCCGTCGTCATCTCCCAGCCCGACGTTCGCATGACCGGGATCGTCGCCGGGCTGACGCCACCCAGCGCGGCCCTGCCGGCAGAGACGGCACCGGAGGTCCGCGTCATCTTCCGCTCCATCGAGCCCGTCGGGCCGCTGGCCGACGACGATCGGCTCGACCCGAACTCGTCGACGCAGGAGGAGCCGGAGGCGGAGCCTGAACCACAGCCGGCGGCGTCGCCGGCGCAACCCGGACATCCTTCCTGAATCAACGGGAGTATGCCAAACTACCGGACTGTTCAGATCGATCAGCTTCGAACCACCACCGCGTCCGACGACCGGACCCGCGCGGTGATCGGCGATCATCATCAACCAACTGGAGGAGAGTGGATGCGCACCTGGAGACTGGTCTCCGTCTTCGCCGTCCTGGCCCTCGTCCTCGCCGCATGCGGCGATGGCGGAGCCAGCCCGTCGGGGCTGACGAGTCCGAGCCCGCGGAGTCGATGGGTTCGGAGTCCATGGCACCGGAGCCATCAGAGGGCGGCGGCGAGCCGCAGTCGGGCGGCACGCTCGTATTCGCGGGCGCACGCCTGGCGGCGTCCCTCGATCCGGCCCGGACGAGCGACGGTGAGTCGTTCCGGATCCTGCAGCAGGTCTACGAGCCGCTCGTCGACCTCGCCACGGGCTCCACTAACGAGCTCGTCGGCGTTCTCGCCGAGAGCTGGACGGGCGAGCCCGGTGACACCGAATACGTGTTCACCCTTCGCGAGGGCGTGATGTTCCACGACGGGACGCCGTTCAACGCTGAGGCGGTCGTCATCAACTTCGATCGGCTGCAGAATCTCCCCGAGGAGATCCAGGCGGATGCCTACTACTACGGCGCGCTGATGGACGGCTTCGGGCCCGACAATCTCATCGCCGATGTGGAGGCGACCGGCGAGTACGAGGTCACCTTCACCCTGCGCAACCCGAGTCCGACCTTCCTCTTCGGGATCACGCTCACCCCGTTCGGCATGGTGAGCCCGGCGATCCTGGAGTCGACCGATGCGTCGAACCCGGAGAGCAACTTCGGCACGGACGTGACCCAGGCGGGCACCGGTCCGTTCATCCTCGAGGACTACGTCCCCGAGGAGAGCGCGACGCTCGTCCGCAACGACGACTACTGGGGTGACCCGGCCTATCTCGACCGGTTGATCATCCGCCCCATCTCCGACCCGGCGGCACGCCTCCAGGCACTGCAGGGCGGCAGCATTCAGGGTTACGACCTGGTGAATCCGGCGGACTACGAGACCGTCGAGGCGGATGGCTTCTCGCTCGTCGAGCGGCTGTCCTTCAACGGCCTCTACCTCGGCCTCAACCCGAATGCGCGTGAGAACGCGACCGATTCCGAGAGCGGGGTCGGGGCGAACTACGACGGTGCGGGCGAGTCGCCGCTCAAGGACCTGGCGGTTCGCCAGGCCGTCGAGATGGCGATCGACAAGGAGGCCCTCATCGGTCCGTTCTACGGCGGCCGAGGTTCGGCGGCGGACATCTTCATGCCCCCGTCGAGCGGCTGGTACGACGCCGTGGTCGCGGGCGTGGAGCCGGCTGGCTACGACGCCGATGGGGCCCGTCAGCTGCTCGAGGATGCCGGCTTCACTGCGGATGACCCCGCGGTGCTGCACTTCTGGTATCCGACCGAGGTGACCCGTCCCTACATGCCCGACCCGCGCGGTCTGCATGAGGCGATCACCACGATGCTCGAGGACGCCGGATTCGTCGTCGAGCCGCACAGCGACATCTGGGACAGCCCCGGCTACCTGTTCGATGCGCAGAACGGCTACTACGATCTGCACTTCCTCGGATGGACCGGCGACTACGACGATCCGTCGAACTGGTACGGCGTTCACTTCGGCTACCAGCAGGGTGAGCCGGCGGCCCAGTTCGACTGCGACGTCGATGGTCTCGACGAGGCGATCCAGTCGGCCGATGCCGAGCTGGACGAGACGGCGCGTGGTGAGGCCTGGGCCGAGGTGGCCGGGCTCATCCACGAGAACGTCTGCTTCGTGACGCTGGTCCACGGCGACACGGCGCTGGCCTTCACCGACGCGGTGCAGGGCTACGAGCCGAACCCGACCGGTTCGGAGAGCTTCAAGAGCGTCTGGCTCAGCGGCGAGTAGTCTCGCACTGAGCGTCACGTAGACTGAGAGGGCCTCGGCCGCGCGCCGAGGCCCTCTCGATGTCCCCAGCCAGGAGAGACGCAGAGACGTGGGCAAGTTCATCCTCCGGCGGCTCCTGCTCCTCATCCCGATTCTGCTCGGGTTGACCGTCGTCATCTTCATGTTCATTCGGCTTCTTCCCGGTGACCCCGCGGGAGCGATCCTGGGCGAGCGCGCCACGCCGGAGTCGCTCGAGCGCGTCCGCGCGGCGCTCGGGCTCGATCGGCCGCTCTACGAGCAGTACTTCGAGTACGTCTCCGGGCTCGTGCGCCTCGATTTGGGCAGCAGCTTCATCACGAATCGCGACGTCGTCGACGACTTCCTGCAGCGCTTCCCGGCGACGATCGAGCTGACCGTGGCGGCGATGGTCTTCGCCCTCGGGCTCGGGATCCCGCTGGGACTGCTGGCCGCGAAGCGTCGGGGGACCATCATCGACAACCTCGGGACCGTCGTCTCGCTCATCGGCATCAGCATTCCGATCTTCTTCCTCGGGCTGATGCTGAAGTTCATCTTCGCGATCCAGTGGCCGATCCTGCCGGACTCGGGTCGGATCGATCTCATCGACTACTTCATCCCACGCGTCACGAACTTCATGACGATCGATACGATCCTGGCGGGGGAGTGGGGCGGCTTCGTGGACGCGCTGCGGCACCTCGTGCTGCCGGGGGTCGCGCTCGGCACGATCCCGCTCGCGATCATCATGCGGATCACGAGAGCGAGCGTGGTCGACGTCCTCAACGAGGACTACGTGCGCACCGCGAACGCCAAGGGACTTCCCGGCAAGGTCGTCGACAACCGCCACGTCCTGCGCAACGCCATGCTGCCGGTCGTGACCGTTATCGGGCTCCAGACCGGGCTGCTCCTGGGCGGCGCGATCCTGACTGAGACGATCTTCGGCTGGGCCGGAGTCGGGAAGTGGATCTATGACGCGGTCGTCAACAACGACTACCAGGTGATCCAGAGCGGCGTGTTGCTCCTCGCGCTCATCTTCGTCTTCGTGAACCTCATCGTTGACGTCAGCTACGCGTTCCTGAATCCGAGGATCCGGTACTCGTGACCACCGCCGAAGCCACTGCCGGGCGAGAGCGCGAAGACCGCGCCGTTGGCCTGTGGGCGGATGCGTTCCGGCGGATGCGGCGGAGCCCGGCCGCGATCGTGGGGGGCACGATCGTCGGGTTCTTCGTGCTCGTGGCGATCTTCGCGCCCTTCCTGGCGCCGTTCGATCCGACGCGGGGCAACCTGGCCGAGAGCTACCTGCCACCATCGGCCGACCACTGGTTCGGCACGAACATCCAGGGCCAGGACGTCCTCTCGCGGATCATCTTCGGCAGCCGGCTCACGCTCGGCATCGCGGTGATGTCGGTCGTCATGGGGGTTTCGATCGGCGGATTCTTCGGTGCGCTGGCCGGCTATTTCCGGGGCTGGGTGGACTCGGTGATCATGCGCGCCGTCGATATCATGCTCTCGATCCCGGGACTCCTGCTCGCGATCGGAGTCGTGACCTTCCTGGGTCGGGGGGTCGTCCAGATTGCCGTCGCGATCGCGCTCATCAACATTCCGATCTTCGCGCGGCTGCTGCGGGCAAGCCTGCTCGGCCTCCGGGAGACCGACTACGTGATCGCGGCGCGCTCGGTCGGGGTCCGGGGACCGGCGCTCCTGCTGCGCCACATGCTGCCGAACGCGGTCGGCCCGCTCATCGTGCAGGCGACTCTGGCGCTCGCCACCGCCGTCGTCGACGCCGCGGCGCTCGGCTTCCTGGGCCTCGGGCCGCCCGATCCGCGCACCCCGGAGTGGGGGACGATGCTCTCCGACACGTATCGGTACCTCAACAACGCGGTCTACCTTGCCTTCTTCCCGGGTATCGCGATCGTGCTGTCGGTCCTCGGCTTCAACCTGCTGGGCGATGGGCTGCGCGAGGCACTCGACCCGAGGCTTCGTCGATGATCCGCCAGCAGCTGGGCGAGGACATGCCGCTCCTCTCGGTGGAGGACCTGCGCGTCACGTTCGGGTCAGGCGACCGCACCGTCCACGCCGTCAATGGGATCAGCTACGACGTCGCCCCTGGAGAGACGCTCGGCGTGGTCGGCGAATCGGGCTGCGGCAAGAGCGTCAGCTCGCTGGCGCTCATGCGCCTGCTTCCAAAGCCCGCGGCGCGCATCACGTCGGCGACGGATCACCTTCGAGGGGGAGGAGATCCTGGAGCTCTCCGACGAGGCGATCCGCGAGATGCGCGGCGACCGCATGGCGATGATCTTCCAGGACCCGATGACCTCGCTGAACCCGGTGCTGACCATCGAGCGGCAGCTCACCGAGGTGCTCGAGACTCATCGCAAGCTGAAACACCGCGGGGCAATCGATCGAGCGGTCGAGCTCCTGGAGCTCGTCGGGATCCCGGCGGCGAAGCGGCGCCTGCGCGACTATCCGCACCAGTTCTCCGGCGGCATGCGGCAGCGGGTCATGATCGCCATGGCGCTCGCCTGCGACCCCCAGCTGCTCATTGCCGACGAGCCGACGACCGCGCTCGATGTCACGATCCAGGCGCAGATCCTCGACCTCATGCGCCGCGCTGTCGACGACACCGGCACTGCCCTCATCCTCATCACCCACGATCTCGGCGTCGTCGCCGGTATGGCCCAGCGGATCAACGTGATGTACGCCGGCTATATCGTCGAGCGGGCCGAGACGAGCGAGCTCTACGGTCGCCCTCGCCACCCCTACACCGTCGGGCTGCTCCAGTCGATCCCGCGCCTCGACGAGGGGCGCGGCGAACTGGTGCCGATCCAGGGCCAGCCGCCCGACCTCTCGCGGCCCATCGTTGGCTGTCCATTCGCGGACCGCTGCTTCAACGTCGGTGACCGCTGCCGCGAGGAGATGCCGCCATTGGCGCCCGCGCCGTCGGCTGCCGGACGACCACCTCGTCGCGTGCTGGTACCCGGCCGAGGGAGAGCGCCTCGTGCCCTCCGGCTTCGAGGCGGAGGCTGTGTCGTGAGCTCCGCTCACCTCGCCTGACCGGGCCGCACCGACTGCCGCGACCGGCGCGCCCCTGCTGCAGCACGAACCGGCTCGAGGTCCACTTCCCGATCACCGAGGGGCTGATCATCGAGCGGCGGGTGGGCGCGGTGCGAGCCGTCGACGGCGTGTCGCTCGACGTGTATCCGGGCGAGACGCTCGGCCTGGTCGGAGAGTCCGGGTGCGGAAAGTCGACCTTCGCGCGCGCCGTCATTCGGCTCGTTGAGCCGACCGGTGGGAGCATCCGCTTCGACGGTGTCGACATCACCGGCCTCAGCGGCGACGAGATGCGCCGCATGCGGCGCCGCATGCAGATGATCTTCCAGGACCCTTACGCGTCGCTCAACCCGCGGATGACGATCGGCTCGATGTTGGCGGAGCCGCTTCGCGTCCATGCCCTGGCCACGGGCGCCGAGGCGGCCGCGCGTGCCCGGCAGCTGGTCGAGATCGTGGGCCTGCCGCGCAATGCCATCAATCGCTACCCGCACGAGTTCTCCGGTGGCCAGCGGCAGCGCGCCGGGATCGCACGGGCGCTCGCCGTGCAGCCCGAGTTCATCGCCGCCGACGAGGCCGTGTCGGCGCTCGACGTCTCGATCCAGGCCCAGATCGTCAACCTGCTGTCGGACCTGCAGCGAGAGTTCGAGCTCACCTACCTGTTCATCGCCCACGACCTGTCGGTGGTTCGGCACATCAGCGACCGGATCGCGGTGATGTACCTGGGCGAGGTCGTCGAGCTGTCGCCGGCGAAGGAGCTCTACGATCGGCCACTCCACCCGTACACCATCGCGCTCGTGTCGGCGGTGCCGATCCCGGATCCGAAGGTCGAGACGGCACCGCAAGCGCATGATCCTGCGCGGCGACGTTCCCTCGCCGGCCAACCCGCCGTCGGGCTGCCGCTTCCACACCCGATGCTGGCTGCGTCGCGAGCTCGATGATCCCGGAGACTCTGCGCTGCGGAGACGCCGGAGCTTCGCCAGCTGCTGCCGGGCCACGGCGTGGCCTGCCACTTCGCCGAGGAGATGGCCGGCAAGGAGCGGCGCGAGCAGCTCGTGACCGCCGCGGCCGAGCACTCGAACGCCGCCGATACGGCCGACGACGAGGCGATCGCATCCGATCGACCTGCGACCCGCCGCCGACGGTGAGGGCTTCTACGGCGACGAACCGCCCGGCGCCCACGACGAGCGGCACGCCTGATCGGCTCGGCGATACTGGCGCGTGGAGTACCGCATCGCGCTCGCCCAGATCGCGCCGCGCCTCGGCGACCTCGACGCCAACCTCGAGCTGACCGATGAGCGCGTCCGCGCGGCCGCGACCGAGGGGGCGGAGCTCGCTTCTCCTGCCCGAGCTGGCGCTGACCGGCTATCTGCTCCAGGATCTCGTGCCCGACGTCGCGCTCGCCGCCGACGACGCCCGCGCCTCCTCGCGCTCGGCGATGGCGCTCCCGGCATGCTCGTCGCGGTGGGCTTCGTGGAGGAGACCGACGACCATCGGTACGGCAACAGCGTCGCGCTCGTCCGGGACGGGGAGCTCATCGGCCTGCATCGCAAGGTCTACCTGCCCGACCTACGGCCTCTTCGACGAGGGTCGCTTCACGCGGCCGGGTGACCGGGTGCGAACCGCACGACGCCGGCGCGCCGATCGGTCGTATCGGCCTCAGCGTGTGCGAGGACTTTTGGCATCGCGAGCCTGCCGATGCTGCAGGCGCTCGACGGCGCCGCCCTGCTCGTGAACGTGGCCGCGGGGCCGTCGCGCGCGCCGGGAGGTCCGCGCCGGGATGGCGGCCATCGGCGGCTGGCACAAGATGCAGGACACCTACGCCCTGCTGGGGACCGTGCCGCTCGCGTTCTGCAACCGGGTCGGAAACGAGGAGGGGCTCACGTTCTGGGGTGGCTCACGCATCGTGGCCGCCGACGGTTCGACCGTGGTGCAGGCGCCCCTGTGGGAGGAGGCGCTCGTGGTCGGCACGCTCTCCACGGACGACCTGCGGATGCAGCGCTACGGCCTGCCGCTGCTGGCCGATGAGCGGCTCGAGCTTGTCCGCCGCGAGCTCGATCGGATCATCGCCGAGCGGGCGGGAATCGAGGCACCGGAGCCGGAGGCGTGACCGAGACCGACGGCGCGCCGCTGCCGCAGATCGAGCCCGAGCGGGCGATCCAGGTGATCGTCGCCTTCATCCGTGAGCAGATGGCCCAGGCGGGCTTCGAGCGGCTGGTGATCGGCCTCTCCGGCGGGGTGGACTCCGGAACGGTCGCCTTCCTGGCGGCGCGGGCGATCGGCGCCGAGAACCTGCTGGCCGTGCGGATGCCCTATCGGACCTCGTCGGAGGCGTCGGAGACCGATGCGATGCGCGTCGTGGAGGCGCTCGGCTGTCGGACCGAGCGCGTCGACATCACGCCGATGGTCGAGCCGATGCTGGCGTTGATCGTGGACGACGACCCGGCAGCGCTCAACGTCCGGCGCGGGAACGTCATGGCGCGGCAGCGGATGATCGTGCTCTACGATCGGTCGGCGGCCGAGGATGCCCTGGTGATCGGCACTTCGAACAAGACCGAGGCGCTGCTGGGGTACGGGACGCTCCACGGGGACATGGCCGCGGCGCTGGCGCCGATCGGCGACCTCTACAAGACGCAGCTGCGGGCCGTTGCTCGGGAGCTGGGCGTGCCCGAGGAGGTCGTCGCCAAGCCTCCCTCGGCCGACCTGTGGCCGGGCCAGACCGATGAGGGAGAACTCGGGCGCTCCTACGACATCGCTCGACCGGGCGCTGTACGCGCTCGTCGACCGACGCTGGTCGGTGGACCGATGCGTCGCGGCGGGCCTCCCGCGCGAGCTGGTCGAGTGGGTCGAGCGGCGCGTGGCGCGCATGGAGTTCAAGCGGCAGCTGCCCCCGGTCGCGAAGCTCTCATTGCGGACGCCCGGGATCGATCACCTGTATCCGCGACGCCGGCCCGGCTCTCGGCGGTAGTTGGTGGCGCGCCCGGTATATACGGTATCTACGAACAGCCGGGCACCACGATGGCCACGCCTCGGAGGCGGTAAGCCGCCAGTAACGGCGCGGTAAGCGGCCCCACCTAGCCTTCCTCCATGCCGCCGATCGCCTCCGGTGCGCTGCGTTGATGGAAGGAGCCATCGGTATGAACAAGGTGATGCTCGTCGGCCGGCTGACACGCGACCCGGAGCTGCGATCGCTGCCCAGCGGAAAGCACGTCGCGACGTTCACCATCGCGACCAACGAGTTCCGCGGCGGCGGCGGGGCCGAGCGGACCGAGTACCACCCGTGCGTGGCCTGGGATCGTCTCGCCGAGATCTGCGGTCAGTTCCTCTCGAAGGGCCAGCTGGTCGACATTGAGGGACGCCTCCAGACCCGCCAGTGGGACGACGACGCCGGCAAGCGACACTGGAAGACCGAGGTCGTCGTCGGCCAGCTCGAGATGCTCTCAGGCCGCTCGAAGAAGGAGTACGCCAAGGAGGCCCAGGCCGTGGCGGAGGCGCCCGATGCCGCCCCCGCTGCCAACGGCGCAGCCGCCGACAGCGACCTCGAGGCCGTGGTCGCCATGTGATCCGTCGGGCGACGGGGCTCTTCCCCCGGCCCTGTCGCCCGGCCAAGCCCTCAGGACGCGGCAGCCTCAGGCTCTGCGGGGGCATCGGCGGTGTCGTCGGTCGGCGGCCAAGCGCCGGCGAGGTACGCGTTGATCGACTTCGCGGCGCGTTTCCCGTCTCCCATGGCGAGGATCACCGTGGCGGCACCTCGGACGATGTCGCCCCCGGCGAAGACTCCGGGCATGCTCGTCATGCCGTGGTCGTCGGTGACGATATAGCCCCACTGGTTGAGCTCGAGGTCCGGCGCGGTGGAGGTCAGCAGGGGATTGCTGCGCGTGCCGATTGCCACGACCACCATGTCGCAGTCGATGGTGAACTCCGAGTCCGGCACGGCCTGCGGCCGGCGCCGCCCGTCCTCGTCCGGCTCGCCGAGCTCCATCCGCTGGCAGCGGAGCCCCGTCACCCAGCCATCCTCACCGCCCACGACCTCGAGCGGCGCTAGGAGGAACTCGAAGCGCACGCCCTCCTGCTCGGCGTGGTGCACCTCCTCGGCCCGGGCTGGCAGCTCGTCGCGCCCGCGTCGATAGACGATCACCGCCTCGGCGGCACCGAGCCGTCGTGCGGTGCGGACCGAGTCCATCGCCACGTTCCCGCCGCCCACCACGACCACTCGCTGGCCGTGGAGCACGGGCGTATCGGACGCCGGTTGCCAGGCGCCCATCAGGTTGACCCGGGTGAGGTACTCGTTGGCCGAGTACACGCCCTTGAGGTTCTCGCCGGGAACGTCCATGAACACCGGCAGGCCGGCCCCGACCGCCACGAAGACGGCATCGAACCGGTCGCGGAGCTCCGGGAGCGTGTACGTCTTGCCGATGATCGCGTTCGCCTCGATCTTGACGCCCGTCTCCACGAGCCGATCCACCTCGGCCTGGACGATGTCCTTCGGAAGGCGGAACTCGGGAATGCCGTAGACGAGCACCCCACCGGCCGCGTGGAAGGCCTCGAAGATCGTGACGTCGTGCCCGCGCTTCGCCAGCTCGCCCGCGGCCGTCAGGCCCGCCGGCCCCGAGCCCACGATGGCGACCGTCCGTCCACTCGGCGACACCGCCCCGTCGGCAAGCATCTCGGGGTGGGCCTGGGCCCAGTCGGCCACGAAGCGCTCCAGGTGGCCGATGGCGACCGGACTGCCCTTCTTACCGCGCAGGCAGAGGCCCTCGCACTGCGTCTCCTGTGGGCAGACGCGCCCGGTGATGCAGGGGAGCGCGTTGTCGTCGAGCAGCGAATCCGCCGCGCCGGGCAGGTCGCCCTCGCGCAGGTGCTTGATGAAGCGCGGGATGTTCACCCGCACCGGGCAGCCGTCGATGCAGTACGGCTTCGGGCACTGGAGGCAGCGCTCCGCCTCGATGAAGGCGAGCTGCTCGGTGAGCCCGAGGTTGACCTCCCGGAAGTTGACGGCGCGCAGCTCGGCAGCCTGCTCCGGCATCCCAACGCGGTCGAGCGCCATGCGCTCCTTGGCAGTCAGCTCGGGTCGATCGGTCATCGCACCGCCTCCGCGTCGGCCGGCTCGGGCCGGGTGAGCCCTACGCGGCAGCGCTCGCGGAACTCGCTCGCCGCCTGCTCGAAGGTGCGATACGTACCGAGCCGGTCGGCAAGGAGGTCGAAGTCGACCTGGTGGCCGTCGAACTCGGGACCCTCCACGCACGCGTAGCGGCTCTCGCCGTCGACCGAGACGCGACATCCGCCGCACATGCCGGTCCCGTCGACCATGATCGCGTTCAGCGAGACGGTGGTCGGGATGGCATGCGGACGAGTCAGCTCGCTGACGGCACGCATCATCGGCACCGGCCCGACGGCGTAGACAGCGTCGACCCCATCGGCCTCGATCAGGTCGGACAGCGCCTGGGTCACGAAGCCGGGCCGGCCGTAGCTGCCGTCATCGGTGCAGGTGACGACCTCGCCGCTGCGGCGCAGCTCGTCCTCCAGGATCACCCATTCGCGGGAGCGGCCGCCGATGACGCTGGTGACGTGGACCCCGTTGTCGTGCAGGCCCTGCGCGATCGGCAGGATGACGGCGGTCCCCACGCCGCCGCCCACGCAGACGGCGTGACCGGCGGTGATCGAGCTCGGTCGGCTTGCCGAGCGGCCCGGCGATGTCACGGATCTCGTCACCCGGCTGCAGCTCGACCAGGTCGGCGGTGCTCTTGCCGATCGACTGGATCACGAGCGAGATGGTGCCCGCGGCCGAATCGGCGTCGGCGATGGTCAGCGGGATGCGCTCGGCTCCCGGCCCGAGCCGGACGATGACGAACTGGCCCGGCTGCCGGATCTCCGCGAGGCGCGGTGCCTCGACGACCAGACGCGTGACATTGGGCGACAGCTGCGCGCGCGCGATGATGCGATGCATGCTCGGAATGGTCGCCCGGATGCGCCGGTGAGCCACGCACCACCGGTCACATCCTGGGGGGCCGAATGACCCCCGTCGATCCGGGAATCCGGGTCACCCGCCGGGCGCGGTGACCTGCTTGCCCTTCGGCCAGTAGAGCTCCTTCTTGACGTGGAACTCCGGGAAGCCGCGATCCATCAGGACGCGCTCGACGTTGAGGATCATCTCGGGGTTGCCGCAGATGTAGACGACCGTGCGGTCGGCCCGAAGCGCGAGGTCCTGGCACACCGACTCGACCACCGCCTCGACGCGGCCGGTTCGCCCGGTCCAGTCGGCGTTGCGCGGGTCGCCTGGCCGCGAGACGGTCGGCACGTAGCGCACCGGGTAGCTGTCGTCGCGCTCCCAGCCCTCGATCACGTCGCGGTAGCCGAGCTCATCGGTGTACGAGCAGCCGTGGAGCATGACCGTCTTGCGGGGAGTGTCCATCGTGTCGCGGATCATCGCGATGAACGGGGCGATCCCGGTGCCGGTCGACACGTAGAGGTGGGTGCGGTCGTCATCGGGCTCGAGGACGAACTTCCCCTTGGGGCCGATCATCCGCATCCCGTGACCCGTCGGCAGCCGCCAGAGCAGCGTGGTGAAACGCATCACGGGCACCAGCCGCACGTAGAACTCGTAGCCGCCGTCCGCCGACTCGCGGGGCGGCGAGGCGACCGAGTAGGGGCGCTGGACGAGCTTGCCGTCGGCGTAGACCCCGATCGTCATGTACTGGCCGGGAGCGAAGGCCACCGGGTCGCCGTCGTACTTCACCCAGAAGTAGGCGAGGTCGTCGGTCTCGTCCACGCGCCGCACGAGGCGGGCGTTGTAGTGCTCGGACTCGAGCGAGATGTCGCGCTCGTCCTGGTCGAGGATCGTCACCCGGCCAGTGTAGACGGCGACCACCCGCCGACGCGGCGCACGTGCGGACCCTCCGAGCGACGCTACAATCGCCGTCGGCCCCCACCCACGACACAGGCACCGCATGCCCGATCGCACGTTCTACCTGACCACCGCGATCTTCTACCCGTCGCCGAAGCCGGCGCTGCACTCGATGTTCGAGGCAATCGGGGCGGACATGATCGCGCGCTACCACCGCCTGCTCGGCGAGCAGGTCCGCTTCCTCACGGGCCTCGACGAGCACTCGGCCAACGTCGAGCGCGACGCGCGGGCCCAGGGCATCGACCCGCACGAGCTGATCGACCCGTGGGCGGCCACCTGGCAGGCGACCTTCGAGCGGTTCGCCATCAGCCACGATCGATTCATCCGCACCACCGATCCCGACCACGCCGACGCATCGCTCGAGATGGTGCGACGCGCACAGGCCAACGGCGATGTCTACCGCGGGGTCTACTCCGGCTGGTTCTGCAACGGCTGCAACGAGTTCAAGACCGATCAGCAGCTGGTCAATGGGCGCTGCCCCGACCATCCCACCCTCGATCCGGCGTGGCTGGAGGAGTCGAACTACTTCTTCCGCCTGTCGGCCTACCAGGAGCGGCTCGAGCGCCTGTACGCCGAGAATCCGTCGTTCTGCGAGCCGGAGCACTTCCGGAACGAGGTGCTCGGCTGGCTGCGCGACGGGCTGCGGGACTTCAGCATCAGCCGCTCGGGTACCGAGTGGGGGATCCCGTTCCCCGACGATCCGGACCACCGGATCTACGTCTGGTTCGACGCGCTCACCAACTACCTGACCGGCGCAGGATTTCCCGAACGACGCCGATGCGCTGGCGCGCTGGTGGCCGGCCGACCTGCACGTCATCGGCAAGAACATCACGCGTTTCCATTGCCTGTACTGGCCGGCGATGCTGATGAGCGCCGGCCTGCCGCTGCCGACCCAGGTGTTCGCCCACGGCTTCATGCTCGATCGCGGGGAACGCATGAGCAAGACCACCGGCAACGTGCGTGACCCCGACGAGACCGCCGCCACGTTCGGCGTGGACGGCACTCGCTACATGGTGCTCCGCGAGGTGCCCTTCGATCGCGACGCCGACGTCTCGACCGAGGCGTTCGTCCGCCGCTACAACGCCGACCTGGCGAACGACCTTGGCAACCTCGTCAACCGCACGGTGAGCATGACGAACCGCTACTGCTCCGGATCGCTGCCGGCGGTCTCGGTCGCCACCGCCCCGGCCGATGCGGAGCTCGCCGCAACGGCGGCCCGCGTCGTGGCGGGCTATCACGCGGCCATGGAGCAGAAGTCTCTCGACAAGGCGCTGGCGGCCATGATGGAGCTCGCAGGGGCGGCCAACGGCTACGCCGAGAGCCAGGCCCCCTGGAGCCTCCACAAGGCGGGCGAGACGGACCGGGTCGCGCAGGTCCTGGCGGTCATGGCGGAGGCGTGCCGCATCATCGGTCACCTGCTGGCCCCCGCGGTCCCGGACGGCGCCAGGCGTCTGCACGATCAGCTCGGCGTTCCGCCGCCGTATGACGAACGGGGCGCCGGCGGTCCGGGCCTCGAGGTGCTTGCGGCCTGGGGCGCCGGACCGGCCGGCTGGCAGGTCGGCAGCGCCAGCCCGCTCTTCCCCCGGGTCGAGCTGGAGGCGACGGGCTGAGCCGCCGTCGCGGCCCGGAGCGACTGCCGGGGCTGGTCGACGCGCACGCCCATCTCCAGCACGAGCGTTTCGCTCAGGACCTCGACGAGGTCCTCGAGCGAGCCCGCGCCGCCGGGATCGAGCGAATCCTGGTGCCCGGCTGGGACCTCGCTTCGTCCGAGGCAGCGCTGGCCCTCGCCGCGCGTCACGGACCGTTCATCGATGCGGCGGTGGGTGTCCATCCCCATCATGCCGACCAGCTCGATGAGCCCGGCTGGCAGCACCTCGCGGCCCTCGCGCGCGACGGGCGGGCGTCGGCGGTCGGGGAGATCGGGCTCGACTACTTCCGCAACCTGTCGCCGGCCGACGTGCAGCGGGAGGCGCTGGCGCGCCAGCTCGCCATTGCGGCAGACGCGGGCCTGCCGGTGGTCGTCCACGACCGCGACGCTCACGACGATGTCACCGATGCGCTGCTGGCATGGACCGGCCCGCCCGGACGGGCCGTGCGCGGTGTCCTGCACGCCTTCTCCGGTGATGCCGCCATGGCGGGGCGCCTGGCCGGTGCCGGCTTCCAGGTGAGCTTCGCGCTGCCGGTCGCCTTCCGTTCGGCGGTCGGCCCGCGAGCCGCCGCGCCGATGCTGCCCGCGGGCTCGTTCCTCGTCGAGACAGATGCCCCGTACCTCGGTCCGGATCGTGACCGGCGCAACGAGCCGGTCACGGCGCTCCGCGTGGCCGCCGAGCTCGCCGCGCTTCGCGAAGGTGCCGGTCGAGGACCTCGTCGCCCCGATGCGCGCGGCCTACGATGACCTGCTCGGGCTGGGCCCGGCGACCGCTTGATCGGCGAGCGAATGCGGTTGGCACGCCGGTTGCATCCGTAGCGCGCGTGGCATCCCGCCACCAACGTGCATACCGAACAGGGAGGGTCCCAACGCATGGGCCAGGTCAACGTCAACAGCGGCGGCAGCGAGCCGGTCGGTGAGCCCGCGGGCAGCAGCAGCGCCGGGTTCATCCTCGGCATCATCGTCGCGATCGTCGTGATCGCCGCGCTCGTCTACTTTCTCGTCCTGAATGGCGGGAACGACGGCGCGGACCCGGGCGTGGACGCCGATGGCGGCACGAACGGCGAGGTTGATCCGGGCACCGACGATGGTGAGACCGACGGTGGGGACACCACCGAGCCGAGCGGCTGGCGCCTCGTCGACATCGCCTGATCGCGAGCCCTCCGCGCACCCGCGGCGTCCCGACCCACCCGGGTCGAGGCGCCGCTTCTTCGTGTCCGCGCGCAATCGGTTGACACTCGCGAAGCGAGAGTGCTACCTTGCCGTTAGCACTCTCGATGGTCGAGTGCCAGTCACCGGTCGCATCGGCCGAGGCGGCGCTCCCGTCGGGAGGGAAGTTCACCCGTATCAGTTTCGCATCGGTTGCGCATCAAGGAGGCATCACGCACTCATGACCACCACGGTCAGCGGCACGGCCACCGGGCTGAAGCCCCTGGGGGACCGCCTTGTCGTCAAGCCCACGCCGCGCGAGGAGATGACCAAGAGCGGCATCGTCCTCCCGGATACCGCCAAGGAGCGCCCGCAGGAGGGCACCGTCCTGTCGGTCGGGCCGGGACGCACCCTCGACGATGGATCTCGCGAGCCCATGGAGGTCAGCGAGGGCCAGAAGGTCCTGTTCCAGAAGTACGCCGGCACCGAGTTCAAGCTCGATGACGAGGATCTCCTGATCCTCTCCCAGAAGGACATCCTGGCCGTCATCGAATAGCGGCCGTCCAGATCAGACCGATGCGTCGCGCGGACCGCGCGACGACACCCAAGGAGGAATGACAGAACCGTGGCGAAGCAGCTGCAGTTCGAGGAAGAGGCGCGTCGCTCCCTGAAGCGCGGCGTCGACAAGATGGCCGATGCCGTCAAGGTCACGCTCGGCCCCCGGGGCCGATACGCCCTCCTCGACAAGAAGTTCGGCGCACCGACCATCACCAATGACGGTGTGACCATTGCCCGCGATATCGAGCTCGAGGACCCGTACGAGAACATGGGTGCTCAGCTGCTCGAGGAGGTCGCAACCAAGACGAACGACGTCGCCGGCGACGGCACCACGACGAGCATCGTGCTCGCGCAGGCCATCATCACCGAGGGGCTCAAGAACGTCACCGCCGGGTCCAACCCGATGGCCCTGAAGCGCGGCATCACCAAGGGCGTCGAGGCGATCGTCGAGGAGATCAAGCGACTCAGCAAGCCGGTCGAGACGACCGACGACATCGCTCACATCGCCGCCATCAGCGCCCGTGACACCGAGATCGGCGAGATGATCGCCCAGGTCATGGACAAGGTCGGCAAGGACGGCGTCGTCACCGTCGAGGAGAGCCAGGGGCTCAAGATGGAGACCGAGTACGTCGAGGGCATGGCGCTCGACCGCGGCTACATCAGCCCGTACATGGTCACCTCCACCGACGGCGGCAAGCTCGAGGCGACCCTCGACCAGCCGTACGTCCTCGTGACCGACAAGAAGATCAGCGCAGTGGCCGACATCCTGCCGACCCTCGAGAAGACGGTGCAGACGGGCAAGCCACTCCTGATCATCGCAGAGGACGTGGACGGCGAGGCCCTGGCGACCCTGGTCGTCAACAAGCTGAAGGGCACGCTCAACGTCCTCGCGGTCAAGGCTCCCGGCTTCGGCGATCGCCGCAAGGCGATGCTCGAGGACATCGCGGTCCTCACCGGCGCCCGCGTGATCAGCGAGGAGGTCGGCCGCAAGCTTGACAGCGTGCAGCTCGAGGATCTCGGCCAGGCGCGACGCGTCACGGCCAACAAGGACTCGACCACGATCGTCGAGGGCAAGGGCTCCGAGGACGCGATCAAGGCCCGGATCAGCCAGATCAAGCTCCAGGTCGAGGACACCACCAGCGACTTCGATCGCGAGAAGCTCCAGGAGCGACTTGCCAAGCTGTCCGGCGGTGTCGCGGTGCTGAAGGTCGGCGCGGCCACCGAGGTCGAGCTGAAGGAGAAGAAGCATCGCATCGAGGACGCTCTCTCGGCCGCTCGTGCGGGCGTCGAGGAGGGCATGGTCGCCGGTGGCGGCTCGGTCCTCATCCACTCGATCCCGGCGCTCGACAAGGTCGAGGTGCTCGGCGACGAGGCGGTCGGCGTCAACATCCTGCGTCGCGCGCTGGAGGAGCCGCTCCGCCAGATCGCGATCAACGCCGGCAAGGAGGGCTCGGTCGTGGTCGAGGCCGTCCGCAAGATGGAGCCGGGACACGGCTACGATGCCCAGAAGGGCGAGTACGTCGACCTGTTCGCGACCGGCGTCATCGACCCGGCCAAGGTGACGCGATCGGCGCTCGAGAATGCCGCCTCGGTGGCCGGCCTGCTCCTCACCACCGAGACGGTCATCACCGACCTCCCGGAGAAGGAGAGGTCGATGCCGGGCATGCCGCCCGGAGGCGGGATGGACTTCTAGAGGGTCCAGTAGCGTCCGTCGGTAATCGCTACCGTTCGGACTAGGCACAAACAGGCGGGCCCCCATCCGTGGGGGCCCGCTCTGTATGCTCCGCGATTGCTACCGGGCACCGTGCGTTGTGCCGCAATCTCAAGACTGCGAGGCTTGAGATCCCCCTCTCCGATTCATCTCGACGTACAGCAGCTTGCTGAAGTCGTCCTTGCGTACCGTGAGATCGACCTGATCGGCGGCCCGCCCATCATGGTGGAGACGCAACTGAAACTCCTGCGTGCCGATGAACCTCGCCTCGTCCGTAGGCACGCGGGCCGTGCACTTCCAAGCCAAGGATCGTCCTCGGTTCCAGCGACAAGCCGTAGCACGCTGACGCAATCTCGACCGATGCAGTACAAAGACGTACTTCGGGCGTCCTATACGGCGAACCGCCGATGCCCTGAATCGTCGGCTTTCGTGCGCATTCTGTATTCGGTTAGCCAGACCCGAGTACTGCCCCGAGTCCGGCCCCGAGCACGGCTCCAAGTGCCAGCAGAGCTAGCGCGCCAAGTATGTCCACCCTGCCCGTAGTCCGCACCAAATCAACGATTGGACGGAGCATACGCGGAAGCCGGGGCCGCCCGCACCGTCCGATCCTGCGATCCCCGGCCGTCAACGTCACCCGGCTCCGATGGACTCTAGCTGGCTTAGCTCCTAGTTCATCGCCCGATATAGGAAAGCGGCCATTTGCTCGCGTGTGACAAATGCCCTTGGACAGAACTTGCCGGTGGCGCAGCCGCCCGTGATTTCGGACCGTGCGAGCCGGTTGATGTCACCTTCGTGGATCGAGCTTTCGTCATCATTGAAGTAGTCAGTGTTCGTACTGGCCAGCTTGAAGGCACGAGCCAGGAAGCTCGCCATCTGCTCGCGGGTTACCGTTCCCGATGGGCAGAACTTGCCGGTCGCGCAGCCGGCAGTTATTCCCGACGCAGCTAACCGATTGATATTTCCTTCATGGCTTGACGCTTCGTCGTCAGTGAAGAAGTCGGTCGACGTAGCGGGCAGATCGAGGGCCCGAACCAAGAAGGACGCCATCTGCTCCCGAGTCACCCGGGCGGAGGGGCAGAACTTGGTTTCGCCACATCCAGCTGTGACGCCGAAGTGATACAGCCAAACGATCTCAACCTCAAAAGGCGACTCATCGATATCAGCGAATGGATGGAGGATCGGCGGTTCGCCACCGGGAGGGGGCGGCGGTGGGGGAGGTGTGCCACCGGCAGTAACCGGCGCGGTGATGACAAACAGCACGAGCATTGGCACGGCGATCGCCGCGGCCATCCATGGTGAACCGATTCGGAATCGAGACATCGCGAGCTCCTCTCGGGTTGCGTTGTTGACGGGATAGGAAGGGATCGATTAGCAGAACGCCGTCGATCCATACCAATGGGCCGTTTTGTGTCCGTCAGGCCACCAGACGAGGGCGTAGATGTACCAAACGTTGGCCCCGCTGTTTCCAGTGTCCTGGGCCACGTTTGCCGAGAAGCGCTGGTAGTACCCCTGGTGCGCGTAGCTGTAATGGGACCGCGTTCCATTCGTGGTGGCGGCAGTCCAGTAGTTCCCTCCACCCAGATCGACAAAGCCCAGCCATCCGCGTTCGGCGCTGAAGAAGTTCCCCTTAGCGCCATAGATGCCGTATGCGATCCAGGCCCACTCATTCGTTGGGGCGCGGAGCGCCGGCGTGTCCCAGGAGAGGGTGATGTAACCAGTCGCCGGGCCGTCGATGGGTCGATCGCAGTACACATAGGAATTGCTCATGTCGATAACGGTGCCTTCGTGGCCCAAGGCCGCTGGCGCTGAGAGTAGGGCCCCTATCACAAGGACCATCGAAAGCGGAACCGCAGTCAGCCGGCGGAATCTAGGCATGTTGAGTGACCTCCTTATCACGATGGGTGCCGTCAGATCGCTGGGCAGGCTTGTCAGGTCACGCTCCTTCCGACGCGGCGCTTTCGCCCCGCTCCGCCACTCGTGGGACCGGGATCGGGTCGTCGACCGAGATCTCTCGCAGAGCTGCGTTCGCCGACCTGCGTGCTTGCTCGAGGTACTCGCTGAAAGCGGCGGCAGACCGGTCGCGCATCAGCCATGGAATGAGAATTTCGGCACCGTGTCGCCGGCGACTCCGCGCCAGCACCTCGGCAACGTCGGCGATGTCGGCGTCCTCAAGTTGCTCAATAAGTGCGCCGGGGTCGTTTAGGGCCAGGAGGGCGGCAAGGGTGAGTGGAGCGGCCAGGAGTCCGCGCCAGTGCGCGGTTCGAACGGGATCGCGGACGCGATCCGGAGCGATCGAGAGGACGTAATTGGTGTAGTCGCGGAGAACGATTCCGGTGTCTGTTGCCTGCCTGGCCGTGCAACCACGACGAAGCGTTCAATGTCGCTCCACGGCAGTGTGCCGACCGCGCTGCCGAGGCCGTCAATGGGTACGACCAAACCATATAGAGCGATTCCAATCGGTCCCTGCGTATGCCACAGGCGTGGTAGCCGACTCAGGGCGGCGGCGCCCAGCCCAATGCCGAGCACCCCGGCAACGATCGCCTGCCACTCCCGGACCGCCACGATGAGGGCGATGCACCCCAACACAAACAGCCCTGAGCCCCCCAAGACGACGGTCAGCCGCAGGGGATGCAGCGGCACGTAGTACAGCGGGCGCTCGAGGGCCTCGGCTAGAGAGACATCGATGACTGGGTTCGCGCGGCCGGTATGAGGAGGGATGGCACCACTCCCCCAATCAGACAGCCCGGTCTCGCCAGTGGCTCAGCGCGGCGGAGTCGGCGACCGTGGGCACTTCCGCGCTTCGTAGCCTGCCCCCTGTTTGTAGGACTATGGGGGCCGTGTCAATAAAGGTCCTTTAGGACGAGCAAGCATCTCCGACGCAACGGAAGCCGGCGCTTTGCCCCCCGCCGTCCCTTGACTACTTGCCGGGGAGCCTCGCGGCGAGGAATAGCGGAAGCCGGGGCCGCCCGCACCGTTCGATAACTTGCGATCCTCGGCCGTCACGTCACCCCGGCTCCGGTTGCCGATGCTAGTCGGCGTCGCCTACTGGCCGCCTATCGCGTCGTACTGCAACGCGAGATCGCCATCGGCGAGCCTCGGATCTGTCGTCAGGAGATCCCACCGCTCGCGATATGCGTCAAGCCATCCGTTGGAATACCCGGCAACCGCGTCTTCATAGCGCGGACGGAGGCGACGTAACGTCGTGTCGCGGCGCGCTTGCTGTTCGAGGTCGTTGACCGCGGCGAAGAGGCTTCGCGGCCCGCGAGTCCTGAGGCTGGCACGGCATCGCGCAGCAAGGAGCGTATGGCACGGTGCTTGCCAAGGCACAATGCGCCGATGCGATTTCTGCAACGCCGCCAGTCCCAGCCGGCGCCTGCGGCCGACCCTGACGAGCCGACTTCGACGCTCCACCAGGTTGCGGTCTTCCGGGCGCAGGGCGTCACCGAAGGATGGGTCGAGCCGCGCGCCGATCGGCTCAGCGACGCTCTGAACGCTGGCACCCCGTTGCTGGTGCGCCCCTCCCCCGATGAGGACGGTCGTTGGGAGGCGATGCCCGCGGACGAGATGATCGCCGTCGCCGTCTCGCCCAGCCCGCGGCCTTCTCCCCGGCGGATTGCGCGTCGTCGGCACGCCATCGAGCTGGTCGCGCCGCCCTACACCATCATCGGGACGGCCCACATGCCGCCCGGCGCGGATCCGTATCGCTACGCTCGATCTGCACCTCGCCAGTGGCTGGCGCTCACCGAGGCCACGGTGGCCTTCAAGGAGGAGGTCATCGAGGTCGAGATCCTGGTCGTCAACCTCGAGCATGTGCGGCGGCCGTAACACTGTCGGCGCGGAATCGGGTCCCAACGAGGCGGTCCAAGCGGACCTTCACGCTTCGCCGGACGGAGCGGCCTACACTCGCATGCGAGCGCGCAGGTCGCCACTCGCCGCGTCCTGAATTGTCGATCCGGGCGCCGGACCGATCGTCGTCGGGTCGAGCGGCGCCGGACGCGCGCCGGACGATGGAGGTGATCTGATGCGCTACGTCCTGTTCAACTGGCTCAGCCCCGAGGACGTCGCCACGTGGGAGGGATGGACGGAGGAGCAGCGCCAGGCCGATGTCCAGCGCCACCTCGAGTGGTTCGGGCGGCATCGGGACCACATCGTGGGCGGCGAGGAGCTCGACGAGCCACGGAACGTGAAGACGCTGCGCCGAGGCCGCCAGGGGGAGGGGATCGTGGTCTCCGACGGACCGTACGTCGAGACGAAGGAGATCCTCGGCGGCTTCGTGGTCCTCGAGGTGGCCGATCTCGACGAGGCGCTCGCGATCGCCGCGGAGTGGCCGTCCCTCGACGTGATGCCGGACTCCACCGTGCAGCTCCAGCCGGGGTTCGTGCGGGACTGATCCGAGCTGGCACGCTGGCTGCATTCGCTGGGCCATGGAAGTGCTCATCGCCCTCATCGTGCTCGTGGCGGGCCTGGTCCTCGAACGCTCGCGCCCCGCGACTGACCCCGCCCGCGTCCGCGTCCGCCGCGACTGATCGCCGGCCGGGTGGCCCGCCCGGATCGGTCTAGAATCGTGGGGATGTCCCTCGACACCCCAACCTCGCCCAGCCCCCGCGCTCGCCTGTCTCCGCAGGAGATCCTGTCGCGCCTCAACGAGCCGCAGCGCGAGGCGGTCTCACACCTCACCGGCCCGCTCCTGATCCTGGCCGGCGCGGGCAGCGGCAAGACCCGGGTGCTGGCGCATCGGGTCGCCTACCTGGTCGCCACCAGCTACCACCCATGGCAGATCCTGGCCGTCACCTTCACCAACAAGGCGGCGGGCGAGATGCGCGAGCGGATCGCCGGCCTCATCGGCGAGGAGGCGGCACGTGACGCCGCCATCGGCACCTTCCACGCCATCTGCGCCCGGATCCTGCGCCGCGACGGCGCCGCCATCGGTCTGACGCGCAGCTTCACCATCTACGACCGGGCGGACCAGGTGGCGCTGGTCAAGGGCGTCCTGCGGCGCCTGGACCTCGACGAGAAGCGCTTCGCGCCGAACGGCATGCTCGCCTGGATCGGCCAGCGCAAGGACGAGCTGGCCGATGTCGCCACCGCCAAGCGTCAGGCGGCGAACTACTACGACGAGACCGCCGCCCGCGTGTACGAGGCGTACCAGCGGCAGCTCGCCGAGGACGACGCCGTGGACTTCGACGACCTGCTCATGCGTACCGTCTTCCTGTTCGAGCAGCATCCCGACGTGCTGGCGCGCTACCAGGGCCGCTGGCAGCAGATCATGGTCGACGAGTACCAGGACACCAACCGCGCCCAGTACCTCATCTGCCGCCACCTGTCGGCGAAGCATCACAACCTGGCCGTGGTGGGCGACGACGACCAGTCGATCTACTCCTGGCGCGGCGCCGACCTGCGCAACATCCTCGACTTCGAGTCCGACAACCCCGACGCCAGGGTCGTGAAGCTCGAGCAGAACTACCGATCGACCCAGACGATCCTGGACGCCGCTCACGCGGTCGTCAGCCGCAACGCCGGTCGCAAGGAGAAGCGGCTGTGGACCGATCGCGGCAGCGGCACACAGATCACGCTCTTCGATGCGTACAACGAGTACGAGGAGGCCGAGTTCGTCGCGCGCCAGGTCGAGAAGCTGGTGGGAGCCGGGCGTCGAGGCGGGATGGCCGCGCTGCTCACCAGCCGAGCCGATGACGAGGACGGCACGCTCAAGTACGGCGACATCGCGATCGCCTACCGGATCAACGCCCAGTCGCGCGTCCTTGAAGAGTCGCTGATGCGATTCGGGATCCCGTATCAGCTGGTCGGCGGGACCCGGTTCTACGAGCGACGCGAGGTCAAGGACGCGCTCGCCTACGTCAGGCTGGCGCGCAACCCGGCCGACCGCGTGGCGCTGGGCCGGATCATCAACGTGCCGGCTCGGGGCATCGGCGCCAAGAGCGTCGAGGAGCTCGGTGCGTGGGCGGAGTCGCGCGGCGTGAGCCTCTGGGACGCGGTCGAGCAGGCCGGCGAGAACCCGAACCTCGCCCCGCGAGCCCGGGCGCAGCTCGGGGTCTTCGCCGACCTCATGCGCGGCCTGATGAAGATGGTCCCCGACGCGCCGCCCTCGGCGATCTTCGACGCGGCGCTCGAGCGCTCCGGCCTCCAGGCGGCGATCAACGACGGCAGCGACGAGGGTGAGGAGCGCTGGGCGAACGTCCTCGAGCTGCGCGGTCATGCCGCCGAGTTCGACGAGATCGCCCCACCCGAGGGCCTCGCCCGCTTCCTGGAGGAGGTGGCGCTGGTCAGTGACCAGGACGAGCTGGAGGAGGCGCCCGACCGCGTGACCCTCATCACGCTCCACGCCGCCAAGGGCCTCGAGTTCCCGGTCGTGTTCATCGTCGGGCTCGAGGAGGGGCTGCTTCCGCACCGTCGCGCTCTCGAGGACGAGCGCGAGCTCGAGGAAGAGCGACGCCTGGCCTACGTCGGGATGACCCGCGCCAAGGATCGGCTGTACCTCGTCCACGCGCACCATCGGTCCACCTATGGGGTCGGCGCCCAGGCCGATCCGTCGCGCTTCCTGTCGGAGCTCCCGGAGGACCTGCTGGCGGCGGAGCGCTCGGCGGCGCCGTTCCGGCGCGGTGGCGAGCGCTGGGCGGGGACCGATGACGAGGGCGAGCTGGCTGCCGAGCGGCTACCGCTCGCTCGACGCGTCGGGTACGAGCGAGCCGCTGCGCCCCGTCAACGCTGCCCGACCTGTCCGCGCCACGCCCGGTCGGACGCAGCCTCGACGCCGCCCGCGAACGGGTGGCATCGGCACAGTACGACGGGGCGCGCGACGGTCGATCTCGGGATCGGGCACGTTCTCGGCACCCGGTGCCGCGGGCGACGCGCTCGGCGCGGAGGAGGAGCCGACGTGGCGTGCCGGTGACCGCGTGCGGCACCGCCGCTTCGGCGACGGCATCGTGGTCAGCAGCCGGATCGTGAAGGGCGACGAGGAGGTCACTGTCGCGTTCGTCGGCGAGGGCGTGAAGCGGCTCATCGCCGCCTACGCCGGGCTCGAGCGCGCGTGAATGGAGTACCGATGACGACCGAGCGCCTCGATCGACGAGCTCGACGGCGAGCGCGGCAGCGATCTGCTCGAGCGCTCGACGGCGGTCGCGCCGGACGTCGCTGACCACCCCTGGCCTGGCGGCGAGTGGAGCGCGCGCGAGCTCGATCGCGCACGTCGGCTACTGGGTCGGGCACGCCGCTGCAGATCGATCCACGCCGTCGAGCAGGGACGTGCCGATGAGATCGGTGCGGGCGAGCCGACCGTGGACGATGTGAACGACACGGTCGCGCGGGTGGCGCGCGAGACCGACCTCGCCACGGTGCGCGGCGCGAGGCGGCGTCGGTCGAGGCCCTCGTCGAGCGGCTCCGGCGCATGGATCCGGCCTGCTCGACGTCCGCCTGCCCGACGGAGGCACGCTCGCAGCAGGGCATCGCGATCGGAGGCGGCGCACCACTACCGCGAGCATGCCGACGAGCTGCGGCGAGCGCTGCGGAGGGTGCCTCGTGGCTGACCTGGCCGCTGCTCTGGACGCCTCGACGCGGCTCGAGCGACGCCTTCCTGGAGGCGCTGGGAGCCGTCGACGCCGACCTCGTCACCATGCCGGGCGTGATGGAGGACTGGAGCGTGCGCGACATCGTCGTCCACGTGGCCGCCTGGTCGGAGCACGCCGCCAACGCGCTCGAGCTCGCGGAATCGGGGCGCGGCGACGAGTTCGCCGTACTCGACGGCGCGAGACCGATGCCATGAACGAGCGCATCCTGGCCGACGGGCGCACGCACGTCGCCCGCGGCGGCACTTGCGCGCGAGGAGCGCGGCCTTCGTCGGCGTTCCGCGCTCGCGTCGCGGGGCTCGATCCGGCGCTGCTGCGCCTGCGCCTCGGCAACGGCGACACGGTCGGAGGAGGTCATCGCCTACGACGGCCCCGACCACTACGCGGAGCACACCGAGCATCTTCGCTCCTGGTTCGCGCTCGACGAGGACGACGAGGGCGATGCCGACGATGATGCCTGACCCGGTCAGCTGGCCGGGTCTCTGGCCGAGTGACGCGACCGATCCCGCCGCGCGAGCGGCCGAGCTGCGCACGATCCTCAACGAGGCGAACCACCGGTACCACGTGCTCGACGCACCGACGATCAGCGATCGCGAGTACGACCTCCGCTTCCGCGAGCTGGTCGACCTGGAGGCCGCCCATCCCGGAGCTGGTCACCCGGACTCGCCGACGCCAGCGCGTGGGCGCGCCGATCGAGGGCGGGTTCCCGTCGGTGCGCCACGACGTGCCGATGCTCAGCCTGGGCAACGCCTTCGACGCATGATGAGCTCCGCGAGTTCGACGCGCGCGTGCGTCGCGGGCTCGGCCGAGGGCGCCGAGGACCGCCGGTCACGTACGTCTGCGAGCTGAAGATCGACGGCCTGGCGATCAGCCTCCGCTACGAGGGGCGCCGCTTCGTCCGCGGGCGCGACCCGCGGTGACGGCACGACCGGCGAGGACGTGACGGCCGAACCTGCGCACCGTGCGGGCCATCCCGCTGACGCTGCACGAGGACCCGCCGGGGGAGACGGCTCGAGGTACGCGGCGAGGTGTTCATGCCGCGTGGCGCCTTCGCCGCGCTCAACGAGCAGCTCGAGCGCGAGGGGAAGGCGCTCTACGCCAACGCACGCAACACGACGGCCGGCACGGTCCGTCAGAAGGACCCGGCGGTCACCGCCAGCGCGCAGGCTCAGCCTCTGGACCTACCAGCTGGTCGGCGCACACGGGCTGGCGACAGCCACTCCGCGTCGCTCGAGCTGCTGCGCCGCCTCGGGTTCCCGGTGAACCCGAACACCCGACGTCGTCGATGGGCATCGACGCGGTCGATCGCCTTCACCGACGAGTGGGCCGATGCCCGCAAGGAGCTCGACTACGAGACCGATGGGATCGTCATCAAGGTCGACACGCCTCGCGGAACAGACGAAGCTCGGCTTCGTCTCGCGCGCCCCGCGCTGGGCGATCGCGTACAAGTTCCCGGCCGAGCAGGTGACGACGAAGCTCGAGGCGATCGAGGTCTACGTCGGGCGCACCGGGGCGATGACGCCGGTCGCGCACGTCACACCGGTCGTCGTCGGCGGCACGACGGTCCGCAACGCCACGCTCCACAACATCGACGAGATCCGCCGCAAGGATCTGCGCGTCGGCGACACCGTCGTCCTGCAGCGCGCCGGCGACGTGATCCCCGAGGTCGTGAGCGCCGTCGTCGACGCGCGGGACGGGAGCGAGACGATCTGGGAGATGCCGGCCACCTGCCCCGTGTGCGGGACGGAGGCGGAGCGGCGAGGAGGGAGAGGTCGTCCAGCGCTGTCCGAATCCGTACTGCCCGGCGCAGCGCATCGGCGGGTTGCTCCACTTCAGCGGCCGCGGTGGGATCGACGTCGACGGCCTCGGCTGCAAGATCATGATGCAGCTGGTCGAGCGCGAGCTCGTGAAGGAGCCGGCCGACATCTTCCGCCTCGACGTCGAGACGCTCGAAGGCCTGGAGCGACTCGGTCGCAAGTCCGCCGAAAACCTCGCGCGCCGCGATCGACGCGGCCCGACGCCGGCCACTCAGCCGGATCCTCAACGCGCTCGGCATCCGCCACGTGGGCGAGCAGACGGCCATCGACCTCGCCGCCTGGTTGGCGCGCGAAGCTGCCGCGCGCGGACGACGGAGACCGAGGCCGCATGGACCCGTCGAGTGGCCGATCGGCTGCGGAGCGCATCGGTCGAGGAGCTCACCGCCGTCTTCGGCATCGGCGGGGTGGTGGCCGAGGGGATCCGGCGCTTCTTCGACGACGAGCACACCGCGCGACACGCTCCATCACCTGCTCGACGCGGGGGTCAGCGCGGAGGCACCCGCGCCCGGCGCCCGACCGAGCCCGCGGAGGGGCCGCTGAGCGGGAAGACGCTCGTCGTGACCGGCACGCTGCCCGACTTCAGCCGATCGGAGGCGGAGGACGCGATTCGTGACGCCGGCGGTCACGCGGCATCGGCGGTATCGGCGAAGACGGACTACCTCGTGGCGGGTGACAAGGCCGGGCAGCAAGCTCGCGAAGGCCGAGAAGCTCGGCGATCCGCGTGCTGGACGAGGATGGCTTCCGGCAACTGCTGACGGAGGGCACATGACCGATGCGATCCGCGCGGCGCTCGAGGGCGCAGGCGCCTACCTGACCGAGCACCCGGACGAGGCACGCTACACGGACTCGATCGCCACCGCCCGGCTCGATTCCGGGCTGCGGGTGACGGTCCACGGCCCGAACGACGAGCGGCTGGTCACCGACATGCCGTCGGGCGTCGGTGGGTCAGGTTCGGCACCCAGCCCCGGATGGTTCCTGCGGGCCGCGGTCGCCGCGTGCGCCCTGTCGCTGGCGACGATGCGTGCCGCGCAGGTCGGCATGACCGAGTTCCGTTGCGAGGTCGAGGTCGACAGCGAGTCCGACGATCGCGGCATCCTGGGCCTCGACCCGTCGACGCCCGGAGGACCGCTCTCCATGCGCATCGCGTTCAGGATGACGGCCTCTGACGCAAATCTGGCTCAACTCGAGGAGATCGCGGTCTGGGCCGCCGACCACTGCCCGGTCTCCGACGCCGTCCGGCGCGGCGTGCCGCTGCACATCGAGGTGACGACCGCGTGACGCGGCCGGCGCCGCGCCTGGAGCGACGACGGTGGGCGGGCGGGTGAGCGATCGAGCTCCCGACCGGGTCACGCTCGCCGCCTTCGTGCTGGCGGTGCTGTTTGCCGGGGCGAACGGGCTGGCCATCGGCTTCAGCAACGACGAGCTGGCGCCGTACTGGGGCGCGACCGTCCGATTCCTGGCAGCCGGCCTGGTGTGCGCGGCGATCGTCCTCGTGCGGCGCTACCCGATTCCGCGCGGACGCGCCCTGCTCGGGATGGCGCTGTACGGCGTCCTGGCCATCGCGTTCGCGTTCGGGCTGCTCTACTGGGCGCTCGTCGAGGTGCCGACGGGCGTGGGCGTGGTCATCCTCGCGCTCGTTCCCCTCCTGACGTTGATGCTGGCGGTGATCCAACGCGTGGAGCCGTTCCGATGGCTGGCGGTCGTCGGCGCACTCCTCGCGGCAATGGGCGTCGCGATCATCTCGGCGGACCAGATCGCCGGCAGCGTGCCGCCCCTGCCGATGCTCGCCGTCCTCGTGGCGGCGGTGGCGATCGCGCAGAGCTCGGTTCTCATCAAGCGGCTGCCCGACATCCACCCGATCACCACCAATGCCGTCGCCATGCTCGTCGGCGCCGTGGTGCTTGCCGCCGTGTCGACGGCCCTCGGGGAGCCCTGGGTTCTCCCGAAGGAGGGGCCGACCTGGATCGCCATCGGGCATCTCGTCCTCGTCGGCACTGTCGTCGTCTACGCGCTCGGGCTGTTCGTCCTGACCCGCTGGACCGCCTCCTCCGCGTCCTACCTCCACATCCTGCTGCCGCTGGTCGCGGTCCCGCTCGGGGCGTGGCTGCGCAACGAGCGGGTCAGCCCGCTCTTCGCCATCGGCGCGGCCGTCGTGATGGCCGGCGTGTACCTCGGGGTCGTGGTCGCCTCGCGCCGCACGGTCACGGAGTCATCGGCGCCGGCCGCCGAACGCGTCTGAGCGACGGAACCGCTCAGCGACGGCCGCCGGCCATCCGTGTCGCGTCGGGCCGGGACCGCAGCCGCCACATGGCGAGGATGCCGAGCAGCGGACCGAGCGCCAGGATCGCGAATGCGAGGCGCCAGCCGTCGGCATCGCCCGGGTCGAGCAGGCTGACTCCCCAGATCGTGACGGCCGTGAGCGTGAAGCCCGCCGCTGTCTGGAGCGTGAGGGCCGATCCCGCTGTCCCCGGCGGGGCGAGCTCGCTCACCGCGGTCGAGAACTGTGCCGAGTCGGCCACCACCGTGATGCCCCAGATGAGTGCCACCCCGATGACGAGCGCCGCCGGAGCGCCGAACAGCAGCCCCGTGATCACGGCGCTCGTCCCGGACAGGGCCATGGCGGCGATCGTGAGCGTCGTCCGGCCGAGACGGTCCGCCAGGGCACCGGCGGCCACGCAGCCGATCGCTCCGGCCGCGACCACGGCGAAGGCACCCAGGCTCGCGAGCGCGGGATCGGTGGCGCCGGTCGCGGCGAGCGAGGCGGCCAGGAAGAGCGGGATCCAGCTCCACATCGCGTAGAGCTCCCACATGTGACCGAGGTAGCCGAGGTTCGCAAGGCGGACCGACGGCTCGCGGAGGGCTGCTCGCGCCACCTCCGGGCTGAAGCGCTGGGCGGGAACCGCGTAGGGGCCGTCGCGGACGGCGAACAGCGCGATGACGGCGCCGAAGCCCGCAATCAGGCTTGCGGTGAGGACGACCAGCCTCCAGTCGGCGGCGAAGGCCGTGCCGCCCGCCCGGAGGAGATGGGGGAGCGCCGAGCCAAGGGTGATTGCGCCGATCAGGGTCCCGACGGCGAACCCCCGGTCGCGGCGGAACCAGCTGGCCAGCACCTTCATCCCGACCGGGTAGACTGCGGCGATCCCGGCGCCGGTGAGGAAGCGGAAGACCAGCGCGCTCCCGAGATCGTCGGCAAGGAGCGCGAAGCCGGTGTTCGCGAGCGCGGTGATGGCGATGCCGGCCGGGATCAGCCGTCGTGCCGGCACGACATCCGGGATGCCGGCCATGGCCAGCCCCAGGGCGCCGCTCGCGAAGCCGAGCTGGACGGCGATGGTGAGGAGCGCGACCCCGCCGCCGTCGAGCCGCCACGCGGCGGCGAGCGAGGGGGCCACCGCCGTCCCGCTGAACCAGGTGCCCAGGCAGAAGAGGACGGCGACCGAGAGGAGGATGAGCTGGCGCCAGCGGCCGTCCGGCTCGGGCCCGGGCGCGCCGGTCATCGTGGCGGCCGAGGACCGGTTTCGAGCATAGTGTAGACGAGGCACTCGCCGCGCAGGACCTCGGTCCCGTCCTGGCGGCGCGCGACGCATCGGAGGCGGGTGACCGGCTTGTCCGGGCGCGCTTCGATGACCTCGGCCTCGGCGGTCACGGTGTCGCCGATATGGACGGGCGCCGGATAGTCCCATTCCTGGTGCAGGAAGACGCTCCCCGGACCGGGCAGGTCCATGGCCACCAGGGCATTGAACAGGCCGGTCGTCAGACCGCCCTGGACGACCAGCCGACCCACCCGCGTGGCGGCCGCGAAGGCCTCGTCGAAGTGCAGCGGGTTGCGATCACCGCTCAGGCGGGCGAACAGCTCCACGTCCTCCGGTGTGAAGGTCCTCGTCCGGGTCGCGCGGGCGCCGATCGCCGGCGGCTGCCATCCGGTCACGCGTCGCCCTCGGCCAGGAAGGCCTCGACGATGGCGTCGTAGTCGCGGAACGAGCTGCGCACCGTGTGGCCGCAGTCGGGGTCGGTGAGCATCCGCGCGCCGGGGATGCCTTCAGCGACGAGCTTCGAGGACGCCAGCGGGACGACCTGGTCCTGCTCACCGGCGAGGACGAGCGTGGGGACGCCGATCTCGCCGAGCCGATCCGTCACGAACGAGCTCGGGTCGAGCGTTGCCCGCAGCTCACCGATGAAGCGCTCCGGCGTCGCCGGCTTCGGCTGCAGCCGGGCGGCGGCAGCGAACGAGCCGGTCTCCTGGGCGGGGCCGGGCTGCATCGACTTCGCCATCTTCGAGAAGAAGGTACCCCAGTCGCCGGCCTCGGCGACCTCGAGCCAGCGGCGCATGCGCTCGGCCATTGGCGACTCTGTATGCGTCTCCGACGCCACCGAGGCGAGCACCAGCCGGTCGACGAGATCGGGATGGTCGACGGTGAGCCACAGGCTGATCCGCCCGCCCCCCGACTCCGCCTCGATCGCCACGGGACCGACGCGCAGCCCGCGCATCACGCCCGCGATCGCGTCGGCCATGACGCGCGGGTGCATGATCCGCTCCGCGTCCGCCGGGTCGTCGGGGAGCGGCCGGCCGAGGATCACGACTTCGCGCGCCGCCGTGCGGCCCCGCCACCGGCGGTCGAGCACGGACTCGGTGCCGGCCAGCGGCCGCATGCCGGTCTCGACGCCCCCGAGCACGAGGAGCGGCACGCCCGCACCACCGCGCAGGCGATGCGCCTCGAGGGTGCCGCCGGTGATCGGGATCCGCTCGGTGGTCATCGGCGCCCATGCTGCCAGAGCGCTACCATCGGCGCATGGCCTCAATCTCACGTGACGACGTCGAGCACGTCGCGCATCTCGCCCGACTGCACCTGACCGAGGACGAGATCGACCGCATGCAGAGCCAGCTCTCGAACATCCTGGAGGCGATCGAGACGCTGCGCGACGTGGACACGTCGCACGTGGGTCCGACCGCCAGCGTGATCCAGCTCGAGAACGTGATGCGCGACGACGAGCCAGTGCCCCCGATGACCCGGGACGCCGCCCTCGCCAATGCGCCGCTGCGCGACGATCCCTTCCTCCGCGTGCCGACGGTACTCGAGGAAGGCCGATGAGCGAGCACCCCCTCGCCGATCGGTCCATCACCGAGATCGCCGAGGCGCTGCGTCGCGGAACGGCGACCTCGCGGCAGCTCACCGAGGCGTGCCTGGCCCGCATCGAGCGCGACGGCGAGCGCCTGAACACGTTTCTCTCGCTCGATGCAGATGCGGCCCTGGCGGCCGCCGATGCCGCCGACGAGGAGCTGGGCGCCGATCGGGCCGGCGCCCGGCCGCTGCTCGGCGTGCCCTACGCCCTCAAGGACATCTTCGTGACCCGCGCCCTGGATGCCGACGGCGGCCCGTTGTCCGGCGGCCTTCCGACCACGGCGGGCAGCTTCATCCTCGAAGGCTATCGATCGCCATATCCGTCGGCGGCACAGGAGGCACTCGAGCGTGCCGGGGCGGTGCTGCTGGGCAAGACGAACTGTGACGAGTTCGCGATGGGCTCGAGTAACGAGAACAGCGCATACGGCCCGGTGCGCAATCCCTGGAACGAGGAGACCGTGCCGGGTGGCAGCTCCGGAGGATCCTCGGCCGCGGTGGCCGCCGGCCAGGCCTACTTCGCGCTCGGCACCGACACCGGGGGCAGCATCCGCCAGCCCGCCTCGCTGACGGGAACCATCGGCATCAAGCCGACGTATGGGCGGGTGAGCCGCTTCGGGATGATCGCGTTCGCGTCCAGTCTCGACCAGGCCGGACCCTTCACCCGTTCGGTGCGGGATGCGGCCATCGTGCTTGGCGCGATTGCCGGCCACGATCCGCGTGATGCCACCAGCGTGGATATCCCCGTCCCGGACTACACGGCCGCGCTGACCGGCGATGTGCGCGGCCTCCGTCTCGGCGTGCCGCGTGAGTACTTCGTGGAGGGCATGGAGGCCGGCGTCGAGGCCGCCGTGCGCACTGCGATCGAGACACTCCGCGACCTCGGTGCCGAGATCGTCGACGTGAGCCTGCCGTCCACCGACCGCGGGCTGGCGACGTACTACATCATCGCGCCGGCGGAGGCGTCGGCGAACCTGGCGCGCTATGACGGCGTTCGGTTCGGCCTCTCGGCCGGCGCCGACGAGCTGTGGGAGAACTACACGCGCACACGCGGCGCCGGCTTCGGTCCCGAGGTCAAGCGCCGGATCATGCTCGGCACCTACGCGCTCAGCGCCGGCTACTACGACGCCTACTACGTGAAGGCGCAGCAGGTGCGCACGCTCATCAAGGCCGAGTTCGACGAGGTGCTCTCGACCGTCGATGCCATCCTCGCCCCGACCTCGCCGAACGTCGCCTTCCGCATCGGCGACAAGGTGGACGATCCACTGGCGATGTACCTGAACGACGCCTGCACGCTGCCGGTGAACATCGCCGGCCTGCCCGGCATCAGCGTCCCGTGCGGCCGGTCGGACGGCCTCCCCGTGGGCCTGCAGGTGATCGGCCGGGCCTTCGACGAGGGAACGGTCCTTCGCGTGGCCGATGCCTACGAGCGCGCTGCCGGCTTCAGCGAGCTCCGGCCCCCGACCGCGACGCGCTAGGCGGCGCTCTCCGGACGCGGGAGCAGGTAGAGCACGAAGGCGAGGTCACTCTCGGCGACGACCGCGTGTTTCGTGCCGGCGGCCATGCGAAGCCAGGCACCCGGCGCGAGGACATACGGATCGCCGGCCACCGTGAGATGACCGGAGCCGCGCAATGCGTGCACGATGGCCGGCCGCGCCGACGTGTGCTCGCTGAGCTCCTCGCCGGGCGCAAGCGTGAAGAGCAGGACCTCGACGCCATCGCCCTTGGAGATGGTCTGGCTGTGAATGCCGCGCTGCACGGCCGTCGCTTCATCGGCAAGATCCGGGTAGAAGGTGTACTGATCGGTCATGGGGACATCGTCGCAGCATCGGCAGCGAATGTCGCGATCGGTGACCGATCAGCGACCAATGGCCATTCGTCGCTAGACTTCGCGTCGTGCCCGAGATCAGCCACGTCCGCATCGCGGTTCCCGAACAGGGGCCGCTGAACCGCATCCTGCGCGAGGGTGGCGCCCAGCTGTTCCCGCAGTGGCTGTACGCCGAGCCGGGCGATGAGCCGCGCATCCTGTGGTGGGGCGTGCGTGATGCGCCGATCCAGATGCTGGAGGTTCCGCCGCCCTCCGACCCCCGGCACGCCATCTTTCCGCGGGCAGTGGACGACTGGACCGAAGCGCCGCGCGGCCTGATCCTCGCCACCGTCGATGCGGAGCGTGCCGCATCGGACCTCGAGCCGGCCCTCGGTGCGGGCTGGCACGAGGTCGGCGAGGATGCCGTCCTTGGCGCGCGCTGCCGACGCCTCGATCTCGGCCGGAGCCACCTCGTGCTCGCCGAGCCGTCCACCGAAGGGCACACGGCGGCCTGCCTTGCGCGCTTCGGCGAGGGCCCGATCGCGATGGCATTGGATGGCACCACCAGCTCCGGCCGAGCAGCGCGAACCAACCCGGTGAACGACGGACCGGCGACCTACGTGCGCCTCGGGCCCGGCACGGCGCCGACCCTGATCTTCCTGCCCGCTGCCGGATGATCGACCCGGCGGCCCATCGCGCCGAGGTGGAGGACTGGCGAGCCGGCCGCTACGAGGCGCTCCAGCGGGACCGCGGCTGGCTGACGCTGTCGGGCCTTGCCTGGTTGAAGCCGGGCGTGAACCGGGTGGGCAGCGACCCGGCTTCCGACGCCGTCCTGCCGAGCGGCCCGCCGCGCGCCGGGACGCTCACCGTGGCGCCGGATGGTGTGCGCGCCGGCGGCACGTGGCTCCACGATGGCCGGCCGGTCGAGGATCTGCCGCTCAGCGACGATCGCACGGGCGACCCGACGGTGCTCGAGCTCGGGTCGTTGCGCCTCTGCGTCATCGAGCGCGGCGGCCGGCTGGCCCTGCGGACCTGGGATCTCGATGCCGCGGCGCGTCGGGAGTTCGCCGGGGTCGATCACTGGCCGGTTGACCCGGCGTGGCGGCTCGAGGCGCGATTCGAGCCGACGCCGGGGCGGACACTGGCCGTGCCCGATGTGCTGGGCATCGTGGAGGGCAATGCGTCGCCCGGTGAGGTCGCCTTCGAGATTGCCGGGGCGACGCATCGGCTGCAGGCGCTCTCTGGTGGCTCGACCGGTGAGCTGTGGCTCGTCTTCGGTGACGCGACCAACGGGCGCCAGACGTACGGCGGCGGTCGCTTCGTGTACACCCCGCCACCCGCCCCGGACGGTCGGGTGATCGTCGACTTCAACCGGGCGTACAACCCGCCGTGTGTGTTCAGCCCGCATGCCACCTGTCCGCTTCCGTGGCCCGCCAACGTCCTGCCCGTCGGGATCGAGGCCGGAGAGCTCCACGGCCCCGGCGACCGCTGATCGGTCGCCGAGAGGCGATCGCCTACAGGGGCAAGTTCATCCCGCCGAACTGCGTCTGCAGCAGGTTCATCAACGACGTCCACGTCCCGGTTACCTGGAGCAGGCCGATGACGACGAGCATCGATCCGCCGGCGACCATCAGGGCGCGGTAATGCCGCTTGACGATCGAAAACGCCGCCATCGCGCGGTTGAAGGCGATCCCGGCCGCCAGCAGGGGCAAGCCAAGGCCGAGGCAGTACGCGAGCGACAGCGTCGCTCCCCGCAGCACGGACGCCTGGTCGCTGGATGCCGCAAGGCCGAGCACCAGGCCGAGGGTTGGGCCGATGCATGGCGTCCAGCCAAGGGCGAACGCCACGCCGAGCAACGGAGCGGCCAGCAGGCTCGGCTTCGGCAGGTGGTGCACGCGCAGTTCCCGGTTGAAGACCGCCACCCGGCTCAGCACGCCGGCGAGCAGCAGGCCGAGCACGATGGTGATCACCCCGAAGACCTGGGTGAGAAGGAGCTCGTGCTCTCGGAGCGCTCTGCCAAACGCGCCGAACAGCGCGCCGAAGCTGACGAAGACGATCGAGATGCCGACGACGAACCCGAGCGTCCCGAGCACGACACTGCGCAGCTGGTGCGGGCTGGTCGCCCTCGAGTCCGCAAGCTCCCCGGCGGAGAGGCCGGTGGTGTAGGCGAGATAGCCCGGCACGAGCGGCAGCACGCAGGGCGAGAGGAATGAGATGACGCCGGCCAGAATGGCAATCGGGATGGCGATGAGCAGGGATCCATCCGACACCAGCTGGCTCGTGGCGTTCAGCACAATTCCCGTCACGGCGACGATCCGGAGGCGATGTCGGCGAGCGCCTCGCTGATCGAGCCGGCTTCGAAGTCGACCGCGCCCGGGAATGTGCCCGCCACCCGGCCCTCGGCGTCCAGAAGGATGGCCGTCGGAACGCCGAGGGCACCGAAGGCGCGCTTGAACTCGTTGCGTCGATCGCGCCAGAGCGTGGTGACCAGACCATGGTCCGCGAGCTTGGCGTCGATCTCAGCGTCGACGTCGCCGGCGTCGAGATTGACGGCGACGATCGCCAGGCCTGCGGCGGCAGGAGATTCGCTGAACGTCCGTAGTCCGAAGAGCACCTCGTCGCACTCAGTGCACCAGGTTGTCCAGCTGACCAGCAGCGCCGGACCTCCCCGGAGCATGTCGACCGACACCGCCGCACCCGTCCGCAGATCCGTGGCGGCGTAGCTGACGCGCTCCGGCTCTTCGTCGGCGCAGCCGGTCAGCACCAGAACCAGCGCAGCGAGGACGCGCAGCGATCGCATCATGGCGTGACGACGATGCGGTAGGTCTCGCCCTGTGACAGCGGGCAGTAGCCCTCGTACGTGCCCGGCGAACCGTACTGGAGCTCGAACACCTCCCCCGCGGCCACCAGGTACGGCCCAACCGACTGCGGGAATCGGTCATCGTTGCGGATGCGAATCGTGTCGCCGACGCGAAACGTGAGCTCCGACGGCATGATCGTGACCGTCTCGCCCATGGCCAGGCGATCGCCGGTCCCTGCCGGCACGACGAGCTCGAGGGTCTCGCCCTCGCGTGCTGGCCCACAGCCGCCCATGCCGATCGTGACCATCACGAGGAGCGCCGTCACCACTCCCCAGATCGCCGGCGGTCGCGGCCCTGGCCGGCGGCTACGGGGCGGTGTCGCGGACACTGGCGGAGACCTCCATCTCACCCGCCTCCTCGAAGGTCAGGGTGACGTCGATCGCGGTGCCGGCCTCGAGCGGCTCCGCGAGGTCGAGCAGCATGATGTGAAAGCCACCCGGCGCCAGGGAGACCGAGTCGCCAGACGCGACGACGATCCGGTCGACCGGTCGCATCTCCATCATGCCGCCGCCATCCATGCCGCTCGACATGCCGGCGCCGTCGCTGGCCGTCGAGACGGTCTCATGCAGCTCGACCGTTGCTGCCACCGCGGGATCGACGCTGGCGGCGATCAGGGCGTCATCGACGCCGCTGTCGTTGCTGATCTCCAGGTAGACGGCGCCACGCGTGGACATTGTCGGCGACGTCCGCGCCCACGCATCGGCGACGCCGATCGCCGTGTCGTCGCCGGGATCGGCAGCGCAGGCGGCAACGCTGAGGAGCAGGCCCACGCCCGCTACGAGGGCCATCGGACGGCGGGCGGCGAACACTGGATTCATGGTGCTTCCTCCTGGAGCAGGATCGTGAGGTCGGACGACATCGCTTCGGCCTCGAGGCCAAACGGCCACTCGACCACGACGGTCCCCGTGTCATCCACGACATAGGTCAGTGCGGTGTGAGCCACCTCGTAGGACTCGCCGGGGTCGTGCTCCTCGACGTCCCACTGGACGCCGAAGGCCGACGTCGCCGCCTCGAGCGCCCGGGCGTCCGTGGTACGGAGAGCGTGACCGTCCTCGAAGAAGTGGCCGAGATAGGCGCTCAGGCGCTCGTCGGTATCACGCTCGGGATCGATGGTGACCATCGCCACGGCGACTCGCTCGGCGAGCGCTGGCGGGAGGTCATCGAGCGCGACCCGGATGTCGCTGAGGGTGGTGGGGCAGATGTCGGGGCAGCTCGTGTACCCGAAATAGACGACATACAGCTCATCACTCGGTGCTCGCATCGCCAGCGGCCGGCCGCCGGCAGACGCATCGGGCAACTCCACGGCCGACACCTCGAGTGCTGGCGTGCGGATCACGCCCGCCAACGTTGCCGAACTCGCACAGGCAACGACCAGCGCGGCGGCCAGCAGAAGGCCACCGGCGAGCAGGACCCGCGACGGCCGCCTCCTGGCGGCTTCGTCGCCCATCAGGTGCACGGCTCGACGGTATGGTGCGGTGGCCTGGCCCAGGAAGTGGCCAATGGCCCGGTCGCCCCGGGTCGAAGAGACCGAACGCTCATCGAGATGATGGACGTCATCTGCCTGACCATCGGCGAGCCGGCGGCCTCGGCGGCGACCTCAACTGGCGACGTCCGGTCCTGCCCGTCGCCACGGTCCTCCCCGAAAGTACTGGTCCGATCTGGCGCATCACGGTGGACACTGTCCGCGCCGCTGAACCCAACGAGCCGCAGGAGTCATCCCCGTGTCCGATCAGACCCCGCCCGACCAGACGCCCGCACCGACCGAGCATGGCTCGGCCGACGTCAGCGCCCGCATCGCCAGCCTGGGTGCCTCCCGCCCGGGCGTGACCTCGATCTGGCCACGACGCGACGAGACCCCGCCCGTGCCCGTGAACGCCGACCTGGGGACCAATGGGGGGAGCGCACAGGCGCCGGACCTGACACCCTCGGCAAGCACGACGGCGACTTCCTCGGCAGTCACCGGAATCGGCCGCCTGACGCGCGTCAGTGCGACGGAGCTGTGGACCGATGCAAGCGCCATGTGCGCCTGGGTGGCCGCCAACGCCGATGTGCTGGCCGACCTCATCGGAGCGAAGGGGCTTCGATTCGACACGCCGTCCGCCGGCACCGTGGTCGGCAGGTCGGCCGATGGTGCCGTGGCGTGGGTCGTCTGCGAGGTCGGACCCTCGAGCGACGAGGGCCTCGGGGCACTCCTCCGCACGGCCGCCGTTCAGGACGGTGGGACCGTCACCTGGATCAGCGGCAAGCCGAGCGACTCACATGTTGCCGCGCTGTCGTGGCTCAATCGCGCGACGACGCCGCGCTTCTTCCTCGCGCGCGCGACTGGCGTCCGGATCGATGGGTCCGCAACTGCGCCCATGTTCGAGATCGCCGTCCGACCGCCCCGTGCATCGGAGCCGGACGGGGACACGGCGGCTGCGCCGCGTCGGCGCGTCGGGGACCACCTTCCGGAAGACTGAGCTTCGGGCGCTGGCGGCGTCTAGACTGGCGACGATGACCAGCCAGCCCGTGACCCGCCGTCCGACCGCCGACTTCCTCAACGACACGGTGCGCGCCATGCCGCCATCGGGCATTCGGCGCTTCTTCGACATGCTGGCCGAGATGAGGGACGTCATCAGTCTGACCATCGGCGAGCCCGACTTCACCACGCCCGAGGGGATCACGCGGGCCGCCATCGCGAGCCTCGAGGCGGGGGAGACCCACTACACCGCGAACGGCGGGATGCTCGAGTTGCGCGAGCTGATCGCGGCGAACCTGCGAGACCGATACGGCGTCGAGTACGACCCGCGCACGGAGCTCGTGATCACCGTCGGCGCCTCGGAGGGCGTCGACGCGTCGCTCCGGGCCATCATCAATCCGGGCGACGAGGTCATCTACCACGAGCCGTGTTTCGTGGCATATGCGCCGTGCATCCAGCTGGCGGGCGGCGTGGCAGTGCCGGTCGCCACCACGAGAGCGACCGACTTTCGCGTCACCGCCGGCATGATCCGCGATGCAGTCACCCCGCGAACGAAGGCGATCTTCCTCGGCTACCCGAACAACCCGACCGGGGCCGTGCTTGATCACGACGAGCTCGAGGCCATCGGCGCCGTGGCCGAGGAGCACGACCTGCTCGTCTTCAGCGACGAGATCTATGACCGCCTGGTCTACGGCTCGCACGCGCACACGGCCTTCAGCTCGCTCCCGGGCATGCGGGATCGCACCGTGCTCCTGGGCGGCTTCAGCAAGTCGTACGCGATGACCGGCTGGCGCATCGGCTACGTCGCCGCTCCCGCCGCCCTCATGAACGGCATCGCCAAGGTGCATCAGTACGGGATCATGTGCGCCCCTACCGCCGCCCAGTTCGCCGCCATCGAGGCGCTGCGCTCCGGTGAGGACGCGCTCCAGGACATGCGCGCCGAGTACGATCGCCGCCGGCGGTACATGACCGATCGGTTCAACGAGATCGGCCTCAGCTGCTTCGAGCCGATGGGTGCGTTCTACTGCTTCCCGCGTGTCGCCGACGCGACCGGTTTGGATGAGACGGCGTTCGCCGAGGCGCTGCTCGAGGAGGAGCGGGTGGGCGTGGTGCCCGGTACCGCGTTCGGTCCGTCCGGCACCGGCCACGTGCGCGTGTGTTACGCGACGGCCTACGACCAGATCGTCGAAGCGATGGACCGCATCGAGCGTTTCGTGGCCCGGCACCGCTCCTGACCAACTGCGGCGGTACGCCTGACCGATGTCCACCACGCCGGCCGAGCAATTCAGCGCGTCGGCGGCCGGCTACGCCACCACCATGGCGCCGTCGCTGCGCCCGGTCGCCGAGGTCGTGGTGCGAAGGGCGCGGCTGCGAGCTGGCGAGCGGGTGCTGGATATCGGCACGGGGACCGGCAGTGCCGCCGCGGCGGCCCGGGGTGAGGGACGCGAGGTCGTTGGCGTGGATGCTGCACCTGGGATGCTCGAGATCGCCCGCCGCGAGGTCGCCGGTGTCCGCTTCGAGGAGATGGATTTCGCGGCGCTGCGCTTCGATGACGCAAGCGTGGACGTCGTGCTCGCTGCCCACTCGCTGCTGTTTGCCGACGACCAGGCCGCCGCCCTGGCCGAGTGGCTGCGCGTCACGCGGCCCGGCGGCCGCCTGAGCCTGTCGGTTCCGGGGCCCCTGGAGCTGACACCGATCGCCGTCTACGGCGAGATCTACGCAGCGATGGGGCATCGTCACCAGAGGCCGATATCCCTCCGAATCGTCGCTGGCCGGGCTGGGCACGGCGGCCGGTTGGGCGGACGTCGAGACCGATGCCGACCCGACGACGGCCATCACCCTTCCCGACGAGGCAGCCTTTCGCCTGTGGCGCGAGATCGGCTTGCGCGGCGCGGCAACCGCCAGGCTCACGCCGGAGCAGCAGCGCGCCCTCACCGACGAGATGCTCGATGTGACGCCTCGCACGAAGGACGGTGCCCTGCGCATCCCGTTCGGCGCGCTCTACCTGACCGCCCGGAGTCCCGCCGGTGAGGGTCAGTGATCGTTCTAGGCGCCGCGCCCGGTTCGATGCCTGATCTCGCTGCGACCGATGCGGCGCCTCGCAGACCTCGAAGCGTGAAGGACCGCGACGGCTCCGGGGTCAGTCGGCGTGCTGCAGGCAGGCGCGAGCGAGGCTGGCGAGGGCCTCGACGACTTCTCGCCGTCGTCGCTCGAGACGGTGAGTTCCATCTTCGGGTCCTCGGAGACGAGCCGCCACACGGACTTGACCCTTCGGTGTCCTCGTCCTGCTGCGCATCGGTCTGGAGACGCAGACCGCGAACGGAGGCCCATCGCACGAGTTGACCGCGAAGGATCCAGTCGCCCTCCGGGTTGTTGCCGACCGGGCCGTACTGGTAGTCGATGCAGTCCGCATTCGCTGGCGACGAAGATCGCGCAGCCGTCCGTTCTCGGCGTTGACGGTCACGTGCGTCGCGTACTCGGTGGCGTTCAGCTCGGCCGAGTTGGTGCTGGACGAGCTCACGTGCCCGCCCGAGGTTGTCCCACTCGCCGATCTTCATCGGCACCGCAGCATACGCGTGGGCCTCGGTACAATCGGCCGATGACGGCTCCTTCCGCCACCATATACGAGACGGTCATCGGCATCGAGGTCCACGCGCAGCTGCGCACCGACTCGAAGATGTTCTGCGCGTGCGCCGACCGGCGGCCGCCGACGGACGGCACCGACGAGCCGAATATCGCGCAGTCTGCCCGATCTGCCTGGGCCTGCCCGGCACGCTGCCGGTCATCAACCGGCGTGCCGTCGAGCTCGTCATGCTCACCGGGCTCGCGCTCGACTGCCACGTCGAGACCGAGGCCGTCCGGTTCGAGCGCAAGAACTACTTCTACCCCGACCTCCCGAAGGGCTACCAGATCAGCCAGTACGCGCTGCCGCTTCGAGCCGAACGGCCGCCTGCGCGGTCCGGTGCCCGCCGAGGACGATGAGGTGACCATCGGCATCACGCGCGCCCACCTCGAGGAGGACACGGCGCGGATGCAGCACGCCGGGCGCGGCTATAGCGTCGTCGACTTCAACCGCGCCGGCGTGCCGCTGATGGAGATCGTCACCGAGCCGGACCTGCGCTCGCCGGCGCAGGCGCGCGCGTACGGCGAGACGCTGCGCGAGCTGCTGCGGGCCATCGGCGCCTCGAACGCGGACATGGAGGCGGGCTCGATGCGGATCGAGGGCAATGTCAGCCTCCGTCCGGTCGGCTCGACCGAGTTCGGGACGAAGGTCGAGGTGAAGAACCTCAACAGCTTCCGATCGCTCGAGCGTGCGCTCGAGTTCGAGGTCGACCGCCACGCGGCCGCCCTCGATCGCGGGGAGCCGTTGACGCAGGAGACGCGCGGCTGGGACGAGGAGGCCGGCCGGACGATCGTCCAGCGCAGCAAGGAGGAGGCGAACGACTACCGCTACTTCCCCGAGCCAGACCTGCCGCCGCTGCGTCCGTCGCCGGCCTGGGTCGACGAGCTGCGCGACCAGCTGCCCGAGCTGCCGTCGCAGCGACGCGAACGCGCTACACCGATGCGCTCGGCCTGTCCGCCTACGACGCCGGCGTGCTCACGTCCGACGCCGCGCTGGCCGACTACTTCGACGCGATGGTGGCGGCCGGCGTCGACCCCAAGACCGCCGCCAACTGGATCAGCTGGTGAGTTCAGCCGGCTCCTCAACCAGCATGCGGCCGATGGCCTGCGCGCCGACGGGGTCGCGCTCCGACCCGACGGGCTCGCCGAGCTCATCGGCGAGGTCGAGGCGGGGCGCGTCTCGGCGACGAACGCCAAGGCCGTGCTGGCGACCGCATTCGACGAGCGGCGAGTCCCCGCGCGACCGTCATCGCAGCGAGAGGGAGTCGGCACAGGTCTCGGACGCGGGAGCCATCGGCGCCGAGATCGAGGCGGTGCTGGCCGAGTATCCATCCCAGGTGGCCGAGTACCGTTCCGGCAAGCAGCAGGTCTTCGGCTTCCTCGTCGGCCAGGTCATGAAGCGAACGGCCGGTCGCGCCGATGCGCGGCTGGTCAATGAGGAGCTCGGCCGCCGCCTTGGATGACCGTTCCGACACGTTGCTCGCGTTCGCCCACGAGATCCTCGACGAGACCGATGCGATCGCGCTCGAGCATTTCGGCGGCGAGCTCACGATCGACGCCAAGCCGGACCGCACGCTCGTCACCCAGGCCGACACCGGCGTCGAGACGCGCCTGCGCGACCGGATCGCCGGCGACTACCCGACGCACACCGTGGCCGGCGAGGAGTTCGGCGTCGCGAGCGATGGCGGCGACGGGCGCTGGATCATCGACCCCATCGACGCGACTCACAACTTCGTGCGCGGGATCGAGGTGTTCGCCACGCTGTTGGCCTTCGAGCGCGAGGGCGAGCTCGAGCTGGGCGTCGTCTCGGCGCCGGCCATGGGCCGCCGCTGGTTCGCGCTGCGCGGCGAGGGCGCGCAGCTCCGCTGGGCCGGCCGGGATCGGCCGGTTCGGGTCTCCCGCATCGGCGCACTGGCGGATGCCCAGATCGTCTTCTCGACGCTCCGCGGGCTGGAGGACGCGGGGATGGGGGAGGGGCTGCGACGGATCATCCATCGTGCGTGGCGCGATCGCGGCTTCGGCGACTTCTGGGGTCACATGCTCGTCGCGCAGGGAGCTGCCGAGACGATGGTCGAGTACGGCGTGAAGCCGTGGGACATGGCCGCACCGTACGTGGTTGTCACCGAGGCCGGTGGCCGCATGACTGATCTGGAGGGCCGGCCATCGTGGACCGCGGCCAACGTCCTCAGCTCGAATGGGCTGCTCCATGACGAGCTGCTGGCGCTGCTTGACGGCTAGGGAGGTTCCGGTCGCGTAGCTGCCGGGACAGTGGCGACGGAATGCTCTCGCGGCGGCGGTGGCGTCAGCGCCGCTTCTTGGCGTTGTCAGCGACCGGTGGCGCCTTCGTGCGCGCCAGAAGCTCCTCGATCGTCCGTCGATACCGGATCCCCGATGAATGGCGGCTCAGCCAGATCAGGTAGTCGGGGTCGTGCGTGGCCAGCTGTTGGATCGACCAGCCGACGTACCGCCCGAAGTCGAGGGTCTGACCGCTGTGGTCGATGCTCGAAGCGCCCTGCGAGCGGCCGGGCTGTGCGCTGGTACCGGCGATGACCACGGACCCGCTCCCAGTACCGGCGCGATGCCGTCGCAGCTGGTCGTAGGCGTCCCGCAGATCTCGAGTCCGGACCTTCGCATAGGCATCATTCAGTTCGGCCATGCGATGGGTCGCAAGCGCGGTCGCGTCGCGATCCGGATGGTAGAGCGCGGCCAGCGCCCGATATGCCGCCCTCACGACGACCTCGTGCGCGGCTGGATCGATCTGCAGGACCCGATAGACATCGCGTTCTTCGGCTGCCATTGCCCCTCCTGGCACGACGGCGCAGGTTTGCTGCGCCGTATGGATGTCCCCGACAAGCCCTCTCGGTGGCGCATTCTGGCACGCAGGGGCCCGTCGCGGTTGGAGGAAGTCGGGGACGACCACGCATCACCCCGCCCGAACGGACCCTACACCAGCTGGCGCTCGACGACCTCCCGCAGCACGCCGAGCGGGAGCGCGCCGTGACCGAGCACGACGTCGTGGAACCGCCGGATGTCGAACCGGTCGCCCTGGCGGGATTCGGCCTCGGATCGCAGCCGCAGGATCTCGAGCTGACCGAGCTTGTAGGCGAGCGCCTGTCCCGGCCACGAGATGTAACGATCAACCTCGTTCGCGACGTTGTTCTCACCGAGCGCGGTGTGCGCCGTCATGAAGTCGATCGCCTGCTGCCGCGTCCAGCCCAGTGCGTGAATGCCGGTGTCGAGCACCAGCCGTGAGGCGCGCCAGGCGTCGAAGCTGAGGACGCCGAAGCGGTCGATCTCGCCGGAGAGCAGCCCCATCTCCTCCGACAGCCGCTCCGTGTACAGGCCCCAGCCCTCGATGTACGCGGTCGTGCCGTTGAACCGGCGGAACGCCGGGAGGTCGTCCAGCTCCTGCATGATCGCCAGCTGGAGGTGGTGTCCGGGCACCGATTCGTGGAAGGCGAGTGCCTCCGCCTCGTACCGCGGGCGGGACTCGGGGGCGTAGGTGTTGACGAAGTACTGCCCGGGGCGCGACCCATCGGCGGATGGCTCGCGGTAGTAGGCGATGGTCGAGTGCTTCTCCTCGTGCGCGGGCATGCGGACCACCTCGCACGGCGCCTTCGGCAGCCGTCCGAACCAGTCGGGGATGGCGGCGCTGGCCCGCTCCAGCGATCGGACCGCAGTCGCGTGGATCTCGTCGCGCGTCGAGAAGTGGAGCACCGGGTCCTCGCGCAGCGCAGCCAGCGTGGCCTCCAGGCCGTCGGTGCCCAGCAGGCGGGCGCCCAGGTCGACGAACTCGCCGTCGATGCGCTCGATCTCCGCCAGACCGACAGCGTGGATCTCCTCCGGGGGCGTGTCGAGGGAGGTGTGTGCGCGCGCGAGCAGCCGATAGGTATCGGCCCCGCCCGGGACGTGGAGCAACCCGGGCCGGTCGTCGGGCCGGGCGTGCGGCACGAGGTCGTCGGCGACGAACGTGCGGAACCGCTCGAACGCGGGGCGGATCCCCTCGCCGATGATGCGATGCAGCTCGTCGCGGATCTCGGGGGCCTGTCTCGGCAGGGGTCGCCAGCGGCCATTCGTGATCGGGACGGGCAAGGAGATCGTCGATCTGCTCGACGACCTTGGCGGTCGGGGTGGCAACCCCGGTGCGTCCGTCCCGAAGCCCGGCGCGCAGGCGGTCGATGGCCACGTCCATGACCGAGGGCATCGCTCGCCACCGCGCGAGAAGCGCATCGGCCTCGACCGTCGTCCCGATGATCTGGAAGGAGGGGATGTTCAGCAGCGCGACCTGGATGCCATCCATCGGGTCGATGCTGAAGGCCCCAAGGTCGGCGTCATGGAACGCACGATCGGTGCGGATCGCCTCGGCGAGGGCCGCACGGGTCACCGGGTCGCCGTCGTCCGGAAGCGCCGCCAGGCGCGCCTCGAGCACGTCCAGCAGGCGCGTCCACGCGGCCCGAGCGGCAGGAGCGTCGTCGTCCAGCCGATCGTCGAAGCGCCGGTCGCCGATCGCGGTGGCATGTACCGGATGACGCTCGAGGTACGCCTCCCAGTAGTCAGCCGCCAGCCGATCGAGCTCGGTCACCGGCCCATGCTAGCCGGGCGAGTCCCGACCCGGTGGCCGCTTCAGCGGGGCATCTGGCTCGAGCGCGGGACGGGACCCTCGGCACGGTCCTTGTCGGTGTCGGGCTCCTCGCCCTGCGGGATCGCCGCATCGCCCGCCTCGCCGAGCGTCGCGTCGTCATCGGTGATCGGGTTCGGCAGGTCCTGCGCGTCCTCGACCTGCTCGACGCTGTCCCTGGTGCGTTCGGTTTCCATGGGGTCACCTCCTTGCCGGATCACGGTGCAAGTGGCGGGCCGAACGATCTATCCTCGGAGCCGATGCAGCCATCGGTGCCCACCCCCGCTGCCGTCTCCCGCGGCGCACCCCGCCAGCCGGATCCAAACCGCCTCATGCGGACCTGCGCGAACTGCGGCGCCGAGATGGAGGAGCGCAAGTGCAAGCTCATCTGCCGCGGCTGCGGCTACTTCCTGAGCTGCTCCGACTACTACTGACGCGAGGCGGTTGCGCGGCGCCGCTTTCCGGGTTGGATCTTGCTCTCGGTACTACAGCGTCGTTCCGATGAACTCGATGGTGGCCATGATGCGGTCGAGGACCGCCTTGTTGAGCGCGTAGTCGCCGCCCATGTCGGTGTCGGTGCGCGCGACGAGGTTCGGCCCCTCCTCCGGCGTGGGTCCGAGCTGCACCACGTACAGGTAGGTCGTCCCGTTCGCGGCGTCGTCCGGGGTGCCGGCGATCTCGGCCCGCACGCCACGCTGGGTGCCCACGGCCACGTCCTCCCTGCTGAACTCCTCCGTGAACCAGCCGTAATCGCCGCCGACCCAGAAGATCTCGATGGCGATCTCGTCCGGACGCTGGGTCTCGTCGACGACCTCGTAGAAGGTGGGGGAGAACCAGACGCAGGCCGGGAAGCGCGCGATCTCGGTATTGGTCCACCAGTCCTCCGGGAACTGGAGCTGGTAGCCGTCCTGCGGGTTGGTGCACTCGTCGCGGTCCAGGAAAAGCGCATCGGCCTCCGGATTCGGGATGACCGTGAATCCGTCGCCACCGCCGAAGCTGGGACCCGGCGTGGGGCTGGCCTCCGCCTCGGAGGGAGCGGCGCTCGGCTCCGGTGCCACCGATGCCGTCTCGTCCGGGGTCGGCTCGACGGTCGGCTGCGGAGTCGGGGTCGGCGTGGGAACGTCGCCGCCGAAGCATCCTGCAAGGACCAGGGCAAGGCCGATCACGGTGATGGGAGCCAGGACGTGGCGCGGATGACGGGTCATGGGTCTCCTGCGATGTCGTGAGCGGTGCATGCGCGCACAGGGTAGCGGTTGGCTCGGGTCGCGACCGTAGTACGAACGCCGTCCGTCAGCCCGTGGCGAACCGAAGGGCGGGCAGGCGGCGCTCGGTGTCGGCGATCACCGTCTCGATGCTCGCAACGGGAGCCCGATCGCGCGGTCCGCGCACGGCATACAGCCCGCACAGGAAGACCAGCGCTTCGAGGAACTCTGCAGGACTCATCGGTCAAGTGCCGCGACCTGTCGCGACCTCCGCAGAGGGCCGGTGGTAGTTAGGGCCGGCGGTGAGGCCGTACACGTTGCCATCGGGGGCGCGGAAGTGCAGCCACCCGTCCGAGCCCTCCAGGTGCGGCTCGCCGAGGATCTCCACGCCGGCGGCGCGCAGCTCCTCGAGGGCCACCGCGAGATCCTCGACCAGGAACTCGGGAACCGGTCCGGTGGAGAAGTGCCGGTGCTCGTCGTCGCCCGGTCCGAACACCTCCAGCTGCGATGAGTCGGGCATGCGGCTCCAGCCGAAGTCCGGGGCGATCACCTCAATCGGCACGCCGAGCACGTCGCGGAAGAAGGTGATCGACTCGTCGAACGCGTCGGTCCGGGTGCCGACCCAGACGACCCCGAGGACTCGCATGCCCACGAGCATGCCAGATGAGGCGGGGTAGCATCCGCAGATGCTGGAAGAGCCAGGGATCGCCCACGAGATGCTCCACCTCGTGCTGCGCGACGAGTACGGCATCGACGCGTCGGCATTGACGTTCATCCCCACGCACGACCCGCGCGCCGCGTCGTACGAGGTGGCCGCGGCCGGTGGCACGTTCTTCCTGAAGGCGCGGGACGGCGCAATCGACGAGGCGCCGCTCGAGGTCCAGGCCACGCTGCGCGAGGGGGGCGTACGGAACGTCCTCGCACCGCGACGAACGCGATCGTCCGCCGCGTGGACGCCGATGGGAGAGCGGAGCGTGGTCGTCTACCCCTATGTCCAGGGCCGAAGCGCGATGGAGGTCGGTCTGACGGAGCCGCAATGGCGCGAGTTCGGCACCACGCTGCGCGCCGTCCACGACAGCGGGCTCGAGGACCGGTTCGCCGGCGTCCTGCCGGCCGACGCCTTCGTCTCGGTCGCACCGGCGGCACTGCGTCGCGTCGTGGAGCAGCCCCGCCCAACGCCCGTGGTCTCGCCACAGGCCTCCCGGCTCGCGGACCTCCTTCGGCGGAAGGAGGCCCGGATCGGCGCCATCCTCGACCGCTTCGACGAGCTGGCCGCTCACCTTCGCGCTCGGGCCTTCGAGCGGGTGCTCTGCCACGCCGACATCCATGCCGCCAATCTGCTCGTCACCGAGGACGCCGGCATCCTCCTGGTCGACTGGGATGGACCCCTGCTGGCGCCGCGAGAGCGCGATCTGCTCTTCCTCATCGGCTCCCGCATCGCCCGGGACGTGGAGCCCCGCGAGGAGGCGTGGTTCTTCGCTGGCTACGGGGAGGTCAAGGTGGATCCCGAAGCCATCGTCTACTACCGATACGAGCGCGTGATCGAGGACATCGCGGAGTATGCGATGAGCGTCTTCGGGAACGTGACGCAGTCCGAGGAGGCGCGCCGGACCGAGGTCGACATGGTGGAGAGCTTCTTCGCACCGGGAGGCATCCTCGACACCGTCGAGACGGTGCAGCTCCACCGATGAGGAACGGCGTCGTCATCCGTCCTACCAGCACCACCACCAGAGAACGCCCGACACCTGAGGAGATGGCATGAACTTCAACAGCATCCTGATCGGGTCGGAGAACCCGCAGCGTTTGGCCGACTACTACACGAAGCTGTTCGGCGAGCCGGCCATGGCCGAGGGCGGGTACACCGGCTGGCAGCTCGGCAGCGGCTGGGTCACCGTCGGCCCGCACGACCAGGTCACCGGCACGAACTCGCAGCCGGGGCGCCTGCTCTGGAACATCGAGAGCGCCGATGTTCGCGTCGACTTCGACCGCCTGGCCGCCGCGGGCGCCGAGGTGGTGCGTGAGCCGTACGGGATGGGCGACGACGACTCGGGCCTCATCGCGACGTTCGCCGACCCGGACGGTAACTATTTCCAGCTGATGAGCCCGATGTAGGGGCGGATTCGCATCGGCCGAATGTCCATAGGCAGCGGTCGCGGGCAGGTGCATGATCGGCTCCAGCGTGGGCCCGATCGAGGGCGCATCCGAGCACGAGGACGCTTCCCGAATGTCATCCCTGCAGATCACCGGACGCTCCGGCGGCGTCGTGGCCGTCACCGAGTCCACCATCAACGCGGTCGCCTCCGAGCTCGACGGCTCGCTGCTGCGGCCGGATGACGAGGGCTACACCGAATCGGTGAGCCTCTGGAACGCCATGGTCGCCAAGCGTCCTGCGGTCGTCATCCGGGCCGGTTCGACCGCCGACGTCGTTCGCGCGGTGACGTTCGCGCGCGAGGAGGGCCTCGAGCTGAGCATCAAGGGCGGCGGGCACAACATCGCCGGGCTGAGTCTCAGCGAGGGCGGCGTCACGCTCGACCTCTCGGGCCTTCGTACGGTCGACGTCGATGCGGAGCGCGGGCTCGCGCGCGTCGATCCGGGCTGCACGCTCGGGGACGTCGACCGGGCCACGCAGGCGCACGGGCTGGCGACGACGCTCGGCTTCGTGTCGCTCACGGGCGTGGCCGGCCTGACGGTCGGAGGGGGATTCGGCTACCTGACACGACGGTTCGGCTGGACCGTCGACGACCTCGAGGAGGTCGAGATCGTCACCGCCGATGGCACGGTCCGCCGGGCGTCGCGCACCGAGAACGACGACCTGTTCTGGGCCATCCGGGGTGGCGGCGGCAACTTCGGGGTCGTCACCGAGTTCATCTATCGGCTTCACGAGGTCGGACCGCAGGTGACGGCGGGGGTCATCGCCTGGCCCGGCGCCGACGCGGATCGCGTGCTGGAGGCGTTCCGTGCCGTGACCGAGCACGGCCCGCGCGAGCTGACCCTTGCCGTGGTCCGGCGCAACGCCCCGCCCGCGCCGTGGCTCCCGGAGACCGCACACGGCACACCGGTCATCATGGTCGTCGCCTGCCATTCGGGCGATCTGGCATCCGCCGCAGCCGATCTGGAGCCGATCACCTCGGTCGGCCAACCGCTCGCGAACCTCATCCAGGTCAAGGAGTACGCCGTCCAGCAGACGCTGCTCGACGCCACGATGCCGAAGGGCAACCACTATTACTGGAAGTCGGAGTTCGTCCCCGGGCTTTCCGATGGGTTGCTCGAGGCGTACCAGGCGCAGTTCGTCGACCTGAAGGCGCCGGCGAACCAGGCGACGCTCTTCCATCTCGCGGGCGAGCTCAACGAGCACTCGGAGGACGATGGAGCGGTGGGCAACCGCGAGGCCGCGTTCGCGTGTGTCTCGCAGGCGATGTGGGTGCCCGACTCGCCCGCCGGCGATGCGAACCGCGAGTGGGTGCGCAACGCCTGGCAGGCGATGAAGCCGTTCTCGACCGGTGGCAACTACGTGAACTTCCAGACGGCCGACGAGCCCGCCGATCGGACGCGCGACGCCTATCGGTCGAACTTCGACCGGCTGCAGGCGGCGAAGGCCCGAGTACGACCCGGACAACGTCTTCCGCATCAACCGCAACATCGGCCGATGATCGGCGTATCGTTCGCGCCATGACCGATCCTGCTGCGATCGACCCGACGGTTCCTCCGAGCGGTGACGGCTGCGTCGAATGCCTCGAGACCGGCGGCTGGTGGTTCCACCTGCGCCGCTGCGCGCGCTGCGGCCACATCGGCTGCTGCGACCAGTCGCCGTCCCAGCACGCCAGCCGCCACGCGGCCGAGCACGGCCACACGGTGATCCGGACCTTCGAGCCCGGCGAGGACTGGTTCTACGACTACGCGGCGGACGACTACGCCGAGGGTCCCGATCTGGCGCCGCCCCTCCACTATCCCCCCGACCAGCCCGCGCCGGGACCGGCCGGACTCGTCCCCGAGGACTGGGTCGACCGGCTCAACTGAGCTGGCACCGCGCCGATATATCGGGCACAGCCGCGCACCTCGTCCGTTGATGGTGGTTCTATGCTCGATGTATCGGGCATAGAGTCGCGCGAGCGGCCGGTCCTGGCTCTTCGCGTGATTCCCTGCCCGATCTATCGGCACAACTCGCCAGACGCCGGGCTCCCGCGCACCTGTGCCCGATCTATCGGCGCGTCTCGGCAGGCCGCCAGGCTCCCACGCCTCGCGCCCGATGTGTCGACGGATCGCTCCTCGACCGCCGCCCTCGTCCGCGCATCGCTATGCTTCGGGTCAGGCAGGAGGTGACCCATGGAAGCAGATGGACCTGCGGTGATCGCGACCCTGCTCCGACAGGCGGAGGAGGCACACGCCGTCTACGAGGCCGATGAGCTGAACGGCGTCTACGACGAGGCGTGGCCGCGCTGGTACGCGACATACGCCGTCGAGCACGGCCTCGCGGAGATCCTCGGCCACGACGTCGACGCCGAGACGCTCGCGACCTTCCTCTCGGACAGCTACGGCGACTTCGCCTCGGCCGATCCGAAGCCGACCGAGGCGTGGCCCGAGTACATCGCCGCGCGCATCGCTGCCGAGCTCTAGGTCCCCGCGCCGGTCGCGACCTCGCCGATGAGCTCCGCCAGCTCCCGGGGACGTGACCACATCGGCCAGTGGCTGGTCGGCAGGTCGACCCAGGTCGCGTTCCGCAGCTCGGGGATGCCGGCCAGGAACGCCCACTCGGGGTGCTCCCGGGCGTAGGTCTGGTACTGCTCGGCCGTGAATCCGGTACAGATCAGGGTGCTGGGGATGTCACGCCGAGCATCGTTCGTCAGCGCCACGCTGTCGCGGAGGAGGCTGCCCGGGACCGGGACCGCGCGGGTGCGGAAGGCCTCCTTCTGCTCCTCCGTGAGGCCGTCGAGGTTCTCCTCCTCCTCGATCTCGGACCAGACCATCGGCTTCTCGTCGCCCGCGAAGTCCGGGTCCAGCGCGCCCTTGCCGGGGGCCGTGTCGACGTAGACCATCGCCGCGATGCGCTCCGGAACCCGGTCGCTGGCGGCATAGCCGGAGAACCCGGCGGCGCTGTGCACCACGAGGACGACGGGGGAGTCCTTCGCCTCCACGGCGGCGCAGATCGCATCCACGTGGTCAGCGAGACTGACCCGCGACCGATCGGCGTCGATCGACTCCAGGCCGGGGAGCGTGATCGCGGTGACCTCATGGCCCTCGGCACGAAGCATCCCGGCGACCTCGTCCCAGGCCCATTCGCCGAGCCAGAAGCCCGGTACCAGGATGATGGGCGCGGGGATGGCTGTGGCGTCGTCGGTCATGTCGTCCTCCCTGTGCTGTTCTGCGGTCAGAAGTCGATGCGCATCACGACGCGGCGCTTCCCCGGTCGCGTGACCTCGCGCATGCCGGCGGCGGCGAAGATGCTCTCGGTGCCGGGGTGAATCTCGTCCCAGGTGACCTCGCCGACCCCGGTGCGATGCGGATAGGCCTCCAGCGCTCGCGCGCCGCCCCGACGCGCATGATCAACGGCCGCGGCGGCGAGCTCGTAGGCGATCCCGCGACGGCGGAAGCCGGCGCGCGACGAGGACGCAGGTCACCGACCACACGCTGGGGTCGGTACGGTCCTCGTTCCGGCCCTCCCACGGCACGCGGTACGCGCGCGCCAATCCGAAGTAGGCGGGCCGCGGCTCGACCGCGCACCAGCCGACCGGCTCATCGCCCAGGTACGCCACGAGCCCGCTCGTGGCGTCGGCCGCCGGATTCCCGCATCCCGTCTGCTCCAGCAGCCGCTCGCGCCGATCCTCGCGCGGGACTCGCGAGAAGGCCTCCCGCGGTTGCAGCTTGTACCGCTGGCAGAAGCAGGTCGCCGACGCGCCCCGTTCGCCGAAGACGGCAAGCAGGTCCTCGCACGGAGCCGCATTGGCGGGAACGACCCGGATGTTGCTCGCTCACGTGGGCTCCCAGCGGCCTGCCCAGCGCAACGTGCGCAGGGCGCGGAGCGTGATCCAGCGGCTCGGCCGGCCCTCCGCCTCGTCCAGGTCGATCAGCAGCCGGTCGTGATACGCGTGCTCGAGCGGCCAGCGGCCGTCCGCGTCGCGCTTCGACTCCAGCGTGTCGAGAGCCTCCGTCATTCGCTCGTCGACCGATGGACGGGCCGCGCGGAAGTAGTCGAGCACGCGCGCGAGGTCGTAGAACCAGGCGTTCGGGAACCCGATGAGCGAGCCATCGCCGCTGGCCGATCTCGCCATCCGACAGCCTTCGCAGCAGCCGACGCTCGAGCAGATACTCCTCGCCACGGAGCCGCGCCGCGACGACGTCGCCGTTCGCACTCGCGGACCGCTCGTACTCGAGCAGGCCCTCGAGCACGTTGAGCGTCGTGTCGAACGAACCGCGGGTCGATCCGTTCTCCTGCTCGCAGTTCCAGCCACCGTCCACCATCTGCTCGGTCAAGCAGCCGGTCCACGATCCCGCTCACGTCCTGGCCGAAGTACGCGCCGATGGCGACGGTCCGCCCGTTGATGCATGGCTCGACCTCGCCGTCCCAGAAGCGCATGGTTCGGGTCGTAGTCCCAGCGGGCCGCCTCGTGGACCGGCGCGATGGCCCGCTGCACCGCGGGATCCGCCGGGTCGGGACCGAGCAGGTAGAGCAGGTGCAGCGTGTCCGATGTGCCCACCCACCTCGGGAAGAACGTGCCGCCGCCCCAGCGGCCGTCCGCGTCCTGCGCTGCCAGGAGCTGTGCGCCCCAGCCCTCGCGCGCGACGCGGGCGCGCTCGGCGGCGACCTCGGCGGCCGGGCGCGTCGGTCAGGTCGCGCATGACCTGCCAGCGGATGGACGGGTCGGATTCGAGCAGCCAATCGACGACGTTCATCGGATCATCCTGCCAATTGCAGATGACACCGTGTGGCAGGAACTGGCGTGGTGTGGCCCCGGGCCGGGTCAGATGGGCAGGAGCACCGCGACGACGCCCGTCACCACGCCGATGGCGAGCGACCCGAGGCCGATCCGCAGGGCGAGCCGTCGATCGGCCGCACGGGCGATCCCGTCGTCGACCTGCCGGTCGTCGCCGATCTCCCCGACGTTGAAGATCCCGCGCCAGCCGTAGTTGGCACAGAACCGCATCCGGGCCTGCAGGTAGCCCGCTGCCGAGAGGCTGGCCGGCAGCACGACGAGGAGTCGAAGCACGGTTGGCGCGTCCGTCAGCAGGAGGACGACCAGCAGGGCGATGGTCGCGGCAAGCCCGAGATGGCCCGCGGTGCGACGCCGCCGGATCTCCGCGGGGCCGATGTTGCAGGCGCCGGCCCGGTAGTCGTTGGCCGGCACGAACTGCATCTCGGTATCGGAGGCGAGGGAATGCTCTGTCATCGTGCCGACCATACGGCCGGCCACACCGCTGCGGATCAGCGGGGCGCGTTAGGCGGGGACGAACGACCGCACAACCACCCCCGACGCGAAGTCGTGCGCATCGGTCTGGCGCAGCCGAAGCGGCTCGGACAGCTTCGGCCAGAACGGGAGGCCGGCGCCGAGCACCACGGGGTGGATGACGAGCTGGTACTCGTCCACGAGACCCTCGCGGACGAACTGCCCCGCGAGCGTGGGCCCGCTGACATCGAGGTCGCCATCCAGGTCGCGCCGGACCTCGGCCAGGATCTCCCGGACGTCGCCGCGGACCAGCCGGGCGCTGTCGTCCACGCGCTCGAGGCTGGTTGAGAAGACCACCTTGGGCAGCGGATTCCAGATGCGCGCGAAGTCACGCTCCACGTCGGTCACCGCCGGGTCCTCCTCCGCGGTGGGCCAGTGGGCGGCCATCAGCTCGTAGATGCGGCGTCCGTACAGGGATCCCTGGACCGATCGGAGCTGATCGTTCCACCAGCCGTGGATCTCGTCGTCGATGGTCGCCCAGTCGAGGCCGCCATCGGGCGTGGCGACGAATCCGTCCAAGGAGACGTTCATGCCATAGATCAGCCTGCCGGGGCGTGGCATCACTCGTCCTCGAGAACCCGGCGGAGCTTCGCCGCGAATGCCGCGGGCTCGCCGGTCTGACCATACTCGCCGCCGAGGAACCCGCCGTGGTTGCTCGGGAAGACGACCGCCTCGATGCCGAGGCGCTTGGCGACGGCCCTTCCGGCGCGGTTGGCGAGCTCGCCTTCGGACTCGGCGCCGACGGCGATGACGACGCGCGTGGCAGCCGCGCGGAGTGCATCGAAGTCGAGGTTCGGCTCCGTCGCCGTCGCGATGTTCTGGCCCAGCAGCGGATCATCACGCTTCCCGTCGTCCTCGGTGGGAAGGCCGAACGTGGCGGGATCGGGCGGCGGCTGGCGTGCCCAATCGTCGGTGAACGGGCCCCGGTGGCTCACGAGCGCGATGAAGTGGGCCATTCCGGCGCCATATCCGGCGCGCAGATACGTCTCGTGCACGGCCCGCGAGGCCGCTCGTGCCGCCTCGCGGTCGGGGAGCAGGTTCTCGGCCGGCGGCTCGTGCGCGACGAGGGTCCGCACATCGTCGGGGTGTGTTCCGACGAGCATCAGAGCGTTCACGGCGCCGCCGCTGCTGGCGAACAGGTCGACCGCGCCCAGGCCGGCGGCCTCGATGACACGGTGGAGGTCGTCGGCATGCTCCTCCGGGGTCGACTCGCCGCCGGGGTCCTGTTTCGTGCTTCGCTCTGACCCGCGCGGATCGTAGGTGATCACCGTGCGGTCGGCGAAGTGGCCGGCCAGGGTCCCGAAGCCGGCCGCCGCCATCGGCGAGCCGATGAGGAAGAGCGGCGGCGCCGTCGAGCCCTCGTGATGACGAACGTCATAGGTCAACGTCGCGCCGGGAACCTCGATGCGTCCTGGTGTCGACCGGGGTGGTCATGGTCATGCGGTGCTCCTCGTGAAGTGGCGCACGGGCCGCGTCTCCGCTGGTCGTGCTCGCGGGTAGGACGACTGGCGTCCGCGTTCCTCATCGGTCGAACGCGCTACGTCGCCACCGCGTCCTCGGCGAGGATCGCGTCGATCTGGCCCACGGCCTCCTTCAGACCCTCCTCCATGCCCATGGCCAGCACCTGCTCCATCGCCTCGGTGCTGGGGAAGATGCTGTGGATCGACATGCGCGTCCGCCCCCCGCCGATCGCCTCGATCGTGACGCGTCCCTCGTTCTGCGGCAGCGCGTCGTTCGGGGTGCCGTCGTCATGCGCGAATCCGTCGCGGAAGGTGAGCATCCGCGGCGGATCGGTCTCGACCACGTCCCAGTAGCCGTGCGCCTGCTCGCCCTCGGGGCCGGTCATGTGGTAGTCGACGCGACTGCCGGGGGAGAGGTCGTGCTTCGTGAAGGTGGCGGGCCAGGTCGGTGGACCCCACCAGCGCTCCAGCTGTCGCGGATCGGCCCACAGCTGCCAGACGCGCTCGGGGGATGCCTCGAACTCGGCGGTGAGGGTCATGGTGCGGGCGCTCGGGTCCTTGTGGACGGCGGTGACGGTCATCCTGCGGTCTCCTGCTGGGTCTCGGTGATGAGCTGGGTCATGCGATCGAATCGGTCGCGCCACAGCTGCTCGTATCGGTCGAGCAGACGCTGCGCGACGTGCAGCCCCTCGAGGTTGGTCCGGACCACCTTTCGACGGCCGATGCGCCGCTTGGTGACCAGCCCGGCCCGCTCGAGGATGGCGACGTGCTTCTGGATGGCCGCGAAGCTCATCGGATAGTGGGCGGACAGCTCGGCCACGCCCTCCTCGCCGTCGATCGCCCTGCGGACGATGTCACGTCGGGTGGTGTCCGCCAGCGCGGCGAAGATGCGGTCGTGCTCGAACGTGGCCTGCATACATACAACCATACGGTTGTATCAAGGACGCGTCAAGTGGGCGGATGCGCGATCAGGTGCCGTCGGAGGATCGGTACTCGCTGATCTCGAACAGGCGTCCGTCGGGGTCCCGGAAGAACGCGCGCGTCTCGGCGCCACTGGTCACGGGCGGGGTGAGGAACGACGCACCGCGTTCGACCAGCAGCTCGTACGTCGCCTGGCAGTCGTCGACCCGGATGGTGAACAGGTGATCGAGGCGATCCGGGTCGCCGGGCGGCGCCAGGGTGATGCTCGGCTTGTCCGGCGTCGGGCCGCCGCCGGTCACGAGCAGGAGCCATGCCCGGTTGAAGGAAAGGACCGCGGAGCTGCCACCGTACTCGCGGTAGATCTCGGCGCCGAGGACATCGGTGTACCAGCGGCGCGACTGCTCGAGGTCCTCGACGACCAGGATGTGAGTGAGCTCGGTGTCCGGGGTCGGGAAGTCGGTCATGGTCGGGAAGCCTACGCCTCGGTGGCCCGGTGTCGCCATCTGCCCGGACGGGAGTACCGTACTGGCATGAGAGCCGCCCATCGAGACCGATACGGTCCACCCGAGGTCGTCGAGCTCCGCGAGGTCGAGCGCCCGACGCCGCCCGAGGGCCAGGTGCTGGTCCGCGTGAAGGCGGCATCGGTCAACCGCGCCGATCTCGACGGCCTGAAGCCGCGTCCCGGGCTTCATGCGCCTCTTCATGGGCATGCGCGCGCCGAGGAGCCACGGCGTCGGGATCGACGCGGCCGGCGTCGTCGAGGAGGTCGGACCCGGCGTCACGCGGCTCAAGCCGGGCGACGCGGTCTTCGGGGACATGTTCATCGGCGGCCAGGGCAGCTTCGCCGAGTACGTCTGCGCGCCCGAGCGGGCCTTCCAGCCGATTCCGCCGGGGATGAGCTTCGAGGAGGCCTCCACGCTCCCGCATTCGGCGATCCTGGCGCTCCAGGGCCTGCGTCGTCGCGACCGCACGATCAAGGCCGGGCGATCGGGTCCTCATCGATGGGGCGTCGGGCAATGTCGGTCCGTTCGCGGTCCAGATCGCGAAGTCGATGGGCGCGGAGGTGACCGGCGTCGCAAGCACCGGCAAGCTGGACCTCGTGCGCGCGCTCGGCGCCGATCACGTGATCGACTACACGAAGGTCGACTACACGAAGGGCCCGAGCGCTACGACTGGATCCTCGACACCGACAGCCACCACTTCGTCGGCCGAGCTCGTCGGGCGCTGAAGCCGAAGGGCGTCTACGTCACCCTCGGCGGCGAGACCGGCGACATCCTCGGCGGGATGGTGCTGGGACCGCTGCTCTCGCTGTTCAGCGATCGGTGGTCCGGCCTGCATGCTGTGGTGGAAGCCGATGCATCCGCCGGACGTCGAGCGCCTGGAGGAGCTCATCGCGGCCGGAACGGTGCGGCCGGCATCGAGCGGACGCTACCCGCTGAGCCAGGTGGTCGAGGCGCTGCGCCACGTGGAGGATGGCCGCTCACGCGGCAAGGTCGTCATCACCATGGACGACCAGCCGAACTGACGGTCCGCGCGACCGGCTCGCGCCATGACCTGAGTCGACGTCGGCACGGCCGGTCGGTCGCCTCAGGTCTCCGTGGCCGTGCCGTCCTTCTGCGCGCCTTCATGCAGTCGGAACTCGACGATGCGGGCAACCAGATCGAGCGGGATCGGCTCGTCCGCGGCGAACCGGATGGTGCCCCTTCCGATGGCATAGGGCCGCAGGGCCTCGCCGAGCTCCGCGAGCATGGCGTCGTTCCATGCGAACAGGCTGTAGTGGCGCTTGAACGCCTCGTAGGAGACGAGGAAGCGTCCGTCCAGGCGGAAGGCGGGCATGTTGTAACTGATGGCCTCCGTCGCTTCCGGCGCGGCCCGCCGGATCGTGGCGCGAAGCTGCTCCATCACGGCCCGACGGTCTGCGGGCAGCGCGGCCATGTAGTCGTCGACGCTCACGTGCTTCGCCACGTATGACCTCGAGGCCAGTTCCGGTCCCACGAACCTGTGGTGAGCCCATTTCGTCAGATCGATGGACTCTAGCGAACTGTCACACGCGCCGTCACACGCTGCATCTCGATCCTGCCGTCGTCGGTCGCGAATGCGCCGGGACAGCAGCGAGAGGACGGAACCATGACAGCAACCACCACCACCATCGTCGACTCCCTTCGCGGTGGAACCGTGATCACGCGCGCTCGCCGTCTGGGCCGGGGCGTGGCATCGGTCCTCGCGACGATCGGCGCCCGATGGACCGACTTTGTGGACGGCGGCCAGCTTGGACCGAGCGGCGACGCGGTGATGAGCCGCCACACCGGCTCGAGGATCTAGCGCTTGCCAGATCGCCGCTCGCGAACGCACGATGGCTCCATGGGCCTGGCCATTCATCTGCTCGGCGACGCCGATCATCGAGCTCGACGGCGTGCGGCGGCCCCCGCCGCGCGGCCACAAGCCGTGGACGCTGCTCGCCCTGGTGCTGCTGTCCGAGGCACCGATCGCCCGAGAGCGCCTCGCTGGACTCCTGTTCGCCGAGGCTGAGGATCCCGCTCGGCTCGCTGCGCTGGAATCTCGCGCAGCTCCGCCGCTCGCTGGGCAATCGGGTCCGCCTCGAGGGCGACCCGGTGCGTCTCGAGCTTCCCGGCAGACGCGCGCGTCGATATGCGGACACTCGTGTCCGGCACCTGGGTCGAGGCGCTGCACCTCCCCGGTCTCGGATGTGAGCTGCTCGAGGGCGTGCGGCCGGCCGCGGACGCCGCGCTGGACGCGTGGCTCCTGGCAGAGCGTCGCCATTTCGCAGGCGTGTCGTCGGCGATGCTGCGTGAGGCGGCGGTGGCACGGCTCGCGGGAGGCGACGCACGGGCGGCCGTGGAGCTGGCGACGCGACTGGTTGCGCTCGACGAATACGACGAGGAGGCGCACGCACTCCTGATCCGCGCGCACGTCGCTGCCGGGAACGAAGCTGAGGCTCGGCGCTACCAGGCCCGCATCCTCGAGCGCTTCCGCGACGAGCTCGGCGTCGAGCCGTCGACGACGCTCCTGCGCGCCGCCGAACCGATGACGGGCATGCTCTCCTCCAGCTCGGTGCTCGGCACGCGGGCGACCGCCGATTCGCTGATCGCCGCCGGTGAGGCGGCCGTGGCGGCGGGCGCCGTCGAGGCCGGGTACGACACCCTGCGGCGAGCCGTTGCCGATGCGGAGGACTCCGGCGACCGCGCCCTTGTCGCGCGCGCGCTCGTCGCCCTCGGCGAGGCGTACATCCATGGCGGGCGCGGGCGCGACGGCGAAGGGGCCACGGCCCTGCATGCCGCCCTCGGGGTCGCCGAGGAGATCGGTGACGATCACCTCGCCAGCGAGGCCTGCCGCGAGCTCGGCTACGTGGAGATGCTCCGTGCCCGGTACGATCGCGCGGATGCCTGGTTGACGCGGGCGCTCGACGTGGCCCCGGATGCCGGCCTGCGTGCCGCGGCCCTCGGCGTCGCCGGCGCGGTCGCCAGCGATCGCGGGCACACCGACGAGGCGATCGAGCTCCTGACGCGATCGGTGACGGAGGCCACGCCGCTCGACAAGCCGCGCCTGACCGGCTGGGCGTACACCTTCCTCGGCCGCACCCACCTGCTGCGGGGCGAGCTGGCCGATGCTCGAGGTGCCCTCGACCTCGCCCTGCAGGCGGCCCGATCCGCCGGGTGGATGACGTTCATCGCGTTCCCGCAATCACTGCTCGGTGCGGTCGACCTCGCCGACGGCCGGATCGCCGAGGCGAGCGATCAGTTCGAGGCGGCGTTCGCGCTGGGCTGCCAGCTGGGCGATCCCTGCTGGGAGGGCATGGGGGCGCGTGGCATCGGCCTGGTCCGGATCGCGAACGGCGACGTCGCCGGTGGCATTCGCTGGCTCGACGATGCGCGGACGCGCTGCGTCCGGGTCGCCGACGCGTACCTGTGGATCCACGGCTACTGTCTCGACGCCCTGTGTGAGCAGGCGATCGCCTACGGCGTCCCCGATGCCGATCGATGGGTCAGCGACCTGGAGGCAGCCGCGGCCCGAACGGGGATGAACGAGCTGCTCGTCCGCGCGCAGCTGCACCGCGCCGCTCTCGGCATGCCGGGAGCAGGGGAGTCCGCCTCGGTCTTCGCCGAACGCATCGACAACCCCGATGTCCTCCGCCGCGTCGGCCGAACGCCGTCGCTGGTCGCCTAGGCGGGGTTCAGCCGACGGCCATCTCCAGCAGCTCGCCAATGCGCTGCTCATCGGCCTTCGACAGCCTGGTGATCGCCCACGAGGTGGGCCACATCGTCCCGTCATCGAGGCTGGCCACGTCGTTGAAGCCGAACGTCGCATAGCGGGCCTTGAACTTGTCGGCGGCCTGGAAGAAGCACAGCACCTTGCCATCCTTCGCGTAGGCGGGCATCCCGTACCAGGTGCGCGGCACGAGATCGGGTGCGCTGGCCTTCACGATCTCGTGGATCCGCTCGGCAATGGCCCGATCCGCCGCCGGCATCTCCGCGATCTTCGCGCGCACGTCGGCCTCGCCGTCGGCCTTGGCCGCACCGCGCTTCGCTGCCGCCTTCAGCTCCTTGGCGTGCTCCTTCATCGCGGCGCGCTCTTCATCGGTCCAGCCCTCGGCCGGCGTGCTCCGTCCGGTCGTGCGCCTCGCGCTCTTCTTCGTCTCGCTCACTGGTCAGTCCTCAATCAGGGTTGTCCGGGTCATGATGCGGTTCGAGGTTCGTCGCGCGGAACCCCATGCGCCGCATTCCCGTCGGGCGCTGCAAGCCACGCGCCGACGACACGCTCCTCGCGGGTGGAGGATCTGATCCTGACATGGGCTGTCACCGTTCGCACCGTACGATCCGGGGGGCTGAACACGGAGAATCGAGCGACGATGGACGACGGGATTCAGGTGGGGGAGGACGGACGACCTCGCTGCTGGTGGCCGGGCGACGACCCGCTGTACGTGGCGTACCACGACGACGAGTGGGGCCGTCCGGTCGACGACGATCGGCGCCTGTTCGAGAAGCTGTGCCTCGAGGGCTTCCAGTCCGGCCTGAGCTGGCTCACGATCCTCCGCAAGCGCCCCAACTTCCGGCGCGCGTTTGCCGAGTTCGATCCGGCCACGATCGCGGACTTCGACGACGGCGACGTCGAGCGCCTCATGGCCGATGCGGGCATCGTCCGCAATCGAGCGAAGATCCTCGCCACCATCAACAACGCCCGTCGGTACGCGGAGCTCGTCGCCGAGACCGGGAGCCTGGCGGCGTACCTGTGGAGCTTCGAGCCCGATGCCGCGAGCCGGCCGGCCGCGCTCGACCACGCCACCCTGATGACGTTCGGCGTTTCCGCCGAGTCGACGGCGATGAGCCGCGACCTGCGACGCCGCGGGTGGGCCTTCGTCGGGCCGACGACCGCGTACGCGGCCATGGAGGCGATGGGCATCGTCAACGACCACCTCGACGGCTGCTGGGTCCGCCCCGAGGTGGAGCGCGCCCGTGCCGAGTTCACTCGCCCATCAATGACGGCAGGCGTGCATCCAACTCATCGGTCCTAGCGATTCTTCTCCGCCCGTACGAACAGGGCGGTCCCGACGACGATGAACACCACGAACAGCCCGGCGATGACCGTCAGGTTGGTGCCGAGCGTGGCGATCGGTACGTCGACCGCCTCCGGGTGGAAGCCGTAGTAGACGTTGCGCATGAGGTCGACCGCGTAGCGCATCGGCGCCAGCCGCGACAGGATGTCCAGGAACCACGGCAGGTTCTCGATCGGGTTGAAGACGCCCGCCAGGAAGAACTGGGGCAGCATCACGAACGGGAAGATCTGGGTGGCGGCCCGGCGGTTCGGCAGGCGGGAGAGGACGAGCACGCCGAACGCGCCGCCGAAGATGGTGATCACCAGCATCGTGGGCAGCAGCGCCAGCAGCGCCAGCGGTCCCAGCGTGATGCCGATGACGAGGCCGAAGACGATGATCGCCAGGCCCTGCGGGAGGGCGACGAGGGATTCGCCGACCACTTTGCCGATGACGATCGAGTAGCGCGAGATCGGCGAGACGAAGATCTCCTGGCTGAAGTCGTTCTCCCGGTCCTCGATGAGGCTGATGACCGCCCAGCGCCGATGACTGCCACAGGGTCTGCGCAAGGACGCCGGTGAAGACGAAGGCCAGCAGGTCGAACCCGGAGACTTCGCCGAAGCCGGACTGCAGGGCCGTGCCCAGCACGCCGATGAAGATCATCGGGAACACGAGATCGGCGACCAGCCGCGCCCGGTCGCGCAGCAGCTTGATCAGGTCTCGGTGGGCGATCGCCAGGACGCCCGAGAGCTCATGCATCGGCCGGTGCCTCGGACTCGCTCTCGGATTCCGTCTCGGTCCGCGCGACGATCTCGAGGTATGCATCCTCGAGGCTCGGCGCGTGCGTCTGGACCAGGTCCAGCGGCGTGTCGATGGACTTCAGGACGGCGTGGGTGCCCCGGCCGATCCAGCTCGACCCGGAACGGCCCGTCACCGGAGTGGGGCAGCCCGAGCCGCCGGAGCTCATCCACCAGGGCCGCGCGGTCGGCGGTGTCGACCAGGACGTACTCCTCGATCAGATCGGCCTTGATGGCCGCCGGCGTGCCGTGGGACACGACCTTGCCGTGATCGATGATGCAGATGCGGTCCGCCTGCTCCGCCTCCTCGAGGTAGTGGGTCGTCAGCAGGATGGTGGTGTTCGACTCTTGCCGCACGCGCGCCAGGTGGGTCCACAGGCTGCGCCGCGCCGGCGCATCCAGCCCCGAGGTCGGCTCATCCAGGAAGAGCACCTTCGGCCGATGGATCAGGCTGCGCACGATCTCCAGCTTGCGGCTCATGCCACCGGAGTAGGTGCGCACCGGCTCGAACACCTCGTCGCCGATCCCCACGATGCCCGCCAGCTCCATCACCTGCCGCCGATATCCCTCCGGCATGAGCCGGTACGACGGCGCATAGGGGTAGACGCCGTACAGCACGGCGTGGAAGCGGACGTTCTCCTCCCCGGTCAGGTCCCGACCGTGCTGCGGGACGTTCTCGTTGCGCCGATCGAGGCGCTGACGACCATGAGCACCGCCACCCACTGGGGCAGATCCAGGACCTCGCCGAGCAGGACCAGCCCGACAAGCGCGGCAACCGCCGGTTCCAGGCTCATCAGCACCCCGAACACCTTCGGCGGCATGCGGCGCAGCGCCTCGAGCTCCAGCGAGTAGGGGATCACCGAGGACAGCAGCGCCACTCCGAGCCCGGCAAGGAGCACCCACGGCTCGAAGAGCGCGGTGCCGGCCTCGGCGATCCCGACCGGGGCGACGATCAGCGCGGCGAGAACCATGCCCAGGGCGAGGCCGCTGCCATCGGTGGTGTGTCGGCCGAGCGCCGCGCTGAGCAGGATGTACGAGGCCCAGCAGGCCGCCGTGACGAGGGCGAGCAGCATGCCGACCAGGTGCAGGTCACCGCTGCCTCCCTCGGCCAGCAGGACGACCCCACCTGCCGCCAGCAGCGCCCACACGCCGTCCAGCCAGCGTCGCGAACCACCGATGGCCACCGCGAGCGGGCCCAGGAAGGTGATCGTCACCGTCACGCCGAGGGGAAGCTGCGTCAGGGCGAGGTAGAAGGACAGGTTCATGGCGCCGAGCACCAGCCCGTAGGCGGCCACCACCGCCCATGTGCGCCCGCTCTGACGCAGCGATGGCCGCCACAGCAGCAGCAGGACGACGGCCGCAAAGAAGATCCGCAGGGCGACGCTGCCCGTGCTGCCGACGATCGGGAACAGCTGCTTCGCCAGCGCGGCCCCGATCTGGACGCTGACGATGCCGGCCAGGACCTGCGCCGGAGGCGGTACGCCGGCCAACGCCCGGCCCACCATGGCGACCCGGCCGATTCGTGGCACCGGGCGTTCGGCGGCGATCACGCCGCGCGCACCCTGCTCATTCATTGCGCATCTCCTACCGACGACGACCGTATCGGGAGGGGCTGCCAGCGTCTGTCAGGATTCCCAAGCCTCAGCTGGCGTCGAGTGTGACGAGGCTGCTCCTCGACAGCGCCGCGCCGAAGTAGCGCGCTTCCGGGTCGACCATCACGGTCTTCGGGTCCCCGCCTCGCCGTGCGAGCACGTCGTTGGCCAACTCCTCGAACGTGATCCGTTGCGGCCCACCGATATTCACGATGCCGTTGATCGGCTCACCGGTTGCGGCACGCGCGACGGCAGCGGCCACCTGGTCGGCCGGGATCGGCTGGATCAGGGCATCGGGGACGCGGACCTCGTCGCCGACGACCAGCGACTCCACGATCCCATCCGCGAACTCGGCGAACTGGGTGGCGCGCACGATGGTGTACGGGAGGCTCGAGTCCGTGAGGATCCGCTCCTGGGCGACCTTGGCGCGCATGTACGGGCTGTCGGTCAGTCCGTCGACCCCGACGATCGACAGAGCCACGTAGTGACCCACGTGCCGGCGCCTCGCGGCTTCGACCAGGTTGGTGGCCGAGGTGGTGAAGAAGGCCATCACCGCATCCGGATCCCACTCGGATGAGTTCGTGACGTCCACGAGGACGTCGGCTTTCACGAGCGCGTCGGCCAGGCCGGTCCCGGTCACGCTGTCGACCCCCGACCGGCGTGATGCCGCCACGACGTCGTGGCCGTCGCGCCGGAGCAGCTCCACGACCATGGCGCCGATGAGCCCGCTGGCCCCCACGACGGTGATGTTCATGGACGCATTCTCATGGTCGGGGGTCGGCGTCGGCGTCGGCGCAATGTCGCGCGCGGATCCGTCATTTCCGCCGATCAGGGTACGGAGGGCGAAGCGCGAACCTACTTCGCAGGGTGGGCGTCCTCCACCGGCAGCGGGGTGCGCCGCGCGGCGAGCGTGTCGCGCCGATGCTGACGCTGCACCGGCAGCCGTGACAGCAGCGAGGCGGCATCGAGCCATGACGCCCGAGCGTCGGTGGCGCGCAGCTCCTGGAGCTTGCGATAGGCCCACAGGTAGCGGTCTCCATCGGTCTTGAAGTCGTAGGCCCCCCTCAGTCCGCTCTCATCGATGGCGTCCAGCGCCGGCAGCCAGCTGGTCGCGTACCAGTCCCGGGTGGCCTCGAGCATCGGCACCAGGCGTTGCTGCGACTCGCTAAGGGCGTAGGCATGCGCCTCGATGATCTGCAGCAGCTCGCCGTAGCCCACAGGCCGTGAGAACTCGACGCGTGCCCCCGGCGCTGCCTCCTGCAGCCGGGTGCGCTCCTTGAACCGCCTGTGCTGCTCCGTGTGGACGAGCTCCAGCACGTCGACCCCGCGGTGGAGCCGATGCGACGTCCGGATCCGGGTGACCTCCGCATCGATGACCTCGGCCTTGCTGCGGCGGGCCAGCGCAACCCGGTGATGACCGTCACTGACGAAGTAGAGGCCGCCCGCCTCGTAGGCGCTGATGGGCGGCATCGGACGGTCCGCGAACGCATCGGCCATGGCGTCCAGGCGTCGTCGCAGCTCGCGCCGGCGCGGGCGGAAGAACTGGTCGAAGTCGACACTGCGGTCGACCGTTCCCACGATCTGGTCGACCGGGATCTCGCGGACGCCGAGGTAGCTCTCGCCCAGGACGCGAAGACGGCTGCGCACCTGCTCCAGCGGCAGCAGCGAATCACTCATCGGGACGGCTCCTCTACGCCAGGATCTCGTCCGCCTTCGGCGTCCGCTCGTCGCGGGCGCTCCCAGACCGAGCCGTGGCGTCCGGCTCGTCACTGGTGGACGGCCCTCGCTTCCGGCCCGCACGCTCTCGGAGACGCAGCCTCGCCGGCGGCTGGGCCATCGGGTCGAGCCCAGCGGGCCAGTCGTACCGGAATCGGTACCGAGGATCAGCGCCGCCACGAAGCCCGTCGCGCTTCGAGAAGTGGTCGACGAGGCCCGGTTCGCGACGTCGTACTCGTCGATCCCGACATGGTCCTCGGCGGCGTCGAAGCACCACGTGCGAGCGCCCACGCGGCAGGCGTCTGAGCCGGGCCGGAACGCCGACGTGATACGAAGCACCGGCCCGTCGCCGGTGGGCGGCCACTCCCGGAAGCCACGCAACCTGCGCATCCTGGGTCGCCGGGGGCCGATGGTGTGTAGACGAGGTACACGAGCCGATACGACCCTGCTCGCCGTAGCCACGGCCGTCGCCATGTCGCCGATGGCGACCTCGATCGCGTCCCCGCCGGCGTGGATCGCATCCGGTCGACCATGGCGCGCGAAAGCTCGATGCCACTAACCCGCACGTCGCGCGCGTCGATCGGCAGGGCGACCGTCCGGTGCCGATGGCGAACTCGAGGGCGGGTCCATCGTGAGCGAGATCCGCCAGGAATCCAGTGGTTGTCTCGAGGAGCGTCGGGTCGTACATCGGGCCGGCGTCGTCGTAACGGGCCGCGACTTCCTTGCCGAAGCAGCCGTCGTCATGCATCGGGACATGATGGGGGCCGCCCGCTACGCTGGAGGCTGCCATCCGCAGAGATGGCCACACGAGGCTTGAACCACATGAAGTTCGCCGCGACGCTCCCGGCATCCGACATCGAGCGCGCCAAGGCGTGGTACGCATCGGTCCTGCAGCTCGAGCCCGCTGAGATCACGCACAGCGGGGACGTCTGGTACGAGATCGGAGGCACCCGCCTGATGCTCTATCCCTCGCAGCACGCGGGGACGAACCAGGCGACCGCGCTCACCCTCCAGGTGCCCGACGTGGAGGCGACCGTCGGCGAGCTCAAGTCCCGCGGGGCGGAGTTCGAGCACTACGACTACGGCGAGGCGTTCCGCACCGTGGACGGGATCGCGACCGATGCCACCGGGCAGAAGATGGCCTGGCTGAAGGATCCGGAAGGCAACATCATCAGCATTGGAGCGCGCTAGACGGTGAGACAGGTGAGGACGCCACGATGACCTGGGAGCAGGCGGAGCAGACCGCCAAGCCGGTGCTGAAGTGCCCGCTGTGCGGCGGCACGTCGTTCGATCGGGAGCAGGGTCGGCTGGACAGCCGATGGGGGATCACGAGCCACAAGCTCGTGCTCCAGATCTGTCGGAGCTGCGGGTTGGTGCTCCAGTTCTCGGCCGGCCGCGGAATCTTCGACTTCGACTGAGCGTGTTCGATCGGCTGCCGGGACCGATTCGCCGCTGGCTGTACGCCGGTGGCACGCGCGAGGATCGGCTGCGCGATCCGGACGCGGTCGTCGCCGTCCTGGGCCTCCTGCCCGGCATGGTCGTGGCCGACCTGGGCCCGGGATACGGTCATTTCACGCTCCCGATGGCCCGCGCCGTGGAGCCCGATGGACGCCTCTACGCGCTCGACGCGAGCCGTGACACGCTCCAGGAGCTCCGCCAGGAAGCCGACGAACGAGGCATCACCACGCTCACCGTGGTCGAGGTGCCCCGTGATCGCCTCGAGGTACCGGAGCGCGTCGACCTGCTCTTCGTCTCGGCGACGTACCACCACCTGCCCGATCCGACGAGCTACTTCGCCGCGGCGCGGGCCTACCTCCGGCCGGGCGGACGGCTGGTCATACTCGAGGCGCGCCGGGAGGGCGTGCTGGCGCGGTGGCGCGGCGACCATGCGACATCGCCGCGTCAGATCGTGAGCGAGATGGGCACGGCCGGCTATCGGTTGACCGGCACGGGGGACCTCGTCACCGGCCACTGGTTCGGCGAGTTCGCGCTGGCCGATGCGTTGTCGGGCGGCGGACCGTCCTGATCGCATGGGCAGGACACGGACGAGCAACCCCCCGAGATGACGCTGCTGCGGATGGACAACGTCCTCCTCGTGGTCGAGGACCTGGACCGCGCGATCGCCTTCTTCACCGAGATCGGGATGGAGCTGGAGGGCAGGATGCCGATCGAGGGACCGTGGGTGGATCGAACCATCGGCATCGACGGCACGCGCGGGGAGATCGCCATGATGCGGACGCCCGACGGCCACGGTCGCATCGAGCTCGACAGGTTCGACACGCCTCAGGCCGTTCGACCCGAGCCCGGTCCGTCGACGGTGAATGCCGTCGGCTATCGACGGGTCATGTTCGCGGTCTCCGACCTCGACGATGTCGTAGCGCGCCTCGAGCGCCACGGCGCGGAGCTCGTCGACGAAATCGTGCAGTACGAGAACGCGTACCGGCTCTGCTACATGCGCGGGCCGGAAGGCATTCTCGTCGGCCTTGCCGAGCCACTTGGCGACCAGTGACCTGGAAACCGCTGGCGCCGGTCGTCGAAACCGAGCGGCTGACGCTCCGGGTCCGCGATGAGCGCGATGCCGCGTGGTACCGAGAGCTGATCGGCGAACGCGGCGAGGAGAAGCTGACGCTCGAGGAGTCGATGGTGCGCCTCGCTCGATTCCGCGACGCGACCGAGGACATCGGCCTTGGCGCTCGTGCGATCGATCGTCGTGCCGAGGGCGACACGATCGGCTACTGCGCGCTGGTCGTGGGGCGTGCCACCGTGGACGAGCCGGAGATCGCCTACGAGCTGCTGCAGCGGTTCCACGGTCATGGCTACGCGACCGAGGCGGCACAGGCCCTCGTCGTCGCCGCTGCCGCGACGGGTCGACGCCGCCTGTGGTCGACGGTCCGAGCGTGGAACGCGCCGTCGTTGCGGGTGCTCGAGAAGCTGGGGTTCCGGCGGGATCGCACGGTCCCCGACGACGCCGGCGACATCGTGTACCTCGTCCGCGACCTGGCCGATCCGTTCGACTGGCCCCGACCCATTACCATCGGCTCGTGAAGCAGGACACCTCCGAAGCCACCGATGCCGATGCGAGGGTGCGCTCCAGCTTCGACAGGCAGGGCCTCATGCGCACGCTTGGTGCGAGGATCGAGTCGATCGCGCCGGGTGCCGTCGAGATATCGCTCCGACCAGACCCAGCCATCTCGCAGCAGCACGGGTTCGTGCACGCGGGAGCCGTGACGGCCATCGCCGACTCGGCGGCCGGCTACGCGGCACTCACGCTGATGCCGGCCGGCACAGGCGTGCTCAGCACCGAGTTCAAGATCAACCTGCTCGCGCCGGCGGTGGGCGACCTGATCGTCGCTCGGGGCCGAGTCGTGAAGGCCGGGCGGACCCTCACGGTCGCTCAGTCGGAGGTGTACGCCGTGAGCGATGGGAAGGAGAAGCTGATCGCATTGCTGACCGCGACGATGATGGCCGTCGCGGACCGCGACCGCATCAGCGACTGACTCGCGCCGGGGGCCGTCAGGTCAGCTTCAGGTTCAGTCTCACGAGCAAGACGATCCAGACGAGGAACGCGGCAATCCCGGCGCCGATCAGCGGCGGATCGGGGACGATGCCGCCGCCCCAGCGGGTGCCATCGGTCCCTCCCTTCGCCCGCAGTGTCCGGCGGCCCGGGCGGGTGTCAACGCGTTTCGCCGGCGGCTACGGCGCCCGGTCGGATGGGATGACCGGCAGCTGCAACCGCACTTCGAAGTGGGTCTCGCCGTGGGCGAACGGAATCCCATTCCAGGCCTCGAAGCCCGGCTGGTGGTCCGGGACGTATCGGCTTCGCGGCAGCCAGCTGGCGTACAGCCACTCGAGCGCCTCGAGCTCGAGCTCGATGGGCCCGGCGATCTCGATCTCGGCGACGCGCATCGGCGGGAAGATGGCCTCGCTCACGTCGCCGTCAAGCTCCGCGGCCGGTGGCACCTCGAGGGCGACGTCGTAGCGGCACTGCTCGAGCGGCACGATCGTCGGGTCGTCCCACTGGTAGCCGAGCCACTGGCCGCCGGCGAGGCCACGCGCATTGGCCCACGCCATGAGGCGAGTGAGCGCCGACTGCACGCCGTCACCCTCGTAGGGACGGAAGACCCGGAGGTAGGCAACGCGACGGGCGGGCATGTCACGCACGCGGACCTCGAACCGTTCCGCATCGTCGGCCTCGGGAAGGCGGGTGAGCCGATCCGGGTCGGGGAGCGTGTCGATCAGCCGGCCGAGGCCGTCGCGCCGGAAGGCCGCCACGTCGAACTCGCGCGGTGGGACGCCGAACCGCTGGCGGAAGGCGCGCGAGAAGGCGGAGCTCGAGCCGAAGCCGACTGCCAGTGCGACATCGGTCAGCCGTGGCCGATCCCGATGCGCCATGAGGTACACCGCCCGCTCGAGCCGGACGCGGGTCGTGAAGTCGTGAAGCGTCTCGCCGACGAGCGCCTGGAAGATCCGATGGAAGTGGTACGGCGAGAACCCGGCGACCCGCGCGACCTCCTCGAGCTGCATCGGCTCATCGAGGTGCGCGGTCACGTGGTCGATCGCCCGGTTCACCCGGTCGACGTAGTCGGGCTTCGCAAGATTCGGCAAGTCACGGCCTAGCGTGGCGCCTACGCTTGGGACATGGCAACCGAAACCGCGCTACCCCTCGGCACCTTCTCCGTGAGCCTCACCGTGAAGGACATCGCGGCATCGCGCGACTTCTACGAGAAGCTCGGCTTCTCGGTGATGGGCGGCGACCAGGCGGAGAACTGGCTCATCCTCCGGAACGGCGCGGCGGTCATCGGCCTGTTCCAGGGGATGTTCGAGCGCAACACGCTCACCTTCAATCCCGGCTGGGACGCCGATGGCGCTACCCTGCCCGACTTCACCGATGTCCGTGAGATCCAGCGTCGCCTGAAGGCGGCCGGCATCCAGCCCTCCATGGAGGCCGATGAGTCCGGGTCAGGCCCGGCCAGCCTCATGGTCATCGACCCCGACGGCAATCCGATCCTGCTCGACCAACACGTCTGAGGGGGATGCATCGGCAGGGCCCCGTCATCTACTTCTCCGTATGGGTTGCCCGGGTACTTCTTGTGGTGCGGGAACTGTTGGCGCGCCCATCAGGGAACCTCGGTTCGGCATGTATTGGCCCGCGGTTTGACCTCTCGAAGGGCCAGTTCGCCCACATCGAGGGTCGCCTCCAGCGGCCAATGGGACGACGACGTGGGCAAGCGGCATTGTGCCGCCGGGTCAGTCACTCGCCTTGCGACCCCGAGAATGTGCTATGAGAGGCCTTCGTGAGCGTGCGCATCGAGCCGGCGACCCAGGATCGTTGGAAGGACGTAGTAGCTGCCTTCGGGCGGCAGGCGTCGAACCCCGCATCGTGCTGGTGCCAGCGGTTCCGCGCGCATGACGCTCCGACCAACCGGGATGCACTCCAGAACGAGCTCCATGCCGCCAGCGTCCCACTAGGGCTTCTCGCCTACGTTGATGACGAGCCCGTCGGATGGACCCGTGTTGTGCCGCGGCGGACACTCCCCGGCGTGCTGAACAACCGGGCGCTACGCCGAATTCTCGTCGAGGATGAGAATGCGTGGTGGGTGACCTGCTTCGTGGTCCGCCGCGAGCAGCGCGGCACCGGCGTCGGGATGGCTCTGCTTGGCGCGGCGGTCGACCACGCACGCCGGAACGGAGCATCAGCACTTGAGGGCCACCCTGTTGATGTTGGCCGACTCCAGGCGTCGAATGTGTCTGGGTCGGCCCTCTTTACCGGAACGCTCGGTATGTTCAAGGCAGCTGGTTTCGAGGAGATCGGCCGAACTTATCGGTCCCGCCCCGTCATGCGCCTCGAATTTGCCGCAGCGCGGTAGTCCCTGAGGACGTCTCTATTTGGGAGAGACTTGACAGTGGCGCAAGGGACGCCGGAAGACCGCGGGGACCTCACGTCGCCGCATGGTTGCTCTTGATGGGCTTTCCTTCTGGCACCATGGCTGAGTGACCCAGCGAGCCCCTGATCCGAGCCGGGACGGCGACTTCGTCCACCTCCACGTCCATTCCGAGTTCAGTCTGCTCGACGGTCTGAGCCGCATACCGGAGATGACGCAGCGGGTCGCCGACCAGGGCATGCCGGCCCTGGCGCTGACCGACCACGGGAGCATGTACGGGGTCATCCCGTTCTACGCCGCGGCGAAGAAGGCCGGGATCAAGCCGATCATCGGCGTGGAGGCCTACATCAGCCCGCGGGGGATGACCCAGAAGGAGGGCAAGCAGGACGCCGACTACCACCACATGGTGCTGCTGGCGAAGAACGACGTCGGCTACCGGAACCTGCTGGCCCTGACGACCGCCGCGCATCTCGACGGCTACTACTACAAGCCGCGCTTCGACAAGGAGCTGCTGGCGAAGCACAGCGAGGGACTCATCGGCACATCGGCCTGTCTTGGCGGGGAGGTGCTGAAGCGCCTCGGGCAGGGTGACGAGGCCGCGGCTGCGAAGGCGGCGATGGAGTACCGCGACATCCTGGGCGACGGGAACTTCTTCATCGAGGTCCAGGAGCACGGGATCGACGACCAGCGCCGGCTCCATCCGCAGCTTGTCGAGCTGGCTCGCAAGCACAACCTGCCGCTGGTGGCGACGAACGACACGCACTACACGCATCCCGAGCAGTACGAGGCGCACGACCTGCTGGTCTGTATCCAGACCGCGAGCAACGTCGACACGCCGGGGCGGATGCGCTTCGAGAACAACGAGTTCTACCTGAAGTCCGCATCGGAGATGCGTCGGCTCTTCAACAGCGAGCTGCCCGACGCGTTCGACAACACCCTGAGCATCGCCGAGCAGTGCGAGGTCAACCTCGACTACGAGGGCCTGCGCCTGCCGCACTTCGAGGTGCCCGTCACAGAGACGGAGGCGTCGTGGCTGCGCAGGGAGTGCGAGCGAGGGCTGGAGGTCCGATACGGACGCGTCACCGACGAGGTGCGGAATCGGCTCGACTACGAGCTCGGGATCATTGACCGGATGGGGTATTCGGCGTACTTCCTCATCGTGGCCGACTTCACCCGCTTCGCCCGAGAGCAGGGGATCATGATCACCTGCCGGGGCTCGGCGCCCGGATCGATCGTCACCTACTCCCTGGGCATCACGCCGGTTGACCCCCTCGAGTACGGCCTCCCGTTCGAGCGCTTCCTCAACCCCGACCGGGTGACGATGCCGGACATCGACATCGACTTCCAGGACTCGCGCCGGGACGAGGTCATCGAGTACGTCACGCGCAAGTACGGCGACGACCGGGTGGCGCAGATCATCACCTTCGGGACGCTCGGGGCCAAGGCCGCGATCCGCGACGTCGGCCGCGCCATGGGCCTCACCTACGCGGAGGCCGATCGGGTGGCGAAGGCGGTCCCGAACGAGCTCAACATCTCGCTCGATCGTGCCGTCGAGACCTCCCCGCCGCTGCGCGAGCTCATGGCGGGGGACGAGCGCGTCGACAAGCTCATCGGCATCGCGAAGCAACTGGAAGGCGTGTCGCGCCATGCGAGCACCCATGCGGCCGGGATCGTGATCAGCCGCGAGCCGCTGACCGAGATCATGCCGCTTCAGCGCGCGACCGACGGCAAGACCACCATGACCCAGTTCGAGATGCATGCCTGCGAGGCGCTCGGCCTCCTGAAGTTCGACTTCCTGGGCCTCATCAACCTCACGATCCTGGCCGATGCGGTCGACCTGGTGGAGAAGCACCGGGGCGTGCGCCTGGACGTCGACACGCTCCCGCTCGACGACACGAAGACGTTCGAGCTTCTGGGGCGTGGCGACACGATGGGCGTGTTCCAGCTGGAGGGCTCCGGCATGCGCCGATACGTCAAGGAGCTCAAGCCCACCGAGGTGCGCGACCTGGCGGCCATGGTCGCCCTGTTCCGCCCCGGCCCGATGGCGAACATCCCCGCTTACATCCGCCGCAAGCACGGCGAGGAGCCGGTGTCCTACCTCCACCCAGCGCTCGAGCCGGCGCTGAAGGACACGTACGGGATCTTCGTCTACCAGGAGGACATCATGACTGCCGCCATCGCGATGGCGGACTACACCGGTCCCGAGGCCGACAACCTCTGCTACGCGATCCGCAAGAAGAAGGAGGACGTCCTCCGCCAGCACGAGGCGAAGTTCAAGGCCGGGGCGCGGCAGAAGGGGATTGCCCCGCAGATCGTCGACAAGGTCTTCGCCGAGTTCGAGCCCTTCGCCCGCTACGGATTCAACAAGGCCCACGCCACGTGCTACGGGCTGATCGCCTACCAGACGGCCTACCTCAAGGCGAACTACCCGATCGAGTTCATGACCGCGGTGCTGAACGGGTTCAGCGGCCGCGCGGAGAAGGTCGCCGCCGTGATCGCCGAGTGCCGGCACCTGGCGATCGAGGTGCTGCCGCCTGACGTGCAGCGCTCATTCGCGCCGTTCACCGTCGAGACCGATGCCGACGGCGCCCCGCAGGCCATCCGGTTCGGCCTCTCGGCCATCAAGAACGTGGGCGAGGGCGCCATCGAGGCGATCGTCGCCGTGCGCGACGGCGGGGAGGAGCCTGGTCCGTTCCGCTCCCTGGACGACTTCTGCCGGCGGGTGGACCTGCGGACCGTGAACAAGCGCGTGGTCGAGTCGCTGATCAAGGCCAGCGCCATGAGCGGGCTCGGGACGGCCGGGGCGTTGCTGGCCGCGCTGGACGTTGCCCTGGAGTCCGGCCAGCGGCACCAGCGCGACGTGGCCGCCGGCCAGTCGACGCTGTTCGACCTGTTCGCCATCCCCGACGATGCGCCAGTCGCCTTCCTCGACGGTGGGGAGGAGATCCCGCGGCGCGAGCGCCTGCGCTGGGAGAAGGAGCTCATCGGCCTCTACCTCTCGGAGCATCCGCTGGGCGACATCGCCGACCAGCTGCCGGACTACGTGACCGCCTACACCGGCGATCTCGCGGAGGAGGAGGACCAGGCGAAGGTCACGCTGGGCGGGATCATCCTGTCCTCGCGCCGCGTGGTGACCCGAGCCGGATCCACGATGCTGGTGGCCACGCTGGAGGACCTCCAGGGATCGGTCGAGGTCGTCGTGTTCCCGAAGGTCTTCGAGCAGACCGCCAATGCGTGGACCGATGACTCCGTCGTGCTCGTCACCGGCCGCATCGACCGCCGCGACGACTCGCCGCAGCTCCTGTGCGAGGCGGTGCATGCCTGGGATGACGCCGTCCGGATGGGCGCCGCGGCCTTCGGTGCCGAGCGCGATCGGCTGCTGGCCGCCCGCGGTAGTCGTCGCTGGAACGCCGGTAATGGCGGCAACGGGGGCAGCAGCGACCGTGCGCAGGGCGTGTGGAACGGCGGCTCGTCATCGCGGCAGGCGGTGCCGGTCGAGCCGGCGCCCCCGGTGGCCGTGGCGGTTGCCGAACCGGAGCCGGAGCCGGCGGGGGAGGCGCTCTCGGCAGCCGTCGGCGCGCCGGCACCGGGTGAGGATCCCCCGGCCCCGCGTGACGCGGTGCCGTTGCACGCCGCGCCCGTGGCCTCCGCCGCCATGGTGGCGGTCGGGATGGGGGAGGACGTCCCGGCGGAGCGCCTGCTCGGTGCGATCGAGTCGGTCAAGGGCGCCCTCTCCGGCCGGCCAGGTCCGCTGTCGGTCGTGCTGACGCTCTCGGTCGCGGGTGCAACCCGGTCCATCCGGCTGCCGGATCGCGTCGCCTGGGACGACCGGCTGGGCGAGGAGGTCCGGCGCGCCGCCGGCGTGTCGGTGTCGGTCGAGCTCCGCTCCGGTGTCGAGGAGCGGCTCGCCTAGCTCGGCTGTACGCGCGCAATGAGCGCAAGGGTGTTGCCCTCGCCGTCGTCGAAGAACGTCAGCCATTCCTCGGTGCCCGAGCCTAATGGTCGCGAGTTGGAAGTTCCCTCTCCAGTGGGCCGGACCCGACATCCCGGAAGCCGATGCGCTCGTAGATGTGCTCCGCATCGGCATTGCCGGCCGTGACCCACAGCTGCATCTGCGCATCGCCCGCAGTGTGGAGGGAACGCAGTACGCGGTGGGTCAGCGCGGAGGCCAGCCCGCGCCCCTTGTGTGTCGGCGCCGTCATCGCGTACGCCAGGAGCGGCATCCCCTCGAACCTCGAGACGAGCACGGCGCTCACCAGTCGCTCACCGTCGTGCACCACGTAGCTGCGGTCAGGCATCGGCGCGCCGCTGCGGCCGTCGAAGTAGCCGCGAACCTCGGTGCGTGCGTCCTCGATGGTCTCCGAACCATCGGCGTCGACGGTCCCGCGGTACGCATCCAGCATGAGGGCGGCAAGCGCCTCGATGTCGGCTTCGGTCGGGTGGCGCACGCCGGGGCGCGTGGCGCCCGCCGGTTCGGAGATGCTGCGAAGCTCGATCACCATGTGCCGCCGGCTCATGTTGGCAGCATAGCCTCCGCTCATTCCCGACTCTGAGCCATCCGGAGCGCTACTCGCGGAACTCCAGCCCGTCCAGTACCTGCTCGATGTCCGAGCGCACGCCCGTCTCCTCGAGCACGATGCCCCGCAGGACGGCCGTCACCTCGATCCACCCGTTCGGGAAGTCCGGTGGGCTGAGCTGCCACCAGAGCACGGTCGTGTCCTCGTCGATCTCGCGCTGATAGAACGCCGCCGGCCGGCCGCCGATGATCGCATCGGCGTCCAGGCCCGCCGGTCGGTTGACGACCGGATCGGGCACCGGCGGCGTGCCGCCGTCCCACGCCGTGATGACAATCGACGCCTCGCCGGCCGGGATGTCCTCCGGCTCGATCGTGCAGGGACGGGCGAAGCTGGTGCAGAGGCGGCCGTCGACGAAGAACGTCACGAGGTGCGCCACGACCCGGTGACGCTCCTCCGCCTCGCTCGGAGCGCCCGGCTCGACGATCCAGTCCGACGGGTATACGAACCGCAGCTCGTCACTCTCGAAGGTCGCCCGATGGTTCGGGGGACCTGCGACCTGGGCCAGGGCGATCATCGCGCCGCCGACGAGCACTGCCACCACCGCGACGACGGCGAAGGCCGCCCAGCCCGAGTCCAGCCGAGACGGCGAGGGAGCGACCGGCCGCTCCGGGCGCTGCGGGGCGCTCGGCGGGGTTGCGGCCCAGTGCGGCGCTCGAACCACCGTGTGCGCCTGGTCCCAGCCGGCCCGCCGGCCGGGTGAGCTAAGGATCGACCACGCCTCGTTGATGCGGGCCATGGTCGTGCTGGGCGGCGCACCGCTGTCGGGATGGTGCTGTTTCGCCAGGGCGCGGTAGGCCCGGGCGGCCTCCTCACGCGTCGCCGTGCGGGGCACCCCGAGGACGGCGTACGGGTCGATCTCGGCCATGGCCGCCGCAGTCTACGTCCCGCTTGCTATCCTGTCGCCCGATGACCACCAAGCGATCCCGCCGCACGCCCGTCGAGCAGGGCGACCCGGATACCACCGTCGCCGCGGAGGCCGGTGCGACCGCCGCCACGGCAATGGTTCCGTCCGCCGGCGACGCGCCGATCGACGGCGCGCAGCTCGACGCCGCCATCCTGCGCGCGCTCCGCCAGCGACCGAACCGCACCGTGGAGCTCGGGCCGCTCGCCGAGGAGCTCGCGGTCGAGCCCACTCGCCTGCAGCTGGCCGTCGAGTCGCTTGGTCGCCGGCGGATGGTCGTGGTCCCGTTCATCGAGCCCGGGGCCGCCGGTGGCGCGACGCTGACCGCGGTGGGCCTGCGCTGGCTCATCGATCGCGAGGGAGGCACACCGGCCGACCAGCCGGCCGCCCTTCGACCCGCGAAGCAGCATGTGCGCCCGCAGGACGAGGCCGCCCGCCTGCCGCGCTCCGAGGTCTATGGAGTGAGCCGGGGCTCCTGATAGGCGCGGGGCGTGCACAATGGCTTCAGATGATCAACCGCCTGCTCTCGTTCCTCGCCGGCCTGCCCGGGGCGCTGTGGCGCAACACCGTGGGACGCGTCATGGGATCGGCACCCGCTGACCCGATCCGCCGCACGCCGGTCATCCAGTCCGCCGAGCCGCGCAGCGTGGCCGGCATCGCGTTCCGGGCCAGCCTAGTGGTTCTGGGCGTCGCGTTCGCCGCGTACCTCGTGTACGAGCTGCGCCTGCTGCTGATCCTGATCTTCCTCGCGGTCCTGCTGGCCGCGGGCATGTACGGCGTGGTGCGGATCTTCGAGCGCCTCCTGCCGCGGATCCTGGCGGTGGTCGTCTCTTACGTGCTGCTCATCGGCGCGTTCGCCCTCACCATCTTCCTGATCTTCCCGCCGCTCATCCGGCAGGCGGTCGACCTTGTCGATGACTTCCCGCGCATCGCCGACGACCTGCGAGCCGGCGCGATCGACCTCATCGACGGGATTGCGGGTGCGGGAACAGGCGAGGAGCTGATCGACACCTTGACCGCCGGCACCGGCGACGGCCTGCCGGAGTTCGGGTCGCTGCTCAGCATTCCGCTGACCGCGGCCTCGATCCTCGCCAACCTGGTGATCGTGATCTTCCTGTCGGCGCTCATCTCCCTCGAGCGCGATCGGGCGCGCGGCTACCTGATGAACTTCGTGGAGGAACCGGATCGTGAGGCGGTGCTCGACTCGGCCCGCCGGGCGCTGCTGAAGCTCGGCGCCTATGTCCGCGGCCAGTTGCTGGTTATGACCGTCATCGGCGTCGGCTCCTTCGCGGGCCTCGTGGCGGTCGGCCTGTTCCTCGACGGCGAGCCGATCCCGTTCGCCGTGCCGCTCGGCGCCCTCTCCTTCGTCACCGCCGCGATCCCCATGGCGGGGGCCTTCATCGCCGGTGGGTTGATCGTGCTCGTGTCGCTCACCATCTCGCCACTGGCGGCGCTGCTCATGGCGGTCTGGGTGACGGTTCTGCAGCAACTCGAGGGATCGGTGATCACGCCCTACATCCAGGGCAAGGTCGTCAACCTCTCGGCCGTGGTCGTGCTGCTCGCCGTCGTGGCGGGGACCTCACTGGCGGGGATTGTCGGCGGCATCATCGCCATCCCGGTCGTGGCGGTGGTCGACGTCATCATCCGCGACGTCGTGTTCCCGCTGCGTCGGAGGGCCGAGGACCGGCGCAATCTTCCGCCGGTCGAGGTCTGACCGACCTCCTCAGGCCGATGCGACCTGGTTCCGTCCGGCACGCTTCGCCATCGAGAGTGCAACGTCGGCGGTCCCGAGCAGCTCGTTGAGCGAGCGATCGCCAGGGGTGATCGTCGCGACGCCCGCGCTCACCGTGCACCGGATCGGGTCGCCGTCGGCCCCCTTCATGTCGCTGGAGGCGAAGGCCGTCCGGACGTCCTCCGCCACGAGCATGGCTCCCGCGCGATCGGTCCCGACCAGCAGCGCAACGAACTCCTCGCCGCCGTAGCGCGCGACGACATCGGCCCGTCGCAGCCGGTTTGCGAGCAGGCTGCCGAACGCCGCCAGCACCACGTCACCGGTCGCGTGCCCGCGCTCCTTGTTCAGGGCGCCGAAGTGGTCGAGATCGAACATGATCGCCGAGACGTGGAGCCGGGTGTCGGGCGTCTGCCGTAGCCGCTGGGCGGAGAGCTGCTCGAACGCCATGTTGAAGTAGCGCCGATTGGGCACGCCGGTCAGCTCGTCGCTCACCGAGCGCTCATGGACGCGTCCGAACTCCACGGCGTTGGCGAGGGCCAGCGCGCTGAGCCCGCACATCATGGTGACGGCCCGGACCTCGTCGGGGCGAAATGCGCCTCCTTCGGTGGCCCGCGCGAGGCTCAGGGTGGCGACCACCCCACCATCGCGGACGATCGGGGCGCTGGTGATGGCGAGGTCGGACTCCGGCATGACCGCTTCCCACCCTTCCGGGCGCTTTGAGGGTGCCTGACGCTCAACGGTGAGGGGACCGCCGTCGCGGACCACCACCCCGGTCACGCCCTCGCCGAGCGGAACGGCGCGCCCGATGACGTTGGGCGCCCCGATGGCCGCGACCACCCGGTGGGTCCCGCTACCGTCGGCCACCGTGAGCTGCACCACGTCGACCCGAAGCACCTCGGCGGCGGCATGCACGATGTGCTGGAAGAGGGGCTCCTCCTCCAGCGATCGCGAGATGTCGTGCGCGAAGGTCGTCAGACGCGCGTTGATCGACGAGCGCTCCGCCTCGACGCGCATCTCATCCGCCAGGGCTGCGGCCGCGACGCGCCGCTCGGCCACGGCGGCCGCGGTCACGAATGCGGTGAGGAACGCCGCCGCCACGAAGATCTGAGCCTGACCGACATGGATCGTGGGGTTCGCATTCAGCTGCGCGATCGGCCCGAACCCTGCAATGGTGCCGGCCATGGCGATCACGGTGAGGCTGAAGGTCGACAGCGCGGCGCCGACGATTCCGAATCGCACGGCAGCCAGAACGAGGAACAGGAAGGTGGGATAGGAGGCCAGCTGGATCGGCAGCCCGACCGGCAGGAATGAGAGGACGGCGATCACGACGAGCGCCGATGCGAGTCCAGCCACTTCGAGGGTCTGTCGCCACCGGAGAGGCGGCAGCTGGAGGGTCGATCGTGCGACGAGGACGACCGGGGCGATGGCGAGTGTGCCGCCGGCATCGGCGAGCGCCCAGGTGACCCAGGCCGGGAAGACCGGCACGCCCACGGCGGTCGATACCGAGGTCGCGCCGATCGCCGCGCCGATCATCGGTGCGCCCACCCCGGCGACGGCGGTGAAGACGGCGACGCCTCGCAGCGTGCCAAGCGTGGTGAACCCCAGCCGTCGAAGCAGGATGGCCGCGAGCAGGGCTTCCGCCACGTTGGCGATGACGAAGCCGATGGTCACCAGGCCGTCGAGGCCGTTGACCAGGTTGGCCGCGGCGACGGCCAGCGCCACCCCGGACGCAATGAGCGGCCAGCGGCGCGGCGGATTGACCAGCAGGGCGCCGAGCGCGATTCCGGCGGGCGGCCAGATGCCGGCGACGTGCTGCGGCTCGACGATGAACAGCAGGCTCATCCGCGCCGTGATCCCGTAGGACAGCGCCACGACGATGAAGAGGACGACCGAGCGCGGCTCGATCAGCGTCCGAACGCCACGCCACGCCCTCGTCCCGAGGCGGGACAGGGCCGCACGCCGGGTGAGTCCCGCGTGGGCGGGGGCGGTCGTTTCCACGCGGACATGGTGCTCGCGCGCACCATGCGGCGCACCAGTACGTTCGTCCCGTCGGCTACCGGTCGATGAACCGACGAAGGAAGCGGATGGTCGCCTCGTGCCGCGGGTCGCGCAGCAGCTGCTCCGGAGGGCCCTGCTCGATGATCACGCCGTTCTCCATGAAGACGACGCGGTCGGCCGCCTCCTCCGCGAAATGCATCTCGTGCGTGACCACGATCATCGTGGTGCCGGCATGCGCGAGATTCTCCATCACGTTGAGGACCTCGCCGATCAGCTCGGGGTCGAGCGCGGAGGTTGGCTCGTCGAAGAGCAGGACCTTGGGCTCCATGGCGAGTGCTCGGGCAATCGCCACGCGTTGCTTCTGTCCGCCCGAGAGGCGCGCGGGGTACTCGTCCCGCTTGTCGCTGAGCCCCACCACGTCCAGGTAGCGCTCAGCGCGGTCGACGGCCTCGTCGCGTGAGAGCTCCAGCACGCGCGTCGGCGCCTCGATGCAGTTGGCCAGTACGGACATGTGCGGGAACAGGTTGAACTCCTGGAAGAGCATGCCGGTCCGGATCCGAATCTGGCGGATCTGCTCCTGGTACCGGCGGTTGCGACTGTGCAGGGGGTCGGCGTCCACGCGAACGCCGTCCACCTCCACGGAGCCCACCGTCGGCTCCTCGAGGAAGTTGATGCAGCGCAGGAGCGTTGTCTTTCCCGACCCGGACCGGCCGATGATCATCACGGCCTCGCGCTGCCGCACCTCCAGGTCGATGCCCTGAAGCACGTGGTTGCTGCCGAAGTACTTCTCGAGGCGCTCGACGCGGACGATCGGCTCCCCGAGGTGTTCGGGAAGCTTCGTGCCGAGGTCGTAGCCGCTGCGCGCCGAGGCCAGCGAGGTGACGTCAGGGGGTTGTCGGGGCCCGGTCACCGGTCCCCCCGCGCCATGCGTCGCTCCAGCCGCTCCTGGAAGTAGCTGAAGACGATCGTCAGGACCCAGTACACGCCGGCTGCGATGAGCAGCGCCTCGAGGGATCGGAAGTTCTGCGTCCCGACCTGGCTGGCGCGCCACAGCAGCTCCTGGACCGCAATCGTAGAGACGAGCGCCGAGTCCTTGATCATCGCGACGAAGTCGTTGCCGATGGCCGGGATCACGATGCGAAAGGCCTGTGGGAGGACGATGCGGCTCATCACGTGGCGTTCCTGCATGCCGAGCGACTGTGCGGCCTCGCGCTGCCCGCCGGGCACCGCCTGGATACCGGCCCGGAAGATCTCGGTCATGTAGGCGCCGTAGTTGAAGCTCAGGGCCATGATGCCGGCGGGGATCGAGGGCAGCACGATGCCCACCTGTGGCAGCCCGAAGTAGATGAAGAAGATCTGCACGATCAGCGGGGTGCCGCGGACGAGCGAGACGTACAGACCCGCCACGCCGCTCACGTACGGGTTCCGCGAAAGACGGCCCATGGCGCCGAAGATGGCGAGGATCGTGGCGAGGATGATCGAGACGACCGAGAGCAGGATGGTCACTCCGGCGCCACCCAGGATGAAGGGGCCCCACAGCCCGATGAACTCCGTGTCGATATTCCCGGTGGCCCACAGGTAGCCGATCAGGGCCCCGATGAGGACCGCCCACATGCCGAGCGACTTCACGCGGAACGCCGTCCGCGCACGCCGGCGATGCTCCTCCAGCTGCGCGACGATCGCTCCCGCGTCCGACGGGCCAGTGGCTGCCGTCATCGGGTCACCTCCTGGCGGACGACTCAAGGGCGGGGTCGCGTGGCCCCGCCCTTGAGCGTCGCGCGTGTCCCTCCGGGCTCAGCTGCCCGACGGGTCCTGGGTCAGGTCCTCGCCGAACCACTCCTCGCTGAGCTGCGTCAGCGTGCCGTCCTCGTGCATCTCACCGATGATCCGATCGATCTCGTAGAGCAGCGCCTCGTGCGGCTCGCCGCTCTGGTCGAGCGCGACCGCGAGGTTCTCGGTGAAGATCGGCTCACCGATCTTCACGATCGGCGAATCGGCATCGATGGCCCCGTCGATGACCGTGCCCGAGGTGATGACCAGGTCGAACTCGGTTCGACCTGCTTCGATCGCCTCGATGCAGTTCGCATCGGTGGTCAGGGTCGTTGCCTCGCCTCCCTCGGGAAGCTCGAATTCGAGGTCGTCGGTCGAGTCGACGCCCGAGCGATCGCTGGCGGCGAGGTACGCCGGCGCGTAGTAGTACGGCCGCGTGAAGCTCAGGATCTCCTTGCGCGGGGTGGTGATCGTCATCGAGCCCACGCTGATGTCCCAGCGCCCCGACCAGCTGCCCGCGGTGATGGCGTCCCAATCCACGTGCATGAACTCGGCTTCGACGCCGAGGCGCTCAGCGATCTCGGTCCCGACGTCGATGTCGAAGCCGACAAACGTCCCATCGGGCTGCAGGAACGACTGCGGCTCGTAGTTCGCATCGGTCGAGATCAGCAGCGTCCCGCGATCGCGCACGGTCTCCAGCAGATCTCCAGCCTCATCGGCCTGCCCGATCGTATCCTGCTCGTCCGGCTGGAAGTCGCCGTTCAGCCAGTCCAGATAGGTCGTCGCCTCTCCAACGCACACCACGTTCGTGATGTCGGCGGCGCCTCCCTGGCATGCGGCCAGGACGAGCGTCGCGATGGGCAGCGCGACGCAACGTCGCCACTTGTTCATCGAGTCCTCCGTGCGGGCGCGCGGCCCGATCCTTCATTCGACCCGCGTGTTGTAGCACTTCCGGGCGACGAGCGGCAAGGCTTCCCGGTCTCCGGGCGGTCGACAGCTCGCCGCGCGCCGGTAGACTCCGCGGATGACCACCACGATCCCCTCCACCCCGCTCAGCCGAGCGGCGACCCTGCCGGCGCGCTACTACCTGGACGCGGAGATCCTGGAGCGCGAGAAGGAGCGGGTCTTCGGCCGGACGTGGCAGCTCGTGGCCCGCGCCGACGAGCTCCAGCGAGTCGGTGACTTCGTGCCCGTGACCGTGCTGGACGAGCCGGTCGTCATCACCCACGGGACCGATGGCGCGCTGCGCGCCTTCTACAACGTGTGCCGGCATCGTGCCGGACAGGTGGCGCTGACCAAGGGCAACCGAAAGTCCCTCCAGTGCCGATACCACGGCTGGACCTACGGGCTCGATGGCTCCCTCCGGGCCTGCCCGGAGATGGAGGCGACCGAGGACTTCGCCAAGGAGGACTTCGGCCTCATCCCGGTGCGTGTCGAGCGCTGGGGCCCGTTCGTGTTCGTCAACCTCTCCGACGACGCGCCGCCGCTGCGCGAGATGCTCGGCGCCATCCCCGACGAGGTGGCCCGCGCGGGGTACGACGTCGACTCGATGCGCCCGGTCGAGCGGCGCGAGTACATCATCGAGTGCAACTGGAAGGTGTACGTCGACAACTACCTCGAGGGCTACCACCTGCCGATCGCGCACCCGCAGCTCTACAAGGAGCTCGACTACGACTCGTACCGCGTCGAGGAGTTCCGCTACTACTCGAAGCAGCATGCGCCGATCCGGGATCTCAAGCCCGGCGAGGAGCTGGGTCGCGACCGCCGCTACCTCCGGACGCCGGATGGCGAGGAGGACGCGCTCTACTACTGGGTCTTCCCGAACACGATGTTCAACATCTACCAGGACAACATGTCCTCGAACGTCATCCTGCCGCTCGGCCCGGACCGGACCCTCACGATCTTCGAGTGGTTCTTCGCCGAGCCCGGATCCGGCCCCGGCTGGGAGTCGATGCAGCAGACGATTGCATTCTCCGACGAGATCCAGCAGGAGGACATCGTGATCTGCGAGCAGGTCCAGCGCGGTCTGCGCTCACGTGCGTACGACACCGGCCGGTTCTCCGCCAAGCGCGAGAACGGCGTCTACCACTTTCAGAACCTGGTTCGCGAGTTCTCGGGACGCGACGCGGCCGGCGACGCGTCCGCTACGCACGCCAGGGAGCACGGCGGTCACTCGCGGCCGACGGCGATTGGAGCTGACTCGTCGACCAACCGCCCTCGATCCGCGAGAGCCGCGCCACCGATTCGACGATTTCAGAACCTGGTCCGGGAGTTCCTCGGGGACTGAACACGGCGACCGGCCGACGCCGGTCAGCTTCCCTCACACCAGGCCGTACCGCGGGCGTGTAGGCTGCGGCAGATGCAGATCCCCGTCCGCGCCGATGGGCGCCTCGCCGTTGCCATGATCTCGGAGACCTTCTGGGAGCCCGATGGCGCCGTTCGCCTGAAGCAGCGCCTGGCCGAGGCCGCCGATCGAGGCGCCGATCTCGCGATGCTGCCCAGAGCTGCCGCTCAACCCGTGGAGCCCGGCGAGCAAGGCGCCATCCGGGGATGAAGCTGAGCCGATGAACGGCCCGCGGTCGCGCGCGCAGGCGGAGGCCGCCACGGAGGCGGGGATCGGGCTGGTGGGCGGCATCATCCATCGCGCCGACGACGGTCGGCGGACGAGCCGCGCGCTGGTCTTCGATGCCGCCGGCACGGTGGTGGCCACCTACGAGAAGCTCCACCTCCCCGAGGAGGAGGGGTTCTGGGAGACCAGCCACTACGAGCCGGGCGACGAGCCGCCGCGGCGGATCGACGCGTTCGGGCTGCCCATCGGCCTGCAGCTGTGCTCCGACAACAACCGACCGCAGGGCACGCATCTGCTGGGAGCCGGGGGCGCGATGGCGATCCTCAACCCGCGGGCGACCGAAGAGGCGACCTACCAGCGATGGAAGGTCGTCTTCCGCGCCAACGCGATGACGAGCGCCTGTTACGTGCTGAGCGTCAACCGCCCGTACCCGGAGCACGGGGTACCGCTCGGTGGGCCGTCCGTGGCGATTGACCCACGGGGTGACGTCATCATCGAGACGACGGACCGGATGGCGCTCGTCACGCTCGACGCGACGGCGGTGCAGCAGGCGCGTCGGGGCTATCCGGGATACCTGCCCGTCCGGGCGCGCCTGTACGCTGATGCATGGGACGAGATCGCGCGCCGCGACGGATAGGGAGAGGCTCAGCCCTCGGCGAGGCGGAATGGCGCCTCGGCAACCAGCTCCTCGCCGACGTAGATGCGCCAGAGGTACTCGCCCGGACCCCAATCCCGGACGAACCCGGCGGCCGACCCCAGGTTGTACCCGATGGTCTCGGCGGCCGGGTCGACGGTGATCTCGTCCCCGGGCACGATGACCTCGGTCGGATCGCTCGTGCGCGAGATCTCGTTGCGGATCGGTGTCCCGCCCATGCCGCCAGGCACGTTGAGTGAGTACGAGAAGTTCGAGCTCGGAGTGAACGTGTCGGTGGGGCCGGTCACGTTTCGCCCCTCGTCGAGGCCGGTGCCGAAGGCAAGCGTTCCGCGGAGCTCCGGCGTCGGCTCGGGCGTCGGCTCCGGCGTGTCGGTCGGGATCGGTTCGATCGTCGGCTCGGGGGTGACCTCGATCGATGGTTCCGGGGTGGGTGTCGGCTGACCGACCGTCGGCTCGGTTGGATTGAGCCCGGAAACGAAGAGGCCGACGATGACGGCAAGGAGGATCGTGCCGAGCACGGCACCGATGGAGATCAGTGAAGCCTGGTCGGTGGGGAACCGATCCGTGGTGGCCACGCGCCCCTCCCCATGCCTCAACGTGACGCCGCAGGATCGGCAGGCCTGCGCCCACTCGGGGTTCTCGCGGCCGCAGTTGAAGCAATCGACGGTTTCGTCGGTCATCGGATTGCTGGGGGCTCCTGATCACGGGGTGGCCGGTGGCGGCGAAAGCCTAGCACGCAGATGGCCGCCGGCGGTGAGAACGCCGACGGCCGGTTGGCCGATCCCGCAACGGACCGACCGCGGCCGAGTCTACGCCATCTCGCCGCGAGGCAGGTGGTGGTGCCGGAGGTGGGACTTGAACCCACACGAGCTTGCACTCATCGGTGTTTGAGACCGACGCGTCTGCCGATTCCGCCACTCCGGCTCGGGGGCACGTCATTATATGGAGCGATGGCCGATGACCCCCAGCGCTCGTCCGGCAACCGCACGCCGCCGCTTCCCGACGAAGCGGCGGTGATCGCGCGTGCCGCCGGGGGAGACCGGACGGCCTTCGCGCAGCTGATGGAGCACTATCAGAGCGCGTGCTACGGCCTGGCGTACCGTCTCCTCAGCGATGCCGACCAGGCCGCCGATGCCACCCAGGACGCATTCGTCCACGCCTACCGAGCCATCGCGTCGTTCCGCGGCGGCATCTTCCGATCGTGGCTGTTGCGAATCACGGCCAACGCCAGCTACGACATCCTGCGCCGCCAGCAACGGCGCCCGACCACCACGCTCCCGGATCCCGATGAGGGCGCGCCCGAGCTGCCGGATCTGCACGCCGTGAACCCCGTGGCCGAGGCGACGAAGAGCGAGCTCTACCGGCACCTCGAGGTGGCGCTGAAGCGGCTGCCGGATGACCAGCGAACCGCGGTGGTGCTGTGTGACGTCTACGGCATGGACTACAACGAGGTGGCCGAGATGACGAAGGCCGCGCTCGGCACCGTGAAGTCGCGGATCCATCGCGGGCGCGCTCGGCTGCGCGAGTTGATGGCCGAGCACCGGGAACTGTTCACCGGATGAAGGCGTCTGGAGCGTAGGCATGTTGAACCAGCAACACCCCGACGACGAGCGGCTCTCGGCACTGGCGTCACACGACGACGACGCCGCGGCCGATGCGGCGCTCACGTCACACGTCGACTCCTGCGCCCGATGCACCGCTCTCGTGGACGAGCTCGGTGCGCTGCGCATGTCCCTCGCCGAGCTCCCGGACCTCCGCCCGCACCACGCGCTCCAGCTCCTTCCCCTGGTCACCGACGCGCCCGAAGCCGAAGGCGCCGCGGGGTGGATTCGCCGGTTCTTCGCTCCGGTGCTGGCAGCCGGCGCCGCCCTGGCGATGGTCGGGCTGGTGGGCACGGCTGCGCCGGCGCTCGACGGCATGGCGGCCGGCGGCTCCCCCTTCTCCGATGCCGGAGCGAGCCTCGAGGAGACGGCGCCCGGGGCCGAGGGCGACGGATCGGGTCGCGACGGCGAGGGGCCGAGGGCCAGTGACATGACGCTCGAGCCCGCGTCGGGCGAGGGTCACGTGGCCTCCCAGGCCAGCCCGTCCGATGAGGCGGATCGGCTCGAGACGTTCGAGCGTGGCCTCCCTGCCGAGCGTTCTCCTTGGCCGATGGTGCTGTTCACCGGCATCGCGCTGATGATCGGCGCCGCGCTGCTCCGCTGGATCCTCGTTCCGCGCGCCGGCTGAGGCGCCCTAGAGGGCCAGGCGACCAGCCGCGATGGCGCCGAGCAGCAAGATGACGAGCACCGCGGCAACCACGACGGCCGCCCATCCCGAGTCCCTGAAGGTCGGCGGCGGTGGGGCGGGGCGCGGAGGACGGCGCGTCCTGGGGATCGGCACCTCCCCGGGCGGCCGGACCGTTCGGGGCGCCGCCCGGGTGTCGGCTGCGGTCGCCCGCCATGAGGCCCAGGTCCGCGTCGACGACGGCTGTGCCGGGTTGATCACGGTCCGCGATGCGCCCCAGTGGCCGCCGGCCGGTGTCCCGGCGGAGGGATGGGTGCGGTCGTAGTCAGCGCGCGTGACCGGGTTCGAGAGGATGGTCCAGGCCTCGTTGATGCGCCGCATGCGCTCGGCCTCCATGGCCGCGGCCTCCGAGGCGCCGTGCAGGTCGGGATGATGGCGTTTAGCGAGACGCCGGTGCGCACGCGCGACCTGGAGGGCGCTGGCACCGCGTGGCACGCCCAGAACGGCGTAGGGATCGAGGACGCGTCGACCGTGCATCGCGCCCGATTCTACGGTTGAACGGATCCCGCCGATCAGGCGGCCCGCCGGCCGACATCGGTCTAGACTTCACCGGACCCATGACCGACCGCAGGCCGCTCCTCATGCTCATCGACGGGCCGAGCCTCGTGTACCGCGGCTACTTCGCACTCCCGCCGCTCACGATGTCCGACGGCCTGCTCGTCAACGCCGTCTTCGGATTCCTCCAGATCGTGCTGCGCGGCATGCAGGACGTGAAGCCGGACTATGCGATCGTCAGCTTCGACCTCGGCAAGCCGCAGTTCCGCTTCGACGCCTACCCCGACTACAAGGCGGGACGGCCGAGCATGCCGGACGACCTCCGCACCCAGTTCCCGATCGTGCGTGAGATCTGCGAGATGCTGGGCATGCCGCTCCGGGAGCTGGAGGGCTACGAGGCCGATGATGTCATCGGCACCCTGGCGAAGCGCGCGACCGCCGAGGGCGTCGACACGATGATCGTGTCCGGCGACCTCGACGGGCTCCAGCTCGTCGACGACCACGTCCGGCTCCTCACGACGCGCATGGGGGTCGCGTCGACGGTGATCTACGACGAGGCGAGGGTCATGGAGCGCTACGGCCTCCGCCCGGACCAGATGCTCGACTACAAGGCCCTCAAGGGCGACACCTCCGACAACATCCCCGGCGTGCCGGGTGTGGGGGAGAAGACGGCCAGCAGCCTGCTCCAACAGTTCGGCAGTCTCGACGCGATCTACGAGCACCTCGACGAGGTGAAGGGCAAGATGCGCGATCGACTCGCCGAGCATCGCGAGTCGGCGTTCATGTCGCGCGAGATCGGCCGGATCCTCACCGACCTGCCGGTCGAGCTGCGGCTCGAGGAGGCCAGGACCGGCCGATACGACCGACGCGCCGTCGCGCAGCGACTCCGCGAGCTGGAATTCCGGTCGCTGATCGACCGGCTGCCGGCGTCGAGCATCGCCCCCACCGGGCACGACGCGCCGGAACGGGAGACGAAGGGCGGGCTGCAGCTCAGCCTCGACCTGCTGGGCGGCGCGGCATTGTCGGACGATGGCGACGCGCCGCGCGGTCAGCCCGACCCCCTCGCTGATCCGGGCGGCGCGATCGAGCACGTCGACCCGCGGATCGTTCGGACCGACGGCGACCGGGCCGAGCTCGAGACGTGGATGGCCGCGCACGAGGGAGGGATCGGGATCGGCTGGTCGGCGGGCGCGGGGCGGCCGTTGGAGCGGCCGCTGTTCGGCATCGCGCTCGCCGGGGCGGACGGATCGACCTGGTACGTCCCCTGGGACGGGGAGCGCGACCTGCCGGCATGGTTTGGTCGCGACGACCGCGACCTCGTCGGGCACGACCTCAAGCAGCTCATCGTGATGCTCGGTGCGCGCGGGGTGCCGCTCGCCGGGGCCTGCTTCGACACCCTCGTCGCCGGCTACATGGTCAACCCGGCGCTGCGCGCCCAGACGATCGACGACGTGGCGGCGACCAGGTTCGGCGGCACGCTGCCACCGAAGCCGCTCAGTCCGGAGACCGGTGCCGAGGAGGTCGGCTGCGCCCGACGTGCCGCCGGCGAGGCGCTCACGGCCCTGCTCGCGCGGCCGCAGCTCGAGCAGGAGCTCGCCGACGGGGCGCTCGGGAACCTGTTCGGCGAGGTCGAGATGCCCCTCGTGCCGGTCCTCGCGCGCATGGAGCTCGCCGGGATCCTGCTCGACGGCGCGACGCTGGCGGCAATGCGCGACGAGTTTTCGGCGCAGCTGGCGGGCCTCGAAGCGCGCATCTACGAGCTGGTGGGTCACGAGTTCAACATCGGTTCGCCAAAGCAGCTCGAGGTCGTGTTGTTCGACGAGCTCGAGCTGCCGGCAACGAAGAAGACGCGCACCGGCCGCTCGACAGACGCCTCCGTGCTCGAGGAGCTGCGGCCGCAGCACGAGGTGATCGAGCTCATCCTCGAGCACCGGCAGGTCTCGAAGATGAAGTCGACCTACGTGGACGCGCTGCCGACGCTGGTGGACCCGGAGGGCCGCCTCCACACGACGTACCAGCAGGCCGTGGCCGCCACGGGACGTCTCTCGAGCACAGATCCGAATCTGCAGAACATCCCGATCCGCACGTCGCTCGGCCGACGGATCCGCCGGGCGTTCTTCGCGCCCGAGGGGAAGCTGCTGCTGGGTGCCGACTACTCGCAGCAGGAGCTCCGCATCCTCGCCCACGTCTCCGCCGATCCGGGGCTGCGGGCCGACTTCGATGCGCACGCGGACATCCATCTCGCCGCCGCCGCGCGCGTGCTGGGCCTCTCGCCGGACCAGGTCGGGCCGAAGGAGCGGAGCGTCGCCAAGATGATCAACTACGGAATCGCCTACGGCCTCTCGGACTTCGGCCTGGCGGAGCGCCTGAAGATCCCGCGCGAGGACGCGCACAAGTTCATCGCCGACTACTTCGCCGCGTACGAGGGCATCCGCCGCTACACCGTCGAGATGAAGATCCTCGCGCGCGACCAGGGGTTCGTCACCACGCTACTCGGCCGGCGTCGCTACCTCCCGGAGCTCAGCGCGCGGAACGGCGCGCTCCGGGCGGCCGGCGAGCGGATGGCGATCAACATGCCGATCCAGGGGACGGCCGCCGACGGGATGAAGATCGCCATGGTGCGCGTCGACGAGGCGCTCCGGTCCCGCGGGCTGCGCTCGCGAATGCTGCTCCAGGTGCACGACGAGCTCGTCTTCGAGACCGATGAGCAGGAGCTGCCGGAGCTCGCCGGGCTGGTGCGGGAGATCATGGAGAGCGCCTTGCCACTCGACGTGCCGCTCGAGGTCGACCTCAAGGTCGGCGCGAACTGGGAGCAGATGGACCGATACGAGCGCGACGGGTCCGGTGCCTGGCACCGGGTCGAGAAGAGCGCGGTCGAGGTCGCCCGTGAGGAGGCCGACGAGGAGGTCGCGGCCGAGCTCGTCTGATCCATGCCCGAGCTGCCGGAGGTCGAGACCGTCGCCCGCGATCTGCAGCGCTGGGTCGCCGGCGCGACCATCGTCGACGCGACGGTCCACTGGGATCGCACGATCCGCCACCCGCAGCCACCCGAGCGGTTCGTGGCCGAGGTCAGCGACGCGACGATCCGTCGCGTGGATCGGCGCGCGAAGACCGTGTTGGTGCACTTCGACGACGGTCGAGTGATGACCGTGGCGCTGCGGATGACGGGTGCGCTCATCGTCGCGCCCCCCGGGACGCCGGACGACCCCTATGCGCGTGTCGTGTTCGCGCTCGCCGATGGTCGCGAGCTCCGCTACCGCGACGTGCGCAAGTTCGGCCGGATCGGGCTGTGGCCGGGTGGCGGGCTGCGCGGGATCGGTGCCGGACGCGGCGCGCGGTCGCGCCGCGTGGCCGACGGTGGGAGACGGTACCGGATCGGCGAGGTGTTCAGCGGCCATGGCCCCGAGCCGCTGGCACGCTCGTTCACCGTGGCGCGATTCGCGGCGCGCCTTGCGGGGCGCAGCGCCAAGCTGAAGGCGCTGCTCCTCGACCAGTCGTTCATCGCCGGGGTGGGCAACATCTACGCGGACGAGGCGCTGTGGCGGGCGCGGCTCCACCCGCTCCGCACCGCCGACACGCTCGACGAGCGCGACGTGCGGCGCCTGCACCGGGCCATCCGCCAGGTCCTCCGGGAGGGGATCGCGAACCGCGGGGCGAGCTTCAGCGACTACGTCGGGGCCGACGGGGAGCCGGGCGCGAACGCCGAGCGGCTGGCGGTCTATCGGCGGACGGGCGCTCCGTGCCTCCGCTGCGGACGCCGCATCGAGCGCATCGTGGTCGGCCAGCGGAGCACCCACTTCTGCCCGCGCTGCCAGCCGGAGCCGGTAGCATCGGGCGCCTGATGAAAGTGATCGGGCTGACCGGCAACATCGGCTGCGGGAAGAGCACCGTGGCCCGCATGCTGCGCGATCTCGGCGTGGCGACGATCGACGCCGATGCGGTCGCCCGCGAGGTGCGACACAACGACGCCGATGCTCGCGCGGCCATCCAGCGGCGGTTCGGGACGTACGATGCCGCCGCCCTCGGCAGGATCGTCTTCGCCGATCCGGCGGCGCTCCGCGACCTCGAGTCGATCCTCCATCCCCGCGTGCGTGGGGAGATCCGATCGCGTCTCTCCGAGATGTCCGTGGGCGGGGTGGAGGTGGCCGCCGTGGAGGTGATCAAGCTCCTGGAGTCGCCGCTCGCCGATGCCTGCGACGAGATCTGGGTGGTGCGCTGCGACGCGGCCGATGCGATCGCGCGGCTCGCCGCCGCCCGGGGCATGGACGAGGCGACCGTGCGCCGGCGGATGGCCAACCAGTCCCCGCAGGACGACAAGGTGGCCGCCGCCGATGTCGTCATTGACGGATCGGCGGCGATCGAGGAGACGCGCCGCGAGGTGGAGGACGCCCTGGCGGCGCTGCGGGAACGGGGCTAGGCGGTCTTCCGCTCTGGAAAGACCACTGCCGGACGGTGACCCACTACCGGACGGTGACGCGCTCCTCAAACTCGGGTGGGATCGGGACAGGGAAGCCGAATTCGTCGATCAGCATGTCGATCGTCGATCCGTCGGTATCGGCGATGCGGTCGTCCTGCGTTGGTCGCAGGGCCATCGTGAAGACGCCGCCGGCCGCGGTCATTTCGGCGATCTTCTCCGCGGTGGCGACGTCGGTCCGGAGGATGTAGAGGTCGCCGTTCCGAGCGAGGATCGTCATCGCCTGGAGCGTCACCTTGGTGGACGGTCCGGGAAGGAACTGCGCGTCCTGGGCCTCGGCGGCCTCCGGATCGAGGCCGGCCTCGGGGTTGATCGCCATCGTGACGATGAGGTCGATCCGCTGTCCCGCGACGAGTGTGCCGGCGACCGCGTTGGCCTCAGCCACCGTGACACTGACAGCTCGCAGGTCGGGACCGTCCGGGTCGAACTCCTCGCCGGGCCCGAGGATCGAGAAAGTCTGGCCCTCGGTCGTCGAGGCGAGCAGGTTGATGGTCAGCAGTTGCCCGGTTGCGACCGGCACGCCAGCGACGCGCCCGAGGACCGCGTCGAGCGATGCCAGGGCCGTCGCGTTCGTAGGATCGGCGGGTACGCTGCGGACGGCCACATCGGCCTCCTCGATCGCCTTGCGTGCCGGAATGTCGCGGGTCGCGATGACGACGTCCCGCCACTCGATTCCCCGCTCGCCAGCGCGCCCGCTCGCCTGGAGGGCGAGATAGACCGTCGCCGCGACGACCATCGCGATGATGAGGCCGACGGCGATATAGACCTTGGACCGGCGGCTGTTCTTGTCCGAGTACTCGAGTTCCACGTCAGGATGCGCTCCTAGCTGGGTCGTGATGCGAGGGGGTCATGACCACGGGACAAGGCGGGCGCGCTGTGCGCGCCTCAGGTTTGGGTCGCCCGGATCGGCGCTGATGGGCGAAACCGCGTGGCCGCTGATCTCGTTCGCGCCGATGGTGTCGATCTGGAAGACGGCGAAGCCGATGATGTCGACGTACTGCCCCGAGCTCGTGGTCGTGGCGACGGTGAAACGGATGCGCTGGAGGCGGGTGACCGGCTGCCCATCGCCGTTCGTCCCGTGAGCGCGGATCGTGAACATGTAGCAGCCCTGGGCGAGCCCGGTCGTGTCGATCGAGAGCGTCGAGAGCGTCCCCTGGCCGCTTCCGGGCGCCACCGAGGTCGCATTGAACGCGATCGAGGCCAGGCCGAGTGGGGTCGGGTTGAGGGAGCAGTTCGTGAACGAGTCGGTATCCCACGATAGGCTCACCGGGGTCTCGAGGCTCGGTCCGCCGTCCCATGCCTGGCCGCTCGTGGCAACGCGGATCGGGAGGCTGATCTGACCGCCGAGCGTGGCGGTCGACCCGTCCAGCACCGAGTTGGCGAGGCTGAAGTCGCGCGTGACCTTCGTGTCGCCGGCATCGTTGTAGTCGCCGTCGCCGTTCGCGTCGGTCTGAACTCGGACCGGCACCGGGACGCGCCGCTGTTGGTAGTACGGGTTGCCGGACTCGCCCTCCAGCCAGACGGTGTAGAGGCCGGGGGGAATCGCGTTCGTCTGGAAGTCGTCCATCCGCGCGGACGTCCCGTTCTTGGCCGGCACGAAGACGTTCTGGGACCAGATCGGTTCGGTCATGTGTCCCGGGGCGGGAGGGGTCACTGAAGGATCCGGGAGGAGGTCGAGCTCCGGCCGACCGGCGGCGCTGGCCGAGAAGTCGCCGATCATGGAGAGCGTCACGGTGCTCGTGAACTGGTTGTTGCGCGAGACGGTGACCGATGGCCCGTCGACCGGGCTGGCCGTCGTCGACGGAAGCCCGATCTCACTCGGCGGGATGAGCGTGAAGTCCGGGATCTCCATCACGGTTCCGTCGTAGACCGCCAGCAGGACCCGGTCGCCCACCCTGTAGGTGTCGTCGAACTGGTGCACCACGAATGAGGTGCTGTTGCCCGAGAGGACCGCGACCTGGGTCGCCCCGTTTGGCGGCGAGGTGACCGGTGGGAACGCCGGGCCCGGGTAGCCGGTGACGAAGTATCTGCCCTGGATGTCCTTGAGCGTGTTCGGGTTCGTGCCGGCGGCCACCCCGTTGTAGTACACGCGGGTATCGACCCCCTCGAAGTTGCGGACGTCGAGCGCGATGAAGCCGCGGAAGCTCGAGTCGTTCGTCGCCTTGCTCGACGGACCGTAGATGCTGAAGGTCGGCCCGGGTGCCGCTTCGCTGGCCGGCAGACGTACGTCATAGCCCCGCGGACCCAGCGCGTCGACCTTCCCGGAACTGCTCGTGGCCGCCGTGGCGACATGGTCGACGAAGCCCCCTCCGGGGCCGGGAGGGCTGGCATAGCGCCGGACCACGAGGGGGACCGCGGGGCCACCCTGGAGGTCGCACCGGGCGCGAGCGCCAGCCTCCAGGGTGGCCACCCCGATGACGCGAGCAAGGACCGTTTCGACACTCGACTCGATGGCGACGCGAACCGTGGTGCCACCGATGACGATGCCACTGACGAGCTCGTCGGCCTCGATCGAACCGTTGCCGTCCTGGTCGGCATACGCCGGCGGCGTGGCGATCGTGGGTGCCGTCCCGGAGGGGGAGCCCCCGATGTTCGCGGCGGCCACCTGCGACGCGGTGGACGCGGCCGTCGCGTCCGACTGACCAGCGATCAGTGACCGGCAGGCGGCGAGGGCCGCGGCATCGGCCGCATTCTGGATGTGTCGCTGCTCAGCCACCTGCCGGCCGACGTCGATGCTGAACCCGGCGAAACCAAGCAGCACGGTGATCAGGACCGCGAAGACGACGAGAACCTGGCCACGCTCCCGGGTCCGGCTGGGATCGACCGCCATCAGTTCATCACCATCGTCGCGACGGCGTCCTGCACGAAGCGGCCGCTTCCATCGCGCGAGAGCAGTTCGCCGATCAGGGGGACGACGACGTTGGAGCGATGAGTGAGTCGCACCTGGACGAGACATCCGGTCGGATCGGTGAGCGTGCAGTAGGTCCCGGCCGTGGGGCACGGGCTCGTGGAGGTCGCCATCGACGAGCAGAGCGTGATCGTGAGGTCGCCGTTGACCCACCGGTCGTGGAGTCCGTCCCCATTGAGGTCGCTGGCCGATCCCGCCGGGCAAGGTCGCGTGGCAACGAAGTTCGGCGCGGTCGACGGCATCAGCCCGAACGACTGGACCGCGGCGTCGAGTGACCGGGTGCAGCGGTCCAGGTCGTTCGACGACCGCGAGAGCGCGATGTCGTAGCGGGCGATCGTCGCGGTTCGCGCCGCCTCGCGGGCCGCGTTCGTCAGCGTGACGTTGGCGCCGAACAGGAGTCCGAACTGGATGATCCCCGCGACGATGAGCAGGATGGGCAGCAGCACCACCGCGAGCTCGACCATCGCCTGGCCCCGCGCATCAGGCGTGCTGCGGTGACGGGAGACGCGGCGTGGGCGGAGGGATTCGGAGACGACCGGTAGGGCTCGCATGCGTTCTCGTTGGTGCTCTCGAGGGCCCGATCGTAGGAACGGGGCGGATCCGCCGATATAGGCTCTTGGGCAGCGATCCATGGGACATCCGGAAGGAGTTCAGCCCGCGATCCGCCGTTGACGGGCCACGTCGCTAGAATCGGGGCGATGCCCGAACTCAGGGTCGACGCCCCCTACCAGCCCACCGGCGACCAGCCGGCCGCGATCGCCTCGCTGGTCGGTGGGATCGAGCGCGGGCTGAAGCACCAGGTCCTTCTCGGCGCGACGGGCACCGGGAAGACCTTCACCGCCGCCAAGGTGATCGAGACCGTCCAGAAGCCGACGCTGGTGATGGCCCACAACAAGACGCTCGCCGCGCAGCTCTACCAGGAGTTCAAGGAGTTCTTCCCGGACAACGCGGTCGAGTACTTCGTCAGCTACTACGACTACTTCCAGCCGGAGGCGTACCTCCCTCGGTCGGACACCTACATCGAGAAGGACTCGTCGCGGAACGATGAGATCGACCGACTGCGGCACAACGCCACCCGCGCGCTGTTCGAGCGACGGGACGTGATCATCGTGGCCTCGGTGTCCGCGATCTACGGCCTTGGGGCGCCGGTCGACTACGGCGCGACTGTCATCAGCCTCAAGACCGGTGGCCGCTATCGGCGCGACGGGATCCTGCGCCACCTCGTCGACCTGCAGTACCAGCGCAACGACGCGGCGCTCGGCAGGGCGAAGTTCCGCGTGCGCGGCGACGTCCTCGAGGTCCAGCCGCCGCACGGCGAGTACGTCGTCCGCGTCGACTTCTTCGGCGACGAGGTCGAGCGGATCGTCGAGATCGACGACCTGACCGGCGAGGTCCTCGCCGAGCGCACGGAGGTCAACCTCTATCCAGCGACGCACTACGTCACTCCCCGGGAGAAGCTTCTGCTGGCGATCGACAAGATCGACTCCGAGATGGAGGAGCGGGTCAACTGGCTCGCCGACCAGGGGCGAGACCTCGAGGCGGCGCGGCTTCGTCAGCGGACGCAGTTCGACCTCGAGATGATGCGCGAGGTGGGGTTCTGCTCCGGCATCGAGAACTACTCGCGGCACCTGGCCGGTCGTGAGGCGGGGGAGCGGCCGTGGACGCTCATCGACTACTTCCCGACCGACTTCCTGCTGGTGATGGACGAGAGTCACATCAGCATCCCGCAGGTCCATGGCATGTACAAGAACGATCGGACCCGCAAGGAGATCCTCGTCGACTTCGGGTTCCGGCTGCCCTCGGCCCTCGACAACCGCCCGCTCACGTTCGAGGAGTTCGAGGACCACATGAGCCAGGTGATCTACATGTCGGCGACCCCCGGGCCCTACGAGTCCGAGCGCGCCGAGAACGTCGCGGAGCAGTTCATCCGGCCGACCGGTGTGGTCGACCCCACGATCACGGTCCGGCCGACGGGCGGCCAGATCGACGATCTCCTCGCCGAGATCCGGGCGACCGTCGAGCGCGGGGAGCGGGTGCTGGTGACCACGCTCACGAAGAAGATGGCGGAGGACCTGGCCGACTACCTCGCGGAGCTCGGCATCAAGGTCCAGTGGCTCCACTCCGAGGTCGACACGCTGGAGCGCATCGAGATCCTGCGCGACCTGCGGCTCGGCGTGTACGACGTCCTGGTCGGCATCAACCTGCTGCGCGAGGGCCTCGACCTCCCGGAGGTCACCCTGGTCGCCATCCTCGACGCCGACAAGGAGGGCTTCCTGCGGTCCGGCGGCTCGCTCATCCAGGTCATCGGTCGCGCGGCGCGCAACATCGGCGGGCGGGTGATCATGTACGCCGATCGGCGTCACCGACTCGATGCGGGCGGCCATCGACGAGACCGACCGCCGGCGGGCGAAGCAGATCGCCTACAACGCCGAGCACGGCATCACCCCGGAGACGATCATCAAGGAGATCCGCGACATCCACGAGGGACTGCGGCGGGTGGCCGAGGCGCGCGCGGAGCTCCAGGTGGCCGGCAAGGAGCCCGAGGAGCTCGCGGCGATGACGGGGAGACTCGAGGCGCAGATGAAGGAGGCGGCACGCAATCTCGAGTTCGAGCGCGCCGCGGCCCTCCGCGACGAGATCCTCCAGCTGCGTCGGCTCCGCGAGGAGCTCGCCGCGGCACCGGGTTCGATCCCGGCCGAGGTCTACGCCGCGGCGGCGGAGGACGATGCCGCCGGGACGCGCCGGGGAACCGAATCCTCACGTGTGTTCAGCACAGCCACGACCCCGAATGTGATCGCCGCCGGCTCGCGACGACGCCCACCACGCAGGAGACGACCGTAGATGGCCGGCACCATGCCCCACGCGATCTTCATCGAGACCGATGTCGACGACGCCGGCCTCGTCGGCGCGTATGCGGCCGAGCTGCCCGGGTGCGCCGTCTTCGCGGCCACTGACGACGAGGCGGCCGGCGCGATGCCGATGCGAGTGAGCCGCTTCACCGCATGGCTGGGCGATGGCGGCGAGTTGGTCCCGACCTTTGTCGGTGACAACTGGTACGAGGTGGAGCGTGCGGCCGCGACCGAGGCAGACGGCGGCCGACGCCGCGCCGCGTTCACCCTCGATGAGCTGCCGCCATCCGACGAGGAGTTCGCCACCTGGCTGCGCTGGCTCGAGCTTGCTCGCGAGGAGCTGGCCGACGCGCTCGACGTGGGCGACCCCAGCAACGCCGGGGAGCTGCTCGACGCGATCGAGCGACAGGACGTCGCCTTCGTGCGGCGAGCTCGGTGGCCAGGCTCCGGAGCTCGTGGCCGATCCGGTCGACCGCCTGTACGCGGCCCGCGACGCCCTCACCGATGCTCTCGAGGCGGCTGGCTCCCTCGCCGAGGGCGTGCGGCGGATCCTTCGACTGGCCATCGCCGATGACCTGCGAGCGGCCGAGGCCCTGCGCAGCGCCGCGTGATCGAGCTCGCCACCGCCGCGCCGAAGCGCCTGCGCCACGCGGGCGACTGGCCGACCCCGGTTCCCCGGCGCGCCCCGGCGGGGTCGGAGCTGCGGGCCCTGCAGGATGCCATGCCGCGCTGCGACGTCGACGTGCCACCGGTGCTCTCGGGCGACGGGTCCGAGCGGGCGATGCTCATCGGCCAGGCGCCCGGATGGCGCGAGATCGAGACCGGGCTGCCCTTCGCCTGGGACGCCGGGAAGCGGCTGTGCGGCTGGTTGGCGGCTGCGGGAATCGCTGTCGACGACTTCCGCGAGCGCTGGTACGTGACCAGTGTCGGGAAGTGCTATCCGGGCCGCGCACCGGGGTCATCGGTCGATCGACCGCCATCGCGGGCGGAGGTCGAGCGCTGGTCGCCGTACCTCCGCGAGGAGCTGCGGCTGGTTCGCCCGGCGCTGCTCGTCCTCGTCGGGGGGCTCGCCCACCGGTTCGCCTTCGGGGGATCGGCTCGCCTGGACGAGCTGGTCGGACGGGAGCTGTCGTGGGACGCGGCGCCGGGCGCATCGGTCCTGTGCTTGCCGCACCCGTCGGGGGCATCCACCTGGCTGAACGACCCCGCGCGCGTCGATCTGTGGCGCGAGGCGATCCGGCTCCTTCGCCACCGTTGGGCGGAGTCGACCACTTGAGCCGCGAGGCGCGGTTGTGGGGGGCGGCCCTCGCGTCGCTTGTCATCTTCGTGGCCATCATGCTGGCGGTCGGCAACCTCGGCGCGCCGCGCCCCGAGGTCGACCCATTCAGCGTCGAGGAGCTGCTGGCGGAAGGTCCGCCCGCCGATCGCTTCGGCGACGAGGAGCTCTACATCAGCGGCTGGTACGCCGAGCTCGACGCCGATTGCGAAGGCGACGACGGAGGCGCCGATCCCTCGGTATCGTGGCTCCAGCGCGACTGCCCGCTGCGCATCCTCATACCCTCCCAGCCCTCGCCCAACGTCACCCAGGATGAGCTGCTCGCCACCGGCGTACGGCTGACGGCCCCGCTCGGCAACGTCTTCCCGTCGCGCGCCGAACCCGGAGGCCCGAACCTGCGTGGCCAGCAGCTCGTGTTCGTCGGTGCACTTCGACCACCCCGCCGCGGCGTCGTGCGTCCCGGATCGCGTCGCGCGCTGCCGGAACACGTTCGTCGTCACCGACTACGACGAGCAGGTCCGGTGAGCGCCTCAGCTCCCCGTGGTCATGTCGAGCAGCCCCGCCTGCCGCGCGCGCTTCACGAACCACGAGAAGGCGGCGAGCGCCACCGGCAGCGTGATGGCGGTGCTGACGACGAGCCAGAGCATGACGGTCGCGTCGGACAGCAGGCCGATGTCGCCGGGTGACCCATGCCCGAGCAGCCCGCGCCTCGATGCCTCCAGCCACCAGGTGGTCGGGAAGGCGTAGGCGATCGGCTGGACGACGCTCGGCAGGATGTCGATCGGGAAGATCGCGCCGGAGACGAGATAGAGGGCGCCGGCGATCGCCTCGGGGTACGACCACGCCTCCTGTCGCAGCTGGAGGCACCACCCGGCCATGAAGATCCCGAGCGACATGACGGCCAGGAATCCGAGGATCGTCGCGGGCACGAGGTAGAGGAGATTCGCGTCGATGCGGACGCCGAGGAAGACGACGCCGACGCCGAGCGTCAGCGACGACGGCAACGAGCGATGTGCCGATGCGGGCCAGCGAGCGTCCGAGCAGAAACGGGAAGAGCGAGCTCGGGGTCACCACGACGTACTTCATCATCCGGTAGCGTTCCCGGTCCTCGAGGATCGACTGCACGAGGCCACCCATCACGCCGAAGACGATGTTCCAGAGCGCGGCACCGACGATGAGGAACTGCAGGAACGCCGTGCCCTGCCCGCCGGTGATGATCTGGAACATGACCACCAGGATCCCGGCGGCGGCGAGCGGCTTGGCGAGGGTGTAGATCGCGAACAGGAAGGGATCGGACCAGTTCGCCTCGATCGCCCAGCCGAGCCGGATCGCCGTGTGGAAGCTGCGCCACGCGTCCGAGAGCGTGATCCCCGGCACCGGCCGGGTGCGATCCGTCACTGCCATCGCAGGGTCAGCCGTCCCTCGCGGCGCGCGAGCGTCTCGAGCCAGCCCAGCGCGAGTCGTGCCCCGATGAGGAACACGATGCCCATCACCGCGAGGATCGTCATCTCGGTCGGGACGGGCAGGACTCCCTCGCTGGCGGCTCCGGGGAAGACGAGCTGGCGCATCGCATCGAGGCCGACGGCGAGCGGCAGGGTGGCCACCACCAGTCCCGAGACCACGCCGAGATGGCGGATCGGGAAGTTCACGCCGCCGAGGAAGTAGATCGGCTCCTGGAGGAGTTGGGCAAGGTGAAAGGCCTCACGGCCCCACAGCAGGAAGAGTGACGCGAAGAGCATTCCGAGCCCATAGAGCGGCACCATCGTCAGGAGGAAGACGGCGACCAGCAGGAACGGCTGCTCGATCTGATAGCTCACGCCGTAGAGGACGGAGCCGATGCCGATCACCGCAAGCGCCCGCGAGCTCGTCATCACCAGCCCACCGATCGCCATGCCGGCGAGGATGCTCATCAGGTGCATCGGCGCCGTGAAGTAGAGCTCGAGGTTGCCCTGGTCCTTCTCCCAGTAGAACTGCGCGGCCATCATCCAGACGACGTTGAGCCAGAACGCGGTCATGGCGCCGCCGAGCACCACGAAGCCGACGAACTCCTCGGCCGCGCCGAGCGCCCGGTAGACGAAGACGAACGCGCTCACCGCCAGGAATGGCAGCAGGATCTCGAAGAAGACCCACGAGGGCTCCCGCGTGAGGCCGATGACGCGCGGATAGGCGCGACCCATGATGGCGCGCAGGTTCGTCTGGACGATCCGCCCCGTCGACCAGTCCGCCGCCTCCCGTGGGTTCGTCGCGGTCGTGCCGCGGAATCCGCTCACGAGGCCGCCGACTCCGCGGTCTCCTCGTCCTCGCCGAAGCCACGCCCCACGAGCTCGACGAAGACGTCCTCCAGGCTAGGCTCCGACTTCGCAAGCCCGATGAGGTGGGAGCCCCGATCGGCCACCGCGGTGACGACGCTGGTCAGCGCCGAGTCGTCGGCGAGCGCCACCTTGAGGGCCACCCGATCTGAACCGGCCGCGTCCGTACCGTCACCGTCCGCCGGGACGGCCGAGAGGACGCCGGGTAGCGAGGCCAGGGCGGCCAGGCCGCCGTTCTCCGGCAGTCGGTCGAGCTCGATCCGGAAGATGGACTCGGCCTGCACTCGGCGACGCAGCTGTTCGGGGGTGCCGAGCGCCAGGATCTTGCCACGATCGACGATCGCGATCCGGTCGCAGAGCTGCTCGGCTTCCACCATGTAGTGCGTGGTGAGCAGCAGCGTGCGTCCCGGGGCGGCGGCCTTCCAGGCAAGGGTGTGCTCGCGAAGGTCGCGGGCGGCGGCGACGTCGAGGCCGAGGGTCGGCTCGTCGAGGAAGAGGACCCACGGATCGTTCAGCAGCCCGCGGGCGAAGTTCAGCTTCTGTCGCTGTCCGGTCGAGAGGGAACGGACCTTCTGCTGGCGCTGCTCCTGGAGCCCGACGATCTCGATGAGCTCGTCCACGCGCCGCCAGCCCTCTCGGCTGGGAAGCCCGTAGAACTGGCTGAACATCCAGAGCTGCTCGCGGACGGTGAGGAGCCCGTAGCCGGATTGCTCCCCGCCGGCGACCATGTTGATGACACGCCGGATCTTCGCCGTCTCGGTCACCACGTCAAACCCGGCGACCTTCGCCGTCCCGCCGGTGGGAATGAGGAGCGTCGTGAGGATCTTGATGAGGGTCGTCTTGCCGGCGCCGTTCGGGCCGAGCAGTCCGAAGTACTCGCCCGGCTCCACGTCGAGGTCGACGCCGCCGAGTGCGGTCACCGGGTGGGGCTTCGCCTTGTAGACGCGAGTGACGTCGCGGGCGTGAATGGCAAGGTCAGCAGGCATGGTGAGGCAGCACGGGCTCCGAGGCGGGTCGGCGGGCGGGACGAAATGCTAGCACTGCCCGCCGGCGGGAGGGATAGGTCAGATGACGTAGGTCGGCGGCGGCCTCAGTTGGGCCCGGCCTCCCCGTCGCACTCGCCCGGCGCGTGGTCGCAATCGACGGCCAGGAGGTGCGCACCGGCGATGGTCAGCAGGGCCGAACAGACCGCCTCGTCAGAAGTCGAGGGAATTCCCGCAGCATCGAGAGCCTGCTCGACGCGCGCGGCCAGCATGGCGGACAGCGCGTCGGACGGCGTGAACGTTCGCCATTCGCCGTCGCCATCCCAGATGACGATGCCGTATCCCTTGACCGCGACCGAGATCATCGTGTGCGTTTGCCCCATTTGTACTGCTCTGGTACCGGTACAAGCATGGACCTCGCCGACGGCGGTGTGAACCTCGCAGGTCCACACCGGACCGACCTCGTCCAACCGTTCCCCAAGGCGCCCCGGACATGCCGCGGCGGCATGCATCGGCGAAGCTGCCCCGTCGCGAGTTGCTCGCCGGGGGTCCATCGTGCTCCCACCGCACCCATCGGCCTAGCAGACAGCCGGACGCACGCACTTGGGCGGTCGAGGCGTCGCGCGGTGTGCCGAATGCGCACGCCCCGGCCATCCCGTGGCGCCGGTCGCGCGCCCCTGGCCGGCTGGTTGTCCGTTGCGTGCCGTCGCCGCACATCGGCAGGGGTGAGCTCGCGGCACCACCGCCGTTGGCTGCCGTGGTGGCACAGGACGAACGGGCACGCGAAGCTCCGTCCGGGGGGATGGCCGGGATTTGTCGGTGGGGCGTTGGTGACCAAACCGAACAGGCGTTCGCCTTGGGCCGGTTCCTGCTACGATGCGGGTCCGATGCCCTCCGACAAGATCGTGGTTCGCGGTGCCCGCGAGCACAACCTCAAGAACATCGACGTGGAGATGCCGCGCGACCAGCTGATCGTGATCACTGGGCTGTCCGGCAGCGGCAAGTCGAGCCTCGCCTTCGACACGATCTACGCGGAGGGGCAGCGCCGCTATGTCGAGTCGCTGTCGGCCTACGCGCGCCAGTTCCTGGGCCAGATGGAAAAGCCCGACGTCGACCAGATCGACGGGCTCTCGCCCGGCCATCTCGATCGATCAGAAGGGCGCGTCCCGCAACCCGCGGTCGACGGTCGGCACCGTCACCGAGATCTACGACTACCTCCGCCTGCTGTTCGCGCGGATCGGTCGCATGCACTGCCCGATCTGCGGACGCGAGATCGAGCGTCAGACGGTCGAGCAGATGGTCGACCAGGTCTACGGCCTGCCGGAGGGGACGCGGGTCATGCTCATGGCGCCGCTCGTCCGCGATCGGAAGGGAGAGCACGAGAAGCTGCTCGCCGGCGCCAAGGCCGGCGGGCTTCGTCCGCGTCCGCGTCGACGGCGAGCTCCGTGACCTCGACGAAGAGATCAAGCTCGACAAGAAGTACAAGCACTCGATCGAGATCGTCGTCGACCGCCTGGTCGTCCGCCAAACCGATGACGACGGCATGGCTCGCCCCGATGCGAGCCGCATGGCCGACTCGATCGAAACCGCCCTCCGGCTGTCCGACGGCCTCCTGCTGGTCAATCTGCCGGACGCGCCGCCGAAGGACGCTGATCGGCTGTACAGCGAACGGTATGCCTGTCCGGAGCACGGGGGGTCCTTCGAGGAGCCGGCACCGCGCAACTTCAGCTTCAACTCGCCGCACGGTGCCTGTCCCGACTGCACGGGACTCGGATCGCGCCTGGAGATCGACCCCGACCTGGTCCTGCCGAACGACGAGCTCTCGGTCGACGACGGGGCGATCCTCCCGTGGCGCCGGATGGCCGCTTCCGACAGCTGGTTCGCGAAGATCCTCGATGCGGTCGCCGATCACTACGGCTTCCGGACGGACCTGCCGGTCCGCGAGCTCAGCGACGAGTCGCGCCGGATCCTCCTGCACGGCAACCGCGGCGAGCGCATCGCCGTCCGCTATCGCGCGCGGAACGGGAACGTTCACACCTTCAAGACGACGTTCGAGGGTGTGATCCCGAACCTCACCCGTCGGCACCGCGAGACTGGCTCCGACGCCATGCGCGCTGAGATCGAGCGGTACATGACGAACGCGCCGTGCCCGACCTGCGGGGGCATGCGGCTGAAGCCGGAGTCGCTCTCGGTGACGATCGCGGGACGCAACGTGATCGAGACCACGCGTCGGTCGGTGACCGATGCGCTCGCCTGGTACGACGCCCTTCCAGCGTGCCTGAACGACCGCGAGAACCAGATTGCGCGCCAGGTGCTCAAGGAGATCCGGGCGCGCCTCGGATTCCTCGTCGATGTGGGGCTCGACTACCTCACGCTCGACCGCGCGTCGGGGACGCTGAGCGGGGGCGAGGCGCAGCGGATCCGGCTGGCAACCCAGATCGGATCGAGCCTGATGGGGGTGCTCTACATCCTCGATGAGCCGTCGATCGGCCTCCACCAGCGCGACAACGACCGGCTCATCGCCACTCTTGTGCGGCTCCGCGACCTGGGGAACACGCTGCTCGTGGTCGAGCATGACGAGGAGACGATCCGCGCTGCCGACTGGGTGATCGACATCGGGCCGGCGGCAGGGGAGCACGGTGGCCGTCTCATCCACTCCGGCCCGCTCGCTGACCTGCTCGAGAACCATCGGTCGGTGACTGCGGCCTACCTGCGTGGCGACAAGGCGGTGCCGGTGCCGAAGCGGCGGCGGACCGGCAAGGGGGAGGCGATTGTGGTGCGCGGAGCGCGCGAGAACAACCTGCAGGAGATCGATGTTGCCTTTCCGCTGGGTCGGTTCGTCGCGGTGACCGGCGTAAGTGGATCCGGCAAGTCGAGCCTCGTGACCCAGATCCTGCATCCGGCGCTCGCGCAGCGCATCTGGGGGTCGCGGGAACCGGCCGGTAAGCACGACCGGATCGAGGGGATCGACCTCATCGACAAGGTGATCGAGATCGACCAGTCGCCCATCGGCCGCACGCCGCGCTCGAACCCGGCCACGTACACCGGCCTGTGGGCGCCGCTGCGCGAGCTGCTTGCCGCCGTGCCTGAATCCCGACTGCGGGGATACAAGCCGGGCCGATTCAGCTTCAACGTGAAGGGCGGCCGCTGCGAGGCGTGCGAGGGCGCGGGGATCGTGCAGATCGAGATGCACTTCCTGCCTGACGTCTATGTCCCGTGCGAGATCTGCAAGGGGAAGCGCTACAACCGCGAGACGTTGGAGATCCACTACAAGGGAAAGAACGTCGCAGAGATTCTCGAGATGACCGTCGAGGAGGCGCTGAAGTTCTTCGAAGCTGTGCCGTCGATCCGGAACAAGCTCCAGACGCTCTCCGACGTCGGCATGGGCTATGTCCACTTGGGTCAGCCGGCCACTACGCTGTCGGGCGGCGAGGCGCAACGTGTGAAGCTCGCCACCGAGCTCAGCAAGCGCGCGACCGGGAAGACGTTCTACATCCTCGACGAGCCGACCACCGGCCTTCACTTCGACGACGTGGCGCGGCTGCTCCAGGTGCTCGGCCGGCTCGTCGAGAGCGGCAACACCGTCGTTGTGATCGAGCACAACCTCGACGTGATCAAGACCGCCGATTGGGTGGTCGACCTGGGCCCGGAGGGGGGCGACAAGGGCGGCCGCCTCGTGGCCGCGGGGACGCCGGAACAGGTGGCTCGGACCCGGAATTCGCACACCGGGACCTACCTTCGCCCGGTGCTGGGCATCGCGGCGCCCGATGCCGATGATGCGCCGAAGCGGCCGCGTCGCGAGGCAGCGGTCGCCGCCTCCTAGCGCCCAGGCGCAGCGGATGGTCGCCGGTCCGTCGCGAGGCCCATCTCGGCAAGGAAGGGAGAGGGCCGCTCCGGGTGGAAGGCCAGGACGAGGCGGCTCGTGGCGCGGGTGACTGCCACGTAGGCGAGCCGGCGTTCCTCCTCCATCGCGCGCGCCGGGTCGTCGGCCTCGACCAGCGAGCGCCGGTTCGGCATCCGATCTGCCTCGAACCCGACGATCACCACCGTCTCCCACTCGCGCCCCTTGGAGCCATGCACGGTCGCCAACTCAACGGGAGCTCCGGCGTCGCGGAGCGCGGCGATGCGCGAGCGGGCGGCGCTGTACGCCTCGAGGAAGCGTGCCATGGTTGGGAAGCCGGTGGCCCAGCCCAGCAGCGCGTCGAGGGCGGCGTGATCGTGATCGGACAGCTGATCCGAGCTCGCCTGGGACCGTTGCCAGCCCCGCGCGGCGCGCAGGTGACGGAGCACGTGGAAGGGGTGGCGGGGGTCGTCAGAGCCGCGAGCGAGGTCAACCAGCGCCACGAGGGGCTTTGCCTCGACGAGGGGCTCGGCGGCCGACGTATGCCGAACGCCGCCGCGGACGAGCGCCAGCATGATGGGCGTCAGCTCGGACCGCGTGCGGGTGAGGAAGCAGCACGTTCGGCCGGCCCGGTCCTCGACCGCCGCGAACCGCGCCATGGCGGCGGGCCACTCGGGATTCGACAGATCCCACGCACCGATCGCGCCGGCTGCTGCCCGCCTTGACGTCGGTGCCCGGATCGACTTGGCAAAGCGCTCGCGGTTCATCGCGACCAGGCGAGCGGAGGCCTCGACCACCTGGCGCGGGCATCGATAGTTCGTCGCCAGCATCACGCGTTCGGCGCCCGGATAGAGTTCGGAGAAGCGGAGGATCCTGCGGACGTCGGCGAGTCGCCAGGCGTAGATCGTCTGGTCGTCGTCGCCGACCACGAAGAGATTGTGCTCGGGGGCCGCCAGGAGCCTCACCAGTCGCAGCTGAGCGGCGTCCACGTCCTGGAACTCGTCGACGCAGAGGTGAGCGAAGCGCGACTGCCATCGGAGCCGGAGGCGCGGATTCGATTCGAGCAGGTCCGCGGCGCGAACCACGAGGTCGTCGAGGTCGATCGCGCCACGTGCCGCGAGTATGTCCGCGTAGCCGCGAAGCGCTGGCAGCGCTTCGACAGGTGGCTCCCGTCTCTCGATGCGCCACGCCGACAGCCAACCGTCGAGCGTGGCTGCTTCGGGGACGCTCGCTGCCGGGTCGCTGAGCAGGGCATGGCGCCTCGCCGCCCGGAGCAACGGAAGCCGATCGGCGACGAGGTTCCGTCCCTCGCCGGCATCCAGCAGCACCTGCCGGCCCAAGGCATGAAGCGTCCGGATCTCGATGGACCTGGCAGCCGGGACCGTCGAGCCGAGTCGACGCACGACGCGGGATCGCAGGTCGGTCGCCGCGTCGCGGTTGAAGGTCACGACGCAGATGCGCTTCGGGTCGACGCCTCGCGACAGCAGGACGGCGAGCCGCGCGACCATGGTGGTGGTCTTGCCGCTGCCGGCCGGCGCGATGATCTGAGCCGGCCCGTCCGGCAGGGTGGCGGCCGCTCGCTGCTCGGCATCCAGCCGATCGAGCACGACGTTCGCCAGCAGGTGCGGCGTGACATCCGAAGGGATCGATGCGGGCGCTTGTCCCATTGCCGAAGGATCACGTCAGCCGGTTACCCGGCGATTACCTCCGGCTTATCCGCAGCAGGACCGTGGTACCAGGTGCGGTAGCCCAGTAGGGCGGTGTCGAGGCGCACCGCCCATCGGTACCGTTGCTTCGTGCACTCCACGCAGACCCCATCGCACGACGGCCTCCCGACGCTTCCCGAGGGTGGGTGGCAGGAGGAGTCCACGCCGCGCAAGGCGCTGATCCGTGCCGTTGCGCTCCTCGCCGTGCTCGTCACCGTTGGCTACCTGGGATGGCGGCTGCTCGCCGGGACCATCGATCCGGCCGTCTGGTGGGTGGCGGTTCCGCTGTTCGCGGTCGAGGTGCACAACGCGTTCGGCCTGATGCTGTACACCTTCGCGCTGTGGGATGTCGGCGAACGGCCACCCTGGCGCGCCGTGACGCAGGTCGAACGCCGCGTCGCGGTCCTGATCCCGACCTACAACGAGCCGACCGAGGTTCTGCTGCCGACGATCGCCGCCGCCGTGGCCCTGCGCCCCGCACACGAGACGTGGGTGCTCGACGACGGCGACCGTCCAGAGGTGCACGAGCTGGCCACCGACCTGGGGGCGAAGTACCTTGCGCGCTCTGACCGGAGCAACGCCAAGGCCGGGAACCTGAACAACGCCCTCCGCGTGGTGGATGCCGAGATCGTGGCCGTTCTCGACGCCGATCACGTGCCGCGTCACAACTTCCTGGTGAACACCCTCGGCTATTTCGACGACCCCGAGGTGGCGCTGGTCCAGACCCCGCAGTCCTTCTACAACCTCGAGTCCTTCGAGCACGAGCGACGGGGCGACGGCGTCTACAACGAGGAGTCCGTCTTCTATCGCGTGATCGCACCCGCCAAGAATCGTTGGGCTGCTCCCTTCTGGTGCGGGACGTGCGCGTTGGTTCGGACGGAGGCCCTGCGCTCGGTCGGCGGAGTCGCGACCGAATCGGTGACCGAGGACATCCAGACCACGATCCGCATGTATCGGCGCGGGTGGAAGGGCGTCTTTCACAACGAGATCCTCGCCAACGGCCTCGCGCCGGCGGACGCCAGCGCGTACCTCGGTCAGCGGAATCGCTGGGCGACAGGCGCCATGCAGGTCCTCCGACTCGAGAACCCGCTCTTCGGGCGAGGCCTCCGATTCGGACAGCGCGTTGCCTTCATGACGACGCTCTTCGCCTGGTTCGACTCGTGGCGCATGCTTGCCTACGCGGTCCTGCCCGTGGTCGTCATCCTCACGGGAGCGTCGCCGATCAACGCGCCCGGCTACGTCTTCGGCCCCGCCTTCGCGGTGACGCTCGGGCTCCAGTTCGTGGCACTCCGGTTCCTGGCCCGGGGCCACTATCCGCCGATCCTGTCCATGCTCTTCGAGGTGCTGCGGATGCCGGCGGTGCTCCCCGCCACCCTCACCCTGCTGCGGCGTGATGTGCGCCGCCCGTTCTGGGTGACGCCGAAGGGCGTCGCCACGGCGCGCGGAGCACACGTGCCGCGCCTGCTGGTCCTGCTCACCGCCGGCTCGGCGGTTGCGCTCGGCTGGTTGGTGATGACGGCGCTTGGCGTCACCGGGGTGCGGTACGAGGAGCCCGGCGCCGCGGTGGGTGCCGGCTTCTTCGCCGCGGTGAACCTTGCGCTCCTGGTCGCCGCCATGAGCCGGATCCGTGCTGCCCGCTTCGCCGGGGAGCGTCGAGCCAGCGTTCGCTTCGATGCCCGCGTTTCGGCGCGCTTCGGCAGGCAGCGGGCGATCGCCCTTGATCTGTCGCTGACCGGCGCCCGGATCGTGGTCCCGGCGTCACGGGCCACCATCCCGCGACGCGCCACTCTCCACCTGGAGATTGCGGGGGAGTCGCTCGCGCTGCGCACCACGACGCGCCGGGTGGACCGCGAGCCCGATGGCTCCCATATGGTCGGCGTGGAGTTCGCGTCCGGCCAGAGGGCGGCGGTGCGGCGTCTGGCGTTGGCCCTGTTCGGCGCCTACGACACGAGCCGGCGCACCGTCGAAGTGCGCAAGCCGGCGCGCGCCCGTCGAACAGCCGCCGCTCCGATGCTCTCCACGGAGCGATAGGCAACCCGTCATCTGCGGCGCCCCGGCGGAGGCCCTATCCTGTGCCGGCCGCCATGAGAGCCACGTGAGCCCGGACCGATCCCACGACCTGCCGTATGACCGAGAGCTGATCCGATCGGGCGGACGCTCGAGCTCGGAACGGCGACGCCAGGCCGTGGCGCGTCGTCCACCGCGTCGCCGCCCGCCGCGCGAGGACCGCCCGGAGCGTTCGGGCGGCTTCCTGCGAGCGCTCCGTTGGGTGGCGGTGCTCGGGATCATCGCGGTCGTGGCCGGTGGCGCGCTTCTCGGGGTCCGCGCGGCGGCCTTCAATGCGACCGTGACGGACACGCCGTTCCCTTCCACATCCCTTTTCGGCCCGTTGAACGGCAGCGAGCGGGTGAATGTGATGATGGTCGGGTACGGCGGCGCCGATCATGATGGCGCGTACCTCGCCGACTCGATCCAGGTGCTGTCGATCGACCCGCAGACGGACACGACCACCACGGTTCCGATCCCCCGCGACCTGTGGATCGAGGGGGTCGACTCCTTCTCGCAGAACGGCAAGATCAACGAGGTGTTCGCCGTCGGTCACGCGACGGAGGGCACGATCGACGGAGGTGCGAAGCGCCTCGCCGAGGTCGTCTCGACGGTCACCGGCCTGGAGGTGACCCACTGGCTCACGATCGACTTCGAGGGCTTCCGCGAGATGGTCGACGCCGTCGGCGGTGTGACCATCGACAACCCGACTCCATTCTGCTGGACGACCATCGAGGAGCTCCACCTCGCAGGCCGCTGGGAGATGGGATGCTTCGAGCAGGGGTCGCTCGAACTCGACGGCGACGAGGCGCTCACATATGCCCGCGCGCGCTACACCAGCGCGGTGGAGGAGTCGACCGACTTTGCGAGGTCGGTCCGGCAGGCGCGCATCATCAGCGCGCTGCGCGGGAGTCTCGGCAGCGGCGGCATCGGCGCGATCGGCCCCGGACTGGGCCTCATGGATGCCATGGAGGGCCGCGTCCGCACCGACCTGTCGGTGATCGATCTCTTCCTGCTGTCCGGGCACATGAACAGCGACCGGCGACTGGAGCTGACCGAGGGGCCGGTGCTCACCGCCACCCGCAACACGATCGGCCAGTACATCCTCATTCCGACCGGCTGGACCGGTCCGGGAGCCTATGGGCCGATCCACGCGTACCTGGAGGCCGGGCTGGAGGAGCCGATCGAGCGCCCGACACCGGATGCGCCGTAGCCGGCGGATCGGGCTCGCCGACGTCCCCCGGCTGCTGGTCCGGGTCATCCTCGAGCTCGCCGGGCTGTTCAGTGGTCGCTACCAGCGCACCGAGGGCGCACACGTGCTGGTGACCGATGCGTCCGGTCGCATCCTCGTCGTGCGGACCACCTACCTCGGCCCGGGCTGGATGCTTCCCGGCGGCCGGGTCGAGCGATCGGAGACGCCGCATCGCGCCGCCGTCCGCGAGACGCGCGAGGAAACCGGGCTCAAGGTCAGCGTCGACCGGCTCATCCTGATCGACGCTCATCGGCGAGGCAACGTCAGCTTCGTTTTCACCGGCAGGCTGGTCGGCGGCGACCTCTCGCCGCAGTTCGGCGAGATCGCCGAGGTCGGCTGGCTTGACCGCGATGAGATCGCGGCAACGTCGTGGCGGCTGGATCTGATGCTGGATCACATCGACAGGATCGGAGATGGGATCGCGTACTGGGGCCTGGAGCCCGCAGGGGAGGACGCGTGAGCGCCGAGCGCGCCACCCCGGATCAGCTGCGGGCCGTGCTGCGCGGCCTGCCGGCGAAGCCCGGCGTCTACCTGATGAAGAACGCCGACGGTCGGGTGCTCTACGTGGGCAAGGCCGACGTCCTGCGGAGCCGTGTTCGCTCCTACTTCGCCGCTCGCGGCCCGGAGGATGCGCGCATCGCGCGGATGGTCACGGAGGTGGCCGACGTCCAGACCATCGTCACCGACACCGTCTCCGAGGCGTATCTCCTCGAGTCGAACCTCATCAAGGAGCACCGGCCGCGGTTCAACATCCGGCTGCGCGACGACAAGAGCTACCCGTTCGTGAAGATCACCCTCGGCGAGGACTTTCCGCGCATCGTCCGGACGCGCAAGCTCGCCCGCGACGGGAGCCGCTACTTCGGGCCGTACGCATCGGCGTCGAGCGTGGACGAGACCCTGAAGCTGCTGCGCAAGATCTTCCCGTTCCGAACCTGCAACCTCGACATCCCGGAGGGGAAGCGCGTCCTCGAACGTCCCTGCCTGCTCTACTACATCAACCGATGCCAGGGCCCGTGCATCCAGGCCATCGAGAAGGCGCCGTACCGGGAGACGATCGGGCAGATCGTCGACTTCCTGGACGGTCGCCAGGAGCCGATCGCCGCCGACCTGCGTCGCGAGATGGAATCGCACAGCGACGCCCTCCGCTTCGAGCAGGCGGCCGCCACGCGCGACAAGCTGCGCGCGGTCGAGCGGACCATGGAGCAGCAGAAGATGGCCGCGTTCAGCCGGGCCGAGCACGACGTCGTCGGCCTCGCCCGAGCCGAGGACGAGGCGTGCGTGCAGGTGATGCAGGTGCGGAACGGCAAGCTCATCGGCCGCGAGCATTTCATCGTCGAGGGAGCCCGTGACGCGACCGACGGCGACGTCCTCGGCAGCTTCCTGCAGCAGTACTACGCCAGCACCGATGCGCTGCCGCGCGCCCTCCTCGTACCGTCGATGCCGTCCGAGTCCGATGCGCTGGCCGCCTACCTCGCCGACCGCCGCGGCGTCCGGGTCACGATCACCGTGCCGGAGCGTGGCGAAAAGCGGCGGCTCGTCGCGCTGGCGACGAAGAACGCGGTTGAAGCCCTCGAGCGCGAACGCGCCGAGTGGATGGCCGATGCCGCACGGCGCGACGAGGCCCTTGCCGAGCTGACGTCGGCGCTCGGGCTCCCGCGGGTCCCCGTACGCATCGAGTGCTACGACATGAGCAACATCCAGGGCACGTCGGCGGTCGGCTCGATGGTCGTCTTCGTCGACGGGAAGCCCGAGCCGAAGGAGTACCGCCGATTCCGGATCCGCTCCGGCGACACGCCGGACGACTTCCGGATGATGGCGGAGGTCCTGCGGCGCCGGTTCAGCCGGGCGGCGAAGCTGCGATCCGAGACCGGTGCCCTGTCGCTCGCCGCGGTCGGGGCGGACGAGGCGCCTGAGGAGGTCGATCCCGAGGACGAGCGCCCGCGCGAGGTCGGCTGGGCCGTGCCCGACCTCGTGATCGTCGACGGTGGGAAGGGCCAGCTCTCGGCGGCGGTCGGCGTGATGCGCGAGCTCGGCGTCAGCGACGTCCCGCTCGCCGGCCTCGCGAAGCGCTTCGAGGAGCTCCATCTCCCGGACCGGGCGGCGCCGCTCGTCCTGCCGCGACGGTCACAGGCGCTCTATCTCGTCCAGCGGATCCGGGACGAGGCGCACCGCTTCGCCATCACCTATCACCGTGATGTGCGCGGGAAGCGCGCCCTCCGCTCGGAGCTCGACGAGATCGCGGGCATCGGGCCGGGGCGGAAGAAGGCGCTGCTCAAGCGGTTCGGGTCGGTCCGCCGCATCCGCGAGGCGTCGGTCGAGGAGGTCGCCGCCACGCCGGGAATCAGCCGTGACCTGGCCGAGCGCCTGAAGTCCCACCTGGCCCGCGAGGGCATGCTGGCCTGACCCCGGCGGCAGGCGATCCAGGGTCGGCTATACTGGCGCCGCCCGCCGCGACGACGCGGCGTGTTTCGTGTCCGCGGCGCCTGTCGCCCGCGCGAGATCCACCGTCCTGAGGAACACTGACCGAGCATGACCTGGCGCCGCATCGCCCCATGGGTCATCGGGGTGATCGCCCTGGTGGCGATCTTCATCAACCTGCCGCGCACGACGCTCGGCCTCGACTGGCTGCCCGACGAGTGCTGGGCGTCGAGTTCCGGACGGTCCTCGGCCTCGACCTGCAGGGCGGGCTGCGCGTGACGCTCGAGGTGCAGCCGCAGGAGGGACAGGAGGTCACCGCCGAGGACCTGGAGCTCACGCGTGACATCATCGAACGACGCGTCGCCGGCATCGGGGTGAGCGAGCCGCAGGTGCGCTCCGAGATCGCCGGTGACGGATCGCGACGGATCACCGTCGAGGTGCCGGGCGTCAGCGACCAGGACCAGGTCCGCGACCTGGTCGGCTCCACGGGTCAGCTCCAGTTCATCGATCCGCAGGGACAGACGCTGACGGAGAACCAGGACATCGGCACCCTGCTCGAGACCGGTGCGGTCCGCGAGCTCTTCGACGGTGGCGAGATCCAGCAGGGCAGCGTCGCCCCCGACGTCGGCTCCGGGAACCAGATCGGCGTCTCGTTCGCGCTCAGCAGCGAGGCGAGCGATATCTGGTGCCAGTTCACGACCGCCAATCAGCAGCGACCGGGACCGATCGCGCTCGACGAGCGCGTCATCACCACCCCGACGATCCAGAGCCCGATCTGTGGTGGCACGACGATCATCACCGTCGGCCCGGCGAACGCGGTGAACGAGGTCGAGCGAACGAACCTCTACAACACGCTGCGCTTCGGCGCGCTCCCGCTGTCGCTCGAGGAGCAGGGCGTCGAGTCGGTCGACCCGACACTCGGTGCCGACTTCCTCTTCCAGGCGCTCATCGCCGGTGGCGTCGGCCTGCTGCTCGTCCTGGTGTTCATGGTGGCGCACTATCGGCTCCCGGGACTCCTCGCCGCCATCGCGCTGCTCTTCTACACGCTCGTCGTGTACGCGATCTTCCGGACGATCCACGTGACGCTCACCCTGGCCGGCGTGGCCGCCTTCATTCTCAGCATCGGCATGGCGGTCGACGCCAACGTGCTGATCTTCGAGCGCATGAAGGAGGAGATCCGCGCCGGCAAGACGCTCGGGCCGGCCATCGAGGCGGGCTTCAACCGCGCCTGGTCGAGCATCGTGGACTCGAACGTCGCCAGCATCCTCGTGGCTGGCTGGCTCTATTGGCAGGGGACGACGGTCGTCCGGGGCTTCGCCCTGGTGCTGATCATCGGCGTCCTGGTGAGCATGTTCAGCGCGATCGCCGTCACGCGCGTCATGCTCCGCTACGTCACCCGCACGAGCTGGGGCCGCCGGCTCGAGCTCTACCACGTGGAGCGCTGACCGATGTATGACATCGTCGGCAAACGCAAGCTGTGGTTCGCGATCAGCGCGCTCCTGACGCTCCCCGGCCTGCTGTTCATCTTCATCGGCGGCCTGCGCCCGTCGATCGACTTCACCGGCGGCACCGAGTGGGAGGTTCGCTACGCCGAGCAGCCGACCGCCGCCGAGTTGGAGGCGTACCTGGTGGATGCGGGCTACGAGGATCCGCTCGTGACCGCGCTCGACGACGGCTTCCTCCGCATCCGTACGGAGCCGATCGATCTCATCCCGCCGGAGACACCGACTCCATCGGTGGCACGCTTCGCCGACAGCGGACGCCGAGCGTCTCGCCGGATGCGAGTGCATCCGCTGAGCCGAGCGCCTCGCCCGATGCGAGCGCCGAGCCATCCGCGTCGGCCGAACCGACGCCGACGCCCGAGCCGACGGAGGCCCCGGTGGTCGCCGGCGGCACCGAGTTCGCGGAGCTGCAGGGCGAGCTCGAAGCGGAGTTCGGGGCGGGCGACCCGCGCAGCGTGCGGACGGTCGGGCCGATCATCGGCGCGGATCTCATTCGCTCCTCGATCATCCTGATCGTCGTCGGCGAGCTGTTCATCCTGGCGTACCTCTGGATCCGCTTCGGGTTCCGGTTCGGCACGGCCGCCATCGCGGCGCTGCTCCACGACGTGATCCTGGTGGTCGGCGTCTTCGCCATCCTCGGCTTCTTCTTCAACTTCGAGTTTGACGCCCTGTTCGTCACGGCGCTGCTGACGGTCATCGGCTTCAGCGTCCACGACACGATCGTCGTCTTCGACCGCATCCGGGAGAACCGCGTGCGGCACACCGGCGAGCCGTTCGGCGCGATCGTCAACCACTCGATCCTCCAGACGCTCGGCCGCTCGATCATCACGTCGCTCACGGTCGTCGTCCCGCTCGCGGCGCTGCTGATCCTCGGCCCACCGACGATCACGACGTTCACCCTGGCGCTGCTCATCGGCATCCTCGCGGGGACCTACTCGTCGATCTTCAACGCGAGCGCAGATCCTCGTGGAGTGGGATGCGCGCGCGACCGCGCGCAGGGCGCGATAGCACGGCGCCTGACGGCGCGATAACCGAACGGTAAGCGGCCGGGATCGCCCGCGGCTACCATGGCCGGCGTGATCGTCCCGAGCCTCGAATGGCTGCTCCCCGACCCAGTGCCGGAGCCACCGGCCTTCGCGGGCTTCGGCCGCCCGGTCGCCACACTCCTGGCCCGTCGCGGCTTCACCGACGACGACGGCCTCCAGCGCTTCCTCCGGCCGGCGCCGGGGCGCTCCACGACCTGTCGCGCATGGCCGATGCGGATCGTGCCCTCGATCGGATCGACGCGGCGGTCGCGGCGGGGGAGCGGATTGCCATCTGGGGTGACTACGACGCCGATGGGATGACCGCCATCGTGGTCTGGGTCACGGCACTTCGGCGTCTCGGCGCCGACCCGGTCCGGTACGTGCCCTCGCGCATGGCCGAGGGCTACGGGCTCTCGGCCCGACGGCTTGCGCCATCTCGCCGCCGACCGGCGTTCGCCTGGTGATCACCTGCGACTGCGGTATCAGCAACGCGGCAGAGGTCGAGATCGCTCGCGAGCTCGGCATGGACGTCGTCGTCACCGACCATCACCTTCCTCCGGCGGAGCTTCCTCGCGCGGTGGCGGTCGTGGATCCGCACCGAGCGGACTGCGCCTACCCCGATCCGGACCTCACCGGAGCCGGCCTCTCGTACAAGCTGGCCGCGGCCCTCCTGTCGCGCCACGGCGCGCTCCGACCGACGGCCTGGCGGCCATCGCCGCCATCGGGACGGTGGCCGACCTGGCTCCGATGACGGGAGAGAGCCGCGCCATCGTCCGCCTCGGCCTCGACGAGCTGGCGCGCACCGATCACGCGGGCCTGCGCGCCCTGCTCCGCCGTTCGTGCGAGCGCCCGGGACAGCCCACCGCCCGCGACCTCGGGTTCGGGGTCGTTCCGCGCATCAACGCCGCGGGCCGCATCGCGGACGTGGAGCTGGCGATGGACGCTCCTGCTCGAGGAGGACCCGACTGCGCGCGGAGGAGCGTCGCCGAGGAGCTGGAGCGCGTGCACGATCGACGTCGCGTCCTGACGAGGGAGGCGGTCGAGGCGGCGAGCGCGCTGGCCGACGCCACGCCCGGCGTCGCCGCCCCTTGTCTCGCGACGATCGTGGGCGCCCGGGCTGGTCGGGCTCGTCGCCGGTCGCCTCGCCGATACGCTCGCGCGACCCGTCGCCGCGGCCACCTGGTCGGAGAGGAGGTCCGTGGGTCCGTCCGGGCGCCGGTCGACTTCCACGTCGCCGCGGCGCTCGAGGCCTGCGCCGTCCACCTCACGAAGCGCGGCGGGCACGCCGCCGCCGGCGGGTTCAGCCTCCTGCCGGAGTCCTGGGCCGCGTTCGAAGGAGGCGTTCGGCTCGCTCCCGCGTCCATCCCCGACCGGTGCACCGAGGAGCGCCAGCGACCCGGCCGGCAGGTCGTCGACCTCGTCCTCGACGCGCGCGCCACCTGGACTGGGCGATCGCTGCAGCAGCTCGAGCGGCTCGCGCCGTACGGCCCCGGCCACGTCGAGCCGGTGCTGGCCGTGACCGGCATGCGCGTCTGGCGGAGGCGCGTCGCGTCGGCGCGCGTGAGTCGCACGTGCGCTGCGCCTGCTCGCGGGCTCGAGACCTTCGACGCCATCGCCTTCGGCGTGGACGCCGTCACGGCCGATTCCGGCGGCCGGGACGCGCTCGATCTGGTCGGCACGCTCGAGCGGGACACTTCGGCGGCGTGCCTCGCGTCTCCGGCTCCGTGTCCTCGACATCGCCGACGCGCGGCGAGCCCGCTCGTCGCGCGTCGTCGTCCGGCCCGCCAGCTCGCGCACGCCGGATGACCCCGATCGAACGCCTGCGCGCACGGATCGAGCGGCGTGGGCTCGCCGCTGTGTCTCGGCATCGACCCGCATCCGGACCGGCTCCCGGACGGCCTGCAGCGGACATCGGTGGCGATCGAGTCGTTCACGCGCGGGGTCTGATCGAGGCGGCCGCCGCGGAGGTGTCGCCGTCAAGATCAACGTGGCGTTCTTCGAGGCCTTCGGATGCTGCGGGCTGGGCCGCACTGGAACGATTGCGGCGCGACATTCCGGAAGGACCTCTTCGTGATCTGGACGCCAAGCGCGGCGACATCGGGTCGACGGCGGAGCGATACGCCGCCGGCCTTCTCGGTCGTCTCGACGCCGATGCCGTGACCCTCAGTCCCGTACCTCGGCGAGGACGCGATCGAGCCGTTCCTCGCGTATGACGATCGCTGCGTCTTCGTTCTCGCTCGTACGAGCAACCCGTCTGCGGCACGGTCCAGGAGCTCGTGGTCGGCGCCGACCCCGTCCACCTGGCCGTCGCTCGCTGGCTGGCCGAACCTGGACCGATGGCCGCGTCGGCCTCGTCGTCGGGGCCACGGCACCGGCGGAGCTTGCTCGCATCCGGGCGGCGGTTCCCGGACCGGCCTTCCTCGTTCCGGGCGTCGGCGCCCAGGGTGGAGACGCCGACGCCGCCGTTCGGCGACGCCACGGCGCGTGGGCGCCCGGCGTGGTGTCGGTCTCTCGCGGGATCGCCGAGGCGTCACGAGGCAGCGACTGGCGCGAGGCGGCCGCGACCGCCGCATCGGTCCTTCGGGCTCGCATGGGCGACGCGGTGCTACACTCGGGAGCCAGTGCCGCTGCTGCGGCCCGTTCGGAGGTTCGTGACTTCATGCCGATTCCCGGACCTTGGGAGCTCATCCTGCTGCTGGTGATCGTCCTGATCATCTTCGGCCCGGGCAAGCTTCCCGATATCGGCAACGCCGTCGGGAAGGGCATTCGCGAGTTCCGCAAGGCCTCCACCGAGCTCGAAGAGTCGGTCCGCGGCGAGCCGAAGCGTCCGGCATCGGACGACAAGCCCGCGGCGAACGCTCGGACCACTGACTCCCGGCCGCCCGGCCGCCGTGCCATGCGCGAGCTTCGCGTGACGTCATGACCGACGCTGACGACCGCATCCGACGATGAGGCGACATGAGCCTGCTCGAGCATCTCGAGGAGCTGCGCCGCCGGATCATCGTGGTGGCGCTGGCGATCCGGTCGCGGCATCGGCGGCTTCTTCCTGGCCGATCCGATCATCATGCTGCTCCGCGCGCCCGCTGCCGGAGCGGCGCCGAGCTGATCCAGACGGGGTCGGCGAGGCCTTCGGCGTCCGGATGCAGCTCGCGCTCATGACCGGCGTCGCGTTGGCGATGCCGGTCATCCTGTTCGAGATCTGGGCCTTCGTGACGCCCGGGACTCACGCCGGCGAGCGACGGCTGGTGTGGCCGCTCCTGGTCGCGGCGGTCGTGCTCTTCGTCGCCGGCATCGTGCTCGGCTACCTGCTCATCCCGGTGGCGATCAACTTCCTGCTCGACTTCTCGCTGCCCGGCGTGCGAGCCTCTGCTCGGCCTCGCCGACTACGTCGGCTTCGTCACCACCTGCTGCTCGCATTCGGGCTGGCGCTGCAGTTCCCGGTCGTCCTGTACTTCCTGGCGCGCATCGGGATCCTGTCGTACGCCTTCCTGTCGAGCGCGGCGCATAGCGATGCTGTTCATCGTCCTGTTCGCGATCGTCATCACGCCCGGCGACATCGTCATCGGCTCGGCCACCCTGGCGATCGTCATGTACGGGCTGTTCGAGGTCACCCTGCAGCTGATCCGCATGCTCGGCCGGTGATGCGACAGCGAGGCTCGTCTGGCTGTTGACCGATGCCGCCATGGACCGCACACGGTGCCGGGCCACCCGGAACGGCCGGACGACGGCAGGCGGTAGCCACCGGCGTTCGGGACGCAGCCGGGGATCGCTCGTGGAGCCGCCTGTCGCGAGGTGACCGACCCGGAGCTGCTCGCGCGTCCACGAGGCGGCTACCTCGAGCTGCTCTAGCGACGCTCGACCGGCCGGGAACGACGTGGCTCGACCCGGACACCTACCTCGTGCCCGGCTCGATACGAGATCGCGCGGCTCGCCGCCGGTGCGACGATCCAGGCGCGCGGTCGCCGTGGCCGCCGGCGAGGCGACGGTCGCCGTGGCCGCGGTGCGGCCGCCCGGCCATCACGCCGCGGCCCGACGCGTGGGGCCGGCTTCTGCCTCTACAACAACATCGCGCTCGCGGCCGCCGCCCTGCGGGCCGAGGGACGAGCGACAGCGCATCGCCATCGTCGACTGGGACGTCCATCACGGCGATGGCACGCAGGCCATCTTCGACGCTGATCCCGACCTCTGCTACGCCTCGACCCACCAGGCGCCCTTCTATCCGGGGACCGGGGACGCCAGCGAGCGTGGAAGCGGCCAGGCAGAGGGGACGAAGCACAACGTTTCGCTCAGGCCCGGAGATGGCGACGAGCGTTTCGTGGCGGCGTGGACGGAGACCCTGCTCCCCGCAGTCGAAGCGTTCGCCCCGCAGGCCATCCTCCTCTCTGCCGGGTTCGACGCGCATCGCTCCGACCCACTGGCCGATCTCGAGGTGACCGAGACGGGCTACGGCCGCGTCGCGCGTTCGCTCGGGGCCCTCTCGGCTCGGCTCGGCCTGCCGGCGGATCGTCGTCACCCTCGAGGGTGGGTACGACCTTCCCGCGCTGCGCGCCTCGACCGCCGAGACCGTCCGGGAGCTCATCGCCGGCCGAGGAGTTGCCTCGTGAGGCCCGCTCCGGGCCGGTCTATACTCGGGGCGCGTTCCATGCAGGAGGGGATCGTGGCGCGGATCGCTCCAGACGCCACCGCCAACGACGCCCCAGTGGCGTCCGCCGACCCGGGGATCGACGCCGCACGCCCCGAACCGTCCCATGACCACTTCCTCGTCATCAGCGGCCTGTCCGGCGCCGGCAAGAGCCAGGCGAGCAAGCTCTTCGAGGATCTCGGCTACTTCTGCGTCGATAATCTTCCACCTGCGCTGCTGGAGCACTTCCTCACGCTGCGTCGCGCAGGAACCGGAACGCTATCGACGGGCGGCGCTCATCCTCGACATCCGCGCCGGCGACCCGGCAGCGGCAATCGAGCGGGCATCGGCGGCACTCGAGGCCGAGGGCTCGCGCCTGGAGTTGATCTACCTCGAAGCGAGCGATGCAAGCCTGGTGAGCCGATTCAGCGACACCCGCCATCGCCATCCGCTGGAGGCGGAGCGGAGCGGCATCCAGGCCAGCATCGCGGAGGAGCGCCGGATCCTGGCTCGCACAAGGGAGCGGGCGAATCACATCGTCGACACCACCGGCCTCTCGATCGGGCAGCTCAAGGACCGGCTGTTCGCGCTCGTCCCTCGCGATTCGCGTCCCGATGAGCTGCGTATCGACATCGTGACCTTCGGCTTCAAGTACGGGATTCCGCTGGAGGCGGACGTCGTCTTCGACGTTCGTTTTCTCGCCAACCCCTACTGGGAGCCGACCCTCAAGCCGCTCTCCGGGCTCGAGGAGCCGGTGCGCGACTTCGTCATGCAGCAGCCCGCCGCGAGCCGCTTCCTGGAGCTTGTCGCGGAGCTGCTTGACCTCACAGTCCCCGCGTACCGTCGCGAAGGGAAGGAGCAGCTCCGCCTCGCGCTCGGCTGCACGGGCGGCTATCACCGGTCGATCGCTCTCGCCGAGGAGCTGGCGCGGCGGCTGAACGAGCGCGACGAAGTTCGAGTGACGGTCTTTCACCGAGAGCTGGGGCGATGAGACTCCGTCTGCCGCGATGGCTCTACCCGGGCATGCACCTGAAGCGATGGCTCGTCCTCCTGTTCATCGGCATCGCGATCCTTGGGCTCGGAGCCGCGATCTTCCTGCGCGACCTGTACCGCACGACCAACGCGGACGAAATCGCGATCGTCTACTGGGTGACCGGCGCCTGGATGGCGCCGACCGTCCGCGCGGCGCTCGTCGCCGGCCTTGGACTGCTCCTCGCCGGCATCGGCATGTGGGGCCTGATGCGCTCGGTGATCTCGCCGTTCGTCGCGCGCGGCGACAGCGTGATGGAAGTGCTCTACACGAAGCGCTACCTGGCGCGCGGGCCGCGGATCGTGGCGCTGGGCGGCGGAACCGGGCTCTCGACGCTGCTGCGCGGATTGAAGGGCTACAGCGCGAACATCACCGCCGTCGTCGCGGTCGCCGATGACGGGGGCAGCTCCGGGCAGCTTCGTCACCAGCTCGGCATCGTGCCACCCGGCGACATCCGCAACTGCATCGCCGCGCTTGCCGATGCCGAACCCCTGATGACCCAGCTCATGCAATACCGGTTTCCTGCCGGGTCGGGCCTCGACAACCACGCCTTCGGCAATCTGTTCATCGCCGCAATGGCTGCGGTCACTGGGGACTTCGAGGAGGCCGTGCGCGAGTCGAATCGGGTCCTTGCGGTGCGCGGCCAGGTGCTGCCGGCCACCAGCGTCCCGCTCAACCTGTCGGCTCGGCTCGTGTCCGGACGGACGATCTGGGGCCAGTCGGGAATCACGACCGCGGACGAGCCGATCGATCGCGTCTTCATCGAGCCGACCGACGTGCGCGCCAACCGCGAGGCGATTGAGCGCATCCTCGAGGCGGAGATGATCGTCATCGGTCCCGGCAGCCTGTTCAGCAGTGTGCTGCCGAACCTGCTCATCGACGACGTCCAGGACGCTCTGCGGGCGGCGCCGGGCCTGCGGGTATACGTCTGCAACGTTGCGACTCAGCAAGGCGAGACGCCTGAGATGTCCGCTTCCGCGCACCTGCGCGCGCTCTTCGCGCACGTCGGGGACGATCTCATCGATTGTGTGATCGTCAACCACAGCACCCATGCGCGACGCCCCGAGGGCTGGCTCGCGCAGCCGGTGGAGGTGGACGTGCAGGGTCTCGAGGAGCTTCCGGTCGTGATCGTCGAGGAGGACGTCGTCGACCCGGCGAACGCGCATCGTCACGATCCGGCCAAGCTCGCCACGGCCCTGATGCGGCTCCACCAGGAGGACCGCGTCGAGGGCCCACGAACGCGACGCGTGGACCGCCGCCGGGCCCGAGCGTCCTGAGCGGACCGGTGCTCCTCGCCGGCGAGGTCAAGGGGGAGCTGGCTCGCATTCATCCGGCGCGTCCCTGCTGCCGCCGTGCGGAGCTGGTCGGCCTGCTCGAGGGCAGCGGCGGCGCCGTGCTTCGCACCCTCGATCACGCCACCGCCCGCACCGCCGTCCACCTGGCAACCGCACTTGGCCTGTCGGTGGACACCCCACGACCCGCGGCCGTGGAGCGCCGCCGCGATCGGTCACGCCATCACCTGGTGGTCGAGCTGAATCCGGTCGTCGCCGAGGGGTGGCGGTGGGACGACGTGGCCGCTTGCGATCGTCGATCATTCCTGCGAGGCATGCTGCTCGCCAGCGGCTCGATCTCGTTCGCGTCGTCGGGCCCGCACGTCGAGTTCGTGCTTCGCAGGCGGGAGACGGCCGACGATCTCCGCGCCCACCTTGCCGACCTCGGCTGCCGCGCCCTCGTTTCCGAGCGCCGCGGTCGGCACGTCGTGTACCTGAAGGGTCAGGAGGAGATCGGAGCCCTGCTGCGGCTCGTCGGGGCGAACCGCGGGGTGCTCGAGCTCGAGACCCACCGCGTCGGACGCGACGTCCGCTCCCGGCTCAACCGACTGCTGAACGCGGAGGAGGCCAACCTCGCACGGACGGTGCGGGCGGCCGAACGCCAGCTTCGGGCGATCGCCATCCTCGAACGGAAGGGCCGTCTCGCCACGTCGGCCGACCCGCTGCGCGAGACGGTCGCAGCCAGGCGCCGCATGCCCGATGCGGATCTGGATACGCTTGCGACGGGTCTCGGCGTCAGCCGGTCGGCCGTCAATCATCGGCTTCGACGGCTCGTCGAGCTGGCCAGCGCGAGGAGGACTGATGCGCACCCCGGTGATCGCCGGCAACTGGAAGATGAACCCGCCGACCGTGTCGGACGCGACATCGCTCGCGCTCGGCTGCCGCGAGGCCGCCGATCGGCTCCACGGCGTGACGACGGTCATCTGCCCGCCGAGCATCTGGCTGGCCGACGTGCGCCGAGCCGCGGGTGGCGGTCGTCTGCAGATCGGCGCGCAGACGATGCACTACGAGGAGAAGGGCGCCTTCACCGGGGAGACGAGCCCGCTGATGCTGCAGGGGATCGCAACGTACGTGATCATCGGGCATTCGGAGCGCCGCCAGTACGACGGTGAGACGGACGAACGCGTCGGTCGCAAGGTCGCCAGCGCGGTCAGCCACGGGCTTCTACCGATCGCCGCGGTGGGGGAGCGAGCCGAGGAGCGGCGCGCGGGGGCGACCGCCGAGGTGGTCGACCGACAGCTGCGTGCCGCGCTCGCCGGCCTGGAGCGGATCGCCGGCAGTGGGCTGGTGATCGCGTACGAGCCCGTCTGGGCGATCGGGACCGGGGATGCCGCATCGGGGGAGGACGCCCAGCGGGTGGCTGGGCAGATCCGCGGGATCCTTCGCGAGCTCGACCCGAACGGCGCCGACGAGATCCCGATCCAGTATGGCGGCAGCGTGACCCCGGACAACGCTGCCGAGTACTTCAGCCAGCCCGATATCGACGGCGCGCTCGTGGGGGGAGCCTGCCTGAAGGCGGACTCATTCGCGGCGATCCTCGAGGCCGCCGCCGCAGCGCCAGGCGCTTCATGACCGTCGTCCTCGTCATCCTCGACGGGTTCGGCCTCAGCGACGACCCCGCGCGGAACGCCCTGATGGCCGCGCCGATGTGGAACTGGCACCGGATCGTCGGCGAGTATCCGCATGCGCAGCTCGGCGCCTCGGGGGCGGAGGTCGGGCTGCCCGAGGGCCAGATGGGCAACAGCGAGGTGGGTCACCTGAACCTCGGCGCCGGATTCCGCGTGCTCCAGGACCTCCCGCGCATCAGCCGCGCGATCGCCGATGGCTCGTTCTTCGAGAACGAGGTCCTCGCCGGCGCCTGCCGCGAGGCGCTGGCCTCGGGCGGCCGGCTCCACTTGATGGGACTGGTCGGGCCGGGCGGCATTCACGCCGTCGACGGGCATCTCGTCGCAATGGTCGAGCTGGCACACCGGCTCGGCCTGCCGGCGGCCCGGGTCCTCTTCCACGCCTTCACCGACGGCCGCGATACCCCGCCACGATCCGCCGACACGTTCCTGCCGGCCCTCGAGTCTCGGTTCGCCGGCCGCGCGCAGGTCGCCACCGTCAGCGGTCGGTACTGGGCGATGGACCGCGACCGGCGCTGGGAGCGGACGCAGCGTGCCTACGACGCGATCGTCCACGGTCGCGGCGAGCGAGCTGCGACGGCGGCCGAGGCGATCGCCGCAGCCTACGCACGGGACGAGAGCGACGAGTTCATCGCGCCGACCGTGCTCGGCGCCGCGCAGCCGATCGTGGATGGTGATGCGGTCGTCCATCTCAACTTCCGGGCCGATCGGGCTCGTCAGCTGAGTCGGGCGCTTGCGCTCGGGGACTTCGACGACTTCGATCGGGGCGCACACGCCCAGCGTGGGCGTCGCGACATTGACCGAGTACCAGGCCTCGGACGAGCTGCCCGTGCGCGTGGCCTTCCCGCCGCTCGTCATCGACTCACTGGCCGCCCACCTGGCCCGGCACGGCAAGCGGCAGCTCCATGTGGCTGAGACAGAGAAGTACGCGCACGTCACCTACTTCTTCAACGGGGGCGTCGAGGAGCCGATGGTGGGGGAGGAGCGGATCCTCATTCCCTCCAACCGCGATGTCCCGACCTACGACCTCGCCCCGGAGATGAGCGCCGGGCCGATCACCGACGCACTCGTCGCCGCGATCGAAGGTGGGGGGTTCGACTTCATCGTCGCGAACTACGCCAACCCGGACATGGTCGGCCACACGGGTGTCTGGGAGGCCGCGGTCGAGGCGGCCGAGGTGATCGACGGCTGTCTTGGCCGGCTGGTGCGCAGCGCGCTCGGGACCGGGTCGCCGCTCGTCATCACCGCTGACCACGGCAACATCGAGGAGATGCGGGACGAGGCCGGGAACCCGCAGACGAAGCACACGATGTCGCCGGTGCCGGTCGTGCTGGTCAGCGCGGAGCACCGGACCCGGCGGCTGCGAGATGGCATCCTCGCGGACGTGGCGCCGACGCTGTGCGAGCTGCTCGGCATGCCGCCGGGGCCCGAGATGACGGGGGAGAGCCTGATCCGGTAGCCGCCGTGGCCCAGGGGGCGATCCATCGGCACCTCTGGTATCCTGCGCCGGACATGCAGACCCCCCTTCTCATCGCCCAGATGATCCTCGCCATCGCGCTCGTCGCGTCGATCCTGCTGCAGCAGCGCGGGACCGGCCTCGGCGGCGCCTTCGGTGGCGAGGTCACGGCCTATCGCAGCCGCCGCGGCATCGAGCGCACGCTCTTCCGCCTGACGGTCGTGCTCGCGGTCCTCTTCGTCGCCTTCAGCCTGCTCAATCTGCTCCCGCGATAGCCCATCGGGCGGGCGTGCTATCATCGGCCCCGCCGAATCGGGATCCGTCCCGATGCGGTCGTGCCGAGGTGGCGGAATAGGCAGACGCGCTAGGTTCAGGACCTAGTGACCGCAAGGTCGTGTGGGTTCAAGTCCCTCCCTCGGTACCACCCACAATTCGGTTTCGGGCCCAGGTGGCGGAATTGGTATACGCGTACGTTTGAGGGGCGTATGAGGCAACTCATCCGGGTTCAAGTCCCGGCCTGGGCACCACTTCACCCGTCCTGACCGATGCGCCGCTCGCCACGTGCGGGCGGCGCTCTCATTGGTGGCCTGCTGCCGGCCGCCGTGGTCGGCCGCCGAAACGCGCTCGTGCGCCGATGGAAACCGGGGTCGGCAATCTGCGGCGGGTTCGCTGCCATGGGCTACCATGCCGCGCATCGACGGGCGGTTAGCTCAGCTGGTCAGAGCGCCTCGCTTACACCGAGGAGGTCGGGGGTTCGAGTCCCTCACCGCCCACCACCTTCGGCCTGTTACGATCCGCGCGTCAAACTCCGCCGAGCTCAGGAGCTATCACTGATGCCACTCTGGGGCTGGATCGTCCTCGGGGCGATCGCGCTGCTCGTCGTCTTCCTCATCTTCACGTACAACGCGCTGGTCCGCCTGCGCAACATGGTCGACGAGGCCTGGAACCAGATCAGCGTGCAGCTCAAGCGGCGGCACGATCTGATCCCGAACCTCGTCAACGCGGTGAAGGGCTACATGGACTTCGAGCAGGAGACCCTGACGAAGGTCATCGAGGCTCGATCCGCCGCCGTCACCGCCACCGAGCGCGGTCCCGGCAACGCGCAGCAGGCAGCGCAGGCCGAGAACTTCCTGACCGGGCGCCCTGCGTCAGCTGTTCGCGCTGGTCGAGAACTATCCGGATCTCAAGGCGAACCAGAACGTCATGCAGCTCCAGGAGGAGCTGACGACGACGGAGAACCAGATCGGCTTCAGCCGGCAGCATTACAACAGCACGGTCCGCGAGTTCAACACCTCGATCCAGGTGTTCCCGAACGTCCTCATCGCCGGGCCGCTCGGCTTCCGGGAGCGCGACTACTTCCAGATCGAGGAGGCCGATGCCGCGGTGCCGGAGGTGAACCTGCGGTCCGCCTGACCCGCGGGCGAGGGGACCGATGACCGCCGCGGGGCGCCCCGCGCCGACCACCTTCTACCGGGAGATCGATCGCAACCGCCGGCGCAGCTGGCTGCTCATCGTCGTGGTGATCGTTCTGCTCGGCGTGCTCGGTGGCGCCATCGGCTATGCGACCGGCTTCGGGTGGGGTGGCGTCGTGGCCGCGGTGGTGCTCGCATCGGCCATGAGCGCCGGCTCCTGGTTCGCCGGCGACGCCCTGGTGATGGCCACCAGCGGCGCGAAGGAGATCGATCGCGCGCAGCCGCCCGACCGCTACCAGCAGCTACTCAACGTCGTGGAGGAGATGCGCCTGGCCGGCGGTCTGCCGCCACCGCGCGTGTGGGTCATCGACGACTCGGCGCCCAACGCCTTCGCCACCGGCCGCGACCCGCGGCACGCCAGCGTGGCGGTCACGACCGGGCTCCTCGACAAGCTCGATCGGGAGCAGCTCCAGGGCGTCATCGGTCACGAGATGAGCCACATCGGCAACCTGGACATCCGGTTCACCCTGCTCGTCGGGGTGCTGGTGGGAAGCATCGCCCTGCTCGCCGACTGGTTCCTGCGCTTCACCTTCTGGGGCGGCGGCCGGCGAGGAGGCAACGACCGAGGCGGCGGCGGAGGTGGTGCCGCGGCACTCATCTTCGTCCTGGCGATCGTGCTGGCCGTGGTGGCGCCCCTCATCGGACGGATCGTGCAGGCCGCCGTGAGCCGCACGCGCGAGTCGATGGCCGATGCGACCGCGGTCGAGCTGACGCGGAACCCGATCGGCCTCGCTCGCGCCCTGCGGACGATCAGCGACGACCGGGAGGTGCTGGAGGTTGCGAACCGCGCCACGCAGCACCTCTACATCGTCAACCCGATCAAATCCTTCGAGGAGCGCGCGAAGTCGCTGTGGGATACCCATCCACCCATCGGCGAGCGCATCCGGGCGCTGGAGAACATCGCAGGACAGATGGGGCTCGACGGTGGAGGCGGGATGCCGCGCGGCTGACCCGAGCGGCGTCGATTGACTCCCGGCGGTGTAGGATGGACCGATGAGGACTGCCCCGTCCCTGATCACTGGCGTCGTGCTCGGCGCGCTCGTGTGGGCCTTTGCCATCATCGGTGTGATGAGTGTTGCCTCGGCGGCACCGGACGACCCGCCGGCCTCCGTGGCGCCGCTCCTGCCCACGGGCGACGTCCAGGGCCAGGACGTCATGGACATCCCTCGCTACCCGGATGCGCGTCGGATCGAGTACCTGCGCACCAGGTTCCGCGATGTCACCCAGATTGGCGTCGCGTACCTGGCGGACGCGCCGGTGGATGACGTGCGCGCCTTCTACCGTTCGCAGCTCGGCCGTCATGGCTGGAATGTCGTTGACGCTCGCCTCACACGAGGCGAATGGACGTACTTCGCCGAGAATGGCACGCGCATCGCTCACATCGAGATCACGCCGATCGAAGGGTTCGTCGAGATCGAGATCGAGATCGATATCCCCGGCATGAGCCGGGGCACCACGACGGATCGCTAGGTCGACCGGTCTCCCGCGATCGTGCGATTCCGACGTCCGGCGGTGCGCCGTCGCCTCCCCACGAGTGGTGCCCGATGGATCCTTGCCCTCGCAGTCGCCCTCGGCGCCTGCACGCCCGCCGCACCCACGACGCCGTCCGCCCCGATGTCATCGACGGTCACGCTCCTCGCCGCTGGTGATATCGCCGGATGCGACAGCGACGGTGATGAGGCAACGGCCGAACTGCTGAAGGAGTACCCCGATGCGACGATCGCCGTCCTTGGCGACCTCGTCTATCCGGCGGCATCACCGGAAACGCTCGACGCTTGCTACATGCCGACGTGGGGGCAATTCCTGGATCGCACGCGACCGACACTCGGGCACCACGACGTCCGCGACGACGACGGCGAGACTTACTTCGACATCTTTGGCGATACAGCTGGCGAACACGGCGAGGGCTGGTACTCCTACGAGCTCGGTGAGTGGCAGGTGATCGTCCTCAACTCGCTGTGTGGCTACTGGTCCGGCTGCCGGGAAGGCACCGTCCAGTACGACTGGCTGCTCGAGCAGCTCCAGGCATCGGATGCGCGATGCACGCTGGCCTATTGGCACTCTCCGCGGTTCAGCTCTGGAATGCACGGGGACTATCAGATGGTGGACGATCTCTGGCGGGCCCTGGACGGTGCCGGCGCGGAGCTGGTCCTCACCGGGCACGATCACAACTACGAGCGTTTCGCCCCGATGGCCGGTGACGGGTCGGCCGATCCACAAGGCATCACCGAGTTCGTGGTGGGGACCGGTGGCAAGGAGCACCGTGAGGCCGGACCGCCACGGACGAACTCGGAGGTGCTCATCGACGATGCATTCGGGATCCTTGTCCTGGCGCTTGGGCCTGATGGCTACGAATTCGAGTTCGTGACGACTGAGGGCGAGATCGCGGACTCGGGATCGGGCACCTGTCACTGACCCCGGCTGAGGCCGGAAGCATTGGTTCGCGGCGGTCAGGTTGACGCTCGAGGCACCCTTCGGCACAATGCGGTCGGTGCTGGCCGGATATCGCTCAGGATCTGCCGACAGGCAGATCCCCGGGAGACGTCCAACGGTCAACGCCGATCACGGCCTGACGTGGATACTGTGCCGTGGCTGAGCACGATCTGCTCAGATCCGGCGCCGAGGTAGCTCAGTCGGTAGAGCACTGGACTGAAAATCCAGGTGTCGCCAGTTCGATCCTGGCCCTCGGCACCATCCCAGCAACGCGGTATCATGGCGGGCGAACAGCGGGCGGAAGTGGCTCAGTTGGTAGAGCATCACCTTGCCAAGGTGAGGGTCGCGGGTTCGAGTCCCGTCTTCCGCTCCATTTTCATGTCCGGCTGGAATCGGTCGCGGCTGACCTGCTAGCGTGAAACGAGGCGATGCCCCGTCGTCTAGTGGTAGGACAGCGGACTTTGGATCCGTTAACCGAGGTTCGAATCCTCGCGGGGCAGCCAGCCGTATGAGTCAGTGGCGACGTGCCCGAGTGGCCAGGGAGCGGTCTGCAAAACCGCGTACACGGGTTCGATTCCCGTCGTCGCCTCCACATCTCAAGCACGAATCCGGCCCGGCTCGGTCGGATTCGGCGGTCACCGCCATTGGCGGGAGGCCCGCGGCCCCCAGCAGCGGGCACGACGACGGCCAGCCGCAACTCGCGATGCGACGAACCCGGCCGTGTCCGTCCCATTAGGTCGTCGGCGAGTCCCAGCAGACTAGGACTAACGGGGCCTATCCGACCGGCGCCAGACGACCGAGAGTCCCCTCGTGCACAGCCGATGGAAGGGAACGAGGGCGCGCTTGGAATCTCGCATGCGGGTTCGAACACCCGCGGACGCATTGCGATCGGCGATTGCGGGTGCCTCGGCGGTGCTCGCCGGCATGGTGCTGGTACCCGAGGCGGCGGCCATCGGCCAGGTCGGCATGATGCTCGGCGCATGGCTCTGCCTCAGCGCCCTGGTCCAGTGGCGGCGGCTCCGACGGGCGCCGCCGAGGTTGATCCCCATCGCATTCCTGGGGACGACGGGACCGTTCCGCCTGCGCGTGCGGAGCCGGGGGCGTGAGGTGACCATCCATCGCGGCTGGCGCGTTGTCGCGATGGCGAGCGCGGCCAGGTGGCGCGACAGATTGGTGGTGCACCCCGACGGCGTTGAGGACGCCGAGCTCGAGGCACTTGGGGTTGCGATCGGACAGGCGATTCAAGTGGTCGCTGGGGACGCGGCCGTTGCTGGAGCGGAACGGCCGACTCATGCGCGGCCGCATGATGCGGCCGTGAAGCGCGGGCGCGAGGATGCCGTCGGGCTGCCGCCCGCACGGGTCATGCGCCGTGTCGAGCCGCGACCGTCGCGTGGTTCCAGCGAGTCTCCCCACCGGCCGTCCGCACGTGTGTCAGGGCGGAGGACCGACGGGAATGCCTACCGCCCCCTCGTCGGGCTGACACGCCAGGACCTCGCGAGATGGCGGCCAGCGCAGCAGATCAGTTCGACGCCGAGCTTGCTTCGTGCGGTCCGGGCGGGAAACACCGCCTCCTGAAGCTCCTCGGATCGGTGGGTGGCATGGCGCAACGATCCGACGCCCGCGGTCGCTGGTAGGTGCGGTGCAGGCCACTCGCCGGGTATGCTGACTCCTCCGAGGAGCACCGCGGTCCGTGTGTCGGACCGGATGAGACCACGGCCTCGCCCGGGGACTGGGCCCGGAGCTGTTGGCGACGCGTTGGGCTCGGGCCGGAGTGGCGGAATGGCAGACGCAGCCGGCTTAAACCCGGCGGCCGCAAGGCGTGGGGGTTCGAATCCCTCCTCCGGTACCACCTACCGCCGGCCGAAGAGGCTGCGCCGCTCGTTCGTCGTCGCTCGGCCGGAGGACGCCTCGATCCCGATCACGGCCTGCGCCAGCCGGCGCATGGCGGCCGCGGCGACCGACGCCGGGCGGGCCAGAACGAGCGGCACGCCCTCGTTCACGGATCGGATCATGTCGATCTCGGTGTACGGCACCTCGGCCGCCGGCTTCGCACGAAGCAGGTTCTCGACGTCGCGCGTCTTGAGGAGCTCCTTCGGGAACACGTGATTGACGACGAGCAGTGACCGAGCCTGGAGCGGCGTCGATTCCGCGAGGAACGCCATCAGCAGGCTCATGCCGCGGAGCGCTGCGATCTCCGGGAAGAGGACGAAGGCGTGCGCGTCGGCCTGCTCGAGCACCCACAGGGAGCGGGGGTCGAGACGGCTGCCGAGGTCCACGATCACGTGATCGAAGGACGGCCGAAACAGCTCGACGATCTGCTCGACATGCTCCACGGAGACGCGGAAGTCGGCTTCCGGTCGCGCCGGCGCGGCGAGGACCGCCAGGCCCGAGCCATGGATCGTGAGGTACGAGCGGGCGAGGTCCGGGTCGGCGAGCGCTTGCTCATCAGTCGCCAATCCGGCGAGGTCGAAGCGCGGCGTCAGGTTGAGGTGCGTGGCGACCTGACCGAACTGGAGATCGAGGTCGATCAGCAGCACGCGAGATGACGGCGTCGTCGGCTCCACACCGTTGGTCGCGGCGGGAGCGGGAGCGGCGCCACCGGCGAGGAGCACCGCGGTGTTGACGGCGAGCGTGGTCGTCCCCACTCCGCCCTTCGGGCTGAAGAATGCGACGAGGTCGCCGGTGGTGGCGCGCTCCGCCTCGGGGTGCACCTTGCCGGTTCGGATGAGCAGCGCCATCACCCGGCTCTCCAGCTCGCCACGGTCGAAGCCGCCGTCGATGACATCGTCGGCGCCGGCTTCGAGGAAGGCGATGCGCGCCTCGACGTCGCGGGCCGGGGCAACCACCAGGACGGGCGTCACGCCGCTCGGGTCACCGGTGCGGAGCGACGCGATTGCGCCCGAGGCGGCGAGCCCCTCGGCGACCACCAGGTCCGGTCGGCGCGAGCGCATGGCCGAGAGCGCCTCGGCCGACGTCGTCACGCTCTCGACGGCGTGCCCGGCGTCGGCGAGCGCCGTCGCGAGCTCGGTCAGGAGCTCGGGACTGCGCGCGCAGATCAGGATGGGGTTGGCAGGCATCTCACCAATGGCAGCAGGTTGCAGGTGAGCGGGAGTATACGGTCCCGCGCCGGCGACGGGTCTCGCCACGCCGATCGGCCACGGCTATACTGTGCCGACGCCCCGTCCACGCGGTGGCGTGATCCACTGGATCCCAGTCACCTTTCTGCTGCGTCGCGAAGCTCCCGCTTCGGACGTCGCACCCCCAGAGAGAGGAGGACGACGCACCTGATGCGCCGTTACGAACTCATGCTTCTCCTTCGCCCCGACCTGGAGGACGACAAGCTCCAGGCATCGGTCGAGAAGGTCACGCGCGCCATCGTGAACGCCGGTGGCAGCCTCAGCAAGGTGTCCCCGTGGGGCAAACGCCGCCTCGCGTACGACATCGGCCACCATCGAGAAGCCAGCTACTTCCTGATCCATTTCGATATCGAGCCGTCGCAGGTTCGCGAGATCGAGCGTGGCATGCTCATCAGCGAGGAGATTCTGCGTCATCTCGTCACCGTCCTCGAGGATCGAGGCCCGGTGGACGAGCTGGCGCCCGCAGTCACGGCCCGGTCGGCCGACGGCGATGATGCGGGCGATGACACGTCGGATGACACGTCGGATGACACTCGGATGACACGTCGGATGACACGTCCCGGATGACACCAGCGACGATGGTGTCGACGATGCTGACCAGGCGCCCGAGGCGGCCGATGCCGGCGCGGAGCCGCCGACGGGGCAGGTCGAGGAGTCTGCCGAGGCCACGGAGCGGGCCGAGGGCTGATCGCCCGCTCGGCCAGGAGGAGTCGCCATGACACTCAACAAGATGATGATCATCGGCAATCTGGGCGCGGATCCCGAGCTGCGCTACACGCCGGGCGGGAAGGCCGTCACCGAGCTGCGCATCGCCGTCAACGACAACCGCAAGGGCCCCGACGGCGAGTGGATCGAGGAAACCCTCTGGTTCCGGGTCAGCGTCTGGGAGCAGGCCGCCGAGCGGCTCGCCGAACAGCTGCGCAAGGGCAACAAGGTCTACGCAGAGGGCCAGCTCCGCGTCCGAGAGTACGAGTCGCGCGACGGCGAGAAGCGCCAGTCGCTGGAGCTCGGCTTCGCGCGCGTGGTCAATCTCGAGCGCAGGCCACGCGACGAGGAAGGTGGCACGGGCGGCGGCGGCCGCGGCTCGTTCGCCGATGCACCACCGGCGGTCCGTCCCCGTGGCGCCGAGCAGCGCTCCTCGTCGCCCGGCGACGAGATGGACGTCGACGACATCCCCTTTTAGATTCGATCACCGACTGAGGAACCGATACCGATGGCAAGCCCCCGATCCCGCCGCGAGTCGGCGGACTACTACCGTGACCGACGTCGGCGCAAGGTCTGCAACTTCTGCGTCGACAAGGCCGAAAGCATCGATTACAAGGAGGTCAACCGCCTCCGCCGCTACCTCTCCGAGCGAGCGAAGATCGAGCCACGTCGCAAGACCGGCACGTGCGCTCGCCACCAGCGGATGCTGACAACGGCGCTGAAGCGAGCCCGCCACGTGGCGCTCCTACCCTACGCGCCGCAGCACCTGCGGCCCTAGGACGCCACAGCTGCCGGCCCATCGCGGGCCGACAGTCCCGTCTCCGCCGAGATGCCGTTCGACCTGCTCCTCGCCCTGAGCGGCCTGGTGGCGGGCGCCTTCGGCGCGCTCCTTGGACTGGGAGGCGGGATCCTGATCGTCCCCATCCTGACCCTCGGATTCGGCATGCCGCTCACGGCGGCGGTCGGGACGAGCCTGATCTGCGTCATCGCGACCTCGACCGGCGGCGCGGCGGTCAATGTGCGGGCCGGCCGGGCCGATGTCCGGCTCGGGATCCTGCTCGGTGCGGGCACCGTGGTCGGCGCGCTCACCGGCGGCGTGGTTGCCGGGCTGCTTCCGGAGCGAGTCATCGCGGGTCTCTTCGCGGGGCTTCTCGCCTACACCTCGTACACCATGGCCCGCGGCGCCCTGCGACGGCGGTCCCTGGCCAGGCTCGAGCCGGCCGTGGCCCGCGGGCCGCAGGAGCCGCGCGGCGACGCGGACCATCACCTCCGCCACGTCCCGGTGGCCATCGGCGGCTCCTTCCTTGCCGGCAACGTCTCCGGCCTGCTGGGTGTCGGCGGAGGCATCGTGATCGTGCCACTCGTCCATCTCGTCATGGGCGCGCCGATGCGGGTCGCCGTCGCGACCTCCAACTTCATGATCGGTATCACGGCAGCCGCCGGAGCGTATGCCTACCTGTTCCGGGGTGACGTGGACGTCAACGTGGCCGCGCCGGTGGTGCTCGGCGTGGCCCTCGGTTCGGCGGTGGGGGCGAGATGGTCGGGGCGCATCCATACCGGCTGGCTCATCGCCCTCTTCGTCGTCGTCATGCTCTACGTGGCCTTCGAGATGGCCGTGAAGGCCGTGGGGGCGCCATGACCGCCCGCGGAGGCCGCTACGACTGGCTGCGGGATGGCATCGCCGCCGTGTTCCGCCTCGGGACGCTGGTCGCCATGGCCATCGTCGGCGCGGGCTATCTGCTCGGTCTCGCCGGTGAGGACAGCAAGGGACAGCAACCGCTCCTGGATCAGCTGAGCGGCGGGGGGTCAGAGGCCGTGATCGCCGCCGGCCTCCTCGCGCTTACGCTGCTTCCGGTCGCGGTGGTGATCGCCGCAGCCATCGGTTTCGCCCGGACGGGCGAGCGGCGCTCGGCGCTGACCGCCATCACCGTCCTGGCATTGCTCCTCGCGAGCATCGTGACGGCGGCGATCATCGCCCAGCCGGGTTGACCGCGGAACAACCAGGCGCGACACTCAGGCTGCCCGAGGGGGAGTACCCCAATCAGGCGTCATCGTCAGTACGGCGAGGCCATGCCCTCGTCCGGTGACGCCGGCCGATCGATCTGCTGGTCGGGAGAGACCTTCGGCACGTCACAGGAGGTTGTGCGTTGCCGGACTACGTCTCATGGGTCATCTTCGCCGTCGTCGTCGGCGGCCTGCTGTTCGTGGACCTGTTCATCTTCCATCGCGACGCGCACGCGGTGCGCATGCGCGAGGCGGGGATCTGGGTCACGGTGTGGGTATCCCTGGGTCTCGCGTTTGGCGGCTGGATCTTCCTGACCCGTGGCACGACGAGCGGCGCGGAGTACCTGGCCGGCTACCTCATCGAGTACTCGCTCTCGATGGACAACGTCTTCGTGTTCGCCGTGCTGTTCGCCTACTTCGGGGTCCCGGCGCAGTACCAGCATCGCCTCCTGTTCTGGGGCGTCCTCGGGGCGATCGTCTTTCGGGCCATCTTCATCCTCGCCGGGACAGCGCTCCTCGAGTCGTTCCACATCGTCATCTACGTCTTCGGAGCGCTCCTGCTGTTCACCGCGTGGCGAATGATCACTGCCGGGACCGACAACGTGGACCCGAGCAAGAACCCCGTGCTGCGGGCGCTGCGCAGGGTGATCCCGGTGACCGATGACTTCCACGGCCAGCGCTTCTTCACCCGCATCGACGGGAAGCTGTGGGCGACGCCGCTGTTCGCGGCCCTGGTCGTGGTCGAGACGAGCGACATCATGTTCGCCATCGACAGCGTGCCGGCGATCCTCGCGATCACGACCGACACGTTCATCGTCTTCACTTCGAACGCGTTCGCCATCATGGGCCTGCGCTCCCTCTACTTCCTGCTCGCGGGCCTGATCGAGCGGTTCGAGTACCTGAAGTACGGCCTGGCGGCACTCCTCGCCTTCGCCGGCACCAAGATGCTGCTGACCGACATCGTCCACATCGACGTGTGGGTCTCCCTCGGGATCATCGTGGCGATCCTGGTCACCTCGGTCGCGATCTCGCTCATCGCGACGCGGAACGTCGACGTGCCGGAGCAGACGCCGCCCCCAGGCTGACCGGGGGGACGGTGGGCCGGTCAGTGCCATGGCCGGTATACTTCGCCACGCTCGTCGACGACCGTCGCCGAGCGTGATCGCAAGGAGACCCAGCGTGCTGAAGCAGGAGACCGACCCCCACGCGAGCGCGGTCGAGCCGACCACCGAGCTGTGGGCGTTCTTCCGCGGCGAGTTCGTCCCGTTGCGGGAGGCGAACATCAACGTGATGACCCACGGCTTCAACTATGGGACGGCCGTGTTCGAGGGCGTCCGCGCGTACTGGAACGCCGATGAGGAGCAGCTCTTCGCGCTCGAGCTCCTGAACCACTACCGGCGGATCAAGGCCTCGGCCCGCCTGCTGATGATGGAAGTGCCGCAGTCCGCCGAGGAGCTGGCCGAGATCACGCTCGAGCTGTTGCGCCGGGACGGCCTGCGCGAGGACGTCTACATCCGCCCGCTGGTGTACAAGAGCTCCGAGACGATCGGCGTCCGGCTCCACAACCTCGACGCCGACGTCACGATCTTCGGCATCCCGTTCGGTCAGTACATCGATACCGAGGGCGGCATCAGCGCCCAGGTGAGCAGCTGGCGTCGCAACGACGACAACGCCATCCCGGCCCGCGGCAAGATCAGCGGTGCCTACGTGAACAGCGCCCTGGCGAAGAGTGAAGCGCAGCTCAACGGCTTCGACGAGGCGATCGTTCTGACGTCGGACGGCCACGTCAGCGAAGGAAGCGCCGAGAACCTGTTCATCGTCAGGGACGGCGTGCTGATCACGCCGCCGGTGACCGACAACATCCTCGAGGGCATCACCCGACGCCGGCTCATCGAGATGGCCGGCGCCGAGTTCGGCCTGACGGTGGTCGAGCGCTCGATCGACCGCACCGAGCTGTACAACGCCGACGAGGTCTTCCTGTGCGGCACCGGTGCGCAGATCAGCAGCGTGACCTCGATCGATCGATCGGCCGATCGGCGGTGGGAAGCCGGGCACGATCACGCGCGATCTGTCCCGAAGTCGTACTTCGACGCGGTGCGGGCAAGCTGCCTGCATACCGGAGCTGGCTGACCCCCGTCTACTAGGCATGCGGCGCGGCGGATCGGCATCGTCGCCACCGGCCGCGCGGCCGGATGAGCGACGCTGAATGACCAACGGCGACAACGCGATCGCTACCACTGGCTCGGCCGGCTGCTCGAGATGGTGCCCGGCACTCATCTCCTGGGCGGTCCTCATCCTGCCGCTCTGGCTGAGCTTCAGCTACCCGTGGCTGGTCGCGTACTTCGTGCTCAGCTTCGACTTCTACTGGCTGTGCCGCGCCCTCTGGTTCAGCGGCGCGGTGATCGTGGCCTATCGGCGAATCCGTCGGGTGCTGGCGATCGACTGGATGGCGCGGGTCGCGCTCGCCGATCCCGATGCGCGGCGGCGGAGCTGGGAGCATGCGCTGGCGGCCGGACGGCCTTCGGCCGGGACTCTCGGCGACGTCGCCGGCTCCGATCGCTGACAGCGGATCGTCGTCATCTCCGGGATGAGCTCGACGCGCTGCGCGACGTCCGAGCGCGGCCGAGCCCGCCCCATCGGTCCGAACGACCTGATCCACCTCGCGCTCATCCCGACCTACACCGAGCCACTCGAGACAGCTGCGCCACACGGTGCGTGCGCTGGCGGAGGCCGCGTGGCCGCGCGATCGCAAGATGTGCGCGATCATCACCCGCGAGACCGACGAGGGCGGTCGGCGAACGTGGCTGCGCTCCGCGAGGAGTTCGGCGACGCCTTCGCCGACTTCATCCACATCCTCGATCCACTCGAGCCGGGGATCGTGGTCGGCAAGCGCAGCGCGATGGCGTGGGGCGGCCGCTACCTCTATCGGCTGCTCGTTCGGGAGCGAGGGATGGACCCGCGGCAGCATCCTCGTCACCGATCTGGACTGCCGACTACCGCGTCCACCCGCAGTACTTCGCCTACCTGACGCTGGGTGCACCTGACCGATCCGAACCGCGAGACGCAGCTCTACCAGCCGATCCCGTACTTCCACAACAACCTGTGGGAGGCGCCGCTTCCTGCAGCGCCTGTTCGCGGCGGTGCTGACCCAGCTCCAGATGTGGCGCAGCGTCCTGCCGGAGAAGCTGCCAGAGCTTCGGCTCGTACTCGACCACGCTCCACCTCGTCCACGACGTCGGCTACTGGGCGACCGACGCGATCCCCGAGGACAGCCGCTTCTACTGGAAGAGCTACTTCCGCTACGGGGATCGGTTCCGCGCCGTGCCGCTCTTCATCCCAATCTACGGCGATGCGGTCCGAGCGCGCGGACCTACTGGCGCAGCATGGCCGAGCAGTACCTCCAGGCACGACGATGGGCGTGGGGCGTGACCGACATCCCGTACGTCATCCAGAACGCCATCCGCCACCGCGAGATCTCGTTCTGGTCGCGCTTCTGGCGGATCGCGAACCTGTTCGGTGAGCACATCAACTGGGCGATCGCGCCGTTCGTGATCATGTTCGGCGCCACGGTCCCGCTGCTGATCAACCCCGCGTTCGCGCGAGACGACACTCGGCCAGAACCTGCCGCTCTTCGCAAGCGTGATGCTCACGATCGCCCTCGTCGGGCTGTTCGTGCTCGTCATCGTCGAGCACCGGATCGTGCCGCCGCGCCCGGCGGACTGGGGGCCGATGCAGCGCATCGCCAGCTACGTCCAGTGGCTCGGGCTGCCGTTCGTCGGCATCTTCTTCAGCAACCTGCCCGCGCTGGACGCCCAGACGCGACTGCTCACCGGCCGCTACCTCGAGTACCGCGTGACCGAGAAGGCCTGACCGATGTCCGAGGCGCCGTCAATCACGCGCATCCAGCTGGCCCGGAGTCCGATGCGGCTCCTCGCGCTCCCGGGGCTCCTCGTGCTGGTCGCCGGAGCGCTGGTCCTCCTCGCTCTTCCCGGACCACTGCGCATGGGCGAGCCGGCGGGTACGCGGCCCTCGGCGCCGCCGGGCTCACGGGGCTGCTCGCGATCGCCATCGCGGTGCGGCTGCTGTCCATCCGGCTCGACGTGGAGGACGCGGCTGTCCACCTTCATTGGCTCGGCGGGGAGCGACGGTACTGGTTGGCACCGGGACCGGTCACCCGGGTGCGACTGCGTGGAGATGGCGCGTCACGGCTCCGGCCGCGATCGCGATGGCTCGGCTGGGGGCTCGGTGGCGCCAGGCTTCGTGACGAGGAGGATATCGACGTCGTGCGTCTCGCACGCACCGACACCGTGATCCTGGTTCCGACCGAGCGGGGGCGACTGGCGATCGCCGCTTCCTCAGAGGACGAGCTCATCGACGCGCTCTCGCGGGCCGCACGCGCCCGGCAGCGGCTCGAGCAGCTCGCCGATTCATCGGAGCCGTCCGCACCGGGGATCGCTGACACGGTTGCGGACCCGGCGGCGACGGTCGCGACGGCCGCGCCGCCCGAACCCGAACGGGAGCCGGACCTCCACCCCCTCACCGGTATCGAGCGGGCGCTGCTGGAGGAGCGCAAGGCCCGACAGCGCGAGGTAGCGGAGGACGAGGCCGACGCACCCGTCCCGCCGATCGCCAGCCCTGCGCCGGACAGCGTTTCCGTCGCGATGCCCGGAACGGGGGCCGAGGAGGCCGCCGAACCGGCGCGTCGCGGGCTGGGGCGCCTTCGTGGCCGCACGATGGCTCGCCTGGGCCGACCGCAGCCCTCGGCGGCCTTTGTCGTCGTCCCGCTCGTCGGCGCCGGGATCGTGTGGGGCGCCGCCACGGTGCTGGGTCGTCTGCCGGACCCGACATCGGACATCGGACGGCTCACCTCCCTTGCGCTCGTGCTCGCCGGGCCGGCGACATCGGTCGGAGCCATCATGGCTCGGGCTTGGTGGCCGCGGCTCGTGGGCGTGGTGGTCACTCGGCGGCTGGCCGCATCGGTCTTCGTCGGACGGGCGCTGCTCGGCGGCTGACGCCCCGGGCATGAGCCGATTGACACGCCACCGATCGCTGCGACGATCGGCCGCCAATCGAAGACCGGCGACGACGGAGCCACGACGGCCGTCGAACCGCGCCACGAGCGAGCCCGGACGGTGTGAGCAGGCGGTGACGGCGACGGACGGCCATCCCTCCCGAGCCGGAGGCGCCAAGCGGCCGTAGGCCGTGCGTAACGCCTCCCGGAGCGCCCTCCGATACCGGGCCGGCAAGAGTGGATCGATGCGCCGCGCGCGCATCGGTCAAGCGCGGGTGGTACCGCGGGAGCTGAGCTCCCGTCCCGGATGATCGGGATCGGGAGCTTTCGCATATCTGGAGCAGTGAGTCGAGTTGTTCAAGCCGGTTCGACAGCAAGCTGGACGTGCCCGCCCTCGAGCGGGAGGTGATCGCGCGCTGGCGGGAGCGCGACACGATGGCCCGCTATCTCGCGCGCAACGAGAACTCCGAGCGCCGCTTCAGCTTCATCGACGGGCCGATCACGGCCAACAACCCGATGGGCGTCCACCACGCCTGGGGCCGCACCTACAAGGACCTCTTCCAGCGCTACCACACGATGCTCGGGGAGCGGCAGCGCTACCAGAACGGCTTCGACTGCCAGGGGCTCTGGGTCGAGGTCGAGGTCGAGCGGGAGCTCGGCTTCAACAACAAGCGCGAGATCGAGGAGTTCGGCATCGACCGCTTCGTCGAGCAGTGCAAGGAGCGGGTCGCGAAGTTCGCCGGCGATCCAGACCGAGCAGTCGCAAGCGCCTCGGCTACTGGATGGACTGGGACAACTCCTACTACACGAACTCCGACGAGAACAACTACACCATCTGGGCCTTCCTGGCCGAGTGCCACCGCCGCGAGCTGCATCTACAAGGGCCACGACGTCGATGCCGTGGTGCCCGCGCTGCGGCACCGGCATCAGCAACATGGAGGCGACCGAGGGCTACGCCGAGGCGAAGCACCTGTCGGTCACCATCCGCCTCCCGATCACGTCGACGCGGGCCACGAGGACGAGGACCTCCTGGTCTGGACCACCACGCCGTGGACCCTGTCGAGCAACGTCGCCGCCGCCGTGCACCCGGCGCTGACCTACCAGCTCGTCGCGGCGCCGGACGGCCGCCGCTGGTGGGTGAGCGCGGGGTCGCAGCGCGCGCGTGGCACGCGACGCCGAGGTCGTGCGGGAGGCGCGCGGGCACCGAGCTCGTCGGACTCGACCTACGCGCGGCCCGTTCGACGACCTCCCGCCGCCGCCGGCGTCGCGCACCGCGTCATCCCGTGGACGGAGGTCTCCGACGAGGAGGGGACCGGCATCGTGCACATCGCGCCCGGCTGCGGCCAGGAGGACTTCGCCCTGTCGAAGGAGCATGGCCTGGCGGTCATCGACCCGATCGACGAGTTCGGCATCTTCCGCGCCGGCTTCGGCTGGCAGACCGGTCGCTACGCCGGGGCGGCGGACGACCCGCGCCGAGGACCTGGCGCGCGACGTCGTCGCCGACCTCGAGCGCAGCGGCCTGCTCGTCGCGAAGGAGACGTACGCGCACTCGCTACCCGCACTGCTGGCGCTGCGGCACGCAGCTGATCTTCCGCCTCGTCGACGAGTGGTTCATCGCCATGGACCCGCTGCGCGACCCGATCAGCGACGTCGACGCCGCAATGCCCGCTGGATCCCGGAGGGCATCGGCCTCATGGAGCGCGAGCTCGACTGGCTGCGGAACATGGGCGACTGGATGATCAGCAAGAAGCGCTACTACGGGCTGGCGCTGCCGATCTGGGAGTGCACCGCGTGCGATGGCTTCGAGGTCATCGGCTCGAAGGACGAGCTGCCGGAGCGCGCCGTCGCCGGCTGGGACGAGTTCGACGGCCACTCGCCGCACCGGCCGTGGGTCGACGCGGTCGAGATCGCCTGCCGGACCTGTGGAGCGCGAGCGAAGCGCACGCATCCGACGTCGGCAACCCGTGGCTCGACGCCGGCATCGTGGCGCTCTCGACGCTGAAGTGGAACACCGACCGCGACTACTGGGCGCGAGTGGTACCCGGCGGACTGGATCAGCGAGTCGTTCCCGGGCCAGTTCCGCAACTGGTTCTACGCCCTGCTGACCGAGTCGACGGTGATGACCGGCACGGCGCCGATGCGCGACGCTGTTCGCCTACGCACTCCTGCTCGACGAGCACGGCGAGGAGATGCACAAGAGCAAGGGCAACTCGATCCCGTTCGACGACGCGGCCGAGCAGATCGGCGCCGACGTCATGCGCTGGATGTACGCGTCGGCGAATCCCGCCGACGAACCTCCGCTTCGGCTACGGCCCCGGCCACGAGGTCGTGCGCCGCTTCTTCCTGCCGCTCTGGAACACGTACGGCTTCCTCGTCACCTACGCGCGGCTCGACGGCTGGACGCCGGATCAGACCGATGGCGCCGACGCGGCGCGCACGCTGCTCGACCGCTGGATCGCTCTCGCGGCTCGACGACCTGGTCGGCGAGGTCCGTGACGGCCCTCGACGAGTACGACGCGCAGGGAGCGGCACGCGCCATCGAGACGTACGTCGACGATCTCTCGAACTGGTACGTCCGTCGCAACCGGCGTCGGTTCTGGAAGGGAGAGCTCGACGCCGACAAGCGCGCCGCCTACGCGACGCTGCACGAGGTGCTGACCACGCTCGCGCGGCTGCTGGCGCCGATCGTGCCGCACGTCGCCGACGCGATCTGGGACAACCTCGTCGCAGCGGTGGACTGCGACGCAGCCGGACAGCGTGCACCTGGCCGGATGTCCCGGCCGGGCCGCCGGCCGCGCGCGACCCGGCCGTCGAGGCGGCGGTGGAGCTGGCCCGTCGCACGGTGGCGCTCGGACGGACGCACGCGCGGCGCGTCGGCGTGCGCACGCGTCAGCCGCTGCGCCGCGTTCAGCGTGAAGCTGCCCGCTGGGCGGCGCGAGGCGCTCAGCCCCGACGCCGGCCGTCGCCGACGAGCTGCGAGCCGAGGTCCTCGACGAGCTCAATGTCCGCGAGCTGGAGCTGCATCCCGGACGAGTCCGAGATGGTCGAGCGCACGCTGTATCCACTCCTGCCGATCATCGGGCCGCGTCACGGCAAGCGCCGTCGGAGCGGTCATGGCCGGCGCGCGCAGCGGCGACTGGGAGCTGCAGCGACGAACGGGACCGTCGACGGTCGGCGGCGTCACGCTCCAGCCCGACGAGTTCGAGCTGACGGCCCGCGCGCGGCCCGGTCACGAGGTGGCCGAGGACGGCGACCTGCTGGTGGCGCTCGACACCGCGCATCGACGACGAGCTGGCGGCCGAGGGCCTGGCGCGGGAGGTGGCGCACCGACTCCAGGCCATGCGCAAGGCCGCCGGCTACGAGATCAGCGACCGGGTCCGGGTGGCGATCGGACGCAGCGCAGCGGACGGCCGGCGCACGAGCTGGCCGCCAGCACCTGCGATGGCTCCTCGAGCGAGCTGCCTGGCCGACCGACGCTGCGGTCGGCGCCCGACAGTCGCACGTGCACCGGACGCCCGCGCTGAGCGGACGGTCAGGCTCGAGCGGCGAGGTGGATGCGAGCTGGCGCGTGCGCCGAGCTCGACGCCCGTCCTCGGTGCGGCTCGAGTGGAGGTGACGACCTGGAGGCCGGGCATCGAGCGAGGCGAATGTCGACGCGATCCGCCGTGCTGCTGCTGGGCACGGCGGCACTGATCTACGCCGCCGACCAGGTGACCAAGGCGCTCGTGGTGGCCAACCTCGCCGTACGGCGAGCGGGTCCCGATCATCGGCGACGTCGTGCAGCTCTGGCACCTGCGCAACACCGGCGCCGCGTTCAGCCTCCTGCCCGGCGCGGTGTGGCTGTTCATCCCGATCACGGTCGTGGCGCTCGGCATGGTGGTCTACTTTCATCGCCAGTTCCGCGCATCGAGGACCGTGGATCCACGTCGTGCTCGGCGCGATCCTGGCCGGATCGCTCGGCAACCTCACCGATCGCGTGCGCTGCGGGCTACGTCGTCGACTTCGTGAGCGTCGGGATCGGGGACCTGCGCTGGCCGGCCTTCAACGTCGCCGACCCGCGGTCGTGGTCGGGATCATCCTCCTCGTCGTCTACCTGACCTTCGTTGCCGATCAGGGCCGGGGCGCGGGACGAGCCGGCCGCATGACGCAGGTGGCCGATCGCATCGTCGAGGGACCGGCACCGGCCGGTCGCTTCGATCTCGCCGTCGCCGCCGTGGCGAGCATCAGCCGGGCCCACGCCCAGCGGCTGATCGGCGACGGACGGGCGGTGGTCGACGGCGGAGCGGCGACGCGCGAGCGATCGGCTCGTCGGTGGCGAGCTCGTGCACGTCGAGCTCAGCGCCCCGCCCGACGACTCGCTCGAGCCGGAGTCGATCCCGCTGTCGCGTGGCGTACGAGGATGCCGACATGCTCATCGTCGACAAGCCGGCCGGACTGGTCGTGCACCCGTCGGCGGGCCACGGCAGCGGGACGCTCGTGAACGCCCTGCTCGGCCGCGCGCGCGACCGCGGGGAGCCGCTCGGATCGATCGCCGGCGTCGGACGGCCGGGCATCGTGCATCGTCTCGACAAGGAGACGAGCGGCCTGATCGTCGTCGCCAAGACCGACGCCGCACAGGCGGCACTGATGCGTCAGTTCGGGGATCGGTCGCATCGAGAAGGAGTACCTGGCGCTCGTGCGCGGCGCGATGCGTCGTCCCCGCGGGGACGGATCGAGGCACCGATCGGCCGTGACCCCCGAGACCGCCAGCGAATGTCGGTCGTCGCCGGCGGTCGGGATTCGGTGACGGAGTACGAGCAGCTCGCCGAGGGAGGCGGCTACGCGCTCATCGCGCTGCGGCCGCTCACCGGGCGCACGCACCAGATCCGTGCCCATCTCGCCTATCTCGGGCTGCCGATCGCGGGCGACCTGCGCTACGGTGGCGGCGAGGGCCCGGGCGGCCTCCGCCGTCAGTTCCTCCACGCGGCTCGGCTCGGCCTCGTTCGCCCGCGAGACGGGGCGAGGCTTCGAGCCTGGAGCCCGCTGCCGCCCGACCTTGCCGCGTGCCTGGAGGCATCGGCGTGTCGTTCCGCCGCCGGGCCGCGTGCCGGCGCGGTCGGCATGCGAGGTGGACGCAGCGGTGACGGAGCCGACATCCAGCCGACAAGCGCATGACCTTCCCGAACCCGATGCTGGTGGTCGTGTCGGGTCCGTCCGGGGTCGGCAAGAGCACGATCGTCGCGGAGCTGGCGCGCCGCCGACCGCAGGTCGTCCCGATCGTGACGGCGACGACGCGCGCGCGCAGCGCAGCGGCGAGGTGGACGGCGTGCACTATCACTTCCTCAGCGACGACGAGTTCGAGGCGCTCATCGCCAGCGACGGGCTCCTGGAGCACGCGAACAACCATGGCCACTGGTACGGGACACCGGTCGACCAGGTGCGCGGCATCCTGGCGGCGGGCCGCGACGCGATCCTCACGATCAGCCCGGAGGGCGCGCGCAACGTGCGGCGCCTCGTCCCCGACGCGCTGCTCGTCTTCGTCATGCCGCCGACCATGGAGGACCTCGCCGAGCGGCTCCGCAGCCGCGGCTCGGAGTCGGAGGCGAGCATCGCGCGACGCCGCCGCGACGCCGAGCGCTGGATCGCCGAGTCGATGACTACGACCACGTGGTGGTGAACGAGACGGACCGGCCCGAGGAGGCGGCGGAGCGGATCTGGGAGATCATCCAGGCCGAGGCGCGTCGAGATCCACCCCGGCGTCCGCAGATCTGACGCCCGACCGATGAGCCGGGGACCTCCGCCGGGTGCGGGTCGCGGTCGAGGCGCTCGCCGATCGACCGGAGCGGACCTTCACCTACCTCCTGCCCGACGCGCTGGGGGAGCTGAAGCCGGGGTCCCTCGTGCTCGTGCCGTACGGGAGGCGCCTGGCCCTCGGCTACGTGATGCCGGGCGAGGACGACGGGTCCGGCCGGCGAACTGCGCGAGATCGAGGCGATCGTCTCGCGACCCGATGCTCACGCCGGACCTGCTCGAGCTGGCGGAGGCGATTGCCGCGTACTACCGGGCGCCGATCGGGACGACGCTGGCCGCCATGCTCCCACCGGGACTCGAGTCTCGCCTCGTCCGGCGCTGGGAGGTCCTCCGTCCGGACGACCTCCCGCCGCGAGGTCGCGGCGCTGGTGGACGCCGGACGGCTGGCTCGCCGACGCCGCGCTGCAGCGACACGGCCCCGAAACGAGGCCGGTCCGCCTGGGTCGACCGGCTGCGCCGGGCCGGCGCGATCCGCGCGGACTGGTCGCTTCGTCCCCCCGAGATCGCCGAACGCCGTGTCCGCGTGCTGAGGGCGATCTCCGGGGACGCCGAGCCGCCGCGCCGCGCGCCGGTGCAGCGAGCGCTGCTCGAGGCGCTCGGGACCGGCGAGCGGACGCTGGCCGAGCTCGCCGATGCGCTCGACACCGACCCGAGTTCCCTCCTCGCGCCCGCGCGGCGGCTGGCTGGCGCTCGGTCGAGCCGAGCTCGACTGGCGCACCGTCGAGCGTGACCCGCTGGCGCACCGCCCGACCCGCGAGGATCCACGCCACTCGCTGGCCCCCGAGCAGGCCCGAGGCGCTGGATGCGATCGCCGCCCTCGGTCCGGGTGGGGAGCTGCTGCTCGAGGGGGTGGCCGCATCGGGCAAGACCGACGTCTACCTCGCGGCCGTGCGCGAGGCGATCGATGCCGGTCGGTCGGCGATCGTGCTCGTGCCCGAGATGAGCCTCGTCCCGCAGCTCGCCGACCGCCTCCGCGCCGCGGTCGGCGACGAGCTCGCCGTGCTCCACTCGGGCCTGTCGGCGGGGGAGCGCCATGACGGCTGGTGGCGGATCCTTCGCGGCGAGGCGCGCGTGGTGGTCGGAACACGAACGGCGGCGTTCGCGCCGCTGGCCGACATCGGCCTGATCGTCGTCGACGAGGAGCACGACGGGGGCTACAAGGCCGATCGCACGCCACGCTACGACGCCCGCTGGGTGGCACGCCGGCGCGCGGTGCTGAGCGGGGCGTCGCGTCGTCCTCGGCAGCGCGACGCCCGACCTCGTGAGCGTGGCGCGGGTTCGCGGGGGGCACGCCGAGCGGGCGCGTCTGGCCGAACGCCGGGTGGGCGGCACACCGAGCATCGAGGTGGCCGACCTCCGCGCCGAGCTGGCGTCGGGCAACCGGTCGATCTTCTCGGAGCCGCTGGCCGCCGCGCTGGACGAGCTGCGACGCGGGACGGAGCAGGCGGTCCTGCTCATCAACCGCCGCGGCGCCGCGACCTTCATCCTCTGCCGCGACTGCGGTGAGAGCCTGCGGTGCCCGGACTGCGACCTGCCCTACGTCTTCCACCTGCACGGCGGTACCCTGCGCTGCCATCACTGCGGGCGGTCCACGGCCCCGACGGACCGCTGTCCGGCATGCAACAGCCCACGGATCCGCTACTTCGGCGCGGGCACCCAGCGTGTCGAGGCGGAGCTCCGGGGCCGGTGGCCCGACCTGCGCATCGGCCGCCTGGATTCCGACACGGTGGCGGCACGGCGCGGATTCGAATCGGTGTATGACGACTTCGCGCAGGGGCGGATCGACGTCCTGGTCGGCACGCAGCTGGCCGCGAAGGGCCTCGACCTGCCGTCGGTGACGCTGGCGGCGGTGATCGCGGCGGACGTGACCCTCAACCTCCCCGACTATCGGGCCGCCGAGCGCACCTTCCAGCTGCTCGCCCAGGTCGCCGGCCGTGCCGGTCGCGGGCCGCTTCCCGGCCGCGTGGTCATCCAGACGTACGCGCCCGGTCACTACGCGGTGAAGGCGGCAGCGGCCCTCGACGTCGACGGATTCGCCGACGAGGAGCTGCTGCGGCGCCGGCTGCTCGGCTATCCACCGTTCAACGTGCTGGCGCGGCTGCTCATCGCCGATGCCGATCGCGCACGGGCCGAGGAGCGCGGCCGGCAGGCGGCGGCCGCCGTCGCCATGCCGAACGTCGAGGTTCTCGGGCCGCTGCCGTCCTACGTCGCACGGCGCGCCGGGCGCTACCGATACCAGGTGGTCGTCCGCGCGCCGGATGCCGCCACGCGCGGATCGGCGCTCGAGCGCGTGCCGCCCGGGGTGGCGATCGATGTCGACCCGGAGTCGCTGCTTTGATCGGTACAATGCACCCCGCCATGGCCATCCGACCCATCCTGACCGCCGAAGCACCGATCCTCCGCGAGCGCACCAAGAAGGTGTCGACGTTCGATGCCAGCCTCCATCGGCTGCTCGACGACATGCTCGTCACGATGCGTGATGCGCCCGGCGTGGGCCTTGCCGCGAACCAGATCGGCGTGCCGCTCCAGGTCGCGGTGATCGAGATCGAGGACACGATCACCGAGCTCGTGAACCCGCAGATCGTGAAGGGCTCGGGGGAGCAGATCGACTGGGAGGGATGTCTCTCGATCCCGGGCTACGTGGCCGAGGTGGCCCGCGCCGCGAAGGTCACGGTCAAGGCGCGCGATCGCCACGGCAAGGAGTTCCGGGTCAAGGGCGAGGAGCTGTTCGCTCGCGCACTGCAGCACGAGATCGACCATCTCAACGGCGTGCTGTACATCGACCACCTCGACTCGCTCGAGGAGCTCGTGCGGGTGAGCGAGGAGTCGGTCGAGGTCGAGGTCGAGGAAGAGGCGGCCGCCGGAGTCTAGTGGGACGTCTCGGCCGCATCGCCTTCCTCGGCACGGGCGCCTTCGGCGTTCCGCTGCTGACGCGCGTCGCCGAGCTCGCCGACGAGCTGCTGGTCGTCAGCCAGCCGGACCGTCCCGCCGGACGCAGGCTGCAGCTGCGCGCCACGCCGATCAGCGCCTGGGCGCGCGAGCATGGATTCCGCACCTACACGCCGGGCCGCCTTCGTTCCGACGAGGCACGAGCGGCGCTGAGCGAGTACGCCCCCGATGGGTTGATCCTCGTGGCCTACGGGCAGATGGTGCCGCAGGACCTGCTGGACCTCGGGTCACGACCGCCGCTGAACGTCCATCCATCGCTGCTGCCGCGGCACCGAGGCGCGGCGCCCGTCGCCGGGACGATCCTGGCCGGTGACGAGGAGGGCGGCGTCACGCTCATGGTGATGACCGCCGAGCTCGATGCAGGGCCCGTCGTCGAGCGCTGGCCCGTGAAGCTCACCGGGCGCGAGACGACGCCCGAGCTGGAGGCAACGTTGGCCGACCTGGCGGCGCAGGTCGTGCCGTCCTCGCTCGAGCGATGGGCGGCGGGCGAGACGCCGATGGAGCCGCAGGACGAGCGACTCGCCACGCACGTCCGTCCGTTCACGCGCGCCGACGGCTGGATCGACTGGCGGCGCCCCGCGGTGGAGATCGACCGCCAGGTTCGTGCACTGCAGCCATGGCCCGGCGCGTGGACGACGCTGGACGATCGCCGGATCCACATTCGGCGCGCCCAGGCGGTCACCGGCGTCGATGACGTGCCGATCGCGGCGCTCCTGCCCGGGGAGGTGCCGTGCGTCGCCTGCGGCGTCGGGGCCCTGGCGCTCGAGGTGGTGCAGCCGGAGGGTCGCCCGACGATGCCGGCCGATGCGTGGCGGCGCGGCCTGGCACGCGAGCATGTCATCCTCGGCGCGGGGCGACCGGAGGGCGTCCCCGCCTGATCGTCAGGAGACGCAAGCGGTGGTGACCGCCGTCTCCCAATGCGCCCCCGGGGCCGTACAGGCGCCCTCGGCCCGGGCTCGATATACTCGGCGCAGCCCTCTCGGAGGTGGGCAGACCAAGCATGATCTTCGACCCGCTGTACATCGTCGTCATCGTCGTCACCATCGGCATCACCGGGTGGGCCGCGTGGCGCGTCCGCTCGACCTACTCGAAGTGGTCGAAGGTCGACTCGGGCATCAGCATGGATGCCTTCGATTTCGCCCGCCGCCTGCTCGACCGCCAGGGCCTGTCGCACGTCCGCATCGAGCCGACGCCCGGCCAGCTCACCGACCACTACGATCCGCGCGGCAAGATCCTGCGCGTATCGACCCAGGTCGCGGACGCGACCGCCCTCGGTGGCGGGGGAGCCCCTCGCCTGTCGGTTGCCGCCGCGGCGGTCATCGCCCACGAGGTCGGGCACGCCCTCCAGCATCAGCAGCAGGACCCGATGATGACGCTGCGCCAGGCAATCGTTCCGGCGGCGCAGTTCGGCTCGAGCATCGCCCCGTGGCTGATCATCGCCGGCTTCTGGCTCCAGCTCACCGGCCTGGCGATCGTGGGCCTCATCGGCTTTGGCGCGGCAGTCCTGTTCACCTTTGCCACGCTGCCCGTCGAGATCGGTGCATCCGGCAAGGCGCTCGCCTTCGTCAACGGCCTCGGCATGACCGGGGAGCGGCAGGACGGCGCTCGTGCCGTCCTCAAGGCAGCCGCCTGGACCTACGTCGCCGGCGCGCTGACGGCCCTGCTGACGTTCCTGTACTACGTCTTCCTGATCTTCGGTCGACGTGACTGACCTGCCCATCGCCGGAACGACTCCGGCGATCAGCGAGATCGATCCCGCAACGCTCGCCGCGTGGCTCCAGGCCCGCGGCGAGCCCGCGTACCGGCTCGACCAGGTGCTGGCCGGAGCCCATCGTGCGGACGTCGCCTCGTTCGAGGAGCTCAGCGACCTCCCCAAACAGCTGCGTGCCGCGATGGGCCAGGCGTTCCGGTTCAGCACCATCGTCGACAGCCACGTCATCGGTGCCGACCGGGGGATGACCGCCAAGGCGGTGCACGAGCTCAACGACGGCCAGCGCATCGAATCGGTGCTGATGCGCTACCCCGCGCGCGGCGCCTCTGCGGAGCGCACCACGATCTGCATCAGCTCGCAGGCCGGCTGCGCGGTCGCGTGCCCGTTCTGCGCCACCGGACAGGCGGGATTCGGGCGCCAGCTGACACCGGGTGAGATCGTCGACCAGGTGCTGCACTGGCACCGGCCCCCGTGGACGGCCCTGGGCGAGGACGGCCTCGGTCACTACAACATCGTGTTCATGGGGATGGGAGAGCCGCTCAACAACGCCGATCGCGTCTTCGAGGCGGTCCGCCTCCTCAACGACCCTCGGCGGCTGGGCATCGGGGCCCGGCATATCACCGTCTCGACCTCGGGCGTGGTGCCGGGGATGGACCGCATGGTCGACGAGCTGCCACAGGTGAACCTGGCGATCAGCCTCCACGCCGCGACCGACTCCCTGCGGGATGAGCTCGTGCCGATCAACCGGAAGTGGCCGGTCCGCGAGGTGATCGCGGCCGGGCGCCGGTTCGCTGCGCGGACCGGGCGGCGCGTGAGCCTGGAGTACGTGATGATCGACGGCGTGAACGACACCGACGAGCAGGCGCACGGGCTGGTGGAGCTGGCCACGGGGTGGCGGACCCACGTCAACCTCATCCCGCTCAACCCGACGCCGGGTTCGCGCTGGAGCGGCACGCCGCGCGCGGGCATCGAGCGGTTCGTGGCCATCCTCCGGGCCGGCGGAGTCACGGTGACCGTGCGTGACACGCGGGGACGCGAGATCGACGCGGCCTGCGGGCAGCTCCACGCGCAGCTGTCGGGTCGTTCGCTGCGCGAGGCGCGTGCCTCGCGCGAGTCGGCCAGCGGGGTGCCGGCATGAATCCGGCGCCGCACATCTCGGCGAGCATCCTCAACGCCGACTTCGCGCGACTGGGCGATGAGGTGCGCCGGGCCGACGCCGGCGGCGTCGACTCCATCCACCTCGACGTCATGGACGGTCATTTCGTCGACAACCTGACCTTCGGCCCGGTGGTGGTGGAGGCCGTCCGTCCGATCACCCCCCTGCCGTTCCACACTCACCTGATGATCAGCAACCCGCTCGCGTACGCCGACCGGTTCGCCGAGGCCGGGAGCGACCTCATCATCTTCCACGTCGAGGCCGACGACGACCCGAACGCCGTGATCGACGCCATCGAGCGCGCCGGGAAGCAGCCGGGGATCGCCCTCAACCCGGAAACCCCGGGCGATGCCGTGGAACCGTACCTGGAGCGGGTGAGCCTGGTGCTCGTCATGACGGTGCATCCGGGATGGGGCGGGCAGTCCTTCATCGCCGATGTCCTGCCGAAGATGCGCGCGCTGCGAGACGAGATCGCCCGCCGTGAGCTGCCGGTCCAGATCGGCGTCGATGGCGGCGCCAACCTCGATACCATCAGCGACGCGCGCGCGGCCGGAGGTGAGGTCTTCATCACCGGGAGCGCCCTGTACGGAACCGATGGCGACCTCGCCCCCACCGTGGCCGCGCTCCGCGCCGCCGCGACCCCCTGACCCACACCGAAAGGAACACGAGCTGCCCGCACGCCGCCACGCACCCCTGATCGTCCTCCTACTCGGCCTTCTCCTCTTGCTCGCCGCGTGCGGCGAGGATGGCCCGCAGCTTCCCTTCGTGCCGACGCCGCCGCCGACTCCCGAGCAGCCGCGCGAGGTCGCCGTCACCGTCGTCACGAGAGGCGGCGGTGCACCGATCGAGGGGGCCCGGGTCATGGTCGACGACAGCGTGTCTACCACGACCGCGGATGGCACCGCCGCCGTCACCGCGATGCGCGGCACGACGCTCACCATCGAGGCGACCGGCCACGATCCGGCGGAGGCGACCGTTCCGGAGGAGGGCGACCTGGCGATCGAGCTTCGCTCGAACGTGCTGGCCGGCACGGTGGCCGATCCCTCCGGCGCGCCGGTGGCGGGCGCTCGCGTCTTCGTCGACGGCGCCGGGACGATGGCCGTGACCGATGGCGACGGGGCGTACGAGCTGGCCGGCGTGCCGGAGACGGGCACGGTCATCGTCAAGATGCCCGGCTATCGGCTCGTGGAGCTGGCGCTCGCCGACCCGATGCCGGGGAACTTCCGTCTGGAGCCGTTCGAGGCGCGCGCGCTGTACGCCCCTGCCGCGGTGTTCGAGGCCCCCGGCCGGCTCGACGCCATGCTCGCGTTGCTCGACCGGACCGAGGCGAACGCGCTCGTCATCGACGTCAAGGAGACCGATGGGCGCCTGTTCTACGCGACCGACCTGGAGCCTGCCGCAGAGGTGGGAGCCATCCGCGAGGCACCGATCTTCGACCTGGAGGAGATCCTCCCGATGCTGAAGGAGCGCGGGATCTACACGATCGCCCGCATGGTCGTGATGAAGGACAACACCACGGCGGCGGCTCGGCCGGAGCTGGCGGTGATGAACACCGCGACCGGCGAGCCGTGGCGGGACAACATCGGCGGAGCGTGGCTGGATCCATCGGCCCCGGGCGTGGCGGAGTACGTTGCCGCCATCGCCGGTGACCTGGCCGCCAGGGGATTCGACGAGGTCCAGCTCGACTACATCCGCTTCTTCAGCGACGGCCCATACGCCGTGGCCGATACGAACCTGCCGAACACCCAGTCGTTCCGGTTGCCTGCCATCCAGCGCGTCCTGCGGGTAGTGAGCGAGGAGCTCGACACCACGCGCACCTTCCTCGGCGCCGACGTCTTCCCGATCAGCTTCATCGTGCCGGACGACCAGGGGATCGGGCAGCGGCCGGAGGTGATCATGCCGTACGTCGACTACTTCTGCCCGATGCTCTATCCGTCGCATTTCGGGCCCGGCGTGTTCGGCTTCGAGGTGCCGAACAACTTCCCATACGAGGTGATCGATCGATCGCTCGAGATCATGAACCGCCAGGCGGAGGGGCTGCCGATGGTGATCCGACCCTGGATCCAGGACTTCGGCTACGGCCCCTTCCCTCCGTATACGGCCGACCAGGTGCGCGCGCAGATGACCGCCGCCGCGGAACGTGAGGCAAAGGGTTGGATGATCTGGAATGCCCGCGCCACGTTCACCGAGGCGGCGCTGGCCGCGCCGCGCGAGGGCGAGGACGCCGGCCCGGTGACATCCATCAAGCCTGCCCCGTCGCCAAGCCACGATGCGAGCGCTGCGCCATCGGTGGATCCGAGTGCCTCGGACGGCAGTTGAGCCGATGGCGGGACTCCGCCTGACCGTCCGACGCGGACTCGCCTACGTCGTCGACGTGTCGATCCTCGCGATCGTCCTGGTCCCGCTCGCGTTCGTGCTCCTCGGCGCCGCGGGCCCCGTCAGCTCCGGAACCGACATCTGGGTTCGGCTGCTCCTGACGGTGTCGACGCCGGCCTGGGCCTACTTCATCCTCACGGATCGACTCACCGGAGGCCGAAGCCTGGGAAAGCGGCTGCTCGGCCTGCGAACGGTCGGTTCGGGCAACGACGGCCCAATGTGGACGGCCAGCGTGGTTCGCACGGCGTTGAAGCTCCTGCCATGGGAGCTGATTCACCTCGCCTTCTTCGGACTCGCGGCGGAGATCGGCGACCTCTCGGCGAGACAGCTCACCGTCGCCATCGCGGCATACCTGCTTCTTGGGATCTACCTGGTCGTGGCCGCATTGAACGGGGGCGAGCGCAGCATCCCCGATTTCGCCGCCGGTACCCGAGTGCGGGTCGCCGAATGAGGCTCGTCGTCCAGCGCGTAACGCGAGCCTCGGTGAGCGTCGCTTCGGAGATGCTCGGCCAGATCGGGGCGGGGGCCGTGGTGCTGGCGGGCATCGGCCGCGACGACACGCCCGACGTCGTCGACCGCATGGCCGACAAGCTCATCGGCCTTCGCTACTTCGAGGACGCCGAAGGTCGGACCAACCTCGCCATCGGCGATACGGGCGGCAGCCTGCTGGTCGTGAGCCAGTTCACCCTGTACGCCGACCTTCGCCGCGGCCGCCGGCCGGGCTTCACCGCCGCCGCCCTGCCGGAGGTGGCGGTCTCGCTGATCGATCGGTTCGTCGAGCGCCTGCGGGCCTCGGTGCCGGTCGAGTCCGGCCGCTTCGGTGCCGAGATGGCGGTGGAGCTGGTGAATGACGGCCCGTTCACGCTGATCGTCGACTCGGAGCGCGACCTCGCGTAGTCGCGCCGACTCGCCATCCGACGGACATGACGACGCCCGCGTCGACGACGCGGGCGTATCGGCCTGGCGGCCTCAGCGTATATACGGGATATCCGCTGGCAACCTCAGCGAGGCTAGACCTTCTGGGCGGTGCGGCGGCAGCGGCTGCAGGCCTTTACCTTCGACACCTTGCCGTCGGCGACGACGGTCATCGGCTGAAGGTTGGGCAGCCAACGGCGCAGCGCGCGCTTGCGGTTCATTCCGACCGACTGGGGGTTCCAGCCGGTGATCGGGCGCTTGCCGCAGATGTCGCAGACGCGGGCCATGGTTGAACGGATCTCCAATCACACGAAAAACCCGGCGAACTGAGCGCCGGAGCGACCGTGATCCTAGCACGCTACGATCGGCCCATGCAATCGAGCCGGCGGTTGGATCCTGCCGATCTCGACCGACCGGTGCGCCAGGTGCTCCCCGAGCTCACCCGCGGGACGGCGGCCCTGGCCCGGCTCGGGATCACCACGCCACGTCAGGCGCTGTGGTACCTGCCGTTCCGCTACGACGACTTCAGCGACCTGCGTCCGCTGCGCGCCCTCGTCCCGGACGAGAAGCAGTCGGCACGCGCGCGCGTCGACGCGGTGCGCGTTGAACCGGGATTCGGACGGCGGCCGCAACGGGTCATCGCACAGCTCAGTGACGATGCCGGCGGGAGCGCGGAGGCGATCTGGTTCGGGCGTCGCTACGTGGAGCGCCGGCTGCAGGCGGGCGACGAGGTCATCGTATCGGGCAAGGTGACCCAGCGCGGCTGGCGCGCCCAGTTCACGTCACCCGAGTTCAGCCCGGTCGGTCACGAGTCGGTGCATACCGCCCGCGTCGTCCCGGTCTACCGCCTGAGCGGGGGAGTCACGCAGAAGCGCCTGCGCGAGCTGCTGGCCAGGATCCTCGAGGCGTCGCTCTCCGCGGTCGAGGATCCCCTGACCGATGCCGAGCGCGGCGGCCTCCCGGACCTCGACGATGCGCTCCGCGCCGCTCACTTCCCCGAGGACGCCGGTGACATCGCTCCCGCGCTCGACCGCCTCGCCTTCGACGAGCTGCTCGCGCTCCAGCTGACCCTGTCGCAGGCTCGGCGAGCACGTGACGAGCTGGCCGCGCCGCGGATCGAGGTCGCGGCGGAGGCGCGTGCCGAGATCGTCGCCGCGCTGCCGTTCGCGCTGACCGGCGACCAGGCCTCGGCGGTCGAGGCGATCGCCGTCGATCTCGCCTCCGAGCGCCCGATGCGGCGCCTCCTCCAGGGCGACGTGGGGAGCGGCAAGACCGCGGTTGCCGCGGTCGCGCTCGCATGCGCCGTACGCGCCGGGTGGCAGGCGGTCCTCATGGCCCCGACCGAGATTCTCGCGCGACAGCACCACGCCGGGCTCGCGCCGCTGCTCGAGCAGCTCGGGGTTCGGGCCGAGTTCCTGTCCGGTTCGCTCAGCCCCGCGCGCAAGCGCGAGATCCATGACGCCATCGGCGGCGGGATGGCGGAGGTGGTGATCGGCACGCACGCCGTGATCAGCGAAGCGGTCGCCTTCCCGCGTCTCGGCCTGGCCATCGTGGACGAGCAGCACCGGTTCGGCGTCGGCCAGCGCGCCGCACTGCAGGCCAAGGGGAGCGGCCGCGAGCCTCACCTGCTGGCCCTGACCGCAACGCCGATCCCTCGCACCCTGGCGCTGACGGTCTACGGGGACCTCTCGATCAGCACGATCCGCGAGCTGCCACCCGGCCGGCAGCCGATCCGGACCGAGGTCCGTGACCGGCGAGCGCTGCCGAAGATCGAGGCCTTCCTCGCCGCGGAGGCCGCCGAGGGCCGTCAGTCGTTCGTCGTCGTCCCTCTGGTCGCCGAGTCGGACGCGCTCCAGGCCGCCAGCGCCGAGGCGGAGGCGGAGCGGCTCACCGCCGCCCTGCCGGCGCTGCGCATCGGCCTTGTCCACGGGCAGCAGCGCGCGGATCAGCGGGACGCGACGATGACCGCCTTTGCCGCGGGCGAGAAGGATCTCCTCGTCGCGACCACCGTCATCGAGGTCGGCATCGACGTGCCGAATGCCAGCGTCATCCTCATCGAGGATGCCGAGCGCTTCGGCCTTGCGCAGCTCCACCAGCTCCGTGGGCGGGTCGGTCGCGGCGTGCATCGGTCCTTCTGCATCCTCCTTTCGGACGCCACCGACCCGCTCGCCCAGGAGCGCTTGGCCGTCGTCCGCGAGTCCCAGGACGGCTTCCACATCGCCGAGCAGGATCTGCGGCTGCGCGGCGCCGGCAACCTGCTTGGCACCCGGCAGTCGGGGCTACCACCGCTCCGGGTCGCCTCGCTCTTCGAGCCGCGGCACCTGGCGCTGGCGGAGCGGGCGCGCGAGATGGCCGATGCGGTGCTCGAGTCCGATCCGGCGCTCGCCCTTCGCCCTGGCCTCGCTCGGCTGCAGGCCGACTTCGCGCCGATCGAGGATGAGGGGGACGCGGCCTGATGCGCGTCATCGCCGGCAGCGCTCGGGGCGTCCCCCTGACGGCTCCCCGCGATCGTGGGACGCGCCCGATCACCGATCGCGTGAAGGAGACGCTGTTCGCGATCCTCGGAGATCGGGTGCCGGACGCGCGGGTGCTGGACGTCTATGCGGGGACCGGTGCCATCGGCATCGAGGCCCTGTCGCGCGGGGCCTCGAGCGCGGACTTCGTCGAGCACGGCCGGGCCGCGCTGGATGCGCTTCGGGCCAACCTGGCGCGGACACGGCTGGAGACCGATGCGCAGGTACATCCGATCGACGTCGATCGCTTCCTGGCCGCGACCACCCACGGTCCGTGGGACCTTGCCATCCTCGATCCGCCATACGAGACGCGTGCTATCGTGGCGCCGCTCGAGGCGCTCGTGCGGCATCTGGCCCCCGGTGCCACCGTCGTCGTCAAGCATTTCTGGCGCACCGAGATGCCCGTAGTGGATCGCCTGGCGATGACCCGCCAGCGACGCTTCGGCGAGACGATGCTCACGTACCTGGAGTTGGAGAACGCATGACACGGGTCGCCGTCTTTCCGGGGTCGTTCGACCCGATGACGAACGCTCACCTCGACGTCGCCCGGCGAGCGTCGGGGCTGTTCGATCGGCTGATCATCGGCGTGCTCAACAACCCGCGGAAGGCGCCGCTGTTCACCATCGACGAGCGCGTCTCCCTGATCGAGCGCTGCGTGGAGGACCTTGGCGAGCACGTCACCGTTGACGCATTCGACGGCCTGACCGTGGACTTCGCGCAGCACCACGGGGCTGGGTTCATCGTCCGCGGCCTCCGCGCGGTCAGCGATTTCGAGGCCGAGCTCCAGATGGCGCTCACCAACCGCAAGCTCGCTCCCGGCGTCGACACCACGTTCCTGATGACCGCCCTCGAATACGGCTATGTGAGCTCGTCGCTGGCGAAGGAGGTTGCCCGGTTCGGCGGCGATGTCAAGCCGATGGTTCCGTCGCCGGTGGTCGAGGCGTTGGTCGGCCGAATCGGCACGGACCCGAGCGTATAATCCCGGCCAAGGAGGGCTCAGGCCACGGACATCATCTTTCTCGTCGAGCGCCTCGAGTCGCTGATCGCGACCGGCAAGAAGCTGCCGCTGACGAACAACGTGGTGCTCGACCAGGCCACCGTGCTCGAGCTGATCGATCAGCTGCGTGTATCGGTCCCCGACGAGGTCCGACAGGCGCGCCGCATCACCGAGGAATCCGGCCGAATCACCGAGCGTGCCCGCGAGGAGGGAGACGCAATCATCGCGCGGGCCCAGGGGCAGGCGGCCCAGATGCTCGAGGAGCGTGAGCTGGTGCGGGCTGCGCAGCAGCGTGCCGCCGAGATCCTCGACCGAGCGCAGGACGAGGCAAGGGAGGTTCGACGCGGAGCCGACGAGTACGCGGCCGGCGTCCTGATCCGTCTCGAGGGCGAGTGCATCAAGGCCCTGACCAGCATCAAGCGCGGCATCGACATGCTCGATGAGCGCCACCGGCCGACGGACGGCAGCGGCCCGAGCGGGGCCGACGCAACCGTCGTCGACACGGAGGAGCAGGCACAGACCGCCCAGCGGCCGTGACGGCGTTCAATGTCGCCGGGCTGCTCCACGAGCCGGCCGGCGCCGGCCGCAATGTCCACCTGCGCGACCACTACGTCACGCTGGGCACCGAGGTCGAGCTTGCCGGACCGGTCGACGCCGACCTGAGGCTGCAGCGCACCAACCGCGGTGTGATCGTGGGCGGTGAGCTTCGGGCTCCACTGCGACGCACCTGTGCCCGTTGCACCGACCCGTACGTCGAGGAGGTCGCCGTCGCGATCGAGGAGGAGTTCCTGCCCAGCGTGGATCTCGCCACCGGAGCCGCCCTCCCCGTCGACGAGACCGGTGACCACGACATCATGCGCATCGACGAGCACCACGAGATCGACCTCGACGGGGTGTTCCGCGATGAGCTCGCACTCACCGAACCGATGCATCCGCTCTGCCGTCCCGATTGCCGTGGCCTGTGCGTCGAGTGCGGGGGACGGCTGGACGAGGGCGCTCACGCCCACGGAGGCGACGAGATCGACCCGCGGCTGGCCGGGTTGGCGGCGCTGCTCACCGAGCGCAACGGTGACGGTCCCGACTGAGCCCGCCATTCGCACCGGACACCGGGCCCGGCTATACTGCGGCGTCCCCGTTTTGATTGGTCAAGGAGTTTCCGCGTGGGCGTCCCCAAGCGAAAGGTATCCAAGGCGCGCCAGGGTGAGCGTCGCGCGCATCTCGCGATCAGCGCCCCGCCGCTCGTCGAGTGCGACCACTGCCACGAGCTGAAGCGCGCGCATCATGTCTGCCCGACCTGTGGCTGGTACGCGGGCCGTGAGGCCGTCGCGATCGAGCCGGTCGAGCCGGTCGAAGGCCAGCGCTAACCTCGATGCGCATCGCGGTCGACGCGATGGGAGGCGATCACGCCCCCCGGGAGATCGTCCGCGGAGCCATCGACTACGCCCTGTCCAGCACCGATGAGGTGATCCTCGTCGGTGACGTGCCGCGCCTCGAACGCGAGATCGCCAGTTATGGCAAGGGTTCGCCCGGCAACCTGCAGTTGGCCGATGCCCCCGAGGTCATCGGCATGGGCGAGCACCCCGCCACCGCGCTGCGCACGAAGCGTCGCTCGTCGATCGTGGTGGCCACGAACCTCGTGAAGGACGGCGACGCCGATGCCGTCGTCAGCGCGGGATCGACCGGGGCGACGATGGCTGCCGCGGTCTTCCGGCTCGGGCGCATCGACGGGATCGACCGACCGGCCCTCCCGGCTCACATGGTCACGGCGACCGGCCCGGTGATGCTGCTCGACGTCGGCGCCAACGTCGACTCCGATCCTGAGAACCTCGTCCAGTTCGCCGCCATGGGAGCCATCTTCGCCGAGCACGTGCTCCATGTGCACAACCCCCGCATCGGCCTGTTGAACATCGGCGAAGAGGAGGAGAAGGGCGACAGCCTCACGAAGGAGACGCATGCGCGCCTGACGCACGCCGACCTGCACTTCGTCGGCAACGTCGAGGCGCATGACATGATCGCCCATCGCGCGGACGTGGTCGTGTGCGACGGCTTTGTCGGGAACGTGGTCATCAAGTTCTTCGAGGGCATCACCAGCTTCATCTTCCGAGCGCTGCGCGAGGACCTCCAGCAGGGGCCGATCGCTCCCATCGCACTCCTGGCGCTGAAGCCGGGCTTCGACCGCATGAAGGCGCGATTCGACTACGAGCGCTACGGCGGCGCCCCGCTCCTGGGGGTGAAGGGGGTCAGCATCGTCACCCACGGTCGCGCCCGCGCCCGCATGGTCGAGAACGCGATCCGGGTGGCCTCCGAATCGGCGCATGCCGGCGTCCCGACACTGATTGCGGAATGGACGCGCGAGCATCCCGCCCTTGCCCACCGCGGCGTCCGGTCGCGCATCGCCGCCCGTCTCCACCGGGAGCGTGGGTGAGATGCCGACGACCGCCCGGCGAGGCCACCGGCCGGCGTCAACCGGGCTGCTCGCGCGGCGCGTGGCGCTGCTCGCGCTGTTCGAGGACGAGTTTCGACCGGGCAACGCGACGACGGCGCTCGACCGCCTGGCCGCGGAGCGCGAGCTGCCGGACGAGGTCCGCGCTCATGCGGCCTCGATCGTCGCCGGCGTCGGCGAGCGACGCACTGAGCTCGACGCGCGGATCGCCGCCGAAGCCCCGCTCATCCCGGTCGCCGAGCTCGGCCGCGTGGAGCGTGCGATCCTCAGGAGCGCGCTGTATGAGGTGCTATACTCCGCCGCAACCCCGAGCGGGGAGACGATACGCGACGCCGTATCCCTCGCCCGGATCTACGCCGGCGATGCAGCGAGAAGGCTCGTCAACGGCGTGTTAGGAAGCGTTTCCAGATCATCGGGTGGAGGAGCCTGAATTTCCGTGACTGATGGCACCACGTACGAACGCCTCAAGAAGATCATCGTCGAGCAGCTCGGCGTCGACGAAGAAGAGGTCACGCCGACCGCCTCGTTCGTCGAGGACCTCAATGCCGACTCCCTCGACCTGGTCGAGCTCATCATGAGCCTCGAAGAGGAGTTCGGGATGGAGATCTCGGACGAGGATGCCGAGCGGATCCAGAAGGTCTCCGACGCCGTCGAGTACATCGAGGAGCACCAGCAGTAGGCGACGCCGATGGATGCCGGGCTACCGGGCCACAGGGCCCTGGACGAGCTGGCCGATCGGCTCGGTATCGTCCCGCGTGACCCGGAGCTGATCCGGCAGGCGTTCGTCCACAGCTCCTACTTCAACGAGAACCCCACCCTCGTCTCGGGGCACAACGAACGCCTCGAGTTCTACGGCGATGCCGTGATCGGCCTCGCCGTGAGCCGTCTCCTCTACGAGCGCTACCCGGATGAAGACGAGGGTTTCCTCACCGCGCGCCGCGCTGCGCTGGTGAATCGCGATGCGCTCGCCGACATGAGCCTCGAGCTGGGCCTTCATCGCCACCTGCTGCTTGGGCGAGGCGAGAGCGAGGCGGGTGGCGCGACGCGGCCCTCGGTGCTTGCCGCCTGTTTCGAGGCGCTGGCTGGTGCGCTGTCCCTCTCCGATGGCCACGATCGGACCGAGCAGGTGCTGGTTCACCTGTTCGAGCCGCGCCTCGCCGGTCTCAACGAGACCGAGGGGCCGCCGAAGTCGGCGAAGTCCCGTCTGCAGGAGTGGACGCAGCGCCACCTTGGCATGAAGCCGGTGTACCACGTCACCCGGACCACGGGCCCCGCGCACGAGCAGGAGTTCGACGTCGCCGTGCATCTCGACGGACGTGCGCTGGCGAGCGGCATCGGGTCGAGCCGGCAGCGCGCGGAGGAGCGGGCGGCCGATGCGGCTTTGGCCATGCTCATCGTCGAGCGTGGCGCGGGAACAGTGGCCGGGTGAGCCGCCTCAAGGAGCTCCGTCTCCACGGTTTCAAGTCCTTCGCCGACCAGACGAGGTTCGTCTTCGAACCGGGCGTGAATGCCGTCATCGGACCGAATGGCTCGGGCAAGAGCAACATGGCCGATGCGATCCGCTGGGTGCTCGGCGAGCAATCGAACCGGTCGCTCCGCACGCGCCGCGCCGATGACGTCATCTTCGCCGGCTCAGAGCAGCGCAAGCCACAGGGCATGGCGGAGGCGGTCCTGACGCTCGACAACGCCGACGGCTGGCTGCCGATCGACTTCGCCGAGGTCAGCATCGGGCGGCGCTCCTATCGGTCCGGCGACAGCGAGTACCTGATCAACGGGGCGCGTGCGCGGCTCCGCGACGTGGTCGAGCTGCTGGGCGAGGGCCGCCTGGGAGCAAACGAGCTGGTCGTGGTGGGGCAGGGAACGGTCGATGCGGCCCTCTCACTTCGCCCCGAGGAGCGTCGCCAGCTCTTCGAGGAGGCCGCTGGCGTCAAGGGACTCCAGGTGAAGCGCAACGAGGCCTCGGGCCGCCTGACGAAGGCGCTCGACAACCTCGCCCGGGTCACCGACATCGTCGGCGAGCTCAAGCCGCAGGTGCGCCGGCTGGCGCTCCAGGCCGAGCACCAGCAGCAGCATGATGCGCTGGGCGCGCGCGCACGCGGCCTCGTCGCCGCGTCGCATCGTCGTCGGGAGCAGGTCGCTCGTTCGGCGCTCGGGGAGGCACGACGAGGCCAGGCTGCCGCCGAGTCGGCGCTCGAGGCCTTCCGCGGGTCGCAGGAGCAGGCTCGCGAGGAGCTCGCCGCAGCCGAGGCACGCTACTGGGAGGCCGAGGAGGCTGCCCGCGAGGCCGGGCGAGCCCGGGAGGAGACCCGCGCCGTCGTGATCCGCGCAGAGAGCCGGCTCGAGTCCCTCGAGGGTCGCGTTCGCGAACTCGCGCAGGCCATCGAGCACGAGACGGCGGAGCTGGCTGAGGCGGAGCGATTGCTCGCGAGCCTTGACGACGGGTCGGCCGATGCCGCCATATCGCCCGCACTGACCGCGGCAGCCGGGGCCGAGGAGGCCTGGCGGGCCGCAGTGGCACGGCTGGCGGCTTCCGATGACGAACTGCTGGCGACCGAGGAGGCCCTTGCCGCGCTGCGAGCTCGCGAGAGTGACCGGATCGCCGCGGCCGCGCGCGTCGCCGAGGATGCCGCCCGCCACGCGGCTCGGCACGACCAGCTCGTGCGCGAGCGTGACGAGGCGCAGGCCACGCTCGCCGCCCTGGCCACCGAGCGGGACCAGTCGTCCCTGCAGTTCGACGAGGCGGCTGCCGCCGCGAGCGGCGCTAGCGACGCGCTCCAGGCGGCCCTCGCCGCGCGAGACGCCGCCCAGGCCACCGCCGACGACACCCGTCAGCGGGCCGTGCTGCTGAGCGAGCAGCTCCGCGCTCTCCGAGCAGAGCTGGATGCGATCGCCGAGCCACACGACGCGGCGGTCAGGCTCGGTCGCCGGCTCGCCCGCGCCGGCTGGCCGGCCCTCCTCGACTCGCTGGACGCTCCCGCGCGGTCGTGGCCGGCCGTCGAGGCGGTGGTCGGTGGTGAGCTCGAGACGGCGCTGCTGTGGTCGGACGGCGACCCCACCGCCGAGCTGCACGACGCCCGCGGGGCCGCGAGGCTGCTGGCCGAGGGCACGTCGGGACCCGACGACGATCGTTCGCAGGCGCTCGCCGCGGTGGCCGGCGAGCAGACGCTGGCCGAGTGGATTCGCGCGCCGGTCGCGCCACTGGCGTTCCACCGGACCGTCGTCGCGAGGGACCTCGAGGCGCTGCTCGCCGGATGGCGCCGCCTTCCCGCCGGATGGAGCGCCGTCACCGAAGAGGGCGACCTGGCGGATGCGCGCGGGCTGATCGTCCTTCGCGGGCGCGCCGACCCGCCCGGTGGGGCGGCCGCACGAGCCCATGCCCGACGTCGCGAGCTTCAAGAGGCCGCCGGCGGGATCGAGCATCAGCTCGGAGGCGCCCAGGACGCGGCCCACGCGGCGGTCGAGCGCCTGCGTGGGGCTCGAGACCAGCATCTCGCCGCGAGCAACGCGCTCGACGAGGCCGAACAGCTCCAGCGGCAGCGACGGCAGGCGCACGAGGCGGCGATCGGGCAGGTGGCGCGCGCGGAGCGGCGACTCGCCGACCTGGATGCCGAGCGCACGCGGCTCGGAGCCGGTGATCCGACGATGGCCGCAGGTGCCACCGGACTCCCGACCACTTCGAGCGAGCTGCAGGAATTCCAGGCGCGTGCCGAGCAGGCGCGTCGCGTGCGCGACGAGCGATCCCGCGAGCGGGATGCAGCACGGGAGCGCTGGACCGCCACCCGGGCGACCGCCGAAGAGGCCGAGACCCGCGTGTCCGGCCGCCGGCGCGAGCGAGCGGTGGCCGAGGCGCGCGTCGCGCAGCTTACCGCGGCGCTTCCCGAACGGGAGCGCGCGTCGGACGCACTCACCGTCGAGCGCGCCGGTCTCGCGGAGGAGTTGGCCGTGGCTCGCACCGCCGACCGCGCGGCGATGAACGCCGCCACTGCGGCCGACGAGGCGCGACGGACCCGCCGTGGCGAGTTGCTGGAGCTCGAGCGCGCGCAGACCGGCGGCTCGGCTCGCCTCCTCGAGCTGGAGCGAGCCGCGCAGACGGCCGCGGTCGAGGCGTCTCGCCGCGACGAGGCACTCGCGTCGCTGGCACGCGAGCGCGAGCTGGCACTCGAGGGCCTGCCGGAAAGCGAGGCACCGATCCCGGCCGAGGAGATCGAGGCGCTCTCCGACGACGACCTCGACGCCGAGCTCCGCCGCGTGCGCCGCATGCTCTCGCAGATCGGGTCGGTCAATCCGTTCGCCATCGAGGAGCACCGTGAGCTGAGCGAGCGGCTCGACGAGATGAGTACCCAGGAGGCGGACCTGCGCGGCGCCATCGGCTCGACGGAGGAGCTCATCGGACGGCTCGACACGGAGATCGCCCAGCAGTTCGACACCGCGTTCCGCGCCATCGCCGAGCGCTTCGACGAGTTCTGCCAGCTGCTCTTCGCGGGGGGTTCCGGCTCGCTGCAGATGGCGGACGAGGCCGATGGCGACGCCCCCGGCGGGATCGAGATCGTGGTTCGCCCGCCCGGCAAGCGTCTCCAGCGCCTCGCCATGCTGTCCGGCGGCGAGCGGGCGCTGACCGGCGTGGCCCTGCTGTTCGCCATGCTGACCGTGAACCCGGTACCGTTCTGCATCCTCGACGAGGTCGATGCCGCGCTGGATGAGGCGAACATCGGCAGGTTCGCCGATGCCCTGCGCCGGCTGAGCGAGTCGATCGACTTCGTCGTCATCACCCACAACCGCGCCACGATCGAGGTCGCCGACACGATCTACGGAGTCACCATGACCGACGCTGCCGTGAGTCGTGTCCTCTCGCTGCGCCTCGCCGATCTGCCCGCCGAGATCACGGCCTGATGTTCTGGCGCCGGCGCGGGCAGCCCGCCGATGCGGTCGATCCCGTCGAGAATGGGCCAGCACCCGTCAGCCCGGCCGAGCCGGAGGCTTCCGCACCGATGACGGTTGCGCGGCCAGCCCGGGAGCCGTCGGGCATGGGCCTGCGCGCACGCCCATCGGGGTTCGGAAGCCGCCTCCGATCGATCTTCGTCCCGGATGCCGCCGCCACCGATGCCACCTGGGACGAGGTCGAGGAGGCACTCATCGCCGCGGATGTGGGCGGGACGGCGACCCTCGAGCTGGTCGATGCGGCACGCGAGCAGATGCGTGCCGCTGGTGGCCGTACAGGCGACGACGCACGCCGAGCGCTTGCAACGGTCATCCGCGACCGCCTCGCCGACGTCGGCTCTGGCGCGTTCGACCTGGGGCCAGCGCCGGCGGTGGTCCTCTTCGTCGGCGTCAACGGGACCGGGAAGACGACGACGATCGCGAAGCTCGCTCATCGCCTCGTTGCGGAAGGTCGCAGCATCGCGCTCGCTGCGGCCGACACGTTCCGTGCCGCGGCGATCGAGCAGCTCCGAATCTGGGGCGACCAGCTCGGCGTACCGGTGATCGCGCAGCGGACCGGTGCCGACCCCGGGGCCGTGGCCTTCGACGCGGTCGCCGCCGCCGAGTCCCGCAGCCTTGATGCCGTCCTGGTCGACACCGCGGGGCGGCTCCAGAATAAGCAGCAGCTCATGGACGAGCTGGGCAAGATCCGCCGTGTCATCGAGCGCAGGCTGCCGGGCCAGCCTCGTCATGTGCTGCTGGTTCTCGACGCCACGACCGGCCAGAACGGGATCGCGCAGGCGGAGGGCTTCAGCCGCGAGGTGGGCGTCACCGGCATCGTGCTGACCAAGCTCGACGGCACGGCGAAGGGTGGGGTGGCCCTGGCGGTCGCGGATCGGCTCGGCGTGCCGATCCTCTTCGCCGGAGTCGGCGAGAATGTCGAGGATCTCGCCCCGTTCGACCCGGAGGCCTTCGTCGAGTGGCTCTTCGCCGAGTAGCCTTCGTTGCCGGGGCGGCCCTCGACCCCTAGAATGGGCAGCCGTTTGCCGGTGCCGCCGCATCGGCCCTGATCTCGTACGGTCCATTCATGTTCGAATCCCTCTCGACGCGCCTGCAGGGCATCACCGAGCGCCTGCGCGGCAAGGCCAGGATCACGGAGGCCGACCTCGACGTCGCGCTCCGTGAGATCCGCCTTGCCCTGCTCGAGGCCGACGTCAACTTCAAGGTCGTCAAGGGCTTCGTCGCACGCGTTCGCGAGCGAGCGCTGGGCGCCGACCTGCTGACGGGCCTCAACCCCGGCCAGCAGATCGTGAAGATCGTCCACGACGAGCTTGTGGCGGTGCTGGGCGGCACACGACACCACCTCCAGCTCGATCGGCGGCCGTCGGTGCTCATGATGGTCGGCCTGCAGGGCTCCGGGAAGACGACGACCGCCGCGAAGCTCGCGGTGCGTCTCCGCAAGGAGGGCAGGAAGCCGCTGCTCGTGGCCGCGGACGTCTACCGGCCCGCGGCCGTCGATCAGCTCGTGCAGCTCGGCGACCAGATCGGCATCGAGGTCCACACCCGCCCGGTTGGCACCCCGGCCCTCGAGGTGGCGCGCTCCGGCTTGGAGGTCGCGAAGCAGCGCGGCGTCGACGTCATGATCCTGGACACGGCGGGCCGCCTCCACGTCGACGACGCCATGATGGACGAGCTCGTCCGGATCACCGGTTCGGTCACGCCGTCCGAAACCCTGCTCGTCGTGGATGCCATGACCGGCCAGGAGTCGGTGAGAGTCGCGGAATCCTTCCACGCGCGCCTGCCCATCACCGGGCTCGTGCTTACCAAGATGGACGGCGACGCCCGCGGTGGCGCGGCACTGAGCATCCGCGCCGCCACTGGCCTGCCGGTCGCGTTCCTCGGGACGGGCGAGCGCACCGACGGCCTGGAACCGTTCCATCCCGAACGCCTCGCGCAGCGGATCCTCGGGATGGGCGACATTCTCTCGTTCGTCGAGCGCGTGCAGGAGAACGTCGACCAGGAGCAGGCGGAAGCCGCGGCGCAGCGGATGATGGAGAACCGCTTCACGCTGGAGGACTTCCGCGGGCAGCTCGATCAGATCAAGAAGATGGGACCGATCGGCCAGCTGCTCCAGATGGTGCCCGGAGCAGGACAGATGGCCGGTGCCGCCCAGGCGGCGGTGGACTCGGGGGAGATGAGACGAATCGAGGCGATCATCGATTCGATGACTCCCCAGGAGCGGCGGACGCCCGGGATCATCAAGGCGAGCCGAAGGCGGCGAATCGCACTCGGGAGCGGCACCTCCACCGCGGATGTCAACCGGCTGCTGAAGCAGTTCGTCGAGATGCAGAAGATGATGAAGATGTTCAACGGCGGGAAGGTGCCGCGCATCGGTGGGGGACTCGGCGCCCTGCTTGGGCGCTGACGGATGCATCGCCTCGTCATCGCCCTCGTAACTCTCATCGGTCTGACCGCGACCGCTTTCGTGGCGGCCTACCTCGTCCTCTTCTCCTCCTCGACTGATCGCGCGGCCGCGCTGGCTCCGGCGAACAGCGCTTTCTACCTCAACGTCTACCTGCAGCCGTCGACCGGGCAGCAGATGAACCTCTCCGGCCTGATTGGCCGGCTGCCGGGCTTCGCCGACGACGCGACGCTCGACGAGAAGGTGGACCAGGTCGTTCAGAACCTCCTCGCCGGCACCGGGATCGACTACGGCGGAAAGGTGAAGCCGTGGCTCGGCAACCAGGTCGCGATCGCCGGCTGGCCGGGAGGCGAGGGCATCACCGAGCCCGTCCCGGTCCTCATCGCCGATGTGAAGGATCCCGAGGCGGCGCGAGCCTCGATCGGCGACCTCGTGTCGAACGGAGGAGCCTCATTTGCCACCGAGACCTACCGCGGCGTCGAGCTGCGGGTATCCGATGAGGCGACCTACGCGTTCGTCGACGAGATGCTGGTGGTGGGTCAGCAGGTGGCGGCCGTGCAGTCGGTGATCGACGCCTCCGAGAGCGGCGACAGCCTCGCGGACCGCCGCGACTTCGCGGCCACCATGGACGCGCTCGAGGCCGATCATCTCGCCGCGCTCTTCGTCGACCTGGCCGCGCTCGGCGAGGCGACCGGAGTCCAGGATCAGCTGAGCTCGGTGAGCACCGCCGGGGCGGTCCTCGTTGCGGAGACCGACGGACTTCGGCTCAGCGGTAGCGTTCCCTTCGACTCGTCCTCCGCCGAGCCGTCCGACCGCGCCGGATTCGCGCTCGGTGGCGAGCCGAGCAGCCTGGTGGACTGGATGCCCGAATCGACGATCGCCGAGGTGGTCATCTTCGGCCTTCGCCAGACGCTCGAGGACGCCGAGGCGGCGGTCGGCGAGGTCCCGGGGGGCGAGGACATCGCAAGCACCATCGACACGCTGCGGGCGCTGGCCGCGTTCGGGCTCGGCGTCGATCTCGACGCCGACGTCCTGCCGCTGTTCGATCGCGAGGTTGCCATCGCGATCGCCGGGGCGAATGGCGACCCGCCCACCGGTCAGTTGTTGCTGCGGCCCACCGACCCGGAGGCGGCCGCAGACGCATTGGGGCGCCTCGCGGACAGCCTCTCGGGCATCGGCGCCACGGTCGGCACCGAGACGAGCGGCGAGGTTGAAGTCACGCTGGTGGCGATCCCCGAGACGGCGGAATTCGCCTATACCCTCGTCGACGGCATCGTCATCGTGGGCTTCTCAGCGGCCGACGTCGCAGCAGCGGTCGAGGCCCATGCCAGCGGTCGATCGCTCCACTCGAGCGATCGATACACGCGCACGTTCGCGCTGGCCGGGACGCGCGCCGGCAACGAGGCGTTCGTGGAGGTCGGAGCCCTGCTCGAGCTCCTCGGGCAGCCTGTCGAGCTGCCTGCAGACGTCCGCGATATCCTTCTCCAGGTCGGGACTCTCGGCATCACCGCCCCGTCCCGAGACGATCAGATCGAGTTCCACGCAGTCCTGACGGTCGATCCGTAGGGCCGAATCAACCAGATCGCAACACGTAACGAGGTACGAATCCCCTTGGCAGTACGCATTCGATTGACGCGCGTGGGAGCCACAAAGCGACCCGCGTATCGCGTCATCGCCATCGACAAGCGGCGCTCGCGAGACGGCCGCGCACTCGAGATCCTCGGGTTCTACGACCCGCTCACCGAGCCTGCCACGGTCCAGCTCGACCGAGCGAAGATCCAGGACTGGATCGGCAAGGGAGCCCAGCCCTCGGACACCGTCGTGAAGCTGATGCGGCAGGCGGAGCACGACGCTGCGGCCGGAGCCGACGCCGAGAAGCCGAAGCGGCCGACCCGCGCCACCACCCCCAAGAAGCCGTCGAAGAAGGCACAGAGCAAGAAGGCCACCGAGACCGAGGCCAAGGCCGCACCTGCGGCCGCCGAGACCGAGGCCAAGGCCGCACCTGCGGCCGCCGAGGCCGAGGCCAAGGCCGCACCTGCGGCCGCCGAGACCGAGCTGGAAGCCGACGTCACCGCGGTGACCGAGGAGGCGCCGGTGGCCGCTGAGGCCGACGACGCCCCTCCGGCCGAGGCCAAGGCGACCGACGCGGCCGACGGCGATGCCGAAGCGAAGGCCGAGGCGTGAAGGAGTTTCTCGAGTACGTCGCCCGCTCGCTGGTCGACAAGCCCGACGCCGTGTGGGTCGAGGTCGACGACGAGGGTGACGAGACGCTCCTCACGCTCGGCGTGGACCAGGACGACATGGGTCGCGTCATCGGTCGAGACGGACGCATCGCCAATGCGATCCGCAGCCTCCTCCGAGTGATGGCGACGCGGGACGGGCGTCACGTCGAACTCGACATCGTCAACGACGCCGAGTAGCGGCCGCCTGGCGGTCGCCAGGATCCTGGGCTCGAAAGGGCTGCGCGGCGCCGTCCGTGTCGAGACGCTGACCGATTGGCCCGAGCGGATCGCGCCCGGTGCCGAGGTGTGGCTCGACGGCACCTCGGAGGCCTCGCACATCGACCGCGTCGAGACCGGAGGCCGCACCCTGGTCGTGTACCTCGCCGGGATCGACAGCCGCGAGGCCGCCGACGCCATCATCGGTCGCTATCTCGAGATGCCGCCGTACGAGCTGCCGGCGGGTTCCTACTACTGGGACGACCTCATCGGGCTCGAGGTGCGTGACCCGCGTGGCGGGTTGGTCGGGGAGCTGGTCGAGATCTTCCGCGCCGGCGAGAACGAGGTCTATCGGATCGTGGGGCCGGCGGGGGAGCGCCTCGTCCCGGCGCTGAAGCGCGTCGTGCTGGAGATCGACATGGCCGCGCGCAGGATGACGGTGGCCGACGACGACGCGATCGAGGTCCGCTGAGCCGTGCGGATCGATGTCGTCACGCTCTTCCCGGAGCTGATCGAGGTTCCCCTGCGCACCTCGATCATCGGCCGCGCGGCCGAAGCCGGCGTCGTCGAGTTCGGCATCCACGACCTCAGGGAGCACGGGCTCGGCCGGCATCGATCGGTCGACGATGAGCCGTACGGCGGTGGAGCCGGCATGGTGATGCGACCGGAGCCGCTCTTCGCCGCAATCGAAACGCTGCGTGCCGAGGGCGCCCACGTCATCCTCCTCGATCCGGCGGGCGAGCGACTGACCGATCGCCTGGCGCGTGAGCTGGCCGACGTGCCGCACCTCGCCCTCGTCTGCGGCCGCTATGAGGGGTTCGACGAGCGCGTTCGGGAGCTCATCGATCGAGAGGTCAGCATCGGCGACTACGTGCTGACCGGCGGCGAGCTGCCGGCCCTGGTCCTGGTGGACGCGGTGGTGCGGCTGGTGCCCGGCGCGATCGCGTCCGCGTCGCACGAGAACGACTCGTTCGCGTCGGGGCTTCTCGAGTACCCCCAGTACACGCGGCCCGAATCGTTCCGCGGGCTCGTCGTGCCGCCGGTGCTCCTGTCGGGCAACCACGGGGAGGTTGATCGCTGGCGGCGCCAACAGGCTCTCCGGCGCACGCTGGAGCGGCGTCCGGATCTTCTCGCCGATGCGGACCTCGATGATGCCGATCGCGCGTATCTCGCGAGCCTCGAGGGCCCGGATCGGCCCGCCTGAGGTTGCCTTGCCGGTGCTCCCGCGTCGCTGCTATACTCCGCCGGTCGCGGCCGCCGTGCGCGGTCGCGTTCGTGTGCCAGATTCAGTAAGCCGCGGATAAGCCCGCGATAACGAGGTCGCCCCACCATGAACGCCATCAAGGAGCTCGAGCGCGAGCAGCTCCGCACCGACGTACCGGAGATCGCCCCCGGCGACACGGTCCGCGTCTCGGTGAAGGTGGTCGAGGGCACCCGAGAGCGGATCCAGGTCTTCGAGGGCACCGTCATGCGCATGCGCGGCGGCGGCCTCAACAGGGCGATCACCGTGCGACGCATCGCCAGCGGCGTCGGTGTCGAGCGCACCTTCATGGTGCATGCGCCCCGCATCGAGAAGATCGAGGTGGTTCGCCACGGTGTCGCCCGACGCGCGCAGCTCTACTTCCTCCGCGACCGAGTCGGCAAGGCCGCCACGCTCCGCGAGCGCCGCAGCAACTGACTCGGTGACCGGGTTCGGCTCCCAGCCGGTCATCCGACGTCGTCGCCCCGGTCGCACCCGGGTTCGCGACGCCCACATGCGCCATGAGCGCGAGCTCCACCTGTCGGGATTCCGGCTCGTCGCCGGCCTCGACGAGGTCGGGCGCGGGTGCCTGGCCGGACCGGTGGTCGCCGCCGCGGTCATCCTTCCCGAGCGGCATCGGATCAAGGGCATCCGCGACAGCAAGGTGCTCCCCCGATCGCGTCGTGAGGCGCTTTACGAGCTCATCCTGGACCGGGCCGAAGGTGTCGGCGTCGGTTGCGTCGAGGTCGACGTCATCGACCGGGTCAACATCCTCCAGGCCACCAAGCTCGCCATGCGAGAGGCCCTGGGCCGACTGCCGGAGACGCCGGACCATCTGCTCATCGATGCCCTCAGCCTGCGAGAGGTCGAGCTGCCCCAGCGTCCGATCATCGACGGTGACGCGATCAGCGCCTCGATCGCGGCGGCGAGCATCGTCGCCAAGGTGACGCGCGACCGAATCTGCGACGAGTTCGACCGTCGCTACCCGGCGTACGGCTTCGCCCGAAACAAGGGCTACGGCACCCGCCGGCACGTCGACGCCCTCGTGGCCGAGGGCCCGTGCGCGTGGCATCGGCGCACCTTCTCTCCGATCCGGCAGCTGCTGGCCGGGACACAGCTCCCGCTTGACCTGGACTTCGAGCCGATCGACGAAGACGAGATCGGCCTGGACTGACGCTCGCCTCCCGCGAGGACGTCTGATGAGCGACCCGCGGCACGCACTGGGCCTGGCCGCCGAAGCGACCGTCGCCGCATGGCTGTCGGCCGCCGGGTGGCAGATCGTGGAGCGCCGGGTGCGAGCCGGTGCCGGCGGTGAGGTGGACCTGATCGCGCTCGATCCCTCCCGGACGCTGGTGGCCGTCGAGGTGCGCGCGCGTCGCTCGGATCGGACGGGCGCCGCCGCAACGACCGTCGACCAACGGCGGATCCGCCGCATCCGCGCCACGCTGTTGGCCTACGCCTCGACCCGCGCGACACGACACCAGGGTCTGCGTGTTGATCTCGTCACCGTCGAGCGGCTCCCAGGAACGACGCGCGCCTGGCGAATCAGGCGCATTCCGAGAATCGGCGAGCGCTGACCGGCGTCAGTCGGCGAACAGCGCCTCGAGTACGGCGATGGATGCGATATACGGACGGGTGACGGCGTAGATGCCGTGGCGGTCGACGGCGGTCGGTCCCTGGTAATAGGCGGCGAGGACCTTGCCGCGGTCTCCGTCATAGCGATCGAGGTAGTGGGCGAGCAGCCGGACACCGGCACGCACGTTCTGGCGAAGGTCGCGCGGGTTCACCGCGGTGCCGAGCATCGCTTCGCCGACCCAGTCCGCGGTCGACGGCAGAAGCTGCATGACGCCGATGGCGCCGGCGGAGCTGACGACCCCCTGCTGCCACCCCGACTCCTGCCACGCGACGGCGAGCGCGAAGGCCGGCGGCACGCCGAACCGCCGCGCCTCCTCGACGACCACCGCCCTGACCGCGCCACGGCGCGCGACGAGCTCGGCCATCGAAGCCGGCATCGCGCGTCCGGCCGCGGTCGGAGCGGTGGGTGCGGCGGCGACGCCCGGGATCGCGAGGCGCTGGCCCGCGTAGATGCGGCTCGCGTCGGCGATGCGATTGGCGGCCACGATCTGCGCGATCGTGACGCCGTAGTGGCGCGCGATGCCGGTCAGGTGCTCGCCGCTGCGCACGGTATGGGTGCGCGGAGTGACGGCCGCCGCCGCGGTCGGAGCGGTGGGTGCGGCGGCGACGCCCGGGATCGCGAGGCGCTGGCCGGCGTAGATGCGGCTCGCGTCGGCGATGCGATTGGCGGCCACGATCTGCGCGATCGTGACGCCGTAGTGGCGCGCGATGCCGGTCAGGTGCTCGCCGCTGCGCACGGTATGGGTGCGCGGAGTGACGGCCGCCGCCGCGGTCGGAGCGGCCGCCGGGGGGGCACCGTCCAACCGGAGGCGCTGCCCGGCGTAGATGCGGCTGGGGTTCGCGATCTCGTTCAGCTCGACCAGCCGCTCGATCGAAACGCCATGCTGCCGGGAGATCGACGTGAGCGTTTCACCGGGGCGCACCACGATCTCGTCGGCCGCGCGGGCGTCGGACACCCAGCTCGGCCCCCCGACGAGCGCGATGGCGGCGAGAGCGGAAAGGACGGGCCTTGATCGGAGCAACGGACTGGTCCTCGTGCGGTGCGATGGGGACCCGGTCAGTCCCCCTGGATTGCCGATGCTAGGAGGCATCGGCGGCGAGGACGACAGGACCAGCGGGGGGTACTTCGGTACTGTCCGGTGCGGTCTGCGGCTGTAAGGTGGGCGCGCCCGGGGCGCCGACTGGGCCTCCAGGCCCACGACCCGAGCTCTGGTATACTCGTCCGTGCTCACGCAGTCGCGTGGGCGCATTCCATTTCACACGCTCGACCGATCCTGCTGGTCATCGGTGCCCTCGCCGCGTGCGAGCGGTCGACCCGGGAGCTGACGTCGGGCGGAGGAACAACCGGAGGTATCCACCCTTGGCTGCAACCAGCATGAAGCAGCTGCTCGAAGCGGGCGTCCACTTCGGGCACCAGACCCGGCGCTGGAACCCGAAGATGCGCGAGTACATCTTCGCGGAGCGCAACGGCATCCACATCATCGACCTCGCCCAGACGGTCGAACGCCTGGAGGCCGCCCTCGACTTCGTCCGTGAAACGGTCCGCCGCGGCGACAGCGTGCTCTTCGTCGGAACCAAGAAGCAGGCGCAGGAGGCGCTCGCCGACGCGGCGCAGCGATCCGGACAGCACTTCGTCAACACCCGCTGGCTCGGTGGGATGCTGACCAATTTCCAGACCATCAAGCGCCGCATCCAGCGCCTCGAGGCGCTCGAGGCCCGACGCGACGCAGGTGAGTTCGAGCGCCTGACCAAGAAGGAAGCCTCGAAGCTCAACGACGAGATCACCAAGCTCGACGCCGCGCTCGGCGGCATCCGCAAGATGCGCCGGCTGCCCGGGGCCGTTTTCATCGTCGACCCCCATCGGGAGCAGATCGCGGTCGCGGAGGCGAGACGCCTCGAGATCCCGATCGTGGCCATCACCGACACGAACTGCAATCCGGACCAGATCGACTGGGTGATCCCGGCGAACGACGACGCCATCCGCTCGGTCAAGCTGATCTGCAGCTACATCGCCGAGGCGGCGATGAGCGCCCAGCAGGAGCGCCAGGCGAAGCTCGACGAAGAATTCGAGCAGGCCGAGGCGCTGCCGCCGGTCGACGAGACCGCCCTCGGGTCGGACGCCGACTACACCGCCGCGCTCGCGTCCGGCGAGGCGCTCGTCTTCGAGCCGGAACCGGAGGATGACGAAGAGGAGGAGCGGCGGGCCCGCGCCCGACGTGCCGCCCACATCGAAGAGGGCGAGCCGCCGCACGATCCTGACCGCGAGCATGAGCGGCAGATCGAAGAGAAGGCCAAGGAGCCCCGCGTCTAGCGGAGGCAGGAAAGGACAATGACGAACACGCTGATGATCAAGCCTGAGGACGTGAAGCGCCTCCGCGAGGCGACGGGCGCCGGCATCATGGACTGCAAGCGCGCCTTGGAGGAGTCGGCCGGCGACGTCGATGCCGCCGTGCTCTGGCTCCGCGAGAAGGGCCTCTCGACCGCTGCCAAGAAGGCTGGCCGTGCGGCCCGTGAGGGCATCATCCAGAGCTACATCCACCACGGAGCGCGCCTGGGCGTGCTGCTCGAGCTCAACTGCGAGACCGACTTCGTGGCACGCACCGACGACTTCCAGCAGCTGGCCCGCGAGATCGCGATGCAGATCGCCGGCATGGCGCCGCAATACGTCAGCCGCGAGGACGTGCCGAGCGACGTTCTCGAGGAGCAGAAGCGGCTCTTCGCGGTCGACGCGGAGCGCGACGGCCGGCCGGCCGATCGCGTGCCGATGATCGTGGAAGGCAAGCTGAACAAGTGGTTCGAGTCGGCATGCCTGCTGGAGCAGCCGTACCGAGACACCGATCGCAAGGTTGGCGACCTCATCACCGAGAAGGTGGCCCTCCTGGGCGAGAACATCAAGGTGGCCCGATTTGCGCGCATGGCGGTGGGGGAGACCGCCGCATCAGACGGCGACGAGGCCGCCTGACGGTGACCACCGCGGCCGACGCTCCGGCCACCGCCACCACGCCCCGCCGGGTGCTGCTCAAGCTCTCCGGCGAGGCGCTGATGGGCGGCCACGAGTACGGCATCGATCCGGCCGTCGTGCGCGAGATCGCCGGCCAGGTGGCGACTTCGGCCCATGACGGGACGCAGATCGCGATCGTGGTCGGGGGAGGAAATATCTTCCGCGGTCTCGCGGCGAGTGCGCGCGGGATGGATCGCTCGACCGCCGACTACATGGGCATGCTGGCGACCGTCATGAACGGCCTCGCCCTCCAGGACGCGCTCGAGCAGGCGGAATGCCCGACGCGCGTGATGAGCGCGATCGCCATGAACGAGATCTGCGAGCCGTACATCCGCCGGCGCGCAGTGCGACATCTCGAGAAGGGCCGGGTGGTCGTCATGGTCGCAGGAACCGGCAACCCGTACTTCACCACCGACACGGCCGCGACGCTGCGCGCCGTCGAGGTCCATGCCGAGGTGATCCTCAAGGCCACTCGCGTGGACGGGGTGTACGATGCCGACCCCGAAACGCACCCGAACGCCCTGCGGTTCAGCCACATCGGCTACACCGAGCTGCTGAGCAGCCGCCTCCAGGCTCTCGACGCGACCGCGGTCAGCCTGGCGATGGACAACGAGATGCCGATCGTCGTCTTCGACATGACCGTCGCCGGGAACATCGCCAGGGCGATCCGCGGCGACCGGATCGGCACGCTGATCTCAGGAGAGGAGACCCGATGACGCACGAGGCGCTGATCGAGATCGAACCGAAGATGCAGCGAGCCGTCGAGGCGATGGAACGCGAGTTCTCGGGGATTCGCACCGGGCGAGCCTCGACTGCGCTCGTCGAGCGGATCACCGTCGACTACTACGGTGCACAGACCCCGCTGAACCAGGTCGCCGGCATCAGCACGCCCGACCCGCACCTCATCGTCATCCAGCCCTGGGACCGATCGGTCCTGTCCGCCATCGAGAAGGCAATCACCAAGAGCGACATCGGCCTGATGCCGAACGTCGATGGCACGGTCGTGCGGCTCAACGTCCCGCCGCTCACCGAGGAGCGCCGCAAGGAGATGGTGAAGCAGGTCCACCGACGCACCGAGGAGGCGCGCGTCGAGGTCCGCAACCATCGTCGCGACGCGGCCGATCAGCTCAAGAAGGCGCTGCGCGACAGCGACCTTTCGGAGGACGAGGAGCGACGCGAGCTCGACAACCTCCAGAAGCTGACCGATCGCTACATCGAGGCGGTCGACAGCCGGGCCGATCGCAAGGAAGCCGAGATCCTGGAGGTCTGACCGGTGTCGGACACGGTCCGTCCCCGGCACGTCGCGATCATCGCCGACGGCAATCGCCGATGGGCGCGGGATCGCGGACTGCCGCTCCTGGCCGGCCACGTCCAGGGCATCGAGGCGATCCGACCGATCGTCCGCCGCGCCCGTGACGCGGGCGTCGAGACGTTCAGCGTCTACACCTTCAGCACCGAGAACTGGAACTCGTCCCGACGACGAGGTCTCCGGGTCTCTTCGGCCTCATCGACGGTGCCGTCCGCCAGTACACCGACGAGCTCATCGAGGAGGGGGTTCGCGTGCGCGTCATCGGGCGCCTGCACGAGGCCCCGATCGACGTCCAGCGCTCGATCCGCGCGGCGGAGGAGCGGACCCGCCATGGCAGCGCGCCTGACGCTGAACATCTGCTTCAACTACTCCGGTCGGGCGGAGATCGTCGACGCGGCACGCGCACTCGTCGCGGCCCATGCCGATCCGGAGGAGATCGACGAGGCTCATTTCGCCGAGCATCTCTACACCGCCGGCCAGCCGGACGTCGACCTGCTCATCCGCACCGGTGGTGATCGGCGCACGAGCAACTTCCTCCTCTGGCAGGCGGCCTACGCGGAGCTCGTCTTCTGCGACGAAGTTCTGGCCGGACTTCAGCGACGACGACTTCGACGCCGCCATGGACGAGCTTCACGCGCCGCGATCGCCGCTTCGGCGGCTGACGCATGCTTCGCACGCGGCTCATCACCGCTGCGATCCTCGCGCCGCTCGTCCTGGCGATCGTGCTGCTCGGCGAGCCGTGGCTCTCGCTCCTCGTCGGCGTCGCCGCCTTCCTGGCGCTCGTCGAGCTCGTCGGGCTGCTCGACGCCGCCGGCTATCAGCCGCCGCAGGTGCTCACGATCCTGGCCGGGATGCTGCTGACCGCGGCCGGCCTCGTCGCCGTCAACGACGAGGCGTCGGGCGGCGCTCCTCACGGCGCTGGTCACCGCGCTCGATCCGCCGGGCGTCGTCGCGGCAGTCATCGTTGCCGGCATGCTCCTGCTGGGAGTGGCCGCCTTCATCGCGCTCCGACCCGCAGGACGGGCTTCGTGACCTGGGCGATGAGCGTCTTCGGCGTCGCGTACGTCGGCCTCCTGCTCCCGATGATCGCGCTCGTGGCGCACCTTCGGCACCCGGGCGGCATCGCCGACGACGCCGGTCGGCGTCCTCGGCCTCCGGCTCCGGCGTGGCCTGGACGCTGCATGCTGTCCTGGTGGTGTGGGGGTACGACACCGGGGCCTACCTGGTCGGTCGGGCGATGGGGCGCAGCGGCTGCTCGACCACATCAGCCCGTCGAAGACGGTCGAGGGCCTGGCCGGAGGGCTCGTGGTGGCGACGATCGGCGCCGGCATCGGCGCGGCGCTCGTCGGGCTCGACCCGTGGCACCCCCTCGTCATCGGCCCGCTGGTCGGCCTCGCGGCGCAGGCGGGCGACCTCGCCGAGTCGCTGCTCAAGCGCGCCGCGGGACGCAAGGAGTCCGGCTTCCTGGTCCCCGGCCATGGCGGGCATCCTCGACCGCGTCGACTCGTTCCTGTTCGCCGCGCCCGGTGCTGGCCGGCTACGCGCTGCTCGTCGCCGGACGAGTGGCATGACCACCGGCGTCGCCGTACTCGGCTCGACCGGGTCGATCGGTCGGCAGGCGCTCGAGGTCGTGGAGCGCCTCGGGCGGCGATTCAGCCTTCGCGGCCTCGCCGCCGGGCGGCCGGGGCAGCGACACGTTCGCCACCCAGCTTGCCGCCGCATCCCGACGCTCGCGCGTGGTGCGCCCGGACCGTCCGGCTCCGGCGTGCCCGCGCGCGCTGGGCGGCTGGAGGGCTGGAGGAGCTCGCCACCGCTCGAGGACGTCGAGCTCGTCGTCGTGGCCACGACGGGAATGGCCGCGCTGCCGGCGGTGCTCGCCGCGCTCCGGACGGGACGGCGCGTCGCGCTGGCCAACAAGGAGACGCTGGTCGACCGGCGGCCACCTCGTCGCCGCGCCTGCTCGACGAGCTCGGCGGCGACCCGCTCGACCGGCTGCGGCCGATCGACAGCGAGCATTCCGCGATCTGGCAGTGCCTGGTGGGGGAACGCCTCGACGAGGTCGCGCGTCTCGTGCTCACCGCCAGCGGGGGACCGTTCCGCGACCGGCTCCCGCGAGACGCTCGCGGCGTGACCGCCGACGAGGCGCTCGCGCACCCGACGTGGCGGATGGGTCCCGAAGATCACCGTCGACTCGGCCACGCTGGTCAACAAGGCGTTCGAGGTCATCGAGGCCAAATGGCTCTATCGACTCCCGTACTCTAAGATCGAAGCCGTGATCCATCCCCAGAGCATCGTCCACTCGCTCGTCGAGTTCGTCGACGGCTCGTACAAGGCGCAGCTCGGCCTGCCCGACATGCGCCTCCCGATCCAGTACGCCCTGACGTACCCGGAGCGGCTGCCCTCGCCGGCACGCGCCTCGTCGCCCGGCTGACTGGGGACGCTCGACGTTCCTCCCGCTGTCCGTCGGGGGACTTCCCGGCCTACGACGCGGCTCCGATCGGCTGCCGAGGCGGGCGGCAACCGCGGGGACCATCCTCAACGCCGCCGACGAGGTCGCGGTCGACTGCGTTCCTGGAGGGCCGGATCGGCTTCCGGCCATCGCCGAGACCATCGCGATCAGCCGTCGATCGCTGGGGGATGAGCGCGAACCGGCACCTCGATGCGATCGTCGTCGCTCGACGCCGAGGTGCGGGCCGCGCTCTCGGCGGAGATGGTCGCCTGATGGAGCGTGCTCGGCACCGTCGACGCCTTCGTCGGCATCCTCGTCGTCCTCGTCCTCGTCCACGAGCTCGGCCACTTCATCGTCGCCAAGCGCGCCGGCATCACGGTCGAGGAGTTCGGGATCGGCTTCCCGCCGCGCATCGCTCGGTGATGTTGCCGTGGCACGCGCTACAGCCTGAACTGGATCCCGCTCGGCGGCTTCGTGAAGATGCTCGGCGAGGACGGCGACGTCGAGATCCGCCGACTGCGTGAGCAGCGGCCTGTCCGACGACGAGGTCGAGCGGGCCATGGCCGGCGCCTTCAACCGACGCCCGGTGTGGGTGCGGGTCGTCGTGCTGCTGGCGGGCGTGGCGATGAACTTCGTGCTCGCCGCCGTCGCTCTTCGCGATCGCGTTCAGCATGCCGACCCTCATCGGCGAGGGGCCGCTGACCGTCACCGAGATCCAGGCCGAGAGCCCGGCCGAGGGGACGCTCGAGGTCGGCGACGTGATCGTCGCTGTCGATGGCCGCACCTTCGATCGCTCCGCCGACCTGACCGACTACGTCGCCGAGCGCGGCGGCACTACGGTCACCCTCGGCGTGGAGCGCGGCGGTGAGCCGCGATCGAGCGTCGAGGTCGTCCCGCGCGTCGTGACTGACGAGGACCGGGCCGCCGGCATCGGACCGATCGGGTTCGCCTACGACCCAGAGCGGGTCGTGGAGCGGCCGCCGCTCGTCGACGGCCCGATCGAGGCACTCGACGCGCGGCACCGACACGGCGTGGACGATCGCCATCCAGATCCCCGGCGGCCTGGCCGACGCGGTCGGCGGGCTGATCGGACTCAACCCCGAGGCGCCGGATGCGCGCGGCCCGATCGGCATCGCCCAGGAGACCGGCCGCGTCCTCGACGCGCCGCTCGTGAGCCAGTTGCTCTTCGTCGGCCTGCTGTCGGTCAACCTCGCCGTGCTCAACGTGCTCCCGTTCCCGCCCCTCGATGGTGGACGCATCGCCGTCGTGCTGGTCGAGGCGGTGCGACGTCGCCGGCTGCCGGCGGAGCGCGAGGCGCTCATCTACCTCGCGGGCTTCGCCGTCCTCATCGCACTCGTGATCCTGATCAGCATCAACGACATCCAGCGGCTGATCACCGGCGGCTGACGCCGATGCTGGGGACTGCTCGCGCGGTGGCGGGGTAAAGGGCGATCGGCTATACTCCGGGACGGTTCTGCCGGCCAATGCGAACCACCAATATTGAACCAAGCGCCAAGGACGTGGGTCGGTTCGCCATCCCACGTCTTTGTTTGTCCGCGGAACGAGGAGCGGCATGAATCGAGACTTCATCGGAGCGTTGCTCCAGCTGAACGCCGAGAAGGGTGTGCCGCAGGAGATCCTGATCCGAACGCTGGAGCAGGCAATCGAGTCGGCCTACCGGCGCAATGCCGATGCCCCCGAGAACGTCGTCGTCACGGTGAATCCCGAGAGCGGCGAGATCAGCGTCGCCCGCGAGTACGAGGTCGTCGCCGGTGAGCAGGAGATCGAGGATCCCGAGCTCCAGATGACGGCCGCCGCTGCCCAGAAGATCGACCCGACGACGGGGGTTGGCGGCAAGGTCCGCATCCCCGAGAACGTCACCCAGGCTCAGCTCGGCCGGATCGCTGCCCAGACCGCGGGCCAGGTGTACCGGCAGCGCCTCCGGGAGGCGCAGCGGGACGTCGTGTTCCAGCAGTACGCGGCCCGCGAGGGCGAGATCATGACCGGCACCGTCCAGCGGACGACCGACTCCGCCGTCGTGCTCGACATGGGCAAGGATGTCGAGGCCGTGCTCGCCGTGACCGAGCAGCTGCCGAGCGAGACCTATCGCATCGGGCAGCATCTCAAGGTCTACGTCATGGAGGTGCGGCGCACGACACGAGGGCCGGTGATCGTCGCCAGCCGGACACATCGCGGGTTCCTCCGTCGCCTGATGGAGATGGAGATCCCCGAGATCTACAACGGCACCGTCGTGATCCGCGGCATCGCCCGGGAGGCGGGAAGCCGATCCAAGGTGGCGGTCGAGAGCCGCCAGCCGGGCGTCGACGCGAAGGGCGCCGCCGTCGGACAGCGCGGAGCGCGCATCCAGTCGATCGTCGCCGAGCTCAACGGTGAGAAGGTCGACATCGTCCTGTGGGACGAGGACCCCGGGCGCTTCGTGGCCGAGGCGCGTCAGTCCGGCCGAAGTGCTGAGCGTGCGCGTCGACGAGGAGCACAAGATCGCGAACGTGATCGTGCCGGAGCGACAGCTCAGCCTGGCCATCGGCAAGGAGGGGCAGAACGCGCGGCTCGCCGCCAAGCTCACCGGGTGGCGGATCGACATTCGCTCCGACGCGGGCGTGGCCACCGCCGCCGCGGGCAGCGAGCCCGGCGACGAGGAGCTCGAGCCGGTCGCGGAGGCGCCGGTCGATGCCGAAGCGACGACCTGATCACATCCCGACCCGCACCTGCGCGGTCTGCCGCATATCGCGCCCGAAGCGCGAGATGGACCGGCTGGTCCGAGCAGGTGACGGGACCATCCACCGCGATCCCACCGGCAGGCAGCCGGGACGCGGGACCTATATCTGTCATGACGCGGCCTGCCGTGAGCCCGACCGGGCCGCAGCGGCCGTCAGGCGAGCGCTCGGTGCCGAGCTCGCGCCGGGAATGCTCGAAATCGAGGTGAACGATGCCGCCACGTAGATACCGACCCCGCCGGGGACCCCGGCCACAGCGCAAGCGCACGGCAGGAGCCGCTGCGGCGATCGCCGAGGCGCAGGCCGCCGCACGTCCGACCGGGCCGGTCGAGCTCCCGAACCCCGTGGTCATCAAGGACCTGGGGGAGAAGCTCGCCGTCAGTCATGCCGAGATCATCAACGTCCTCATCCGCAACGGGATCTTCGCCACCGTCAACCAGTCGATCGACTTCGACACCGCGTCGCTCGTCGCCAGTGAGCTCGGGTATGAGGCCACCGAGGCCGGCGCGATTGAGCGGGCCGCGGCCGACGAGGCCAGGGAGCAGGAGCTCGTGAAGCCCGGGAGCGCCGAGGAGGGCGAGGGCAAGCCGACACTCTGGACCGAGGATGACGCCAGCAAGCTCGTCGCCCGCGCCCCGATCGTGACCGTGATGGGCCACGTGGACCATGGAAAGACCAGCCTGCTCGATGCGATCCGCGAGACGAAGGTCGCCGACCGGGAATCGGGCGGCATCACCCAGCACATCGGCGCCAGCGAAGTCGTGCACAACGACAAGCGGATCGTCTTCCTCGACACGCCCGGCCACGAGGCGTTCACCGCCATGCGCGCCCGTGGCGCCCAGGTCACCGACATCGCGATCATCGTGGTGGCGGCCGACGACGGCGTCATGCCGCAGACGAAGGAGGCGATCGACCACGTGCGCGCCGCGCGGGTGCCGATGATCGTCGCGATCAACAAGGTCGACAAGCCGGATGCGCAGCCCGACCGCGTGAAGCAGGAGCTGGCCGACAACAACGTCCTCATCGAGGAGTACGGCGGCGACGTCATCGCCGTCGCCGTGAGCGCGAAGCAGAAGACCGGCATCGACGACCTGATGGAGATGGTGCTGCTCGTCGCCGACCTCCAGGACCTCAAGGCGAACCCGGACCGCAAGGCGATCGGCACGATCGTCGAATCGAAGGTCGACAAGGGCCGTGGCAACGTCGCCACCGTGCTCGTCCAGACCGGGACGCTCAAGGTGGGCGACGTCGTGGCGGTGGGCCGAACCCACGGCCGCGTTCGCGCCCTCAACAACGCCGCGGGCAAGCGCGTGAAGCAGGCCGAGCCGGCAAGCGCGGTCGAGATCATCGGCCTCACCGGGCTTCCCGAGGCCGGTGACACGCTGCGGGTCGTGGCCGACGAGAAGACGGCTCGCGACCAGGCCGAGGCGGCCGACATCGCGGCCGCCGGCGGCGGAGATCGCACGGTCTCCTCGCTCGAGGAGGTCAGCGCCCAGATCGCCGACGCCGAGGTCGCCGAGCTGCGGGTCGTGCTGAAGACCGACGTCCAGGGCTCACTCGGCGCGATCCGAAACGCCGTCGAACGGCTCAACACCTCCGAGGTCCGGATCAACATCCTTCGCGAGGGTGCCGGCGACATCAACGAGGGCGACATCAACCTCGCCTCGGCATCCGATGCCGTCGTCATCGGCTTCAACACCAAGCCCGATCCCGGCGCGCTCCGCTCGATCGAGGCGACCGGCGTCGACGTGCGGCTGTACGACGTCATCTACAAGCTCACCGACGACATCGGCCAGGCGCTCAAGGGCATGCTGGCGCCGAAGATGGTCGAGCGCGTGGAGGGACATGCCGAGGTGCGCATGGTGATCAAGGCGGGCAAGGCGGGGAACATCGCCGGCTCGTACGTGACGGACGGTCGCATCATGCGCGGTACGCAGGCCCGTGTGTTCCGCGGCAGCGAGCTGCTGGCCGACACGCGGATCACCTCGCTGAAGCGCTTCAAGGACGACGTCCGCGAGGTCGCCACTGGGTTCGAGTGTGGCATCGGGCTCGATGTCGACGAGATCGCCGAGGGCGACGTGATCGAGTGCTACCAGATGGTGGCCGAGCAGGCCTGAGCGAGGAGCGATGACCCAGCGGACCGATCGGCTCGACAGCCAGATCCGGCAGGAGCTGATGACGCTGCTACAGCGCGAGATGAAGGACCCGAGGATCGGGTTCGCCACCGTCACGCGCGTCGAGACGGCGCGCGACCTCGGCTCGGCCCGGGTCTGGGTGAGCGTGCTCGGCACCCCGGAGGAACAGCAAGCGGCCGTGACCGCCCTGACCGACGCGGCGCCGTGGCTGCGACGCCAGCTCGCCGGACGGCTCACGATCCGCCACATCCCGCAGCTGGTCATCCGCCACGACGACTCGATCGAGGCGGGGGATCGGGTGCTGCGGCTGCTCAACGAGCTCGAACGAGAGCGTGCCGATGACGCGTGAGGCGGTCATCGGCGCGATCCTCGGCGCCGATCGGATCACGGCCATCTGCCATGAGAACCCCGACGCCGACTCGCTCGGCGCGGCGCTGGCATTGCGCTTCGCCATGGAGGGTGCCGGCAAGCGCGCCGAGGTGGTCGCCGCGGACGGGGTTCCGCCCTTCCTGGCGGAGCTGCCGGGCGCGGCTGAGGTCCTTCGTGCGCCGGCCCTCGAGCCGGATGTTGCGGTGGTCCTCGACGGGCCGCTGTCCCGCACCGGTGGCATCGCGCGCGACCACGCCGAGTGGCTGGGGCGTGCGACCATCGTGAACATCGACCACCACGTCTCCAACGATGGGAGCGAGGTCTCCGCCGCCTTCGTCGACCCGGAAGCCGCGGCAACCTGCGAGATGATGGCCCTGCTGCTGCCGGCCCTCGGCACGGAGCTGGACGAGCGGATCGCCACCGTCCTCGCTGCCGGGATCGTGCAGGACACGCACACGTTCGCGCACCCGAACGCCACGCCGCGCACCCTGCGGGTCATGGCGGACCTGGTGGCCGCCGGTGCCCCGCTGTCGCGCCTCCACAAGGCGATCTACGCCGACAAGCCGTTCAGCACCATGGCCCTCTGGGGTCGGATGCTCAACGGGATCGGCCAGCGCCGCGAGGGACGGATCGTCCACGCTGCTCAGACGCTCGAGATGCTTCGCCAGACCGGCAGCGATCCGACCGCGACCGAGGGCTTCGTCGACCTGCTTGCCTCCACCAAGACCGGTGACGTCGCGGTGCTGTTCAAGGAGACCGCTGCGACCCACGTCCGCGTCAGCGTCCGTACGACGGACCGCGCCGATGCGGTGGCGATCACGTCGACCTTCGGTGGGGGCGGCCATGCCCGCGCCGCGGGGTGCTCGCTCGACCTGCCGCTGGACGCGGCCGAGCAGCGCCTCCTCGAGGAGTGCGAGCGGGAGCTCGACCGAGCCGATGCTCGGGGTCGTTAACCTCGACAAGCCGGTCGGGCCCACGAGCCACGACATGGTCGGCCTCCTGCGACGCCTCAGCGGGACGCGGCGCATCGGCCACGCCGGGACCCTCGACCCGCTCGCGTCCGGTGTGCTCCCGATCCTCGTCGGCGCGGCGACCCGGTTCAGCCAGGAGCTGACCGGTGGCCGCAAGCGCTACGACGCGGTGGTCCGCCTTGGTGCCCGCAGCGCGACCGACGATGCAGAGGGCCCCATCACCGTCACCGGAGCCCCACCGCCGTCGGAGCAGGCCATCCGAGAGGCGCTGACCCGCTTCGTCGGGACGTACGACCAGCGTCCGCCGGACTTCAGCGCCCGGAAGCAGGGCGGCACCACCGCACACCGCGCGGCGCGCGCCGGAGCACCGATCGAGGTGACGGCGCGGCGCGTGTCGGTCGACGCGATCGACCTCCTCGCCATCGAGCAGGCCGACGGGCAACTCGACGTGCGGATCGACGTGATCTGTGGTGCTGGAACGTACATTCGCGCCATCGCCCGCGACCTCGGTGAGGCGCTCGGCTCTGGCGGCTACCTTCGCGCCCTGCGCCGCACGGAGGCGGCCGGCCTGCGCGCCGACGATGGCATTCGTCCCGAGCAGCTCGAGGCGCTCGCCGCCGAGGGGCGGCTCGTCGAGGCCGTCAAGTCGGTCGGGGATCTCCTGCCGTTGCCGCGGATCACGCTCCCCGCCAACGCTGCCTGGCGCTTCCTGCACGGCTCCTCTCAGCCGATGGCGGACGGGGCGGACGGGCGTGTCGTGGTCTACGAGGCGGACGAGCTGCTCGGCATCGGACGCATCGACGCCGGGACGCTCCAGCCCGAGAAGGTCGTCGCGCCTGAGGTGGGGGAGTGACGGCGCACGCATTTGACGCGCTGCCCACGGTCGGACCGGTGGCGATCACGCTCGGCGTCTTCGACGGCGTCCACCTCGGGCACCGCCACCTCGTCAACGCCACGCGGCATGCCGCCGAGACCGCGGGCGCGGCCAGCGTGGCGATCGTCTTCACGCCGCACCCCGATGAGGTGATCCGGCCGGGGACGGTCGTCCCTCGGCTCCTGCCGCCCGAGGTCACGCTCGAGCGGCTCCACGCGGCAGGCATCGACCACCCGCTGCCGGTCCGCTTCGACGCGGCACTGCGGAGCCTCGCCCCGGAGGAGTTCCTTGCCCGGCTCGCGCCGGCCCTGCAGACGCGCGCGCTGGTGATGACGCCCGAGAGTGCCTTCGGCCGCGGCCGCTCCGGCACGCTGGCCCGCGTCACCGAGATCGGCGATGAGCTTGGCTTCACCACCGTCGCCGTCGACCCGGCGCGCCTCGACGGCGATGTGGTGAGCTCGTCGCGCATCCGGACTGCCATGCAGGCCGGCGACATCGAGGCTGCCGCAACGCTGCTCGGCAGCCGGCCACTCCTGCGTGGCATGGTGATCCACGGCGACGCCCGTGGTCGCGAGCTGGGATTCCCGACCGCGAACCTTGCCTTCAGCTACACCCCGGCGTTGCCCGTGCTCGGCATCTACCTGGGCCGCGTCTCGGTCCCGGAACGGGGCGTCGGACCGGGACATCCGGCTCTCGTGAGCATCGGGGTCCGCCCCACGTTCCATGACGAGGGGCGCGTCCTGGTGGAGGGCTACCTGCTCGACTGGGACGGCGACCTGTATGGCGCGACGCTCGACGTCGAGCTCTCGCATCGGCTGCGCGAGGAGCGCCGGTTCGACTCGATCGACGCGCTCGTGGCGCAGATGCGGCGGGATGAGGCAGAGGCACGTCGCCTCATCGCCCTCGATGGCGGCTAGACCGGCCCTCTGGTAAACTTCCGAACGTTACGGAAACGAATGTGGAGGAATACGTGCCGCTCGCCAAGGACGCGAAGAGCGCAATCGTCGACGAATACGCCACGCACGAGGGCGATACCGGATCACCCGAGGTGCAGATTGCGCTTCTCACCGAGCGGATCAAGTCGCTGACGGAGCATCTGCGCAGCTTCCCGAAGGACAATCACTCGCGCCGCGGGCTGTTGAAGCTCGTCGGGCAGCGCCGGCGGCTGCTTGCGTACCTGGTCCGCAACGACGTGGATCGGTACCGCACCGTCATCAGCAGCCTCGGGCTGCGTCGGTAGAACCCGCTCGCGATCGACCCAGGCCCATCGAGGGACCTGGGTCTCGCACATCACCTCAGAGACTCATCCACCCGACTCCCGTCCTGCCTGACGCCTGCGCTCTGCGGAGCGCGCCAGGCGGCCCACGTGGCGTCGCACACATCACTGGAGGAATCAGTGGCAATCACCCACGAAGCTGAGATCGGTGGCAAGCCGTTCAGCATGGAAGCCGGCAAGCTTGCCGAGCAGGCCGATGGCGCCGTCATCGTCCGTTATGGCGACACGGTCGTCTTGGCGACCGCGGTCGCCAGCAAGGAGCCGCGCGAGGGCGCCGACTTCTTCCCGCTCACGGTCGACTACGAGGAGCGAATGTACGCCGCGGGCAAGATCCCCGGCGGCTTCATCAAGCGCGAGTCCCGCCCGTCGGAGGCGGCCATCCTGGCCATGCGCCTCACCGACCGCCCGATCCGCCCGCTCTTCCCGAAGGGCTACTTCAACGACGTGCAGGTCGTGCTGACCGTCCTCTCCACCGACATGGAGAACGATCCCGACATCCTGGCGCTCAACGGCGCCTCCGCGGCGCTCTCGATCAGCCACATCCCATTCATGGGCCCGGTCGGCGCCGTGCGTGTCGGCCGCATCAACGGCGAGTTCGTGACCAACCCGACGAACAGCGACCTCGATGAGAGCGAGCTCGATCTCGTCGTGGCCGGCACCCGCGACGCGGTGATGATGGTCGAGGCGGGCGCCAAGATCCTCCCCGAGGACGTCATGGCCGACGCCATCGCCTACGGGCACCAGGAGCTCCAGAAGTCGATCGACCTCCAGGACAAGTTGGTCGCCTCGGTCGGCACCCCGAAGAAGATGCCGTTCGTCGGGCCCAAGGCCGCTTCGGTCGCGCAGCTCGGCAAGCTGCTGGCCGACGGCAAGTCTGAGTTCGTCGTCTTCGACCTCGAGACCACCTCGATGAAGCCGGAGAACGGGTACATCGTCGACATCGCCGCGCTGCGCGTACGTGAGGGACAGGTGGTCGACCGCTTCGAGTCGCTCGTCAACCCCGGCCGGCCGATCGTCGGGCACCAGGTCCACGGCATCAGCACCGATGACGTCGCGAACGCCCCGACGGCATCCGAGGTGCTCACGAACTTCGTCCAGTGGGTCGGCGACGCTCCCGTGGTCGCCCACAACATCAGCTTCGATCTCCCGTACGTCATGCGGCATCTGCCGAACGATGTCCACTGGGAGCCAAAGGTGTTCGACACCCTCGAGCTCGGCTATCAGCTCTACCCGGATGCCGGGGCGTGGAAGCTCGGCGATCTCGTCCGCTTCGTGTTCGGCCGCGACCATGCCGCCGCGCACCGGGCGATGCCGGACGCCGAGGCCACCGCCGAGCTGTTCCTGCACTTCACCCAGGGCCTCGCCGAGCGCCTGGATGCGGTGCGCGAGGACATCGCCGCCGAGGTGCGCCGTGCCCGCGAGCACTACGACCGCTCCGAGCAGGGCGACCGCCTCGAGGATATCCGCCGCCGCCACGGCATCGGCTCCGCGCTCATGGACGTGGTCACCAAGTCCACGGTGCGTGAGCTCGTGCTGAGCGAGAACATCCGGATCGACGGACGCGACACGTCCACGGTCCGCCCGATCAGCGTGGAGGTCGGCTTCCTGCCGCGCACCCACGGCTCCGGGCTCTTCCAGCGCGGCCAGACGCAGGCGCTGTCGATCGCGACGCTCGGCCCGTCGAGTGACGTCCAGCGCATGGACACGATCTCGCCGGACACCGAGAAGCGCTACATGCATCACTACAACATGCCGCCGTACTCGGTCGGCGAGGCCCGCTTCATGCGCGGGCCCGGCCGCCGCGAGATCGGCCATGGCGCGCTCGCCGAGCGGGCCCTGCATGCCGGTCCTGCCGAGCGCCGACGAGTTCCCGTACGTCATCCGCGTCGTCAGCGAGGTCGTCAGCTCGAATGGCTCGACCTCGATGGCCTCGACGTGCGGCTCGACCCTCGCCCTGATGGACGCCGGCGTGCCGATCAAGGCTCCGGTCGCCGGCGCGGCGATGGGGCTCATCACCGACAAGGAGTCCGGCCGCTACGCCGTCCTGACCGATATCACCGGCAAGGAAGACGCCTACGGCGACATGGACTTCAAGGTGACCGGCACCGCCGACGGCGTCACCGCCCTCCAGATGGACATCAAGGTCGAGCGGCATCACGACCGAGATCATGCGTGACGCCCTGCAGCAGGCCCACGCAGCCCGCATGCACATCCTGGGCAAGATGACCGAGGTCATCAGCACCAGCCGGGATGAGCTGAGCCAGTACGCGCCGCGCATCACGACCCTGAAGATCCCGGTCGACAAGATCCGCGACGTCATCGGCGCCGGCGGCAAGGTGATCCGTCAGATCACCGCCGAGACCGGGACGCAGATCAACGTCGAGGACGACGGGACGATCCAGATCGCCGCCACCAGCGGCGAGGCCGCCCAGAAGGCGATCAAGTGGATCGAGGGGCTGACCAAGGACGTCGAGGTCGGCAAGGAGTACCTCGGCAAGGTGACCCGGATCATGAACTTCGGCGCCTTCGTCGAGATCCTGCCGGGCAAGGAGGGGCTGGTCCACATCAGCCAGCTCGCCGACTACCGGGTGCCCCGGGTCGAGGACGTGGTCAGCATCGGCGACGAGCTGATGGTCGTGGTGACCGAGATCGACCGCATGGGACGCGTCAACCTGAGCCGGCGTGCGGCGATGGAGCGTCACATGGCCCGAACGGGCCGGCACGAGCAGCTGAACCGCATCGGCCGCACGCGATGGGCACCGCGAGCGAGCCGGCCGGAGGCGCGGCGACGCTGGCGCAGGTCGCGGACGAGGTCCGCGGCTGCACGCGCTGCCCGCTCGCCGCGCGTCGCGACCCACACCGTCCCCGGCGAGGGGAACGTCCTGAGCGACGTCCTCCTCGTCGGGGAGGGACCGGGTGCGCGCGAGGACGCCACGGGCCGCCCGTTCGTCGGACCGGCCGGTCAGCTGCTCGACCGAGCTGCTGCGAGTCGATCGGCTGGCAGCGCGGCGATGTGTTCATCACCAACGTGGTGAAGTGCCGTCCGCCGGGCAACCGCGATCCGGAGCCCGACGAGATCGGCCGCCTGCGGCGAGCTACCTCGAGCGGCAGGAGTCGGCGCTCGATCCGGCGGTGGTGGTCACGCTCGGTCGCCACTCGCTTCAGCGTTACCTGCCGGGCGCCCGGATCGGGGCCGTCCACGGTGCACTGCGTCGCTCCTACTCCGGCCTCCATGTCTTCCCGATGTACCATCCTGCTGCGGCACTGCACCAGGCCTCGCTGCGCGAGACGCTGTTCCACGACATGCGAGGGTTGCCCGCGGCGCTGCTGGCGGCCCGCGAGGCGCTCGAGGACGGAGCGCCGACGGCGGCGTCCAGCCGCAGAAGCGGCGGCGAGCTCGGTCGAGCCCGGTCCGGTCCCGGTTGACGACGCCGAACAGATGACCCTCTTCGAGGAAGCACTGAATGTCCGGATTCGCTCCGCATCATCCCGCTCGGCGGGGTCGGCGAGGTCGGCAAGAACATCACCGCCATCGAGGTCGGACGGCGAGATCCTCGTCGTCGACTGCGGCCTCGCGTTCCCTGAGCCGGACATGCTCGGGATCGACCTCGTCATCCCCGACGTCACCTACCTCGCCGAGCATCGCGACCAGGTGCGCGGGATCGTGCTGACCCACGGCCACGAGGATCACACCGGCGGGCTGCCGTACGTCCTGCCCGAAGATCCCCGGCACTCCGATCTACGCCACGCGCCTGACCGAGGGGCTGGTCCAGGGCAAGCTGCGCGAGCACAAGCTGCTCGACTCGACCCCGCTCCACGTGGTCGAGCCGGGGCGCGAGTTCGCCGTCGGCAACTTCCGGATCACCCCGTTCCGGGTCAACCACTCGATCCCGATGGGGTCGGCTACGCCATCGACACCGGTGTGGGCACGTCGTGCACACCGGCGACTTCAAGTTCGACCATACGCCGCCCGACGGCCGCCGCGCCGACCTGGGCCTCATCGCCGAGATCGGGAATCGGGGGGTGGACTTCCTCCTGCTCGGATTCGACGCGCGCCGAGAAGGAGGGCTACACGCTCTCCGAGACGACGGTCGGCGAGAGCCTTCTCCGGCTGGTCGGCGAGGCGCAGGGCCGCGTGATCGTGGCGACGTTCGCCAGCAACATCGGCCGCGTCCAGCAGGTCATCGACGCCGCATGGGCGCACGGCCGCAAGATGGTCGCGCTCGGGCGCAGCATGGAGCAGAACACCGCCATCGCCCTCGAGCGCGGCTACCTCGACGACCGCGACGGCACGCTCGTCAAGAAGGACCAGCTCCAGCGACTGCCACAAGGAGGAGCTGGTGGTCATGACGACCGGCTCGCAGGGTGAGCCGATGAGCGGACTGACGCGCATGAGCAACCGTGACCATCGCAACATCACCATCGAGCCGGGCGACACGGTGATCGTGTCGGCCAGCGCCGATCCCCGGCAACGAGGAGGCCGTGGCCAAGACCATCGACAACCTCTTCAAGGAGGGGGCGATGGTCTACTACGAGCCGCTCGTCCATTGCCACGTCTCGGGCCACGGCGTCGCGCGAGGAGCTCAAGCTCATGCTCGGACTCGTCAAGCCGCGGCACTTCATCCCGGTCCACGGCGAGTACCGCATGCTCGTGCAGCACGCGCTGCTCGCCGAGGGCGCGGGCGTCGACGTCGACAAGATCTTCGTGCTCGAGAACGGCCAGGTCGTCGAGTTCGACGGTGAGCGGGCCCGGATGGCCGGCACCGTGGCGGCCGGCGCCGTGCTCGTCGATGGCATCGCCGCGATCGACGGCATCGACGGCGTCGTGCTGCGCGATCGCCGCATGCTCGCGTCCGACGGCGTCGTGATGGTCGCCCTGACCGTCGACGGCGAAGACCGGCCAGCCGGTCGGGCCAGCCGGACCTCGTGAGCCGCGGGTTCCTGTCCGACCCGGACGATCCGACTCATGGCCGCGGCGCGCGATCACCTCATGGATGCGCTGCGGCAGCCCACGCGGCGACGAGCATGCCGCCGAGGCCGGCTTCGTGAAGACGAAGATCCGCGACACCCTCAGCCGCTTCTTCCACCAGCGCACCAAGCGTCGGCCGATGATCCTGCCGATCGTGATGGAGGTCTAGGGCGAGTGGCCACTCGACGGCGGACGACCCGCCGTCGCCGGACCACGGCGGCGCCGCACGAGGAGGACGCCCTTCGTCGCTCAGCGCGCGCTTTCTCCGCGAGGGACTCGCGCTCGTGCTCGCTCTTCCTGGCGATCATCAGCGTCATCGCCCTGTTCGCGCCCGATGACTCGGGGCCATCGTGCGGCCGTGGCACGACCTGCTCGCCACCCTGCTCGGCTGGGGGATCGCGTTCGCCGCGCCGCTGCTGGCCGGCTTCGCGCTCATGCTGTGGATGAAGACGATGCCGGCAGAGCGCTGGATGGCCGCATCGGGCGCCGCGGTCGTGGCGCTCGGGCCTGCTGGGCATGTTCCACCTCGCGGTCGGGGGCGGCGCCGAGGCGATCGACACCGGTGAGGGCGGTGGCGCGCTCGGCTTCGCGGTCAGCGGCGTGCTCTCCACGGCGGTGGGCGAGGTCGGCGCGTGGATCGTGCTCGTGCTGCTGGTCGTCGTCGGCCTGCTGCTCTACTTCAACATGACGATCGGCGACCTCGATCGCCGGGTACCTCGCCGACCGGGACGACCGCGTCGACCGTGAGGCCGAGGCGGCCCGCCGGGCAGCCGGCCGCCGGCCGCGCGCGGTTCCCGAGCCGCCGAGGCGTGGCCAGCACCGAGATGGAGGCGCGTCCCGGCCTCATCGATCGGATGCGCGACCGGCTCGCCGGCGCGCACGACGCGAGGAGGAGCCGCCGCTCATCGTGCGCCGAGAGCGGCCGGCGGCGAACGGCAGACGGAAAGGCCGCGGCCCGTGCTGCCTCGTCCGGCGGCCGTGGCAGCCGACCTCGGGACCGATGACGGCGCGGCGGCCATCAAGCCGTCGATCGCGGAGCTCGAGGACGAGGAGGTCGCCCACCTCGCCGAGGTGGCCGCCGGCAGGAGGTGGCCGATGCGGCGCTCGAGACCGTCGAGCGGACATGGGAGCTGCCACCGATCGACCTGCTGGCCGATGCGCCGGAGTCGATCGGCCGCCCAGCTCGACCTCACCGCGAAGGGGCGAGCGCATCCGCGAGACGCTCGCGCACTTCGGGATCGGCGTGAAGGTGGCCCGCATCCAGGAAGGCCCCGTCGTCACCCAGTACGCCCTGGACGTCGAGCCCGGGCATCAAGCTCAGCCGGATCGAGGGCCTCTCCGACAACCTCGCGCTGGCCCTGTCCGCGAGGAGCATCCGGATCGAGGCGCCGATCCCGGGCGAGCCGTACGTCGGCATCGAGATCCCCAACGCCGCCTTCGACCTCGTCACGCTCAAGGAGGTGCTGGCCAGCCGCAACTTCGCCGAGATCGCGCAGTCGCTCCAAGCTCGCCTTCGCCCTCGGCCAGGACGTGGCCGGGCAGCCGTTCAGCGCCGACCTGTCGAAGATGCCGCACATGCTCATCGCCGGCGCCACCGGCTCGGGCAAGAGCGTCTGCGTCAACGCGCATCATCGACAGCTTCCTGATGAACGCGACGCCCGCCGAGGTGAAGCTCATCCTCATCGACCCGAAGCGAGTCGAGCTGGCGCAGTACAAGGGCATCCCGCACCTGCTGTGCGAGGTGATCGTCGAGCCCGACAAGGCGGTCAACGCCCTGAAGTGGACGGTCGGGACGATGGAGAGCCGCTACGCCGAGTTCGCCGCCCGCGGCGTTCGCAACATCGGCGGGCTACAACGAGGCGCTGCGGCGCCGGCGAGCCGCGGATGCCGTACATCGTCATCGTCATCGACGAGCTCGCCGACCTGATGATGGTCTCGGCCTACGAGGTCGAGGTCGACGATCACCCGCATCGCCCAGCTGGCGCGCGCCACCGGCATCCACCTCGTCGTGGCCACGCAGCGTCCGTCGGTGCAGGTCATCACCGGCCTGATCAAGGCCAACATCCCGACGCCGCATCGCCTTCGCGATGACGTCCGGGCATCGACTCGCGCACGATCCTCGACACGACCGGCGCCGAGGACCTGCTGGGCCGCGGCGACATGCTCTACCAGCCGATCGACGCACCGCGGGCCGTGCGGCTCCAGGGCGTCCTGGTGACCGATCCGGAGATCGAATCGGTCGCGCGACATTGGCGCGGCCAGGGCGGTCCGCAGTACCGGCCCGAGATCACCGCGCCGCAAGCGTGACGGCAAGGGCGGCGGCACGCCGGGCGAGGACGACGCAGGACGACGACGCCGACGCGCTCCTCAGCCAGGCGGTCGACATCGTGCGCCGCAGCGACAAGGCATCGGCCTCGCTGCTCCAGCGACGCCTGCGCATCGGCTATGCGCGTGCGGCGCGCATCCTCGACCAGATGGAGGATCGCGGCATCGTTGGGCCCGCCGACGGCAGCCGCTTCCGCGAGGTCCTCGTGACCAGCGACGGCTGGGGCGGCGACGTCGCGCCGGACGAGGACGAGGGAGTGACCGACCAGGTCCATCGGCTCGGGGACGTGCTGCGTGCCGCCCGCGAGGCGAAGGGCGTCGACCTGCGCGCGGGTCGAGCGCGAGACGAAGATCCGCGAGCGCTACCTGTCGGCGCTCGAGCGCGGCGAGTACCGCGAGCTTCCGGGCTCGGTCTATACGCAAGCGGCTTCCTGCGCAACTACGGGGCGTACCTCGGGCTGGATCCGGAGTACCTCATCGACCTCTACCGGCTCGAGACGACCGCGACCGCCGACCGCCCAGCGGCGCCGACACCGCCCCGGCCGCTCGCCAGCCGCCGCTCGCGCGCCTTCGTCGTCACCCCCGGCGCGGTGGTGGCGGCGCATCCTCACCATCCTCGTCGGCGGCTTCATCGCCTACATCGGCTACGGGCTCATCACCTTCGCCCGAACACCCGAGCTGCGGATCACCGAACCGGCCGGCAACGTCAGCAACCACCGAGACCTGTCGATCACGATCCGCGGGATCACCGCCCCGAACGCCACCGTACGCGTGAGCAACCTCACCGAGAACCCGACCATCCAGGCGGACGAGGCCGGGCGCGTTCGAGGTGACCGTGCGCCCTCCTTCCCGGGTCGAACGTGGCCCGCCTCGTCGCGCACGATCCCGTCACCGGCCGCGACTCGGAGACCGAGGAGCGAACGATCATGGTGGCCACCGATCCGGGCGCCTCGCCCTCCGCGGGAGCGGCAGCCCTCGTCATGCGCGAACCGGCCGATGGCGCCAACGTGGGCAGCGCGTGTCACCGTCGCGGGCACGGCCACCGGTGGCGCGGCGGTCACCGTCAGCGCCGTCCTGGTGGAGGCGCCGGATCTCGGCTTCGTCGTCACGAACGCCGCGGGCGACGCGATCGACCTCGCCCCGGACGAGCCCTCGCCCCCCGAACCGCTGATCCTCACCGCCGACCCCGCCGGTGCCTTCGCGCGCAGCCTGACGCTCGCCCCCGGCACGTGGGAGCTCACGGTCGTCACCGACCGCTCCGCGCCCGTGATGCGCACGGTTGTCGTCGACCAACCGTCGGGGCTGCGCGCGACGATCTCGGTCGACGGTGCCGACTCGTACGTCGAGCTCGACGAGGACGGCGATGCAGCCGAGGAGTCCGGCGCGATCGCCTCCGACGGGGACGAGCTCACACTCCAGGCGACGACCACGCTGCGGATCCGGGTCGGGAATGCCGGCGCGGTCCGTATCACCGTCAACGGTATCGCCCTCGGGACGATGGGCGACGATGGCGCCGTCGTGGAATGGCGCATCCGGCGAGCGGGTGGCTGAGATCGACACCGTAGCAGGCAACGAAGCACGAAGATGGGGACGACATGGCATCTGATTCATCGTTCGACGTGGTGAGCGACTTCGACCAGCAGGAGCTGGTCAACGCCCTGGACCAGGCCCGCCGCGAGATCGCGACCCGCTATGACTTCAAGGGCAGCAAGGTCGGCTTCGAGCTCGGCAAGGAGGCGATCATCCTGACCGCGGACGACGACTATCGAGCCGGCGCCGCGAAGGACCTGCTCGAGTCGAAGGCCGTCCGTCGCGGGCTCAGCCTCAAGATCTTCGACTGGGGCAAGATCGAGCCGGCCGGCGGCGGAACGGTCCGCCAGGAGGTGAAGCTGCGGCGCGGCCTCACCAGCGAGCAGGCCAAGGAGCTCTCGAAGCGCATCCGCGAGCAGTTCCCGAAGACGAAGCCGACGATCCAGGGCGACGCCGTCCGGGTCAGCGGCGAAGTCGAAGGACGAGCTCCAGGCGGTGATCGCCGACCTCAAGGCGCTCGACTACCCGGTCGCCCTCCAGTTCCAGAACTACCGCTGACCGCGTCCGACCGATGCGACCACCGACCGATGATGAGCTCGTCGCGGCGGCCCGCCGGCTCGGCAGGACGCTCGGCCGACCGGAAGCTGGCAGATGGCCGCCGCTGAGTCCTGCACCGGCGGCCTGATCGGGCACGTCATCACCCAGGTGCCAAGGTCGAGCGACCACTTCCTCGGCGGGATCATCAGCTACTCCGATGCCGTCAAGGAGGAGCTGCTCGGCGTCACGCCGGCGCTGATCGGCCAGGTGGGCGCGGTGTCGGCCGAGGTGGCCGAGGCGATGACCACCGGCGCCCTCGATCGGTTCCCGGCCGCGCAGCCTGGCGGTGGCGGTGACGGGCATCGCCGGCCCGGATGGGGGATCGGAAGAGAAGCCGATCGGCCTGACCTACGTGGCCGCCGCGCTGCGCGACGGACCGGCCACGGTCGAACGGCACGTCTGGCCGCACGATCGGGACGGGAACAAGCGCGCGTCCGCCCTGGCGGCGCTGCAGCTCGCCGCGCAGCTCGCTGCGGAGGCAGCGGGATGATCCGTGCGGGCGAGCGGATCCACGTCATCGGGATCGCGGGGTCCGGCGCGGCAGGTGCGGCCGTGCTGCTGCACCACGCCGGCGCCCTCGTCGACGGGTGCGACCTCGACGCGCCATCCCCGTACACGCCCCCGCTCGACGCGGCCGGGATCCGGTACACCATCGGTCACGATGCCGCACACCTCGTGCGGCGTCGACCGCGTCGCCATCAGCCCTGCATTGCGTTCGCGCGTCCGACCACGCGGAGCTCGGCGCTGCCGCGAGCGCGGGCATCCCGGTCGTGACCTGGCAGGCGCTGCTCGGGGAGCTGATGGCCGCACCGGGCCGCATCGGCCTCGGCGTCACCGGAACGCACGGCAAGTCGACGACGACCGCCCTGCTCGGTCATCTGCTCGTCAGCGCGGGCCTGGACCCCACCGTCGAGGTCGGGGCCTTCATCGAGGGCTGGGGCGCATCAGTTCGGGTCGGGCACGGCGCCCCGATGCTCGTCGAGGCGGACGAGTTCGGGGACAACTTCCTTCACTACCACCCGGCCGGCGCCATCGTCACGAACGTCGAGATGGACCATCCGGACTACTTCGCGAACGCGGAGAGCGTCATGGACTCGTTCGAGCGGTTCGTGCGGGGCATGGGCAGCCATCCCGCGCTCAACGGCCGACAGTTGATCATCAGCGCCGACGATCCCGGCGCCAACGACCTCGTCGGACGGCTTCGGCGGCTGGGAAGGCAGAATCCTGCGTTACGGGCCCGGTGGCGAGATCGAGGCCACGGGGATCGAACTGGGCCGCGGGGCACCAGCTTCACGCTCTTCGATCGACGGTGGACGACGACCCTGGCCGGCATGCACAACGTGAAGAACGCCACCGCTGCGCTGATCCTGGCCCGCTCGCTCGGCGCCGATCTCGATGCGCTGGCCGAAGGCATGCGGACGTTCGTCGGGGCCGGGCGCCGGATGCAGCTGATCGCCGATACTGCCGCGGTGACGATCTACGACGACTACGGCCACCATCCGACCGAGGTCCGCGCCGCGCTCGCGGCCGCCCGGCAGATGGTCGGCCCGGATCGACGGCTCTGGGCCGTCTTCGAGCCGCACATGTACTCGCGCACCGCGCTGCTGCTCGACGCGTTCTCGACGGCGTTCACCGACGCCGAACGAGGTCGTCATCGCCGACATCTTCGCCTCGCGCGACACTCCGGAGGCGATGGCGGCCACTTCGGCCGAGGCACTCGCCGATGCGATCGAGCGCAGCTCGGGCGGTGCCGGCGATCGCCACCGGCGACGTCGATGCCACGATCGTGTACGTCGCCGACCATCTCGCCGACGGCGATGCGGTGCTCGTGATGGGTGCCGGCAAGTCGTATCGCATCGCACGAGGCGTCGCCGATCGGCTCGCAACGGGGGCCTCGTCATGATCGGCGTGCGATCGGCCGTCCTGGGCGCCCTCCTCGCCCTGGCGGTGACAGTGGCCTATCAGCTCGTGGTGGGGTTGGTCGACGCCTCGGGGGCCCGCGATCAGCCCGCGCTGATCCTCATCCTGCTGCTCTCGGCCTTCCTCGGGGTGCTGACCGCCGTGGCCACCCGCGTCATGCGGCTGCCCGGCGCCACCGCGCCGACGGTGCTCGTCCTGGGCTGGACGCTCGTGCCGGTCGTCCTGGCCGCCATTCCCGCGGTGCGGCCACGTCCCTGTTCGCCGGCGACGCGGCGCTGTCGTCGGGCCAGGCGCTTGCGCTCGCCACGGCGATCGTCGCCGCGGCGGTGACCCTCGGGGTCCCGCCGAGCGTCGCTGATGGACCCGACGACCGCCCCATCCTCGACGAGCAGGTGGCGTACTACCGTGCACGAGCGGGGGAGTACGACGCGCACCTCGTCGTCGACCGACGCGCCCTTCGACCCGCTGTTCGACCGCCTTCGGACGGCCCTCGAGCGCCTTCGCGCCGCGCGGACGGGTGCTCGAGGTGGCGGCCGGCACCGGGCAGTGGACCGGCGTCCTGGCAGAGCTAGCCGACGACCTGATCAGCGACGGACGCGTCGCCCGAGATGCTCGACCTCAACCGCCGCGAAGGTACGAGATCCGCACGTCCGCTACCGGTGGCAGACGCCTTCGCCTCGAGCCGACGGTTCGACCGACGTCGTCTTCTTCGGCTTCTTCCTGTCCCACGTGCCTCGCGGCCCGCTTCGAGGCCTTCTGGGCCTCCTCGACGGCGTTCTCGCGCCGGATGGGCGGTCCTCTTCGTCGATGAGGCGCAGGTCACGGCCGCGGCAGGAGGACTGGATCGACCGGAGCGGGACGTCGTCCAGCGCCGCCTCACCGACGGGCCGTCCACCGCGCCGTCAAGGTGCTGTGGACGTGCGGAGGACCTCGAGCGCGACTCCGGAGCCTCGGTTGGGACGCATCGGTCCAGCTGAGAGCCCGCTTCTACTGGGGGACCGCCCAGCGCTGAAGTGGTTGCGAATGCAACTATCTGTCCGGTAGGATCGACCCATGCCCGCCATCACCGTCGACGACATCACGCTCCTGCCCCGCATTCCGCTGCCGGATCCCTCCGTGTCGCAGCGACCGGTGCGGTCCTCGGCCTCACCACGCGCCCCGCGGGCTTCGAGGGCGAGGGGTTCCCGGTGCGCCGCGCCTTCCACGGCGTCGATCTCGGCGTCCTCGATCCGTTCATCCACATGGACCAGATGGGGGAGGTCGAGTACGCGCCGGGCGAGCCGAAGGGTACGCCCTGGCACCCGCATCGTGGCTTCGAGACGGTGACCTACATCATGGACGGCACGTTCGAGCACAGCGACTCGAACGGGGGCGGGGGAGTCATCACCAACGGCGACACACAGTGGATGACGGCCGGCGGCCGGGATCCTGCACATCGAGAAGCCGCCGGAGGCGCTGGTGGTGAGCGGCGGCCTGTTCCACGGGATCCAGCTCTGGGTCAACCTGCCGAAGGCGCAGAAGTGGTCCCCGCCGCGCTACCAGGACATCCGTGGCCGGCGAGGTCGGCCTCCTCGCATCCGCCGACGGCGGAGCGCTGCGTCCGCGTGATCGCCGGCGAGCTGGCCGGGCACGCCGGCCCGGCGTCGACCTACACGCCGATGACGCCTCGTCCACGCCACGCTCAGCCCGGAGGCCGAGCTGGTGCTGCCGTGGCGACCCGACTACAACGCACTCGTCTACGTCCTCGCCGGCCACGGGACGGTCGGGCGCGGAGCGGACCAGCGTCCAGACCGGCCAGCTGGCGGTGTTCGGGGCGGGCAGCGACGCTGCGAGGCTGACCGCCGCGCGCGCGCAGGAGAGCCGCAGCCCGAACCTCGACGTGCTCGTGCTCGGCGGGCGCCCGATCCGTGAGCCGATCGCTGGGCGGGCCCGTTCGTCATGAACACCCGCGACGAGGTGATGCAGGCCTTCGACCGACTACCAGGCCGGGCGCCTCGGCTCGATTCCCGCCGGTTCATGGTGCGCCGACCACCCTGACCGAGTCACTCGGGGGCAGCCGCCCGCCTGAGTCGAGATGGATGCCCACCGACACCGGTGGTCGGTCATCGGCTCGAGCGCGCGACCATCCGCTCGCGCCAAGGTCGTGGTGCCGGTCGAGCCCACAGCGCCGGCATGGGATCGGTCCTGGACCGCCGGCGATCCCGACGCGCACAATAGCGCGTCGCTCACCGGCGCGGCCATCGGAAGGGGCGCGTCAGGGCGCTCGTCGGGCTCGAGCCGAGCGCACAATAGCGACCCGCCATGGGGCCGGATCAGGACACCTGCGTCCGCCGGAGGGACGCGCGATCCGAGCTCGGCCAACGCCGATGGCGAGCTGAGCGACCGGCGCGGGAACGGATCTCGGCGCTCGAGACGAAGCTCGAGCGCCTGGAGTCGGCCGACCGGGTGCAGCGGCGCGCTCTACCGGATCGCCGAGACGGCCAGGTGGCGGTGGACATGGCCGTCGTTCTACGAGGCGATCCACCAGATCGTCCGTGAACTGATGTACGCGGACAACTTCTACATCGCGCTCTATGACGAGCCGCGCCAGACGATCAGCTTTCCGTTCTATCGCGACAAGGTCGACCTCGACATCCCGGAGCCGACCGTGTGGGAGCCGATCGGCACCGGCCAGGCGGCGGGGCTTCACCGGCCTACGTCCTCCGGCTCGGACAGCCCGTGTTCCTCGACCGCGCCGACCAGGACCGGATGTTCGAGACCGGCGAGGTGGCCCGCATCGTGGTCGAGTCGGTCGACTGGATGGCCGCTCCGCTGACCTCGGAGGGACGCACGCTCGGGGTTGTGGTCGTCCAGAGCTACGACGAGCCGCGACGTCACACCCGCGCGGACCTCGACCTGCTGGTCTTCGTGGCCCAGCACATCGGCACGGCCCTGGCTCGCGCCCGCGCGATCGAGGAGACACGACAGCGCAACGAGGAGCTTGCGCTCGTCAACGAGATCGGCCTCGCGCTGGCGAAGCAGCTCGACTTCGCAGCGATCATCCGACTGGTCGGCGACCGGATCGGGGCGGTCTTCGGATCCGACTCGGTGGCGATCGTGCTCTACGACGAGAAGTCGAACATCCTCGCTCCCCGTACATGTACGACCGCGGAACCGCGGTCAGCATCGAGCCGTACGAGCTGGGACCGGGGCTGAACTCGGAGGTGATCCAGACCCTGCGGCCCCTCCGCATCGGCACGGCTGAGGAGATGGATGCCTACGCGCCGATCACCGTGCCACGGTTCGAGGGGGACGAGGCACCAGGCCAACTCATGGCTCGGCGTCCCGATCCTCGCCGGCGGCGGAGTTCTCGGCGTCGTCAGCCTCGAGCGCCAGGAAGCTCACGCGTTCAGTGAGGCCGACGAACGCCTTCTCGCCACGCTCACGTCGAGCATGGGCGTCGCCCTCGAGAACGCCCGGCTCTTCGTGAGACGAAGCGTCTCCTACCGCAGACCGATGAGCGAGCCGCCGAGCTGGCCGATCGTCAACAGCGTCCAGGAGGGCCTTGCCGAGAACCTCGACATGCAGGCGATGTACGACCTCGTCGGCGACAAGATCCAGGAGATCTTCGACGCCCAGGTCGTGGACATCGGCATCGCCGACCTCGAGGCCGGGCTGATCCATTACCCGTACACGATCGAACGCGGGGTTCGCCTTCCCAGACGAGGCGGTTCCGCTCGCCGAGTCCACGCTCACCCAGGAGGCGCTGGAGGCCCGGGAGCCGTATGTCATCGACGACGTCGAGGCGTGGATGGGCGCGCACGGTCAGACGTCGATCCAGGGCGAGCCGGCACGCTCCATCCTCGTCGCGCCCCTGATGAGCGGGCGGCGAGGCACGCGGGCGGATCATCGCTCCAGAACCTCGACCGCACGCACGCCTTCGGCGAGTCGGATCGTGCGGCTCCTCGACGACGCTCGCCGCGCAGCCTGAGCGTCGCGCTCGAGAACGCCCGCCTGTTCGACGAGACGCGGCGCCTCCTGGCCGAGACCGACCGGCGGGCCGCCGAGCTGGCGATCGTCAACAGCGTCCAGCGAGGCCTCGCCGCCGAGCTCGACATCCAGGCGATGTACGAGCTCGTCGGCGAGCGAGCCAGCGACGTGTTCGACGCCCAGGTCGTCGACATCGCGATCTTCGACCACGCGCGAGCACGTCATGCAGCTTCCCGTTCAGACTCGAGCGCGGCGAGCGCATCCCGGATCAGCCGGTGCCGGATCATCGGGATTCCGCCGCCACGTGCTCGAGACGCGCGAGCCGCTCGTCGTCACCCACGACCTCGCGCGAGCGGCGGCGGAGCACGGGCAGCCGGCGCACCTCGTGGGCGAGCCCGCGCAGTCAGCCATCTATGCCCCGCTGGCCGTGGGCGACGAGGTCCTCGGTACGATCTCGCATCCAGAACCTCGACCGCGAGCACGCGTTCGACGAGCGCGACGTCGCGCTCCTTACGACGATCGCCGCCAGCCTGAGCGTCGCGCTCCGACACCGGCCGGCTCATCGACGAGACGCGCCAGCGAGTCGCCGAGCTCGGCGACGATCAACGAGGTCGGCGAGGCGATCACCGAGCAGCTCGAGGTGACTCCGCTGCTCGAGCATCGTCGGCGACGCAGACCCGCGAGGCGTTCGACGCCGACATCGCCTACGTCGCGCTGCTGGAGGAGGAGCGCGGCGTCATCGAATTCCCGTACTACGTCGAGGATGGCACCACCCAGGCGCAGGAGCCACTCAGCGTCGGTGAGGGCCTCACGTCGCTCGCGTCATCGACGCGACGCAGCCGCTGCTGCTCAACCGCGAGGCGGACTGGGATGCCCTCGGGCGGCGGGGCGTCGGCACGCCGGGCGAAGTCGTGGCTCGGCGTCCCCATCATGCCGGGCGACCGGTCCATCGGCGTGATCAGCGTGCAGAGCACCACCCGCGACGGCCGCTTCACCGATGCCGATGCCCGCCTCCTGGGAACGATCGCGGCGAACGTCGGTGTCGCCGTGCAGAACGCACGGCTCTACAACGAGGCTCGCCGCAGCGCCCGGGAGATGGCCGCCCTCGCGGAGGTCGGTCGCGAGATGTCGGCGAGGCTCGAGCTCTCGGTCGTCCTCGAGCTGATCGCCGAACGCGCGCGGAACCTGCTGCTGTCGCGAGGCGAGCGCGGTCTTCCTGCCCGACGATGACGGCGAGGTCCTGCGTACCACCGTCGCGACCGGCGATATCGCCGAGCAGCTGCGCGCGGAAACGATCGTCCGCGGCGAGGGCATCATCGGCAGCATCGCGGTCACCGGCCGCGCGGAGGTCGTCAATCGCACGTGGGACGACCCACGCGCCGAGCACATCGCCGGAACGTCCGACAGCGACGACGATCGGCTGATGGCCGCGCCGCTCATGATCCGCGGCGAGGTGGCGGGCGTGCTGTCGGTCTGGCGCGGCGCGGGCAGCCAGCCGTTCACCGCCGCAGACCTCGACTTCCTCGTCGGCCTGTCGCAGCAGGCCGCCGATCGCGCTCCAGAACGCGCGGCTGTTCGCCGATGCCTCCGAGTCCCGGGCAGCCGCCGAGCAGGCAAACGAGGCGAAGAGCTCCTTCCTCGCGGCGATGAGCCACGAGATCCGGACGCCGCTTAACGCGATCATCGGCATGAGCGGCCTGCTGCTCGACACGCAGCTCGACGACGAGCAGCAGCGAGTTCGCCGAGACGATCCGCACCTCCGGCGACGCGCTGCTCACGATCATCAACGACGTGCTCGACTTCTCGAAGATCGAGGCCGGTCGCGTCGATCTCGAGGCGACGCCGTTCGTCCTGCGCGAGCGCATCGAGGCCGTCACTCGACATCCTGGCGCCGTCGGCCGCCGGGAAGGGCCTGGAGCTCGTCTACAGCGATCGACGACGAGCTACCGGCGAATCTCATCGGCGATGCCGGCCGGCTGCGGCAGATGCTCCTCAATCTGCTGTCGAACGCCATCAAGTTCACCGAGCGCGGCGAGGTGGTGGTGACGGTCGCCGGCGAACCGGATCGGCCGGCGGCGGAGCGGGGACGCTCGCTGGGAGCTTCGGATCGATGTGCGCGACACCGGCATCGGCATCCCGGATTCCGCGATGAGCAAGCTCTTCCAGTCCTTCAGCCAGGTCGATGCCTCCATCGCCCGCCGCTACGGCGGTACGGGACTCGGCCTGGCGATCAGCCGCCGCCTGGCCGAGCTCATGGACGGGTCACTCACCGCAGAGAGCAGCGGCAGGGCGGGGGAGGGCAGCGTCTTCCATCTCGTGGTCCGGATGCCGGTCGCTGCCGCCGACGCGGTGACCTCCGCGCGGCCGGCCAGGCTCGATGCCGACCTCTCCGGACGGAAGGTGCTCATCGTCGATGACAACGCGACGAACCGACGCATCCTCTCGCCCAGACGGCACGGTGGGGGATGGTGCCGCGCGAGACCGGTTCGCCGGAGCGAGGCGCTTGGCTGGCTGCGCCATGGGGATCGCTTCGACATCGCCCTCTTCGACCTCCAGATGCCGGGCTCGACGGTCTCGAGCTTGCGGCGGCGGTCGCGCTCCGCGGCCAACGGCAGCACTGCGCCGATGCCGGTCGTGATCCTGTCCTCGATCGGCCTGCGCGATCGCGAGTCGGATGCGATCTCCGCCTGGCTGGCGAAGCCGGTCAAGCCCTCGGCGCTTCACGACGCGATCGCCTCGCTCCTGCTCGGCGAGGCGGTCGACCGTGCCCCGGCGGCAGGCCCGGAGGTCCGCGATGGAACACCGCCCGGCGAGCGGCACCCGCTGCGCATCCTGCTTGCCGAGGACAACGTCGTGAATCAGAAGCTCGCGACTCGGCTCCTCGCCCAGATGGCCTATGCCGCCGACGTCGCCACCGACGGCCGCGAGGCGGTCGCCGCGGTCACCGGCGGCGACTACGACGTGGTCCTGATGGACGTGCAGATGCCTGAGCTCGATGGGCTGGGCGCCACGCGACAGATCCGCGCCACGCATCCGGCAACGCGTCCGTGGATCGTGGCGATGACCGCCAACGCGATGGCGGGGGACCGGGAGGCCTGCCTGGCCGCCGGCATGAACGACTACATCAGCAAGCCGATTCGGCCAGCCGAGCTCGCCAGCGCGCTCGCGCGGGCACCTCGGGCCGACGCTCGGCAGGAAGCAGAAGGGAGCGTGCATGAGCCAGCCTGACCCAACGATCCTCGACGCGACCGTCCTTGAGCAGCTGCTCGCCTCCGTCGAGGGCGACCGTGCGTTCGTCGAGGACCTTGTCGGCGCCTACCTCGGCGACGGCGAGGGACACGTCGACGCTGCGCGGCGCGCCGTGACCGGCGGGGATGCCGATGCGCTCGTCCGTCCGGCGCACACCCTGAAGTCGAGCAGCGCCACGGTCGGCGCCATGCAGCTCTCCGCCACGTCCCGCGAGCTGGAGCTGGCTGGCCGATCGGGATCGCTCGACGCGACCGCTGCCGAGCTTGCGGACCGGCTCGCGACCGAGTGGACGGCCACGACGGAGGCGATTCGGGCCTGGATGGCGGCGGGGGACTAGCCGATGCCGACCGCGGGAACGGCGCTCGTCGTCGACGACAGCAGGGTCAATCGGCTCGTGCTGGCCCGCCAGCTCTCTACGCTCGGACTCGAGTCGCTCGAGGCCGAACACGGCGTCGAGGCGCTCGCCATGCTGCGCGACCTCCCCGGTGCCATCGATGTCGTGCTGCTCGACGTGATGATGCCGGAGATGGATGGCTACGAAACGCTCGCCGCCATGAAGGCCGACGACGCGATCCGTCACCTTCCCGTGCTCATCGTCTCCGGTGTCGAAGAGCTCGACAGCGTCGTGCGCTGTATCGAGCTGGGTGCCACCGACTACCTGACGAAGCCGATCAATCCGCGCATCCTCGCGGCACGCCTCGATGCGTCGCTCGCCGAGAAGCGGCTGCGCGACCTCGAGCTCGAGCACCTCGAGCAGGAGCGGGCCATGACCTCCACCATCCAGCGCCAGAAGGAGGAGCTGAGCCGCTTCCTCTCGCCACAGATCGCCGCGCTCATCTCCTCGCCGGAGGGCGAGTCGATGCTGTCAGGACATCGGCGGCAGATCACGGTCGCCTTCTGCGACCTGCGGGGCTTCACCTCGTTCGCTGAGCAGGCCGATCCCGAGGAGCTGTTCGGCGTGCTGGGCGACTACCACCGCATGATGGGCGATGCCATCACCGAGTTCGGCGGCACGCTGGAGCACTTCGCGGGCGACGGGGTGATGATCTTCTTCAACGACCCGGTGCCGCAGGAGGACCACGTTGAGCGGGCCGTGCGGATGGCGGTGACGATGCGCGAGCGCTTCCGTCCCATGGCGGCCGCGTGGGGCAAGCAGGGCTACGAGCTCGGATTCGGAGTCGGGATCGCGGTGGGATACGCGACGCTCGGTCGCATCGGCTTCGAGGGCCGGCACGACTACGGCGCGATCGGCAACGTCACCATCCTGGCCTCCCGTCTCAGCGGCCGCGCCCACAACGATCAGATCCTCGTCAGCCAACGGGTCGCCGCCGTCGTCGAGGAGCTGGCCGAGGTCGAGCCCGTCGGCGAGCTCCAGATCAAGGGGCTGAGCCGCCCGGTGGCCGCGTCGAACGTCGTATCGATGACGCCTGCCGCAGCTTCGGCACGCTGAGCCTGGCCGACCGCCGCCGATCAAGGCCCGTCGGGGCCGACTCCTGCGCGTCGCAGCTCAACCACCCCGAATCGCTCCACATCACATAACATACATTTGGGGAAGTCCGTTGCGACAGCGGACTGAGTAGTCGCGAGCCTAAAGGCACCCAGATCGTTCTATCGAATGACACCGATGGTCCTATCGGTATGGTCAGTTCGCGCTCGTACGCTCGGGGCATGCGACGTGTGCTGTGGTCGATTGCTGCCGCCGGTGTGGGATTCGGCAGCCTTGCCATGGTCGGCGGGACGGCCATCGGCGACAGCGTCGGTGCCCTGGCGATCGGCTATGGCCTCATGGTGGTTGTCACGGCGCTCTACCTGGTGGTCGGACTTGCCATCCGCGACCGCGTCGGTCGTCGCTCGTCGGCACGGCGCGCCCCCGATCCCGCGCCTTCGATCGATCGAGTCGCCGGACACCGCGTCTTCTAGACCATCCGCGCCCCGCGCTGCCGCAGCGCCTCGAAGCCGATGATGGCCGCCGACGTGGCGGCTCCCAGCTCAGGTGCTCCCGTCCGCCCGTACTCGATGCGGATGCGCTGATCGGCCTGGTCGATGAACGAACGCGTCACCCCGCGTCGCTCGCCACCGATGAGCAGGAACACGCCGCCCCTGAGATCCGCCTCCGTCAGGGACTCGGCCGCCCCGTCCGCCACGGCACAGGCGATCCGCATGCCGGCCACGCGGCAGGACGTTGAGGCCCCCTCGGCGCTGGACGTCGACGCCGTTGGCATCAGCTCGGTGGCACCGGCCGACGCGCGCGTGACGATCCCGACCGCGGTCTCCCAGCTGCGCTGCACGACAAGGCCGTCAACGCCGGCCGCGTAGAGGGCGCGGACGGCCTGCCCGAAGTTGAACGGATCCTCGATCCCGTCGAGCATGACGATCAGCGACCCCTCCCCCACCTCGGCAAGCAGCTGTGCCACGGACGACTCCTGACGGATCCCCACCAGCCCGACGACACCCCCGTGGGTGCGGCCGCGGGCAATCTCGTCGATCAGCTCCGGCTCGACCTGCTCGATGAGGACGCCTCGCTCACGGGCAAGGCTCCGGAGCCGCCCAAGGCGACGATCGCCGGGGCGCGTGGCCCAGATGCGGTGCACGGGCCGCACGCCGGCCTCGAGGGCGGATTCGACGGACAGGTGGCCTTCCATGACGATCGGCCATTGGTTGACCGGGATGTCGCCCCGGTCCGGGCCGTACGGCACGAGATCACCATCCGCGAGGTAAGGCGCCTCTGCCGCGAGACTCGGCAGGCCCACCGCCAGGCGGCGCTCGTCGAGGCGACCGGCATCAGCAACCGGGACCGGGAACTCGACCTCGCCGTCCTCGGCGAGCATCACGATGGTGCCGTACTGCTGCGGCGCACCCGAGACCACCTCGGTCCGGTCAGCCATCGTGGCCAGGTGACGCGGGTCGGCATCGCCGGCCTGGACCGCGTCGGCCAGGGCCGCCAGCCAGCCGCGGCGAAGGTCGTTCGAGCGGTCCGCGTGCTGACCGAGCATCCAGGCCGCGTCGGTCCCGTCGGCTCCCACGAGGCGCAGTCCCGGCCACCCGACCTCCTCGACGATCCCGGCAAGGCGTTCGACGTTCGCCGCGTTCACCTCGAGCAGGGCAAGAGCCTCCCCAGGCGCCTCGGGCCACTCGGCGATCGCGGCAATGAGCGGCACCGACGGTCCCGCGAGGCGCCGTTCGAGCTCGCGCTCGAGCGCCGAGTCGGCATCGGCGGCGGTGAACAGGCGGTCGGCGGCGGATAGCTCGCGATCGGTCATCGCGAGGAGCTCGGCGCGAAGGTCGGGGTGGCGCGGCACCGGTCGAGTCAGCGCCGCGCGGCGGGGCGGCCGGCGGCGGCGAGCTCCGATGCGATCGATGGCGGCAGATGGCCGCTCACGCGAACGCCGCCCTCCTCGTAGGCCTCCTCCACGTCACCGGACGTCCGCGCCCGCGCGACGAGCTCGCCGCGCTCGTACGGGACGATGGCGTCGACCGCCACCATCTCGCGGCGCAGCGTCTCGCCGATCCGCGTCCGCAGCAGGTCGAGGCCGTCGCCGGTGACCGCGCTGACGAAGACGGCATGTTCGCTCGACGGAGCCGAGCCGCCGTCATCGGGAAGCCGATCGATCTTGTTGAAGACGGTGATCCGCGGCTTCTCGCCGGCTCCCAGCTCGTCCAGCACGGCCTGCACCGCCGCCTGCTGCCCCACGAAGTCCGGGTCCGCGGCATCCACGACCTCCAGCAGCAGGTCGGCGCGCCGAACCTCCTCGAGGGTCGCGCGGAACGCATCGACGAGGTCGTGCGGGAGCTTGTTGATGAACCCGACCGTGTCGGTCGCGACCACGTGCTGCCCGGTCGGCAGATGCACCTGGCGACTCGTCGGGTCGAGGGTGGCGAAGAGCATGTCGGCCGCGTACACGTCGCTGTCGGCGAGGGCATTCAGCAGCGTGCTCTTGCCGGCATTGGTGTACCCGACCAGTGCGACGCTCGCCACCTCGTGCCGGTCGCGCCGGCGCGCCGTTGTCGCACGGTGGCGCTTCACGCTGTCGAGCTCGGCGCGAACCTTCTTGATCTTCTCGCGAATGAGCCGGCGGTCGGTCTCGAGCTGGCTCTCACCCGGTCCGCGCGTACCGATCCCACCGCCGGTTCGCGAGAGATGGGTCCATAGCCGGGTCAGCCGGGGGAGGTGGTACTCGAGCGCGGCCAGCTCCACCTGGAGCCTCCCCTCCTTCGTCGTGGCGTGTCGCGCGAAGATGTCGATGATCAGGGCCGAACGGTCGAGCACCTTGCACTCGAGAAGCTTCTCGAGGCTCCGCTGCTGCTTCGGATCCAGCTCGTCGTCCACGATCAGCACGTTGAAGTCGTGGGCGGCCTTCTCGTCGACGAGCTCGGCCGCGCGGCCCTTGCCGAAGTACCACACGGGGTCCGCCTCGGGCCGGCGCTGGAAAGTGCTGCCCACGACGCTCGCTCCGGCCGTCTCGGCCAGGGCGGCGAGCTCCGCCAGGGAGCGCTCGACGGGCCACCCGGAGTCATCCGAGTCGTCGAGGCCGATGAGGAAGGCGCGCTCGTCCGGGGACGTGAGGTCGATCATGCGTGAGCGTTCGGACATCTGTTCCATTCATGGTAGCCGATCACCCGCAGGTCCCGCGTGCGGGCGCCTGCTGGTACGAAGGTCCTGCTGCTCACCCGGCCACCATCTGCCATACCGTTCCCCACAAGACCGATGGGGTCATCGCACAGGAGACCTGCGTGGACCGACAGGCCGCTGTCACGAGCAAGGCCGTCCCGACCACCGCCATGATCACCCGGCGCCTGCTGACCGGCGTGGTCGTGGCGGTCGGGGCGTTCGCAGCTGCGCATCAGGGCTCCGCCACGCTCCTGGGCGCCGACCCGGTCCTCGCCGTCGTGGTGGGCGCCGGCGCCGCGCTGGTCGTCGCCGCTGGCGCGCTCGGACGCACGATCGCGCCCCTCGTCGCCACCCAGGCCGATCTCCAGGAGCGCTACGAGGCGGCCAAGGCCGACTCGCTGCGGGATCCGCTCACCGCGCTCGGCAACCACCGCGCGTTTCACGAGGAGCTCGACCGGCAGGTCGAGGCATCCCTGCGCTACGGCGTTCCCCTCTCGCTGATGCTCATCGATCTCGACGAGTTCAAGGCGGTGAACGACACCAAGGGCCATGCAGGCGGCGACCGGACGCTGCGCGGCTTCGGACAGCTCCTCAGCGCCGCGGTCCGCCGCGCCGACCGCGCCTACCGCATCGGTGGCGATGAGTTCGCAGTCCTGCTGCCCCACACCGATCTCGAGGGTGCACGCATCGTTGCGCGCCGCATCCTGGCCCAGGCACTACAGCCGGCGCTCCGCCTCGATGATCTCGAACCGGTCTCCTTCTCGGCCGGCCTGTCGGCCGTGCCCGCGCTGGCCGACACCCGTGCCCGCCTCTACGCGCAGGCGGATTCGGCGCTCTACGCCGCCAAGCGCGGGGGCGAACCGACATCGTCGCCTACGACCCCGCCGTCGACGCGAGCGCGGAGCAGGCCGAGCCTGGCACCGCGTCCGCGGCCATCGCCGAGGTGATCGGCCGCGGACAACTGCGCCCGGTCTACCAGCCGATCGTCGCGCTCGCGAGCGGCGTGGTCATGGGCGTGGAGGGCCTCATCCGTCCCGTTCCTCCGGCCCCGTTCGCCGACCCGGCAGCGCTATTCGCGGCCGCCGCCGCCGGCGGTCGGCTGAGCGCCCTCGACCTGGCCTGCATCGAGACGATCGTGTCCGGCGCCGGCGAGCTGCCGCACGACCAGTTCCTGAGCCTCAACATCTCGCCGCCGACCATCGAGGCACTCGAGTTCAGCAGCGCCGGCCTGCTCGCGATTCTGAGCCGCCATGGCTTCCCTCCCCATCGCCTCGTCATCGAGCTCACCGAACAACAGCCGATCCACGACGCGGGGCGAGTGCGCGAGCGCCTGGACGCCCTGCGACGGGCCGGCGTGCGCGTCGCCGCGGACGACATCGGCGCCGGCAATGCCGGCCTCCGGATGCTCTCGGAGATCAGCTTCGACGTCCTGAAGGTGGACCTCGGCCTTGTCCAGAGCAGCGCCGCCGGCGGCCCCTCAAGCGCCGTGCTGAGCTCGGTGGTGGCGCTCGCGTCGCGCATGAACGCCCTGGTCATCGCGGAGGGGGTCGAGTACGAGTCCCAGGTCGCGCAGCTCGTGGAACTCGGAATCGAGGCTGGCCAGGGTTACCACCTCGGCCGGCCCGGGGCGATCGAGCAGGCGATCCCGGTGCGCGATCCGATCCCCGTGGCCGCGATGTCCGCCTGGCGCGAGTCGCTCGGGCTTCCCGCGGCTAGTTGATCGCGGCGCGGAGAGCGCGCGCGGCGTCGTCCACCAGCGCCGGATGATCCGCCGGCCGGTCGCCGGCCTGGAGCCACAGGATGCGCGCATCACGCCGGAACCAGGTCAGCTGACGCTTCGCGTACTGGCGCGTCCGACGCGCCGTCACCGCAATCGCCTCCTCGAGCGACCACTCCCCCGCCAGGTGGCGCGCCGCCTCGCGGTACCCGTGCCCGGTCATCGGCAACAGGTTCGGACCGAAGCCGCGAGCCGTGAGGCCGGCGACCTCGGCGAGCAGTCCATCTGCCTCGAACAGCCGGCGTGCGCGCTCGTCGATCCGCCGGTACAGGACGTCGCGCGGACGGCTGATCCCCACCAGGGCGACTCGGCCGGGATACGGGTCCGCGCGCGAGAGCGCGGCATCCTCGCCGGCCAGGGCCCGCTCCAGAGCACGCAGGACCCGCCGCGGATTGCGGAGGTCGATGGCGGCGGCCCGCTCCGGGTTGCGCGTCCCGAGTTCGGCAGCGAGCGCGTCCAGGCCCTCGGCCTCGAATCGTGCGGTCAGCTGCGCACGAAGCTCGGGCGCCCAGGCCTGCGACTCGTAGTCGTGGCCGTCGACGAGCGCGCTGATGTACAGGCCGGTCCCGCCGACCACGAGCGGCAGGCGGCCACGGGCGGCGATCTCCGGCAGGACGGCTCGGGCGGCCCGCACCCAGAGCGCGACGGTGACCGACTCGTCCGGCTCGGCGAGATCGAGCAGGTGATGGGGCACGGCGTCGCGTGCGGCGGCGTCCGGCTTGGCGGTTCCGATGTCCATCCCGCGATACACCTGGCGCGAGTCGGCGACCACGATCTCGACCGGGATCGTCCGCGCGAGGGCGAGGGCGAGATCGGTCTTTCCGGAGGCGGTCGGTCCGATGATGCCGATCAGCGTCCCGGGGCGCCTCGCCCGGTCAGCTGGCGCGGTCATCCATGGGCCCGGAGCTCACACGTCGATCAGCCGCTGGACCTGCTCGATCGAGCTGGCGCGGCCGGTCGCTCGATCGGCGCTGATGACCACGGCGTTGAACGAGACCGGCCCATCGGCGACGGCGAACCGCGTCGGCAGGTGACGGGTGAATCGTGGCAGAACCGTCTCCAACGAGAAGCCGATCACCGAGTCGCGGGGCCCGGTCATACCGATGTCGCTGATGTAGGCGGTCCCCTTCGGCAGCACCCGCGCGTCGGCGGTCGGCACGTGGGTATGAGTGCCGACCACGGCACTCACCCGGCCGTCGAGATACCAGCCCATCGCATTCTTCTCCGACGTGATCTCGCAATGGAAGTCGAGGATGCGGATCGGGGGCAACGGGACGGCGGCACCGTCGAGGAGCTCGTCAAGCTTGCTGAACGGTGAGTCCAGCTGATTCATGAAGACGCGGCCCATGGCATTGATGACCGCCAGTTCGTCACCGTCATCGGTGTGGTGGATCAGCCAGCCACGCCCCGGCGCGTCGTCGGGATAGTTGATCGGTCGGAGCACCGGACGGTCGGTGTCGAGGTAGTCGTAGATCTCGCGCTTGTCCCAGATGTGGTTCCCGCTGGTGATGACGTCGATCCCGCCGCCGAGCAGCTCTTCGGAGAGGCTGGGCGTGAGCCCGGCGCCGGCGGCAAGGTTCTCGCCGTTGGCGATGACGACGTCGAGGTCGAGCTCATGGCGCAGGTCCGGCAGCGACTCCATGACCGCCAGGCGTCCCGGCTTGCCGATGATGTCGCCGATGACGCAGATGCGGAGGTCGCTCACCTGGCGTAGTCGACCGAGCGCGTTTCCCGGATGACGGTGACCTTGATCTGGCCCGGGTACTGGAGCTGCTCCTCGATCTTCTTGACCACGTCGCGCGCAAGACGGTTCGACGCAAGGTCGTCGACATCCTCCGGGCGCACCAGGATCCGGATCTCGCGGCCCGCCTGGATGGCGAAGCAGCGTTCGACGCCGGGGAAGCTGAGCGCGATCTGCTGCAGATCGTCCAGGCGCTTCACGTAGTTGTCGAGCGTCTCGCCGCGCGCGCCGGGGCGCGACGCGCTGATCGCGTCGGCGATCTGCACCACGGTCGCCTCGACGCTCTCCTGCTCCACCTCCTGGTGGTGAGCGGCGATGGCGTTGCAGACGACCGGGTTCACACCATAGCGACCGGCGATATCGGCACCGATGGCGGCATGGGGACCCTCGACCTCGTGGTCGACCGCCTTGCCGATGTCGTGGAGCAATCCCCCCTTCTTCGACTCACCGATGTTGGCGCCGATCTCGGCGGCGAGCAGGCCCGAGAGCCGGGCAGTCTCGATGCAGTGGTCGAGCACGTTCTGGCCGTAGCTGGTGCGGTACTTCAGCCGCCCCAGCAGCTTGATCAGCTCCGGGTGCAGGCCCGGGACGCCGGCGTCGTACGCGGCCTGCTCACCGGCCTGCCGCATGACGACTTCGATCTCCTGGCGGCACTTGGCCACCGTCTCCTCGATCCGGCCGGGATGGATGCGTCCATCGCTGATGAGCTTGGTGAGCGCCAGGCGGGCGACCTCGCGACGGACCGGATCGAAGCCGGACAGGACCACGGCCTCAGGCGTGTCGTCGATGATGAGGTCGACCCCGGTCGCCTGCTCCAGAGCGCGGATGTTGCGGCCCTCGCGCCCGATGATGCGTCCCTTCATCTCCTCGTTCGGCAGGGTGACGACGGTGATCGTGGCCTCGGAGGTGTGATCGGCGGCGATGCGCTGCATCACGGTGGTGAGAATCCGCCGAGCGCGATCATCCCCCTCTTCCTGGGCGTGACGCTCGATCTCGCGCACCCGATGCTGTGCTTCGGCCTGCGCCTCGTCGACGATCTGACCGATGAGCGACTGACGCGCTTCGGCGGCGGTGAATCCGCTCACGCGCTCGAGCTCGGCAATCTGCTGCTGCTGGAGCTCGGCGAGCCGCGCACGCTCCTGGTCGAGCTCGGCCTGGCGGCTGAGGAGGCCAGCCTCGCGCTCCTCGAGCGCGGCGATCTTGCGGTCGAGCGCCTTCCTCCCGGTCCAGCAGGCGACGCTCGGATCGCTGGAGGGTGGCGCGCTGCTCGCGGGCCTCCTCCTCGGCGGCGCGACGCAGATGCAGGGCCTCGTCCTTCCCCTCGAGGACGATCTCCTTCTGCTTCGCGCGCGCCTCGGCGATCAGGCGCTCGGAGTACTGCTCGGCGTGCCTGACGGCATTGGTGGCGACGAGGCGGCGCACCACGAAGCCGATGACGATTCCGATGGCGAGGGCCACGACGGCCACCGCGATGACAAGGATCTCGGGCATGTCGGCTCCCCATGCTGTGGAGCCCTGGGCGGGCGGTCTCGCGTCCGCCCGCGCGGACGCGTCGGTTGATCAGTTGCTGGACCCTGTCGCGGGCGACAGACCCACGAACGAGTGTAGCGCAAGGTCGCGCGCGCCGATGCGGGGCCCCTAAGCCCCGCCCGCGAAGACGCGCCCCATGAGACGGACGTGCTCCAGATCGCGCGGCAGGAAGTCCTGGAGCATGATCCGCTGCACGCCCTCGCGCCCGAGGGCCCTGGCTCGCTCATGCGCCTCGTCGGGAGTTCCCATCACCCAGCGACCGCGCCGCTCGGCCAGCCACGCCTCCCCGTCGGCATCGGCCTTGCCGAGGACGGAGAGGAGATCGGCGACCCGGGTCCGCAGATCCTCCTCGGTTTCCGCCACCAGCGCGCCGGTCATGGCCGAGTACACGATCTGGTCCGGGTCGCGCCCCTCGGATCGGCAGGCGTCGCGGATGCGTCCGTAGGCATCCCCGACCATCTCGGGAGCGGCCGACATCAGGTTGAACTCGTCGCCGAAGCGTGCAACGAGGGAGGCCAGACGCCGGTGGCCCTCGCCCCCGAAGATGATGTGCGGGTGTCGGCGATCGCGGCGGCTCACCTCGCCGTGGCGGCGCGCGTCCGCGCACCTGCCAGTGCCTGCCCTCGAACGACCAGCCGTCCGGCTCGGTCCACAGGCCGTGGATGATCGCCATCTGCTCCTCGAGCATGTCGTAGCGCTCACCGAGTGCGGGGAACCGGATGCCGAGCTGGGCATGCTCCGCTTCGTTCCAGCCCGCGCCGAAGCCTGCCTCGATGCGGCCGTCCGCCATGTCATCGACGGTCTGGATCACCTTGGCGAGGTTGCCCGGGATGCGGAAGGTCACGGGCGACACGAGCGTGCCCAGGCGGATGGTGGTCGTCTCGCGCGCGATCCCCGCGAGCGTCGCCCAGGCGTCGGTGGTGGTCTGGCCGGCCTCCCCCGGGAAGCTGGCGTAGTGATCGGAGCGGAAGAACGCCTCGAACCCCGCCTCCTCGGCGGTGCGCGCCAGGGCGAGCACCTCATCGTAGGTGAGCCCCTGCTGGGGCTCGGTCATCAGGGCATATCGCATGGGATCAGCCTAGCCGATCGTCCCCGCGGCGCCGGATCGGGCCCTGCGCACGCTCAGGCGCCGCTCGCTCTCGTCTTCCGCGACGATCCCCGGGCAGCCTCGTACTTCGCGAGCAGGCTGGGCATGTCGGCGCGGGCGATGACTTCGCCGATCACGTCCAGCGGCACGTCCTCGAGGCGCGTGAACCGAACGCAGCTCTTGCCCATGTCGAGCTTCTTTCCCGTCGCGGCCCAGCGCTCCCGGAACCACTCCTCGAGCGCTGGATCGCCATAGACGTGGTTCAGGTAGAGGCTGATATGCCGCTTCTGGCTCGCGATCGCGGCAAGCCCGAGCGGTTGGCCGTTGTACGTGTCCGGGAAGGTCTCGAGCGGCACGTACCAGGCCACCATGCCGTACGCCATGCCCTCCTGATAGCCGGGCGGCAGATGCTCCCGAATCACATCGCGCACCGCGGATACGACGCGACGCCTGTCCTCGGGCAGTTGCGCCAGGTACTCCTTCGGGGTCTGCGCCTCGCTGCTGACCATCGTCTCCTCCGCTCTTCCTTCCCGCCGGCTACTCATCCTCCACCGCGTCAGCGGCCATCAGGTCGGACGCGGCGGACTTCAGCGTCGAGCGCACGATGTCGGCGTCGAACCCTCGGCGCATCAGGTACATCTCGACCCGTTGCAGCGCCCGAGCGTCGCTCGGCATCGCCCGACCTCGCAGGTGCTTGGCGAGTGCTTCGCGAGCGCGCGCGGCTTCATCACCGGGGAGACCCGCGTCCTCGGGTGAGCGCTCCGGCTCGGCGTGCTCGTCGCGATACGTCTCGATGACCTCGCGCGGTACGCCGCGCTGCCGCAGTTCGGCCTCGATCATCCTTCGGCCACGCGGACTGTGCCGATCGCGCTGCTCGCCCCACCATCGGGCGAAGGCGGCGTCGTCGAGGTACCCCAGCTCGGTCAGCCGATCAAGGGAGGCGCGGATCTCCGCCTCCTCGGCGCCGGCCCGCCGGAGGCGTCGTTCGACCTCCCATCGCGTGCGCGGTCGCGTCGCCAGAAACCGTGCGGCGACCTCCATTGGTGGAAGCGGCTCACGGGGCGGCTTCAACCCACGCCGGTTCCGGTGCGCTGTGGGTTCCGTCACGAGCGCGGGCTACTCCGCCTCGCTGATGCCCTCGACACCGACCTCGATACTCGCGACCTTGCCGCGGATCTCGTCGTCGATCGTTGACGCGATCTCCGGGTTCTGCTTCAGGAACTCGCGAGCGTTCTCGCGCCCCTGGCCGAGGCGCACGTCGCCGTAGTTGAACCAGGCGCCGGTCTTCGACAGGATCCCCGCGGCGATTCCGACATCGAGCAGACCGCCCTCGACGCTGATGCCCTCGTTGTACATGATGTCGAACTCGGCCACGCGGAACGGCGAGGCCACCTTGTTCTTGACCACCTTGACGCGGGTCCGCGAGCCGACCGCATCGGTCCCGGTCTTGAGCGTCTCGATGCGCCGGATGTCCATCCGGACGCTGGCGTAGAACTTCAGCGCACGGCCGCCCGGCGTGGTCTCGGGGCTGCCGAACATGACGCCGATCTTCTCTCGCAGCTGGTTGGTGAAGATGAGCGCGGTCTGGCTGCGGTTGATGGCGCCGGTGAGCTTGCGCAGGGCCTGGCTCATCAGGCGGGCCTGGAGACCGACGAAGGCGTCGCCCATGTCCCCCTCGATCTCGGCCCGTGGCACGAGAGCGGCGACCGAGTCGACGATCACGACGTCCACACCGCCCGACCGAATGAGCGTCTCGGCGATCTCAAGCGCCTGCTCGCCGGTGTCGGGCTGGCTGACCAGCAGCTCGTCCACGTCCACCCCGACGTTCTTGGCGTACCCAGGATCGAGCGCGTGCTCCGCGTCGATGAAGGCGACCACCCCGCCGGCGCGCTGCGCGTTCGCGGCCACGTGGTAGCAAAGGGTGGTCTTGCCGCTCGACTCGGGACCGTAGATCTCCGTGATCCGGCCGCGCGGCACACCCCCGACGCCGAGCGCGAGGTCGAGCGCGACCGACCCGGTCGAGACCGCGGGCACGTTCTGCGCCTCACGGTCGCCGAGACGCATGATCGCGCCGCGTCCGAACTGCTTCTCGATCTGCAGGATGGCAGCGTCGACGGCACGGCCTCGCTCGCCGTTGCCGTTCTTCGCCGCCGGGCTCTGGCTCACAGCCACCGGTGCTTCCATCTGGGGTTCGCTCCTCGTTCCATTCGTTGCCCCGGTGGCGTCAGCTCATCCCTCATCCTGAGGATTCGGTTCCTGGGGCTCGCGCTCCTTGCGCTTGGGCTTGATCACTTCGACCGGGCGTGTCGGCGCCTGGTAGCTCGGCACAACGGTGCCGGTCGTGCCGGGCTGGTTCTTCGGAGCCTTCTCCTTCGCCTTGCGCTTGGGCTCCTTGCGCGGCCTATCTCGACCCTTTGCCATCGCTCGAACCTCCGAATGTATGAGCCGGTCGAGCGACGCCGATGATGCGACGATGGCCCTTACCGGACACTTACCCGGCGCTTATCGGCGCCGATGCGATATGGCGATTCTACGCCTCGCATCGTGACAGCTCGCGCGACGCGATCCATGCATTCTACACCCGCGTCATACGCCGTCATACGCATCTGCGGCCGCTCACTCCACGGCGGACGCAGATCGAGCGAACGCGGAGGTGACGCGAGCGCGCAGGTCGTCGAACGACCCATCGGCGAGGGCCTCGCGCAGGCGGCGCATCAGCGCCAGCGTCCAGGTCACGTTGTGGACCGTCGCGAGCCGGTAGGCAAGCAGCTCTCGCGCCCGGAACAGGTGCGCGAGGTACGCCCGCGAGTGGTTGCGACACGTCTCGCAGGAGCACGCCGGATCGAGTGGTTCCGGGTCGTCCTGGAGCACCGCGTTGCGGAGGTTGAGACGGCCGCCGTCGGTCCAGACCTGTCCGGTGCGGGCGACGCGAGTCGGGAGCACGCAGTCGAACAGGTCGACGCCGCGCTCGACGGCGGTGAAGAAGTCGAGCGGCGAGCCGACTCCCATCAGGTAGCGCGGCCGCGGGTCGTCACCCAGCGCCTCGGCAACGACCGCAAGGGTCGCGGCCATCTCCGCCTTTGACTCCCCCACCGACAGACCGCCGATGGCGATGCCGTCGAACGGCAGCCCCGCAATGGCCGCCACCGACGCGCGTCGCAGCTCCGGGTCGACCCCGCCCTGGACGATCCCGAACACCGCCTGGTCCGAACGCCCGCGGGCCGCCAGCGAGCGCTCCGCCCATCGGTGGGTCCGCGCCATCGCCGCGGCCACCTCCGCCCGAGGCAGGCCCGGATCCACCAGCTGGTCGAAGGCCATCGCCACGTCCGACCCGAGCATCGATTGGATCTCCATGGCGCGCTCGGGCGTGAGCCGGTGCTCCGAGCCATCGAGGTGTGACGAGAAGGTGACGCCGTCCTCGTCCACGCGGGCACGATCGGTGAGGCTGAAGACCTGGAACCCTCCCGAATCGGTCAGGATCGGGCCCTCCCAACCCATGAATCGATGCAGCCCTCCGAGCCTAGCGATGCGGTCCGCCGTCGGACGGAGGCTGAGGTGGTACGTGTTCCCCAGGATCATCTGCGCGTTCGCCGCCCGCAGGTCGCCCGGCGTGAGTCCCTTGACGGTGGCCTGGGTGCCGACCGGCATGAACTGCGGCGTGTCAATCCGGCCGTGAGGTGTGAGAATGCGCCCCAGCCGGGCGCGCCCGACCGGCGTCGGCTCGAAGGAATGTGTGATCGTTGCCCGCGTTGACACCGCCGGAGAGGATAGGCTACTGGTGCACTACGGAGAGGTGACCGTCGCGTGCGACTGACCGAATGGCCGCGAATGCCGTTCCTGAACGACGAGGTGAAGGAATGGATCGCGCTGGAGCTCGAAAGCCTCGGCGTCGAGGATCTGGCCGTCTATGCCCAGGAGGCGGGCACCGAGGGCGATGAGCGCCGAGTGATGGTGGCCACCGAGGTCGGCCTGCTCGACCACCGGTACGCCCCGTTCGGCTCCTCGGCCCGCTACCGGCTGGCCATGCTGATGTACCCGTGGCAGGTGCTGCGCGGCGTCGAGCTGCGCGCCGATACCTTCCGGCTGTGGGCGCGAGAGCATCGCACCCGCTGGTCGTTCCGGCTCCATCACCCACACTTCGAAGCCGCCACCGAGTCGCCCGACCTGGGCCAGGCGCTCTGCGACCTTGCGCGGGTCTGCGCCGTCATGGCGGAGCCGTTCGGCGTGCCGGCAGGTCGCGTCTCGTCCGAGGTGCCCGGTGCCCACCCCGGTGGCCCGCGCCCCCTGCCACCGGCCTCGCAGGCCGCGGCCGATGAGGAGGCCGAGGCCACGGCTGCCGAGGCGGAGGCGGCCGGCACGGCGAGCGGTCACGATCCGTCGGACACGACCCACGACGGCGGCGCGGCAGGCGCCACCCCGGTCGCCATCGGAGACGGCGAAGATGTTCTCGAGCTCGAGGAGGACGAGCGGGCGGAAATCCCCACCCGCTCGGACGACCACGATGCGGCGGGCAGCCGCCCCTAGACGATCAGCATCGCGTCGCCGAAGCTGAAGAACCGATAGTCCTCGACCAGCGCGCTGCCGTAGGCCTCGAGCAGCCGGTCGCGCGCGCTCAGCGCGTCCGTCTCCCCCATGCCCGCCTGGACGAAGGCGGTCACGAGCAGCAGCAGCGAGCTGCGGGGAAGGTGGAAGTTGGTGACGAGCGCCCCCACGGCCTGGAACCGATGCGGCGGGGTGATGTAGAGGTCGGTCCAACCGTCGGACGCCGTCGTTCGTGCCGCCGTCTCGAGGACGCGCACCGCGGTGGTCCCGACCGCCACCACGCGTCGCGCATCGGCGATCGCGGCGCGCGCTGTCGAGGGAATCTCGTACCACTCACGGTGGATGACGTGCTCGTCCACGTACTCGCCATCGAGCGGCCGGAACGTGTCGAGGCCGACGTGCAGCGTCACCGTGGCGCGGCGAATGCCATCCGCCTCCAGCGCATCGAGAAGCTCCGGCGTGAAATGCAGCCCGGCGGTGGGGGCCGCGGCGGACCCGGGCGGGCGGGCATAGACCGTCTGGTAGCGCTCGTCGGGCGCCGAGCGGTCGCGGATGTACGGCGGCAGCGGCATCTCGCCCGCCGCGGCCATGATCTCGTGCGGGTCACCTTCGAAGCGGACGGCGCGCGATCCGTCCCCGAGCCGCTCCCCGACCTCAACGCGGTCGCCGGACCGCAGCGTGACCATGGCACCGTGCGGCAGGCGGCGCGACGGACGTGCGAGCGCTTCCCACCGCCCGCTGCCGTCCTCCAGCGGGCGCAGCACGAGCAGCTCTGCCGCACCGCCCCCGGGTCGCGTGCCCCGGAGCCGGGCCGGGATGACGCGCGAGTCGTTCACCACCAGCAGGTCGTCCGCGGTCAGCCAGCGACCGATGTCTCGGAAGCGGGCATGGGTCACCGCGCCCGTGGCGCGTTCCAGGACGAGCAACCGAGACGCGTCGCGAGGTTCGGCGGGCGTCTGCGCGATTGCCCCGGTGGGCAGCTCGTAGTCGAAGTCGTCGACCCGGAGTCGTGAGCGGTTCATGCGCCCGACAGCGTAGCGCCCGGCCGGTCTGCCCGGCCGGGCGCCATCGGTCGGTCGGCTGAGCTGTCTAGAGGACGGTGTTCAGCCAGTTCTGGGCGAAGAAGATGAGGAACGCGATCGTCACGACCCACATCAGCGGATGGATCGCGTCGAGCTTGCCTCGCACGACCTTGATGAGAACCCACGTCACGAATGCGGCACCGATGCCGACCGTGATGTTGTAGGTCAGCGGCATCAGGACGATGCCCAACAGCGCCGGGAAGCCCTCCTCGACATCGTTGAAATCGATGTCCTTGATCAGGGTCGCCATCAGGTAGCCGACCACGATCAGCACCGGGCCGGTGGCGACGAACGGCACCATCGGCGCGAGCGGCGTGACGAACACCGCCAGCAGGAACAGGACGCCGGTGACCACCGCGGTGAGGCCGGTGCGGCCGCCTTCGGCGACGCCGGCGGCGCTCTCGATGTAGCTCGTGTTGGAGCTGATGCCGGCAGCACCACCGGCCGCCGCGCCGATCGAGTCGACGAGCAGGACCCGACCGATGCCAGGCACCTTGCCGTCCGGCGTCGTCAGTCCGGCCTGCTCCGTGATGGCGGTGGCCGTGCCCATGGTGTCGAAGAAGTCGGTGAGCATGATCGCGAACACGGTGAGGGCCGCGGCCAGCAGGCCGATCTCCCAGACCTCGGTGATGTCGAACGCGCCGAGCGTCGACAGGTCGGGGACGAGGCTGAGGTTCTCCGGCACCGAGGTGATGCCGAAGATGAACGCGACGACCGACATCACCACGATGCTGATGAGCAGCGCCGCTCGGATCCGAAGCGTGAACAACACGATCGTCAGGAGCAGGCCGAGCACGGCGATCCAGGCCCCCGGGGTCACCGGGAAGATGAACTGCACGACCGGGTTGCCCGGGCCGATGAGGCCGGCATCCACGAAGCCGATGAACAGAATGAAGAGACCGATGCCGACGCCGATCGCGCGCTTCAGCGCGATCGGCACCGCGTTCATGATCGCCTCGCGCAGGCCGACCAGCACGAGGACCAGGACGATCAGGCCCTCGAGCACGATCACGCCCATGGCGCCCGCTGGCGTGAGGCCGACGCCGAGGACAAGTCCAAACGCCACGATCGCGTTGATCCCGAGGCCCGCGGCCAGGGCGATCGGATAGTTCGCGACGAGGCCCATGGCGATCGTCAGCACGCCGGCCAGCAGCGCCGTTGCGGCGCTGGCCGCCGGGATGAAGGCCGCCTGCTCCGCCGAGTCCGGCGGGAACATGTTCGAGAGGATGGCCGGGTTGAGGAAGATGATGTACGCCATCACCAGGAACGTGGTGATCCCGGCTCGAACCTCCGTCCCGACGCTGGTCCCGCGTTCCGCGAGCTTGAAGAAACCGTCGAGCCCACCGCCCGACGCCGGACGCGGTTCACCGCTCCGGGGTACTTCGGCTGAATCTACCGCCACTCGGGCACCCTCCGCTCCGTGTGCACCCGAACGCCCGACACCACTGTTGGGCGCTGGTGCCGAGGGCAATCTACTCCGCGCGAGCGGACCTCGACGCCGTTTCGGCGCGGAGGTGCCCGGTGCCGATAGGAGTGGCAACTCCCATGGAGCGTCCTCGGCGTCTCGTGGGCGATGCGGCCGGTTGTCTCGGTGCCAGCCTGACCGGCGCGGCGGCCCACGGCCCCGCATGCCCGCCGATCCGATCGCCATTGCGCCAGCCCTGCTGGCGCCCACGGGGCGGTCCGATCAGGTGTCGAACAGCCCGGGCTGGGTCGTGGCCGCGGTGGAGCCGGGTGGTGGCGGCATCCCGAGGTGCTCCCAGCCCGACGCCGTCAGCTGGCGGCCTCGCGGCGTGCGCGCCAGGAGGCCGATCTGCATGAGGTATGGCTCGACGACGTCCTCGATCGTCTCGATCGGCTCCGAGACCGTCGCCGCCATGGTGGCCAGCCCGACGGGACCGCCGCCATGGTGATCGGCCATGGCGCGCAGGAGCTGGCGGTCCATGGCGTCGAGGCCGCGCGCGTCGATCTCCAGGAGCGTGAGCGCGTCCTCCGCGAGCGCGCCGGTGACGATCCCCTCCCCCGATCCGCGCACCTGGGCGTAGTCGCGGACCCGTTTCAGCAGCCGGTTGGCGATGCGCGGCGTGCCACGCGAGCGCCCGGCGACCAGGGTGGCGGCGTCATCGGCCAGGGAGATGCCCAGGATGTCGGCCGAGCGGCGCAGGATTCGCTCGAGCTCGGTCTCGGAGTAGTAGTCGAGGCGGTAGGTCACCCCGAAGCGGTCGCGCAGCGGGCCCGTGATGCTCCCGACCCGGGTTGTCGCGCCGATGACCGTCAGGTGCTCGATCTGCAGTCGCACGGTCCGCGCACCGGGCCCTTTGCCGAGCACGACGTCGAGGGCGTAGTCCTCCATCGCCGGATAGAGGATCTCCTCGACGGCGTGGCTGAGGCGATGGATCTCGTCGATGAACAAAACGTCGCCCTTGCCGAGGCTGGTGAGGACCGCGGCGAGGTCGCCGGCACGCTCGATGGCGGGTCCCGACGTCGTCCGGATCTGCGCACCCATCTCGGCGGCGACGATGTTCGCCAGCGTCGTCTTGCCGAGGCCCGGCGGGCCGTACAGGAGGACATGGTCGACCGGCTCGGACCGATGCTGTGCGGCATCGATGAGGATCGCCAGGTTCTCCTTGATGCGATCCTGGCCGGCAAACTCGTCGAGCCGGCGCGGCCGAACGGTCGACTCGAGGGCGAGCTCCTCCTCGGCGACGTCGGCGGCGGTGACGCGCTCGATGGTCATCGGTGCGGCCTCCTCGCCAAATCGAACATGCGGCCGATTCTAGACCAGCGCATCGGCCGCCCATTGGCGGACGAGGTCGTGATGGGCGCCCCAGGCATCCCAGGTCCGCTCTGCCCACAGGCGCACGAGACGCTCGTGCGCCTCTCCATTCGTGGCCACCAGCACGTCCTGCACGGTCATCTCGTACTCCGCCGGCGGCGCGAGCCACGGCCAGTCCGGTCGATCGCGCCGCAGCATCGCCTGCGTCGCGGCGATGACCCGCTGGGCGTCGAGACCGTGCTCGAGCCAGTGACACAGTCCGATCAGGTGGATCGCGACCGACTGGCGCTGCCGACGATCGTCCTCACCCGGATGCTGGACGGTGTACACGTCGACGGTGTGGCGATGGAGGCGAGCGTAGGCCCGATCCTGGAACTCGCGGGCCAGCAGCTCGCCGAACGCGGCCCAGCAGGCCGGCGACGCACCGATGTACGCGTGCGTCAGATCGGTCGGATGCGGGCCGTAGCGGGCGCCACAACCGGGGCACGCTTCGGCGAGCGCGGCGAGATCCGAAGGCCGGTCCACGTCGGGCGGATGCCGCCCGACCTCGACCGCGGCAACACTCTCCGCGCCCGATCGCAGCAGGTCGCGAAGGCCGCGATCGCCCTCGATCTCCCGCGCGAGGTCGAAGGCACCGGGCTCGAGCAGCACCGGCGGCGCCAGTACGCCGTCCGCCGCCGTGGCGACGATCGGCGCCGTTCCACGTGCCCGCACCAGCCGCGCAACATGCGAGGGCATGACCGTGGGCTGGTCGCCGAGGAGGATGACCGCCGCACTCCCGGGCGGAACGGCCGCCAGCCCCAGCCGGACCGAGCGACTCAGGCCGGCCCGCGGGTCGTCGTTCGGCACGGACAGGATGTCATCCGGAAGCGCCAGGGCGGTCGGAGCGACGACGACCACCGGGTCGAGGCCGCCGCGGCGCGCGGTGTCGATTACCGTGCCCAGCATCGTGCCGCCGGCGAAGGAGGCCAGCGGCTTCGGTGAGCCGAAGCGCGAGGATGCGCCGGCGGCGAGGACGACCGCCGCGACGCGCTGTTGTCCGGGCATCGGGCTCATTACACTCCATCCATGACCGTCTCTGACCGCTACGACGCCATCCCGAAGGTCGAGCTGCACTGTCATCTCGAGGGAACTGTCCGGCCATCGACCGTGGTCGAGCTGGCGCGGAAGCACGACCGAGCGCTGCCGACCGAAGACCCGACCGACCTCTATCGGTTCACCTCGCTGGATTCGTTCCTCGAGATCTTCTGGCTGGTCCAGTCCCTCATCGGTGACCGCGACGACTGGGCACGGGTGGCCTACGAGGCGACGATCGACGCGGCACCTCACGGGCTGCGCTACCGCGAGGCTTTCTTCACCCCGGCGCGCCACCTCGAGGCCGGCCAGTCGCTGGCCGAGATCATCGCTGGGCTCACCGACGGCGTCGAGGCCGCCGAACGCGAGACCGGGGTGCGGACCGCTCTCGTGTGCGACATCGATCGCTCGTATGGGCCCATCGCGGCGGTGGAGCTCGCCGAGGATCTCGTCACCCTCCGCCGCGCCGGGCAGGCGGAGAGGGTCATCGGGATGGGGATGGACTCGACCGAGCGGGGCGTCGACCCGGCGGACTTCGCCCCGGCCTACGAGGTGGCCCGGCAGGCGGGGCTGCACGTGACCGGTCACGCCGGGGAGGACACCGGCGCCGAGAACATCGCGTCGGCCGTCGAGGCGCTGCGCCTGGAGCGGGTCGACCACGGCATCGCTGTGGTCGAGGACCCGGCGCTCGTCGAACGCATGGCGCGCGCGCGCATCCCGTTCAACGTCTGCCCCAGCTCGAACGTGGTCATCGCCAACCGCTACGCATCGCTGGCCGAGCATCCGCTCCGCCGCATGCGCGAGGCGGGCCTGCTCGTCACCATCAACACCGACGATCCGGCCATGACCGGCGCCGATCTCGGCCGTGAGTATCGCGACGTGGCCGAGGCGCTCGGCTACAGCTACGACGAGATGTGTCGCATCGCCGTCGAGGGGGTCGACGCGACGTGGCTGGGCGAAGCCGAGCAGCGAGCCCTGCGTGGCTCGTTCGAGGAGACGATCGCCCAGCTCGTCTCCGGGGCCTGACAGGTGGCCGAACGGAACGCCCCGGCTCGATGACGGTCGCCGCTGGCCCATTCGACCTCCTGATCGAGGGCGGCACGCTGGTCGATGGAAGCGGTGACCGAGCCTTCGCCGCGGCGGTCGGGGTGCGAGATGGCCGGATCACCGTCTTGTTCGGTGAGACGGGCGAGCTGATCGCCGGTCGCCGGATCGATGCCACCGGCCTGGTGGTGGCCCCCGGCTTCATCGACCTGCACAGCCACTCGGGCCTGACGCTGTTCGCCGACCCGCTGCACGAGCCGAAGGTGCGCCAGGGCGTGACCACCGAGGTGATCGGCGTCGACGGGCTGAGCTACGCGCCGTTCGCCGACCCTGCTGACCTCGAGGCCATGCTCGTCATGAACGCCGGCCTCGACGGTCACCCGGCCATCGAGTACGACTGGTCAACCGTCGAGTCCTACCTCGATCGGCTGGATGCCCTGCGCCCCAGCCTCAACCTCGCGTACCTGGTCGGCAACACCGCGCTCCGCATCGGCGCCATCGGCTGGGAGGACGAGCCGGCCACGCCCGCGATGGTGGCGAACATGCGAAGCATGCTGCGCGAGGCGATGGAACAGGGCGCCATCGGCCTCTCGTCAGGGCTCGACTACCCGCCCGGCTCGTATGCCGACACCGATGAGCTGGCGGAGCTCACCGCCGAGACCGCGGCACACGGCGGCTTCTACCACACCCACGTCCGCTATCCGCTGGGCGACCGCTTCCTGGACCCGTACCGCGAGGCGATCGAGATCGGCCGGCGCGGCGAGGGGCCGGTGCACATCACGCACTTCTATCACAAGCAGATCTTCCCGGAGGGACCCGGACCGATGCTGGCGCTGGTCGACGACGCACGCAGCGAAGGTCTCGACGTCACCTTCGACACTTATCCGTACGAGTGGGCCTCGACCCGGCTGTTGATCATGATCCCGCCGTGGGTGCAGTCGGGAGGGCCGGGACCCACGAAGGAGCGGCTTGCCGACCCCGGCGTCCGTGAGCGCATCCGCCGCGAGCTCGGCGACCGCGGGGTCCTGTTCGCGGGGCGCGGGGCCTGGGACGACGTTCGCCTCGGCGCATTCCGCTCGTCCGACCTGCTGCCCTGGGAGGGCCGAACGCTGGGCGACGTCGTGGCCGAGCGCGACGACGATCCGGTCGACGTCCTGTGCGACCTGCTGCTCGCCGAGGACCTGCGACTGAACCAGGTCACCCCCGGGCCATGGAGCGAGAGCCTGCGCGAGTTCATCCGCCATCCGGTCGGGATGATCGGGACCGACTCCACCTTCGTGGGCGCCAAGCCCTCGCCGCGCTCCTACGGGTCCTTCCCGCGCGTGCTCGGCCAGTTCGTCCGCGAGGAGGCGCTGCTCTCGCTGGAGGAGGCGGTCCGATCCATGACGTCGGCCGCGGCTACCCGCCTCGGCCTCGCGGATCGCGGTCTCGTCCGTGACGGGTACGTGGCCGATCTCGTCATCTTCGATCCGGAGTCCGTTCGCGCCACCTGCACCTACGAGGATCCGTGCCGCTATCCCGCCGGCATCGAGTGGGTGATCGTCGCGGGCGAGCCGGTCGTCGCCGATGGGGCGCACACCGGCGCACGGCCGGGACGCACCCTCAGAAGGGCTTGACCACCATCAGCGCCAGGATGGTGAAGAGCATCAGCGTCTGGAACTGCCCTCCCCGCGCCGCCTTGCGCGAGAGCTCGACGAACCCGGGTGGCGGTCCGGGCGGCGCATCCGCGGGCGGCGGTGTCGATGTCAGCGCGATCATCTTCTTCACCGTCGGCAGCTGCACCGTCAGGGCGAACGTGAAGGTGATCAGGAAGAGAACGATCGCCAGCCCCAGCCACAGCTCCGTCAGCGGGTTCCACCCACCGGAGATGATCAGGCCGACTCCCATGACGAAGACGAACACTGCTCCGGGCTCGACGACCCGCGAGGTGATGTGCTCGCTCACCCGCAGCGCGAAGTTGCCATGCATCGGCTCCTTCGCCGCGTGCGATGCGATCATCGGGAACGCGATGGTCGGACCGAAGGCCACGATCACACCGCCGATGTGCAGGTAGAGAAAGAGGGCCGTCAACCAGTCCATGCGCTCTCCGTTCAGTGGCTCGGTTTCGCGATAGCGTATGCGCGCGCGTCAATACCGGCGCTACGATGCACCGATGGACCGGCCGAGCAGCACCACGCGGACCGTCCCGCCAGGCCTGAGCTTCCCGGAGACGACGCCGCTCATCATCCCGACCGACGCGCCCGCTCCCGGTCGCGCGCGTTCGGACCTGCCGCTCCGCCGCGAAGGACCGCAGAAGCTCACCGGGGAGGCGAAGTATGCCGACGATCTCGTCTTCCCCGGTGCGTGGTACGGGGCCACGGTCCGCTCCACCGAGCCGCGCGCGCGCTTCATCGGCGTCGAGCTGGACGACGGCTTCGACTGGGGTCGGGTCGTGGTCGCCACCGCCGACGACATCCCCGGCGACAACGTCGTCAGCCTGATCGACAGTGACCAGCCGGTGCTCGTTCCGGTCGGCGGAGAGATCCGCCACCAGGCCGAGCCATGCGTCCTGCTGGCCGCCCCCGACCGCGCGACTCTGCACGAAGCGAAGCGCCGGGTGCAGCTGCGGACGGAGCGGCTGCCGCCGGTCTTCGACCCGCTCGAGTCCGACCACGAGTTCGCGCACTACACGGTCGAGTCCGGTGACGCTGCGGACGCCATGGCGCATGCCGACCTCGTGATCGAGGGGACGTACCGCGTCGGCCACCAGGAGCAGCTCTACATCGAGAACCAGGCGATGATCGCCGTCCCGCGCGAGGACGGCGGCATCACCGTCCACGGCTCGCTGCAGTGCCCGTACTACGTCCACAAGGCGATGAAGCGCGCCCTGGCCATGGGCGACGAGCTGGCGGTCGTGGTCCAGGCGGAGACCGGCGGCGGCTTCGGCGGCAAGGAGGAGTACCCGAGCGTCGTCGCGCTCCACGCGTCGCTCCTGGCGCTGAAGTGCCGCAAGCCCGTTCGGATGATCTACGACCGACACGAGGACATCAGCGCCACGACCAAGCGCCACCCGGCGGTCGTGCGCTACCGCTCCGGCGTGCTCGGCGACCGGCGAGCTGGTGGCGCAGGAGATCGAGGTCATCATGGACGGCGGGGCGTACTCCACGCTCACGCCGGTCGTGCTGTGCCGCGGCGTACTCCATGCGGGCGGTCCCTATCGGTGCGCGAACGTCCGCATCACCGGGCGCGCGATGGCGACGAACACGCCGCCGAACGGCGCCTTCCGCGGCTTCGGCGCGCCGCAGACCGAGTTCGCGGCCGAGATGCAGGTCAACCGCATCGCGGAGGCGCTCGACGCGTCCCCGCTCGACCTGCGGCGCCGGTGGGTCTATCGCGAGGGTGACATCACGCCGACCGGGCAGGTGCTCCGCGAGTCGGTTGGCGGGATCGAGGTGCTGGAGGCGGCCGCCGAGGCATCGGCCTTCGATCGGACCCATGCCCAGACGCGCGCCATGCGCGACGGCAGGACCGATGGCGCCCGCGTGGCGACCGGGATCGGCCTGGCGCTGGCCTGGCACGGCGCCGGCTTCACCGGCTCGGGCGAGGTGAAGCTCGCCTCGATCGCCAGCCTCGAGCTGACCGACGACGGCCGCATCCGGATCCTGACCGCCTCGACCGAGATGGGCCAGGGCACCAAGACGATCTTCCCGCAGATCGTGGCCGACGCCCTCGGCGTCGAGTACGGGGAGGTCGAGATCGCGCCGCAGGACACCTCGCATCGTCCCCGACTCCGGGCCGACCGTCGCCACCCGCACGGCAATGGTCGTCGGCGGACTGCTCATCAAGGCCGCGGAGCGGATGCGCGGGCGCGTCGAGGAGGCGACCGGGCGCCCGTTCGCCGACGCATACCGGGCGGCGGGACCGATGCGGATCGACGAGCAGTTCGTCCCCTACCCCGGCGAGCCCTTCGACGACGCAACCTACCGCGGCGACGCGTACCCCGCGTTCGGCTGGGCCTGCTGCGTGGCGAAGGTCGACGTCGACCTCGATACCGGCGAGGTGACGGTGCGCGACTGCGTCGCCGCGGACGACATCGGCCGCGTCATCCACCCGGTGCTGGCCGAGGGACAGGTGGAGGGCGGCACGCTCCAGGCGATCGGCTACGCGACCATCGAGGAGATGAAGCTGGTCGACGGCCGCTACCTCAACGACCGACTGGCGACGTACCTCATCCCTACCGCCCTCGACGCGCCGCGCATCCACTCGATCCTGGTCGAGAAGCCGTTCTCCGGCGTCCCGCATCGGGCGAAGGGGGTCGGCGAGCTGCCGATGGATGTGGGCGCCCCCGCGGTGGTCGCCGCCATCCATGACGCGACCGGCGTCTGGATCCATGACCTGCCCGCGACCCCCGAGCGGATCCTCGCCGCGATGACCGGCGGCGAGATGCCACCCGCACCCGGCGTCTCGCTCGAGGCTCCGGCCCCGAGCGCGCCTCCCATCGAGGACCTGCCGCCGGGCGGGGACGAGATGCCATTCCGCGCCCCGACCGACCCGGGTGAGCCGCGATGACGTTCCGATTCACCGTCAACGGCGCGGCGGTCGAGGTCGAGGCCGCCGGCACGCGACGGCTGCTCGACGTCCTGCGCGAGGACCTGGCCTGACCGGCACCAAGGAGGGGTGCGGCGAGGGCGAGTGCGGCGCGTGCAGCGTCCTGCTCGACGGGGCGGTGGTCGATGCCTGCCTGGTCCCGGTGAGCCAGGCGGCCGGCACCGAGGTGCGGACCGTCGAGGGTCTCGCCGAGCCGGGCACGCTCGGCGTGCTCCAGCAGGCGTTCCTCGAGACTGGCGGCGCCCAGTGCGGAATCTGCACGCCGGGCATGCTCATGGCGGCCGATGCGTTCCTCGCCTCCGGCACGGAGCCCAGCGACGAGAACATCCGCGAGGCGATCGCCGGCAACCTGTGCCGCTGCACGGGCTACACGAAGATCGTCGAGGCGATCGCCCTCGCCGCCGAACGGAGGGAAGGAACTTGACCGAGCACCCGGAACCGATCACAGATGCGGTCGAGGACCACGACGTCACCCTCGCCCTGACGCCGCGCCAGCTCCTTCTCGCCATCGTCGGGATCTGGCTGCTGCTCCGCTTCATCCGCGGACTCCGCGGCTGACCCGATGCCGAACGCCGTCGAGCCCCGCTCCGAGTCCCCGACCCGCCTGGAGGCGGCCTATGCCCTGCTCGCCGATGCGGCGGGCGTGCCGTGGCGGCCGATCGCGGGCGGGACGGACCTCATGGTCCAGATCGCGGGCGAGATCGGCGAGCCGCCGGAGCGCGTGCTCGACATCTGGGCCCTTGACGAGCTGCGCGGGATCGTCGGTCGAGGCCGATGCGCTCGTCCTCGGCTCGCTGACCACCTACACCGAGATCCGCCGCTCGCCGCTGGTCGCGGAGCACCTGCCCGAGCTGGCCGATGCGGCCGCCACGATCGGTGCGGCTCAGATCCAGAACCGCGGAACGATCGGTGGGAACGTGATCAACGCCTCTCCGGCCGGCGACACCCTGCCGCTGCTCCTCGCGCTCGGGGCCGAGCTGGTCCTCGGATCGGCCGGCGGCGAGCGCACGGTCGCGGCCGATGCATTCTGGCCCGCCTACCGGCGCACCGCCTGCCGCGACGACGAGCTGCTCGTCCGCGTCCGGATCCCCCTGTCCGACGATCGCCAGGTCCGCTTTCGGAAGATCGGGACCCGCCGCGCACAGGCGATCAGCAAGGTGGTCATGGCGCTCGCCTGGCGATCGACGGCGGCCGATGGCCCCTGGACCGACGTCCGCCTCGCCCTCGGCTCCGTCGCCGCCACCCCGGTCCGCGTCCCCGCCACCGAGGCGATCCTGGAGGGTGCCCGCGCCACCCTGCCGACGGCCGACGCCGCGGCCACGGCGCTGCGGGACGAGATCGAGCCGATCGACGACGTGCGCTCGACCGCCGAGTACCGCCGGACTGTGGCCGCTCGCGTCCTGCACCGGCTCATCCGCGACGTCGGCGGGTGGTGAGTCCCGTCCAGCGACCTTCGCGTGACCGGGTGCGGGTCTTCCCCGACAGCGCAGCCTTCCGTGCGTGGCTCGAAGCGCACCACGACTCGGAGGACGAGCTCTGGGTCGGTTTCTACCGGGCGAGGGTGCCGAAGACCGCGATGCGCTACCCCGACGCGGTCGACGAGGCGCTCTGCTACGGATGGATCGACGGGATCACGTATCGCATCGACGACGAGCTGCGGGCGCAGCGCTTCACGCCTCGCCGGAAGAGCTCGACCTGGAGCGCGATCAACATCGGCAAGGTGGCCGAGCTGCGCGCCGCGGGCCGAATGCATCCGGCCGGCATTCGCGCCTTCGAGGAGCGCGATCGGCGCAAGGACCAGATCTACTCGTACGAGCGCCCGCCTCAGTCGCTGCCGGATCGCCTGGATCGAGCGATTCCGGGCCGATACCGACGCCTGGGCCTACTGGGATCGGCAGTCGACGCTCGTACCGCAACACCGCCACGCACTGGGTGATGTCGGCGGTGAAGCCGGAGACCCGCCAGCGACGATTCGACACGCTGGTCGAGACGAGCCGTGCGGGCACACGGCCCCGCCCGTTCCTCGTGGCCAGCGGCGATCGAGAGCCCGGGTCCTAGCGGCCTCGGCCAGCCTCATGGGCAGCAGATCGCGACGACGCGTGCTCGACGTGTCCGAACATGGACGTGATGGGCGTGTCGGCGCGCGACGGATCGGGCGGGCTGGGACAATGGCGGCATGACCGATCTGCCATCCGGAATCCAGCTCACCCGCACCGATGCGGCCCACACCGACGAGGTTCTCACCCCCGAGGCGCTCGACTTCGTCGCGCAGCTCCATCGGTCCTTCAACTCCGAGCGCCTGCGACTGCTGGCCGACCGTACGCGGCGCCAGGAGCGGATCGATGCCGGCGAGCTGCCCGACTTCCTGCCGAACCCGATCGAGAGCCGCGACCCGAACTGGCGGGTCGCCCCCGCGCCGGCGGACTTCGACGATCGGCGCGTCGAGATCACCGGGCCCGCCGAGCCGAAGATGATGATCAACGCGCTGAACAGCGGCGCATCGGTCTTCATGTGCGACTTCGAGGATGCGCTCTCCCCCACCTGGGACAACGTGGTCACCGGTCACTGGGCGGTGGGCGAGGCCGTTCGGCGCCGGCTGACCTTCGACACCGACGACAAGGCCTACGCGCTCAACGACGAGATCGCCACCCTCTGCGTCCGCCCCCGCGGCTGGCACCTGGACGAGGCCCACGTGCTCGTCGACGGGACGCCGATCAGCGCATCCATCTTCGACTTCGGCCTCTGGTTCTTCCACAACGCCGCCGAGCTGCTGGCGCGGGGCTCCGGTCCGTACCTCTACCTGGCCAAGCTGGAGAGCCACCTCGAGGCCGCGCTGTGGAACGAGCTGTTCGTGGCCGCCCAGGCGGCGCTCGGCATCCCGCGCGGCTCGATCCGCGCCACGGTGCTGATCGAGACGATCCTGGCCGCCTTCGAGATGGACGAGATCCTGTACGAGCTGCGCGAGCACGCCGCCGGGCTCAACGCCGGGCGCTGGGACTACATCTTCAGCGTCATCAAGAAGTTCCGCGTCCGCCCCGACATGGTGCTCCCCGATCGCGCCCAGGTGACGATGACGGTGCCGTTCATGCGTGCCTACACCGAGCTGCTGGTGCAGACCTGCCACCGCCGCGGAGCGCACGCCATCGGCGGCATGGCGGCCTTCATCCCCTCGCGCCGCGATCACGAGGTCAACGAGCGCGCCATGGCGGCCGTTCGCGCCGACAAGGAACGCGAGTCGTCCGACGGCTTCGACGGCACGTGGGTGGCGCACCCCGACCTGGTGCCGCTGGCGCGCGAGATCTTCGACGGCGTGCTCGGCGAGCGGCCCGAACCAGAAGGAACGCCTGCGGCCCGAGGTGCGGGTGGGCGCGCGTGACCTGCTCGACGTCGCCGTGCCGAACGGCGTCGTCACCGAGGCCGGCGTGCGGGCCAACGTATCGGTCGGCCTCGCGTACCTCGCCTCGTGGCTGGACGGCAACGGCGCAGCGGCCATCAACAACCTGATGGAGGACGCGGCCACGGCCGAGATCAGCCGGTCGCAGCTGTGGCAATGGCGCGTGCGCGGCATCGTCCTCGATGACGGTCAGCCGCTCACCGCGGAGCGTTACGCCGCCATCCGCGACGAGGAGCTCGCCACGCTGCGCGGCCTCGCGCCGGATGCGCCCTGGTCCGACGCCGCTGCGCTGCTGGACGACCTGGTCCTCGACGACGGCTTCGCCGAGTTCCTGACGCTGTCGGCGTACGGCGCACTGGTCACCGATGAGTCCGACCCGTCGGCCTCGTCCAATCCTCATCACATGTAGCGCAGAGCAAAGGGGCAGCCATGCTTGGCGACAGCCGCGCCTTCTCCGGCTTCTCGACGAACGACATCGATGCCGCGCGGGCGTTCTACGCGGAGGTCCTCGGGATCCAGGTGACCGACGAGAACGGGATGCTGAACCTTCATCTCGGAGGCGGTGCAACGGTGCTCGTCTATCCCAAGGATGATCACCGGCCGGCGACGTACACGTGTCTGAACTTCCCGGTCTCCGACATCGACGCGACGGTCGACGCGCTGGCATCGCGCGGCGTGACCTTCCTGCGCTACGACGGGTTCCAGCAGGATGAGCGGGGCATCATGCGCGAGTTCGGCCCGCCGATCGCCTGGTTCACCGACCCGGCCGGCAATGTCCTGTCCGTGCTCGAGCAATGAGTGCTCTCGGCGCATCGCCGCACCTGACCTGATGGACCGCTCACCGGAGATCGATGCCGTCCTCGCGGCCCTGCCCGATGAGCAGCGTTCCGCCCTCGAGCACCTGCGCGGCGTCATCCGCGCGGCAGCGCCAGACGCGGTCGAAGCGATCGCCTACGGGGTGCCCGCCTTCCGATATCGCGGACGACCCCTCGTCTCGTTCGGCGCCGGCAGACGGCACTGCGCCCTCTACGTCCAGAGTCCGTCGGTGATGGAGGCTCACGCCGACCAGCTGCACGGACACGACACGTCGAAGGGCACGGTCCGGTTCATCCCGTCGGCTCCACTCCCGGACAGCCTCGTCACCGCGCTCGTCCGCGCACGCATCGCGGAGACCGACGCACGTCCCTGAGGCTCGTCCCAAGGGAAGCGCAGGCGACGATGGCCGATGCGCCGATGGACTACTCGGGCCGCGGGACGTGCAGCCCGTCGGCATGCGATCGCGGGTTCGGCGCACCGACGTCCGCGAGATAGCCCCGGTAGATGGGCAGCAGGTCGGCACCGGTCCGGCGTTGCAGGTGGGCGAGCAGCCGCCGCCCGGTCACGAATCCGTGGCGATGCTCGGCGATCCACGCACGCAGCGCTCCGAAGAAGGCATCATCGCCCATCGCCGAGCGCACGGCGGTGAGGAACTCGGTGCCCTGGTAGAAGACCGCGTGAAAGTAGCCGTCGCAGCTCGACCAGTCGCCTCCGGTCGTCGCGCCGGCCTCCCACGCGAAGACCGGTGAGTCGACCGGACGCGTCGAGCAGGCGTTCTCCCCGATGCCCATCAGGTAGCGGGCGCTGAAGTCGGCAAACGCCTCGTCGAGCCATGGCTCCGCCTGCTGGTCGTTGCCCACCTGGGCGTAGAACCACTGGTGCGCCACCTCGTGGTTGATCACGTACGGATCGGCCACCTTGTCGCGGGTGAGGTGGATCATGCGCGGGTACTCCATGCTGAACCCGCCACCGGACCCCACCTCCGCGAGGACGAGATCCGGCCACGGATAGTCGCCGAACGTCCCTTCGAGGCCGATGAGCGCCTGCGCGGCCAGCTCGGCCGTCCGGCCACCCGGGACGGTCTCGGTGTACACGCGGATCTGGTGGTCGCCGACGGACCGCGTCGTCAGCGCGAACCGCGGATTGACCACGAAGCTGAAATCGCGGACCTGCTCGCTGTCGCATGTCCATCGCGTCCCGGAGCTCGCGGGCGCACGCACGAGCCCCGGGCAGGCCACCGCGTCACGCGGGAGCGCGGCGGTGGTCGTCAGCTCGAGCCGGATCACATCGGCCGTGAAGCTGATCTGCGGGTCACCGATCCCGTACACGTCGTGCTCGGTCGACACGATCGGGAACCACTGCCCGAAGCTCAGCACCCCGTTCTCGCGGCTCGTGCGGGCGGTGAACGCGTCGGGTGCCCGTCCGACGTCGAGCCTGAACGCGAGCTCCACGGTCGCGGTCTCGCGAGGCTCGAGGGGCGCGAGGGGGACGCGCAGGTTGATGCCGGTCGTCCACTCGGTCGCGACCGCCTCCCCGTCGACGGTGATCGCATCCCCCATGGACAGGAAGCCGAGCGCGCGCGGCACGACCGAGAGATCCACGTGCCGCATGGGGGAGGGACCCCGGTTGGTGAGCTCGAGCTGCAGCGCCGCATCGATCCGTCCCGAGGTCGGATCGAGCGTCGCGGTGATCTCGTACTGCTGGTCCACCTGCACCCGCACGTGACCATCGGCAGCGGCCATCGGCGCGAGACCGGCTCCCAGGGCCAGCAGCAGGGCGACCGCCAGGGATCGGCGCATGGACATGGGCCCATGTTGCCGGAGGGCCATGCGACTGTCATCCTGAGGCCGATTCCCATGAGCACTCGAATCCCGCGGGGGACGCAGGGCCGGCTCGGCCTCGCCGCCCTCGCACTTATCGTCCTCTTCGCCACCGGCTTCGGTGCCGTGCGCGTCAACGTGCTCGGCGTCGGCGATCGCCTCGACCGCCTCGTGAGCCGGGCCGAGACGTTCCTCGATCCCCCGCCACAGCGCTCCACCCTGCCCACGGTGGTGGTGACGCCGGCCCCCAGCGTGGCCCCGACCCCGACGATCGCGCCGACGCTCGCGCCATCCGCGACCGCGCGCACGCCGCTCGTGCGGACCGCGGTCGACGTCGACCTGGCCGGCGAGCCGGCGGCCGTGTTCGCGTCTCAGCTCACCGACAAGGACTGCGCGGTTGCGGCCACGCAGATGGTGCTGGCGATCCTCGGCCTCGGCGACACCTCGCAGGGATTCCAGCAGGGCATCAAGGACCGCATCGGGGAGTGGGAGGCCTTCGATGACAGCCAGAACGGCGGCTGGGGCCCGGCGGCGGTCGGCCTGGCCCTGGCGGACTATGGCGCCACGGGCTACGAGGTGCGGGCGTACGACACCTACACCGATGCGCTGCGCGACTCGGCCATCGCGATCTCGGTCTTCGACAAGCCGGTGGTGATGTTCCCGTGGTGGGGTGCCCACTCGTGGGTGATGACCGGCTACCGCGCCGACGCCGACCCGACCCTCTTCGACGACGCGCGGGTCAGCGGCGCCTACATCCTCGACCCCTGGTACCCCCGCGTCTCGTCGATCTGGGGGGCATCGGACTCGCCCGGCAACTTCGAGGACCTCGGGGAGCTCGAGCGCAACTGGCCGGCCTTCCAGGGTCCCCCCGGCTACGAGTCGATCGGCCCCGGCTGGACGCGCCCCGAAGGCCGCTACCCGGAGCGTGACGGCCGATTCGTCATCCTGGTGCCGACCACGCCCCGACCGGCGTCGGCGGGCGGCACCGCGCCGTAGACATCAGGTGCTCCCCGTCCCGAAGGCCCGCAGGCGAATTGCGAGGGCAAGGGCCAGGAGCGCAGTCTTCGCGGCCTGCCCGATGGCGAAGCCGAGCGGTATGGCCACGATCCCTGCTCCGTCCACGAGCAGCAGCGTGGCACCGACCGTGATCCCGAGGCCCGCCAGCGACGCGAGCACCTGGAGGATCGTGTGCCGCGTGGCGTAGATCGCGCGGCTGAGCAGGTGGCTGATGCTCTCGAACGGGACCGACAGCGCGAACGCCGCCAGCGTCGTGGCTACGAGCGCCACGTCCCGATCGTCGAACGCCCCGCCGCCCAGCAGCACCCGGATCGCGAGCTCACCGACCACGATCAGGCCGATGGCCGCCGCCACCGTGACGACGGTGATGCTCGCCAGGTTCGTCCACAGCAGGCGAAGGAAGCCGCGCCGGTCCCCGGTCGCGAAGGCCGTGGAGAGCGCCGGGAAGACGGCGAGCGCGAAGGCCACCCCGACCAGGCTGACGGGCACCGACTGGAAGTTGCGCGCAAAGCTGACCGCCGTCACCGATCCGGCGGCAAGCGAGCTCGCGACGGCGGTGAAGAAGAGGAACGTCATCGGTTCCACCGGGTGGCTGACCATCTTGGGCACCATCAGGCGCACGAACTCGCGGATGGCCGGAGTGCCACCTTCCCATCCGAGGCCGACCCGGAAGCGGCTGCCGCGCAGCCCGATGAAGCGGCTGACGAGGTGGATCGTCGCGCCGATGACCGCGCCGATGGCCGGTCCGTAGATGCCCAGCGCATCGCTGAAGGCGACCGTGCCGATGATGATCCCGCCGTTGTAGAGCAGCGGTGCGATGCCGTACCAGAAGAATCGCTGCTCGGCGAGGAGCACCTGGCCGAGCGTCAGCGAGGCAGCGAACAGGATCGGCGTGACGAGCATCACCCGGAAGAGCGAGACGTAGAGCTCGCGTTGCTCGCCGGTGAATCCCGGCGCGATGAACGAGGTCGTCGACTCGGCGAACACGAACATGAGCACCGCCGCCACGCCCATGATCGTCACGGCACCGGTCAGGATGGTCCGCGCGAAGCGGTCGCCCTCGGCGCCGTCCCCCTGGGAACGCAGCTGGAGGAAGATCGGGATGAAGGGGGCCGCCAGGCCCGCCTCGACCAGCACGTCCAGGAGCAGCTCGGGCAGCACGAACGCGGCGTTGTAGGCGTCCAGCTCGCTCCCTGCCCCGAACGTTCGCGCGAACATCCGGTCGCGAACCAGGCCCATCACGTAGCTACCGAAGATCAGCGCCGAGAGGAGGGCCGCGCCCCGTGGGAGGAAGTGCGTGGTGATGCCGCGCACGGTGGCGGGGATGCGGCTCATCGGTCCGGCTCGAGCATGGCGCTCAGCCTAACCGCGGCGCCGTCCGGCGTCGGCGAGGACGCGCTACTCCTCCCGATCGCCGCCGAGCCTGCGCAGACGCTCCGCCACCTCGGCGAGCACGGTCTCCCGCACCTCCGGGAACTCGTCCATCAGCGCGTTGAACTCGCGATGTCCGATGACGAGCAGCCGGGTGATGCCGTCCGCGCGCACCGTGGCGGTACGCGGGCGCCCATCGAGCAGGGCGATCTCGCCGAAGAAGTCGCCGCGGTGGAGCTGCGCGATCTGCGTCCGATTGTCGAGCACGCTGACATGCCCATCGAGCACGATGAAGAACTCGTGGCCGACACGCCCCTGCTCGGCGAGCACCTCGTCCAGGCCGACCTCGACCTCGTCTGAGAGCTGGCCGAGACGCTCGAGCTGGCGCTGGTTCATGCGTGAGAAGAGCGGTACGCGCCGCAGATGCTCGAGTTTCTCGTCGCGTGCCATGGCGCAGAGTCTACAGAGGTGGGACAAGGGCTCACGCGCCGGTCGCCGGCGGCGCGTTTCCGCCCGAGATTCGGGGATTGAGTTCGCCACGGAATCCGTGGTACGCTCTTTCGAGCAACGTCCCACGATGGGACTCGATAACGACGCGGCACCACGAACGCTCCTCTCAACGGTCTTGACGGCGAGATGGCTCGCTGAGGCCGCGCGAGAAGGAGTGTTTCTCTTTGTATACCTTCACCGACAAGACGCTGACCTGTGCCGATTGCGGCACCGAGTTCAGCTTCACGGCGAGCGACCAGCAGTTCTACGCTGACCGCCAGTTCAGCGAGCCGCGCCGATGCCCGGCCTGCCGCGCTGCCAAGAAGGCGGCCCGCGGCGAGAGCACTGGTGGTGGCTACGGCGGTGGCGGCTACGGTGGTGGCGGTGGCGGCTACAGCGATCGCCCGCGCGAGATGTTCAGCGCGACCTGCGACAGCTGCGGCAAGGAAGCCCGCGTTCCGTTCCGCCCCACCGGCAGCAAGCCCGTCTACTGCAGCGACTGCTTCCGCCGCTAGGCGCGAATCACCCACTGCACCGAACGACCCGGTGGCCCCAGGGCCCCGGGTCGTTTGCTGTCCCCTCGCTACTCTCCCGCCCGGTACACCAGGCCGACGCCCCCGGGATCCAGCAGCGTGAGCAGGTCGCCATCGATCGTCGGCACGAATCCGTCGCCGATCACGCTGACCACGTGCGAGTCCTGGCCGGCAAGCTCGGCGGGGCACTCGGTCTCGCCCATCCGCAGGTCGGGCGCATCGATCTGCGCACCGAACTCGACCCACCGGCCGGTGAACGTGCGACAGCCGGTGGACCCGCTGAACGTACCGTCCGGCCGGAGCTCCAGGGTTGCGGGGTCGCCGGCGGGCGGGCTCGCGACGTCGCCGACGAAGATCGTCTCGAGGACCCAGGTGGTGTCGACGAGGTCCGCCACCGGCGGCTCGACCTGGCGATCGAACCGGAGGTCGACGTCCTCGCCCCGGAGGGCCAGCCGACCGTCGATGACCTCGATGGCGCGCACGCGGACGAGGGCCGCCAGGTAGGCCTGCTCGAGCGCCATCACCGCATCCGCACCGCACGCCATCTCCGTCGCGCCCAGATTGCCGATGACGATGCCTGCTCCCGCGACCTCGATGCGGCCACCGTACTGGTTGCAGGCCGATGTGCCACCGATGCTCGACGCATCGATGACCGCAGTGATCGGGTGATCATCGAGCAGCTCGAGCGCGCGGCCGTCGATGGTCGCCGACGCGAGCTGCCAGGCGCCCGTCGGATCGACCGTGGTGGAGGCCGATGGCGTGGCAGGCGACCCCGGCGCGCCACAGGCGGCGAGGAGCACGACGACGGCCACGAGCCAGAACCGCATGTCGGAGAGACGCCCGTCGCGCTGCCGGGGTTGCCTCACGCCAGGCGGCGTTCCAGGAACCGCCCCATCGGATGGTCGACGGGCCGCCCCCGCAGGAGCACATTCCGCGCCTCGCCGCGGACCGCCATGCCCTCGTATGGCGTGAAGTCACTGGAGTGATGCAGATCGGCCTGGCGCAGCGTCCGCCGTGCCGAGGGATCCCAGAGGACGAGGTCGGCATCCCGGCCCGGCTCGAGCGCTCCCTTCGATGGCAGCCCGAAGAGCCGCGCGGGCGCGGCGGCGAGGATGTCGACCAGGCGCCGCAGGTCGATGCGGCCTGCGGCGACCCCTTCGGAGTACACGACGCTGAGGAGGGTCTCGATGCCAGGGGCGCCGTTACTGATCTCGGGAAACGGCGGCGGCGGAAGGCGCTTCTCGGTGTCGACGCGGTCCGGGACGTGATCGCTCGCGACCACTTCCAGGATTCCCTCGCGCAGACCGGCCCACAGCGCCTCGACATCGGTACGGGAGCGGAGCGGTGGCGAGATGACGCGCTTCATCACCTCGGCTTCGTCGGGGTCGTCGTAGCACGCGTCGGTCAGCGACAGGTACTGCGGACAGGTCTCCGCGTGGACCGGCTCGCCGCGCGCCCTCGCCTCGGCCACCGCCTCGAGTGCCGCCTCGCACGACAGGTGGACGATGTAGAGCGGAGCCTCGGCGCGGCGGGCAAGGTCGATCGCACGGCGCGTGGCGCGCGCCTCGGCTTCGACGGGCCGCGTGCTGGCATGGTGGCGCGGGCCGATATCGCCGCGCTGAAGGGCGCCCGCCACCAGCGGGTCGATGATGTCCGGATCCTCGCAATGGAGCATCAGCATCCCGCCGTGGCGCGCCGCGGTCCGCAGCAGCCGTGGCAGGTCGTCGGCGGCGACGGCGAAGTCGTAGACCATGAAGGCCTTGAAGGTCGGCACGCCGCGGCGGATCAGCTCCGGCAGCTCGTCGAGCGCATCCGGCTGCTGAGCGCTGACGACCGCGCAGAGCCCGTAGTCGACGGCCGCGCGACCCGCCGTCCGCTCCCGGAACTCGTCGAGGCCACGAAGCAGCGAAGTCGAGCCGTGCTCGCTGATCCCGGTCCCCGGGTTGTTGAAGGTGAGGACGGTCGTGGTCCCGCCCTGCGCGGCCGCCCGGAGGTCGCGCTCGAAGCGGTCAGGGTGATCCGGGTCGGAGAGACGGACGTGGGTGTGGACGTCGACCACGCCCGGAAGGACCAGCAGGCCGCTGGCGTCAAGGACCTCGATGCCCTCGCGGGGAAGATCGGTGCCGATCCGTTCGATCCGCCCCTCGGCGACCGAGAGATCGGCTCGCAGCGGACCGTCGGGCGTCACGACCGTGCCGCCGGCGACGACGAGATCGGTCACCGCGTCAGCCGGCCTCGCTGATCTCGATCTCCTGCGCGCCCTCCCACAGGACCCGCCTCCCCATCTCCGCCAGCTGCTCCTGCCCGCTCGTCAGCGTCGCGAAGTGGTTGCCCGCCAGGGGTCCCACCCGGGAGCTGAAGCTGCAGGCCCCGTACGGGAAGAGGATCTCGCACTCGCTGATCTCGCCGGTGTAGATGAGGATCTGCCCCGGCGCGGGATGCGCGGTGTGGTTCTCGTAGCCGACGTCCGGCCGCTGCTCGCCGAAGGGGATCCAGGTCGACTCGCCGCTCCACTTGCAGTGGATCAGCTGCGATCGGATCGGGAACCAGGGTCGCAGCGCCTCGCGGGTCAGCGGCGCGTCGGCTTCCCAGCGCGCGGTGAAGTGGAGGTCGTCCCCCACGCGGATCTTCAGGTCAGACATGGGACGCAGGATACGCCGCTATCGGGGCGTCGCGTCCGTGGGCTGGAACGGCGCGCCGTGCCCGGGGACGATGAGATCGGCAAGCTCGAGCACCCGACGACGCGACGCGTGGAGCACGGCAGGATCGGGCGAGTAGGGATCCTCGGCCGGGCCAACCTCCGACCACCACAGGTGGGTGAACACCACGACAGCATCCGCGGTGCCGGCCATGGTCGAGATGTCCTCCGCCGAATGCCCCGGCGTCCGCAGCAGCCGCACCGACGGGGCGAGCACGCGACCTTCCGCCTCCACGGCATCCCATCGGCCGGCGAAGTCGTAGATCGCCCAGTGATCGTGAACCCGGGCCGATGGGAAGAGCGCGACGTTGAGTGCGTGATCCGGGTGATGGTGCGAGAGCACGACATCGGTCACGTCCGTCGCGTGGACACCGAGCACTCGGAGCGGGTCGAGGATGGCCGCCTGGGACGGGGCCAGTCCCGGGTCCACGACGATCGTCGCGTCCCCATCGCGGATGAGCGAGCAGGTGCTCGCGACCGCCGGACCCGCCGAGCCGGTGAGGAGCACGTCGACCCGCGCGGTGCGCGCGATCGGCGCATCGGTCATCATTCGCCGAGCATAGCGGAGGGCATTCCCATGGCAGCGGCGCGGCCGACGATCAGCACTCACGTCCTCGACCTCGCAACCGGTGAGCCGGCGCCCGGTCTCGACGTGGCGCTCTTTCGGCTGGACCCCGACGGCCGGCCCGAGCTGCTGAGCGAGCTGCAGACCGACGCCGACGGACGCATCCGCGACCTTCTCGACGGCGGGGAGCTCACCGAGGCCGACTACCAGCTGGCGTTCGACGTGGGCGGCTACGCCGAGGACCCCGATGCCTTCTTTCAGTCGGCCGCGTACGCGCTGCGCGTCACCGATACGTCGCGGTCGTACCACGTGCCGCTCCTGCTCAGCCCGTACGGGATGAGCACCTACCGCGGCAGCTGACTCGGTGACCCTCGACGTCCGCGACTTCGAGGTCGCCGACCACGAGTGGGCGCGCCAGCTGATCGGTGGTCACCAGGGCGGTGACCACCGCGTTGCACGCCTCGGCGAGCTGCTCGATCCCACCGATCAGCAGGGCATCGTCGCGGAGCTGGACGGTCGGCCGGTCGCGCTCCTCACGGTCCACGAGAGCGACCGCGGCCTGGAGGTGCTCACGCTTCACAGCGAGGTCAGCGGCGTCGGGGCGGGAACGCGCCTGCTCGAGACGGCACTGCGCGTGGCGGAGGCGTCGCACGCCTCCCGCCTGTGGCTCGTCACCACCAGCGACAACCTCGACGCGATTCGCTGGTACCTGCGGCGCGGGCTGACGGTGGCCTGCGTCCACCACGGAGCCGCCGATGCCGACAGGGCCACGGCCAAGCCGACCATCCCGACGGTCAATCCGGTCAGCAACCTCCCGATCCGCGACCTCGTCGAGATGGAGCTCGACCCGACGCTCTCATCACTCCCCCGCCGTCCGTTCCCGCGCATCGATGACGTCGATGCGCTGCCGCCGGAGCTTGCCGCGGCCCTTCTCGGTCCCCTGTTCGAGGATGCGCCGAGATTCCTGGAGCGGCTGGCGGCGCAGCGACCGTTCGGCGACGACGCGACACTGATCGGTCGCGCCCGGGACCTGGCGCGCAGCCTGCCCGAGGACGAGCAGATCGAGCTGCTGAACGCCCACCCACGGATCGGCGCCGATCCGAACGCCGTGAGCGAGCTCTCGCATGACGAGCAGGGCTACGGTGACGACCGCCCCCAGCCCGAGCCGTGGATCGCCGACGAGCTCGAGGCGCTGAATGAGGCCTACGAGCGCATCTTCGGCTTCCGGTTCGTCATCTTCGTGGCCGGCCGGCCGCGCTCGGCGATCGTCCCGATCCTCGAGCTGTCGCTCCGCGACGAGCGGATCAGCGAGCTCCGGCGCGGCCTCGACGACGTGGTTCACATCGCGTCGGATCGCCTGGCGAAGCTCCGGAGCTGATCGCAGCGGTTAGGATCGACCCATGCAGCACGAGATTCGCTACGGCAAGGCCGACGTCAAGGTCTACCGCACGTACGCGGAGCCGCTGACCGGCATCACCGTCATCCCCGAGTCACCGTTCTCCGGGCGTGACAACACGTTGGCCGCGGCCGAGATCGAGGTCGTCGTCCACGGCACCGAATTCCTCGACGCGTACACGAAGGGCGACAACCGTCGGGTGGTGGCGACCGACACGATGAAGAACTTCATCCACGCCACCTCGCTCCAGGCCCGCGCGCGATGCCTCGAGGAATGGCTGCTCGAGGTCGGCACCGCGTTCCTCGCGACCTATCCCCACATGGAGCGGGTGACGATGCTTGGCCGCGACCTCCCGTTCCCGGCGGCACTCGTGCCCGGCGATGGCGGTTTCGAGACGTCCGACCGCCTGTTCAGCCGGGATCGATGCGACGCCGGGGCGGCGCGCCTCGAGCTGGCGCGGGACGACGACGGCGATGTCGCGATCACCGACCACGAATCCGGGCGCCGCGACCTCCAGCTCGTCAAGATCACGGGGTCCGCCTTCGCCGACTTCGCCCGGGACCAGCACACCACGCTCCCCGAGCGGCCCGATCGACCGCTCTACATCTGGATGCGGATCGGCTGGCGATACACCGATGCCGCCGATGCCGTCCTCGGCGATCCTGCGCGGTACGTCGCCTCGGAGCAGGTCGCCGACCTGGCGAACGCCGTCTTCCACGAGTTCGTCAGCCTGTCGATCCAGCACCTCGTCAACGAGATCGGGCTTCGCATGCTCGATCGATGGGCGCAGCTGGCCGAGGTGAGCTTCGATGCGCAGAACCGCCTCTGGGACGTCGGCGCCGAGTCTGCCGACGATCCTCGCGTGAAGACGTACGCCGATCCGCGCCCACCGTACGGCCACATCGGCCTCGTGCTGCGTCGCGACTGACCCGCGGGCGGTTGGCCCCGCTTCAACCCTCGGGACGCTGCGCGCCGATCAGGGCCGGGTGGTCGATGGCCGGGCACCGGTTCATGACGACGAGCAGCCCGGCGTGGGCCGCCAGCTCGGCCGCCTCCTGGTTCCAGACACCCAGCTGCATCCAGACCGCCTTCGCCCCGATCTGGATCGCTTCGGCGACGTGGGGCAGCACCGCGTCCGAGCGACGGAACAGGTCGACGACCTCGATTGGGCCCTGCGCATCGGCGGGGACCGACCGAAGGTCGGGGTAGGCCGGCAAGCCGTGCACGCGCTCCTCGTTCGGGTTCACCGGCACGACGTGATATCCCTGGGTGAGCAGGTAGCGCGCGACGCCATGCGAGGGACGGGCCGGGTCCGACGAGCAGCCCACGACCGCCCAGACGCGGAATGAGCGGAGGATCCGCTCCGCGATCTTCGGATCGCTCCACGGGTCGGAGACCGGGATCATCGGCTGCGCGCAAGCTCCTGGAGCGCGGCCTTGATGCGAGCGTCGAGCTCGCCGTCGGTCCCCGCGACCGCCCCGGCCGCACGGCGAGCCTCGGTCGCCGAGTAGCCGAGCGACTCGAGGGCCGCCACCACGTCGGAGTCGGTGGACGCAGCTCCCCCGGCGGCGATGCCGGCGGCGTGCACCTTCTCCTTCAGCTCGAGGATGATCCGCTGCGCCGTCTTGCGGCCCACGCCGGAGACCGAGGTGTAGACGTCGACGTCATCGGTCACGATCGCGAGCTGCAGCCTGGTCACCGCGTGGGCCGACGTGATCGCCAGGGCCAGCCGTGGGCCGACCTGCGAGACCGTCATGAGCAGCTCGAAGAACCCCAACTCCTCGGTCGTCGCGAAGCCGAAGAGCGCCTGCTGGTCCTCGCGCACGAGGTGATGGGTGTAGACCGATGCCTCGCTCCCCTTGCGTAGCCGGCCGAGCAGGGCCGGCCCGGCCATGACCCGGTATCCGATCCCCCCGACCTCGACGAGGGCGTAGTCCGCGCCGAGGTGCGTGACGGTCCCGCGCAGCGAGCCGATCACCCGATCACCGCCTTCGGCCGGGCCGCCGCCCGATGCGCGCAGCCGATGGCGATGGCGAGCGCGTCGGTGGCGTCGTCGGGGACGCCGGACAGGCTGACGCCGAGAAGACGCTCGACCATCGTGGCGACCTGCGCCTTGTCAGCCGAGCCGTTGCCGCAGACCGCCTGCTTCACCTCGTTCGGCGTGGGTTCGTCGATCGGGACACCCGCGGCGGCAGCCGCCAGGAGCGCGACGCCCCGCGCCTGCCCGACCGCCATCGCCGTCTGCACGTTGCGCTGGAAGAAGAGGCGCTCCACCCCGACCCGCTCGGGCCGATGCTGCTCGATGAGGCCACCGAGCGCCTCGTGGAGCTGCCGCAGCCGCTCCGCGTCACTTGCGTCCGATGGAGTTCGTATGCATCCCGCGTCGATCATGTGGAGCCGGCCGTCCTCGAGCGCCACCACGCCGAAGCCGCAGATTGCCGTGCCGGGATCGATGCCGAGGGTGATCACGCCGGCATGGTACCCGCCTGCCGGCGGGTCGACATGCAGTTCGAGAAATCTCGTCCGGAATGCTTGACAGCGTTCGATAGGCGTCGTATGCTGCCCACAGTTCGAATTGAGTCGGACGCGACTACTCCCGTCGGACGAAAGGACGGCATCACACCCATGATCATTCCGAGCCCCGCCGTCACGGACCGCCTCCACCAGCATCGGCAACGCACCCTGCGTGTCCGCGCACGCCGGTCGCAGACGGTCGCGGGCGGCGGCCTGCGCGTCCGCATCGGCCATCTCCTCATCGCCGTGGGGAGCTCGCTGAGCGGCGACGTGGTCGAGCGACCCGGCCGCCCGACGACCATCGCGCGCACCATCTGACCTCCACGGAGGAGCACTGCCATGGCACCCGCCCGCCGACCCGGCGCACCGCCATCGCTCACGATCGAGGCCGCGCCCGCGTACGAGCTGCTGCACTCGATCGTGGCCGCCATCGATACCCATGACGCCGAGACTTACGAGATCGGTCCTGCCTGGGTCGAGGAGGCGCGCGCGCGTGCCGGCGACGACCTCATCGATCGCCTCTCGGCGCTGGGCTTCGGTGGCGTCGACCCGTTCCGCCACCTGATCGGCCTCGCCTACGGTGCGCCGGCCCCGCGTGACGTGCCGTCGTTCCTGGCGCACCTGCGGGATACCGACCCGGACGAGGTGAAGCTCCATCTCGTCCAGTTCTATGCGCGTGACACCCGGCGCATGACGCCGCCCGCGACGATCCGCGCGGCCGTTGCCGGCGATGCCGAGGCGCATCGACGAGTTCCTACGCACCTCGCATCCCGAGTACGAGCCCTGGACTTCCTATCTGCGGTCGGTGCTCGAGGCGGACGCGGCCGCCTATCGGGACGAGCTGGTCGCCGCTCTCGAAGCCGTGGGCCGACCGGGTCTGGAATCCGAGTCGCTGACCATCATGCCGATCCTCGAGCGCGATGCGGCCGAGCAAGCGCGACCTCCAGCGCGACCTTCCACTCGACCAGTTCATCCCCACGGCCACCAACGGCGTCGAGTTCGCGCCACGACCCGGCATCGACCGATCGGTTCTGATCGCCAGCTTCTTCCAGCGCCCGCTCGTCGGGCACGTGGAGGTCGGCGACGCGCTGCTCATCATCTACCCGGTCGCCGACGAGAGCGTCACCGCCGAGACCGATACCCCGCCGCTGCGGCTCGTCCGCCTCTCGAAGGCGCTCGGCGACGAGAAGCGGCTGCGCATCCTGCGCACGCTGGCCGACGGCGAGATGACGCTCATGGAACTGGCCGAGGTGTTCGGCGTCGCCAAGACGACGATGCACCACCACATGATCATCCTGCGCGCCGCCGGCCTCGTGTCGGTGGGCGTCGAGCTCCAAGCGCTACCGCCTCCGCCAGGAGACCGTGCCGGACGTCGGAGCACTGCTCAGCGGGTACCTCGGCGCCGCGAACCCTCCCTCCGCGGCGTCGAGGTCGCCCGCAGCTCGAAGCGCCTCCGGCTAGGCGACCTGCGCCTCGAGCTGCTCCAAGAGCTCGGCGGGGATGTCGAAGTTGGCGTAGACGTTCTGCACGTCGTCGAGATCCTCGAGCCGCTCCATGAACCCGAGCACCGCCCTCGCGGTCTTCTCGTCAGCTGATCTCGACCGTCGTGGTCGGCTCCATCGAGAGGTCCGCCGACTCCGCCTCGTAGCCCGCAGCGCTCAGCGAGCGCTCGCGCACCGCCTCGAGGTCCGTCGGCTCGGTGGTGACGATGATGCTGCCGCCGTCCGGCGCGCCGACGTCGGCCGCCCCGGCATCGATGGCCGCCAGGGTCAGCTCGTCCGGATCGCCGCCCGTCGAGCGGGATGCTGATGACGCCCTTCTGCTCGAACTGCCACGCGACCGTCGACAGGGTTCCGCCGACCTTGTTGAACACGCTTCGGATCTCCGAGGCGGTGCGGTTCCGGTTGTCGGTCATCGCCGCGACGATCACGGCCACGCTCGCCGGGGCCGATCCCCTCGTACGTGATCTCTTCGTACTGCTCGGCGTCAGCGCCGGCGCCGGTCGCGCGCTCGACGGCGCGCTTGATGTTGTCGGCCGGCATCGAGTTCGACTTCGCCTTCTCGATGGCCATCCGCAGCCGATAGTTCGTCTCGGCGTCACCGCCACCCTGGCGCGCGGCGGTGATGATCTCGCGAGCGAGCTTCGTGAAGAGCGCGCCACGCTTCGCGTCGTTGGCGCCCTTCTGCCGCTTGATCGTGGACCACTTGCTGTGGCCTGACATCGGTCCTCCTCGCCTGGCGCGCGCGCCGTCGCTCGGACGGCGGCGGCACTCGCGGGCGGCAACTCGTGCTCGGTCGGGAGCGCCGATTCTACCAAACGGACCGCTCGACCCTCAGCGACGACGGAGTCGCTCGCCGAGCGGGCCGAGCACGACGTGGTCGAGACTCCATCGGCCGGCCCCGGTGATCACCAGCAGCGAGGAGAGGCCGAACAGCCCGACATGCGCGATCACCGGGTCATCCGGCAGGGCGAAGAGCGCGAGGGTGAGCACCGCGAAGCCGATGACGGCGCTGAACCGCGTCAGCACGCCGGCCATGATGGCGAGGCCCAGCGCCGTCTCGATCAGGATCGCCCCGAGCACCCACAGCTCGGGGGCGACGGGCACGACCGCGGTGAGGTCGTAGCGGTCCACCGCCGCCAGCGCCTGGTCGTAGATGAGCAGCTTGTCCGCGATCCCCGAGGCCGCGAATGCACCGCCCAGGCCGAGGCGCACGAGCAGCGGCACGAGATCGTCGTAGCGCCCGCTCAGCAGGTTCTCGGTCGCGGCTCGCGCTCCCGGGCCGCGCGGGAAGGCCGCACGCAGCAGGTCGTCGAGCGATGGCCGCCCCGGGCCGAGCAGCACCACGACGCCCAGGGCGCCGGCAACGTCGAGCATCATCACCAGCTCAGGATTGCCGGCCAGGGTGACGGCATAGAGCCCGAGGGCGACCAGCGCCGCCGGCCGGACGGCCAGCCCGAGGAGCAGCAGGAACCCGGTGCCGGTGAGGGCCAGCGCGGCCCACCCCGCAGCGTCGACGGTCGGCAGGAAGAGGACACGCGAGACGCCCGATCCGATGAGCACCAGGCCGACCGAGAGCCGGACGATCCATGGCAGGTACTCGCGGTAGTTCTCGGCGCGCTCGACGAAGCGCGCGCGGGCCGCCTCGGCCGGACGCCATCGGCCCCACGCGAGCACGACGACGAGCGCCACCAGCGCGCCGGCGAGCAGCAGCGGGATCGCACCCGGGCTGGCCAGTGCGTCGAGCATGAAGCCGACGGGATCGGGCGAGCTCTCCGGATCGGTGACGTAGTCGACGTGGGCGATGAGCGAACGCATGGAGATGCATCCGTAGCAAGTGACGAGCCGATGGACGGCCCCACGGCCCATATAATGACGTCCCACTCCCTGCCAACCGACCGCCCGAGGCGGAACCATCGGCCTCGGCGACTCGAGCACGCACGCGCTAAGGAGCACCGATGAAGCCGACCACCCCCGACAGGATCCGGAACGTCGCCCTCATCTCCCACGGTGGCGCCGGCAAGACGAGCCTCGCCGAGGCGATGCTGTTCGACGCCGGCGCGATCTCCCGCCTCGGCACCGTCGAGGCGGGCACGACGACGCTCGACTGGGATCCCGACGAGCACAAGCGCAGCCAGTCGCATCAACCTCGCCATCGGCTCGCTCGAGCATGACGGCACGCGGATCACGATCGTCGACACGCCCGGCTATGCCGACTTCCAGGCCGACGTCGTCGAGGCGCTGGCGGCCGTCGACGCGGCGATCGTGGTCGTCGATGCCTCGGCCGGCGTCGAGGTCGGGACCGAGGAGGTCTGGCGGCTGGCCGACGAGCGCGGGCTGCCGCGCATGATCTTCGTCAACAAGATGGACCGCGAGAACGCGAACTACGACGCCACGCTCGACCAGCTGAAGGCCCGGTTCGGTGCGAAGATCGCGCCGGTCTACCTGCCGATCGGCTCAGCCGAGTCGTTCCGCGGCTACGTCGACGTCATCGAGGAGCACGCCAACGATCTACGAGGGCGGCGACCCGACAGGAGGTGCCGATCCCGGACGAGCTCGAGGGGATCGAGCACACCCGCCGCGACGCGCTCGTCGAGGCCGCCGCCGAGGCGAGCGACGAGCTGATGATGAAGTACCTCGAGGGCGAGCCGTTCACCGACGAGGAGATCGAGGCCGCGGTCCACAAGGGCACGCGCGAGGGCAGCGTCGTGCCGGTCTTCGTCGGCTCGGCCACCAAGAACATCGGCGTGCGCGAGCTGCTCGCCATGATCGTCAAGCACGTCCCCTCCCCCGCCGAGGTCGGGCGCTCGGACCACGGCCGACGGCAAGGAGATCGAACCCGATCCGAACGCCCCGTTCGTGGCGCAGGTCTTCAAGGCCACCGCCGACCCGTTCGTCGGGCGGCTCACCTACTTCCGCGTCATCAGCGGCACGCCTGACCGGCCAGGGGCACGTCTTCAACGCAATCGGCGCGAGGAGGAGCGAGTCGGCAACCTGCTCGCGGTGCACGGCAAGGACCCGAGCCTCTGCCGAAGGTCGGCCCGGGCGACATCGCCGCGGTGGCGAAGCTCACCTCGACGCTCGGCCGGCGACACCCTCGTCGCCGACCGGTCGCAGCGCCGTCGAGCTGCCGCCGCTCGACTTCCCGGCGCCGTCGCTCCAGGTCGCGATCGAGCCCGAGTCGAAGGCCGATCTCGACAAGCTCGGCCAGGCGCTCCATCGGCTCGCCGAGGAGGAGCCGAGCCGTCCAGATCCGTCGCGAGGATGGCACCGGCGAGACGATCCTCACCGCCATGGGCGACGCACACGTCGACGTCATCGTCGATCGGCTCAAGCGCAAGTTCGGCGCAGCGGTCGCGCACGGCCACGCCCGCGCGTGCCGTATCGCGAGACGATTCGCCAGGCCGGCGCGCATCGACAACAAGTTCAAGCGCCAGACCGGCGGCCACGGCCAGTACGGGCACGTCGTCATCGAGTTCGCCCCGGCCGAGATGGGCACCGGCTTCCAGTTCGGCGACAAGATCGTCGGCGGCGTGGTGCCGAAGCAGTACATCCCGGCCGTCGAGAAGGGCCTGCGCGAGGCGATGGCCGAGGGCGTGCTCGCCGGCTACCCGGTGGTCGACCTGCAGGCGACGCTCGTCGACGGCTCGTACCACACCGTCGACTCCTCGGAGATGGCCTTCAAGGTCGCCGCGTCGCAGGCGCTCAAGAAGGCGTTCGACGCCGGCTCAGCCGACCCTGCTGGAGCCGATCCTCGAGGTCGACATCGTCGTGCCCGACGAGTACATGGGCGACGTGATGGGCCAGATCACCTCGAAGCGCGGTCACGTGCTGGGCATGGACTCCGCCGAGGGCATGCAGCACCTGCAGGCGCAGGTGCCGCAGGCCGAGATGTTCCACTACGCCACCGAGCTGCGCTCGATCACCCAGGGGCGCGGACGGTTCAGCTGGAAGCTCGACCACTACGCCGAGGTGCCGCACAACATCGCCGACAGGGTCGTCGCCGATGCCGCGTCGAACGGCCACGGCGCCGAGCGCGCCGGCCACTGAGGCCGGCCGTCAAGCCTCGCGGTAGGCCCAGGGCTCGCCGATCGCACGCCGGCGCTGCCAGCGGACCGCGGTAGACGATCACTTCGGCGAAGTAGGTCGCAGCCGGCGACGAGCGCCGCGACCGCTGCCACGACGACCGGTGCCACCGACCACGGATCGGTGGAGCCGGTGACGAGCGTGACCACCCAGATGATGAGCCCGGTGAGTCCCCCACCGCACGAGCCCGGACGCCAGGGCGCCGGTCGCGAAGGCGAGCTTCATGTCCCGGTCACCTCGGCGACGGCCAGGCTCCGCTTCCCACGCCGCAGGAGGAGCCAGCGCCCCGCCAGCAGGTCGTCGAGCTGGGGCACCGCCGTCGGATCGGTGACGCGCGCGTTGTTGACGTAGGCTCCGCCCTCGGCGAGCGTGCGGCGCGCCTGCCCGCGGCTCTCCGACAGGCCCGAGGCGACGAGCAGGTCGAGCACCGACGGGATCCCGTTCCCCGGTGCCACGTCCGCCCGCGGCAGGTCGGCGAATGCCGCCTCGAGGGTCGCGGCGTCGAGCGCGGCGAGGTCGCCCTGCCCGAACAGCGCGAGCGATGCCTCGACCGCCCCGGCGGCGGCCTCCGGGCCATGGACGAGCGCGGTCACCTCGTCCGCGAGCGCCCGCTGCGCCTCCCGTGCCTCGGGTCGTGCGCCAACGGCAGCCTCGAGCGCCTCGATCTCGTCGTGCGTGCGGAAGCTGAAGACGCGCAGGTAGGTGCCCACCACGCGAGTCATCGACGTTGAGGAACCACTGGTAGAAGGCGAACGGCGAGGTCAGCGCGGGATCGAGCCAGAGCGTCGTGCCCGTCGCTCTTGCCGAACTTCTGCGCCGTCGGGCCGGGTGATGAGCGGGCGTCGCCAGCGCGTGCACCGTCGCGCCCTCGACGCGCCGGATGAGGTCGACGCCGGCGGTCAGGTTGCCCCACTGGTCGCTGCCGCCGAGCTGGAGCGTGCAGCCGTGTCGACGGTAGAGCTCGAGGAAGTCGACCGCCTGCATCACCTGGTAGCTGAACTCGGTGTAGCTGATGCCGCCGGCCTCGAGCCGGGCGCTGACCGACTCCTTGGCGAGCATGCGGCTGACGCTGAAGTGCTTGCCGACGTCCCGCAGCCAGTCGATGGCGCGACATCCGCGCGGTCCAGTCGAGGTTGTTGACGATGACGGCACGCGTTCGGACCGCTCGAAATCGAGGTAGCGCTCGACCTGGGAGCGGATGCGCTCCACCCAGCCGGCGATCGACGTCCGGGTCGTTGAGCGTGCGCTCCGACGTGCGCCCGCTCGGATCGCCGACGAGTCCCGTCGCGCCGCCCACCAGGCCGATCGGCCGATGCCCGGCCAGCTGCAGGCGACGCATCGTGACGAGCAGGACGAGGTTGCCGAAGTGCAGGCTCGGGGCGGTCGGGTCGAAGCCACCGTAGTACGTGAGGGGCCCGGCGGCCATCGCGGCGCGCAGGGCGTCGAGGTCGGTGTGGTCGGCGATCATGCGGCGCCACTCGAGATCGTCGAGGACGGCGGTGCGCTGCGTTGCGGGTCGTCCATCGGGGCATGAGTATAGGCGCACCGACCCGATCCGTGCTACGCTGCCGCGCGATGACCCGACGACCACCGCCGCCCGCCCGCGCGGCGCGCCACGGGGCACCGGTGGGAGCGATCCGGCCGCCGTCGACCTGGCTCGACCGCACTCCCCCGCATCATTCTCGCCGTCTTCGGCGCGCTGGCGATCGGCCTGTTCGTCCTCGCTGGTGAACGTGTACGCGTCGTTCACCAGCGACCTGCCCGACGTCGCACAGATCGAGAACTTCGATCTCGCCGAGGGGTCCACGGTCCTGTCCGCGGACGGCATCGAGCTCGCCTCATTCGCCGTCGAGGATCGGCGAGCGATCGACTTCGAGCAGATCCCGCAGGTCATGATCGACGCCCAGGTGGCGGCCGAGGACCAGACGTTCTGGTCGAACCCGTGCGTCGACTTCGCAGGCAATCGTCGCGCGCCTTCCTCCAGAACTTCCAGGCCGGCGAGACGGTCTCCGGCGCCCGCACGATCTGCCAGCAGCTCGTCGGCATGCGCGCTGTTCGATGCGGAGATCACGGCCGACCCGGAGCGCCGGCTGGAGCTCAAGGTCAAGGAGGCCTGCTGGCGCTGCAGCTCGATCGACCGCTATCCCGGGGACCGAGGGCAAGCAGCGGATCATCGAGCCATGTACCTGAACCAGGTGCTACTACGGGAACAACGCCTACGGCATCTGGGCCGCGGCGAACGCGTACTTCGGCAAGGACATCACCATCGACGCTCCCGAGGATCAGCTGACGACCAGCGAGGCGGCAATGCTCGCCAGCCTCGTGCGCGCGCCGTCGCGCCTCGACCCGACCACCGAGGCGATCCGCCAGGACGTCGACGGCGAGGAGCGGCTCATCGTGCCCGAGACGGCCGGCGCCATCCTCACCCGCAACATCGTTCTCGAGCAGATGTTCGATTCCGGCTTCATCACTCGCCCGCAGTACGACGAGGCGCTTGCCGAGCAGATCATCCTGGCGCCACCGCGCGACCGCTCGTACCTTGCCCCGCACTTCGTCTACGCCGTGCGCCGCGAGGCGAATGAGCTGCTCGAAGGCGAGGAGCTCCTCGACACCGGCGGCCTGCGGATCATCACCACCCTCGACTACGAGGGCTACCAGGCGCCCGCCGAGAAGTGGGCCCAGGTCGGGTACGACATCGATCGCCTCTCCGAGTCCGAGCTGATCGAGAAGTACGGCGAAGCGGCGGCCGGCGAGGGCGGCTGGATCCGCCAGCTCCAGGGCCGCAACATCAACAACGACGCGATCGTGACCGTGAATTACCGCACCGGCGCGGTGCTCGCCTACGTCGGCAGCGCGAACTTCTACGGCGAGGCGACGCCGGCGCACCAGCCGAACTTCGACGTCATCGGCCAGGCCTACCGACAGTCCGGGTCGGCCTTCAAGCCGATCACCTACGCGGCCGGCTTCGAGAGCGGCGCATCAGCCCGGCCTCGATGTTCATGGACGTCGAGGGCGAGATCGTCGACGGCTACAGCGCGCCGAACGCCGACAACCGCGAGCGCGGCCCGGTCCGCGTCCGCGATGCCCTGAAGTACTCGCTCAACATCCCGGTCGCCAAGGCGCAGCAGCTCATCGGCACGGACAACGTCGGTCGACTCGCCGAGCGGCTCGGGCTGGAGTGGGATCCGCGCTCAGGAGAGCACCGTGGCGGTGCCGTCGCTCACGCTCGGGCACGATCGGGGTGCACATGCTCGACCTCGCCGCCGCCTACGGCGCGATCGCCAACGGCGGCGAGTTCGCTCCGCCGTATCTCATCGAGCGGATCGAGGACTCCGACGGCAACGTCATCTACGACCACGCAGACCGATGTCGACGACAGCCAGCAGGTCCTGTCGGCCGCATCGGCCTACCTCGTCACCGACATCCTGGCCGACAACACCGATCCGGCCGCGAACCCGCTGTGGGGACCGCGCTTCCAGCTCGCCACGACCGATGACGGTCGCCGACCGGCGACGCTGAAGACCGGCACCACCAACGACTTCCGCGACCTCCAGGCCTATCGGCTACCTCGCCGGCGAACCCGGACGACCCCGATCGACCGAGGGCGCCATCGTGACCGGCGTGTGGGTCGGCAACAGCGACTTCTCGCCGATCCAGGACGTGTTCGCCGCCGATGGTCCGACCTTCATCTGGCACGACTACATGGCCGAGGTGGCGGAGCTCAACGAGCTGCCGGTCCACGACTTCACACGGCCGAGACGGCGTCACCGAGGTCGACGATCGACGCGATCAGCGGCATGCTCCCCGGCGAGCACACCGAGACCACGTGACCGAGCTGCGCGCGAGCGACCGCGCGCCGACGCAGCCGGACACCGACGCATCGCGAGCTCGCGATCGAGGCCGAGACCGGCAAGATCTGGCAGGAGGGCTGCGGCGACTTCGAGGCCGCGGCGCCGAGCCGGACGCCTCGCCCGATCCATCCGCAGAGCCGGCTCCGCCCGAGCCGCACTCGAGGAGCTCTATCTCGACCTCGCGGGTGGGAGGCATGCGCACCCGACCTGGGAGGCGGCGAACCTCGCCTGGATCGACGACTGGACGGGCCGCGAGGACGAGCTCAACGGCGGCGTCCGCGTCCCCTTCCCCGGACCGACTCGACGCGCCGTTCGCCCCGACCGAGGAGTGCACGCCCGGGCGAGGTGCCGACCTCGACCCCGTCGCCCACGCCCTCGCCGTCGCCGTCGCCCACCCCCTCACCGTCGCCGACGCCCGAGTCCACCGCCACGCCGACTCCTGCGCCGACGGCCACGCCCGGGCCAACGCCTGACACCGACCCCGGCTCCCAGCGGCGCCCTAGAACTCGGCGACCGTGGCGCCCTCGCCGCCCTCGTCCTTGCGTCCGCCGCGGAAGGACCGTACCCGAGGGTGCTCTCGCAGTGCCTCGCGAACCGCGCGTCGCAGTGCGCCGGTCCCGACGCCGTGGACGATGACGACGCTGTCGAGGCCCGCCAGGAGGGCATCGTCCAGGTAGGCGGTGAGACGCTCGAGCGCGGCCTCGACACGCTCGCCGTGGAGATCGATGCTCGGTGACACGCGCGCGGCGGCGCGGCGGCGCAGCTCCTCGGCCTCGACGATCGCGCGGCGGTCGGGCCGCTGATCGGCTCCGGCACCACCTCCACGTCGTCGGCCGGAATGACGAGGCGCGCGCCCTCGGTCTCGATCGTGACGCGGCCGGTCCGACCGCTGATCTCGACGATCCGCCCGGTGCTGCCCAGCGTCCGCGAGCGCCCGAAGAGCCCGACCCGCGGCTGCGGAGACCGTCGTCGACTCGCCACCGGCTCCGGCTCTGCCTCCGGCTCCGACGCGGCTGGTGAACGGGCGCGCCGCTCCGCGACGTCGACGCCCCAGATCCTGGAGCGCAGCGGCGTTCGCGTCCCGCGCCCCGATGCCATGTTTCGCTGCCGCGAGCAGCTCGCGGCGCGCGTCGGTGACTTCGCGTTCGACGCGAGCCAGCAGGTCGTCGGCGGCCCGACGCGCGTCGGCCAGGATCTCCCCGGCCTCCCGTCGCGCGCGCGCCGTCCCGCTCACCGCCCGTTCTCGTTCTTCGGCCGCCCTGGCGCGCTCGCCGCTCGCCGGCCTCGAGCGCGGTCGCCTGCTCCTCCTGGGCACGGGCGATCGCCGCCAGCGTCTCCTCCATCGTCGCGTGTTCGGCGGAGATCCGCTGGCGCGCATCGGTCAGGATGTCCCCCGGCAAGCCCGAGCCGCTCCGCGATGGCGAACGCCTGGCTCTTGCCCGGCAGACCGATCGTCAGCCGGTACGTCGGGCGGAGGGTGGCCACGTCGAACTCGACCGCGGCGTTGCGTCACGCCGGGGTGCTCTGTCGCGAAGGTCTTGAGCTCCGCATAGTGGGTGGTCGCCGCGACCAGCGAGCCGGCCTCGAGCAGGTCGCGCCACGACCGCCATCGCCAGTGCCGATCCCTCCGCCGGATCGGTCCCGGCGCCCACCTCGTCGAGCAGCACGAGCGTCGACGGACCGGCGACGGCGACGAAGCGCACGACGTTCCGCAGGTGGCTCGAGAAGGTCGAGAGGGACTGCGCGATGCTCTGCTCGTCCCCGATGTCGGCCATGACCTGTGCGAACACCGGCAGGCGTGCGCCGCTGGCCGCGGGCACCCGCAGGCCGGCCTGGTGCATCAGCGCGAGCAGGCCGAGGGTCTTGAGGGAGACCGTCTTGCCTCCGGTGTTCGGCCCGGTGACCACCAGCGCTCGATAACCGAACCGTTCGCCCAGGCGGATGTCGATCGGCACCGCCCCCTCACCGAGGAGCGGATGCCGCGCGGACAGGAGCTCGGCCGCATCATCTGCCATAGCCGGGCCGCACCGCGTCCATCTGCTCGCCCAGCCGCGCGCGGGCGAGCCAGAGGTCGGCGCGTGCCAGGGCATGGAGGCTGTCGCGGAGCGATTCGGCCCGGACCTCGACGTCCCGGGAGAGAGCCTCGAGGATCCGTTCCTCCTCGGCCTGCTCGGCAAGCGTCGCCTCGGTCCAGGTATTGTTCAGCGCCACGACGGTCAGGTGGCTCGACGAACAGGGTGGCGCCCGACGCACTCTGGTCGTGAACGATGCCCTTCACCCGCCCCTTGGCCTCGGCGCGGATCGGAATGACGTAGCGACCGGCGCGGACGGTGACGATCGGCTCCCCGATCACGCCGGCCATGGCCGAAGACCGGAGCATGGCATTGAGCCGCTCGCGAACCCGGTCCTGCGCCGTCCGCAGTCGCTTGCGTATCGAAGCCAGCTCGGGCGATGCGGAGTCGAGAACCTCGCCGGCCTCGTCCACGCTGCGACCGATGCGAGCCGCGAGCTCGGGCGCCGGATCGAGCTCGTCGCGGAGGGTCCCCAGGTGCGGTCCGCTCGACGACCGCAGGCGTGCGGCGAAGCGCTCGGTGGCCTCCAGCGTGGCCCCGAGCTCGAGCAGCTCGCCGGCCGTCAGGCGACCGCCGCGCGGGCCGCACGCTCGAGTGGTTGCGCGGATGTCGCGCGCACCGCCGATCGAGCGCCTGCGCCTGGTCTTCGAGGAGCCGAGCGGCCTCGTCCGTCTGGTCCTGGACGAGCGCCGACGTGAACGGCTCGGCAAGCGGGCGCAGCTCGCGGGCGAGCTCGCGCGACGGCTCGAAGGCGGTCAGCGCGGCCAGCTGCTCGTGATCGCCGCGAACTCGAGCGCACGAAGGGTGCCCGCGTCGGCAGCCGACGCGGCCTCCGCGTCAGCGACGCGAGACGTGGGGGTCATCGGCGATCCAGTGGCGAAGCGGGCGCGCCGCCCACGGCGCCCGCGTAGGCGACGCCGATCCGGGGACCGCTCGGGTCGGGCCATTGGCCCACGCCGCGGCTCGAGGCGGATCGGTCCGGCCAGGAGGTCGCTGCCGTCGAGGCGACGATCGACGCCCAGCGCCCGCCCGACATTGCCGGGACCCGACGCAAGACGCGTCTCGCGGCACCGCGGTCCGCGGCGGGTCCGTGCCAGGGCGACCCCTTCATCGATGTCGAGCGCACGGATCAGCACGGCCTCGGGCTTGAGCGCCGGACCGCGCCACGATGTTGAGGCAGTGGTGGAGCCCGTAGACCAGGTACACGTAGCAGGTGGCCGGGTGGTCCGAACATCATGGCGTTGCGCGCCGTCCGGCCACGCGCGGAGTGGGCAGCGAGATCCTCGGGACCCTGGTAGGCCTCGACCTCGACGATCCGCCCACCGACGGCGCCGTCGGGCGAGGCGTGCACGAGGCGCGCGCCGAGCAGGTCGAGCGCGAGCACCGCTGCCGGCCGGTCGAACCAGGCACGATCGAGCCGCTCCGGGCCACCGATGCGGGTTCGTGGCGTCGCACGGTCATGGGAACAGCAGGCGGGCGAGTCCTCGGGCACGAACGGTCGGACCAGGAAACCTGCGGTCGGAATGAGCACCGTCGCGCAGGAAGTCGACGATGAGCGAGCTGTTCAATGCGTCGTACAGGCTCGCCACCCAGCCACCGTGTCGTTGACCGCCGAACGAAGAAGCTGTCGAGCACGACGAGCTGGAAGGCAGATCACCAGGACGCCACGAAGACGAGGCCGAAGATCGCCCCGCCGATCTCGTCGAGCTGGCGGATGATCGGCAGGCGCGTCCGATGGTAGAGGGCGCGGATCGTGAACAACCCTCCGATCGTGAAGCCGACGAAGAGGACCAGAAGAGGAGCAGCTCGCGTCCGGCCGGCGTGAAGGCGTCCCAGAAGCCCAGGAGCTCGACCATCGGGTCCTTCAGCTGCGAAGCAAGGACGAAGGCGACGATGACCGCCACGGCGTTCAGGACGTAGCGAATCAATCCCTGGGTGAATCCGACGAACACGCCGGCGGCCAGCAGAACGATGACCACCAGGTCGAACCAGCTCAGCTCAGCCAGCAGCTCCACGTGATCGATTCCTCCTCAACGATTGGCAGCCGATGCGTGGATCCGCCTCGGGCCGCGCGCAAGGGTACCAGCCGCTCACCACGCGGCGACAACTGCCGGCGTGCGCTTCAGCGGATCTCTGCCGCCAGATGGTGGCGCAGCGAGCCGCGCACCTTGTTCAGTGCCTTGTCGACGGCGCGATCGTCGCCGGCCTCGATCGGCTGGAAGCGCATCGCGATGGCGTAGCTGACCGACCCGGCCAACCTGGTCGCCGCGATAGATGTCGAACAGGTGAAGGTCCTCCAGCATCGGTCCCGCGCTCATCCGAGCGATCGCGAAGCAGCTCACCGACCGACGTCGCCTCGTCGACCACCACCGCCAGATCACGGTCGACCGGCTGTGCTCCGGGAGGGGTGCGCGTTGCCGTGCGCTCTGGCACGAGGTCGATGAGTCGATCGACGTCGATCGACGCGTCCACCGGCCGGCCCACCAGGTCCCAATACTCGACGGTTCGAGGGTGCACTTCGCCCAGCGACCCGTACGGTCGACCGGTCGCGTCGCAGATGAGCCCCGTGCGCCCCGGATGGCGGTGGGGATGGCGCTCAGCAGGCTCCTCGGACCGATAGGAGGGCCGTGGCGCTCCCAGCGCGTCGTGGAGGGCGTCCACGACGCCCTTCAGCGTGGCGACGTCGGCGGGTCTCGCGGGCTCGCCGGGCACCGCGGCGGTCGCCGCTCCGCTCAGGGCGATTCCCAGCTCCCAGGACTCGTACCGGCCGGTCCCGGCCGTCTCGGCACGCCGTTCGCGGTCCGTGCTGCCGGCCCCGTACCAGTAGATCTTGCCGAGGTCGAAGAGCCACGCGTCGGCACGACGGCGCCGTGCGTTCTCGGCGAGCCCGGACAGGAGCGACGGTGCCATCGAGGGCCGGAGGATCGAGTGGTCCTCGCTGAGCGGGTTGAACAGCCGTACGAGGCTCTCGGCGGCGGGATCCAGTCCGGCTCGTGCCAGGTCGTCCGGGCCGATGAGCGCGTGCGTCACCATCTCGTCGAGGCCCATCCCCGCGAGGACGCGTCGAATCGCGTGCCGTGGGCCGCTCGGGTCGGGCCGGTACGACGGCAGCGCCGCCTCCGGCAGGCGGCCCTCCACGCGCTCGTAGCCGTGGGCGCGAGCGACCTCCTCGGCGACGTCGGCCGCGACCACCACGTCCAACCGGTGCGATGGGACGGTGACCTCGATGGCGTCGCCACTGCCGTCGACCGAGAAGCCGAGCGGCGCGAGGAGCGTCCGTGCCCGATCGGCGTCGACCGCGATCCCGAGCAGGCGCCGCATCCGCGCCAGGTCGACCGAAACGCGGTGCGGCGCATGCGGCCCCGGGTCGTTGTCCACGATCCCGCTCGCCATCCGTGCCCCGGTGATCTCCCCGAGGAGCTGCGCGGCGCGATGGGCGGCCAGCCGCGGCAGGTCCGGACCGATGCCCTTCTCATGGCGCATGCTCGCCTCCGAGCGCAGCCCGAGCCTGCGAGCCGCGTTGCGGATCGTCGGACCGTGGAACACGGCCGACTCGAGGATGACGCGCTCGGTCCGCTCCGACACCTCGGTCGAGGCGCCGCCCATGATCCCGGCCAGGCCGATCGGCCGCTCACGGTCGGCGATGACGAGCATCCGCTCGTCAAGCTGCCGTGTGACGTGATCGATCGTCTCGAGGGTCTCGCCGGTATGCGCACGTCGCACCACGATCTCGCCACCGGGGATGCCGTCAGCGTCGTAGGCGTGCTGCGGCTGCCCGAGCTCGTGCATGACGTAATTGGTGATGTCGACCACCGCGCTGATCGGCCGCATGCCCGGCGGCGATCAACCGCCGCTGCATCCAGTCCGGCGATGGACCGTTGCGCACTCCGTCGAAGTACAGCGGCCGTGAAGCGCGGGCAGAGGTCGGGCTCGTCGATCCGAACGGTGACGTGCGACGTCGACCGGGTCAGCGGCCTCCGCGGTCCAGGAAGGCTCGGGCACGCGCAGCTCCGCGCCGGTGCAGGCGGCGATCTCGCGGGCGAGGCCGACCATGCTCAGCGCGTCGCCCCGGTTCGGCTTGACGTCGACGTCGAGCACGATCTCCCCCACCACCTCGGCCAGTGGCTGGCCGACCGGCAGCTCGTCCCCGGTGCCGAGGATGTGGATGCCCTCCGCATCGGTCCCCAGGCCGAGCTCGATGGCGCTGCACAGCATCCCGTTGCTGACCACGCCACGGATCTTGCTGCGCACGATCCGGCGGTCCCCCGGGAGCATCGCCCCGACGAGCGCGGACGGGACGAGCTGGCCGACCTCGAGGTTCTGGGCGCCGCACACGATCTCGAGCTCGCCGCCCGCATCGCCCACGTCCACGCGGGTCAGCCAGAGGGTGTCGGCGTTCGGGTGCCGCTCCACCTGCAGCACCCGACCGACGACGACATCGGTCCAGCCGGCGCCTCCGGTCTCGATCGCGCCGACCTCCATGCCGCGCATCGTCAACTCGTCGGCGAGCAGGCGTGGCGGCAGGTCGATGTCGACGTACTCGCGCAGCCAGCTCAGCGGAACCCGCACCTCAGCGGCCCTCCGCGAACTGGGTCACGAAGCGCAGGTCGGCACTGAAGAAGAGACGGATGTCACCGATGCCGTGCCGAAGCATCGTCATGCGGTCCGGGCCCATCCCGAACGCATACCCCTGGTAGTCGTCGGGGTCGAAGCCACCGGCCCGCAGCACCTCCGGATGCACCATGCCCGCACCAAGGATCGTCATCCAGCCCGATCGCTTGCAGGCGGGGCACCCCGGGCCGCCGCACACGAGGCAGCCGATGTCGAAGGCGACGCTCGGCTCGGTGAACGGGTAGTAGCCCGGCCGGAACCGGGTCGGCACGTCGCGGCCGTAGAGGGCCCGGGCTACCTCCTCGAGCAGGCCCTTCAGGTCAGCCAGGCTCGTGTCGCGGTCGATGACGAGACCCTCCACCTGGAAGAACTCGAAGCCGTGCGACGCGTCGACGGCCTCGTAGCGGAAGCAGCGGCCCGGGGTGAGGACGCGGATCGGTGGCTCGAGCGCCTGCATGGCGCGCACCTGGACCGGGGACGTATGGGTCCGCAGGATCGTGCCGTCGGCGGCGGGACGCGGCTCACCGGCCTCGACACTCCCCGGCTCCGCGACGAACAGGGTGTCCCACAGGTCGCGAGCGGGGTGGTCGGGCGGGATGTTCAGCAGCTCGAAGTTGTACTCCTCGGTCTCGACCTCCGGACCCTCGAAGACCTCGAACCCGTAGGCGTGGAAGATCTCGCGCAGGTCCCGCATCGTGGTGAGGACGGGGTGGAGATGCCCGATCCGGACCGGGCGGCCGGGGGCGGTCATGTCGATGGACTCGGAGGCCAGGCGCCCCTCGAGGTCGACCCCACGCAGCGCCTCCAGCCGCCTGCCGATGGCCCCCTCGACCTCCGCACGCACCTCGTTCGCCACGCGGCCGAGCGCCGGTCGCTCGTCAGCCGGCGCAGAACCGAGCCGCTTCAGCAGCGCCGTCAGCTCGCCGGACCGTCCGAGCAGCGCGACGCGCAGTGCGTCAACCGCTTCGGTGCTGGCCGCGGCGGCCAGCCGCTCGGTGGCCGTCGCGCGGAGGGTCTCGAGGTCGGCGCGGAGTTCGCTCATCGGGCTCTGTCCATCGGTTCGGCGTCAATCATCGGTGATAGCGAACGGCCCCGCCCCGGAAACCGGGACAGGGCCGTGAGGACCGGCGTCGCTGAACGCCGGTCAGCTGGTAAAGGTCGCCTTGGCGGTGTCGACCATGGCCGCGAAGGCGGCCGGCTCGCGGATCGCCATGTCGGCCAGGATCTTGCGGTCGACCTCGACGCCGGCAGCCTTCAGACCGGCGATGAAGCGGCCGTACGGCACGCCGTGCTGGCGGGAGGCGGCGTTGATGCGCTCGATCCACAGGCGGCGCATGTCGCGCTTGCGGTCCCGGCGATCACGATAGGCATACACGAGCGCATGGATGAGGGCCTCGCGAGCCGGACGGATGAGCTTCGAGCGAGTTCCGCGACGGCCCTCCGCCTGGGTGAGCAGCCGCTTGTGGCGGCGATGGGCGGCGACGCCGCGCTTGATTCTGGCCATCTGGCTACTTCCCCTTGCCCGCGTACGGCATCAACCGCTCGAGCTGGGCGGTGTGCGTGTCGGAAACCTCGGCCATGCCCGCGTAGCGACGCGTTCGACGGCTCGACTTGATCTGGAGGTGATGGCCCTTCCACGCCTTGGGCCGGACCCACTTCCCGGAGCCGGTCTTTCGGTAGCGCTTGGCCGTCCCCTTGTGGGTCTTCATCTTCGGCATGGCTGCTTACGATCCCTTTGCTGCCGGCGCCTCGCTCGTCGCCTCGGCGGGACTCGCGGCGGGTGCCGGAGGCGCCTTGGCGGCGATCGCGTCGCCGATGGTCTCGCCGCCCTTCGACGGCTCGGTGGATTCCGTTGTCTCCGACGCTGCGGCGCCGTCCCCCTCGGTCCTTCGGTCCCGCTTCTCGAGCGGGCCCATGACGATGTACATGCTCCGGCCCTCGAGCAGTGGCTGCCGCTCGATGGCGCCGTGCTCCGCCAGGAGCTCGGCCGTCCGCATCAGCAGGTCCCGACCGAGGTTGGCGTGGCTGATCTCGCGTCCGCGGAAGCGGACCGTGATCTTCACACGGTCCCCGTGGTCGAGGAACTGCGCCGCCCGGCGGGCCTTCGTCTGGAGGTCATGGACGTCCACCTTGACGCCCAGCCGAACCTCCTTGAAGGTCTGCGACTTCTGCTTCTTCTTCTGTTCGCGTTCGCGCTTCTGGAGCTCGTACTTGTACTGTCCGTAGTCGAGGATCCGGCACACCGGCGGGACCGCCGTCGGGGCAACCTCCACGAGGTCGAGTCCCCTCTCCTGGGCCAGGGCGAGCGCCTCTGCTGTCGGCATGACGCCGAGCTGCTCACCTTGATCGTCGATGATCCTCACCTCGCGGATGCGGATCATCTCATTGATGCGGAGTTCCCTTGCCAGCGCCTGCTCTCCTTCAACAACAAGGCCACCTTCCGATCACGGACGGGTGGCCCTGCAAACGTACGCGAATTGCCGCGGGATGATACACCGAAATCGAACGGATGGTCAACGGCGGCCACGGGCGGGCGGGCCGCCAACGACGCCGGCGATCACGCATGCGAGGCCAACTGCGGCGGGACGCGGACGACCGCCGTCGGGCATGACGGCGGTCGTCGGTCGGGCACGATCAGTCGTGACCGGGATGCGCTCGGGCGGCGGCCTAGTTCCAGCGGTGACCGGCTCGAAGAACCAGCTCCAGTGGCATCCGGGTTCCACCACGCGAATCGACGGACGTGGGCGTTGCTGACGAGCACATCGTCAGTGCCACCGCATGCCAGCCGAGAGGGACAGGGCCATGGACGCCAGGGTCGCCAGGGCCAGGGTGATGCGCGTCGTTCGGGTCTTCACGCTTCGTTCACCTCGCTGCGAGTTGCACTGGCGTGCCGGCAACCGGGCGGCCTCGCGCTCGCACTGCGATCTCGAGGTCCCTGGCTTTGCGTCCCCGCCTCGCGACGGGTTTGCCCTGGACGGTCTTGTCAGCGGAAGGCGGTTGTCGCCTCCTCCGCGACCGTACGATCGGCATGGCCTTCCTGCCATGGCTCGTCGGTACCCGGGTCGGGGTACTTCGGAGGCAGGTTCCCGGATGCACCACGTCGCATGGCCGCGGCGACGGCCGTCGCGATCCCGATGCCGATGAGCACGTCGCCGATGCTGTACACGTTCGCCAGCGGTATCCACGGCGGCATGGCGAACACGTCGGTCAGCGGCGCGAGCGCAGGCTCGGCAACCAGGACGCTGTTCGAGTACTCGGTCCCGATCGACTTGTCGAGCGCCGCCAGCGCGGCTGCCGAGGCAGGCATCGATCCTCCGTTGGCGAGGATGGCCGCCAGGTTGCTCACGGCACCCAGTGCCACGAGCGCAAGCCCCGTCACGCGCAGGTTGCGAAGCAGCGCCACCAGCACGAGGAGGGTGGATCCGACGTACAGCGGCATCCCGGCGTCGCCGACTCGCTCCGCGACCGGCCCCGAGAACAGGATGATCTGCACCAGCAGCCCGGCAATCGCCAGTGGCGCCCATCGCAGCTGAACCATCTCGAGAGCGATCAGGCGGCCGCCGAGCAGCCACCCCACCAGGAGCCCGGTCGGTACGGCGTACAGGATGAACATCGGTGTCGTTCAGTCCGCGGCGATGGCGGGCGTGCGCGCGGCGGCGCGCCCGAGCGTCTGCGAGCGCGACCGAGACCCGAACAGCAGCGTGTGCATCGTCGACGGCCGCGCGAAGTGGTAGCCCTGGCCGAGCGTGCACCCGAGCGCCAGCAGGCGTTCGTGCTGGCCCTGGTTCTCGATCCCCTCGGCGATCACCGTCAGCCCCAGCGCGCGACCGAGCGCCAGGATCGCGCCGGTGAACGCCCACTCCGGCGTTTCGGCGTTCGCAGCGCCGATGAACTCCTGGGCGATCTTGATGATGTCGACGGGGAATCGGCGGAGATATGTGAGCGAGGCGTAGCCGGTCCCGAAGTCGTCGATCGCGATCCTCACGCCCCGCGCGCGCAGTGCCTCGAGCTTCAGGATGGTCGCGGCGGTGTCGCGGAACATCGCCGACTCCGTGATCTCGAGGACGAGCTGGCCCGGGTCGAGTCCCGTCTCGGCCAGAACGCGTTCGACCTCGTCCAGGAAGTCCGCCTGCTGAAGCTGGTGCGCCGACACGTTGACCGACGCGAAGATCGGCGCCGCCCCCGTTCGCGCTGCGTTCCACTCGCGCATGTCCCGAGCGGCGGCGGCGAGCACGATCGCCCCGAGCTGCCGGATGGCACCTGAGTCCTCGGCAAGCGCGATGAACTCGTCCGGCTGCACCAGGCCGCGGGTCGGATGTCGCCAGCGCACGAGGGCCTCCATGCCGACGACCCTGCCGCCCGCCAGCTCGACGATCGGCTGGTGGTGCACGACGAGCTCACCGCGCGCGATGCCGTGCAGCAGCTCGCCGGTCAGCTCGTGGCGTGCGATGACCGCTGCGTGGAGGTTCGGATCAAAGACCGCGAAGCGGCGGCGTCCCTCGGACTTCGCGGTGTACATCGCCACGTCTGCATTGCCGATCAGCTCGTCGGCTGATTGGTCCGGCCCGGAGCGCATGACGATCCCGATGCTCACCCCGACGACGACGTCGTGACCGCGCACGGGGAACGATGAGCCCAGCGTCTCGATCAGGCGGCGAGCCACGGCGGTCGCCCGCCCCAGCGATGCATCGTCCCGCATGAGGATGGCGAACTCGTCGCCGCCCAGCCGCGCGGCGATGTCACCCTCCCGCAGGCAGGCCCGGATTCGCTCGGCGACCATGACCAGGAGGTCGTCGCCAGCGGCGTGGCCCAGCGTGTCGTTCACGGACTTGAAGTCGTCGAGGTCGAGGAGCAGCACCACGGTGTGGGGGCTCCCCTCGCGCTCCTCGCCGATCACCTGCGCCGCCGCCTCGGCGAACGCGGTTCGATTCGGCAGGTCAGTCAGCGGATCGTGGTACGCCTGGTAGCGGAGCTGCTCTTTCAGGTGCGACAGTTCGGCGAGCGACTGCTCCAGCTGGCCGTTCTCGAGGGCCACCGCGGCCTGATTCGCGATCGTCTCGAGCAGCAGCAGGTCGTCCCGCCCGAACGCCGTGCCCTCGGTGAGTCGGTTCGCCACGGTGAGGATGCCGATCACCCCCGACTCCCCGGAGAGCGGGGCAACCATTGCCTGGCGAATCGGTGTCTCGCGTCCTCCCGGAGTGCGCAGGATGCGGACGAAGCCTGCTCGCCTCGCCTCGAGCTGGCGGCGCACCTCTGGCTCCAGGTTCAGCCCTTCGATGGGGGCGATCCCCTCCGCCTCCTCGCCCTCGACCGAGGTGATGCGGAGAACGCCTCGTCCGTCACGCGTCGGGTCCAGGACCACCTCTGCGAGCTCGGCGCGGAACATGGCTCGGGCATGCTCGAGCAGAGCCAGCAGCGCGGTGTCGATCTCCGGCGAGTGCTGGAGGATCCGGCTCGACTGGTAGACGAGCTCGAGCCGCTCGTGCTTCTCGCGCTCGGAGACCCAGGCCCGGTACGCGAGGAACAGGGTGCCCACCGGCAGAATGAGCAGCCACAGCGCAACCGGACTGGCCCACAGAAGCGTTATCGCCAGGAGGGCAACACTGGTGTTGGCGACAGCGACCAGCGCGCCGAACTGGATCATCTCCGGGAGCTTCTCGAACTGCGGCGCTCCTCCCGACCAGGTGATCGCGGCCGCGATGGTCAGCGCGCCGAGCACGGTGGCCAGCAGAGAGGCGGCGAATGCAGCCACGAAATTGTCCAGACCGGGGGGCCCACCGGCCGACGACAGCGCGCGGAACACGACGAGTGAGACGGCCGCCAGGAACAGGTAGTTGGTGATGTTGAAGGCGACCTTGAGCGGCGCAGTCCGCAGGGTGCCGCCGAGGGCCAGCGCGCCACCGACGCCGACGGCCAGCAGGTACTCGGCCGGCGAAAGGACGAAGAGACCGATGATCGCCGGCAGCTCGTAGAGGCTGAATGCGTGTGACTCGCGACGGTAATGGACCACGATCACCTTGAGGTCCACCAGCCAGAAGCCGATGGCGACGACCCACCACGGAATAGAGACCGGGACCACGGGCGCGCCGACGCCGGTAAGGAACCAGACAGAGACGAGTGCCATGAGCGCCGCGAGACCGCACGAGAGGAGGCCCACGCGCACCATCGGGCGACCCTGGCGTCGGGGCAGACCGCCGGCAACGGGGGGAGGCGTGACCATCGGACCCATGGTCGCGGACCACGCGTCTCCCAGCCGTAGGCCAATCGTACCGATCATGGCCCTGGACTCAGGGGTGAGCGGCCCTCAGCGCGGGTAGTCGAAGAAGACGGCGACCTGGCGCCCATCGGGATCGGCGACGCGGAAGCTGCGTGTCCCCTCCCAGCGGTCGCCGGAGGGCGGCGCGACCAGTGCGAATCCGCGGCGCGCGAGGTCCTGCGCCCACCCGTCGACCTCCGCGGCCGTGTCGACCTTGAAGCCGATCTGCATCCCGTCGCGCGTCGGGGTCTCGCCGCGACGGAAGCTGAGCTCGAAGCCGCCGAGCTCCAGGTCGACGCCACCGTCGTCGGCCGCCTTGCGTCGGAAGCCGAACGCCGACTCGTAGAACTCCGCGACCCGCGACGGGTCGGTCGTGCGCAGGGCCAGCTGCCCCACGCCGCGCATCTTCCTCACCGGTTCGTGCCGTTCCCGCCACAAGGGACGTGCGGCACAGGCACCCAACGGCCAATGAGCCCGGCTCCAAGCACCGATCCTGGTGCTCTGCGCGCCACCGTGTGCGGTGGATGCACCGTTCGGCCAAGCTGGCCTCGTCCGCCACCGCCGGAGTCGGTCTGGACGGCCGTTACGTGCGCCGCGCGCACATCGCGACAACCCCGGAGCGGCCAGCCCACCGATACGTGCGCCGCAGGCACCATTGTGATGGCCCGGCCCGGCTGCCCCACCGGTCCGTGCGCCATGCGCACGTCCGCGCCGGGCCGTGTCACTCCGGGGTCGCGGCGGGCCACAGCTCGCGCGAGACGATGCGAGCCGAGAGGTCGCTGATGAACTCGTCGATCGGGACGCCCTGCGATGAGTCGCCCGTGCGGAGGCGCGGCGACACGGCACCAGCCTCGGCGTCGCGATCCCCCAGCACGAGCATGACCGGGATCTTCTGCTCCTGCGCTTCGCGGAGCTTGGCCTGCATCCGCTCGGAGCGGGCGTCGACCTCGGCGCGGATGCCGGCATCGGCCAGGCGGGCACGAACCTGCTCGGCGTACTCGAGGTGGCGGTCGGCGATCGGGACCACCATCACCTGCACCGGCGCGAGCCAGAGCGGGAAGGCGCCGGCGTACTCCTCGGTGATGATGCCGATGAATCGCTCGAACGACCCATAGATCGCGTAGTGGACGATGACGGGGCGCTCGAATCCCCCGTCGGCGGCGCGGTACTCGAGATCGAACCGCTGCGGCAGCTGATAGTCGGCCTGGATGGTGGCCATCTGCCACTCCCGCCCCAAGGCGTCCTCGATGAAGATGTCGATCTTCGGGCCGTAGAAGGCGCCGCCGCCCTCGTCCAGGCTGTACGCCATGCCGTCCTCGTCGAGCCGATCGCGCAGCCGCTGCTCCGCACGCTCCCAGAACTCGTCGGAGCCGATGCGCTTCTCCGGCCGGGTCGCCAGCTTCGCCTTCGGCTCGAAGCCGAACGGCGCGTACTGCTTGCGCACCAGCGAGAGCGCGAGGCGCAGCTCGTCGTCGACCTGGTCATCGCGGCAGAAGACGTGGGAATCGTCCTGGGTGAGCTGCCGGACGCGGAACATCCCGGCCAGCACGCCGGTGCGCTCCTTGCGGAACAGCGTCGAGTAGTCCGCGAAGCGCATCGGCAGGTCCCGATAGGAGCGGCCCCGGGTGCGGTAGATGAGGATCTCCTCGGGGCAGTTCATCGGCTTCAGGCCCGAGACATGATCGTAGTCGTCGAGGACGAACATGTTGTCCTGGTAATTCGCCCAGTGACCCGAGGTCTCCCACAGCTCCTTGCGGACGAGGCTCGGCGTGCGGACCTCCGCGAAGCCACCGGATCGACGGACCTCCAGCGACCACTCCTCGAGGGCGCGCCACAGCGCCATGCCGCGCGGATGGAAGAACGGTGCCGCCGGCGATTCCGGGTGGAAGGTGAAGAGGTCGAGCTCCCGACCGAGCTTGCGGTGATCGCGCTTCTTCGCCTCATCGAGGCGCCAGAGGTGCCGATCCAGCTCTTCCTGGCTGTCCCAGGCAGTGCCGTAGATGCGCTGGAGCATCGGCCGTGTCTCGTCGCCGCGCCAGTAGGCACCGGCGGTGTGAAGCAGCTTGAAGGCGCCGAGGTCCTTCGTGGTCTCGACGTGCCCGCCGCGACAGAGATCCTCGAACGTGCCGTGCCGGTAAAAGCTGACGGTCGGGCCGTCCGTCTCGGGCAGGTCGTTGACGATCTCGACCTTGAACGGCTGACCCTTCGCCTCGAGCTCCCTGACGGCCTCGGCGCGCGGCAGGTCCCGTGACCGCTCGAAGGCCAGCGCCGCCGCCTGCTGCTCCCGCATCTTCGTCTCGATCTGCTCCAGATCAGCGGGGGTCAGCGGCCGCGGGAGGTCGAAGTCGTAGTAGAAGCCGTCCTTGATGGCCGGCCCGATGCCGAGCTTCGCATCGGGGAACAGCTCCATGACGGCGGCGGCCATCATGTGCGCGGCCGAGTGGCGCATGGCCGCCAGGTGGTCCTGGGTACCGGAGGCGAGCGCCGCTTCCGGACCGATCTCGTCAGGGTCGATCGACATGCGTTGCAGGGTAGCGCCTCCGCATTGGTGGCGCATCGCCCGGTCCCATAGCCTTGTGGAACCGCGTCGATGATTCGGCTTGCCTACGCGTACGAGCCGGCCATTCACCCGCCCCGAAGGTTCGCGTCGACACTCGAGATGCGCCCTTGGCTGTCGAACCTCACTGCCACGTCCCCTTCAGGACCATGTACCGCGATCGCGTTGCTGGCGCCCTCGGGCCTGAGGCCGAGACTACGCAGATAGGCCGTGACGTCATCGGGCCGAACGGGGACGCGCAGGGCTAGGGGCGCGGCCCGCAGCGTCGCTCCGGCCCGAGTGAGTGGAGCCCAGGCCGGGAGAGGCCGATCGGCAGGCAGGCGGAGCATGACAAAAGCACTCCCGCCGGGATACGGAGCTCGGTAGTAGGCGTCGGCGTTTGCTAGGCCAACGGCTACCGTCGCGATCGCGTGCCCGTCGATCCCGCGCGGCATCCTGTAGCGGTCCTGAGCCAGCTCCACGACATGCTGCCACTCCACTCGCAAGCGCCGAGCGGCAGCACTTAGGGGCGGATCGACGTTCTCGTTCGCCCAAGCCCATTGCCAATCGTGCGGCTTGTCGGACTCCGACCCGATGAACTGTACGTCAGCGACCAGATCGCCCAGAACAAGGGTGCCGCTGTCCTGGCTGATCCACCAATCGCCCTCCCCAGCAAGCAGATCAAGGCGCAACTGTCGATCGAGGACCGCGAGGCTGTATTGGCGAAGCAGCTCGAGGAAGTCCGACGACGGGTCGGTTGCGCCGCCGCGGAGTGCGGCTCGGAGTCGACCGAGTAGTCGTGATGATTCTGGCACGCCAGCGATCAGACGCGCTTGAACTGTTCGAAGGGCTGGCGGCAGTCGGCGCAGTGGTAGATCGCGCGGCAGAGCGTGGGGCCGAACGGGTTCTCCATCGTCGTGTTGCGCGATCCGCAGTACGGGCATTCGGCGATCGGCAGGATCGCGAGCTCGTCGAGCACGCCAAGGGCCGGGCCGGCCGGCAGCGGGGCCGGCGGCGCGAAGCCGCTGAGGCGCAGCCGTTCACGGCCCGCCGGGGTGATGCGGTCGCTCGTCCAGGGCGGATCCATGGTCACGACCACCTCAACCTCGGGAGCAACCCCCAGCGCGCCGACGCGCTCCGTGATCTGCTCCTGCATGACGCCGATGGCGGGGCATCCGACGAACGTCGGCAGCAGCTCCACGCGAACGCGGTCCTCCCCGACTGCCACCGCGCCGATGACCCCCAGGTCGACGACGCTGATGGCGGGGATCTCCGGATCCGGGATGCGTGCGAGCTCATCCCAGACGCGCCGCTCCTCGCGCTGCATCGCCGCTGCGCTCACCACGTCGCCCCCACTTCCTGCCGCGCGACCATGGTGAACTCGCCGTGGAGCCATCGGAAGTCGTCGCCGTGGCGCTCGCGGCCGTCGAGGCTCGGCGCGGCATCGGGAAGCGGCCCGGTGATCGGCTCGAGGATGGGGCGCACATGGTGCTGCCAGTCGGCGTGCAGCGCGCGCAGCGGCGTCGGCAGGAAGCCCTCGCGATCGAGCACCTCCTCGCCGGCGAGGGGCGCGAAGATCTCCTGGGCATCGGGCCATAGCGAGCGCAGCGCATCGGCAAGGCGTCCGGACGCGTCGGGGGTGCCCGCCAGGCGACGGAGCCAGGCATCGGCGTGGAGGAGGTGGTACGTCTCCTCGCGACGCATCTTGGCGGCGAGCTGCGCGAGCGGCTCGTAGGTCGAGGTCGCCAGGCTGGCGAGCCGCACCGCGTCGGCCGTCTCGTAAAGGTATCGGCGAGCCACGCTGAAGGCCCAGTCGCCGCGCGCATGGTCGAGCAGGGCGGCATGCCGGTAGGCATCGGGCTCGCGTCCGTACGCGATGCGGTCCGGATCGTCGTCGGTCAAAGTGGCCAGCAGCTCGTACAGGGCACGCGCATGACCGATCTCGTCCTGGGCGATCGAGCTGGTCGCGACGTCCTCCTCGAGCATCGGCGCGATGCCGGTCCACTCGGAGTCCCAGAAGCCGATGACGAACTCGTCATCGGCCAGCGTCAACAGCAGCTCGGCCAGGGCCGCACGGGAGGTCGCGTCGAGCTCCGTCACTCCCCTGCCCGCTGCTTGGCGGCCTCCAGCTTGTGCTTGATGATGTAGCCGCCGGGCTTCTTGTGCGACCGATCCAGCGGGGGCTTCAGCAGGTCGGGGTCGTCGAGCTCGGTGATCGCGTCGCGCGCCACGATCCACAGCCGGTGAGATTCGCCGCGACGGCCGTAGAACTCGCGGGCGTAGTGCACGGCGAGCTCCTCGTCGGGGGCGTTGACGTTCCCGGCATGGACCATCGGGTCCCCCTCGTCCTCCTGGCGAAAGACTTCGAACACGCGATCGCTCTTGCTCATCGGCATGAGCCTACCGCGCTGCCGCCGATACCGCCATGCGATGGGCGTCTTGTCCGTGGAGGCGCGCCCGTGCCGGGGCGATCAGGCCGCCGCGGACCCGGTTGCGCCGAGGAGGGCGTCGCGCACCCATTGGGTCTCGGCGAAGTTGACACGGCGGAACTCAAGGCGTGACTGCGACGCCGGACCGTGCCCGGTGACCACGGACTTGAGCTCGGCCCAGTCCGGCTCGGTGTACTCCCAGCGACCGATGGTCTCGTCGTAGCGGAGTGCCGGGTCGGGTATGCGCAGCCCGAGCTCCAGGATGCGGGGCACGTAGATCGACAGAAACTCCTGGCGCAGCTGCTCATTGCCCTTGGCCTTGATGCCCCAGTGGAGGTCCTTGTCCTTCGCCGGGTCGGTCGGCGGGCCGTGCATCTGCATGAGCGGGCCCCACCATCGGTCGAGCGCCTCCTGGACCATGGCGCGCTGCTCATCGGTCCCGTTCATCATCGTGAGCACCACGTCCCGCCCGTGCATGATGTGGACGGACTCCTCCCAGCAGATCTTCTTCATCGTCCGCGCGTACGGGGCGTAGGACGAATCGCGGAGGGCCTGCTGCGACACGATGGCCGCCGCGTCCACCAGCCACGCGATGATCCCGACGTCGGCCCACGAGCGGGTCGGATAGTGGAAGACGTTGTGGAACTTGGTCTTGCCGTCCAGCAGGTCCTGCAGCATGACCGGACGCGGCTTGCCAAGGTCCTCGGCCACGCGGTACAGGAGCTGCGCGTGCCCCACCTCGTCCTGGATCTTGCTGGTCAGCGCCAGCTTCCGACGCAGCGTCGGCGCGCGCATGATCCAGTCACGCTCGGGAAGCACGCCCATCAGCTCGGAGTTGGCGTGCATCTCCACGAACTTCAGGACCGCGGCGCGGTACTCGTCGGGCATCCAGTCGTCGGCCTCGACCTTGCCGCCGGATCCGACGTGCGCGAAGAACGCATCGGCGTCACCGGGCTCATGCGTGGGACGAGGATTGAGCGGCTGAATCGTGTCGGCGTCGTGCATGGCGATCAAAGGGTACTGCAAGAAGGGTGCGAGGCGCGACCGGCAGTTGGTCAGGCCGCGCGGAGCTCGAGGGTCGTGTCGAGGACCTCGTCCCGGACCATTTCGGGGGTCGCGGGGTCGCCGGCGTACTTGCGCTCCAGCTCGACGGAGCACGCACGAACCCGCTCCTCGTCGCGCGCATGCTCCACCGTCACCGGCACCACCTCCGAGCCGATCACCAACGCGGCCGGCGTACCGCTCGTCGCCTCCCGGTACCAGCGCGCGGTCGCTCCGACGTACGAACGGACGAGCACGCGGTCCTTCGCGTCCACGAGGACCCAGATCGTCGTCCGGTGCGGTCGTGCATCGATTGTCGCGCGGGTCTCGAGGTCGACCTCGATGTCGTGACGCAGCCGGTCCAGGACCCCGGCGGGGAATGACGGCTCAGTCATGCGGCGCCCGCTTCAATGGTCGGTGCCAGCGCGCGTAGGCCTCGTCGCGCCCGCAGTCGACGACGAGCCGTCCGTCTTCGATCGTGACCTCCGGCCGGGGCACGTAGAGATCGACGGGCACGATGCCGGCGGTGCGGACGAGCAGGTAGTCGGCGAACACGGCATCCACCGTCCCGATCCGCGCGTTGCGCGTGCCTCGAAGGGCTACGCCGGTCTCGATCACCGCCTGCTCCACGGGGGCTAGCGTAGCGGACCGTGGCCGCGCGATGCGACCCGCATGGCGGCGGGACGGAGGCGCACGGAGAGTGGCAACGTCCCGAACGGCTCGCCGTCGAGATGCGTCAGGGTGCCACGGTCACCGTCGACCTCGATGGTGCGACCCTGGGCCATCTCGACCCGCGGATGATGCACGTGGGTCCCGCGATACAGGTTCGCGAGCTGGCGGAGCGCCGTGAGCCGGGAGACGTCGCCCACGATGCACAGGTCCAGCAGGCCGTCGTCAACGGCGGCACCCGGGGCGATGCGCATCCCCCCGCCGTAGTACTCGCCGTTGGCGATGGCCACGAACAGCGCCCGTGTCTCGCGAGGGACGCCGTCGATCACCAGCTCGATGTGCCGGTTCGAGAAGCGGCGCAGCTCGGCAAGCGTGGTGAGCAGGTACCCAGCCTGGCCGCGCTGCCATCCCGATCGCGACGCCATCGCCGCCGCCACCTGGGCATCGAAGCCGATGCCGCCCGCGGAGCCGAACCAGCGCGTCCGGCCATCCCCCGCGGTCGCCAGCGCCAGGTCGAGCGAGGCTTCCGCGCTGCCGAGGGCGATCGTCCAGGCCGCGGCCGGATCGCGAGGCAGTCCCAGGCTGCGCGCGAGGTCGTTGCCGCTGCCGACCGGCACGATCCCGATGCTCGCCGCCGGCTCGCCGTTCACGAGGCCGTTCATGACCTCCTGGATCGTGCCGTCGCCTCCGACCGCGACGACGCGATCGTGGTGGCCGGCGGCGCCGGCCGCGAGCTCCTGGGCGTGGCCGGCACGACGCGTGACCTCGAATCGCACGTCGGGGCGCGCCGCGAGGCGCTCGCTGACCCAGCCGGCGAGGCGTCCGGCCCGGCCGCCGCCGGCGACCGGGTTGAGGATGACGAGGGGCGCGTTCGGCACGGGACCGATTGTGCGGTTGGCGTCAACCGTCTGCATTGGCTACCTTCATGGCATGAATCGTCGCCTCGTCCGGGTGGCTCGCGTGCTCGGCACCTTCATCGGCACGTTCGCCGGCATCGTGGCCGTGCAATTCATGCGGCTGCGCCGCATGGAGTTCCTGCCGCTGCACCCGGGCTTCCACGTGAATCACATGGTCACACCCGCCGGCGGAGCCGCCGAGGGACCCCGGCTTCGGCTGGTCGTGCTCGGAGACTCGACGACTGCCGGCGTCGGCGTCGGCCGCGCCGAGGATGCGCTGCCCTACCGCCTGGCGCAGCGCATCGCCGACCGCGAGCGCCGGCCAGTGCACGTGGTCAGCTACGGGTGGGCCGGAGCGCGCATCGCCGACCTGCCCGCGACGCAGCTCCCGCGCGCCCTGCAGCCGCTCCGCGAAGGCGAGACGGCGCCGTTTCTTCCCGGGCGCCGACATCGTTGCGCTGGTGATCGGTTCGAACGATGCCACGCATCACACCGGGCCGAGCCGCTACCGCGCCGATCTCCGGCACGCGCTCCAGATCGTCCGCAACTCGGCGCCACAGGCTCGCGTCGTCCTGGCCGGGATCCCGGCCTTCCGCGGGGCGCTGAAGGCCATCGAGCCGCTGATCTCGCTGGCCGACATGTATGCCCGCCTCCTTCGCCCGATGAGCCGAGCGGAGGCCGTCCGGGCCGGGGTGGCGTACGCCGACCTCGCGCGTCACGTGCCGCCGCGCATCGACCGCACCACGGAGTTCCTCTCCAGCGACCAGTTCCATCCGTCCGCGGTCGGCTACGCGATCTGGGCCGACGTCATCTTCGAGGCGCTCGTGGAAGGCCCCACCGCCGTCAGGGCGCCGGCGGGCGCGCCCATGGAGGCGGCGGGCGCGTAGGGCTTCAGCCATGCGCGCGGCGGCGCAGACGGATTCGTGCCCCTCCGGCGTCGACGCCGGCCTCGGCTCGACGATCTACGTGACGCGAACGGTGACCGTATGGTGGCCGCGGGCGCCATCGGGGTCCGGGCGGCTGCGCTCGTCGGTCTGCACGACACCATCGCCATCCGTGGCCCGAACCCGGAGCGTGTGCTCACCCGGCGTCGCCTGCCAGCGGTATACGAACTGGACCCAGGTGGTGTCCGAGATCGGATCACTGAGCTCCGCGGGCTCCCAGCCGGACTCGTCGACCTGTACCTCGACCGCCGAGACTCCCCGATCGGGGGCCCAGGCGACGCCGGCCACCGGAACGCTCCCCGCCGTGACCTCGCGGTCTCCACGGGGCGTGTCGATGCGCGACTGGGTCAGGATCGGCGCCTGCTTCGCCCAGCCGAGCGGCACCCAGTAGGCGTCGAAGGCCTCGAGCGTGGTGAGCTCGATCTCTGACAGCCACTTCGTCGCGCTCACGTACCCGTACAGCCCCGGGACGATGAGCCGGGCCGGATACCCGTGGTCGGGGGGCAGGGGCTCGCCGTTCATCGCGACCGCCACCAGCGCCTCGCGCTCGTCGGCAAGCGCCCAGGCGGTCGGGAAGCCGGCGGTGAAGCCGTCCACCGAGCGCCCGACGATCTGGGTCGCGGCCGGGTCGATGCCCGCTTGCGCGAGCAGCTCCTTGAGCCGCACACCGCGCCACAGCGCGTTGCCGACGAGGCTGCCGCCCACCTCGTTGCTCACGCAGGCGATGGTGACGTACTGGTCGTGGAGCGGCATCGCGAGCAACTCGTCATAGGTCAGCTCGAAGGGGCGCTCGACCATGCCCGTCACCCGGAGGCGCCAGGTGTCGACGTTCGGCCGCGGGACGAGGAGCGCCGTGTCGATGCGATAGAACCGCTCGTTCGGGGTCACGATCGGTGACACGCCGGCAACCGCCAGCGCGCTGCCGTCCGGGAGCGGCGGCGCCGTGGTGGAGGGCCCGGGAATGGCCCCGGCCTGCGGGACGGCGCCGAGGCGGCCGCGATCGAGCAGGATCCGTCCGAGGACACCGCTGCCGGCGGCCGCCCCGACGACGGCGGCCGAGCTCACCAGGAAACGGCGGCGGCCCCACGCGGGCATCTCGGCCACCGGTCCGGAGGCACGTCGCCTCGCCACGTTGAACAGCCACTGCAACGTCGCGAGCGCGATGGCGACGGCCGAGCCCGCCACGATCAGTGTCGTCAGCGGGGCCGCGAGCGGGTCGCGCAGGCCGGCGCCGAGGGCGAGGAGACCGAAGGCCACGAAGCCGAGGCGTGCCAGCCCCAGGCGATGCCGGGCCAGCACGCCGAGCCCCGTCGCCACCGCGACCGCCACCGCCACGATGAACAGGTTGAGCAGCAGCTTGTCGGCCTCGCCGAAGAGATCGACGATGAACTGCTTGGCGCCGGGGGGCTGAAGGGAGATGACGAGGTCGCCGATGGCGATGATCGGGCTGGCGGCCTCGGGCAGCACCCCGGCGAGGAGCTCCGCTCCACCGACCGCGGCGCCACCGGCCGAGGCTCCAGCTATCGCGGCGGTGCGCGCCGGCACCTCGAAGCGATCCTCGCGGCCATCGGAGGCTGTCATGTCACGAGTAGAGCGCATTCGGATGACGAATGTGCGAAGCAGACGCCGATCCGGCATTCCGCTTGCTCAAGCGCCTGCCATGAGGGGGACGATCTGGGTCACGGATCGAGAGCCGGGCATCCGGCTCCTGTTCGGCGAGTTGCTGCCGGAGGCGCTCCTGCTCGACCCCGACCAGCTCATCCGTCGCCTCCAGGCCAACGAGCGACCGGACGCGCTCGTCATCGACGGTACTCAGCTCCTCGAGCTCCCGTCACGGCAGCGGGCAGCGCTGCTCGGCCTCCCGCGACTGCTCGTGTGCACCGGGCTCTCGCTTCCCTCGATCCCCATCAGCCTGGTCGTCGGACCCGGGGTGTCGGTGCTGGCGAAGCCGTTCTGCGTCGAGGACCTCGAGGTCGCGGTCGAGTGGCTTCGGGACGCACGGAGCGAGCCGCGTCCGGCGGAACCGTTGCGGGCAATCGCCGCGTCGCGCCGGCGTCGCGCCAGTGGCACCTCGGGCGCCGCCACCTGAGTACCATCGGCGGGTGACCGAGCTCATCGACCTGCGCTCCGACACGGTGACCAGGCCCGGGACCGGGATGCGCCGGGCGATGGCCGACGCCGAGGTCGGCGACGACCAGTACGGCGAGGATCCATCGGTCAACCGTCTCCAGGAGGAGATCGCCGCGCTCCTCGGCACCGAGGCGGCCCTGTTCTTCCCGAGCGGCACGATGACCAACCAGGTCGCGCTCCGGACGCTCACCCGCCCCGGCGATGACGTGCTGGTTCCGACGCAGTCGCACATCGTGCTCCACGAGACCGGTGGCGGGGCCGCGAACGCGGGAGTGCAGTTCAGCGAGATCGGAACCGGAGGGACATTCGATGCCGCCGACGTCGAAGCCGCCGTCAAGCCGCCCGGCCACATCGTCTATCCGCCCACGACGCTTCTCGTGGCGGAGAACACGCACAACCGTGGTGGTGGGATCGTGTTCTCGGCCGACCGCCTGTCGGCGGCCCTCGGCGTCGCCCGGGGCCATGGGCTTTCCACCTACCTCGACGGCGCACGCCTCCTCAACGCCGCGGTGGCCACCGGCCGTCCCGCATCGGAGCTCACCGCCGGGTTCGACCTGACCGGGGTGTCACTGAGCAAGGGGCTCGGCGCGCCGGCCGGGTCGATGCTCGCGGGATCGCGACAGCTCATTGCCCGGGCGCACCGCTACCGGCGCATGGCGGGAGGGGCGATGCGGCAGGCCGGCATCCTGGCCGCTGCCGGTTCCTACGCCCTGGCTCACCACATCGAACGGCTCGCCGACGACCATGCGAACGCGCGCCTCCTGGCCGATGAGCTGCTGCGCGGTGACGATATCGAGCTCGACCTGGCCACCGTGCAGACGAACATCCTCGTCTTCGCCCTGGTCGGCCGACCTGGCGTTCCGGATGCCGCTGCCTTCCTGGAACGCTGCCGCGAGCGCGGGGTCCTCCTGAACGCCTTCGGTCCTCGGGTCGTGCGCGCCGTCACCCATCTTGACGTGACCGCCGACCAGTGCCGCGCGGCCGCGTCGGTGATGCGCACGGTCGCCAACGGGCGCTAGACCTGCTCCATCGGCTCGACCTTCCCGGGGTCGAAGTCCAGCGATGCCGAGTTGATGCAGTAGCGCAGCCCCGTCGGCTGGTCGGGCGCATCGTCGAAGATATGCCCCAGGTGCCCGCCGCAGCGCGCGCAATGCACCTCGGTCCGGGTCATGAAGAACGACCGATCGCTCTCGGTCTCGACCGCGTCCGAGGTTTTGGGCGAGTAGAAGGAGGGCCAGCCGGAGCCGGAGTCGAACTTCGTGCCGGCGTCGAACAGCTCGGCGCCGCAGGCGGCGCATCGATACACGCCGTCGCCGTGCTCGTCCCAGTAGGTGCCGGTGAAGGCGCGCTCGGTGCCCTTCTCGCGCAGCACGTGGTACTGCTCCGGGGACAGCTCCGCCCGCCACTCGGCGTCCGATTTCGTGATCCGGTCGCGTGTCATGCGCCAAGGGTACGCCGGCGGACGTGACGACGCTGTGACGGCGGTGCGACGGAGGCTGCGTCGGCACATTGGCCGATCTCGGGCACGGGCGAACGACCGTGGTCCGCGGTGCGCTCGGCGACGACGCTTGGGGCATGACCGCTGTTCACGCTCCCCCGCCCCGGCATCCCTCCGCCGCGCTGCGGTTCGCCGGGCTCAGCCTCGCTGCGCTCACCGTGGCGCTCGTCGCTGCATTCCTGGCGGTGGCCATCCGGCCATCGCTGGTGCCGACGCCGGTCGCGCCAGGCGCGCCGACCGAGGAGGCGACGCCCAAGCCACCGCTCACGCCGCGTCCCACGCCGATCCCCACCCCCACCGCCGAACCGTCGATCGTCCCGACGCCCATCCCGACACCGACGCCGACGCCGGTGCCGGTGCCCACCGCGGTGCCGACGCCGTCGCCGATCGGCAACACCCTGCCGCCCTGCGGCTACATGGACGTCCTCACGCACCATCACGGCTACGAGGACTGGCCGATCACGCTGCTCGACACCATCTACCAGCTACCGTCGTGGTATGCCCCGGGCGACCTCGTCGACAGCTCGACGGCCGGCGTCAACGGTGGCTACCTGCTGCGCAGCCTGATCGCCGCCGATCTGCGTGCGATGGCCGCAGATGCCCGCGCGGCGGGCAACCCGATCCAGCTCGTCAGCGGCTACCGCAGCTACGCGCAGCAGGCGGCCACCTTCGACTACTGGGTGAGCGTCGGTGGCTACGACCAGGCGCTTCGGACCAGCGCCCGAGCCGGGCACTCCGAGCACCAGCTGGGCACGTCGATCGACGTGACGAGCGAGGGCGGTGCCGCTCCCTGGGACCACCCCGACTGGGCCACCACGCCGGCCGGAGGCTGGATGGCGGCGAATGCCTGGCGCTACGGCTTCGTGATGAGCTACCCGCGCGGCGCCTTCGACCGCACCTGCTACGACTACGAGCCCTGGCACTACCGCTACGTCGGGCGCGACCTGGCCGCAGGGGTCGTCGCCAGCGGGCTGACCCCGCGCGAGGTGATCTGGGCTCGCCAGTAGGGCCTATCCTCCGTGGTGATGACCACGTCGCGACTCCTCCTGGCGCCAGGCGCATCCGGCGGTCTGGACCGCCTCCGACCGATCGCCGCGGCGCTGGAGCGGCGCGGCGTGTCGGCCGGCCTCGTGACCCTCCCCAAGGGAAAGGCCGAGCGCGCCGTACCGGCGTACCGCGCGGCCCTGGACGCGGAGTCTCGAGGTGCCGCGATCGGCGGCCACTCGTTCGGCGGACGGGTGGCGTCGCTGCTCGCCGCCGAGCCGGACGCGGCGCCGAAGGCCCTGGTGCTGCTCGCCTACCCGCTCCATGCCCCCGGCCGCCAGGAGGCGTGGGATGCGCGGACGAGCCACTGGCCGGAGATCCGATGCCCGGTCCTGCTGCTCTCCGGAGAAGCGGACCCGTTCGCGCGCGTCGACCTGCTGCGTGCGGCCGTGGACCGGCTGCGCGATGCCACCCTGCGAACGTGGCCGAGGGTCGGCCACGGCATCGGTCCCGTCCTCGACGAGGCCATCGAGGAGGTCATCGGCTTCCTGGCGGCACGGACCTGACGGGAACCGGCACCCGACAGCGCGTATCCTCCGCCCGATGCGCGCTGCCAGACTCGTCCAGCTGCTGCTCCTTCTCCAGGCGCGCGGCCGCCTCACCGCCGCCGCGCTGGCGTCCGAGCTGGAGGTCTCGGAGCGAACGATCCACCGCGACGTCGACGCGCTCAGCGCGGCCGGCGTCCCGATCTTCGCGGAGCGTGGACCGCACGGCGGCTTCCAGCTTGTCGACGGGTACCGCACCCGGCTGACGGGGCTGACCGGCGACGAGGCCGAGGCGCTCTTCCTCTCAGGGCTGCCCGGACCGGCCGCTGAGCTCGGCCTCGGGACGGTCGTCGCGGCCGCTCGTCTCAAGATCCTCGCCGCCCTGCCGGCCGAACTGCGGACCCGTGCCTCACGCCTGGTCGAGCGGTTCCACCTTGACGCGGCCGGCTGGTTCACCCCCGGCGATTCGGTCCCCCATCTCGGCGCGGTGGCCGATGCGGTCTGGGAGGCGAGCCGCATCACCGTCGGCTACCGGCGCGCGGGCGGCGAGGTGGAGCGGATCCTGGAGCCCCTCGGCCTGGTGCTCAAGGCCGGCGCCTGGTACCTGGTGGCGCGCGCCGACGACCAGATCCGGACGTATCGAATCTCACGATTCAGTCGCGTCACCCCGACGGGCGACGGCTTCGAGCGCCCGGCCGAGTTCGATCTCGCTGGTCACTGGCACGCGTCGATCGCCGAATACGAGCGCGATGCTCCGCGCATCGAGGTCACCGTCCGTGTGCATGAGGGCGCCGCCGGACTCCTCGCCGATCTCGTCGGGATGCGCGCCGTTCGCGACGGTGAGGAGCTGCCCGAACCGGAGAAGGGCTGGCGCCGCCTCCGACTGTGGATCGACTGGCCGGACGAGGTGCCCGGTCGCCTCCTCGGTCTCGGCGATCGCCTCGAGGTCCTCGCCCCCGCGGACATCCGTGAGCGGGTCGTGGAGCTCGCGAACGGGGTGATCGCGATCCACGCGAACGGGCGCGACAGATGACGTAGCCCGTGTTGGCCGATCGGCCGTCACCCCGCTTGACACGCTGCTGGAGACTTGCTCGCATGACCGCCCTCACCGACGCCGCCACCGCCGTGGCGACGCCCCGCCTGCCGATGATCGGCCTGCTCCGCGCCCTGCTCCTCACCGAGGCCGCGGCCGGCCTGGCCCTCGCCGTCTTCCTGAGCCTGCTGGCCGACGTGGTGGGCCAGCGATCGGGCATCGCCGACGAGACCAACCTGCGATTCGCCGCCGGTGGTGCGTTGCTGTTCGCGCTGTTCGCGGCCATCGCCTCGCGCGGAGCGCGCCGGCGTCGCGGATCGGCGTGGACCATGGCCGCCATCCTCCAGGTCCTCCTTGCCATCGCCACCGGCATCGCGATCATGGTCGCGGAGTGGCATCCGGTCTACCTCGTCGGGTTCGCCCTGTCCTCGGCGGTGATGCTCGTCCTCTCGATCGCATCGGTCCGTCGAGCCCTCGGCCAGGCCTGAAGGGCGTGTTCGGCCCCTGATTCCTGCCGCCCCCTGTCGGATCGCCCTCGCATACTGACGGCATGCGCACCGTGAACCCACACGACCCGGGGCCGGTCGCGGCCGGAGACCGCGGCGAGGCTCACGCGACGGCAGCTCGGGAGCCGATTGCGCTCGGCGAGTCGCGCATCCGGATCGGAACGGCCTCCTGGACCGATCCGACGATGACGGCACCCGGTGTCTTCTATCCGCCTGATACGGGCACCGCCGAGGATCGACTCGTCTACTACGCGGACCAGTTCCCCCTCGTCGAGGTCGACGCGACGTACTACGCGCTGCCGGCACGGCGCACGGCGGAGCTGTGGCTCGAGCGGACCCCGACGGACTTCACCTTCGACATCAAGGCGCACGCGCTCATGACCGGCCAGCCCTCCGAGGTGAAGCGGCTGCCGAAGGACCTGCGCGAGGCGCTTCCCGCCGAGCTGCTGGATCAGCGACGCATCTATGCGCGCGACCTTCCCCGCGAGCTCGAGGACGAGCTCTGGGCGCGCTTCGTCGACGGCATCGAGCCGCTGCGCTCGTCCGGCAAGCTCGGCGCGATCTTCCTCCAGTACCCCCGCTGGTTCTTCCCCGGCCGCGAGTCGCGTGACGAGATCCTGCGCGCGAAGCAGCGGCTGGGTGACACCCCGTTCGCGGTCGAGCTGCGCCATGCGAGCTGGTTCAACGACAAGAACCGTGATCGAACGCTCGCTTTTCTCGCCGAGAACGAGATCCCGTTCGTCATGGTCGACGCGCCGCCGGGGACGAAGTCGTCGGTCCCGCCGATCACCCTCGTGAGCTCTCCGCGGCTCGCGGTCGTGCGCTTCCACGGGCGGCGGACGGAGACGTGGGAGGCGAGCGGCATCCCGGTGGTCGAGCGCTTCCGCTATCTCTACGACAGCGGTGAGCTCGCGGAATGGGTACCACGCATCCACGAGGCGGCCCGGCAGGCGCCCGAGGTGCACGTCCTCATGAACAACTGCTACGCCAACTACGGCACGACGAACGCCCGCGAGATCGCCGATCTGCTCGCCGCGAGCATCCCGTCCCTGGCCGCGTCCTGACGTCGGCCGCGCACCGGCGGCGCCAGCCCGCTACCCTCTCGGCGATGAGGTTCTTCGGGGGATACCGGATGAGCGCCGGCGTGCCGCTGGCCCTCCTGCTCGCCGCCTGCACGCTGTCACCGCTGCCGACGCCGACGGCCTCTGCGTCGCCGACCGCGAGCCCGACGCCGAGCCCCAGGACGAGCCCCACGCCCGAGCCGGCGACCCCGAGCGCCGATCCGACGCCGGATCTCGCGGCAATCCCCGACTTCGCCGCCGGCGAGATCGTCGCGTCGCTGATCGACGGGCTGCGCGTGCGCCAACGACCCGGCCTCGACGCGGTGATCGCGACCGGCCTCCTGCCGCTGAACGCCGAGATGCAGGTGATCATGGGCCCGTTCCCGGTCGACGACCTCGGCTGGTACCTGGTCAGCGACGCCGATCCGGCGGAGCCCCAGTTCGACGAGGGCTGGGTCGCCGCCGGCTACGAGCCGGATCCCCTCCTGCGGGCGACCGGCCGCGCCGCCGACGACGCGCCTTACATCGCGGCCATGGCCGCCTCCGGAGATGCCGAGGAGGGGCCGATCGAGATCGGCGAGGGCGAGTATGCCATCCGCTGGATCGCCCGCGATCCGGAGGCAGTGCGGTGCTCGTTCGCCGTGTCGATGGCGCCGCCCGGCGGCGAGCCGGTGCAGACCATCCGCGCCACGGTCGGCAGCGGCATCGATCGGGGCACGCTCCAACCGCAGACCTTCGACGCCCTCGGGCTCCGCGGGACCGTCTTCGCCTCGGTCGTCTCGGACTGCACCTGGGCGCTCGTCATCCTCCGCGTCCCGCCACCCGACGCGAGCCCGTCCACGGCCCCGTGAGGGCGTGGAAGCCGGGCGCCGCTCCCGCTCAGTCGCTGGCACGCGCCGCGGCGGCGTGCTCGACGAGCTGACAGAGGGCGTTCACCAGCCGCATCTGCTCCGGCGTACGGCAGTTTGCCTCGAGCAGACGGGGGCTGGCGACGACGATGGCGACTGCCCGCGCGCGCGAGACCGCCACGTTGAGCCGGTTTCGGGAGTAGAGGAAGTCCATGTCACGCGGCGCGTCATCGCGGCTCGAGCTCGCCATCGAGTAGATCGCCACCGCGCCCTCCTGGCCCTGGAACTTGTCGACCGTGCCGACCGGGACGCGAGCGGCCGACGGGCCGAGTCGCGCCTCGATGGCTCTCGCGATGGCGGCGACGTGGGCGTTGTACGGCGCCACGACGCACAGGTCACGGGAATCGATCGGTACGGTCACACCAAGGCGGTTCGTCCATGGCTGGCCGATGAGCCTGGCGACGACGTCGGCGACGTAGTCCGCCTCCTCCGTTGAGCGCGAGGCGTTGCCCTCGTGCGCCATCGGCACGAAGCGCACGCCGGTGCCGTCGACGAGCGGGTCGGCGGACGAGACGCGCTGCACGTGCGTCGTCGGGTGGGCGCCCAGTCGCCCTTCGTAGAACGCCTCGGAGACGTAACCGTTCACGTCGGGATGCATCCGCCACGTCTCGTCCAGGAAGAGCCCTCGCCGATCGTCGAGGGTGGTCGAACCGTCGAGCAGGTGTTCGAGGGCCGATGCCCCTGCGCCTTCCGGATGAATGCCCTGGCTCACCATCGGCAGCTGATTCGGATCGCCGAGCAGGACGATCGACGACGCGGCGCCGCCCATCGCCACGACGTTGGCGAGCGACATCTGGCCGGCCTCATCCACGAACAGGACGTCGACCGCACCCTCGAGCGACGCGCGCGCGAAGAGCCAGGCCGTCCCGGCGACCACGCCCACATCCTCCTCGGCGAGGGCGAGGTCGACGTCCTTGTTGTCGGAAACGACCCGGACGCCATCGTGGCCCTGGACCTCGTCGCCCGTGTCGCACTTCTGGACGGCTCGCACGGAAACTCCCGTCGTCGCGGCCGCCTCGCAGACCTCGCGCAGCAGATTCGAGATCGCCTTGTGCGACTGCGCCGCGATCCCGACCCGCTTCCCCGCTCGAAGGAGCTCGACGATCATCCGAGCGCCGGTGTACGTCTTGCCGGTCCCCGGCGGTCCCTGAATCGGCAGGACGGTCTCGTCGAGGAGTGTGGCGATCCGTCGGGCGGCGTCGAGCGGGGGCTCCCCGTCGCGGATGAAGCGCTCACCGGCCGCGATCCCCGTGACGCGCGGTGGCCGGCCCATGATCAGATCACGCACCGCTCGATACGGACCTGGCCCCTCCATGCCGCTCGCGATGACGTGATCGGCGATCCGGACGAGCGCATCCGCCATCGCCCGAGACGGGATGGGCTTACCGGGAATGAGCGCGATGGGATGGTGGGACTGCCGTTTCGGCCCGACCTTGAGGTCGAGCGTCCCGTGCACGTCGTCGACGGCCATGATCGTGCCGGCGGAAGCTCCGAAGTCGCCATGACGCGGATCCGGATCCACCGGTTCGGAGCCCGGGCGGAACTTGTGGTCCTGCGGCGGGAATCGGTAGCGACGCAGGACGCTCTTCTTCTCCGGTCCCAGCTCACGCTCGAAGGTCAGCCCCCCGATCCCCTCGCTCGCTCCGATGAGATCCTCGATTGAGCGCTGGCGAAGGTCGTGCCACAGCCACCATGCCGGTTTCTCGTCGCGCCGATGCCAGTCGAGCAGCTGCGCCAGCAGCCATCTGCCGTTCAGGTCCGCGGGAATCCCGGATCGATCAGCGGGCACGCCATCCGTGAGCGCATCCATTCGACGCTGGATCTCCGCCGAGCGCTCCTGCTGGGCCTCGGACGGCACGCCATCTCCCGGCTCGGGCCGGGTCCAATCGGCCTCCGGCCAGCGCGCGGCCGCTTCCGCGCGGCGAGCCTCGAGCCAGCCGCGGAGCTGCAGCGTCGAGATGCAGTCGTCGCGGTTGTAGTCCGCAATCGCGTCCAGGATCGACTGGTCACGCTCCCGCATCCAGCGTTCGTACTCCACGACGCTGAACCCGGCCTCGGTCACCGGGCCCTCCCGCTCGACGAGGTAGAACTTCTCGATCTGCTTGAGGGAATAGGACTCGACAGATGCGCGCACGCCCTGGCGAACGACGTTGAGGAGGTCGACGAGGACGCCACCCCGCAGGAGCCGATCCACCTGGTCCTCGCGCGTCGCGTGGCGTCGGACGAGCCGCTTCATCGCTCCCGACTCGTATCCGCCGTAGTGGTAGACGTGCATGCCCGGGTGGGCATCGAGCCGGTCGATGCACAGGTCAACGAGTGATTCGAATGCGCGCTTTTCCTCCTCGCGATCGTGCGCCCAGTGGGGCTGGTACGCCGTCTCCCCGTCAGCGAGGACGGCGACGCCGAGGAGGTACTCGAGCCCGTCATCGAGCGCCCACGGGTCGGCCTCGATGTCGAAGAAGATGTCCCACGGCGTCGGTTCCGGGAGGGCGGCGAGGCCCTTCCCGATGACCTCCGGCTCGGGCGGGATGAGCTCATGGACACGCCTGCCGGTCCGGCGTTCGTGGAGCTGGAGCCGAGCCTGGCCGCTGAGCCGGCGGAGCGCGGGCGCGCTGACGTCCTCCACCATCGCCCAGTCCGGCAGCTCGGCGATCTGCGTGAGCGTCGGATGCCCTGCCGCCAGGAACCGCTCGGTGTCGACCCGCCGCATGCCAGCCACGATCGACGGGTGGTCGTCGTCCCGGCGACGCTGGATGCACGTCGGGTACCACGCGCACACGCGGCAGTGATCCACCGGGTCGGGATACGTTGCCAGTTCCTGCGATCCGCCGAGCACCCGCTGTTCGAACCGAGCGCGGGCATGGCGGAAGTACGCGGCGTAGTCGGCGAGCCGATGCGGGTGCTCCCGCCCGTCGCCGGTCACGACGTAGACCGTCTCCGGCGGCACCCCCTGGATGCGCGTCAGCAGATCGGCATAGACGCACATCTGGATGATCGCCGAGGCCTTGACCCCGCGCGACAGCTTCGTATCGGCGATGTCGTAGCTGTACGCGCCCAGGTCGCTCGGTCGCTCGGTCCGGTACAGGAAGTCGGCGTGACCGCGCCAGCGGCCATCGAAGAAGGTGGCCTGGAAGATGACGTCCGCGCCCTGCCGCATCGCGGCGAGCGTGGCCGCCTCGGCCGCACGCAGCTGGTCCGGCGTGTGCAGCTCGTCGGTCTCGATCTCGATGACGCTCCTGCCGGCCGCCTTCAGCTTCGCAAGGTGGGCCAGCTCGTGGGAGTCTCCGCGGTCCTGCATGAGCTGCACCGTCGGGTCGGCGCGCCGCGGCGGCCGCTCCCAGCGCCCCTCGACTCGCCCCAGCTCGAGGGTCGAGAGGTGGTCGCAGGCGAGATAACCCACCAGGTCGGTGGCGCTGACGATGACCTGCCCGTCGTCGGTCCGCTGCATGGCCCCACCCTAGCCAAGGTCCGCGTCAGCTCGTCGGTCGCGAATGCGATGCATCACCGGCATGTGCCCCAGATGCCGAGCTCGCGGTCGCGGGCGCGTCGCTCCGCCACGTCGAGCTCCGCGTCGCGGGTCGTGTCGGGCGGGTACGACCGAGCCTCGACGGCTCCCGTCTCGACCAGCTCCCGCCCGACGAGTCGCCAGCCGCCCTGATCCAGCCAGACATGCCGCAGCAGGCGGCCGAACCGGTCGCGGTCGTTGACGTCGCGCTCGAGCGCCACGCCCTCCCCCGCCACAAGGCGCTCATTTGCCGTCCGCGCTTCCTCGCCGCCGCATTCGGCGGAGCTCCCGGTGTCCTGGTTCGCGAGCTCGGGGGCATCCAGCCCGATGTAGCGCACACGCTCCTCGCGCATCCCGATGCGCACCACGATCGTGTCGCCGTCCACCACGCGCAGCACCTCGGCCCGCTCGATCGGTCCGTCGGGTCCACCGATCTGCCCGACCGAAGCGGATGGGCCCACCTCGGGGTCGGCGGGATCGGCCGACAGCGCCACGATCGCGACCAGCGCGGCGGCGAGGACCAGGACCGCGATGATGCCCAGGAGGCGCTCCGGCCGCGCCGAGCTCAACCCCGGCGGCGTGCGAAGACCTCCACGAACGCCTCCTGCTCCGCGGTCTCGACGGCGGTCGGATGGCGAACGCGGCGCACCTCGGCGATTGCCGAGGCCGGATCCCAGCCGGCGGCGACGAGTGCGCAGGCGGCCACCGTGCCGGTGCGACCCACGCCGCCCATGCACGCCACCGCCACGTCGGTGCGCTGCCGCGCGTTCGCGATGCCGGCGAGGATGGCCTGCATCTCGGCCACGTCGCGGGGCGTGGAGCCGTCGGGCATCGGCCAACGGGCGACGGTCAGGCCCTGACGGGCAGCGTGATCGACGATGGTCGGGTCACCCCAGCGTTCCAGCTCGTGATCCTCGACCAGCAGGGCCAGGTAGCCGACCCCCGCCTCCACCAGCGTCCGGATGTCGCGGTCCAGCTCCCGGCGATACACGCGCCCGGGATAGCGGAACGAGGGACCGTGCTTGCCCGGCAGGAAGGTCAGCCCGAGCCGCCCGGCGCGGTCGTCTCGGAGATGCCCGTTGTCGATCCAGTCGACCCGCAGCGGCGGGTCCAGCGCATCCGGCGACGGGCTAGTTGAGGTGTCCATTGGCGCTCGGGCAGAAGTGGCCGCTGGGCTCCAGGGGCTGGCCGCAGAACGGACAGGCCGGGCGGCCCGCACCGACCAGCGCCTCGGCCCGGCGGACGAAGGCGCGAGCCTCGGCCGCGCCGATGCGGACCCGGAGCAGATCCGGGCCTTCATCCGCCTCGTCGGGCAGCTCGAGGTAGTCGCCGTCCTCGGTGGGGGTCTGGGCCTCGATGACCACCGCCTCGGTCCCGGGATCCCACGCCAGCGCCATCGCCCCGACACGGAACAGCTCGACGACTGGCTCGTCGAGCGGGTGCTCGTCGGGATCGGCCTCCGCGGGAGCTTCGACCGCGTCGAGGAGGTCCTCGAGGCGCGACGCGAGCACCGCAACCTGGGACTTCTCGAGCCCGACGCTCACCAGCGCGCCACCCTTGCGGGCCTGGAGGAAGAATGATCGGTCGCCCGGCTCCCCGATCGTCCCGGGAACGAACCGATCGGGATCATCGAAGATGAAGAGTCGTCGTGTCATACGGCCCATCCTACCCCGTGGCTGCCCGCTAGAGTCTGGGGTGCAGATGGACACCATCCGACGTCCACCGAGCCGCGCCTGATGCGCCAGCGATTCCGGCCGCTGCGCGACCGTTCCATGGCCCGACGGCCGGGCGGCGAGGGGCGAATCACGCTCTCGAGCCGACAGAAGCTGATCGCCGGGTGGCTCGTGGCGATCGGCCTCATCCTGGTGACCGCGATCGTCGTGCGGTTCCTCGGCGGCGATGGCACCGGATCGCCGGTGGTGCCGTCACCGACCTCGAGCGGCGGAGCAATGTCGCCGGCCGAGATCGCGTTCGGCGCCAGCCTCGACCCCACCAGCGGCGAGGTGCCGGAGACCGCCCGCGTCAGCCGGTTCGCCACCGGCGACACCTTCGCGTACTCGGTGCCGGCGGGCGGGGTGGTGCCGGCAACGATCTACGTCGGCGTCGAGCGCGTCGGCGGCGGACCCGCCGCCATCGTCCAGGACGCGACCACCGAGGGCGCGCAGGCGCTGCCGCCTGACCGGCCGGCGATCGGCTTCACCGTTCCTGCGGCAAACCTGCTCGAGGCATTCGGGCCGGGCGAGTACGTCATGCGCATCCACCTGGATCCGGCCGCCGACCCCATCGCCCAGGGGTCGTTCGTCCTCGTCGGCGAACCCGCTGCATCACCGTCGCAACCCTAGTCGACAAGAAAGGGATCGGAGACGTGCCCCATCTCCGATCCCGTCAGGCAAGTCGGCGTGCCCATCCGACTCGTCAGCCCGAAGCGTAGAGTCGGCCCACCCCACCTGTCAACACTTAATTGACCGTGAGTGCCTCGCTGCTCAACTCGTACGCGCCGCGGTGATCGCCACGCTCGGCGCGAAGGCCGGCCCACTCCCGGAGAACCTCGCGGAGGCGATTCGAGGCGCGGCTGGTGCGGGCCACCGCCGCGGCCTCGCTGAACCGAGCCTCGGCCTCCTCGCGACGTTCCGCCGCTCGGAGCGCGCGGGCCTCGGTGAGCATTGCCATGAGGCCGTTGAACTCGTTGCCGCTGCGGGCCGCGTACTCGCGGGCCGAGACCGCCAGACGCAGCGCCTCGTCGAACTGGCCGGCCGCCAGGGCAACCTGGGCCTCGGTGTCGACCACGGCGGCCATCCAGCGCTCGTCGCCGGCTTCCTCGATCTGACGGCGTGCATCGGCGGCAAGGTCCCTCGCGCGATCCACCTGTCCGGTGGCCAGGTACGCCAGGGCGAGGTCGTTCTCGATGCGCGCCGACTCGAAGATCGCACCCGCAGCTCGGTAGAGGGCCATGCCCTGGGTGCCGGCGCGAATGGCCGCTTCGAAGTCGCCCACCTGTCGGTAGTTGATGGCGAGGTTGAACAGGAAGGCCGCGCGACGCCGATCATCGAGATCGGCCGCCAGCCCGCGAGCCTCCTCGAGGTACGTCAGCGCGCGCGATGCCTGCCCGGCTCGTGACTCGACCGCGGCGAGGGAGGTGAGCAGCCGCATCTCGAAGTCCGGCTCAACCTCCAGCCCTGCCCGCACCTGCTCGAGCAGCGCGGTCAGGACGCTCCGCGCATCGACCTCGTTGTCGGACTGGTAGAGCCCGTATGCGAGCCAGTAGCGCGCCAGCGCGACATCGGTCTCCCGCCCGGCAGCGGCGTACAGGCGTGCGGCCTCCGACGCGGCGGCAATCGCCTCCTTGCCGTGATCCAGGCGCGCCGATGCCTCGGCAAGCCCGCGCAGCAGGTCGGCGCGGATCGCGTCGTCGCTCGCGTCCTCGAGCAGCGTCTGGTAGCCGTCGGCCGCCTGCTGCCAGTCGCCGGCAGCCAGACGCATGTCGACTTCCAGGCGCGTCCAGGCCGGGTTCGCCTCGTCGATGAAGTGGCTGGCCGGCAGACCGAGGCGGTCGCAGAGGTAGGTCAGGGCGACCATCGATGGACGCGCAATGCCGGTCTCGAGCGCGCTCACGTAGGCCTTGGTGTAGCGCTCTCCGGCGAGCTGCTGCTGCGTGAGGCCTGCACGATGCCGCGCTTCGCGGATGCGCTTGCCGATGCGACGCGCGAGCTCGCGGTCCTTCTCGCTGGCGCGGGCGCTCGTCCTGGTGCGTGGCATCCACGGAGTCTACACCCGCGTGGCAAGCCCGACTTGACCTGCCGGTTGCCGAAGGTACTACGGCGCTCATGCCGAGCATGACCGATGGGTCATTGTCCCTGGCGACCATCGGCGCGAGGTTGCTGTGACGCGGCTTCGCTCCCCCATCTCAGGCCGCGAGAAGGAGCAGACCAATGCGCACCACCCGAATCCTGCGAACGCTGATGGTCGCCGGAACGGCGGCGGCGCTGAGCATCCTCAGCATCGCCTCGACCGTGATGGCCGCGACCGGCGGCGGCGACTTCCCCCGCTTCCGCTAGGCCGATCAGCGGCCCGCCGCGAGCGGGCCTCCCGGCGTCCGACCCCTAGTGCCCGTGGCGGTAGTAGGGGTTGTCGCCTGCCTCGTGATCGGTGACGTCCACGATGGCCGAGATCGACGGCACCGCGGATCGCACGGCGGTCTCGACGCCCTGCTTTAGCGTCACGTCCACGGCCGCGCATCCCTGGCAGCCGCCGCCGAAGCGCATGTAGGCCGTGCCATCGCGCACGTCGACCAGGCTCACCATTCCCCCGTGGGAGCCGACGCCCGGGTTGATCTGCCGATCGAGCACGTCCTGGACGGCGCGCGCCACCGGGTCCTGCCAGCCCTCGTTCGGATTCTCGATCCGCAGGCCACCGCCGGTGACCGCGGAGTCGAGGTCGATCTGCGCTCCGGCCAGGTCGGCTGCACTCTCGGGATCCATCACCACGGTCAGCCCGTCGGCCTCGACCGCAAGGTCGCTCTCGGCTCGATCGCGCGGATCCTCGAGCGCGATCTCGTACTGGAATCGGGGACCCTCGCGACCCACCACGCGAACGCGAAGCACGGCCTCCGGGAAGTCGTTGAAGGTACGGACGCCGTCGATCTTCTCGCGGGCGTCGGGGGTGACGGTGAGCAGCGAATCAATCATCGCCGCCATGGTAGCCGAGAAGACGGGAGATGCCCAAGGGTCGCCGCAGATCAGCCGAGCGCGGGCAGCTCCTGCTCGTCGACGAGGAGGCCGGCGAAGAGATCGCCGCGCTCCGCGATCCGGTCGAGCGCCGTGCGAATCGTCCACCGGTCCGGCCGGAGCGCCGGGTCGTCGAGCTCGTCCCAGCTGATCGGCATGCTGACCGGCGCGCCGGGGGCCGGGCGCGGGCTGTAGGGCGCAACGAGCGTCTTGTTGATCGCGTTCTGGGTGTAGTCGAGCCGCGCCTTGCCCTTGCGCGCCCGCTTCTCCCACTCCCAGCTCACGAGATCCGGGACGCTGGCACCGACCGCGCGCGACAGTCCCTCGACCCAGTCGCGCGTCGCGTCGAACGTCGGTCCCCGCCGGATGCCGATCCATACCTGGATCCCCCGCTTTCCGGTCACCTTCGGATGGCCGCGAACGCCGAGATGCTCGAGCGCAGCCCGATACAGGCGTGCCAGGATCAGCAGCTCCTCCCACGATGTCTCTGGGCCTGGATCGATGTCGATGAGCGCGTAGCTCGGGCGGTCGGGCGCATCGGTGCGGCTCGTCCACGGGTGGAGCTCCATCGCCGCCTCCTGGGCCAGCCAGGCGAGCGGCGCCGCGCCGTCGATCACCGGGTAGTCCTTCGGACCCTCCTCGCGATGGTGGTACGTCCATCGGCGGAGCCAGTCCGGGGCGTGGTTCGGGAGGTCCTTCTGCCAGAACCCCTTCTGACCGATGCCGTTCGGGATAGCGCTGGACCGTCAGCCCGCGGCCCGCCAGGTAGGGAACGAGGACCGGCGCGACGCTCACGAGGTAGCGCAGCAGGTCGCGCTTCGTCAGGTCGGGCTCGCCGTCGCGAGCGGGGAAGAGCACCTTGTCGAGGTTCGTGACGCGCACCTCGTGCCCGGCCACCGTCCACCTGCCCTCGCGCTCGATGCCCTCGAGCGCCGCGATCTCGTCCCTGATGTCCGTGACGCCCACGGCCACGGCGGCCTCCTCCGCCGCGGCCGTCGCCTTTGCCGTCTCCACGGCGCGTTCACGACGGACCTCACGGGGCTCGCGCCCGGCCTCCACGCCCTTGAAGGCCGCCTGTCGCAGCAGCCCGTCGGCCGTCCACTCCGCGAACTCGACCCGGACGACGAGGCGAGGCTCCACCCAGCGCGCCCCCTTCAGCCGCGGCGCCGGATCGACCGGCGAGTCCGTCCGAGCGAGATCGTCGAGCGCGACGCGCAGGTCGCGACGCGTCCGGGCATCGAGCCCGCTGCCGACCTGGCCGGCGTGAACCCATCGATCGCCACTGCGGACGGCGAGGATCAGCGACCCGAGATCGGCGTGGCTCCCCTGCCCCGGCAGCCAGCCGACGACCACCACCTCCTGTTCCTGGCGGATCTTCAGCTTCAGCCAGGCTCGGCTGCGGCGGCCCGGCTCGTAGCGGGAGCGGCGCAGCTTCGCCACGATGCCCTCGAGGCCCTGCGCCCCGGCCGCGGCGAAGAAGGCGTCACCATCGGCCTCCACGTGGCCGGCGTAGCGAACCAGCGGGTGCTCGCGCAACTGCCCGCGGAGGAGGCGCTTGCGCTCCTCGAGCGGCACGTCGAGCAGCGATCGACCGTCGAGGTGGAGCAGGTCGAATGCCTGGAAGACGATCGGGGCCGGCGGTCCCGGGCGCTTCGAGCCGGCAACGCGCCCCGTCCGGATGCCGGTCCGATCCTGCAGGAGGCTGAACCGGGGCCGCCCCTCCTCGTCGAGGGCGACCACCTCGCCGTCCACGATCGCCTCCCGCGCGTCGATCCACGCCGCCGGCCCGGCAAGGTCCGGGAAGTAGCGCGCGGCGTCCTGGCGGTTGCGGGTCCACAGGCGGGCGTGGCCGTCCCGGATGACCGCCTCCACCCGGTAGCCGTCCCATTTCACCTCGAACAGCCAGTCGGGGTCGTCGAACGCCCTCGTCGCGAGGGTCGCGCGCATGGGCGGGATGAAGTCGGGCATCGGGGCCTCGACCGCGGCGGACAGATCGATCTCGCCCGCCGGGGCGGGCGGCGGGGCATCGAAGCGCGGCGCGACGCCGTCGCGCACCTCGTCGTTCGTTCGTCCCGACCGCACGCTGGTCGGATGCTCCTCGGCGTCCCAGCCGTCGACCGCGAAGGCGTCGCGCTTCTGGATCAGCAGCCACTGCTCGCGATCGGCGGCGCGTCGCGAGCCGCGCCCGTCGGTGCGCACGATGACGAATCGCCCGCGCAGCCGCTCACCGCGCATGACGAACTTGATCTCCCCGGCGCGAAGTGCCGGCCGCCGGGTCGGGCGTCTCCGCCTCGGGCTCGAAATGACCCCAGTCCCACACGATGACGTCGCCGGCCCCGTACTGGCGCTCCGGGATCACGCCCTCGAAGTGCGAGGTACTCGATCGGGTGGTCCTCGGTGCGCATCGCAAGGCGCCGCTCCCCCGGATCGAGCGTCGGTCCCTTCGGCACGGCCCAGCTCACGAGCACGCCACCGATCTCGAGGCGGACGTCGTAGTGGAGGGCCGTCGGCGCGATGGCGCTGGACGGTGAAGCGGCCGCTGCGTTCGGCGAGGTCGCCCGGCGCCGGCTCGGGCGTCGCGGCGAAGTCGCGCTTCCGGCGGTACTCGTCGAGCGGCATCGGTCTAGCCGGGATGGCGAGGTCGTCGAGCGTGGCGAGGACGACGATCGCGCCGGCCGCGTCGAGCATCCGCGGCGCGACGGCTGCGCCGGACAGCACGCCGATCGGGACCATCCCCGCCGCGACCGCCGCACGCATGTCCCACGTCGAGTCGCCGACGTACCACGCGTCGCCAGGCGCGACGCCGAGCTCCCGCGCGGCGAGGAGGAGCAGGTCGGGCGCCGGCTTGGCGTGTGCGACGCGACTGCCGTCGACGACGCGCGGGTCGTGCCGCGAGATCGAGCGCACCGACCGATGCGGCCACCTGCTCTGCCCGTGACGAGGTCGCCGATCGCCCACGTGACGCCGGCGGCATCGAGACGCTCCAGCAGCTCCACGCGCTCCCGGGAGCGCCGTGGGTCGCGGTTGTGCACGTCGAACCGCTCGCCCGCGCGCCGGTCGACCTCCTCGGCCTCCGCATCGGTCAGCGTCCGCCCGGACGCATCGGCCACCTGGCGCGCCAGCGCCCGGCCATCCATCCCGATGGTCGGCTCCAGCTGCCCGGCGACGACCGGGATGCCGTGCTCCGCGAGGACCTCGGTCCAGCCGGCGATCCGGGCCGGGACGGTGTCGACCAGCGTCCCGTCCAGGTCGAAGATGACGGCGGCCGGGCGGCGTCGCAGGGCATCGGGCATGGGCGCGAGGATAGCGGTCCGGTCGGTCAGCGCCATCATCGGATCATCGGTTCGCGCCAGGAAGGCGGCCGCCAGCGGGCCGATGGCCAGGAGCACCTGTGCCGTGGAGAAGCCTGGCAAGGCGCTGCCAAGCCCGGGGAGATCGACCCCGACCTGGACGATGGCCGACGAGATGGCCGCCCCCACCGCGCCACCGAGGAAGAAGACGAGGTTGTAGATCCCGACCGCCACCGGCTGACGCGGGCCCGAGATGCCGTTCGTCAGGCGCGCGAGCAGCGGGGCGTTCAGGAGGCCGAAGCCGGTGCCCAGCATCACCAGCCCGGGCACCAGGGCGGCGAGCCCGAACGGCACCGCGCCGATGCCGACGACCAGCGACCCCACGCCGAGCAGCACGAGCGCGATGCGCGTCGTGGCCGGCCTGCCGATCCGGGCCTGGACGCGGGCGTTGTTCGGCGAGACGACGGTGGCGGCCAGTGCGAGCGGCAGCAGCAGCAGGCCGAGCGACAGGCCTTCCAGCCCGTAGGCCCGCGAACCGAGGATCGGGATGAGGACGATGGTGCCGACGAACGCGCTCAGCCCCACCGCGCCGAGCGGGACGACCCGTTGGAAGACCGGGTGCTCGAGCACGTCGCGTGGCACGAAGGCATCGGGCCGGGTGGTGCCTCGTCTGAAGAGAGCGACCCCGGCGACGAGGGCGGCCAGCAGCGGTACCACGGTGAGCGCGGTCACGCCGAGGACCGGCCCGCGGTTGAGCACGAACGTCAGTCCGAGGGCGAAAACGACGACCAGCGCGGCCCCGATCCAGTCGATCGGCCGGATCTCACCCGCGGGAGTGACCCGCGCCGACTGCGACCGGGCCAGCACCGCCACGGCGGGGATGGAGATCGCGCCGATGGAGACTGCGGCGCGCCAGCCGACGAACTCGATCAGGACCCCTCCGACGAGCGGACCCAGCGCCTGGCCGCCACCGACCGCCGCGATGATCACCCCGAGCGCACGGGCGCGGTCTGCCCCGTCGAATCGGCCGGCGATGAGCGCCGTGGAGAGGGTCGGGATGGCGCCCGAGCCGATTCCCTGGAGCAGGCGCGACCCAACGAGAAGCTCCAGGGTCGGCGCGACCGCCGCCAGCAGGCTGCCGATCCCCAGGATGGCGACACCGGCCACCAGCGCGGGCACCAGGCCCATACGGGTCGCGATGCCGCCCCACACGGCGGTGCCGATGGCGAACGTCGCGCTGTAGCCAAAGACGACCCAGGCGGTGTCCGCCGGGCCGACGGCGAAGGTCTCGCCGATCAGAGGCTGCGCGAGCGAGGCGGTTGTGTTGGTGGCGACGGTGATGGCGACCAGCGTCGCCAGCACGGCCAGCAGCATTCCGCGGCCGTCCGAGTGCACCGCGCCATGCTAGCCGCGATTAGGATGAGCCTCCCGATGACACTCGATCCGGCTGATCTCGATCCCGACCCGATTGCCCAGCTCGCGGCCTGGCTGGCGGATGCCGAGGCGGCCGGCGTCGAGCTTCCGCACGCGTTCGCGCTCGCCACCGCCGATGGCGACGCAATGCCCTCCGTGCGCTTCGTCCTCCTGCGCGGTCTCGACGCCGAGGGACTGCGCTACTTCACGAACCGCGGGAGCCGCAAGGGTCGCGACGTCGCGGCCAATCCGTGGGCATCAGCAGCATTCTGGTGGCCGGCCCTCGAGCGCCAGGCGCGCGTCGCCGGCCCGGTGCGCCAGATGCCGGACGATGCCTCGGAGGCCTACTGGGGAACGCGGCCGCGCGGCAGCCAGCTTTCTGCCGCCGCATCGGAGCAGGGACGCGAGATCGGATCGCGCGCGGAGCTGGAGGCCCGCGTGGCGGAGCTCGCCGCGCGCCAGCATGAATCGGTACCGCTTCCCGCATTCTGGGGCGGCTACCTGCTGATCCCCCACTTCGTCGAGTTCTGGTCTGGACGGCCCGATCGGCTGCACGACCGGGTGGAGTACCGGCGAGGCGTCGACGGCGCATGGGGCCGCCGCCGGCTCCAGCCCTAGCCCTCCAGCTCGTCGTCACCCTCGGGCAGCTCCACGACCACGGCCGCGTGCCGTGGGGAGCGGTTATACGCCGCCGCCAGCAGCGCTCCGATCAGCGAGCCGATGGTCGCAAACACCAGCGCGACCACCAGCGCGGTGACCGGGATGACCAGGAACCAGGTCGTCGAGATCCAGCGCAGCGCCGCCACCTGGTCGCCGAGCGGCAGCAGGCTGCGACCGACCCCCAGAGTGAAGGCAAGGTCGCGCTGCCAATCGAGCATGGCGCCCGCGAGCCATGCCAGGCCGGCACCGAGCACCGCACCGGTCACCAAGCCAAGGCTGAACCCGACCCACAGGCCGGCGCCGAATGAGGCGCGCACCGAAAACGCCGCCAGACGGCCGTGCACGAGTCTCACCGCGCCGGCCCCACCGCGCGGCCGCCGCGCCGCGTCATGACGAGGACCGACGTTCCGAGCAGAGCGGTGACGAAGGCGAACGCGTAGGCGAGGTAGAGCACCAGCGTCCAGTCGCCGATGCCCGTCGCGACCTCACCGCGTGGTCGGACAAGGTCGGACTCCAGCGCAAGCTCGATGCCTTCTCCGGAATCGGCGTTGAAGGCAGCCGCGGCTGCCGCACCGGCGGGACGAAGGCTCCCATCATGCCGGTAGAGGCCGAAATCCTCGATGCCGATCCCGGCGATCTGGGTGGCGAAATCGTGGAGCGTCCACCACGTGGCCCCGCTCACGAATCCGCCGGATCGGTCGGACCGCACCCGCTCGATTGCCGCATACGTCTCCTCGAAAATCACCAGCTGCCGCGCCTCGTCGCTGGGTTCGTCGGCCCAACGTCCGAACTCGAGGATCATGACCGGCTTGTCCGGATTCGTCGCGTTGAGCTCGCGCAGCGCCCGCCGCGTGTCGAGCCCGGGATCGTCACCGTAGAAGACGCCCTGGTACGAGGTGATGCCCACCAGGTCGAGGGCAGCGTGGGTCGGATCTGCGGTGTCCCAGCCATAGGCCGCCTGGGCGGTCAGGCGCGTCCCGTCGATGGCGCGGTCGACCTCGTGGAGCTCGGCCAGCGCAGATGCTCGCTCCTCGGCGCCGGTGGATTCGTTCGCCAACCCGTGGAAGAGCACCGAGGGCCGATTCATGTCGCGGAGCGCCATCTCGCGCAGCATCTGCTGGGGTATCCCGCGGGACATGATCCGATCGAATACGAACGGGGTGGCATGGTAGATCGGGATCTCCTCCCAGACCCCGAATCCGAGCCGATCGGCGAGCATCAGCATGGTCGGGTCGCCGGGCTGGTGGCCGGTGCGGATCAGGTTGGCGCCGACGTCCGCCGCGTCGAGCAGCTCGGCGAGCACCTCGCTCGCGGGTTGGGCCGGCGTGCCACCGATGAGCGCGCCACCGGCATCACGGCTGAGCGACTCGGTATGCAGCCCCACGCCGCGGAAGAATGCGGCCTCGCCGTTGAGCAGGACACGCGGCCGCTGCGGGTCGACCGCGACATGGCGGATCCCGAAGGTGGTCCAGAGCGTGTCGGGCGGACGTGCCTCGCGGGCGTCGCGCGGACGATCCGGCCACCGCACGTCCACCCGCAGGACATAGAGCGCGGGATTCGCCGGGCTCCACAGGTCGGCATCGCCGAACGTGACCGAGATCGTCGTTCCGTCCACCTCGCCCGGCAACGGCGCCCTCATCTCCTCGCTGACGGAGATGATCGGCTGCGCGCCATCGGCGACGAGTGCACGGGGATCGGGATCCAGCAGGTTCTCGTCCGTGACCGAGGCGGGCAGGATCGACGCGGTCACGGTGATCGGCGAGCGGTCGCGGTCGGCCAGTGACGGTCCGCCGCGGCTGCCGGCCAGGGCCGGTGCGTGGTACAGGGTCAGCCCCACGTCCACGGCGTCGAGGTGCGGCACGACGTCGGCGCGGACGACGTGCACGGCCGGAGCTGCTTCCAGCCACACCGACCCGGTCAGCCCGCCGTAGTTCCACCAGTCGATGAGCCCCCATGGCACGATGTCAACCCGCGTCCCGAGCGGGATGGTGTGCACGCGCACGGCCAGCACGTTCTCGGCTCCGACGAGCATCGCCTGCCCGATGTCGAAGGCGAACGGCGTTGATCCACCCTCGTGGTAGCCGAGCCACTGGCCGTTCAGCCACGCGTCCGCCACGTAGTTCGCGGATCCGAAGCGCAGGGTGACCGACCGTCCCGCCCACTCGCGCGGCACCTCAAAGGAACGCCGATACCAGGCACCACCCTCGACGCCATCCGGCGGCGGGTTCACCGCTCCTGGAACGGTCGCCGTCCCCCACCCGGCGTCCTGGTGGGCCGACAGGTGACGGCCGCCACCTTCGTCCTCGATCGCCGCCAGGGACCCCGCTCGGTCGGTCATGGTGAGGTCGACGTCGAGCTCCATGCGCTCGACTCGCCAGCTGCCATCGAGGTCGATGCGCGGCCGCGCCTGCCGGTCATGCGCAGGCACGGGCATGCCGTTCTGAATGGCCACCAGGCGGCCATTCACCTCCTGCATCTCGAGAGTCGGCGCGAGGGTTCCGGGCTCGCGGGCAGGCACGCACCCCACCACGGCGATGCCGATGACGAACACCCATACTGCGGCCGGTCCTCGATGCATCGGTGGATGATGCCAGCCTGCGGAGACGGCTGCCGTCCGCCATACTCGCCGCATGTCGGAGCGCGTCTGCGTCGTCGGGTCCATCAACATCGACCTCGTGGTCGTGGCCGATCGCCTGCCGCGCCCGGGCGAGACCATCCTGGGCGGTCGCTTCTCGGTGCACGACGGCGGCAAGGGCGCCAACCAGGCGGTCGCCGCAGCGCGCGCGGGTGCGGCGGTCAGCCTGATCGGCGCCGTCGGGCAGGACGACTACGGACGGCGCGCAATGGCTTCCCTCCAGGCAGAGGGGATCGATGTCGCCGGAGTCCGCCACATCGATGGCGAGCCCACGGGCGTGGCGATCATCGCCGTCGGGCCCCGCGGCGAGAACCAGATCGTGGTGGCGCCCGGCGCGAACGCCGCGTTCACCCTGGATGATGCGGACCTCGAGCGAATCGCCGGGTCGCGCGTCCTGTTGACCAACCACGAGGTGCCGAACGCGGTGATCGTCCCGGCCCTGCGGGCCGCGTCCGAGGCCGGAGTGCGCGCGATCCTCAACCCGGCGCCGGCCCGCGGCATTCCGGCCGAGGTGCTTCACCTCGGCCCGATCCTGACACCGAACGAGCACGAGCTGGTGGTCGCCATCGGCAACGACGAGACCGAGGCGGCCCTCGACGAGCTCACGGCCCGCCACGCCGGCCCGATCGTCGTGACGCAGGGCCCGGCCGGCGCCCTCCTCGCCGAGGACGATCGGCGCGACCGGTTCCCCGGGTTCCCGGCGCCCGAGGTCATCGACACCACGGGGGCCGGTGACACGTTCAACGGCGTGCTGGCCACCTGGCTCGCTGGCGGCGCCTCGCTCCAGGACGCCATCGTCGCCGCCAATGCCGCCGCCTCGCTCTCGGTCGGCGCGGCCGGCGCCCGCGACGGGATGCCGCGGCGCGAGGCCATCCAGGAGCGCATCGGCTCCTGATCCGGCACGCGACGTGCGTTGGCGATCCATCGGTCAACGAACACCACACCAGGGGAGACACCGATGGACGCCATTGCGCTGCTCAAGGACGACCACGACAGGGTCAAGAAGATGCTCGCCGACGGCGAGCAGACGACGGAACGCGCCGAGGTCGGGCGCACCGAGCTGTTCGCGAAGCTCAAGGAGGAGATGCTCATCCACGAGCGGATCGAGGAGGAGATCTTCTATCCGGCGCTGAAGGAGCATCCGAAGGCGAAGGAGATCGTGCTCGAGAGCTTCGAGGAGCACCACGTCGTCGACGAGATCATGGGTGAGCTCGAGGCCACCCCCGTCACCGACGAGCAGTGGAGCGCGAAGTTCAAGGTCATGAAGGAGAACATCGAGCACCACATCGAGGAGGAGGAGGGCGAGATGTTCCAGCAGGCTCGCGAGATGTTCAGCACCCAGGAACTGGAGGCGCTCGGCGCGCGCATGATGGAGCTGAAGAAGCTCGGAGAGCAGGTTGGCGCCGGGGACTGACCGATGGCGCGGCACCGCCGCGGTCCCTTCGGCACTGTCTTCGATGACCCTCGGCCCTCTCGGGCCGGGGGTCGCTCCATGATCATCGGCTCGAAGGAGGACTCATCGATGACCGAGACCTTCGCAGCGACAACCAACCTGCCGGGCGCGTTCGTCCCCGCGGACCCGCACCTGGAAGCCCTGCTGGCGATCAACCTGCTCGACGAGGAGCCGGAGTCGACTCCACGAGAGCTTGAAGCGCCGCGATTCCGTCACCCGGTCGAGCGCGCGGAAGAGCGCATCGCCGTCCTGGCCGGCTGAACGCGGTCTACTGCGGGAGCGGCGCCTCGCTCGAGAAGGACGGGAGCGCCTCATCCCCGTCCGATGGCGTGCATCCGACGGTCGCGCAGATGGTCAGCAGGCAGATGACGATGATGCGTTTCATGCTGCCCGGCCACTGCAGAATCACTGCCGGATCAGGCGGCGCTGGATCCGCGCGGATCAGCCGATGAGGACGGGCGGACGCTCGCTCGATCGGTGGCGGGTGAGCGACTCGTAGTCGCTCTCCGCAAGACGTCGCTGCACGTTCACCCAGTACACGTCGCGGCTGTCGGGGTCACGAATGGAGCGGCGATCGAAGGGCGCGAAGCGCCGAAGCCGGTCCGCCAGGCTGGGCGAATGGCGGCGTGCACGCAGCTCGGCGAGTTCGATGTCCAGCTGGGTTGCCATGCGGGCAGTCTGAGCGGCTGTGGGCGCGCATGCCCTCCCCCATATGGACTGTCGGCGAGGGGTACGTTCGCCGCATCCGCCGAGCGCTTGTCCTCATGCCGCGTCCGGATCGGGGATCTCGGCCCGCGCATCGGCCAGGCGACGCCTGGCATCGGCATGGACGGCGGAGCCCTCTTCGAGCTTGGCGAACGCCTCGTCAATGAGCTCGATCGAACGCCGCTGGATGGCGGTCTCCGACTCGCGGCGGTCGGCCGGTGACACGTCCAGAAGGGCCAGGCGACGCATCTCGGCGCGGTACACCACGGTGACGATGCGTGCCTGCATCCGGGCTCGATCCGCTCTGTCCATGTCGCCGGCCTCAGGGGTGAGGCCGGTCCATCCGCAGGGCCCATGCCAAGTCGCGTTCCGCCGGTGTGAGAGGCTGCGGCCCGAGCTTGATGACGGCGGATCCGCCTGCCAACGGGCAGCCGGCAATGAGCACGATGACAGGGAGGGCTGCAGCCGCCCGCACGGCAAGCGGTGATCTGGTGCGTGGATTCGGGGGTTGGTGGGCGACACTGGACTCGAACCAGTGACCTCTTGCATGTCAAGCAAGTGCTCTAACCAGCTGAGCTAGCCGCCCCACCGATCTCGTGCCTGCGGATGAGCGCTTGCCGGGACGCAAGTCGCTGCATCGAGCCGATGGCGAGGATCGTAGCAGATGGGCCGGCGGCGGACGAGTCGACGCGCATCGCGCTCGCGGGGCGACTACTCCCGACCGGGACCTGCGCCCGCCCCCCTGGACGTGGACGAACTGGGTCATGGGTCCGGGGCAGGACCTTGGGGGCATGTCGCAGGGGACTTCCGATCCGTAGGGTGGGCGCAGCAACCTTCGGCGGACTTCCCAGCGAGGTATCCATGATCAGGTCACGGGTGTACGACCGCGCCAAGCGACGGCCGGTGGTGTTCCTGCTCGTGTACGGGGCATTCCTGGTCGTCATCGGCATCACGGCGGCGACGCAGGCGGTGATGACCTCCTCGCACGTCTCCGCGTCCGTGCTCTCGTCGGTCGCGACGGCCGATCGCGCCGTGATCGGCACCTTCATCGAGTCGTACGTCCAGGGTGACGACCTCAAGGCAGGGACCGTCGAATCGGAGCGATACGAGCTCCTCACTGACCGGCTGCGCGCCGCACTCGATCGCAGCGACTTCATGGAGTCCCGGCTCACCGCCGTCGAGGTCATCGATCCCTCCGGACTGGTCCTCTTCAGCAGCACCGGAGGGCGAGCCGGAGCGCAAGTCCCCGTCACCGGATCCGTCGCCAACGTCCTGGCCGGCTCGCCCGATGCGATGCTCGCCAAGGCCGTGGATGGCGATTGGGCGGTCGCTGCCGTTGGATCGGACATCGTGCGCGAATACCTGCCGCTCACGGCGGTCGCCGCATCGGGCGACGAGGAGACCCTCGGCGCCGTCCTCATTGCCCGCGATGCCGGGCCGATCATCGAGCGCCTCGACCGGGCGCTGTTCGATGTCGTGCTCACCACGCTGTCAGCGGCGGCGGTGGTGGCAGTCCTGCTCTTCTTCATCTTCCGTGCGGCGCAGGGGCGGATCACCCGACAGACGGAGGCACTGATCGAGTCGGCGCGCCGCGACCCGGTGACCAACCTCCTGAACCACGGGACCGTGGTGGAGACGCTCGGCGACGTCCTGGAGGCTGCACGAGGTGCCGCGTCAGTGGTAGCCGTTGGGCTCCTCGACGTCGACAACTTCAGGCTGATCAACGAGGTCCACGGGTATCCGGCCGGCGACGAGGTGCTGTCTCGAGTGGCCACCCTCGCCGGCCACGTGCCGGACGGATGGACCGTGGGCCGCTTCGGGCCCGACGAGTTCCTGGTCGTCGCGCCCGGGGCTTCGGCCAGCCGCCTCGAGGGCGTACTCGCCACCTTCCGGCGCAGCCTCAAGGAGACGAGCATCCAGTTCGGCGAGTCGGAGCAGTTGCCGATCACGTTCAGCGCCGGCATTGCCGCATCTCCCGAGCAGGCGGACAACGCAACCGAACTGCTGTCGTCGACGACGCTGACTCTGACGGAAGCCAAGTCGGCGGGTGGCGACATGATCCGCGTTGCGGACCGGACCGCCGACGAGCGCGCGGACGCTCGTGGCTTCGACGTCCTCCAGGGCCTCGTGATTGCGGTCGACAACAAGGATCGGTACACCAAGCGACACTCGGAGGACGTGGCCCGCTACGCCACGTTCATCGCTCGGAGGCTGGGGCTCGACGAGGAGTTCCAGAGCACCGTCCGCCTCGCCGGCCTGCTCCACGACGTCGGCAAGATCGGCATCCCCGACGAGATCCTCCGCAAGCCGGGCCAGTTGACCGAGGACGAGGCCGGCGTCGTGAAGCAGCATGTCGCGCTCGGCGACGCCATCGTCCGCGACCTGCCCAACATCGAGATGGTGCGCGCCGGCATTCGCCACCATCACGAGCGATGGGACGGCCACGGCTACCTCCACGGTCTCGAGGAAGAAACGATCCCGCTGATTGCGCGGATCCTGTCCGTGGCCGACGTCTTCAGTGCCATGACCACCACGCGGCCGTATCGCAAGGCACTGCCGCTCACCGAGGCGCTGAAGCGTCTTGGTGACGCTGCCGGATCCCAGCTGGACGAGCTGCTTGTCACCACCTTCATCAGCGGCATCGAGACCGCCGCGGATGCGCCGCTCCCCGGTCACGACGTTCCCGCCGGGCAGCTCTGGGTGCCGCCTCCGCTCGTTTCGCTTCCGAACCCGGCATGAGCCGTTCGATCCGCCTCGCCCGACAGGGTGCTCCGCCTGCGGTGGCCTTGCCGCTTGGCCTGGAGCGCGTCGCCGTGACCACGTTTGTCGCGTTCGCCCTGCTGGTGGGTGTGCTGATCCCGCCCTCCGCCTTCGCCGATGGCCGCAATTGGTCGCTCAGCCGCACCCCGGCATCGGTCACCGGCGGCGCGCCGGCAGCTGTCCAGGTCACCGCCAGGAACACCGGGGATGACGGCGGCGGCGAGGCGGTCGGCTGCGTCATCATCGCCATCCCCGCATCAGCATTCACCGTCACGAACGTGGTCATCGACTCCGTCAGCGATACGGGCGACGACTGGAGCGCCAGCTTCAGCGGCGACGGCACCTGGTGGTACGCATCCCTCATCTCGGATTCCGGCGGGGGGAATCGGCTTCACGAGTTCGAGTCCGTCACGGCGACCGTCACCTTCAACGACACCGGGAGCGACGGTACCTTCACCTGGACCGGCAACGCCTTCAACAAGGATGACTGCACGGACAGCTTCTTCATGCCGCGGACCGTCAACGTCACCATCGACGGCGCGGCGGTCAATAATCCCCCCGTCGCGCAGCCCGATGCGTACGGCACCGGACGAAACGCGCCGCTGACCGTGGGTGCCCCTGGCGTGCTCGCCAACGACGCCGACGCCGACGGCGACCCGCTCACCGCGGTGCAGACGTCCGCCCCGGCCAATGGTGGCGTGGTGTGGGGAGCTGATGGCTCGTTCACCTACACGCCGGACCCGGGCTTCGTCGGTGACGACTCGTTCACCTACCGCGCGGACGACGCATCGGCGCCATCGGCCGATGCCACGGTCACCATCACCGTGGCGAACAGCGCTCCGATGCCGAGCGACGACGCCTACTCCACCGGCTGGGCGCAGCCGTTGGTCGTCGCCGCCCCCGGCATCCTCGACAACGACAGCGACCCCGACGGTGATTTCCTCACCGCCTCGGTCATCAGCGGTCCGAGCGACGGCAGCCTTGTGCCCAACGCCGATGGATCGTTCACGTACGTCCCGGACCCGCTCTTCGTCGGCAGCGATTCGTTCGTCTACGCCGCGTCCGACGGGATCGCGTCGGTCCCGGCGACCGTCGTCATCAACGTCGGGAATACCGCACCGGTGGCGTCGGACGATGGCCCGTACGCGGCGACGGAGGACACCACGCTGGCCGTAGCGGCGCCCGGCGTTCTCGCCAATGACAGCGACGCTGACGGGAACCCGCTGACGGCGGCGCTCGTCGCCGACGCGACGAACGGGACGGTGACCATCCGCGCCGACGGCTCGTTCGACTACGAGCCCGACGCCGAGTTCAGCGGCGCCGACGCGTTCACGTACCAGGTGTCCGACGGCGTCGCCTCCGACACCGCCACGGTGACACTGACGGTCACGGCGACGAACGATGATCCGATCGCGCGCAACGACACGGCCACCACGTCGTATGCCACACCGATCGTCATCGATGTCCTGGCCAACGACAGCGATGCTGACGGGGACAACCTGTCCGTCATCGCCGTCGCGCCGCCGTCGCGCGGGACCGCATCGATCGTGTCAGACCGCATCCGCTACACCCCGCCGGCCGGTTTCTCGGGATCGACAACGTTCCTCTACACCGTGTCGGATGGCGCGGCGACGGATACGGCCACGATCACCGTGACCGTCGGGGCGGCCCCGCCATCCCCGACGCCGGCCGCCACTGCGGAACCCGTGCCGACCGCGGCATCGACTCCGATGCCTGCCGCTTCCCGGCCGCCGGATCCCACGCCCGCGATCCTGCCGACCGCTTCGCCGAGTGAGACGCCGCTCGAAACCGAGTCGCCGGCGCCGTCGGTGTCGCCAACGCCGTCCCCGACGCCCTCCCCGTCGGCACCGACGCCGGGGCCGAGTGCCGGCTCGGGAGGAGACGGCGACACGCTGGCTCCCCTCGCTCAGCCGCAGGTGACGACGTCGTTCGGGTCTCCGGGCGGTGACTTCGCGCTTGCCGCGCTCTTCCAGGGGTTCGGTGGCAGTTTTGCGTGGGCGATGCCCGCCGCGATCCTCGGCGTCCCGGGCGCCCTCTTCATCCTTGCCGTTGCGGGACAGCTGCTGGGGGCGGCAGCCTGGATTCCCACGGTCCGAAGGATGCTCGCCGGGGTCGGCGTGCGACGTCGCCGGCGATCGGAGTCCGTCACCTGATCCGCGGGTCGATGCGTGCTGCCGGACAGCCCCGGGGCGTCTCCCCGGACGGACCGTCAGGCCGCGTCGTCCGAGGACGTCGGCGACCAGGGCTGAATGACGAGCACCGGACGATCGGAATGTGTCAGGACATAGCCACAGGTGGCCGTCCGACGCGCGATGTCGCGTGGCCACCCATGCCGGCTCAAGACGATGACCGAGGCGTCCAGCTCACTGGCGACATCCACGATCGTCTGCCCGGGCGGCCCGTGCCGCACCACCAGCGACGCGTTCACTCCCAGTGTCGCGGCCCGATCCAGCACGCTGCGGCACGAATCGGGAAGACGATAGACGGTGCGATCGTCGACGGATGGATCCTCCTCGACCGGCCGAACCACCAGGAGGGTGAGCGTGCCACCGTCAGTCCTCGCAGTGTCGAGCGCACGCTCGGCCGCCGTCAGCGATCCGGGCATGCCATCGGTGGCGAAGAGGACGTGGCTCCAGGCCGGCCCTCCGTGCTGCCAGCCATCGGCTGAGACCACGTTCGGGTGTCTCGAAGGGGTCGCGGTCATGCAACAGGTATCCCATGACCGATGCGATAGGCACAGGGCTGCTCGTCCCGCCGGCGGCGGGTCAGACGTCAGAACCGCGATCGCTCGGAGGTCAGCGGTGCCAGTCGCTCGCGTTCGGCACGACCGACGCCATCACGCGAGCAATCTCGGGGCGGTAGCGGACACCCGACGGATCGGCGGGCGAGCCAGGCCAGGTACTCCGGGTCCTCCTTCGCGAGGTCGGCGATCGTGCGGCCGGCGTGGTGGCCGAAGTCGAGGCGCGTGATGTCGAAGCTCGTGGTCTCCCCGAGGCCGACGGGGATCGACGTTCCCTCGTCGATCGGGACGGCAGCGCGGGGGTCGTCTGGCTGGGCCATCATCGGTTCCGATGCTCGGTCGGTTGCCGAGCATCCTAGCGCTACGTCTTGCACGGCGGCAAGGCATCGCGACTAGTCGAGGACCGTGCCGTCGATCACCACCGCATCGGCCCGGATGCCACCAAAGTCCACTTCTCCGCTCAGTAGCGAGTCCAGGTCGATGTTGAGCACCGCCAGATCGGCGCGGGCGCCGGAACGCAGGTGTCCCTCGTCGGTGGCGCCGTGGGCCAGGGCTGGACCCAGCGTGTACGCGTGAAGCGCCGCCAGGATGCCGAGCGACTGCGTGGGCCGCCAGTCGCTGCGCCCGTCGGTCGGCAGACGCCGATGCCGCGCGGCGAAGACGCCAAGCCATG
>CAVPGY010000012.1:0-5668 GCA_963704115.1 uncultured Chloroflexia bacterium
GCCATGCCCCCTCGCCGGCCAACGCAACGCCTGACCGGGACCCGTCCGGAGGCCCTGTTCACTCCCCCGCCCGATCGGCAACCGCTGGCCGCCCGGATGCGACCGCGGACGTTCGACGAATTCGTCGGTCAGGAGCACCTCGTCGGCGAAGACGGCCCGCTCCGCAAGTCCGTGGCCCGAGGTCATCTCGGCTCGCTCCTGCTGTGGGGGCCGCCCGGCACCGGCAAGACGACCCTCGCCCGCATCCTGGCCGACGCGGTCGGTGCCCACTTCTCCACCCTCTCGGCCGTCATGTCCGGCGTGGCCGAGGTCCGCGCTGCGCTTGCAGAAGCGCAGGAGCGCCTGGCCCTGAACGGCACCCGGACGGTCCTGTTCATCGACGAGATCCACCGGTTCAACAAGGTTCAGCAGGACGCGCTCCTGCCCCACGTCGAGGACGGCACCGTCACGCTCATTGGCGCGATCGACGGAGAACCCGTACTTCGAGGTCAACTCGGCCCTGCTCTCGCGACTCCGGGTCTGGCGCCTGGAGCCGCTCGTCGACGCCGACGTCGAAATCGTCGTCCGGCGCGCACTCGCCGACACCGAGCGAGGACTGGCGGGCACCCTCGGGCCGGAGGGCGGCGTGGCGCTTCCCGAGGATGCCTTCGCCCATCTCGTGTCGCTCGCCGGGGGTGACGCCCGCGCGGCCCTCAACGTCCTCGAAGGCGCGGTGGCCCTGGCCGAGGGCGAGGGCCTCCGCGATGCGGATGGACGGGTCAGCCCGCGGCTGGCGGAGGTCGAGGCGGCGGCCCAGCAACGCGTCCTCGGCTACGACCGGGCCGGCGACGGCCACTACGACACTGCCTCCGCGTTCATCAAGAGCCTCCGCGGCAACGATCCGGACGCCGCCCTGTACTGGCTGGCCGCGATGATCGCGGCCGGTGAGGATCCCAAGTTCATCGCTCGCCGCCTCATCATCAGCGCCAGCGAGGATGTCGGGAATGCGGACCCTCGGGCGCTCCAGATCGCCATCGCTGCCGGCCAGGCCCTGGACTGGATCGGACTGCCGGAAGCGCAGTACGCCCTCGCCCAGGCCGCGATCCACATTGCGTCGTCACCAAAGTCCGATTCGGTCGGACGTGCCTACGGTGCCGCCATGGCCGATGTGCTCAAACACGGTTCGCTCCCGGTTCCCAACCACCTTCGAAGCGCGGGCGACCGGCGAATGCAGCACCACGGGATCGGCGTCGGCTACCGCAACCCGCACGAGTTCGAGGGCGACGACGTGCCCCAGGATTACCTGCCGGATGCGCTGGCCGGTCGTCGCTACTACCTGCCGAGCGACCAGGGCTACGAGGCGACCATCGCCGCCCGCATGGCAGCCCGACACGTCGCGCGCGACGAACGCCCGCGACGGAAGCGTGATCGCCCGTCGCCGCCGATGGCGTCGATGTCCGACGGGACGCGGGCCAACCTGGAGAGTCGGAAACGGCTTGCCGAGACCCAGAAACGGGACGCAGACGGCGGCCAACGCGACTAGGCGACATGCCTGTCTGGTGCTTCCCAGGGCCACCGGCGACGAGTGACCGGCGCGAGCGGCCCGGGTCGTAGGATGGCTCGGTGAGATTCGTCGAGCGTGAGGCCCCCATCCGGCAGCTGCGCGAGTTGCTCGTCGCCACCAGACGGGGCCGCGGTCACATCGCGCTGGTCGCGGGCGAGGCCGGGATCGGAAAGACCACCATGATGAGGCACTTCACGTCCGAGCAGCCTGATCACGCGCGCGTCCTGTGGGGCGCGTGCGATCCCATCGATCCGCCACGCCCGTTCGCCCCGGTCGCGGATGTGGCCGCGAGCGTTGGCGGGCCGCTTCTGGCGGCCATGGAGGCCGGCGACCGGACCCGCGTCTTCGATGCGTTCCTGAACGTCCTGCGGCGTCCCGCCGCCGGCCCGTCGATCCTCGTGATCGACGACCTCCACTGGGCCGACGAGGCAACGCTCGATCTCGTGCGCGTCGTCGGACGCCGGCTGCGGGACATCCCGGTGCTCGTGGTCGGAGCGTATCGCGACCATGACGTGGGATCGGATCATTCCCTCCGAGGAGCGCTCGGCGATCTCCCGCGAGACGCCGTCACGGAGATCAAGCTCCAACCGCTGTCGCCGGCGGCTGTCGAGGCCATAGCAATGGGGACCGGACTGGACCCCGGCGCCTTGCACGACGCCACGGCCGGCAACCCCTTCTACGTCACTGAGGTGCTGGCGAGCGGCGCGACAGACGTACCGTCGACGGTTCGGGACGCCGTCCTGGCTCGCGTCCAGAGGCTACCTGCTGGGGCCCGGCGGCTCCTCGGCGCGGCAGCTGTGCTCGGGTATCGATGCGACATCGGGGTCCTCCGGCGGGTGGAGCCGCATCGTCCCGGTGCGATCGACGAATGCACGGAACGGGGCATCCTCACCCGCGACGGGAGTGCCCTGTCATTCCGTCATGCGATCGCCCAACAGGCCGTGGTTGAGGCCCTCACTCCGGCCGATCGACATCGGCTGCATCGGCGAGCCCTTGCCGCTCTTCAGACGTTCGGCGAGGTGGATGCAGCACAGCTCGTCCACCATGCGCTTGGAGCCGATGATGATGCAGCGGTCCTTGGGCTCGCGCCGATCGCGGGTGCAAGAGCAGAGGCGCTCGGGGCAAACCGCGAGGCGGCAGCGCACTACGCTCATGCGCTTCGTGTCGCGTCAGGTCTGGACGAACGCAGCCACGCGACGCTCCTCGAAGCGTATGCGCGCACCGCAGCCGAGGCCGATCAGCCGGATGCCGCACTCGTCGCGCAGCGTGAGGCCCTCGAAATCTGGCGGAAGCTGGGTGATCGTCTGCGCGAGGGAGACTGCCTGCGAGCGCTGGCCGGCTTTCTGTGGGCGGGCGGAGAGGGCGGGGACGGCGGGCGAGCGACGACGGTAGCCGAGGAGGCCGTGGCGATCCTCGAGACGATCACTCCACCCAGCCATGAACTCGCACTCGCAGTGGCGACCGTTGCCCAGCGACGTGTTGTGACCGGAGCGGACGACCACCTCGCGATGACCTGGGCGCGGCGGGCCCTCGACCTGGCCGAGCGACTCGGCGACGAACCGGTGATCGTCCATGTGCTCACGACGATCGGCTCGCTCCAGATCTACATGGGCGAGGAAGGCGGCTGGGAGGCGCTGATCAGCAGCCTGTCGCGCGCCCGCGCCGCGGGCCTGAACGAACACGTCGGTCGGGCCCTCGTGAACCTGCTCGAAACGGCCCGGGACTTCGGCCGGTACGAGCTGGCAGACACGTATGCGAAAGAGGCCCTCGAGTTCGTCGACACGTACGAGTTCGACTTCACCCGGGTCCTCATCCTGGGGCGGGTCGCTGAACTGGCGTTCGAGCGGGGTCGATGGGGCGAGGCCGCCGCATCGGCCGAGTCCATCCTCGGCACCGCTGTCGCGAGCCCCGTGAGAGTGAGAGCGCTCACCTTGCTCGGGCGGATTCACGCTCGACGCGGCGATGCCGACCCATGGCCGCGGCTTGGTGAGGCACTGGCGTCCGTGGATCCCGCGGAGAACCAGGAGTTCATCCCACTCCTCACGGCTCGGGCCGAGGCGGCGTGGCTGGACGGCTACGACGACCGCGCGATGGCGGAGGCGACGGCCGGGATGGTCCGCCGCGCTCAGGTCGTCGGTTGGGGTTGGGCATTGAGCGACTTCGCGTTCTGGGCATGGAAGACGGGCGCACTGCACGAGTTCCCGCGCGCGGCGGAGCCCGGCTACGTCGCCCATGCGTCCGGCCTGCATCGCGAAGCGGCCGCCATGTGGCACGCGCTCGGCCGCCCGTATCAGCAGGCACTCGCCTTGGCTGACAGCACTGATGAGGACGACCTTCGCGCCGCGCTCGAGATCCTCCTGAAGCTCGGTGCCGCGCCGATGTCGCGCATCGTCACTGAGCGGCTTCGCGCCAAGGGAGCGAAGCAGATCCCGAGAGGGCCGCGACGACAGACCAAGGGTCACCCGGCAGGTCTGACCCTCCGCGAGGCGGAGATCCTCGCGCTGATCGGCGACGGCCTGCGCAACGCCGAGATCGCGGAGCGGCTGGTCGTGTCGCCGAAGACCGTCGACCACCACGTCTCGGCGATCCTCAGCAAACTCGGCGTGAAGAACCGCGCGGAAGCTGTACTCGAAGCGGGCGCGCTGGGCCTCCAAGATAGGGAGCCGCCGTACCCAAGATAGGGAGCCCGCTCAGAAGCGGCCCCGTTAGGTTTCGATCACCGGCCCGATGCGCGGCCCAGAAAGGTGGTCGATCGCCATGAAACATCGAATCCCTGCCCTCGTCGCGGTTCTCCTGCTCGGGATCGTCACGGCCTCACCGGTAGCGGCCGGAGGCCCGGCCCACAAATCGGTGGACATCCTGAGGGGTGTCGACACGGTGGTTGTCGTCGCGTTCCCCGACGACTTCCCCATCGGCTCGTTGTCACGGGCGTACTGCGGGATCCTGATAAGGGTGGAACGCCACGACGGCTCGGCCACCGAAACGGCGGTCTGCCGCCTCACGACCGAACCGCCGCTGGTGTTTCCTGAGAACCAGGGATATGCGCCAGAATCGAAGTTCGTCGATGTCGGTGGCCCCTGCACCTGGACGTCGGACTATTGGTGGACCGTGGCTGATGTCCCTGTCTATGCCTCCGACTTCCGGGTCACGATCTGGCCGTCCGGCCTGGTCTTTATCAGGGCCAACTATCCGGCCGAACCCCTCGTCTGCGAGGACTAGTCGCAGACCGACGCCGCCCGGGTGGTGCAAAGGGGCGGTCGGCCGAGGGGCCGATCGCCCAGTTCCACCGAGGCCGCCACCCGCCGGCGGAAGCTCGTCGTGGATGCCCCCGCACGGGAGAAGGTCGGGCCAGCGCTCGAGGACGGACGTCATGCTGCGGAGGATCTCCTGCTCTTCCGGGACGAGCCAGACCGTCTCGTCGACTCGCTCGACGCGATCGAAGTGGGTCACGAAGTGGCGCCGGGCGCCGGCGAGCCCCGCCGACTTCCGTTCCGTCCGCGTCGCGACCTCGTCTAGACGAGCCCGAGGGTCGGTGGTTCGTCGGGGTTGGGTGATCATGCCCAACGGTACTTAGCCCTGCCGGCGATCGAGTCCAAGGCTGGGCATCTCGGGTCCAACAAATCCTCTCGCCTCGCCGGCAGCCCGGGCGCGCTCGAGGAGCAGGTTCCGCTCCGGGATGTTGCGGGTCATCGATGCCGCCCGCGCCAGCGCTGCCGCCGCCTCTTCGTATCGATGCAGCTTCACGAGGAAGTCGCCGCGCACGGCAGGCAGCAGGTGATAGGTCCTGAGCGAAGGCTCGCCCTCCAGCGCGTCGGCCAGCTCGAGCCCGGCGGCCGGACCGAAGGCCATCGCGACGGCCACGGCCCGGTTGAGCTCCACGATCGGTGACGGTGTCAGCTGGGCCAGGGCGTCGTACAGCGCCACGATCCGCGGCCATTCGGTCTCCTCGGCCGTTCGCGCTCGGGCATGACAGGCGGCGATTCCGGCCTCAAGAACAAACGGGCCTCGGGTGCCCGCGAAGGACTCGGCCAGATCCAGCGCCGCCAGTCCCCGGTGGATGAGCAGCTGATCCCAGCTCGCCCGCCGCTGTTCGAGGAGCGGGATCGGCTTGCCCGTGCCGTCCGT
>CAVPGY010000013.1:0-65939 GCA_963704115.1 uncultured Chloroflexia bacterium
GACCCGGTCAGGGGCCTGGGGGTGGGGCCTGTGGCGCAGCGTCGAGGTCCGATCGAAGTCGTCGTTGCGGGTCATGCCGAACCCCCTGTCCTGATGTTCCGCCGCGGGCATCGGCCTCAGCGCGGCGCGCAGTGCACGCGTCGCGTGATGGACACGCGACTTGGCGGTGCCCAGAGGCACACCGGTCGCGTCTGCCACCTCGGGTATCGACAGCCCGAGATAGTGATGACGGAGCACCACTGCGGCCCGATGTTCCGAGGACAGCCGACGGAAGCCGCGCTCGAGCGCGTCTCGATCCGCCAGCGCGCCACTGGAGTCGCCGACCGCGGGCTCATGGATGGGCAGCAGTGTCATCTCGGGACGCCGCCGCCGTTGGTGCCGCCCCTCGTCGTGGCAGGCATTGACGAGCAGGCGGCGGATCCAGGCGTCAAAGCGATCCGGATCGCGAAGGGACGGCAGGTCGCGCCAGGCGCGCACGATCGTCTCCTGCGTCGCGTCATCGGCCATGGAGTGGTCGCGCAGGATGAGCATGGCGGTGGCGTAGAGTCGGTTGACCACGCTGCCTGCCAGAGCCGAGAATGCTTCTCGGTCGCCGCTCCTCGCCAGCTCGACCATGTCACAACTGCACCATCGGTGCCTCTGTTCGCCCGGATCATCCGGGCTGCTCACCACCAATGGCGATAGCGAGGGCCGAATCGTTCGATATTCGTCGAGGTGCGCGAACTTCTGGAGCGTACGCCGCGCGTCAAACACCGCGGCAACCGAGCGAGCGTGGTGAGCCGAACGTGGCGAATTGGTACGGCGATCGGAAAGCGAAGGTCTGATCGTTCCCCGGCTGCCGCCGAACAGGTCAGTCGGAGGGCGCCGCCATGGCCAGCCGCATGGCCAGATTTTGGCTGTGGCTGGCCACCCAGATTGGTCAGCACGACGACGATCAAGTGGTCCTCGGTCAGGCGCCCTGCACACGACACCTAGCATCGAACTCTCCGTCGATCACGTCACACCGCTCGCAGATGGCTGCGCCGTCTTCGTTGTGGGCGACTGTGCGGTGCTCTGCCGGTCATGCAACTTGATGATGGGTGCGTCGGAGATGCACTGGCTGGGGGGTCGCCCATGGGACGGATCCGACGCCACCAGACCGGCCGTCGGCGCTCCAGCGTGAGCTATCCTCCGCGACAAGCGAGTTCCCGAGGCCTCCGCGGCATTTGGATGATGCGCCGCCGTTGCCAACGTCACGGTGCTCGCCATCTGGAATGACCGGAGGCCGACGAGCGGGAGATCGCTTGGGCGCGCCGCATGGCCGACTGAGTGGGGCCCTCCGCTTCGAGGCGGCGGTTACCTCGACTGTCCCGAGCTCGATCAGACGGCTGCGCGGGTGGCTGCAGCATTCCCGTCAGCCACCTGGGACCGGCTGCGGCAGCTCAAGCGGCGATTCGATCAACCAACCGGCTGCGCTTCAACGCCTACATTCCATCGGCCGACGACTGAAGACACCCGGGCCGATCCTGCTCTGTGTAGGCCGATGATGCGCTCTCCGAGCGCTGTGGCAAGATGGCAGACGACAGCGACGGCGGTTACGCGCTCCGGCTGAGCACGAAACCGGCGAAATCCGAGCGGGAGTAGCTCAGCTGGCAGAGCGGCAGCCTTCCAAGCCTCCGGACCTCAGCGCTGTTGCATGCCTTCGTGGGGCCGCCAGCGAGAACCGCGTAATTATGCGCTGTCGCGACCGCTTCTCCTAAGGCCTCCTGCACTAGCGGTCGGCCAAAGCTCGAAGGAGGATCCCTCTTGTCAGCTTCGGCTTCCGAAGTCCAATACCACGTCCAGCTTCGTTCCGGCGATGTGGGGGCTATGTGTTTCTCCCAGGTGATCCTGGCCGCTGCGAGTTGATTGCAGGCTATTTTGATGAGCCCCGCCATGTTGCGAGCCACCGCGAGTACAACACCTTCAGCGGCTCGCTACTTGGGGTTCCGGTGTCGGTCACCTCAACCGGCATCGGCGGACCGTCGAGCGCGATCGCCATGGAGGAGCTGGTGCGATGTGGCGCCGACACCTTCATCCGCGTCGGAACCTCGGGTGCCATGCAAGAGTGGATCACCCCTGGGGATCTAGGGATCATCTCTGGAGCCATCCGCGACGAAGGGACTTCGCTTCATTACCTGCCGGTTGAGTTCCCCGCAGTTGCCAATGTCGATGTGACGCACGCTCTCATCGAAGCCGCACGCCGCACGGGCGCGCGCGCTCATGTTGGCATCGCGCAGTCAAAGGACTCTTTCTATGGCCAGCATGAGCCGGCGCGGATGCCAGTCCGCGCGCAGCTTGAGGAGCGCTGGGCGGCGTGGGTTGCGGGAGGTGCGATCTGCTCCGAGATGGAATCTGCGACCCAGTACGTCATTGCCGCTGTCCTTGGCGTACGCGCCGGCGGCATCATGATGATCGCCGGCCACCCGGATCACCGCCCGATGACTGACGAGGAACGGGGTGGTCTGGACCTGGACCTAGTCATCCGGACGGCCGTCGAAGGCCTGAAAGTGCTGATTGAGGCAGATCGGGGCGATCGCTTAGAGCCGAAGCCGAGGTCCAGCATCACACCCCGCTGACGTGCGCCCCTCGCCGCTGCGACCATGAGATACCGGCGGCGCACGCCGTGCTCGAGTGGAGCAATATCAGACGCATCGTATGATCGCGGGCTGCTATTCGGGGAGCGGCCGTTGCCCGTCCAAGGTGCGCGCCCTCGCGGGACCTGGTCGCATGACAATTGCGCCAGGGACTGGGCAGACTGCCGCGCACAGCCCGCATCCTGTACAGGCATCCTGACGGACACGCGGGAGACCGCCAATCATGCCGTCGATGGCCTGATATCCCGCATCGGCGCAGGAAATGACACAAGAACCGCACCTGATGCACAGCCCTTCGTCAACGCCAGCCTTCGGGTCCTCGCCTGCTTGGACGTCCGACTCATCACCCCTGACGTATGGGCTGGACCGGCGCAACTGGGTGATCGACCTGTCGTGAGACTGGAGCCACGTCTGAACCCCATCCATGAGTGCGGACAGGCTCCTTTGCCCACCCTCGAGGACGGGGGTATATATCTGAAGTAGGCCAGCGCCGAGCTGGACGAACGCCAAGGCAGTTTCGGCGTCGACTACGCCTCCGCATGCCGCGATCTCGAGGTCTGGGCAGGCTCTCGCAACCAGAGCCACACATGCCATCGAAATCGGTGTGAGCGCTGGTCCGGCGATGGCTCCGATCTGTCCATGGCCCCGGGACATCGGCAGTAGAGCCCCCGTCTCAAGGTCGACACCAAGGATCCCTGGCATGTTGTTGGTAAGGGTCACGGCGGATGCACCAGCCGCTGCGCTGGCCTTGGCGAGATCCACGATCACGTGGGGGAGGGGCGGGAGCTTGACCCACACGGGAATGCCAGCCACCGCACTGGTCCAGCTCACTACGTCATGTACGCGCTGTGGGTCAACGCCTATCGCCGCGCCCATTCCTGCCTCCGGCAAGGCGTGGGGGGTTGACAGGTTCAGCTCAATAGCTGAGGCGCCTGCGGCACGAAAGGCGCTTCCTGCGTCTTCCCATGGACCCCGGGCATAGGGTCCAGAGAAGCTGCCAATGATCGGCCGCTCCATCCCTGCGAGCCTTCTGATTCGCGCAGCCATGTCAATCAAAGACACGTCGCTGGTCGGCTCCACGTTCCCGATGCCCAGATCGACGCCCCCGAACCGAACTTGCTTCAAGCCTGGGCGCGGGACTTGAAATTGAAAGTTGTCAGGGGTCACGGTAGGCATTACAGCCCCTGCCCACCCGGCGGCGAATGCCCGCACCACCATCTCCTCTGTCCGCGTTGCTTGCGCGGACGGAAGGACGAACGGGTTAAGGAAACGAAGTCCGCTGAACTCGATTGTGAGCCCCACCGAGCCCTCTTGCATGGCCGTGATAGGTTAGGTACCAGTACATTACCAGCACACCAGTACGATACCAGCACAATCGCCAAGTGGTGGCAAGGAGCAGCGTGCAGCACACCGTCCAGCCGGCCGCTGAGCCCTTCGCTCGGATGGAGCCACGTCCGCGCACGCCCCTCTACCTTCAGCTCGAGGCTACTTTGCGAGCTCTCGCGGCGGATCTGCCGGCGGGCGCACTCATGCCGTCCGAGCGAGAGCTCTGCGCCATCCATGGAGTAAGTCGGACGACCGTCCGCAAGACCATCGGAAGGTTGGTTGCCGAAGGGCTGCTCAGTCGTGCCCACGGGTACGCCACCTACGTGGCTCACCCAAAGATCCAGCAGACCGTGGCTCTACATGGGTTCACATCGGATATCGCACAGCATGGGCAGCGCCCTGGCTCTCAGATTCTCAAGGTTGGGACCGTCTCCGCGTCGGATGCCATCGCCAACGACCTCGGCATCGATCGTGGCTCACCAACCATCTACCTGAAGCGAGTTCGACTCGTCGACGATCTCCCGTTCGTCCTTGCCCGAAGCCACTACCGCGCTGATTTTGACTCCCTCCTCGGCATTCGCCACGGGGAGTCCTCTTGGGCACTAATCCGTGAGAACCATGGCACTGATATCGCCCGTGCGGCGCAAACCATCGATCTTTGCGCGCTCAGTGAGGCTGACGCAGGGGTACTTGATGAAGTGCCCGGCAGCCTTGCGTTCAGGCTTCACATGGTGGCAACCGACTCGGCGGGACGCCCCGTCGAAACGACGACAGCACTCTATCGGGCTCAACTGACTCGGTTCTACATGGAACTCGGTGAGTCGCTGACAACCAGTAGCGGAGAAACCCAGGAGTAGAACTCACTTCACCAGCGCGTCATCAACACGTGGGCCACGGAGGAGGAGACGAATGCAGACCTCGCGCACTTCTAGCGATCGCTCGCCCGATGTCAGGGTCAGACCGGGGGACAAGCCGGAGAACGGCGCGCTGTCGGTCTCCGTCGGATCTCGGTCATGTTGGTTGCTCTTGGTCTACTGCTGGCGGCGTGCGGTGGAGAGACAGCGCAGTCTGCTGCGCCGGACGTCTCCTCCCCGCCAGACTCCGGGGCACCAACGGGTCCTAGTGCCAGTTGTGAGGGCGAGCCCCAAGAGGGCGGTGTCGCTCGCATTATCAACGAGGGCGGCGGCACCAACCCCATCACTCAGAATGAAGTACTCGTTTGGACGATCTTCGACGCACTCGTCCAGCAGGACATCACCGGCGCCCTGCATCCAGGCCTCGCAGAGAGCTGGGATATCTCCGAAGACGGTCTGACCTACACGTTCAATCTCCGCCAGGACGCCCTATGGACCGACGGGGAGCCCGTGGATGCCGACGATGTGGTCTTCACCTTTGACAAAGTGATGGATCCCGATGTGGCCGCCATAAATCGCCGCTGGTTTGTCGGGGCCCTGGAGAGCTGGCAGGCGGTAGACCAGTTCACGGTCGAGTTCACGCTCAACTATCCAGCGTCGCCCATTCTCGCTCACTTCGCGCAACAGCGGATCGCACCGGAAAGCCTGATGGGCGACCTCACGGCCGAGGAGATCAACACGCAGTATCAGCAGGAGGCTCCTGTAACCAGCGGACCATTCAAGTGGGTAGAGACCGTGCCCGGACAGGTGGTCATCGTGGAGCGAAACGATGACTACTACTTCCCACGGGGATCGAATGACTACCGCTATGTTCCGTGGTTGGATGGCATCGAGTTTCACCCATGGGGCGACCCGCAAGCGAATGTCTTGGCGATGATTCAGGGTGAGCGAGACGCGCACGTCCTGACCATGACCCGATCGGAGCACGATCAACTCGACAGTGCAGACGGCGTGAGTGTCGAGGTATTCCCGGTCGGCATCTACAGCTACCTGATGCTGAACAACGAGCATCCGCTATTCGAAGACGCAACCGTCCGGCAGGCGTTGATTTACGCCCTCGACCGGGAGTCAGTGGTCACCGAGCTCTTGGGGCCAATCGGCGAGTTGCAGCACTCATTTGTGGACCCGACGTCGTGGGCCTACAACCCGGACGTGCCGGAGTACTCGTACGATCCCGACAGAGCTCGCCAATTGCTCGCCGACGCGGGCTGGGAACCCGGTTCGGATGGCATCCTCACGAAGGACGGCGAACGATTCGCGTTCGAAGCCCTAGTGATCCAAGCGGCCTACGGATCGCAGGTAGCCGAGCCATTCCAAGCGAATCTGCAGGACGTCGGCATCGAACTCACCATTAGGAACGTCCCGACGTTCCAGGAGATGGCGACAGCTCTGACCGAAGACGACTTCGTCGCGGCCCTGAACAACGATGGCTACGAGGTCTATCCGGACCGACGCCACCGGTGGCACTCCGACAATCTTCCTCCCGCCGGCGTCAATGTCGCGCGGTATCAGAATCCTGAGCTGGACGCCCTGCTCGACGAGGCTTGGACGCTTCCCGAGGGAAGCGATGAGCAGAGGGACGTTTACTTCGAGATGCAGGAGATCCTGGCGACGGATCTACCCTGGATCCCCCTCTATTACCCACTGATGGTCCAAGCGACGAGCGAACGTCTTTGTGGCACTGAGGCTGGGTCGGTGTACTTCGTCCAGACCGCCAGTAAGTGGTGGATCAACGAGCCATAGCCGTCGCTAGGCACGGGGCCCACCTCATCAGCCAAGCAGCCGCTAGCTGATGGGGTGGGCCACAAGAGGAATCTCGTCATGTGGGTGTACATCTCACGTCGCCTCGCTCAGGCGATCCCCGTCCTCGTTCTATTGACGCTTATTACGTTCTTGCTGGTGTCCTTGGCACCGGGCGGCATCGCTGCGTTCATGGCAGGCCAGTTCGGCATTGCCCAGACGCCGGAGGAGATCGAGCGCTTTCGACGCATCTACGGCTTGGATCAACCCCTGATCGTTCAGTACTTCAGGTGGCTGGGCAACCTCGTGCAGGGCAATTTGGGGTTGGCGTTCCAATACAACGAGCCGGTGACGCAGGTCCTCGCCAGGACTGTCCCTTGGACCCTCGCGCTCATGGTCGGCGCCATGATCATCGCCCTACTGATTTCGATTCCGGTGGGGGTCGTAAGCGCCTATCGGCAGCACTCGGTGATCGACTACGTCGCAACGTTCGTTGCGTTTGTTGGCATTTCGGTGCCGACGTTTCTTCTGGGACTTCTCGCGATTCTCTTTTTTGGCGTGATCCTCGACGTCCTGCCCATTGGTGGCGTCGGCAATCCTGCAGGACCGTTCTCGCTGGGAGAGTTCCTACGGCACCTGATCCTTCCGGCCACTGCGCTTGCCCTGCCCATCGCCGGAGCGTGGACCCGGTTCGTCAGGTCCAGCATGCTGGAAGTGCTGTCCGAGCCCTACATCCGAACTGCGCGCGCTAAGGGTCAACTCGAGCGACGTGTGCTGCTGACGCATGCATTGCGAAACGGCCTGCTGCCGCTCATCACCCTCGTCGGAGTAACCATCACCTACATGGTTAGCACGAGCGCAGTGGTGGAGTACGTGTTCAGATGGCCCGGCCTCGGACAGGCCTACATCCTGGGAGCGACGTCCGACCGCGATCTACCCCTGATCATGGGTGCCCTCCTAGTCGTAGCGGCTGCATCGCTCGTCGGGAGCTTGCTGGCAGACATTGCCTACTCGGTCGCGGATCCTCGGATCAGGCTGGAGTAGGCGAGATGCGGGATGCATTTGTACCGTTCATGAAGCGGTTCAGCAAGAACCGGGCGGGCGTGATTGGAGCCATCGTCTTGCTCCTTATCGTCATCGCGGCGGTCTTCGCGCCAGTGCTAGCGCCGTACGATCCCACTACTCAGAATCTTGCGAACCGACTTCAACCACCGAACTTGGAGCACCTACTTGGGACGGATGAACTGGGCCGCGACCAGCTCTCACGCGTAATGCACGGGGGCCGCGCCTCGTTGACTGTCGGGCTCGGCGCGATGGTCATTAGCGTCGCCGTGGGCCTACTCGTAGGACTTGCCGCCGGCTTCTTTGGAGGGCTACTGGACACGGTCTTGATGCGCTTGACCGACGGCATCATGGCATTCCCAGTCTTCTTCCTGCTCATCGCAATCACTGCCATCACGGGCCCGAGCATCGTTAACGTCACAATCATCATCGGACTGACCACATGGCCAGTGATCGCACGCCTGGTCCGGGGCGAAGTGCTCTCACTTCGGGAGCGTGAATACGTCCTTGCCGCAAGGATAAGCGGGGCGACAGCTGGCCAGATCATGCGCCGGCACCTCATTCCTAACGTGACGCCATCGCTCATTGTCGCGTCGACTCTCCAGGTCGCGTTCTCGGTGCTCACGGAGGCGACCCTGAGTTTCCTCGGCCTCGGCGTCCGGCCACCGACCCCAAGTTGGGGGAACATGCTGACGATCGCCCAGGTGAACATGTTTATCGAACCGTGGGTGATCGCCGCACCCGCTGCGGCCGTGATCCTCGCCGTTCTGTGTCTGAACTTCGTTGGTGACGCACTGCGGGAGAGCCTTGACGCCAGGCTGCAGACGCAATGAGTGGGCCGAATCTCGCTGCGGAGGCCAGGGCCGACAGCGGACCACTGCTCGCGGTGCGCGACCTATCAACATCGTTCAGCACCGCGGCGGGAGAAGCGAGAGCGGTCCGAGACGTCTCCTTTGACGTCTCCCGGGGAGAAACACTCGGCATCGTGGGCGAATCAGGTTCCGGCAAGACCGTCACATTGCTCAGTGTGATGGGGCTGCTGCCCGGCCCCCCGCTTACCAACACGACCGGTGACGTCAATTTCGACGGTGAGAATCTCCGCGTGGTGCCCCAGCGGCGCCTGCGCGCCATCCGGGGGAACACGATTTCGATGGTGTTCCAGGACCCGGCGACTTCCCTCAACCCTGTACTCACGATCGCGCATCAGCTCGCGGAGCCGCTGCGCCTTCACGCTGGCATGACGCGTCGCCAAGCGCGCGCAAGGGCGCTGGAACTACTCCAGCTCGTCAACATCCCCGCCCCATCCAGGCGCCTCGACCAGTTCCCGCATCAGATCTCCGGAGGAATGCGACAGCGAGTCATGATTGCAATGGCATTGGCGTGCGAACCGAAGCTGCTGGTCGCCGACGAGCCAACCACCGCCCTCGACGTCACCGTCCAGGCTGGGATAGTCGAGCTTGTCAAGGGACTGCGGCGAGAGATCGGGATGGCGATCATCTGGGTGACGCACGATTTATCGCTGCTTGCAGGTCTGGCGGACCGGGTTGCGGTGATGTATGCCGGCCGAATCGTTGAAGAGGCCAAGGTGGATGATCTCTATGCGAACCCGCGCCATCCCTACTCGATCGGACTGCTCGAGAGCATTCCCCTCAGCGGAGCCGAACGTCGCACCCCGCTACGATCGATTGAGGGAAATCCGCCACGGCTCACGTCCGAGTTGGCGGCATGTGCCTTCGCTCCGCGGTGTCCTTATGCCCTGGACCAATGTCGGATCCAGCGACCGGAGTTGCTAACGGTGGGAGACGCTCATGAGGCGGCTTGCTGGGTGCTGCCCGAGAAGACTCCGTCATGACACCGCCCGCCGATGCTCGGCTAGCCGCGGACCCACCGGCGTTGCTTAAAGTCGATGACCTGCGGGTTCACTTCCCCATTCGATCGGGTTTCTTCCAGCGGCAGGTAGGCGCAGTTAGGGCGGTCGACGGCGTTTCGTTCTCCATCCAAGAACGAGAGACGTTCGGACTCGTGGGCGAATCTGGCTGCGGAAAGAGCACGCTCGGTCGGGCAATCCTCCAGGTCGTCAAACCCGTCGAGGGCGAGGTGTACTTTCGCGGCAGCCGGATAAGTCACCTGCGAGGTGCGGCACTTCGCCGAGTACGTCGTGGGCTTCAGATGGTGTTCCAGGATCCGTTCGCCGCGCTGGATCCAAGGATGACGGTCGGAGACTCGGTCGCCGAACCACTCGTTGTAGCCGGTATTGCGCGCGGCCGAGAGCTTCGCGACCGCATTGACCACCTCTTTGAACTGGTGCACCTAGATCCGCGGGACAGCAGACGGTTCCCGCATCAGTTTTCCGGCGGCCAGTGCCAGCGGGTAGGTATCGCACGCGCACTGGCGTCAGATCCGGAGTTGATCATCTGTGACGAGCCGGTGTCGGCCTTGGACGTCTCCATCCAAGCCCAGACTCTCAACCTCTTGATGGAGATCCAAGAGCGTTTGGGCCTGACTGTTCTGTTCATTGCTCACGACTTGGGCATCGTCAGCCACATGAGCGATCGGGTGGCTGTCATGTACCTCGGCGTGATCGTGGAGCTGGCGCCAGCGGGCCAGCTCTTCTCGCGACCGCTCCATCCCTACTCCAGAGCCCTGATCTCTGCAGTCCCGCTGCCTGATCCCGAGCGCGAACGCAAGCGGACCCGCGTCGTCTGCAAGGCGATCTGCCGTCACCGGCCGATATCCCGAGTGGCTGCAGGTTCAGGACGCGCTGCCCCATGGCAGTGGAACGGTGCGCTGAGGACGTCCCAATGCTCCGGGAAGTAGCGACCGATCAGTGGGTGGCGTGCCACTTCGCTGAGGAAGTGCCAAGTCGGATGCCGTTTGCAGAAATGGGGGAAACATGACCTTCCCTAACCACGCCGGGACGCCGGCTTCGTGGAGCCCGATCCGAGGAGCGCGCTTCCTCATCGCAAACATCGCGCTCAGACCGCTGCCTGGATCGAGCCGCTACGCCGGCGGTGGCATTGATCCCGTGATCAGCCAGGCGATTTCTGAAGCGAGTCTCCTCGCGGACGCGGGTTTTGATGCTCTCTTGCTGCAGAACTCTGGCGACGGAGGCTTCGAGAGGGACGGACGTCCAGAGACAATTGCGCACCTGACTGCGATCGGTGCCGCCGTGAAGTCAGCGGTCGCCTGCCGTGTCGGCTTCGACGTCTTGTCCGTCGGCGGGATCCCAGCGCTAGCAGTCGCGCATGCACTCGGCGGAGACTTTGTCCGAATCAAGGTCTACGTCGGGGCGGTCGCCACCCATCAGGGATTGCTGGAAGGACGATTCGACGAGGTCTTGGCATTTCGAGAACGCATAGGGGCGAGCCACATTCCAATCATTGCGGACGTCCACGACCGTTCGTCTTGGCCTGTGGGCAACGCATCGCTGCAGGAAGCCGCAAAGGCCGCCCTGAATCCGGGAATGGCCGATGCCCTGGTCATAACCGGCAGGTCATCGGCCGAGTCTCTTGCGATGGCGCAGACCGTGCGTGACGAGAATCCAGACGCGGTCATCTGGTGCGGAGGGGGTGTCGCGGCCTCAAACGTGGCCGACTACCTAGCGCTATATGACGGAGTCATTGTGGCCAAGAGTCTTAAACCAGGCGGCGACTATTCCGCGCCATTCGACAGCCAGCTCGCCCGCGACTTTGTGGCCGCCGCACGCACCGGCGCCGCTGGGAGCCAAGAGTGACTGGCAACATCATCCGCCGTGTCCAGATCCATATCGACGGGCAATACCTGGCGACAGCGTTGCTGAACGAGGCTGCCGCCCCCGCTACGAGTGACGCAGTCTGGAACTCGCTGCCATGGCGCAGTCAAGTGATGCACTGCACTAGTTCGGGCGAGTGCGTGTTCTTCGCAGTACGCGAACCGCTATCGATTGACCTGCCCGAAGCTGCCCCATGCCCGTACCAGTCCGTTCAACGTTGTCCACGGAGGTCCGAAAGTCCAGCCGGAGAACTTGACCGTCTTCGTCTCGGCCGGCGATCTCGTACTGACCCCGGATAAGGCATGCATCGTCGTGTACGGGCGCCGGTGCTCTATCCGCGCATACGTCGGGGATCTGCCCAGCAACGCCTTCGGCATGGTCCGCGATCCGGACGAGATCGACGCGTTGGCGGCCGTCGCAAAGCTGACATTGACCGAGGGGGCCGAGGAAATTGTGATCTCCCGAGCCGACCAGTAGCCACCCCAATACCGGATCGCCGTCGTGCAATCCGAGAAGAAAGGAACGTTTAGTGACATCTACCGCAACGGAAACCGAAAACATCTGGGGTACACCGTACGACCTCGAGGCGGTGCGCTCCAGGCTCGCTTGATTGGTGAGGTCGTCCGAAGAGTCAAGCCGCAAGTGGAGGCTGCCATCACCGCGGATATTGCAGCGGCCACGACCAAGGTGTTCATTACCGGGTGCGGTGACTCCCACTATGCCGGGCTGGCATCTCCGCCTCTTCTTCGACCGATATTCCGGAGTGGCTGTAGAACCCATCGAGTCCCTAGAGTTCTCGCGATACGTGGTCGACTTCGCGCCGGAGACCTCGCTGACCATCGGCATCTCCAATTCAGGAGCCGTGTCCCGCACGATCGAGACCCTCCTGACATCCCGTGGGCGCGGCATCCGCACGATTGCGATCACCGGTTCCGAAGGCAGCTCCCTGGCAAGTGCCGGCGACTCGGTGCTGCTACAGACGGTCCCGGAGCTGGCTGTTGAGGAGAAGAATCCATTTGCTGGCGGCGTTCCGTATGGGGCCGGTTCCCTTGGATTGGGTAACTATGTGGCCAGCCTCACGACGCTTTACCTGTGTGCAATGCGTCTTGGGGAGACTCGACGGGCGCATCACTGCGGCACAGCGAGATGAGCTCGAGTCCGAACTGATTGCGGTCGGTGACGTGGTTGCGGCGACCGCAGTCCAGAATGAGACACCTGCCAAGGAGCTAGCGGATCGCTTCTGGAACTTGGATAAGTTCTTCATCCTTGGCGGCGGCCCGAACTACGGCACTGCTCAATTCGCAGCCGCCAAACTATTCGAACAGCCTCACCTGACTGGCGTACCCCAGCAGCTCGAGGAGTGGGCTCACGAACAGTACTTTCTGACACGCCCCGGCGTCGCCCGATGTTTGTTCTGGCCCCCAAAGGGCGCGCGCATGACCGAGCACTCGAGCAAATGCGCGGGGGACGCGACATGGGAGCAACGGTTATTGCGGTCGCTGACTCGACCGACGACGAGGCAGCTAGCGCCGCCGACATTGTCATGCCGATCGTTGGCGCAGTCTCCGAGGAATACTCCCCACTTGTCTACATCGTCCCAGGGATGCTCTTCGCGACCGCCATGCACATCTTGACGGGTCGTCCCCCGTTCACGGCCGCCTTCTCAGAGGACAAGATGATGGAGGTGAACTTTCGCCAGATCTTCCATAGCAAGCTACGCGATGAATGAAGTCCGGCCGCGCGCTGGAAGCCCTGCGCACCGGGCGGTTGCCCGCCCGGTGCGCGTTCTGGCGTCGGGAACTTCACAGTCGACTCCGTAACGCTGCCAGATGGCACCGGCGCACAGCACGTGTTCGGCGGAGATTGCGTTTATGCGGCCGTGGGCGCCGCGATTTGGGGAGCTGATGTCCGGCCGGTTTCGGTGCTCGGCCAGGACTACCCGAGCTCCTGGCTTGAGCTTCTCTCCGCACATGGAATCCGAACCGATGGGACGCGACGCCTCAAGGTCAAGCACGGGCTGGTAGCCCCGATGACCTACGACGACAAGGGGCGCCGCGAAAATGAGCACGTACCGAGGTGGTCCCGGAGCAGATGACACGGAGCGCCCGCTTGGCATTGTGGGGTCGGTTCTCCCCCAAGGCTGACGATCTGCTGCCCTTCGTGGAGTGGGCCGACGTTGTGCACTTGGCCGCCATGCCGCGGAGCCGACAGGACGAAATCTTGCAGGCCCTTCGCGGCCGTGTCGCGATAACCCTCGACCTCCATGGTGGCCCGGCTTGTACCGTCCGGGAGCACTTCCGCACATAGAGATTGCGGACGCCGTGCTACTCAGCAATGCGGAGGCATCGGGTTACTTTCCGGGGGCATCGATTCGCGAGGTAGGCCGTGCCTTGCTCGATCGTGGCGCCCAAATTGTGGCCATCAAACAGGGCGCTGCCGGTTCTACGGTATTCCACGCAGGACGGCCCGATGGATATCAGATCCCGGTGCTGGATGTGGCGGTCGTCGATCCCACCGGCGCCGGGGACGCGTACTGCGGCGGATTCGCGGTCGGCCTCTGGGAGACCGGCCATGCGGAGACCGCGGCCCGCATGGGCACCGTCGCTTCGTCCTGCGTCATTGAAGGGTTTGGGGCGGACTTCGCCCTATCGCGGACGCGGGCTGAGTTGGAAGAACGTCTTTCTCGAGTCGCCTCCGGCGAGCCGACAGTAGTGTGAGCGGAGGGTCCCGAGGAATGAAGCGCCAAGTCCCCCGCATCCAGATCTGGCGCCAGCCGTGACCGACCTAGATCGGCCGGTCCTGATCGGCGTTATCGGTTCGGACGATCACGAGGGCGAAGCTATCTCCGAGTCCAGCCTGCGGCGGCGACGAAGTCGGTCGACTGATTGCACAGAGCGGCGCCATTCTGGTGTCAGGCGGGCGGGGCGGCGTAATGCTGGCGGCGTCGCGGGGTGCCCGAGAAGCTGGCGGGGTTGTCGTAGGCTTTCTTCCAGGTCTTGACCGAACCGACGCCAACCCGTACGTGTCGATACCGCTGTGCACTGGTTTGGGGCGATCCGCAACCACCTGACCATAACAAGTAGCGACGCGATCATCATGATCGCCGGATCCACTGGCACGCTAAACGAAGCCACGATCACTTACGCCAAGAAGCCCCTGATCATCATTACCGGGACTGGCGGGTGGTCGGACAGGCTCGCGTCGACCCTCTATGCCGGGGCCCATTTTGATGAGCGTGCGTCTGCCTCGGTCCGGTTCGTCAGCACCGCGCGAGAGGCAACCGAGGTGGCTATGCAGTCCGCAGCAGCTGCGTTCGACCGTCGGTGAAGCGAAACGTCAGCCTCATCTTGGGGGTGGTTTTCATCATCTTCGCCGCGCAAACGATGGTGTCGGTGCTCGTCCCGTTCGCAGCTACCGAGGATGGCCTGCCAGCATCGATCATCGGCCTCTTGGTGTCCATTCCTCTCGGGCTGGGACTGATTGTTGACATCCCGATAGCCAAGGCGTCAGACCTGCTAGGCAGACGACCTGCGATCGTCGTGGGGGCGCTGGTCGGAACGATCGCGTCGATCACACTGGCCCTCGGCGAAGGCCTAGCCTATCTCGCGGCTGGAAGTATCCTCTTCGGCCTCGCACTGTCGCTGCTTGTGGGTCCAGCGCTCGCACTGGTCACTGAGGTGTCGACTCACGCAAACCACGCCCGAGTTCAAGGGTTCAACGGGGCAGTTCAAGGACTCAGCGCCTTGCTCGGCGCTGCCGCTGTCGCGGTGCTGCTCACGAACGCGGGGACGTCTGTTTCCTTTGTCGGTGTGGCCATACTCATCGCGGCGACAATCGGACTTGCGGCACCGATACGCGAGCGGCCGCGGAGCCGCGCTTTGCTGCCTACCGGCAACCATCTGACCGCCCTCGCTAGCGCATATCGACGGGCCCTAGCCATGCTATCCCAGGAGCCAACGCTAATGATGGCCGCGGCTGCCGCCTCGCTATATGGGCTTGTATTCCTGATCGTTGGAAACGCGTTTGCGCCCGTATTCCTGGTGGGCGCGGGTTAAGCGAGCACCGATGCTGCCAACCTGCTGGCTGTGCGCAGCACTGTCGGGGCGGTACTAAGCCTGACTTTCGGGGTCGTTGTGGTGCGCACTGGAATGGTTCGACTGATCTTGGCGGTCAATGCGGTTGGAGTCGTTGGAATTGGACTGATTCCGCTCTTGGCCCAGAGTGACTACATTCTCGTCGCCTTTGCCCTGCAGGGCATTGGCATCGCATATGGACCAGCGACAGTCAATCTCTTGGTCACGTCGGCAACGAGTGAGTCGGAGCGAGCCGTTGGATTCTCGGCGACCATGCTGGCTGCAAGGGTCTCGGGCACCGTCCTCCCCATTGCCCTAGGCGTGACGGCCACCGTCGGCGGCTATGACGCGCTGTTCTTGGTCAGCGTCGTCGCAGGACTGGCTCTGGTTGCCGCGATCGCTCTGCTTGCCCGACACGCCAAGGCTTCCGGCAAGCGGATCCTCTATGAGCCCGCCTGAAGCCTAGCGATTGATTGCGGAGTGGAAGATCGCATCGAAGTTGAGCTGCTTCCTCTTGGGATCCAGTCTCATTCTCATCCCAACCCCCCGCGCATGGCGAGTTCGACCCAAGAAGCGACGCTACGGCCGCCGCCGCGAAAGGTGCGAATAGTTCTCCACTGTCATTGCGATATCGCAGGACCGACCCGAGGCTGGCGTAAGAGTCGTCTCCTTCCTCAGTGATGAGGACCAACGGCCCGTCAAGGGCACCGATTACAGCGGCCTGCTCCAGGGCGCGGTCATGGCTGAGCCCAGGCGGCCCAACGAGGATTGTCGGCAGGCTCTCGTCCGTCGCATGGAACTCCTCATGAGCCCACTCCTCGAGTCCTTGCACAACGCCGTGAATGGACGCGGCTTCCATGGCTTCGCGGCGCAGAAGAGTGCAGTAGCCAAGTGAGAACCGGCTCCGAGGACGACGACGGTGGGCCGCTGGGCGAGTTCCGCCTCGCGACAGATCTGCAATCGGCTGCAACGCCTTCAAGGGTGGCCTGTATCGCATCGGCAGTCCGTCCGAGCTCGTGGATGCAACGATCGAGCGGTTCCCTGCTGCCAGCTTCCTTGGCGGCGAGGGCGGCCCCAATGAGGTATGCGCTCACGAGGCTCGCGACGTAGCTCCTCGATCCAGCCCCCCCGCTTGGCCGCGGTGGCAGTCCAATCAGGAGCGTGTGCTTCGCTGATACCGCAAGGTCGGAATCGCCTCGGTCTGTCACGGCGATGGTCGGAACTCCACGATCCCCGGCGCGCAGCGAGGCCTCGATTGTCCTGGAAACATTCCCCGAGTTCGAAATGGCAACTACTAGGTCCTCTGGGCCGTATCGAGCCATGCTGTACCTCGAGCACTCCAACGCCTCGATCGCTTCGGCTCTGAAGGTGGTCGTGGCCTCTACTTACCTGGCGGCAGCAATGCCTGCGTGTGGAGTCGCCACAACCCGTGAAATGGACGTACCGGAGGGCCTCGCTGTCCATTGCGGCGGCAATGTCCTCTGCACGCCTAGCGACATCCGCAGTGATCGAGCGCATCGAGGCGGGAATGTCGGCAATTGCACCCCTCAGCGCTCCGTTTATCGACGACGGAGTCTCAAGGCCCCCGAGCAACAGCGGTTCCTCGTCGGTCGGCCCCATGCTGGCTCGGCCCCCATGTAGTTGGGCCCCGGTGACGAGCCGGTGAGAGCCGAGACGACTCGAGACTGGAACACGTTCCTCCTTCTGAGCGCACCAAGCGCGCCGTACTCCTCTATCACGACCGACGCGGCAGCGAGCGCCACGGCAACGGCCTTGTCCAATCGCCGAGACCGAATCCACTCAACGACGAACGCCCCGCAGAATGCATCGCCCGCACCAGTAGGGTCCACAGCCCGAACTTTGAGCGGGGACCGCCGAACCTGGATCCACGATCTCGGTCGAGGACGTGGACTCCCTCTTCTCCGAGTTTTGCTCCCACGACCACCGGTCCCGGCGGCACCCACCGAAGCCACGCGTCGGGCGATCGGGACCCGACAAGTGCTTGCCATTCGGCGCGGGACAGGAGCACGAGATCTGAAAGTTCGATGGTACGCCGGAAGGCAGCGCGACCTCGCGAAGTATGCGCCGAGTGGCTGTCGAGGCACGCTACTGCCGTTCTTTGCCGCATAACATCCAGCGCGACCGATGCCGGCAGCGGGCCCAAGTGGATGCCTTCACTTCGGACCGCCAGTATTTCTTCTGCCGTTGGAGTCAGCGCGGCGAGATCAGCCGGCGAGTTGTGCATCTGGAATCGGCGGCGGCCTGCGCTGTCGTAGGTCGTGGTGCTGTGCATCGTCGGCACTTGTAATCGCTCGATGTGCAGCTCGACACCGGCTGACTCAAGTGTCGAAGTAAACTCCGGATCCAGATCGGGGCCAGCTCGGGAGACACGGGCTACCCGCCCTCCAGCGAGCGACGCTCCAACGGCGGGGCGTCTACCGCGGCCCCTTCCGATCGTGGTGACGCTCGAACCGCTGCGGCCGATGGTAGTGTCTTCAATGTTGATGTGACCTGCGACTACAACAGCCGGTGTCCGATTCAGGTCCGCGCGATCCATTCATGCGGAGGGTAGCCCACGTGCCTGCTATGGCCGCAGGCGATCTGCACTCCGGTCCCGCCCGGGCTGCGGGTAATCCATGGTGCCCACACCAACCGCGTCGGTGTCTGCCGTCGGCCGGGTCTCATGTCGAGGGCTCCGAAGCCCGTACGCCGCGCTAGGTTCACAGCCTTCGGCGCTCGAGGCGTCGGAGCATCGATCAAACCGGGGCCGCCAGTTGCCCGACGCACTTCCCGACCGTCCAGAACAGTCGTCTGCCGCTCGCCCGCCAAGCCAGCGTCCTCGATTAGGGCCTTAACCTTCTTGGCAATCACGCGTACCTCGTCGTCGTACCTGCGAAATTCGTACGTCGCCAGCTGCCGTTCGTCTTCGGTGGCCTGGTCCCAGACCTCGGCCAAATGAGGGTCGGTGTGAAGTAGGCCTCCGTAGAGGATGAGTCGGACTAGATCCCACCGACTGTCGAACCTCAGCCTGCCCAATCCGCCCATCGACTCCCGGTGGGGCTCCGTGAATGCCAGACCACTGGGAGGCTATGTCAGCGACACGCCGCTTAAGGCTCGGCTCGCTCAAGTCCCTCTGCAGATTGTGTAGGAGGGAGACCGGGGTCTGCCGGAATCCTTCGGATTAACGAACTGCCGAAACCGAGCCAAGTAGCTCTCAAACTCTGCACGGTTCGGAATGTCAGTCGTGATTCGCGTGCGCTCCCGGCCAATGTTCAAGGCGATCGACATCGATTGAAGCTGGCTGTAGGGCGTTGCTCGGATGTCGTCGTAGAGCCTATGGAAGAACCGGATCCTCTCGCCGGTCGTCAGCCGCGTCACCTGGCGAGCATACGGAGCCGAGGCCGCCCACACTGTACGATCCTGCGATTCCGTGCAGAGTTCACCCAGCGTCCACACGCTTAACTAGGATGCCCAGAAGCCCTGCTTCGGCGATCGTGGGCCGACGCCCGGCGTGCGGGGCCGGTGGGTTCGGAGCCCTCGGGATGTGGTTCGCGGCATGCCCACGACGGAGGTGGTGGCGCGCTGCGACCCGGCTATCGTGTGTGCGAGCGCTGTGGTCAATAGACGGCCTTCGGCTCAGAAGGTGTGGAAACCTCGCGCGATCTGAGCACGAATCCGAGCGGGAGTAGCTCAGCTGGCAGAGCGGCAGCCTTCCAAGCTGCATGTCGCGGGTTCGATCCCCGTCTCCCGCTCCATCCTTCCCTAGCCGTCCGCGCAGGCCACGTCCTCGGACCAGGCCGCGTCGTCCGGGTAGCGCCCCAGGAACCACTCCGCGCGGCAGCCGGCGCCGAAGCCGAGCAGCGAGCGGTCGAGGCGGAGCCGGACGACGTCCCGGGCCTCGAAGGTGATGGTCGGCGATCCCTCGGCAAGGAGCGCGTCGCCCCAGGCACGACAGGCGGCCGCGTCGGCGCCGCTGGCGCCGCTGCACTCGATGGTGACGTCCGCGTCGACGGTCGACGTCACGGACGTCGCGGGACGCAGGATGAGCAGGAGCACGGCAGCCATCGCCGCAAGCACCAGCAGGGCCACGATCCAGAGGCCAATGCGCCGCATGCCGCGCATGATGCCGCACTCGCGACCGCGGAAGGCGGCGGACGCGTATCCTCGAGGACGATGCGCCGCCTCTCGCCCCCCTTCGCCACCATGGCCGCCGGCCTGCCGACCACGATCGACCTGAGCGGGCCCACGCTGCTCTCGAACCGGCTCCTGAACAAGGACTTCGCCTTCACGGCGGACGAGCGGGAGGCCTTCGGATTGCGCGGCCTGCTCCCCGACCGCGTCATGACGATCGAGGAGCAGGTGCAGCTGGAGCTCGAGCGGCTCCATCGCAAGGACGACCCGCTCGAGCAGTACATCGGGCTGGCGGCGCTGCAGGACCGCAACGAGACCCTCTTCTACCGCGTGCTCGCCGAGAACCTCGAGGAGCTGCTGCCGATCGTCTACACCCCGACCGTGGGACGGGCCTGCCAGGAGTTCAGCCACATCCTGCGCCGCACGCGCGGCGCCTGGATCACGCCCGACGACCGCGACCGGGTGCCGGAGATGCTGCGCAACGCCCCGTACGACGACGTGCGGCTCGATCGTGGTGACCGACAACGAGCGCATCCTCGGCCTCGGCGACCAGGGCGCCGGGCGGCATGGGCATTCCGATCGGCAAGCTGGCGCTCTACATCGGCGCCGCCGGCATCCACCCGCGCGGTGACGCTGCCGATCAGCCTCGACGTCGGCACCGACAACCCCGCCCTCCTCGAGGACCCGCTCTACATCGGGCACCGCGAGCCGCGGCTGCGGGGAGCCGAGTACGACGCGCTCGTCGACGCCTTCGTGCGCGGCGTACAGGAGGTCTGGCCCGCGCTCGTGCTCCAGTGGGAGGATTTCAAGCACTACAACGCGCCTGCCGCATCGCTCGACCGCTACCGCGACGTCGTGCCGAGCTTCAACGACGACATCCAGGGCACCGCGGCGACCGTGCTCGCCGGCATCCTCGCCGGGCTGCGCCGCCTCGGGCAGCCGCTTGCGGCCCAGCGGATCGTGCTGGTCGGCGCCGGGGCGGCGGGCATCGGCATCGGCCGGCTGCTGCGCGCCGCCATGCGCGAGCACGGAATGGCCGATGCGGAGATCGGCCAGCGCCTGGTGCTCGTCGACTCGCGTGGCCTCGTCCACGGCGCCCGAGCCGACCTCGACGACACGAAACGCTCCCTGGCGTTGTCACCGGACGCGGCGCTGGTCCATGGGCTCGACTTGACCGCCGTCTCGACGCTGGCCGACGTGGTGGAGCATGTGCGGCCGACGATCCTCGTCGGCACCACCGGCGTGGCCGGCAGCTTCACCGAGCCGGTCGTGCGCGCCATGGCACGCGATTGCCCCAGACCGATCATTCTCCCGCTCTCGAACCCCACCGCGAACACCGAAGCCCGACCGGCGGACCTGCTGGCCTGGACCGATGGTCGCGCCATCATCGCCACCGGCAGCCCGTTTGCGCCGGTCGACCACGAGGGGATGCGCCACGAGATCGGCCAGGCCAACAACGTGTACGTCTTCCCGGGCATCGGGCTCGGGGCGATCGTCTCCGGCGCCCGATCGGTCACCGACGGAATGATCCTGGCGGCGGCACGGACGCTGGCGGCCGCGGTATCCGACGAACGGCTCGCCAGCGGCGCCCTCTATCCCCCGATCGCAGCGCTCCGCGAGGTGTCGCGCGCGGTAGCCATCGCCGTTGCCCGCGAGGCCGTGACCTCCGGGGTCGCGCCGGCCCAGCCCCACACCCTCGAGGCGGACGTCGACACCGCGATGTGGTGGCCGGACTACGTCCCCTACGTCGCTCCCGGCGCCGCCTGACGCAGCCGTTGGGCGTCCGCCGCTCTTGTCGGGCACCCCACCGGCCCCCAGAATGCGCACAGCGTAGGGGAGAGCCCGAAGTTGCACATCGCGTTCATCGCCATGAGCGGCGTGCGGGCGGCGAGCGAGGAGCTCAACCGCATCGGCCTCACCCTGCCCGGCTTCGTCGAGCGCAGCAAGGTGATCGCCTCGCTGCCGAGCCTGGGCCTGCTGACGCTGGCCGGCATGACGCCCGACGGCATCGAGATCGAGCTACCTCGAGATCCCCGACATCCGGACGATGCGCGAGCTGCCCGTCATTCGACGTGGTCGCCATCTCCTCGTTCTCGGCGCAGATCAAGGACGCCTACGCGATGGCCGATCAGCTACCGGGCGCTCGGCGTGCACGGTGATCCTCGGCGGGCTGCACGTCACGCTCGTGCCCGACGAGGCCGCGCAGCACGCGGACGCCGTCGTCATCGGCGAGGGCGAGCTCGTCTGGCCGCAGGTGGTCGACGACCTGCGCGACGGGCACCTCCAGCCTCGCTACGCCGCCGATGGTCGCGAGTTCGACCTCGCGACGTCGCCGATGCCGCGCTTCGACCTGCTCGACATCGACCGCTACAACCGGCTCACCGTCCAGACCAGCGCGGCTGTCCGTGGCGACTGCGAGTTCTGCGCCTCGTCGATCCGCCTGACGCCGATGTACAAGCTGAAGCCGGTCGACCGGGTGATCGCCGAGATCCGCGCGATCAAGCGGCTCTGGCCGGCGCCGTTCATCGAGTTCGCCGACGACAACACCTTCGTGAATCGGCGGCACTCGACGGAGCTGCTGCGCGCCGTCGCCGGCGAGGGCATCCGCTGGTTCACCGAGACCGACGTCTCGGTCGCCGACGACCCCGAGCTGCTCGAGCTGCTGCGGGAGTCCGGCTGCGCCGCAGGTGCTCATCGGCTTCGAGAGCCCCACGGCGGCCGGGCTCGAGGGCGTCGAGCTGCGCCGCAACTGGAAGCGCGGCCGGGTCGACGACTACCGTGCGGCCATCGAGCGCATCCAGGGCCACGGCATCGCGGTCAACGGCGTGCTTCGTCCTGGGGCTGGACGGCGACGGGCCGGAGGTCTTCGACGCGGTGTACGACTTCGTGCAGGAGGCGCGCCCGTTCGACGTGCAGGTGACCGTGCTGACGCCGTTCCCCGGCACGCCGCTGTACGACCGCTTCCTCGCCGAGGGCCGCCTGCTCGAGCCCACCGCCTGGGAGCGCTGCACCCTGTTCGACGTCAACTTCCGTCCCACCCTCATGTCCCCCGAGGCGCTGCAGCGCGACCTCGTGGAGCTCGGCCGGCGCCTCTACACCGACGAGCAGCGGGCCTTCCGACGGCGATCACTGCGGGCCCATCGCCGCCAGTTCCTTCGCGAGGCCCGAGAACGGAGGATGACCGCGTGAACTGGCGAACGTTCTTCATCGTGGCTGCGGTGTACGACCTGGTCCTCGGCGCCGCCTTCTTCCTCGCCTACGGCCCGATCTGGGAGCTGCTGGAGCTCGAGCTGCCGAACAACATCGCCTACATCCACCTGACGGCCGCCTTCGTGTTCGTGCAGGGCGTCGGGTACTGGATCGTGGCCCAGAACCCGATGGCGAACCGCGGCATCGTGCAGATGGGCATCGCCTACAAGTTCGCCTTCGCGGCGCTCTCGTTCTACTACCTCGCGATCGGCGAGCTGCTGCATTGGACCTTCCTGGTCTTCGGGATCCTGGATGTGCTCTTCCTCGTCGGCTTCTGGTTGTTCCTCTCGCAGAAACGGGAGGAACCGGCCACGTGAGCACGGCGCTCGCTGGCCGCCCGCTCCCGGTCGAGCTGAGCCCGGACCCGGTCTTCGCCCGACGGGTTCGTCGCCTGGGGCTGGTCAGCCTGGTGGCGCTGGGTGCCATCTGGGGGCTGGCGATGAGCACGCTGGACGCGCCACCGATCGTGGATGGCGCGCTGCTGGCCGGATGGGGGCTGATGCCGGCGATCCTGTTCGCCAGCCTCTCGCGGCCGATGCTCCGCTACGGCCTCGTGCTCCCCTCGACGCTGGTGACCCTCGGCCTGTTGGCCGTCGTCCTGGGCTGGCTGCCGGCCTCGGCGCCGGCCACCGTCGGCTGGCTGCTCATTCTGGCGGGCGTGACCATGGGCGGTGTCATGGGGCTCTGGCTCTGGTACCGCCTGCTACCCGTGCCGGCCGTCCTCACGCACCCGTTCTCTCGCGCCCGATGGCTGCTGATCGGGGTGCACGTGGCGCTGATCGTGGTGGGCATCGCGCTCGCGGCCACACCGCTGCTCGCCGGCTGACCATCGCGCGTGTCAATCGGCACGCGGCGGCGGGCCGATGGACTCTAGGCGCGGATCGTCGCGTCGGCGACCCTGCGGCATACAGGAACACGTGAATGGGAGGCCCGGAAGTGAGGGTCTACGAACTGATGACCCGCGACCCCGTCGCGGTCAAGCCCGATACCCCGCTGAAGGAAGTCGCCCACCTGCTCGTCGAGCACGGGTTCAGCGGCGTGCCGGTCGTCGACGACGACAATGTCGTGGTGGGAGTCGTTTCGGAGAGCGACTTCATGTTCAAGGAGCGCGGCCGGGAGTACCTGCCGAGCTCGGCGTTGTCATGGCTGCTGGGGGAGTCGAGGGAGATCCGCCACGAGCGCGAGATGGTGGAGGCCCGCACCGCCGGCCAGGCGATGAGCGCGCCGCCGGTCACGATCGAGGGCCGCATCGCGTCGATTCGCGAGGCGGCGATCACCATGGCGGAGCGCAACATCAACCGACTGCCGGTCACCGAGGACGGCCGCCTGGTGGGGATCATCACCCGCGGCGATCTGCTCCGCGTGTATGCCCAGCCCGATGCGCAGCTCGCCGACACGGTCCGCGAGGCATTGCGCTCCGCCGACGGCATCATGGTGGAGTCGGTCGAGAACGGGATCGTCCGCCTGGCCGGCACCGCGGCCAGCGAGGCGATGGCCGAGACGACGATCCGCATCGCGGAGGCGGTGGACGGCGTGCTCGCCGTCGATGCCGAGGCGCTGAACTGGCTCGAGCGGAGGGGCGAGCCGGTCCCGCTACGCTGAGCCCCCCGCTTTCAGCTCGTCCAGCACTTCGGCGGTGTGCTCTCCGAGCTGCGGTGGGGGGAGCCGCGCAGGGAGCCGGCTGCCGTCGAGCCGGATGGGATTCGGCGCGACCCGCAGGCCGCCGATCTCCTGCGTCCACGGGCCGTCGCGCTCGAGCATCGTCACCGCCTCGCCGACCCGGTTGACCGGGCCGGCCGGCACGTCGACCTGCTCGAGGGCGGCCACCAGCTCGTCGCGACCGCGTCGTGCGATGGCGCCGGCCAGCAGCCCGACGACCGCGTCGCGCTGCGCCAGTCGCTCCGGGTTGGTGGCGAAGCGGCCGGAGCCGTCCTCCAGTCCGAGCACCGCGAGCAGCGCCGCGAACTGCCGGTCGTTGCCCACCGCCACCACGAGCTCACCGTCGGCGGCGGCGAACGCCTGGTACGGCACGATGTTCGGGTGCGCATTCCCGTGGCGCCGTGGCTCCTCGCCGGATGCCAGGTGGTTGCCGAGCACGTTGGCCAGCGATGCCACCCCCACCTCGACCAGGCTCACCTCCACGGTCCCCACGCGACCGCGGCCGACGAGAGCGGCAAGCGCGCCGAGCGCGCACTCGAGCCCGGCCAGCAGGTCGAGCAGCGCCACCCCGACCTTCGTCGGCGGACCCGCCGGATCCCCGGTCACGCTCATCAGACCGCTGACCGCCTGCGCCAGCAGGTCGTAGGCGGGCCGATCGGCGTCGACGCCGGGGAAGCCGCCGACGCTCGCGACCACGAGTCGTGGATGGCGGGCGCGCAGCGCATCGGTCTCGAGGCCGAGGCGCCGTGCGGTCGCCGGCCGGTAGTTGTGGACGAGCAGGTCCCCGGTCTCGAGCAGCCGCTGGAATGCCTCGCGGCCCGCATCGGTTCGGAGGTCGAGCACCACGCTCCGCTTGTTGCGGTTCACCGATGCGAAGTAGGCACTGCGACGTTCGGCCGGATCCCCCCACCACGGCGGCCCCCACGTGCGGGTCTCGTCCCCATCCGGTGGCTCGATCTTGATGACGTCGGCGCCGAGGTCGGCGAGGAGCATTGTCGCGAAGGGGCCGGCCAGCACCCTGCTGGCATCGATCACCCGGATCCCGGCGAGCGGGAGCTGCGCGTCCATGGAGGTACGGTAGCCGGATCGCTGGCACGTTCGCCGCTAGCATTGACCGCATGAAGATCGGACTGATGCTGCCGCTCGCCCAGGGCGAGACCGATGGATGGACGACGCTGCGGCCGATGGCGCTGGCGGCCGAGGAGCACGGCCTCGACTCGGTCTGGGGGGCCGACCACCTGATCTACCGGACGGACGGCGAGACCGAGGGCATCCATGAATGCTGGACCCTGCTCACGGCGGTCGCGGCGATCACCTCTCGGGTCGAGATCGGTCCGCTGGTGCTGGCCCTGCCGTTCCGGAACCCGGCGCTGACGGCAAAGATGGCCATCGAGCTCGACGAGATCAGCAACGGGCGGCTGATCCTCGGTGTGGGGTGCGGCTGGCACCAGCCGGAGTTCGACGCCTTCGACTACCCCTTCGACCACCGCGTCTCGCGGTTCGCGGAGGGGCTCGAGATCCTGATGCCCATGCTGCGCGGCGAGGCCGTGACCTTCGAGGGCCGGTACCACCGCGCCGACGACGCGATCGCGCTGCCGTCGCCCATCCGCGCCGGCGGTCCTCCGGTCCTCATCGCCGGCAAGCAGCCGCGCATGCTCGACCTCGTGGCGCACCACGCGCACCAGTGGAACGGCGCCTGGTTCGGTGACCCTCGCCAGGCCGACGAGCTGCGCACCCGGCTCACCAACCTGGGCCATGCGTTGGAGGCGGCCGGCCGCGACCCATCCACCCTGGTCACCACGGCGGGCATCTTCGTCGCCTTCGACGACGCCGAGGACGACGCGCCTGAGCGCGCCATTCGCGGCTCGATGGACCAGATCGCCGATGCCCTTGCCCGCTACCACGAGCTCGGCATCAGCCACCTCATCACGCATCTCTTCCCGAGGACGCCGGACGCGGTCGCTCGCCTCGGTGAGGCGGCCGCCATGGCACGCGCCCGTCTGTCGGTGAGCGCCGGCTGAGCTGCGCCGGATGCCGGCCGGCCCGCAAGAAGACGACCTTCGGCACTGGCCCGATCACGACCTTCGGCACTGGCGCCGGGTGGTCCCGGTGCCATAGTGGTGGATGCCCTTCGGCACACGCCGAAGGAGAAAGGAGGCGGGGCAATGACCGTGCAGCAGCACGCACCGCGCCTCACGCGGGCCGGACCGACTCCCGCCATCCCGGCGGCCGCACCCCTCGTCCTCGTGGCGATCCTTCTGATCGCGATCGTCGCACTGGTCGTGTATGCGGTGCTGCAGCCGGCGTCGATGAGCGGCGGCGAGCTCGAGATCCTGGAAAAGATGCAACGCCTGCGCGAGACCATCCCGGGTGGCTTCATCTAGCACCCGGCAGGGACGACTCCGGAGCCCGGCTGTGGCCGGGCTCCGGCGCATGCGGCACCGAGACGCGTGCCGCTAGGCGGGCACCGCGGTCATGAGGACGTGGCGGACCGGACGCCGGGCGCGCCGGACGCGAGCGAGGTTACCGGCCGACGATCCGCTGGCCGCAGACGGAGCAGACGTGCCACCGGCCGTCGCGGGCCAGCCGCACGGGATGCTCCGGGACGAGGACGCGCCAGCGACGTCGTGGCCGCGCCTGCACGATCGCCAGCCGGTCCGCCAGTGCCGCGTGGGCACCCGACACGCCCAGCGCGACGGCGTGCCGAAGCGAGCTCGGATAGCGGGTCGACTCCAGGCGCAGGGCATCGTCGTCCGTCAGGCCGTGGCGCCGGTACAGCGCGAAGGCGATCCGGTAGAAGGCGCGTCCGTGGTGAGCGGCACCACGGCGACGCGGCGGTGGCGCCAGCCAGTGCGCGAGCTCGTGGAGCAGGGTGAGGCGCTGGTCGAGTGGATCCGAGCCGGCCCGGACCGCGATCATCCCCGCGGCGCGGCGCGCCACCCCGGTCGATCGCTCGGCCGCGCGACGACGCCAGGCCAGCAGCGGCGGCGCGACCCCGGCCTCCACACAGACCTCCGTCACCAGGGCATCGGCCCAGGCCGGGGCACTCATCGGCGGTCACGGAGCAGCCGTCCGACCTCGAGCAGCCAGGCATCGAGCGCCGCATCGGCGAAGCGCTCGTCGTCGTAGGTGAAGGCGGTCATCGCCTCGCCGTGCGCCGCGACGTAGTCCGCCGGGGTCACCGACCGGAACGGAAAGGAGCGAGCCGCCAGGGCCTCGCGGTCGGGCGACGCCGGCGAACGATCGCCTGGTGCGGGTCGTCGCGCCTCGTGGCGGCGGCGCCATCGGTCCGTGAGCTCGTCGATCCGTTCTCGGGTCACCCGGCGAGCGTAGCGGCTCCGCGGCGTCGTCGTCGCGCCCGTCAGGGGCTCACCGGCTCGACGGCTGCTCCCTCGTAGAGCCCGATCCGCGCCACGACCCGCTGGAGCCAGCGCGGCGCCCACCAGTTCACCGTTCCCATCACGCGCATGAAGGCCGGCACCAGGATGCCGCGCACGATGGTGGCGTCGATGAGCACCGCCAGGGCCATGCTGAAACCGAGCGCCTTGAGGAACACGATGCTCGACAGCGCGAAGGCGCCGAACACCGCGACCATGATCAGGGCGGCACCGGTGATGATCCCGCCGGTGATGCCGATCCCCTCGGCGACGGCGCGGGTGTTGTCGCCGTGGACCAGGTATCGCTCGCGGATGCGCGACAGCAGGAAGACCTCGTAGTCCATGGAGAGCCCGAAGAGGATCGCGAACATGATGATCGGGAGCCAGGCCGCGGTGGCACCGGACGGGTCGAATCCGAGCAGGTCGGACAGGTGGCCCTGCTGGAAGATCCAGACGAGCGCGCCAAAGCTGGCCGACACGCTGATCAGGCTCATGAGCACCGCCTTGACCGGCAGGAAGACCGATCCGAAGGTGAGGAAAAGGATCCCGCCGGTCACCGACACCACGATGAGCACCGCGATCGGCACTGACCCGTAGAAGCTCGTCATGAAGTCCCTCGAGCGCGACGGCAGCCCACCGGTGATCGCCTCCGCGCCGTCGGGCGGAATGATCTCCCGCACGTCGTCCACGAGCGCCCGGCCGTCGTCCGAGTCGGGCAGCAGCTGCGAGAAGACGCGGACCTTGGCCGTGTCGCCGCCGATCCAGCCGTCGAGGTATGCGTTCAGGCCCGCGGCCACTTCCGCCGGCCGCTCGGCAGCCGGCATGGCCAGCAGGGCCCGGTACTGCTCTGCGGTCAGGCCGGGCGGCGCATCCAGCACGCTCTCGATGCCGCTCACGTCGCCGAGCGCAGCGATCCCGTCGAGATAGGCCGCCAGCGCCTGCTGAACGTCGGCCGGCATGCCATCGGCCTCGAGGTCCAGGTCCTCCCAGGTCACCGCCACGGTCACCGGGTCCGACTCACCGCCGGGGAACTCCTCGACGATCGTCAGAAAGCCCTCGCGTGCCGGGGTATCGGGCAGATCCTCGAGGTTCTGGCCGGTCGACAGCTGGATCGACAGGAAGGGCGAGCCGGCGAGGAGCATGAGCGCCAGCACCGGCATGGCGATCAGCAGCGGACGCCGCATGACCCGTGCGGCGATCCAGGCCCACAGCCCGCGTCCCTGGCGCGCGTCGGCGGCGTCGGGATCGTCCTCGACGATGCGCAGCGCGCTCGGCATCGGGATGCGGAACCGGTTCACCCGATGGCCGAGCATGGCGAGGAGCGAGGGCAGCACGGTCAGGGCGAAGATCAGCGTGGAGACCACGGTGATGACGCCGCCGATGCCCATGCTGCGCAGCGCATCGGCCTCGAAGGCGATGAGCGACGAAAGTCCGATGGCGACCGCCGCCCCCGAGACGGCCACGGCCTTGCCGACGCTGCCCATCATCCGCTCGATCGCGATCTCGACCGAATGGTGCCGGAGCTCCTCGCGGTAGCGGCTCACCATGAAGAGCGCGTAATCGATCGACAGCGCCAGGCCGATCATGCTGGCCAGGTTGGTGACGAAGATGCTCACCTCGGTGACGCCGGCGAGCAGGTTGATGACGGCGAACGCGCTCGGCAGCGCGAGCCCCGCGACGAGCAGCGGCAGCGCGGCCCCGACGAGCGTCCCGAACACGGCGAGGAGGATGACCGCCGCGATCGGAAGGCTGATGAACTCGGCCTGGATCAGGTCCTGCTCGATCTTCTCGTTGAACTCGTGGTACAGCTGCGGAACGCCGGTCACGGTGACCGCGACGCCGTCCGGCGCCTCGATCCGCTCGGTCAGCTCCGCGACTCCCTCGACCGCATCCTCGTCCGTCTGGGTGAGCGTGACGACGGCCAGCGTCTTCGTACCGTCGTCGCTCAGCAGCTCCGCGACCGGCTGGTCGGCGTAGGTGGTGATCTCGTCCACCAGCGGCTCGTCGGCGATCGGCTCGAGCGTCTCCGCAACCGTCTCCTGGAACGCCGGCGCGGCTGCGTCGCCATCGGGGGCCTCGAAGATCACGAGCATCGTCGTCGCCTGCGTGCCGAACCGGTCGGCGAGCAGTGCCGCCGCGCGCTGCTCCTCGGACCCCTCGATCACCCAGCCGCCCTGGATCAGCCGGCCCCCGGCCTGGCTGGCCCAAACCTGGAGGCCGATCATCGCCAGCAGCCCGATGACCGGCAACGCACGCCGGAACCGGTAGTCGAAGCGACCGAGCGCCGCGAACATCCCGGTCGGGTGTGGCTCGAGATCATCCGGCAGCCGCGGGGCGAGGGCCCGATCAGGCGACCGGGTCTCGAGCTCGGGCTCGGGCTCGACCCATCCCGCGGGGACGATGGCCGGTCGATCGCCCCGGCGCCAGATGGCGAGGGCGGCAATGAGCGCGGTGAGCAAGCCGGCAATGGCGACGCCGGCCGCGATGAGTCTGCTGCGCATTGGATCCTGGTTGCTCGGGTGCGGGGGACCATTCGCAGCGTAGCGCACGACGCGGTTCGGCGCCGACTCGCCGCTATGATCCCCAGCGTGACTGAAGAGCAGCGCCTGCCATGACCGTCCTCGCGCCCGCCACCTGGTGGCGCGGCCTCGGTGGCCTGACCCGGTCCGGGAGCGCCGTGGAGGCGCTCGCCTGGGCGCTCTACGACTTCGCCAACACGATCTTCAGCTTCGCGATCGTCAGCTTCGCGATGAGCCTGTGGGCGATCAGCTTCCTCGGCGAGGCCGATGGCCAGCGCTGGTTCGGCCTGGCGGTCAGCGCATCCGTCCTCGTCAATGCCGCCGTCTCGCCCGTGCTCGGGGCGATGAGCGATCGGACCGGGCGCCGCAAGCCTTTCCTGCTGTTCTTCACCGTCCTGACCATCGTGCCGACCGCCCTGATCGGCCTCGTCGACATCGGTCTGGGGCTGCTCGCCTTCGCGCTCGCCAACTTCGCGTACCAGGCGGCGCTCATCTACTACGACGCGCTCCTCCCGGAGGTCGCGCGGGCGAGCGCCCGGGGTCGCCTGTCGGGCATCGGAGTCGGATTGGGGTACATGGGGACGATCGTCTCCGGGCTGCTCTTCCGCTTCACGACCGACGCGAACGGCGACAGCACCGCGGCGAGCTTCGTGCTCATCGCCTCCCTGTTCGCCCTGTTCGCGATCCCGCTGTTCGCGATCGTCAAGGAGCGCGGCCCGGCCGGCCAGCCGTTCCGCGCCATGGACGCCGTGCGCAGCTGGTCACAGCTCCGAACGAGCCTCCGCCACGCACGCGAGACGCCAGGCCTGCTGCGCTTCCTGGTCGGGCGCTTCTTCTACACCGATCCCGTCAACACCGCGATCGTGGTTATGAGCGCCTTCGCGGTGTTCGCGGTCGGCTTCACGGCCAGCGAGGCGCTGAACATCCTGCTGCTCCTCACCGTCGTGGCGGTCATCGCCTCGTTCGGATGGGGCATGCTCAACGACCGTATCGGCCCCAAACGCACGCTGCTGTTCGTGCTCGGGTCGTGGGCGGTCGGCCTCGTCATCCTGTCGCTCGTCCTCGAGCCGATCCCATTCCTGATCGCCGGGGCGATCCTTGGGGCGGGACTCGGCGGTGTCGGCGTCACCGATCGGCTGCTGCTCATGCGGCTCGCCCCGCCGGACCGGATGGGCGAGATGCTCGGCGTGTACGGCCTGGTCGGCAAGCTGAGCGCCGTCATCGGGCCGGTCCTCTACACCTCCATCGTCGCGACCCTGCTGCCCAGCCTCGACCGCGGCGCGTACCAGGTGGCGATCGCCAGCCTGCTCGGCCTGCTGGCCATCGGCGTCGCCTTCATCCTCGGCGTGCCGGACGGGCACCAGGCGCTTGACGACGACGCGATCACCCCCACCGAACCCGCCATCGTTCCACCAGGGGAGACCGCCAGATGACCGTCATCGTCGCCCATCGCGGGGCCTCGACGGAGGCGCCGGAGAACACGATGGAGGCCTTCCGCCTCGGGGTGGAGGCCGGCGCCGATGCCATCGAGCTCGACGTCCACCTGACCGCCGACGGCCAGCTCGCCGTCATTCACGACGAGACCATCGACCGCACCACCGATCGCACCGGCCGCGTCGCCGACCTGACGATGGACCAGATCCGCGAGGCCGATGCGGGCGCCACCTTCACCCGACCCGACGACGCCGGGTTCCCGTTCGCGGGGCGTGGGCTGACCGTGCCGACCCTGCCCGAAGTGCTGGCATGGCTGCCCGACGATACGGGCCTGGTGGTCGAGATCAAGGCGCTCGCCGCGGCCGACGCGGTGGTGGAAGCGGTTGGCGCTCACGCGGTCCGGGCGAGCGGGCGGCTGGCGGTGATCAGCTTCGACGAGGCCGCCATCGAGCGCGTCCATGAGCTCGACCCGGAGATCAAGACCGGCTATCTCCTGGTCCCGAGCCAACCGGTGGAGCCGGCCCTCGTGTGGGCCACCGAGCATGGCCACGCGGGCGTCCATCCGTACGAGCGTGACCTCGGCATGGATCCGCTGCCGCTCGTCGCCCAGGCCGCCGCCTACGGCCGGGAGATCGGGTGCTACGTCGTCAACGAGCCGGAGCGGATGAAGCACCTCGCCGCCTGCGGCATCTGGGGCTTCGTCACCGATGTCCCTGACATCGCCCGCGCCGCGCTGGGCGAGTGACGTCAGCAGCGGCCAACCGCTAGCCCTTCTTGGAGAGGATCCCCAGCACTGAGCGCAGGATCGTGTTGAAGGTGCCGGAGCGCGCGAATCGGGCGCCTTCCTGCGCAACGTCGCTCCAGTCCACCCCCTTCTCCGGCGGCCGCGTCGGTCGCATGCGCCCCCCGCCGGTCGCTTTCGGATCCTCGACGCCCTCTATCGGCTCCTGCGCCTCGGCCGCGCGCTCCATGCGAGCCGCCAGCATCTCCTTCGCCGATTCGGGATCGGTGTCGATGGCGTAACCGGCCGCGATCGGCGAGGCAGCGACGGTCGCAGCGAAGACCGCGGCCTCGACCTGGGCCATGAGCGACATCGGCGGCCGCATCATCACCCGCGCGGTCGGCATCGGACGTCCCTTCAGATCCAATGCGGTGATCAGCGCCTCGCCGGTACCAAGCGCGGTCAGCTCCTGCTCGACGTCGTAGTACTCGGTCCTCGGAAAGGTGTCGGCCGTGGCGCGCACGACCTTGAGATCGTCGGGCGTGAAGGCGCGCAGCGCGTGCTGGACCCGGTTTCCGAGCTGGCCGAGTACCTCGGCCGGCACGTCGGTCGGCGCGTGGGTCACGAAGAAGACCCCGACGCCCTTGGAGCGAATGAGGCGCGCCACGAGCTCGATCTGGTGCATGAAGGTCTTGTTCGCGTCGCGGAAGAGCAGGTGCGCCTCGTCGAAGAAGAAGACGAGCTTCGGCTTGTCGGGATCCCCCACCTCGGGGAGCGACTCGTACAGGGAGGCGAGGAGCCACATCATGAACGTGCTGAAGAGCGCCGGACGATCCTGCATATCGGCGAGCTCGAGGATGCTGATCACCCCGCGGCCGTCGTCGGCGGTCCGCAGGAAGTCGTCGACGTCGAACTCCGGGGAGCCGAAGAACGCATCGGCGTCCTGCTGCTCCAGCTCGACGATCTTGCGCACGATGACGCCCACCGTGGCGGTCGCCACGCCGCCGTACTCGGCCATCTCGGACTTGCCCTCGTCCGAGTTCAGGTGGTTGAGCAGGGCGCGCAGGTCGTCGAGGTTAAGCAGCGGCAGGCGCTTGTCGTCGGCGTACTTGAAGGCGAGCGCCAGGACCGACTGCTGCGTCTCGTTAAGATCGAGGACCTTGCTCATCAGGATCGGCCCGAAGCTCGAGACCGATGCGCGCAGGCGAACGCCCGTGCCCTCGCGGTCGAGCGTCATGAACTCAACCGGGAACGACCTCGGCGCGTAGTCGGTGAAGCCGATGGCCCGGGCACGCCCGGTGAGCTTGTCGTTGAGGGCCGCCGGAGCGGCGAGCCCCGAGATGTCGCCCTTGATGTCACTGATGAACACGGGCACGCCCGCGTCGCTCAGCTGCTCGGCCAGCACCTGCAGCGTCTTCGTCTTGCCCGTCCCGGTGGCGCCGGCCACGAGCCCGTGGCGGTTCATCATCTGGAGCGGGACCCGGACCGGTGCGCCGGGGAGAGCATCCTCGCCCGCCATGGCGGCGCCGAACGCGATTCCGGGGGCGTCGAATCCGTACCCGGCGACGATCGCCGCCTCGAGCTCAGTGGACATTGCCGAAGTGTAGCGGCGGCGGGCGGCCGAGCGTCGTGCGTGGCCCGATCGTATATACGGGATATACGATTGGCGTGACAGAACCCTCTAGCCCCGGTTCGGGTCGATCTTCGGGAGCCGTGTCTTTCCATCGATGAGGAAGTGCCGGAACCACTCGTCGATGAGCCGCAGGTTGTCCACCCGCCGGAACGGCGTTCCGGATCGGGTCAGCTCGTGCGACTCCTCCGGCACGCGCATGAGCCGCACCGTCCGCCTGTGCGAGCGCAGGACCGCGAACAGCTCCTCGGCCTGGGTGATCGTGCAGCGCAGGTCCTTCTCCGAGTGCTGGATCAGCAGCGGCGTGGTCACCCGGTCCGCGTAGGTCAGCGGCGAGTGGCGCCGGTACATGTCCCAGTCCTCCCAGGGATGGATGCCGTAGACGTTCAGGCCGAAGACCGGGCCGCCGATGTCGCCCGACAGCAACTGGCTGATCATGTCGTTCACCGATCGACAGGTCACCGCTGCCTTGAACCGATCGGTGTGCCCGACGATCCAGGAGGTCAGGTACCCGCCGTAGGAGCCGCCGGTGACGCCGGTGCGATCCGGATCCACCAGCCCGTCCTCGATGAGCGCGTCGAGGCCGCCGAGCACGTCCCGCATCGGTCCGTCGCCCCAATCCTTGACGTTCGCCGTCAGGAACTCCTGGCCGTAGCCCTGCGAGCCGCGCGGGTTGCAGGCGTAGACGCTGATCCCGTTGGCCGCAAGGACCTGCCACTCCCACATCAGCGACCAGCCGTACAACGTGGCCGGGCCACCGTGGATCTCGACCACGGCCGGCGCGGGGTCGCGCTTGGTGGACGACGGCGCCGGGATGAACCAGCCCTGGATGCGGCGCCCGTCGACCTCGTGCCAGCGCTCCATCGGCTCGACGATGCGGATGTCCCGCCACGCGTCGCCCATGAGGTCGCTGATCCTGCGCAGCGCGACGGTGTCGCTCCCGCCGAGGCGCCCGGCCGGGATGTCGCCCACGACGACGTTCGGCACCTCGGTCCCGCTGGCCCGCACCGCGGCGACGCGCGCACCGCCCCGCGGCGCGGCCGCGAGATGGTGGTGGCCGAGGTAATGCCGGTCACGGGTCAGCCGCTCGATCCGGCCACCGTCGATCTCCACGCGCCAGAGCTCGACGGCGCCCTCGACCGGCGCACCGAAGACGAGCCAGCGGCCGTCGGCCATCCAGAGCGCACGGTTCCGCCCGCCGCCGACCAGGTCGCTGTTCATCGCCCCGGCCGCCTCGAGGTCCGATCCGCCGGTGAGCTCCTCCGCGTGGCCATCGCGGACGCGGAAGCGCCAGACCGATGCCTGGTCGAGCCGGCCGCGCTTCCAGTCGCGGTTGCCGATCGCCGCGATCCATCTGCCGTCCGGGGACCACTCGGGCGAGGCCCACGCCTGCCGACCGCGACCGGGAGACAGCTGGCGCACCGCGCCGGTGCTCACCGTCGCGAGGTAGACGTCGCTCCGCCAGCCGAGGTCCGGGTTCGGGTGCCGGTTCGAGACGAACGCGATCGACCGCCCGTCCGGCGACCAGCGGGGATCGGTGTCCTGGTGCTTCCCGCGGGTGAGGGGCTCCGCTTTGCCCGTTGTGGCGTCGACGAGCCAGAGGCGCGAGAAAAGATCGTGGATGAACCCCGCGCCGTTGAACTGGTAGAGCAGCGTGTCGATCAGCCGCGTGTCGGGGGCTGGCGGGGCATCCGGCGCCCTTTCCGGCTTCTTCTCCGGCTCGGTGGACTCGGCGCCGCTCACCACCGCCAGCCGGCGGCCGTCGGGCGACCAATCGAGCCCCTGGACATCCTTCGGCAGGTCGGTGAGCTGCCGCGCCTCGCCGCCGTCGGCGAACGGCAGCAGCCAGACCTGGGTGCCGCCCTCCTTGGGCGCCTCCGCCTTGCCGGGCTTGGCGCCCGCGCCGCCGGCCTGGAGGACCGCCGCCCGATCCGAGAGGAAGGCCAGCGTGCGCCCATCCGGCGACCAGCGGGGCGACGTGTCGTTGCGCGCCCCGGCGGTCAGCTGCCGCGCGGGCGCCGCTCCATCGGCCGGTGCGAGCCACAGCGAGGTTCGATAGCCGTCCTTGCCCGGCGCGACCGTCTTGACGGAGAACGCCACCGACCGCCCGTCGGGTGAGAGGGCAACGTCGGTGGGGACGCGAAGGTCATAGAGGTCCTCGGGACGCGGCGCGCGGGCGGCCATCAGCGGCGAATCCTCGTACGGGGGTGGACCGCGTCAGTGTAGTGGGCCACGGCGTCTCGATCCGGTGGCGCGTCCCCCCGGTCGCGGCTACCAGTTGGTTGCCGTGGAGGCCTCGATCTCGCCCACCGACGCGAGCCATCGCTCGGCGTCGATGGCGGCCTTGCAGCCGTCGCCGGCCGCGGTGACCGCCTGGCGGTAGTGATGGTCGTGCACGTCGCCGGCCACGAAGACGCCCTCGATCCCCGATCCGGTCTCGCCGTCGACGATCTCGAGATACCCACCCTCGCCGACGGTGAGCTGGTCCGCGAACAGGTCGGTGTTCGGCTTGTAGCCGATGGCGATGAAGAGGCCCTGGACGCCGAGCTCGGAGGTGTCGCCGGTCTTCGTGTCGCGCAGGGTGAGTGCGTTGACCGTCATGTCGCCCTTCACCTCGACGACCTCCTTGTTCCAGAGGACCTCGATCTTCTCGTGATTGAGGGCGCGTTCCTGCATGATGCGGCTGCCGCGGAACTCGTCGCGGCGGACGAGCATCGTCACCTTGTCGGCGAAGCGGGTCAGGAAGGTGGCCTCCTCGAGCGCCGTGTCGCCGCCGCCCACCACGGCGATTTCGCGACCCCGGAAGAAGAATCCGTCGCAGGTGGCGCAGGCACTCACGCCGCGGCCGCGGAACTCCTCCTCGGAGGGCAGGCCGAGCCACAGCGCCGAGGCGCCGGTCGCCACGATGACTGCATCGGCGAGGTACTCGTCGTCGCCGACCCAGATCCGGAACGGACGCTGGCTGAAGTCCACCTTCGTCGCGTCCTTCTCGATGAGCGTGGAGCCGAAGCGCTCCGCCTGCTCGCGGAACTGCTGCATCAGCTCCGGGCCCTGGATTCCCTCGGGGAAGCCGGGGTAGTTCTCCACGTCGGAGGTGATCATCAGCTGCCCCATTGGCACGTTGCCCGCGATCACCAGCGGTTCGAGGTTCGCGCGCGCGGCGTAGATGGCGGCGGTCAGCCCGGCGGGTCCGGAGCCGATGATGGCGACCTTCCGATGACGCACATCGGTCCGGTCGGTCGAGGGGGAGGCGCCGGTATCCGGCGGGACGGTGGCGGTCATGTCCGGATCAGCATACCGAACCGGGCGAGATCACCCCGAGCCGGCGAGGAAGGCCGGCAGGTTCACGCTGAGATCCCAGAGTCCGACGGCCACCAACGCCAGCCCGATGACGATCTGCAGCGGCCGCTCGTATCGAACGAGGAGCCGCGCCAGATCGCGGCCGCGCGCCTGCCCGAGGAGTCCGAGGACGAAGAGCGGCAGCCCGAAGCCGATGCCGAAGGCCAGGAAGAACACGAGCTGGTCGACCACGTCGCCGATGGTGAGGCTGAAGGCGAAGATGCCCACCAGGAATGGGCCGGAGCACGGAAGGGCGATCGGCGCGAACAGGAAGCCGTATGCGAATGCTCCGACCGCGGGACCGCCGCGGCCGAGCGCGGTGGGCGCCAGCTGCGGGAGCCGCGCGAAGGGGTTGCGGCCCACCAGAAGGAGGATCCCGAGGGCGACGAGCAGCAGGTCGGCGATCGGCAGCACGATGCCGATGAAGCGGCTCAGCGAGACCGAGAGCGCCGCGAAGAGCGCCCCGATTGCCACCATTCCGGCCACCACACCGGCCCATACGAGCGAGGCGGCGACCGCCGGCGGCAGCGCCCGGCCGGCCTCCGGGCCGCCCGCCTGGCCGGTCAGGTAGGCGAGGAAGGCCGGGTAGAGCGGCAGGACGCACGGGGTGATCGTGGCGCCGATCCCGAGCACGACGGCGCCGGCGAGCTCGCCCATCGGACGGTCAGCCCGTGACCAGCGCGGCGATCTCGTCGGCCGAGAGCAGATCGCCGAGGGGCAGCAGCTCGATGCTGCCATCGGTCCGGATGAGCAGCTTCGGCATGCCCGGCGGGAACAGCACCTCGGTGCCGAACCGATCGCGAAGCGCGGTTGCCAGCTCGGCATCGGCCAGCACGAACGGCCAGTCGAAGTCCTCGCGGTCCGCGTAGGCGACCAGGTCCTCAGCGATCTCGCTGGGCTCGACGTCGATCGAGACTGAGTGGAACTCGGCCATCTCGTGCGCGGCCGTCACCTGGTGCATCTGCTGGCGGCAGTTCGAGCACCAGATCGCCATCGTCTCGACGATCACCGGGGCATCGGCCGCCAGCTCGCCGAGGGTGAAGAGCTCGCCGCTGCGCACGTCGCGCAGCTCGATCGCCAGCAGTGCGTCGTCGAAGGCGACGGGTGTGGCGCTCGGATCAGCCGGGGCGCTGCTCGGAGCGGGGTCTGCGGGGCTGGCCGGTGTCGCCCCGGAGCTCGTCGGCGCCGGTGATGACGACGTCGTGGCCGGAACGCTGGCGGTGGGCTCCTCCGCGGGCGACCCGGCACAGCCGGCTAGCATGACGATGAGTGCGAGCGGGCCTGCCCGGCGCGCCGAGTGAAGGTTCATGGGGCACAGGCTACGCCGCTCGCGTGACGGTTCCGTGAACGTTGCGCGAACGAGATCTGCCGCCCTACCCGTCCGCGAGGGCGGCCGTCAGTGCCACCTCGAAGGCGAGCGATCCGGCGGCCTTGTCGACCACCGCCGTGCGCGCGTCATGGCGGATCATGGTCGGCAGCGCTTCGCTCGGGCTGCCCGTCCAGTACACGACCGGCAGGTCGGGGTAGCGGTGCCGGGTGGCAAGGAAGAGCGCAGCGCTGAGCTCGTGCTCGAGGCGCCAGTCCAGGATCACGGCGTGGGGTCGCTCGACGGTACGCAGGGCCGTCAGAAAGGGCAGCGGCGTGCGATAGATCGATGGCGAGGCTCCGCACGCCGCGCACAGGTCGGCTGCGAGGGCCGCGGCGGCCGGCTCGTCCTCCACGATCCAGACCCGCCGAGCCTCGGGCGCCCGCTGCGTCGCCTGTTCGCTCACGACATCGCCCGTGCACGTCGCGTGCCGATCGCGATGGCTCGATCTACCATGAGCCCGATGTCCACCCCACTGCGCCGGCCCTCGGTCACCGTCCTCGTCGGTGGCGTTCCGGTCGGCTCGAGCCACCCGATCGTCGTCCAGTCGATGACCAATACCGACACCGCCGACGCCGATGGCACCGCCATCCAGGTCGCCCAGCTTGCGCATGCCGGCTCGGAGCTCGTTCGCATCACGGTCAACAACGACGAAGCGGCACAGGCGGTTCCGATCATCCGCGAGAAGCTGGACCGGCTTGGCGTGGACGTCCCCCTCATCGGCGACTTCCACTACAACGGCCACCTCCTGCTCACGAAGTACCCGGCCATGGCCGCGGCGCTGGCGAAGTACCGCATCAATCCCGGGAACGTCGGGACGAAGCGCCGGGACGAGCAGTTCGTTCAGATCATCGACGTGGCGATCGCCAACGCGGTTCCCGTCCGCATCGGCGTCAACTGGGGCTCGCTTGATCAGCAGCTCCTGACCGAGATGATGGACGCCAACGCCCGCCTTCGCGAGCCGGAGGACAGCCGCGAGGTCATGATCGAGGCGATGATCGAATCGGCCCTGCGCTCCGCGCGCCTCGCCGAGGAGACCGGCCTGGGGCACGATCGGATCATCATCAGTGCCAAGGTGTCGGGGGTGCAGGACCTGGTCGAGGTCTACGCCCGCCTCGCCGAGCGCTGCGACTATCCGCTCCACCTCGGTCTGACCGAGGCCGGCATGGGGGCGAAGGGCATCATCACCTCCACCGCCGGCCTCGCGATCCTGCTCCAGCGCGGCATCGGCGACACGATCCGCGTCAGCCTGACACCGGAGCCGGGCGGCGACCGGACCCAGGAGGTGCAGGTCGCCCAGCAGGTGCTCCAGTCGATGGGCCTGCGCTCGTTCCTGCCCCAGGTCAGCGCCTGTCCGGGGTGCGGCCGGACCACCTCGACCTTCTTCCAGGAGATGGCGCGCGACATCCAGGCCTACCTCGTCGAGCGCATGCCGACCTGGCGCGAGACGCACCCCGGCGTCGAGGAGCTCCGCGTGGCCGTCATGGGCTGCGTGGTGAACGGGCCGGGCGAGTCGAAGCACGCGGACATCGGGATCTCGTTGCCCGGCACGTTCGAGGAGCCGGTGGCGCCGGTCTTCGTCGACGGGGAGAAGGCAGAGACGCTGCGCGGCGACGACATCGTGCCGCGCTTCCTCGCGATCCTCGAGGACTACGTCGAGCGCCGCTACCCAACGCCCCTGTCGGAGGTGACTCGTGGCCATTGACCCTCGCCTGGAGCTGCTGAAGACGCTGCGGGCCGTCCCGGTCGTGACCGCGGCGCTCATCAGCCTGTTCGAGCACGGCCGGATGACCGTGGAGCGCTACGCGACGCACATCGCGGCCGAGGATGTCGACCACCTGGCCCAGATCGCTCGCCTCCGAGCCTGAGGCCGGTCCCTACCGGCGCGGCTCCCAGCTGAAGAAGCGCAGGGCCAGCACCACCCCGATGACGCCCCACCCCGCGATCACCCCGACCTCCAGCCATGGAACGCCGGCAACGCCCGAGGATCGGTAGAGCTCGAGCATCGCATCGGCGAAGTGCCGCACCGGGAAGCAGGTGGCTCACCGTGTCGAGCCAGTCCGGGGCGTTCGACATGTCGATGAAGACGTTGCTGATGAACAGGATCGGCAGCACGAGCGCGTTGACCACGGCCGGCGCGGCATCGGCGTTCGGCATCACGCCGGCGAGTGCCAGCCCGAGGGCGCTGAAGGCGGCCGCCGCGACGACGAGGACCAGCAGGATCGCGGGCACCGCGCCCCATGGCACGTCGACGCCGTACAGCAGCGCGCCGAACGCCGCGACGATGACCACCAGCAGCGCGGTGACGAGCACCGCGTGGCCGATGCGGCCGGCCAGGTACGCCCAGGTCGGCAGCGGCGTCCCGCGCACGCGCTTGAGGATGCCCTCATCACGCGCGATGGCGACGGTCATCGACAGGTTGGTGAAGGTCGCCGTCACGACCGCGAACACGATGATCGCCGGGGTGAAGAACTCGGCCGCGCCCTCGCCGAACAGCGTGTTGAAGACGAACATGAACAGCAGCGGGAAGGCGAACGTGAAGAACGCCGCGGGAGGGTTGCGCCAGAAGCTGCGGTTCTCGTAGCGCACCTGCCGAAGTGCGAGCGCGAGATCGCTCATTCGACCGCCTCCGCCTCGGTGGTGAGCTGCAGATAGACGTCCTCGAGCGAGCGCCGTGAGACCTCGAGGTGACGCAGCTCCACGCCGGTAGCGACCGCCCAGCCGGTGAGCCGGTGGAGCGCGGCCGTGGGCTCGTCGGTCTCGAGCTCCCAGCCGGACGGCGTCGGCCGCAGCTGAAGCTCCCCGGGCGGCACCGCGCCGTCGTCGAGGCTGAAGGAGATGGTCGTGGCGTGGCTCACCGCCCCGATGAGCTCCGCGGCGGTGCCGGTGGCGATGATCCGGCCCTCGGCGATGATCGCCAGCCGGTCGGCCAGCGCCTGCGCCTCGTCCATGAAGTGCGTGGTCAGCACGATCGTCTTGCCCAGCGCAGTGAGTCCCCGCACCGTCTCCCACGCCTGCCGGCGCGCCGAGGGATCGAAGCCGGTGGTCGGCTCGTCGAGGAAGAGCAGCTCCGGGTCGCCCGACAGCGCCACCGCCAGGTCGACGCGCCGCTTCTGCCCGCCCGAGAGCTGGCGGATCCGTCGGTCGCGTTGCTCGTGGAGCCCGGCCAGTTCGATCACCTCGTCGACGTCCCGCGGCCTGGGGTAGTAGCCGGCGACCATCTGCACGACCTCGCGGACCGTGAGGTACTCGTCGACGCCGGTCTGCTGCAGCACGATGCCCACGCGCTCGCGCAGCGCCCGCTCGTTGCGGCCCGGATCATGGCCGAGCACCGTCGCCTCGCCGGCATCGCGCGTCGCGGTGACCCTCGAGGATCTCGACGGTGGTGGTCTTGCCGGCGCCGTTCGGCCCGAGCAGCGCGAAGACCTCGCCGGGCTCGACGCGGAGGTCGATGCCGCGGACGGCCTGGACCGAGCCGTAGGACTTCCGCAGACCGCGGACCTCCACGGCAGCCATGGATGTCATGGGTCCCATCCTACCGAGCCGATCGGCCGTACTGCGGCCGAGCGACGGACGTGGCGCGCCCTACAGGGCGGTCGCGACGAAGGTCCAGGCGGCGATGACGAAGGCCAGGACCACGAAGCTGACGAGTGCCAGCGGCAGGAGCGCCACGCCGAGCGGGCGCTCGACGGCGATCGGCGGCGCCTCGGTGGTCGCGCGTGCTTCGTCCTGGGTCGCGGGAAGATTGGTGGTCATCGTCACTCCTCGGGCTCGATGATAGCGGCCAGGTGGTGATCCAGCGTGGCCGCGGTGACCTGTCCGATGTTGCGCGCCGCGATGGTGCCGTCGCGGGCGATGAAGTACGTCTCCGGCGGCCCGAGCACGCCATAGGCGGTGGCCACGCCCTCACCGGGATCGATCGGCCGCCGGCCAGGTGCCACCGTGCCGCTCCATGAACTCGCGCGCGGCCTCGGACCGATCGCGGTAGACGACGCCGATCACCGCCAGCCCATCTGCCTCGTGACGCGCCGCGGCGTCGCGCAGGAGAGGGAACTCCTCGACGCAGGGCCCGCACCAGCTTGCCCAGAAGTTGACGATGACGGGGCGTCCGCGCAGATCGGCCAGGCGGATCGGGTCGCCGTCGAGGGACACGAGCGTGAAGTCGGGCGCCACGCCGCCGATCGCCGTCGGCGAGGTGGATGGCAGCCGCGAGAGGAGCAGGGCCCCCAGCGCGACCACGAGCAGGAGCGGGACGACCGCCGCCGCCGCCAGGTATGGCCGGGGCAGGCGCCGCAGGTCGAGGACCGGTGCGCATGACCGTTCCGGCGGTCACCGGCGCGTCAGTGCGCGGGGCCGTCGTCGTGCGATCCGTGCTCGGTCTCGCGCCACTCGTGGTTCGCGGCCCGAACCCAGGCGACGGCACCGGCCACGAAGACCAGCAGCCCCGGCAGGGCGAGGAACGGATTGGCGAGTGCCCACTCGCCGCGGAAGGCGAAGCCGGCAGCCAGGAGCGCGGCGCCGACGGAGACGACGACCGGCAGGAAGCTGGGTCCGGGCATGTGAACACCGGGAGGCGGCTTCGGCGACTCGACCGCCGGACCGCCGCGCGACACGATGACGAACACCACGCCGAGCACGACGATCATGGCGATGCCGAGGAGCGCGAATCCGATGGCGGTGTCATTCATGGCGCGTGCTCCCTAGCGCAGCAGGTAGATGGTGCTGAAGACGCCGATCCAGACGACGTCGACGAAGTGCCAGTACATGCTGACCGCCTCGACCGCGACGTGGTTGCGCTGGCTGAACTGCCCGCGCATCGACCGCGCCAGGATGATCGTCAGCCCCACTGCGCCGCCGAAGACGTGCGCGCCGTGGAAACCGGTCAGCGTGTAGAACACGGTGCCGAAGACGCCGTCGGCGATGCCGAAGCCGAGCTGGCTGTAGTCGTAGATCTGGCCGGCAAGGAAGACGACGCCCAGCGCCAGCGTGATCGCCGTCCACAGCTTGAGCTTGCCGGTGTCGCCGCGGCGGATGGCCCACACGCCGAACTGCATCGTGAAGCTGGAGGCGACGAGGATGGCGGTGAGCACCGCGGCGAGCGGCAGGTCGAGGTGGCCGCCCTCCGGCGGATGCCACGCGCCGGGCGCCACCGACGCCGCGAGCGTTGAAGTAGGTCGCGAACAGGCCGCCGAAGAACATCACCTCGCTGGCGATGAACAGGAGCATCCCGACCAGGGCGGTCGGCATCCCCGATCCGCCGGGATGGACGGCGACCGCCTCGTGCTCGCCCGCCGGGTGCGCCTGCATCGTGTCGCGCGCTCATACCAGGTCCTCCGGCCGGCGCTCGGCGTCACCCGACTTCGACTCCCCGATCGGCTCCTCCTCGAGATCTCCGGGACGCTCGGCGGCGTGGCCGTGGCCGTGGGTGAGGAAGAAGAGCGGACGCTCCGAGTGGATCGGCGGCAGCCGGTCGAAGTTGTGCGGCGGCGGCGGCGAGGTGGTCGCCCACTCGAGGGTGTTCCCCTCCCACGGGTCGTCGCCGGCCGGCTCGCCGTTGATGAAGGTGGCGATGACGTTGATCAGGAACGGCAGGATGCTGATCGCGATCATGAACGCGCCGGTCGTCGAGATCAGGTTGAGGATCGTCCAGCCGGCGTCCGGGCTGTAGTCGCCGATGCGGCGCGGCATGCCGGACAGGCCCAGCTGGTGCATCGGGAAGAAGGCGAGGTTGAAGCCGATGAAGTGGAGCCAGAAGTGGACCTTGCCCAGCGGCTCGTTCAGCTTCCGGCCGAACATCTTCGGGAACCAGTAGTAGCTCGCGGCGAAGACGCCGAAGACCGATCCGCCGAAGAAGACGTAGTGGAGGTGCGCCACCACGAAGTAGGTGTCCTGGACGTGGAAGTCGATCGGCGGCGAGGCGAGCATCACGCCGCTGATGCCGCCGATGAGGAACATCGACAGGAAGCCGAGGCTGAAGAGCATCGGCGTCGTGAGCATCAGCTTGCCGCGCCACATGGTGGCCAGCCAGTTGAACATCTTGATGCCGGTCGGGATGGCGATGAGCGCGGTCATGAAGGCGAAGAACGGCAGGAAGACCGCGCCGGTGGTGAACATGTGGTGGGCCCAGACGCTGAAGCTCAGCAGGCCGATGCCGACGGTGGCGAAGACGAAGGCCTTGTAGCCGAAGAGCGGCTTGCGGCTGAAGACCGGCAGGATCTCGCTCACGACGCCCATCGCCGGCAGGATGACGATGTAGACCTCGGGGTGGCCGAAGAACCAGAAGATGTGCTGCCACAGGATCGGGTTGCCGCCGACGGACGGGTCGAAGAACGATCCGCCGTAGTTGCGGTCGATGAAGAGCGCGATCAGGCCGGCGGTCAGCACCGGCGTGGCGAGCAGGATCAGCGTGGCGGTGACGAGCACCGTCCAGACGAAGATCGGCATCCGGAAGAGCGTCATGCCCGGCGCCCGCATCTTGAAGATCGTGGCGATGAAGTTCACCGCGCCGAGGATCGAGGCGGTTCCCACCAGCGTGAGGCCAATGATCCACAGGTCCGTGCCGGGCGTGGAGCCGTAGTTCGGGCCGGAGAGCGGCGCATAGGAGGTCCAGCCCTCGGCCGCGGCACCGCCGAACAGGTAGCCGCTGAAGATGAGGATCCCGCCGAGGGGCAGGAGCCAGAAGCTCAGGGCGTTGATGCGCGGGAACGCCATGTCCGGCGCGCCGATCATGAGCGGGACGATGTAATTGCCGAAGCCCGCCAGCACCGGGACGATGAACAGGAAGATCATGATCGTCCCATGCATCGTGAACGCCTGGTTGTAGGTGTCCTGGTCGACGAACTGCATCCCGGGCACGGCCAGCTCGGCACGGATGACGAGCGCCAGGATTCCGGCGGCGAAGAAGAACAGGAAGCTGTTGACGATGTAGAGGATGCCGATCTTCTTGTGATCGACCGTGGTCAGCCAGTCGAGCACCCAGGATCGGCGATAGCCGGCGGCGCGGGGCTCGAGGGTCGTGGTTGCCATCTAGGTTCGCTCCGCGCTCATGGGGTGACCGTCACCGTGCCGTTCATGGCCTGGACGTGAGCGTCGCACACGAAGGTGTACTCGCCCTCGGGCAGGGCCGGGACCTCGTAGATGATGTTGCCCGGCTGGTTGACGAACTCGCCGGTGAAGAGGTGCTCGCCGCCGTCGAGGATCGACACGTTGTGCGGGACCGCCTCCTGGTTCTCGAAGGCGATGCAGAACGCCGTGTCGGCCGGGACCTCGAACTCGTCGATGTCGAACTGGGTGTTGTTCGCCTTGATCTCGATCGTCAGCTCGCAGTCCCCACCGCCGGTCGCCGGTGGGGGCGATCCGGACGCGAGGGCCGCGGCGTACTCGTCGTAGGTCTCGCGCGGGACGGCGTCGACGACGAACGTCATGTCGGCGTGAGCGGTGCCACAGAACTCGGCGCACTGGCCGGCGTAGGTACCCTCCTCGGTGATCGTGAACTCGAGCTCGTTCGGCTCGCCGTTCTCCCCGACCGGGATGAGGTCACGCTTGATGAGGAACTGCGGGACGTAGAAGGCGTGGTTCACGTCGAGCGAGTTGAGGACCAGGCGCACCGGCTCGTTGACGGGGACGACGAGGGTGGGCGGGTTCCCGATCGCGCCGGTCATGGTGCCGCCTTCGGGGTAGCTGAAGGTCCACTGCCACTGGAAGCCGTCGACCTCGATCGTCACGCCCGGCTCGTCCGAGCCCCCCTCCATCTCGCCAAGGGTGATCACGCTGACGATGAACAGGATCAGGACGATGACCGTCGGGATGATCGTCCAGATGATCTCGATGGTGTTGTTGCCGTGGTGCTGCTCCGGGAGCACGTCGTCGCCGGGTTGTCGCCGGTACCTGACGATCGCGTAGAGGATGAAGCCCTCGACACCGATGAACACGATGGCGGCCAGCGCCAGCACGACGAGGTACAGGTTGAAGACGTCCTGGCCATCCTCGGTCACGGGGTCCGGCGGCAGCAGACAGCCGGACGCGGCGAGCGCGAGGACGAGCAGGGGGACGCCGACGCGGAGCATCGTCCGCAGCCGGGATCGGGCCGCCGTAGGTTGCATCAGTCTCGTTCGAGGCTCCCTGGTTCAACCGACACGTGGTGTCGCAGCACGCGCGCTCAGTCGGGCTGACGGCGGCACGGCGTGCATTGTAGCGAAGGGCGTCGCGCGTGTGCGACCCCATCGGCGCAGGGATTCGACCGGACTAGCCGGCGTCGACCTCCGGGCACACGCGCTCTTCGTGCGGCAGCAGCGGGCGGACCCCGATGGAGAATCGGCGGTCGCCGCCATCGGTCCAGAGCGTGTTCTGGTTCGCCTCCTCCAGCTCGGCCAGCCAGGTCGAGCCCAGCTCCCCTTCGGCCACGCCGCAGCGGGTCCCGTCGCCGAAGCGGGCGACCTCGTCGCCGAACGCTGCCGGGTCACCTTCGGTCGGCCATTGGCGCACTTGGCCCGGGAGTTCGCCGCCCTCGACCGCCTGGCCGGTGACGTCGCGTACGTACAGCCGGAATGCTTCGGGCTGGTACGGCACCCAGGCGTCGGTCGCCCAGGCGTCGCCGGGGAGCCAGGTGTCGAGCGTCATGAGGCGATCGTGGAGGGCGGAAAGGACCCGGTAGGCCTCGAGCTCCTCGGCACGCATGCCGGCCGGCGGCTCCATGTCCGGGAGCAGCATGCTGATGGCGTACACGCTCACGACCGACTCCAGGCCCGCGGCTCGCACCGTGAAGATCGTGTCGTTGGCGTCGGTCACCATGCCGTTCATGCCACGCAGCTCGAGGTCGCCGGTGAAGAGGTTCGTCTGCTCGAGTGCGCGGAGGACCTGCTGCACGCCTTCCTCGGTGAGGCGCCGCTCGATGAGGGCCGGGAGGGCAGGCCCGGGGAATTCGAGGGACTGCATGCCCTGCATGATCACGCGGCCGTCGCCGGTGATCACGAACGGGGGGACCTGGGTCACCGTCATGGACTCGTGAAGCATGCCGCCCGCCCAGGTGATCGTGAGGATCGACTCCGAACCCTCCGGATGGTCGATCTGATCGTCGTTCGCGCTCTCGCCGCCGCCGTCGTCGGAAGGTGGTGTGGACGGTGACGAGGCGCCCGATCCGTCGCTGCCGGACGCGGCGCAGGCGGCGAGGACCAGAAGCAGGGCGAGAAGGGCGGGCGCGGTTCGATTCATGTCGCGCCTGACGCCACCCGAGCGGCGCTGGTTCCGCGCCCGACCCCTCACGCGAGCGGGAAGCGGAGGATCGCGTCCGCGGCGACCGCGGCGAAGAGCAGCGTCAGGTAGCTGATCGAGTAGCGGAACAGCGAGATCGCGGCTCGCCCGTCGGCGGCATCGGCGCGCAGGCGCAGTGCCTGGAGGAGGAAGAACGCCCCGAGCACCACGGCCGCCACCAGGTAGATCCAGCCCATCCCGGCAGCAGGCAGCAGGAGCAGGCTGACCGCGATCAGGGCGATCGTGTAGAGGACGATCTGGCGCGCCGTCTCGACCTCGCCGCGCACCACCGGGAGCATCGGGACGCGGGCAGCGGCGTAGTCACCGCGGTAGCGGAGCGCCAGCGCCCAGAAGTGCGGCGGCGTCCAGTAGAAGACGATGGCGAACAGGACGAGGGCCGGCAGCCCGACCTCGCCGGTCACGGCGGCCCAGGCGACCAGCACCGGGACACACCCGGCGGCCCCGCCGATGACGATGTTCTGCGGCGTCGTGCGCTTCAGCCACATCGTGTAGACGAAGACGTAGAACGCGGTGGCGCTCAGGGCGAGGACCGCGCTGAGCAGGTTGACCGTCAGCGTGAGGAACACGAAGGCGACCGCGCTGAGCCCGATCCCGAAGCCCAGCGCCCGGCTCGGGGTGACCGCGTGGCGCGGCAGCGGGCGGTGCCGGGTTCGGCGCATGACGTCGTCGATGTCGCGGTCAACGTACATGTTGATCGCGTTCGCTCCACCGGCCGCCAGCGTCCCGCCGAGGACGACCGCGGTCATCAGCCACCAGTGCGGGACGCCACCGTGGGCCAGCACCATGGTCGGCACCGTGGTCACCAGCAGCAGCTCGATGATCCGCGGCTTGGTGAGCGCGACGTACGCCCGCAGCGTGTCGAGCGGACCGGGATCGCGGCCATCGGCGCGCTGTGCCGCGCGGACCTCCGAGGTCCGCAGCCGGCGGGTCGCCAGGAGCAGCCACACCGATGCGCCCCAGAGCATCGCCCCCACGGCGAGATGCGGGACGACGAAGACGGCGGAGAGGCGACTGATCACGTTCAGCCCGCCGAGCGCGATCTGCACCACGATGAGGATCGCCATGAGCTGAGCGAGCCGGCGCGGCAGCGGCGCATCGGTCGATCGGAGGACGGCGATCGCCGCCCACGCAACCAGCCCGGCCACGACCAGGCTCATCAGCCGATGGGCGAAGTGAACGGCCTGCTCGTTGCCGAAGACGGTCGGAAGGATGGCGCCGTTCATGAGCGGGAAGTCGCTGTAGGCAAGCCCGGCGTGGTGCCCGGTGACCCAGGAGCCGAGGAGCATCTGGGCGAAGATCGCCACCGCCGTCACCGCCACGAGACGGCTCACGAACGGGCGCACGTGGGCGGCCGGCATCGGTCCGTTCGTGGCCCGATCGGCGATGAAGATCGTCGCCGCCAGGACGACGAGCGCCATGCCGAGGTGCGCGGTGACGAGCTCGGCGGCGAGCCCCTCGAGCACGACCGCCGCCCCGAGCAGCGACTGCACGATGACGAGGACGCCCGCCACGACGGCGGCGGCGCAGCAGCGGCAGGTCGCGACGGCGGTGGCTGAAGACGGTGATGAGCCCCACCGCGCCGACCAGCGGCCCGACGAAGACGGCGGCGATGAGCCGATGGCTGTGCTCGATCCAGGCGTGGAGGTCGGCCGGCGGGATCCAGTCGCCGAAGCACAGCGGCCAGTCCGGGCAGCCCAGCCCGGAGTCGGTGGCGCGGACGAGGCCGCCCACCGAGATCAGGACGAGGGTCGCCACGGCAGCGGCGATCGTCAGCTTGGCGAATCGGGTCACATCGGGTTCCTCTGACGCTCGCAGGGGGCGATTCGAGCGCGCGGCGGCCATGATACCCCTCCCCCGTCGTCGGGGCCGTGATAGCTCCGGCGGCGGCTGCTCCGCGCCAGCCGGTACTGTCGGTATATCGGGCACGCAAGCGTGCGGCGGCGCGCCCCGGCGCCGTTTGCCCGATCCATCGGGCACGGCAGAGCGCGAGCGCGTCGAATCGGGGCCTCCGGTGAACTGTTGCCCGATAAATCGGCACCACGGCACGCGACGACGGCGCGCTTCCGCCCATCTGCTGCCCGATATGTCGGCACCGCGAGACAACCGGGCGACTCGAAATCCGCGTCGTTCACTGGCAGGCTGCTCGAGTACGTCTCGCTGGGGAGGCCAGTAAAGAGCCGGTCGCCTCAGGTACCCCGGACCCGACGCGCGGCGGCACGGGCCTGCGGTGCATGACGGAGCGGCGGTGGGACCCACGGCAGCGCGGAGCGGGAGACCGCGGCGAATCGCTCCATGCCCCGCTCCCGGGCCGCCGACCACGGAATCCCGTACTGGCGCCGCAGCTCCGGCCGCAGCGTGGCGATCGACACGAGATGTGCGGCGTCCCAGGCGAGGCGGGGCGGGAAGCGCGTCGGATACAGCACGGTCCGGGCGATCACCCGCGCCTCCGGCGTGACGCGCACAGTGCCGGCCGCGATCATCGCGTCCATCCAGGCTCGCAGCTCGTCCAGCCGGGCCGGGACCTCAGCGACGCCCAGCGCGACGGCGACGCGGGCGCTCTCGTCGTGGTAGCGCTGTGCATCGGCCGGCGACAGTGGAGCCACGAAGCGTGTGTACACCCGGAGCGCCGTATCGACGAGCGTGGCATGCACCCACAGCAGCGCCTCGGGATCGAGGGCGGAGTAGGCGGCCCCATCAGCGCGCTGGCCCCGCACCGCCGCGTGGATCGCGTTGACCCGGCGAATGGTGGCATTCGCATCGGTCTCGGTCCCGAACACGACCGAGAAGCTGCTCGTGAGCGTGCGGAACAGGCGCCCGAACGGATCGGTGGCGTAGTCGGAGTGCTGCGCGACCCCGGCGGCGACCGATGGATGCGCCGCCTGCATGAGCAGCGCGCATGACCCGCCGGCGAGCACGACCAGCTCGCGATCGATGCGCCACGACACGGAGGTAGGTCCGAACAGCCCGGCCGCCTCCCGTGCGGCCTCGTCGGTCATCGGTACGCGGCGGCCGAGGTCCCTCGCGGATGGCGCGGCTCACCGAAGAGCATCCGGAACACGAGTCCGGCGACCAGGCCGGCCACGAAGCCGCCGATATGCGCCATGTACGCCACGCCGCCGGCCGTCTCCTCGGTCACGGCGATGGCGCCGAAGCCGTTGACGAACTGGAGGACGGCCCAGAGCCCGATGACCACGATCGCCGGGACCCAGATCGGGAAGCGGATGACGAGCACGAGGACGCGGTTCGTCGGGAACATCACCAGGTACGCGCCGAGCACTCCGCTGATGGCTCCCGAGGCACCGAGCGTCGGAATCACCGAGTTGGTGTCGACCAGGATCTGCGCGAAGCTGGCGATGATTCCCGCCACCAGGTAGAAGACGAGGAAGAGCCCGTGGCCGATGCGGTGCTCGACGTTGTCGCCGAACACCCACAGGAACAGCATGTTGCCGGCGAGGTGGAGCCAGCCGCCGTGCATGAACAGGCTCGTGAACAGCGTCAGCCAGATCGGCGTCGGTCCGGGCTCCTGCGGCACCTGGAGCGTCTCGCCGCCGACGGTCACCGGCTCCGGCTCGGTCAGGTCCACGCCGTTGGTGATCTCGAACGGGACGGCGCTGTAGCCGTAGGTGAACGCCTCCCCGTCGGCGGAGGCGCCGGCACCCTGCAGGGCGAGGAAGACGAGGACGTTGAGCGCGATGATCGCCAGGCTGACGAAGGCCGGGCCGTGACCGCGTTCGTTGTCGTCCGAGATCGGGAACATCGGCCGGATCATAGAGCACGACCCGCGCCATAATCGGCAGATGGAGATCGACGTTCGCGGCTTCGTCGGCGAGCCGCGCCAGTTCCTGGAGGCCGGCGAGCTCGCATTCGCCGAGCGCGTGCGCGACGAGGATCTACCCAGCTGGGACGCCATCTTCGAGGCGGACCGGGCCGTGGCGGCCTACGACGGCGACCGGATCGTCGGCACGGCCGGGATCTTCAGCTTCGACCTGACGATCCCCGGCGGGGTCGCGCCGTCGGCGGGCGTCACCATCGTCGGCGTGCACCCGACGCACCGACGTCGCGGGATCCTGCGCCGGATGATGCGGCTCCAGCTCGACCAGGTCCACGAGCGTGGCGAGGCGACCGCCATCCTGTGGGCCTCCGAGGGCAGCATCTACCAGCGATTCGGCTACGGGCTGGCCACCATGGCCACGCGGATGGCGATCGATCGCGACCGGAGCGCCTTCCGCACGCGGCGAGACCCGGCCGGGACGATGCGATTCATCGAGCTCGACGAGGCGAAGCGCGTGCTGCCGCCGATCCACGACGCCCTGGTGCCGCACCGCTCCGGCTTCTTCGCGAGGACGCCCGCCTTCTGGGATTCGGAGCTGTTCCGCGACCCGGAGCACTGGCGGCGCGGTGCCAGTGCCGTCTTCTACGCGCTCCACGAGACCGATGGCCGGCCGGACGGCTACGTCCGCTACCGCGTTCGCGAGAGCTGGGACGAGTCCGGCCCGCACTCCAGCGTCATCCTGACCGAGAAGATGGCCCTCACGCCGGCCGTCGATATGGAGCTGTGGCAGTTCCTGCTGGGCATCGACCTCATGTCGAAGCTCGAGGCCTGGAACGTTGCCCCCGATGACCCGATCATCCTCAACGTCCTCGAGCCTCGGCGGCTCGGGCTCGCCATGGGCGACGGCCTGTGGCTGCGCGTCGTCGACCTCGCCGCCGCCCTCACGCAGCGCCGGTACGCGGCCGACGGCCGGATCGTGCTCGAGGTCCGCGACGAGTTCTGCCCGTGGAACGCGGGTCGGTGGTCGCTGGCGGTGGAGGGCGGCGTCGGCCGCGTCGAGCCGACGACCGATGCACCGCAGCTCGGCTGCGACATCACCGACCTGGGGGCGGCCTATCTCGGCGGCTTCTCGATCACCCAGCTGTCCGATGCAGCGCGGATCACGGAGCTCGAGCCGGGGGCGACGGAGCGCGCCGACGCCCTGTTCCGCACCGTCCGTCCGCCCTGGTGCCCGAAGGTCTTCTGAACCGGCCATCAGCCGGAGCGCCGCGGCCCGGAGGAGCCGCTGGATCGTTGGCCAGTCAGCGACGGGGCACGCCGCACGGCCCAGCCAGTTGATGCCGTTCGGCCCTATGGAGCCACGGAGATCCCCCACATGATGCTGGCATATGGATGCCGAACACCTTCACCATCACCCTGACGGCTACCGCGGCTGGGTACGACCCGGAGGGCGCCGGGGCCGCTGGATCGAGCCGTTCATGCTCCTTCTCGTGGCCGAGGGCGAGACGCATGGGTATGCCCTGATCGCCGCGCTCAATGAGCTGTGCGTGGCACCGGGGCCGGTGGACGTGGGAATGGCGTACCGGACGCTCCGCGGGTTCGAGAGCGAGGGGCTCGTGCACTCGCGCTGGGTCGCGGAGGACGGCGCACCACGGCGCACATATCAGCTGGCCGTGGGCGGCCAACGGGCGCTCACGGAGTGGGTCGGCGTCATGCGGGAACGCGCCCGGCTGACGGACGCGTTCCTCCAGCGAGCGGAACGCCTGGACACCAGGCAAGGAGGTTGAAGATGAGCTGCTGGCACGGATGCGGTCCCTGCCACGTCGTGTACCGACACCGGCGGTGGGCTGAACCCTATTGGGGACCCGATGATGACGAGGACGAGTTCGTGATGGCCCCGCGTCGCCGCACGCGTGGCAGCGGGCGCGATCGCGAGGGAACCGCGCAGTCCCTGGAGGCGAGGCTCGAGGAGCTGAGCGTGGAGCTCGAGCGAGTCCAGGGCGCGCTCGCCGAGCTGAAGTCCGATGCGCCCGCGGGCTCGGCGAAGTAGTCGCATGCCGAGAGGAGGCGCAGCCCCATGACGTCACTCGGGTCGAAGTGCTCCGCGCAGACTCGCTCCCGCCGGTCGAGAAGGGCGGAGCGACGCCGAGAGGCTGCGTCTCCTGCGGTGCGAGAACCCGCTGCACCCGTTCGTACGTAGAAAGGACACGCCGATGCCCAACATCACCACCCGATACCTCGGTGACATGACGTTCGAGTCGACCGTCGGAAGCCACCGCATGGTCATCGACGTGCCGCCCGCCATGGGCGGTGCTGACCGCGGCCCGACTCCCCCGGATCTGTTCGTGGCGTCGCTGGGGTCGTGCGTCGCCGCCTTCGTCGCCCAGTACTGCACGCGCAGCGGCCTCGACACCACCGACCTCGCGGTCGACGTCGCCTACGAGAAGGCCGACGAGCCGACGCGACTCGTCGATCTGCAGGTGACGATCCGGCTTCCCCACGCCGAGTGCCGCGACCGTGAGGCCGCCATTCGCCGCGTCGCCGAGCACTGCCCGGTACACGCGTCGATCGCCAACTTCAACGGCCTGGCCTTCCAGGTCCTTGACCGCACGAGCCTGGCCGTCGACGGGGCCGGCGCCGCATGACGACCGCCATCGTGTCCAACAGCGGAGGCCACCGATGATCAACGAGGTGGGAACGCTGGAGGCGACGGCGCGGCTGCTCGTTGCCCCGGGCAAGGGAATTCTGGCGGCCGACGAGTCAACCGGCACGATCGAGAAGCGATTCGGCACGATCGGCGTCGCGTCGACGCCGGCGACGCGCCGGGCCTACCGCCAGCTGCTGTTCACCACTCCGAACCTTGAACGGTTCATCAGCGGCGTCATCCTCTTCGACGAGACGATCCGCCAAGCCGATGACAATGGCACGCCGTTCGTCGAGATCCTCGCGCAACGAGGCATGGTGCCGGGCATCAAGGTCGACCGCGGCACCGAGACGTTGGCCGGGTCCCCCCTCGAGAAGGTGATCGATGGGCTCGACGACCTCCGCGAGCGGCTCGACGAATACCGAGCGCTGGGCGCCCGCTTCACGAAGTGGCGAGCGGTGTTCGCCATCTCGACTGGGTTGCCGACCGACTACGGTATCGCCGTCAACGCGCACGCCCTGGCCCGCTTCGCGGCGCTGTCCCAGGAGGCCGGCCTCGTGCCCATCGTCGAGCCGGAGGTGCTGATGGACGGCGGCCACGACATCGCGCGCAGCGCGGAGGTCACGAGCCGCGTGCTCCAGCAGGTCTTCGCCGAGCTTGACCATCAGCGGGTCGTTCTCGAGGACATGCTCCTGAAGCCAAACATGGTCCTGTCCGGCTACGAGGCCCAGGACCGGGCAACGCACGACGAGGTCGCGAGGTGGACGCTCCGATGCCTTCGTCGCCATGTCCCGGCCGCGGTCCCGGGCATCGCCTTCCTCTCCGGTGGCCAGACCGATGCGGACGCCACCGCGAACCTCAACGCACTGAATCGGGTCGGGGGCGCGCCGTGGCAGCTCTCGTTCTCGTACGGCCGGGCGTTGCAGAGCGCGGCGCTCCGGGCGTGGGCCGGCCGGACCGAGAATGTTCCCGTGGCGCAGCGCGAGCTCCTGGATCGGGCGACGACGACCGCGGCGGCCCGTGCCGGCCGCTCCACGGCTGTCGTCGACCTCGCGCCGGTCGGCTAGCAAGGTGCGCTGATGCCTCGAGTGACCGCGGCCGCGCCGGCCGTCGCGGATGCGGACGAGCACCGGCAGCTCGTCCTGCTCCGCCATGGTGAGAGCACCTGGAACCTGGAGAATCGGTTCACCGGCTGGACGGACGTGGACCTCTCGCCCTCTGGCATCGGCGAGTCACATGCCGCAGCCCGGATGCTGCGCGAGGCCGGCATCGACTTCGACATCGCGTTCACGTCGGTCCTGAAGCGCGCCATTCGAACGCTGTGGATCGTGCAGGATGAGCTGGACCGCATGTGGGTGCCGGTGCATCGGAGCTGGGAGTTGAACGAGCGGCACTACGGTGCGTTGCAGGGATTGAACAAGGCCGAGACGGCACGCCGATTCGGTGAGGCACAGGTCCAACAGTGGCGTCGCAGCTTCGCGGTCCCACCTCCTGCCCTCGAGCCGGGCGATCCGCGCTGGCCGCTTCGGGACCCGCGCTACGCACGGATCGCCCCTGGGGACGTGCGCTGTGGCGAGTCCCTCGCCGACACAGTTGCCCGCGTCCTGCGGTACTGGCGAGCCGCAATCGTTCCCGCGCTGCACGCCGGAAGAACCCCGCTCGTCGTCGCCCACGGCAACACGCTACGGGGGCTCGTGATGCACTTGGACCGGCTGGGTGAGGAGGAGGCCGCGGCGCTGAACATCCCGACCGGCATCCCGCTCGTCTACCGGCTCGGACAGGCCCTGCGACCGGTCGACCGCCGCTACCTCGGCGAAGCTGCAGCTGTCTCCGCAGCCATCGAAAAGGTCGCCGGCCAGGCCGGTGTATCCAAGCCGGCGGAGCACGGATCACCGGTTCGCGGAGGCGTCCCGTGAAGAGGTTCTTCGTCGGAGCCCTCATCGTGATCGTGGCGCTTCCGGCGTGCAGCAACGATGAGGTGGCGGATGGGAACCCGCCGCTGATCCGGCTACCGGTCAGAATGGCAGCATGAACAAACGCGTGGTGCTCGGAATCCTGGTCGGGGGACTACTCGGCTTCGCTCTCGGGGCCGTCGTGTACGTGGTCGTGAATCCGATGCTCGAGGAGGCATCGGGCTGGGTCAGGGAGACCCAGGGCCTGCTGTGGAACCTCGTCCCGTTCCTCACCGTCCTCGGCGCGGCTGCGGGCGGCGTGCTGGCAGGCCGGTCGGGGCGACCCAGGGACTAGCGACTGTCCTCAGCCGCCGCTCGTAGCCGGCGGCGTGTCGGCCACCGCCGAGCGCGGCGGGTTCCGGATGCCCACCGCGTTGACGGCGGCCCCGGCGGCGAGCAACCCGGCGGCGACGAGCATGGCGAGGCGGAACGCATCGGTGCTCGCCTGGCGTGCCGCATCGGCCAGGTCGGGGTCGGTACCGTAAGCCGGACGCGTCAGCGGCTGGACCTGCTCGCGCAGCGCCCGGTCGTCGACGTCGAAGCCGGGCGCAAGGGCGGCGAGCGTCGGATAGAACGAGGCGGTGATCACCACGAACAGTGCCGCGCTGACGAGTGGCGAGCCCACGCGGCTGACCGCGTTGTTGATCGCGGACCCGAGCCCGGCGTTCCGCACCGGCACCGAGCTCATCAGGGCGGTCGTCAGCGGCGCAACGAGCAGCGCGATCCCGACGCCGAAGATGGTCTGGGCCAGGAAGACGTCGGCGAGAACACCCGCGGATGGCAGGTAGCTCGACGGGTCGCCGACGTCGAGCTGCCAGGTCGGCGACCCGGCAGGGATGCGGGCGAACCACAGGAGCCCGGCAGCCATGATCAGCGGGCCGATGGTCATGAACGCTCGGGGGCCGAAGCGCGCTGACCAGCGTCCCGCCGGCGTCGACAGCGTGGTCAGCAGGATGGCGACCGGCACGCCGACGATGCCGGCGGCCAGCGGCGAGTACCCCAGCGTGCCCTGCAGGAAGAGGGCGACGAAGGCGAACTGCACGTAGAGCGCGCCGTAGATCACCAGCGTCGAGATGTTCACGACGGTGAAGTTGCGTGATGCGAACAACGACGGCGGCACCAGGGGTCGCTCCCGGGTCAGCATCAGGATGGGCACCGCCACCAGCGCCGCCGCTCCGACCCCGAGCGCCACCCAGGCGGTCACGTCCTGCCAGCCGGACTGCTCGCCGCGCGTCGCGCCGAAGGCGAGCCCGCCGACAGCCACGGCGATCGCCGCCGCCCCCAGCCAGTCGAACTGACCGTGGGCTTCGGGGTCGCGACTCTCCGGCACCTGCCGGGTGGCCCACAGGTTGATGAGGATCAGGGGAACGTTGATGAGGAAGGCGGCCCGCCAGCTCACCGTCTGGACCAGGAAGCCACCGACGAGCGGGCCGAGGATCAACGTCGCGGAGGTACCCGCGGCCCACATCCCGATCGCCTGACCCCGTTCCTCCCCTTCGAAGGCCGCGGTGATGATCGAGAGGCTTCCGGGAACGAGGATGGCGCCGAACGCTCCCTGGACGACGCGTGCGGCGACGAGAACCTCCATCGTCGGGGCCAGTCCGCAGGCGACCGACGCGGCGCCGAATCCGGTGAGGCCGATGCGGAACATCCGCCGCCGGCCGTAGTAATCGTTCAGCGCGCCGGCCAGGATGAGGAGCGCCGACAGCACGACGAAGTAGGCGCTGTTGACGTACGTCAGGCCCTCGAACCGGCCGAGGAACGTGGTCGGCAGGTCGGCACCGATCGACTCGAGCGCGACGTTCACGATGGTCGAATCGAGGAACACGATTGCCGAGCCGAGGATGGTCGCGAGCAGGATGGCGGTGCGCTGGGTCACGCCGTGCATCGTACGGCCCCGTCAAGCCCCGGTTGCCGGCCGGTGCGGGCAGCCCTAGGGTGTGCCGATGAGCAGCGCGACGCTCGATCGGCTGCTGGCGATCCTGATCGCCGCCCAGATGGTGAGCGGGCTGGCATCCCTGCGTGCCGGCGTCCCGGCCACCGCGCCGCTCTTTTGGCTCCACGGGCTCATGGGCGGGGCGCTGCTGGTCGCGGCCGGAGAGAAGCTGCGGCGAAGCGTCGGTCCGGCGATCCGCCGGCGACGCTGGGGTCGGCTGGCGCTCGGGGGGCTGCTCACGCTGCTCGTTTCCGCCGCGCTTGCCGGCGGGTTCACGTGGGTCGCAGGCGGACGGATCCTGTCGATCGGCCCGTGGACGATCCTCACGCTGCACGTGTGGGCGGGACTGGCGGTCGTCCCGATCGTGGCGCTTCATCTCCTGCCGCGCCGATGGCGGCTCTTCCGACCGCGGTCTGGTGGCGCCCCGCGCATGAGCCGCCGGACGGTGCTCGCGATCGGCGGCGTGGCGGTCCTCGGCGCGGTCGCGTGGGGCGCGGCGAACCTGCTCGACCGGCTCCAGGGTGGCGTGCGTCGCTTCACCGGATCGCGCTGGCTGCCCGACGGTGGCGTTCCCCCGCCGACGACGTTCTACGCCGAGCCGACCCCACCGGTGGATGCGGTCGCATGGCGGTTGCGCGTCGACGGTCGTGTCGCGACGCCGCTGTCGCTCGACCTGGGACAGCTGGTAGACCTGGGCCAGGTCGAGCGCGAGGCGGTGCTCGACTGCACCTCCGGATGGGTGATGCGCACCGGGTGGCGGGGCACGCCACTGCGCGCGGTGCTCAGGGCCGCCGGGGCCGATCCGGACGCACCACGGGTCAGCGTGCGATCGGTGACCGGCTGGATGGTCCGCCTCGCCGCGCACGAGCTCGACGACGCGCTGCTGGCCACCCATGTTGCTGGCAGAACGCTCCCGGCCGCGAACGGATCCCCCGTTCGGCTGGTGGCACCCCAGCGCCGCGGGCTGGACTGGATCAAGTGGGTCGAGCGCATCGAGGTCGGCTGACGTCGGCGCTTGACAGTGCGCACAGCTCTGCGCATAATCGTGCGCATGAACGTGCGCACGAACCTGCTGCTGCCGAAGGAGCTGGTCGATGAGGTCGACCGCTTCGCCGGGCCGCGCGGCCGTTCGCGGTACGTGGCCGAAGCGCTGGCCGCGCACCTCCGCCGGGATCGGCTGAGAGCAGCCGTTGCGGCCACGGCCGGCGCCTGGAGAGACCACCCGCTGTTCCCAACCTCCGAATCGGTGGTGGAGTGGGTGCGCGAGCGGAGGCGCGAGGTCACGAACCCGGGACCGGGCGACCGATGACGCGGTACGTGCTCGACACCTCGTTCCTGATCGATCATCTCCGCGGTGATGCAGCGGCCGTCGAACGCTTCGCCCGTATCTTCGAGCTCGGCGACGACGCCATCGTGAACGAGATCGTCAGCTGCGAAGCCTGGAGCGGGGCACCCGCCACCGGCGATCCGGCACTCCGCGCCCTGATGAACGCGGTGGAATTTGTGCAGCCGGGGCCGGCCGCGGCGGAGTTGGCGGGTCGGTGGCGTCAGGAGGCCAGGGATCGCGGGCACGTGCTCAGCCTGCCGGATGCCCTCATCGCTGCTGCCGCCGTCCCGGATGCGATCGTCCTCACCCGCAACGTCCGGGACTTCACCCTCACACCCGTGCGGGTCGAGACCTACTGAAGCGGCTCGAAACGGGCGGTGAAATGCCGCAGGACCGAAGGCTGCTCCACGATCCGATACCCGCGCAGGTCCGCGGCGTGCTCGGCCACCCAGCGCACCACCTCGATCACGTAGTCGATATGCGACTGGGTGTAGACGCGACGCGGGATCGCCAGGCGCACGAGCTCCATCGGCGCCGCGCGTCTCGATACCGTCCGGATGCTGCCCGAACATCACCGTGCCGATCTCGCAGCCGCGGATGCCTCCCTCCCGGTACAGCGCGACAGGCGAGCGCCTGGCCCGGGTACTCGAGCGGTTTGATGTGGGGCAGCAGGGCCGCCGCGTCGAGGTAGACCGCGTGCCCGCCGATCGGCCGCACGCATGGCACGCCCGACTCGACGAGCGCCTCGCCGAGATAGGCGGTCGATCGGATCCGGTAGCGCAGGTAGTCGTCCTGCACCACCTCGCGCAGGCCCTGCGCCATGGCCTCGAGGTCGCGTCCGGCGAGGCCACCGTAGGTCGGGAATCCCTCGGTGAGGATCAGCAGGTTGCGGCACTGCTCGGCCCAGGCATCGTCGTTGAGCGCCAGCCAGCCGCCGATGTTGGCGAGGGCGTCCTTCTTGCCCGACATCGTCATGCCGTCCGCCAGGGCGGCCATCTCGCGCACGATGTCCGGCACGGCGACGTCGGCGTAGCCGTCCTCCCGCTGCTTGATGAACCAGGCGTTCTCCGCGAAGCGGCAGGCGTCGAGGAAGAGCGGGATGCCGTAGCGGTCGCACACCGCGCGGACGGCGCGCAGGTTCGCCATCGACACCGGCTGCCCCCCGCCGGAGTTGTTGGTGATGGTCACGAACACGACGGGGATCTGCTCGACCCCGCGGTCGCGGATGAGTGCGTCGAGCGCCTCGGTGTCCATGTTCCCCTTGAACGGGTGGATCGTCGCCGGCTCCCGCCCCTCGGGGATCACGCAGTCCACGGCCTCGGCGCCGGTGAACTCGACGTTGGCGCGGGTCGTGTCGAAGTGCGTGTTCGACGGGATGACCTTGCCGGGTCCGCCGATGACGCTGAACAGAATCTTCTCGGCAGCCCGCCCCTGGTGGGTGGGGATCACGTGGCGGAACGGCCACAGCTCGGTGACCGCGTCGAGGAACCGGAACCAGGATGGCGAGCCGGCGTAGGACTCGTCGCCACGCTGCACCCCGGCCCACTGCTCCGCTGACATGGCACCGGTTCCCGAATCGGTGAGAAGGTCGATGAGGACGTCGGCGGCATGGAGATTGAAGAGGTTGTGGCCGGCCTCGGCGAGGGTCGCCGCACGCTCCGCCACGGTCGTCATCCGGACCGGCTCGACGCTCTTGATCCGGAACGGCTCGATGATCGTCTGCCAGCGCTCCATGGGACGATGGTAGCGGGTGGCGGTGTGCGGATGCCGCAATGCATGATGCGCGGATGACCGGACGCATCCTCGCGATCGCTGGCTGGCTGGCACGAACGGCCGGCCGGCCCTTCCGGCGCACGCCCCTCCGTCGCTTCCCCGGCGCGCCCGCGATGGTGGTCGGCATCGTCCTTCTGGTTGTCGCCGCCTTGCCGATCGTGGTGCCACAGCTCGATCCGCAGCCGGAGAACGTCTCCGTCGAGGAAATCCTCTCCGGGGCGGTCGCCGAGTCGGGCACGTGGGTGCGACTGACCGGGCGAGCCTACGGCCTGACCGAACCCCCGAGCGCGGCCGCAGGAAGCTACGCGCTCCTCGTGGACGAGGTGACGCGCCTGCGAGCGATCGTCGTGCGCGGCGCCGGCCCGTTCGACACGGCTCCGCCCGACGTGGTGACCACCTCCGTCACCGGTCGGCTCGTCGTGGCGGCCGTCGCCGTCGACGAGGAGCTGCCGATCGAGGCCACCGAGGCCGGCACGCCACCGAGGATCGCTCAGGATCGGATCGTCGAGCTCGACGCGGTCGCCAAGGAGCCGCGGAGCACGTGGTGGCCGCTCTCGATCGTGCCATTGCTCCTCGCCGTCCCGCTGCTCATCGGCTCGCGGACGACGTACCCCGTCTTCCGTCCGACGCGCGTCATCGACGTTCTCACGGCACCGCTCGGTCCGGGCGAGCGACTCCCGGCCGCGTATGGCGGCCGCATCGGTCCCAACCATCGCGATCTGGCGGATCCCGGCGGCGTGCTGCTCCTCGTCCGGCGCGGGCCGAACGGGAACCTGCTCACTGCCCAGCCGCTGCCCGACGACGGCGGCGTGGCGCCGGCACCGGTTCCGATCGGCGGCGGCTGGACGTCGGGGCGCATCGGCGACGTGCACGCGGTCCGCGAGACCGTCCCGGCGCTGATCATCCGCTCAGAGCTCGTCGATGCCACCTTCCTCTTCGCCCGGACCTCGGAGCGCGACCGGGTGGCGGCGCTGATCGCCATCGACCGATGAGCCAAGCCGCCGACTGATCCTCCGGGCGCCGCGGGCCGTACCAGCGACATGATCACCCGTCCGCAACGGCTCGCCCCGGGCCCGGGCCAGGAGTCCGTGTGGGACTACCCGCGACCCCCGGCCGTCCAGCCCACGACCCGGCACGTCCGAATCCGCTTCGGCGACGGGATTGTGGCCGACACCACCCGCGCCCTGCGCGTGCTCGAGACGGCCGGCGCGCCGGCCTGGTACGTGCCGAGCGAGGACGTGCGCGTCGACCTCCTGCGTCCATCCGACGGCCGCGGGACGGTGTGCGAATGGAAGGGATCGGCCACCTACTTCGACCTGGTGGTCGGCGACCGCGTCTCGCGCCGCGCGGCCTGGACGTACGAGCAGCCGCTCCCCGGCTACGAGGCCCTGGCCGGCAGGATCGCGTTCTATGCGGGACGCGTCGACGCGGCGACGGTCGACGGGGAGACCGTGCGACCGCAGCCCGGCGGCTTCTATGGCGGCTGGGTGACCGACGACGTCGTCGGGCCATTCAAGGGCGAGCCCGGCACCGAGGGCTGGTAGCCACCCACCACACGGGCTCAGAGCCCGATGACGATCGCCACCACGTAGCCGACGAGCAGCAGGCCGCCCACGATCAGGTTGAGGTTCACGTTGCTTCCCATCACCGCCATGAGGGTGTACGGGCTGTTGTAGTGCGCCTTGAGCCCCTGGTGCACGCGCAGCGCGGTCGGCACGGCGGCGAGCGCCAGCAGCGCAGGCCACGGGAAGAGCCCGCCGACGACGCCCGCGACGATGATCGCGAAGGCGGCGATCGCGGCGACCAGGTAGCCGGTCCGAACGGTGTCGGGGGCCAGCCGCACGGGCAGCGTCCGCTTGCCCGCCTCCGCGTCGGAGCGACGGTCCGGAATCTCGTTCACGTATAGGATCAGCGCGATCAGGATGCCCGGGACGAGCGAGAGGGCGAACGGCTCCCAGGCCAGCTCACCGGTCTGCACCACGTACGCGCCGAGCAGCATGATCGGGCCGAAGCCGAGCGCAACCGCGATCTCCCCCATCCCGCGGTAGACGAGCTTGAGCGGCGGTGCGGTGTACGCGACGCCGACGATCACGCCGGCGATGCCGATCCCCAGCAGCGTCAGTGATTGCGTGATCGCCACCAGCAGCAGGCCGAGGGCGGCGGCGGCCGCGAAGAGGCCGATCGCCAGCCACGAAAGCCCGCGGATCGACACGAGGTCGTAGACCGCCACGCGCGAGCCGCCCGAGAATTGTGTCGGGGTGGTGTTGGCGTCATCGGCGCCGGAAAGCGTGTCGAAGATGTCGTTGGTGACGTTGATGGCGAGATGGGCGAACGAGCCGCCGATGAGGGTAAGCAACGCCGTCCACCAGGTGAACGAGCCGTGGCTCGCGGCCACGGCGATACCGAGCACGACCGGCACCGCGGTCGCCGACAGGAACGGCAGGCGCGTGGTGCGGAGGGCCAGCCAGAACAAGCTGAGTCGGGGACGAATCGTTCGTCCCTTCTCCGCCGAGAGGGCGGCAAGGTAGCGGCGCGACTGCGGGACCGAGCGCTCGGAGTACTCGAAGAAGGGCACCTCGGTCTCGTCCCAGCCCCACGCGCGCGCCGGGGTGAACGTTGCCCCGTCGGATCGTCCCCACAGCTGGAGGTAGCGCCGCTCGTCGTAGCCGATCCCCGGCTGCGGACGGATGTGGCTGCCGGTGATGCTGATCTCGCGGTCGGTCGGGATCGGCATGCCGGTCGGCGCCGCGAGCCGGACCGTTCCGGCCGCCGGATCGGACTCGAAGGAGGTCGCGACGCTGGTCGGGTAGCCGGCGTCGTCGATCCAGCTCACCACCACGAACGGGTAGGCGGCGAGCCGCTCGAGGTCGGTCGCGGAGGGCGCGTGTGCCGGGATGGATCCGGAACGCATCGGTGCCGTTGCGGTCGCGGTCATGCGGCCACCTCGCCCGGAGCGGCGAATGCCTCGGGGGCGCGATCGGTCCGTCCATCCCTCCAGTACAGGCAGCGCTCCGGGGTGATCTCGATCACCGCCCGCTCGAAGAAGAGCGGCAACGCGACGCGTGCCTTCAGGAAGTCGTTGATCGAGGGCTCCTTCGCCTGCCAGAGCTGCAGGATGAGCCGCTCCCAGTCGCTGTGCGGGTCGTCGTCGATGACGCGCGCGGTGCCCTGGATCGTGGCGCGGTCGGGGTTGCCCTTCATCGCCACCGGGTCGGTGAGCGCCAACGAGACGCGGCCATCGGCCTTGATGTGCTCGAGCTTCTTGCTGAACAGCGTGGACGAGTGCAGGTAGACATGCGTGCCGTCGTAGAGCGGAATGAGCGGGTGCGTGACCGGTCGCCCGTTGCGGCCGATGACGGTGAGCTCGCCGACCAGCGCGACCTCGAGGAGGCGCTCGACCGGCTCAGGCAGCCATCCCATGGGAGGCATCTCCAGTGCGAAATAACGTGGTACTTGATCCTAGCACATTACGGCGGGACCCCTGGCGGCGGATCAGCGGGCATGCCGGCTGCATGATCAAGCGCCATGACGATTCAGCAACCACCCAACGACGAGATCCCCGCTGCGCCGTCCGATGACGAGCATGACGATCGCGACGACGCGACCGCCGAGCCCGAGCAGCGCGCGCCGGGGCCGGACGACCTGCCGGTCGGGGCCCCGCGCGACGAGCCCGATCCCGGGGGCTGACCTCGCCTGCGCCGGCCTACCGACACGCCATCGGCGGGCCATCCGCGAGAATTGCGGACGATGCCAAAGCAGTCGAACGACGGAACAACGCCCGACGCCAGGGCCGCGTGGGAGTTCGCAGCTGGCGACGAGATCGTCCCGGGGCGCACGGTGCAGACGCTCCTGGGCGGCGGCGAACGCTACGAGGCGTACGCCGTCTGGAACCATCGGCTGATGACCGCCACGGTCATCAAGATGCTGCGGCCGAGCCTGGTCGAGGACGAGCGCGCCCGACGATCGATGGTCCGGGAAGGCGGGCTGCTGGATCGACTGCAGCATCCCGGCCTCACCCGGCTGCTCGATCTCGACGCGTCCGGCGTGCGGCCGTTCATCGAGATCGAGCACTTCGCGGGGCCCCGCCTCTCGACCCTCGTTCGCCGGCACGGTCCACTCGATCCGGAGCACGCGGTGCGGCTCGGCCGCCAGCTCGCCTCCACGCTCCACTTCCTCCACACCGAGGGAATCCTCCATCTCGATGCGGAACCGTCGAACATCATCATGGCGCCGACCCCGCGCCTCATCGACCTGTCGGTGGCGCGCCGCATCGAGCGCGCGCACCGCATCAGGGGCCACGTTGGCACCGATGCCCACATGTCCCCGGAGCAGGCCGATCCGGAACAGTGGTCGACCATC